>NZ_JAMPLN010000022.1:0-134308 GCF_040004035.1 Microcoleus vaginatus FACHB-2002 | reverse complement strand
GGTGCGCTGATGAGGAAACTGGTGCATTTGGCTTTTGGGATTTTAAAATCCCAAAAGCCTTTCGACCCAAATTATTTACTCGCGACCCCTTGACAGTTCAAGACAGTATCTACAAATTTATATTTTTTAATCACGGGAGTAATTACAATGGAACCTGACAAAATTATCAATGCTTTTCTCCAATGGCTGCACGAAAATCCGAGTATTTTCATGCCGACAGCATGGCAAGATTTACCCGAATTAAAAACAGAAATGGGAGAATTCGCAGACGATCAATTGTTTCCTATTGCTATGGCTATCAGCAAGTGGTGCGCCCGTCATCAATTGGGAGAAGACTTAAAAATTGCGGCCGGCAAAAACAAAAAAGAAATCGACGATGCGGGCGAACCCACCCCACCTACCACTCACCCACTAACTAACATCACTCAAACTCTGCGTCAAAGCATTGAAGATAGCTACAAAAAAATTCAAAAAGAACTCGATGCAGAGAATCAATCAAATACAGACAATGACTGAAAACAGTAAAATCTATGCCCCCAACGTCTATTTGTTTGCCTATCACCTCTGCCAACCCCTAGAATCAGAGTCGAGTTCCCCTGTGGAATTCGCCCGTTTGTGGCAGAAGTGCGATGAGATTTTGCAAACTAAATTAGCAGTCGGTAAGGCATTCAACGGCAGCTACTTGTCCAAAAAAGACGAACCTGCCGGATGGCGAGTCAACCTGATTAAAAAAGAAGTTGTTGGCCAGCGAAATTCTCTGGCTTTTGCTAAGAATATTTCCCACGAAAACCAACAAATTAGCCTCAAAGGTTTTGCCCAACCGCTGCGGATTGATGACAGCTACGCTTTGGGTTTACAAATTCGCGTTCCCGAAAAAGTTAACGGCATTAAAACACCTGCTGTCGATGTTAGCATCTTCAAGGAATTTAATCCCGATAACTGCTTGCTGCCGGATTTCGTGCAGAGTTATTTCGGGCAAACTCTGCTGCTTACAGCTTGGCTGAGTGTCGAACAAAATCACGCGGCGCGGGCAGATTCGCAGTTTCTCCAAGCTTTAGGCAAACAGTGTCTGGAAAAGTTGATTTCTGGTCAAAATCTGCCGGATTTTTACCGTCAAGGCGAGTTGTTCGGCAGTCCGATTTTGGAGTATGGTAATCCGAGTCAGCCCGATAGTTATTGTCACGTTATTATCTGGTTTTTCAACAGTTCCGCAACCGATGAAATCTGGGATGAGACGCGGTACAGCGATTTTATGGATTTGTTTCTGTACCGAAATAAGATTCTTCGCGCTTATCACGACAGCCGCAAGCTTTACGCCGTGACTCGCGAGGAATACAAGCAAATTGAACTGGATATTGACAAGACTTTTAAGTATTTGCAGCGAGATCAATATCAGCAGAGGCAATCGAAAGGTGCGGGTTTAAACGAGGAAGAATTAAAATATCTGGAAACTCAGATGATTGAGATGCCGCCTCGGGCTGTGAAGTATGCCCGAATGCTGATTGATTTGGAGTTTCGCCAAAATACGATCGCAATTAACGCCCAAAATTACCAGGATAAATTAAATCAAATAAGTCTTGACATCAAAGCAGCTAAAAAGTACAATGATAGTGATGCCGATTTAAGTTTCCTCGCAGCATTCAGTAAAGAAACTTGCCCGCAGTTTCAAAGGCAGATTCAAGCAGATTTAGGCTATTTCAAACACGGTTCCGGCTTGCTAGACCAAGCAACCGAGGCAATTAGAGCTATTGTGGCGATCGAAGAAGCTTATCGGAATGCCAAACTAGAGGTAACGATTCAAGCTGTCGGCTTTGGTTTGGGAGTAGCCGGGGTAGTGGCTGGCAGTTCTCCTTATTTAATTAAACAAGACCCGCCGAACCAGATGGTTCCTTTGCCTTTCCTGAAGGTGGGAATTAATTCTTTTGCGTTGGTATTGTTGATTAGTATCGGTGCGGGGGTTGTAGTTTGGGGTGTGGTTATGTTGAGTGCCAATTCCCAGAATCTACTAGGTAAGTTCAAGAATCTACTAAATAGAAATAAACAGTTGCCGCCGACATAATCCCCGTTCCGGGCGGGCCAATCACCCGCCCCAGAAAAAGATTAGCCTTAATATTGAGGTACAGACGGGTCTACTTCTTCACTCCAAGCAGTAATTCCGCCCTTAACATTAATCCCCTCAATTCCAGCTTCCTTCAAAATCCCCAAAGCCTTCGCAGAACGTCCGCCCATTTTGCAGTGTGCAATCAAGCGGTGGCCGTTCAACAATTCCTTGACCTTAGCGACACCTGCGCCGTGTTCGATATCCGGCAAAGGAACCAAAACAGACCCAGGAATTTGACAAATTTGATACTCATTGGGATTCCGAACATCCAACAAGACAAAATCCTTCGCACCGCTGTCGATTAACTCCTTAAGTTCTTTGACAGTCATCTCAGGAACTTGCGGTTGCTCTGCTGCTACTTTACTAAAGCCGCAGAATTCTTCGTAATCGATTAACTTTTCAATTACCGGGCGCACTGGATTCGGGCGCAATTTCAATTGCCGGAACGTCATATCTAAGGCATTGTAAAGCAACAACCTGCCGCTCAAAGTAGTGCCTTGGCCCAAGATAATCTTGATAGCTTCCGTTGCTTGAATGCAGCCAATTACTCCCGGCAATACGCCTAAAACGCCGCCTTCTGCACAAGAAGGAACCATCCCAGGAGGCGGTGGTTCTGGGTATAAATCGCGATAATTCGGGCCGCCTTCGTAATTGAAAACTGTTGCTTGTCCTTCAAATCGGAAGATAGAACCGTAGACATTCGGCTTGTTTAGAAGCACGGAAACGTCGTTCATCAAATAGCGAGTCGGGAAGTTGTCCGTCCCGTCGATGATGATATCGTAAGGAGTCGCAATGTCGATCGCATTTTCCGAACTAACGCGAGTCTCGTACAAATCAACTTGGCAAAAAGGATTAATTTCTAAAATCCGATTTTTACCCGACTCAATCTTTGGTTTCCCAACCCAAGAAGTGCCATGAATTACTTGCCGCTGCAAATTGGAATGGTCTACAACATCAAAGTCTACAATCCCAATGCGGCCAACACCGGCGGCTGCTAAATACAGCAGCAGCGGCGAACCGAGGCCTCCCGTACCGATGCAGAGCACACTGGCAGCTTTGAGACGCTTTTGCCCATCCAATCCAACTTCTGGCAGGATCAGGTGGCGAGAGTAGCGTTCGTATTCTTGTTTGTTGAGCTGGATCTCATCCAGATTAGGATTTAGCATGATATTGTGTGTAGCGCAGATTTTGAATTACATCCTATCTGAATCTTTCGCATTTTTACGTGTTTGTTATTTTTACTAATTATTTCTTAATCTCAGTCGGTTCCTGTGCGAGAATTTCCTCTGCTTGAAAGTTCCCCTCTCCGTCAAGACTCCAACTGCGGAGGTCTTCTGAACAGCCTTGTCGGACGGACACAATAATATAAGAGTATTCGGCCCAGGCCAACGTCCGATCGCACTCTGAGGGCACTGCGGGACAATCCGTGTGAGAATGATATATACCGATAATATCCAGAGTGCGATCGCGTCCATGTTTCATCGCCCGCAACATATCTTCGGGCTTAATAGCATATCTGCGTCTTTCTGTCAATCCTTTTTCTTCCGGCCAATTCTCCTCAGCTTCCGCACTCCAAGCATTTTCAGTCGGCCAAACTTCTACCAAAGTTTTAACATCGCCAGTAACTCGACCGAGCAACAAACCGCAGCATTCTTCAGGATAAGCGCTTTCGGCGTGGGTACGCATGGATAAAATGTGAGAGTCGGAAAGTGCGATATGCTGCATAGGATTTTATTGTAGATTTTATTGTAGTTTTTTTTGTAAAGTGCGATCGGGCTTTTTCTTTAACGAACCGCGAAGACGCGAAGGACACGAAGGAAGAGAAGGGAAGATAAAGAACTCACAAAAGTAACCTCATTAATTACCTGCACTTAGATATCTAAACGTGAGATTTTTCCACTATTTCTCACTTCTATTCTCTGTGTCCTCTGCGCCCTCTGCAGTTCATAAAAAAGTTACTGTAGGGTGCGCCTGGTCGCGCACCTTACCCCTTAGTTTATGTACCTATCTAGCCCTCAATTGCAATCAAGTTGCAATTAAGAGGGAGTTTGCTGCAACTCAGGGCGTTCATCTGGAACGATCGCACCTTCGACAGGACACACCTGCAAACAAATACCGCAGTCAATACAGGTATCAAAATCAATCCAAAACCAATCAGTACCCTTGACATTTTTGCCGGGGCCGGGGTGAATGCAAGCAACCGGACAAGCGCCGACGCAATCAGCAATTCCCTCGCAAATATTCGTAACAATAGTGTGGGCCATAGTGTTCTCTCAAAAGATTTTAGTTAGATAGGGAATTAGCAATTAGCAATTGGCAAAACCTTCTCTCAATCAGCAGGATACATAATATCATACCGGGTGATTTTTAACCAATTACCAACTACCAATTACCAATTACCAATTAGGCTAATTTACCGTTTCAATTGTTGGCAATCCTTCGGCATTTACCCAAGCAATTTGAGCAATTCGTCGATCGCGCGCGTATTCCCGCGCCGACTCTGCTGTCTCCCGACTCTCCAAATCTATTTCTACCCGAACTAGGTGAGTAGAGTCTCGGAGTTTGCGAGCGTAAGCAAACGCGGCGGCAGTAGCTTCAGGAGTTTGAGCCACAACCAACCAGTCGCTAGCTGGCGTCTGGCTGGGCAATTGCCCCTCTGTCAGCAAAACTTGGTGCAAATCCTCAATATTCAGAGAAAACCCGATGCCGGGGGAATTTTGCCCTTGGGGGTCGAACAGTCCCAACAGTTGGTCGTAGCGTCCCCCTTGTCCTAAAACTCGCTGTCCTGTCTTGCTGCTGCTGACAACTTCAAACACAATTCCAGTGTAGTAGTCAAATGTTTGAATTAAACTCAAATCGAGGTGAATGTGGGATTTTAGATTGGGAATTTTTGACTGGCATTGGTGCAGCAATTCGATCGCCGATTTGAGATTATTTAACGCCGATTGCTGTGGCAAATCTAAATCGAGTTTGGCAACAATTGGCAACACATCTTCTGGGCGGCCGCGCAAGTCAAATAACAGCAGAGCTCTTTCTCGCAATTCGGTTGACAGCGGCAAAGTTTCCAAGGCAATTCGATCGAGATTGGCGATCGCCCCCCGAACTTTTTGGCGCACGTTTGGCGGAAACGGTTCCAGCAATGTTGCAGTCAAGCCCGCTTCTCCCAAAACCAAATGCCACTCATCAATTTCCAAGCTCTGCAAGCACTCAGACAGCAGCAGCAGCACTTCCGCATCCGCAACCGCCCCCCCCGCGCCCAGCAGTTCTACCCCAGCTTGATAGAACTCCTGTTGCCCGCCTGAGCCAGTATCGGGGCCTTTGCGGAACACGTTAGCGTTGTAGTAGAGGCGCTGAGGCTGCCAGCGAGTCCCGGCCATCCGCATTGCAGCCGCGCGGGCGATGGATGCTGTCAATTCCGGCCGCAAACCAAGTTCTCCATCCTCGGCGTCTTGCAATTGAATCAGAGTCGATCGGTCGATCGCGCCCCCAGCCATTAAAGTCTCCAGCCTTTCTAGAGTAGAAGTAATAATCCGGTGATAGCCCCAGCGGTGAAAAACCTGCTGTAAGCGCCGTTCGATCGAAATTTTTTGAGCAACGTCAAGGGGCAATAAATCTCTTGCACCCGATGGGGGTTGGTGAACCATATCAATTTTAGATTTTAGACTTTAGATTTTAGATTGGGCCCAGAAGCTTAGCTTTATGGACGGTGTTAAAGTCTAACCAGGCAAGCTTAACATTCGACTTTAACAAATTAAGGTGTCATATCAATTTTAGATTTTAGATTTTAGATTGGGCTTAGAAGCTTAGCTTTAGGGACGGTGTTAAAGTCGAAGCAGGCAAGGTTAACATTCGACTTTAACCAATTAAGGCGTGATAGCGTTTTCGTTTGCATGGGAATAATCATTTTCCCGGTCAGTGCAAGCGTCCCGCTCTTTCTGGAGCATCCGATCTCGCGGGACGATCGCACTGACGGTATAATTCCGATGTCACCGGCTTTGATCTCACCAAGTCTTGATTGTTTTGATCGAGCTCACTCCACTGCTGTACATTTCACCATTTTCTCAAAATTCAAGACTCACAAATCACCACTTCTCACTTCTTCTTACCGCCAAACAAACTTGCAAAAAATCCTGGTTTCTCGTCACCTTTTTTGGCTTTGGCAGAAGCTTGTTCAAGCTTTTTCTTAACCTCCAAAGCCGTCGGTTCTTCAGGATTTGATGCCAAAGCTTTGTTCATCTCAAGTTTAGCCATTGTGGCTTGATTTTGTTCAAGGTAACACATTGCTAACATAGCGTGAGCCTTGCTGTGTTTCGGATCGCGTTTCACCGCTTCTTTCAACTCTAAAATTGCTTTGGCGTAACTTTTGCTGTCCATGAATCCTTGAGCTCGCCGGCAATAGGCTTCGGTCTGCGAGTCTGGGCGCGGAGGTGGAGTTGGGGTTGGAATTGGGGTTGGGGTTGGGGTTGGGGTTGGATCTTTTATTGGGGTTACATCTTTTATGGGTGAAGCAGGTGTAACCGCACCACCGCCAAGGCGCTCTTTTCGCAGCAGGTAAACCATGTTGAGTTCGCTAATTTGAGCGATCGCATCTTCGGTTTCCTTAACTGATTCGTACTGCTTGAGAGCGAGTTTGCTAACTGCGGTTTTGTAAGCTTCTTCCCAATTTTGAGCGGTAGCCAACTGTTTGGCTGCTTCGCTTTCAATTTGCATTTTCGCCTGTTCTTTAACGACGCGCTTGGCGATGGCTGCTAATAGCAGGCTGTATTCTTTGCGATCGCTTTCCTTAGAGAATTTGTTGTAAGCCGGATTGACTACTTTTGACAAAAATTGGTTAGCCCAATCTTTATCGGCTTGGCTTTCAAAAGAGCAAGTATCCGAATGCAACCGGCGGGCGATTTTCATGTAGCGCTTGCGGATGTCGTTAAACTCGGCGTCTAAGGGAATTCCCAAAATTGCGTGCTGATCTGTAAAGTCGTACTTGAACAGCCCTTTTGTCATTTCAAAAGACATAACTTTTACTCTTCCTTTCCTGGCTTTTCACTATTATTTAATGTAGCTTGAGTCAAGGGGTTCTGACCCCCGTACTACCCCCGATCTATTGCTGGGGGGCGCTACTTCCAAGAAGATAAGGGAGGAACTGCTAGCAGTGCGCTGCTGAGTTCGGCGTGTATTTTGCCGTTTGTGGCCAAAATCCGACCCGAGTTCATCTCAAAGGCACTGCCGTCATAAGCTGTAATTTGACCTCCGGCTTCGGAGACGATGACTACACCGGCTGCTACGTCCCAAGGGGCGAGTCCCCGTTCCCAGTATCCGTCCGATCGCCCCATCGCGAGGTGTGCCAGGTCTAGGGATGCGGAACCGCTGCGCCGCACGCCTTGGGTGAGGTGGGTGAGGTGACAGAATTCGGCATAATTATTGTCTGCTGTTTCGCGCCGATCGTATGCAAAGCCAGTCACTAGCAAGCTGGTTCTCAATTCTGGGATTTGGGAAACTGCGATCGGCGATCGGTTGCAGGTTGCTCCCAATCCTTTGCCTGCCCGAAACAATTCATTATGAAAAGGGTCGTAAATTACTCCAATTTGTGGTATTCCGTCGATTAAAAGTCCGATCGACACGGCCCAAAAAGGATATTGGTGAGCATAATTGGTTGTGCCGTCCAAAGGGTCGATCGCCCACAGGTATTTGCTGCTGGCATCTCCTAATTTGCCGGATTCTTCGGCGAGAATGGCGTGGTCGGGTACGTGGCGGCCCAGAATTTCTAAGATGACGGCTTCTGAGGCTTTGTCGGCTTCTGTTACTAAATCGCCCGATCGGCCTTTTTCTTGAATTTTTTCTAATTTTCCGCAGAAAGATTTCAGGACGGAACCGGCGGCTAGGGCTGCTTCGGTGGCTATTTCTAAGAAGTTTTGCAGTTGATTGTCAGTCATTAGGAATTGGGAAGTGGGAAGTGGGAAGTGGGAATTGGGAATTGGGAATTGCTTCCAATGACAACTGTCAACTGCCAACTGTCAACTGTCAACTGTCAACTGACTATTTCCGATTTTGCTGGCGAAATTCTGCGGGAGTTTGGCGCAATGCTCGTTCTGGATTCCACAGACCTTTACCCATGAGTCTCGCCCATTCTTGAGCGTTGATGAGTCGCTGCTGATATTTGGTGTTGGGCGATCGCACCGAGGCCAGGGCATAACCTTCTTTGACGAGCAGTTCGTTGAGCAAATTTTTATCTTGCCACAAATAGGCTAGTTTGCGATCGAACTGGTCTTTCTCTTCGATGTCTGATTCTAACAATACCTGTTTTCCCCCAGTTAGCTGTTCTAGTCTTTGTTTGGCTGCTTCTCCCCAAGGCTGCTGTTTTAAATCCGGCGCATCAATACCAATCAGCCTGATTTGTTCTAATAAGGCTATTTTGTTGGCTGTACTGATAACTTCGATTGTTTGGCCGCTGATGGCCCTTTCTACTTTGGCGATCGTACCTTGGGGAATTTCTGGTTTTTGGCAGCTAGCTAGCAACAGACAAAGGGCGATCGCAAATAACCGATAAAGCATGGATAATTGGTAGTTGATTATTTATCAAATTGCCTTATTCTTCATCTAATGGTAAACCGGCTCTAACTTTACCTTTGCCGAAGTAGCGGCCGAATTGCAGTTCGTACACTTCGTCTTCGTCTTGCGTCTCTACCTCGATGTTGGAACGGGGATAGCTGACGCACAGCAGGGCATAACCCTCTTTTTGCAGTTCTACAGAAAGCCCCATTGCTTCTGGCTGGTGCAGTTCCCCCGACTTGACGCGCACCGCACAGGCTGTACAAGCGCCGTTGCGGCAGGAAAAGGGCAATTCTACTCCTTGGTTTTCGGCGCTTTGGAGGATGTACCGGTCTTCGGGTACTCGCACGGTGTGGCGATCGCCTGTCTGTCTGTTATGAATTTTAATTGTGTAAGAGTTAGTCATGGAATTTTAGATTTTAGATTTTAGATTTTAGATTGGGGTTTGCGGGGCAAGATCCTTGAAATGAATGGGTTTGCGACCCAGGGAGGAGAACCCAAGCCTGCCCGTTTCACACCCTACCCATATTAAACAGCAAATTTATGCCGTTACCCCTTCCCAAATCAGATTTGTTCTGCTAAGATAGTTTAGCTGTGGCTAAATGAATGAATTTAGCCCTGGAGAGGTGGCCGAGCGGTTGAAGGCGCACGCCTGGAAAGTGTGTTTAGGGCAACTTAACGAGGGTTCGAATCCCTCCCTCTCCGTTAAACAAGCTGTTCAGGCAAAAAAAACAGCTTGCAAAAAAAATCTCTGATATGAGATAAATACTTTGATTAGAGCGAGATCCCTTGAATTCTTTTAGAAAAATCAAGGGAGCTCGCTTTTCAATGTTGGAGTGTAATTTAGGGCGATCGCCCCGAGAATAAACGCCCAGATATAATGCCAATACTAGAAAACCATAGTGACCTACACCAATCGCCACCGTTTGCAGCAAAGCGTCGCTTTATGCTGGATCAATTGCTGTTTGAATATCAGTCGGGGAATTTTAGATTTTAAATTTTAGATTTTAGGTTGAGATAATTTATATCGAACTTAGCATCAGCGAGATTTGCCCCTCTGAAGGAAGTACCCTCAGCATTTCTAATCTCTCGAACAATAGCCGAGAAAGACACAAACGCAAACCAAAGATACAGCAGCGACAGCAAACCGAAACACATACCCCACAACAGTTTGTGAGTGCTCAGAAAAGCGCTAGCCGTTGCAGTGAACAAAAAAGCCGCTGCGTAAGTCGCCACACTTCCAGCCGATGCGATCGCAACCTGTGCAAATTGGCTACGAATCCGGGAATTCACAAAAAACATTAACACCCCGCCGATCGCCATTCCAGCAAGAGCAGCCTGGGAATTATTATTAGTTGCAGTGCCAGCATAGAAAAATCCCAACAAAGCTCCTGATAGAATAGGAGAAATTGTTCCTGCCAATCTACCCGCTTTTGAGGTTTTTGGCTGTTTGCTGGCGATCGCCGAAGCGAAACCAGCAGCGCTCAAAACCCCGTACAGCAACAGAACAAAAGGCCAACTGCCAGAGCCCGGTAATTGTCCTTGAGTTCCCAAAATCAGTCGAGTCAGAACATCGCCCACAACCAAACAAATCGCGATCGCCCCCGCACTCAAAACAGCAATCTGTCGCCGAGAAAGCCCTATTTTCGCACCTAGAAAATTCGCATCCGCTAACTGAGCATTTCTAAAATTGCAGCCTCTAACATCCGCGCCGCTGAAATCAGCACCGTTAAGAACTTGTCCTTGGAACGATCTATTTCGTAAAATTTGATTGCTAAAATTTTTGGAATCCGAATACTTCATATTAGTACAGGATGCTGGAAAATATATAAATCTGTCAGTGTTCCCGTCCCCATCTCAAATATAAAATGGTATGACTTATCGACCCACGATCAAACAAATTTTGCATATTCTCGGTCTCGGAATATTGCTCGCACCAATACTACTCTACAACATTCCCTACTTTTTGCGTCCCAAACAAACAAACGAAGCCCGATCGCTCTTTCAAGGAATAGCCTACCGCAGGGAATTTCGGACTAATCCGCGTCCCACCCTAATTCACATTGTTAGCATCGACCTAAAAGCGCCGGGAATAGGAATTTTTGTCACTCCCGGAAACCCAACACCCGATTTAACAGAAACCAATGCCCGCACGGCTACTGAATTCCTGAAAGAATTTAAATTGCAATTAGCAGTCAACGGCAACTTTTTTTATCCCTGCATCGAGAAAGCACCTTGGGATTACTATCCCCGCAGTGGCGATCGAGTAAATAATGTCGGACACGCCATTGCCAAAGGCCAAGCTTATTCTCAACCAAATCCAGACTTTCCCGCCCTTTGTTTTGATGCCAAAAACCGCGCTCAAATAATCGAAAACGGCACTTGTTCTGCGGGAACAGCCTATGCAGTTGCCGGAGATACTTTGCTGGTAAAAAATGGCAAACCTGTAGCACAAAGTCAAAAAGAACGCACACAGGATAAACCATATCCCCGTGCCGTCGCGGCGATCGACAAAACAGGCGACAAGTTGTGGTTAATTCTGGCAGACGGCAAGCAGAGGCTTTACAGTGAAGGGCTGAAATTGAGCGAAATAACTGAGATTTCGATGCAGTTGGGAGCCGAGACAGTGCTAAATTTAGATGGCGGCGGGTCGGTAACTTTTGCAGTAGCATCGCCGTCAGGAGCGAAACTGTTGAATGCTCCGATTCAGAATAAAATCCCCATGCAGGAACGTCCAATTGCCAATCATTTGGGATTTTATGCGCGGGAAAATTAGGCTTTTAAATGGCGCTTTGCTCTCCAAATATGGGAGTTAAAAATGATTCTGTTCTGCACTGTACCCAAGCCGCTGCTTGTAAAAAATCGGCTGTTAAAACCTATTTAAAAAAATAAATAATGCCTCCGAATACTCAAATAAATAGGGTACTGATTGCCTTAATTACTAATACAAAACTTTGCTTAAATACCCACAAATTTTTTTATTCAGCAGTGATTTTTTTTTTAATCTGCCCAAAATCCGGGAATAATTGCTAAAATTGTAAAGAAACGTAACAAAAATTTATAATGGGCTTATGAAAATTAGCGAAATCCAAGCAGCGCTGCAAAGTTCTGATTCTCAAGACAGGCTGCGGGGGGTAACGGCTCTAAGAAAGTGCGATTCGGCGGTGGCGCTGCCGATGTTGCTGAGCAAAGTGGACGATCGCGAATTTATGGTGCGATCGTTCGTGGCGATGGGATTGCGGCAGATTCAAACTGCGGAAGCTTTTGCGGCGCTGTTAAAAATGATGCAGTTCGATCGCGATCCGAACGTGCGCGCCGAAGCCGCTAACTCTTTGTCAAGGTTCGGAACCGAGGCAATTTCTCATTTAGTGGAAGCTTTTCGCCGTGATGACAATTGGCTCGTCCGCCGCAGCATTATGGCTCCGCTGTACGAAATGCAGTGTCCTGATGCAGTATTTGAAATTTGTGCGATCGGTCTTGGCGGCGAAGATTTACCAGTTCAGGAAGCAGCAATTGACGGATTTGGTCTGCTGGCAAATACTGTGAAGCAAGAAGAGGCATTGCAGCAATTATTACCTTTAGTAAGTTCGGATTACTGGGGAATTCGGCTGCGAGTTGCTCGCGCGCTGAGCAAATTTGACAATCCTCAAGCTCGCGCTGCTGTGACCTATTTGGCAAAAGATCGAGATCATCGGGTTGCAGGTGCGACTTTGGAAGCTTCGCTTTAAAACAACGGCTTACAAGCTCAACTGTGCTATCTGCGGTATCGTGCCGAAAAAAAACCGGGTCAGGGAATGTTCACGCGGTTCTACGGCGAGGAATGGACCGAAGAGTATATTCACGGATTTTTGTTAAATTGGGAACGCAAGCTGGCACAATTGGTAAGTAACAAGAATTAATTTTAATACAAGCTTCAGCCACTATACTAATAAGTGTAGGTTGGCATGAGGAAAATGCCAATGGTCAAAAAAAATCGCAATGTAGTTAGTTCCAATTCAGAAAGTAAAGTCAAAGTCGGACTTTCGCTGACTTCTTCTAGTGCCGATCGATTAAACGTGATCGCTCGAAAGCTCGGAATATCAAGGTCGGAACTCCTAGAACGCTTGGCACAAGGCGCTCTGGATATTTCTAAGGACAAGACGGAAGTTACTGTCACTTGGAAAAAAGGTGAAGAAACTGAGGTAGAAGCCACTGACTTGGAAGGGGAAACAGCCGAAGAAAGCGAAATTAAAGACGCTAGAACGGCAGAAACTCAATTGGACTCGGTGAACGTACAGCCAAATCCGCTGCAAGAAAGTTACGAAGCTTTACAGAAGCAGTTGGCTGAACGCGAAAGTTCGATCGCTTCTTTGCAGCAGCAACTCGCTACCGAAAAGCAAAATCTCGAAAGCCAATTAGCCGAAACTGTAGCGAAATCAAGTTACGAAAGTTTACAGCAGCAGTTGGCTGAACGCGAAAGTTCGATCGAATCTTTGCAGCAACAACTCGCTACCGAAAAGCAAAAGCTCGAAAGCCAATTAGCCGAAACAGTAGCGAAGTCAAGTTACGAAGCTTTACAGAAGCAGTTGGCTGAACGCGAAAGTTCGATCGCTTCTTTGCAGCAGCAACTCGCTACCGAAAAGCAAAATCTCGAAAGCCAATTAGCCGAAACTGTAGCGAAATCAAGTTACGAAAGTTTACAGCAGCAGTTGAGTGAACGCGAAAGTTCGATCGCTTCTTTGCAGCAGCAATTCGCTACCGAAAAGCAAAATCTCGAAAGCCAATTAGCCGAAACAGTAGCGAAGTCAAGTTACGAAAGTTTACAGCAGCAGTTGAGTGAACGCGAAAGTTCGATCGCTTCTTTGCAGCAGCAATTCGCCGAAAAAGAACACCGGGAACACGAGTTTCAGCAACAGCTAGCCGAAAAATCCAGCGCTCTGGAATCTTTGCAGCAGCAATTGGCTGAAAAATCCAGTGCTCTGGAATCTTTGCAGCAGCAATTCGCCGAAAAAGAACACCGGGAACACGAGTTTCAGCAGCAATTGGCTGAAAAATCCAGTGCTCTGGAATCTTTGCAGCAGCAATTCGCCGAAAAAGAACACCGGGAACACGAGTTTCAGCAGCAATTGGCTGAAAAATCCAGTGCTCTGGAATCTTTGCAGCAGCAATTCGCCGAAAAAGAACACCGGGAACACGAGTTTCAGCAGCAATTGGCTGAAAAATCCAGTGCTCTGGAATCTTTGCAGCAGCAATTCGCCGAAAAAGAACACCGGGAACACGAGTTTCAGCAGCAATTGGCTGAAAAATCCAGTGCTCTGGAATCTTTGCAGCAGCAATTAGCTACCGAAAAGCAAAATTTGGCACAGCAATTGCAGGAAACCGTGTCGAAGTCGAGTTACGAATCTTTACAGCACGAGTTAGCAGAAAAGTCAAGTGCGATCGGCGAATTCCAAGTTCAACTAACCAAGTTGCACTCTCTAGAAAATCAATTGAGCCAGAGTGCGGCGATACAGCGAAATTACGACGCTTTGCAGCAACAGTCTCAAGAACAGCTCAGAACCATCAAAGCTTTACGGGAACAGCTAGGTCAAATGCAGGCTGTGGCTGGGATTGGCGAAGCTTATCTCAACAAGTGGCGCCGTCAGTGATTCTCTAATCAACACGGCACTGTCTAACGCTCCGGGTGCGCCCGGAGCTCTTTACCCCTAAAACGTCCTCTAAACTCGGACTCCTTCCTCTTGTAGCGATAGATTTCAACCTGTCGCTACAAGAGCTTTTTATTGCAAAATATGAGCATACTATTAAGAAATATTACAATAAATAAATTTATGACAGGCGATCGCACCCCTTTTGGCAAATCCAGTCCCACAGACACTAAGGCCCGCGTCACGGTAATTGGAGGCGGCATCGGCGGGCTGACAGCAGCAGCCCTGCTAGCCCGCAGAGGATACAAAGTGCTAGTCCTAGACCAGGCGATCGTCCCCGGAGGATGCGCTTCCACCTTCAAACGCAAAGGCTTTACCTTCGATGTCGGCGCCACGCAGGTTGCAGGATTGGAACCCGGAGGCATTCACCACCGAATTTTCTCAGAATTAGACATAGAACTTCCTGCCGCGACACCCTGCGATCCCGCTTGTGCGGTGTTTTTGCCGGGAGAAACCGCACCCATTAGCGTGTGGCGAGATCCGCAAAAATGGCAGGAAGAAAGGCAGCGGCAGTTTCCTGGAAGCGAACCTTTTTGGCAATTATTGTCTGCATTGTTCAAAGCTAGCTGGAAATTTCAAGGGCGCGATCCAGTTTTACCGCCCAGAAACTTCTGGGATTTCTGGCAATTAATTCAAGCAGTTCGCCCCGATACTCTAATTACTTTCCCTTTCACTTTTATGACAGTGGGAGATGCTTTGCGGCTTTGTGGGTTGGGCGACAATTTGCGCTTGAAAACTTTTCTGGATTTGCAGTTAAAATTGTATTCTCAAGTTGATACCGAAGAAACGGCGCTACTTTACGCGGCGACGGCTTTAGGAGTTTCGCAAGAGCCGCAGGGATTGTATCATCTACAAGGAAGTATGCAGGTATTGAGCGATCGACTTGTAGGGGCGATCGAACGAGACGGCGGCAAAGTCCTGTTGCGGCACACAGTTGAAAGTATTGTCAGTGCCAACGGCAAAGCCACCGGTACAGTGATTCGCAATCAAAAAACCGGCGAAGTTTGGACAGAGACAGCCGATCGCATTGTTGCCAACGTGACCGCGCAAAATCTAGTAAAATTGATGTCAAGCGAGCCGATTGTCGTAAATTCAACAGATAATTTAACAGATAATTTATCGGTTAAATCAGAGACTTCAGAGACAAACAACCAACTCCCAAATCAAATGGCAGGCTACAAATATCGAGTTGATAAATTGCCGCCCGCATCCGGTGCCTTCGTGATATATTTGGGAGTGCATGAAAGCGCAATTCCAGAAAATTGTCCGCCCCACCTTCAGTTTCTCTACGATTACAAAGGCGAGATTGGGGAGAATAATTCATTATTTGTTTCAGTCAGTCATCCGGGAGATGGCCGAGCACCGAAGGGAATGGCGACAATTATCGCTTCGTCATTTACTGATACTCGAATGTGGTGGAATTCGGTTGATTATGAAGGATTGAAGCAAAAATATACGGTCGGGGCGATCGCGCGTTTGAGCGAATATTTCAATTTGACGCCAGAGTCGATCGTACACCAAGAAGCCGCCACCCCCCGCACCTTTGCCCGCTACACGGCGAGAGATAGAGGCGTTGTGGGTGGCATCGGGCAGCGAATACCAACTTTCGGGCCCTTCGGATTTGCCAATCGCACACCAATTAAAAACTTGTGGTTAGTAGGCGACTCCACCCATCCAGGAGAAGGAACTGCCGGCGTTTCCTATTCAGCTTTAACAGTAGTGCGGCAAATGGAGGCCGCCTCTAAAATCTAAAAGGACATGGCAATGCCCTTTCCCTACACCAAAAATAATTAATCGCGCGAGAGATCTAACTATCGCGCGATTAATTTTAGGGAACAGTCAACAGTCAACAGTCAACAGTCAACAGTCAACCATCATTCCGGTGTCATCGGAATTGATATCAACTACATTTTCTAACTACTTGATAGAAATCTTTGCGCCCACAGCTTCAAGCTGTTTCTTCATTTCTTCAGCAGCATCCTTAGCAATAGCTTCCTTAACTGCCTTCGGTGCGGCTTCTACCAAGTCTTTTGCTTCCTTCAGACCCAGACCGGTAATTGCGCGGACTTCCTTCAGAATGGCGATTTTCTTGTCAGCAGGAACTTCTTCGAGCATGACAGTAAATTCGGTTTGCTCTTCTACGGGTTCAGCAGCGGCTCCACCACCTGTACCGGGCATCATCATCATGCCGCCGACAGGAGCAGCAGCGCTAACGCCGAAAGCTTCTTCAATTTGCTTGACCAATTCAGAAGCTTCGAGCAAAGTCAGAGACTTAAGTTTTTCCAAGATTTCGTCAGTTGCAGTAGACATTCGTTAAACTCCTAGTTCGATTGTAGATTTTGGATTTCGGATTTGAGATTTGCTCATTCATCCTTAGTTTTTCGTCTCCAGTCTTCTATCTATTGCTAAATACTAATGACTGAGGACTAATGACTAATTACTAATGACTTACACAGATGCGCTTTCTGCTTCTGCTTCTGGTTGCGCTTCTGGTTGTGCTTCTGCTGCTACTTCTGCTGAATCGCCGTCTTTTTCAGCATAAGCCTTAAGACCGCGAGCGATCGAAGTAGGAACTTGATTGATACCCACAGCCAACTTGGTTGCGACACCGTTGATAGCGCCAGCAATTTGAGCCATGAGTTGTTCTTTCGACGGCAGATCAGCTAATGCTTTAACATCAGCTTCTTTCAGTACCCGTCCTTCCATCACGCCGCCGCGAAGTTCAGTCTTCTTAGAGACTTTTTGGAATTCTTGGTAAGCTTTAATCGCGCCGCCAATATCTTCTTGCACGAACACAAACGCCGACGTACCTGTTAGCAATTCTTGTATCGGCTGCCAGGTTTCGTTGCCTTCAACAGCAATTCGCATCAGCGTGTTTTTTGCCACTTGGCAACTGCTGCCTTTCGGACGCAAACGCCGACGCAAATCTGTGATTTCAGCAACAGTTAAGCCCGTGTAGTCAATCACGATCGCCAGTTGAGATTCGCTCAAGGTTTGCTTGAGGTCTGCAATAATCTCATTTTTTACTGCTAAACTTTTGCCCATACTTATTTCACCTCCTTTTAGGATCGAAAATGGCCCGTCAAAAACCCCGACCTTCGAGCCGGGGCAGAGAATTAAAAATTAACAAGTCAGAATTAAAAAATAGAAATTTTCTAATCTTTGAGTCTTGAGTTTTTATTTCTTCAGCCTCGGCAGGAAATTAAGCGATCGGCACCTGCGGTCTTCAGCTTATTGATTTTTGATTAGGCTATCACTAGAAGGCAGACATAGCAAGGCTATGACGCAAATCTTGTGAGAGATTTACACAGACAGCCGAAGCTGTCTTTTACCTTCTGCCTTCTGCTTAATTCTTTCTACGCAGCATCAACTTTGGTATCGCGCAGAGCACTGATATCGACTTCGATCGACGGGCCCATTGTTGCGGATACGTACAGACTGCGCCAGTAGCGACCTTTAGCACCAGAAGGACGGTTGCGGTCAACAGTTTCTTGCAAAGCATGAAGGTTGACGAGCAAATCTTCCGCTGAGAAAGCTGCCTTGCCAAACATAACATGAACGATGCCAGTTCGATCGGCACGGAATTCTAGTTTACCACCTTTAAACTCGTTGATCGCCTGTGCAATGTCAGTCGTCACCGTGCCACCTTTCGGAGAAGGCATCAAACCGCGCGGGCCTAACAACCGACCCAATTTTGCCACCAACGGCATCACGTCAGGGGTAGCAATCAGGCAATCGAAGTCCATCATGCCCTTCTGAATTTCATCGATCAACTCTTCAGAACCAGCAATATCAGCGCCGGCATTCAAAGCTTCTTTAACTTTTTCGCCCTTAGCAATCACCGCAACTCTGACTACTTGACCAGTTCCTTTTGGTAGCGATACAGTTGTCCGCAACTGTTGGTCAGTATATTTCGGGTCAATTCCCAAACGGATGTGAGCTTCAGCAGCTTCGCCAAACTTAGCGGTTGCTGTTTCTTTCAAAAGTTGCAGAGCTTCCAGCGGTAGATAAGGTCTGTCTTCAACTTTCTTTTGAAGTTCTTGCAGTCTTCGCGATACTTTCTTTGCCATTGTTATCTCCTGGGGTCAGTCGATTTTAGATTTTAGATTTTAGATTTTAGATTGAACCTATCGGACAATCTTAAAATCTACCAGTTTTCGGTTACTAGCGAAGCTTTGCTTCTCCCCCTGAACCGATCGATTTTGGATTTTGGATTTTGGATTGAAGATTTTACCTTCAAAATCAGGAATTTTGGATTAGCAATTTGGAACTTGGACTAGGAAAACTCTTCCTTCTTCCTTCTTCCTTCTTCCTTCTTCCTTTAATCGGCGATCGCCACGCCCATATTTTTAGCCGTTCCTGCCACAATTTTCATTGCAGCCTCAACATCATTAGCATTGAGGTCAGGCATTTTGGTTTCAGCGATTTCTCGTAACTGAGCCTGTGTAATCGTCCCTACTTGCTTGCGGTTAGGTTCTCCCGAACCCTTAGCAATGCCAGCGGCTTTTTGAATCAAAACCGACGCCGGCGGGGTTTTGAGAATAAACGTAAAACTGCGGTCTTCAAAAACCGAAATTTCTACCGGAACCACCAGACCTGCTTGGTCTGCGGTTCTAGCATTGTACTCCTTGCAAAACATCATAATATTGACGCCGTGCTGACCCAGAGCTGGGCCGATCGGAGGAGCTGGGTTGGCTTTTCCCGCCGTAATCGCCAACTTAATTACTGCAACAACTTTCTTTGCCATTAGTTAGTTCTGTTTCTGAACCTGATTGAACTCCAATTCTACAGGCGTATCGCGCCCAAAAATCGAGAGTAAAACTTTGAGTTTGTTTCGTTCCGGGCTAACTTCAATCACATCACCTTCAAAATCCTTAAACGGCCCGGAAAGTACCACAACGTGGTCTCCAGTAGACATCGATATTTTGACAACCGGTTCTGATTCCTGAGCGTTTCGGAAGATCCGTTCTACTTCTGAATGACTCAGAGGTAGCGGTTTGACGTGACCCCTGCCGCGCCCGTAGCGGCGTTTCTGCTCTGCCCCGACAAAATTAATTACATTCGGGGTATTCTTGATCACCTGCCACGTATCCTCGTCCATAAACATACGGATGAGTACGTAGCCGGGAAAGATTTTTTCATCTGACTGTCGCCTGGAACCGTCTTTGCCGACTTTGATCGCCGGAGTTTGCGGAATTTCCACTTGAACGATGCGATCGGCAACATCCAAAGTTTGAATCCGCTGATCCAAGTTTGCCTTCACCCGCTTCTCGCAGCCAGAGGCAACTTGAACAGCATACCAGCGAGCATCAATCTCCGGCACATCTGGCGATGCTGGCTGTCCCGTCGCTTCTGTGGAATACTCTGATTCTTCTGATGCAAAAGTCATGGCCCAAACACCTTTCCCGCGCCCCAGTTAAAGAAGTTATCCACCAAATAGATCAGGCTTGCTGAGAGGATTACCATCAAAAGCACGGCCAAAGACTCGCTGATTAGCTGCTGCCTGCTGGGCCAAACCACTTTGTCGAGTTCTTCTCTAGTTTCCTTTAAAAAACCCGCAGGGTTAAACCCAGGCGCCGTTATTTCTTGAGTTTCTTGAGCTTCGTCTTTTTTCGCCACGATTTAATCCCCCTTGCGATTTTAGATTTTAGATTTTAGATTTTAGATGGTGTGAGTGGCCCGCGGCTCTCAGATTTTGTGACACTAACCACTTACGCCCAAGTCCCAAATCTCAAATCTAAAGCCACGACTTTTTTACAAGCCCAACCAATCAACGGCGTAAATGCCGATCGCCGAAACCGATGATCGAGAAGCCACACCGAGCATTTGTTGATGGCATTTTTTGCGAACCGCCCACAAAAATTAATTCTACCCGAAAGTTTGCGGTTTTGACTGTTGCCAGCCAATAGTCCGGGCGCTTTCGGGCAGAATTTAATGTTTGGTGATTCAGCGCGCCCTGGAGGACTTGAACCCCCGACATCAGGTTTTGGAGACCTGCGTTCTACCAACTGAACTAAGAGCGCACAGGTGAGGTTGCTGAAATTCGCTTAACCTCTAGATTTCTATTTTAACACAGTGCGCTCGTAAATGGGAAACTTTTTTTTGAAATTTTTCAATTTCCCATGAACCATGAACCAAGGGAAAGCTGGGTGCATTCCTACAGGGAGCGATCGAACCGCTGTTTGACGCGAGTAGCTTTGCCCACCCGATCGCGCAGGTAGTAAAGTTTTGCTCTGCGGACTTTCCCGCGGCGCATCACTTGGATCGTGGCGATGCGGGGCGAGTGAATCAAAAACACCCGTTCCACGCCGACGCCCTGAAACACGCGGCGGACGGTGATTGTTTCATTAATCCCGCCGTTACGCATGGCAATCACAGTCCCTTCGTAGGGCTGAACCCGTTCTTTGTTACCCTCTTTAATTCTTACGCCGACTCGCACTGTGTCGCCCACGTAAATTTCGGGGACTTGTTTATTGAGTTCTTGCTTGACTCTATTTATTTCTTCCGTTTCGATAGAACGGATTATTTCTGCGCCTTTCATGGGATTTACCAAAACTCACAATCCCTTATCATATATCGAAATGCCCGTTTTATGTCAAAAAATTTCTATGTTAGATACCTCTGGGGTCGTATTTCTGCAACTAGGGGCAATGGCTGCACTGGCCTTGTACGTCGCCGCCAACTTGGGGGCCAACGATGTCGCTAACTCGATGGGGACATCCGTAGGCTCGAAGGCGCTAACGCTGCGGCAGGCAATAATTGTTGCAGGCATACTGGAGTTTTCCGGCGCAGTGCTGTTCGGCCAAGGAGTTTCCGAAACTCTCGCAACAGGAGTTGTGAATGCACAAGTGTTCGCTGCCCAACCGCAAGTATTTTTAATCGGGATGGTGTCAGTGCTGATAGCTTGCGGCTTGTGGCTGCAAATCGCTACCAGTCGAGGTTTGCCGGTTTCTTCATCCCATGCAGTGGTGGGCGCGATCGCGGGTTTTAGCTGTGTTGCAGCCGGAATTAATGCAGTTGATTGGCGAACCATCGGCACTATCTCCCTAACTTGGCTGGCGACACCTGTTGCCAGCGGTGCTTTAGCCGCACTATTTTACAGTGTGGTGAAGTATTCGATTCTCGATCGGCCAGATCCTCTATCTCAAATGCGCGAGTGGATACCTTGGCTGAGTGCAGCAATGCTGAGCGTATTTGGGATAATTGTACTGCCGTCTGTTGTGAATGTCGCTTTGGTGCAGACAGGGGCGATCGCCCTAGCGCACGATCGATTTGGCTGGAATCTTCCAACTCACGATATTGTCATTGGCATCGGGGCAATAGCTGCGATCGCCCTGACACTCAATAGCTGGAAAAAATTAGAATCAGTTGAGAACGAAGAAGGAAGAAGGAAGAAGGAAGAAGGAAGAGGAGATAAGGGATTCGGCCCAAGTACAAACTCGTCCCCCACTCCGACACTCCCCCACTCTCTCATCGAGCAACAAATGGCGAGATTTCAAGTCTTGAGCGCCTGTTTTGTAGCATTCTCCCACGGTTCCAACGACGTAGGAAATGCAGTTGCTCCCCTAGCTGCGATCGCCTACATCCGGCGCACAGGTTCCTTTCCCTCAGGCGATTTCAGCGTACCACTGTGGATTTTAGTCGTCGGAGGCGCAGGAATAGTCATCGGTTTAGCCATCTGGGGCAAAAATGTAATTGCCACAGTCGGCGAAAAAATCATCCAACTGCAACCAAGCGGCGGATTTTGCGCGGAATTAGCCACAGCCACCACAGTCTTGCTAGCATCCCGCTTCGGTTTGCCAGTTTCCACATCCCACGCTTTAGTCGGTGCAGTCGTCGGAGTCGGGCTGATCAAAGCTTGGAAAACAGTACGCTTGGAAACTTTGCTGTCAATTGGTTCCGCTTGGCTGGTGACAATTCCGATCGCAGCAGGTTTGGGTGCTATCATCTTCAGCATCGCGCAATCCATTGGGCAATTTTAGATTTTAGATTTTAGATTGAGGCATTTCAGAACAGTCCTCAGTCAACAATCACGGATGGGTGCTGCAACCAGAATTGATTGAATTAATCTGCGTTAATCTGTGTTTATCTGCCCTCATCTGCGGTGAAAAAAAGAGAATGTAAACCGCAGATGACAAGGGATTGACGCTGATTCACGCAGATGAAGATCAGATTCAGGACTAATAGCGCTTTCGCACATCAAACCCGGTGGCGGCACACCAGCACGCGGGCCACTCAATGACTTAATTCCCGATCCAAGCAATGCTTTAGCTGTTGAGCCAGCACTTCAACGTTGGGCTTTCTCAACATAGTAAGGTGATTCCCAGGAACTCTAATTACCTCTACTTTTTCCGTCGTTAATTCGCTCCAGCCAAGAGTCGGATCTTGATGACTCATGCTTAGCTGTTCCCTAGATCTAAACAGAGTAATTCGGTGCGGATAAATTTTCGGTACATAGCTTATAGTTGCTTGACTGTTAGCCTGAAATACAGTAAACATCGAAGGAATTGCCAGCTCGCGCCAGCTCCGTTCTTTTGACTCCTGAGATAGGATGCTAACCATAACGGCCTGTTTCCAATTCCAGCGATGCCAAAAATTAGCTATTAGATTAAGCATCTTATTTAATTTCGGAAACCTGGCAGCAATACCGCCAAATTGAACATTTTCCGCAGCAGCCACCAAGCGAAAATAATCTACTACAAAAGGCCAGATAGAGCGCGAAACAGTAGTCAGAATAAACTTGCAACCGTCCCAAAAAGAAGGTTTGTTAGCAGAAACCGGCGCTAAATTATCCAGCACAGCAAGTAAAGCCACTTCATCCCCCGCTGCGAGCAACTGTTGAGCCATCTCAAAAGCAACCAAACCTCCAAAAGACCAGCCTCCTAAAAAATAAGGCCCTTTTGGTTGAACGGTACGCAAGGCTGCGATGTAGTCAGTCGCCATCTCTTCAATGCTAGTTAACGGAGAACTTTCGCCGTCAATTCCCTTTGGTTGCAGCCCGTAAAACGGTTGATTTTCTCCTAGCTGAAACGCTAATTCGACATAAGGAAATACCACGCCAAAGATGGGATGGACGCAGAAAAACGGGGGATTTTTACCGCGAGGTTTAATTGCAACTAAAGGCGACCATTCCAGAGAATTTGTTTCTGAAGATAGCGAATCGGCTAAACCTTCAATTGTCGGATTTAAAAAAAGAGCAGACAGCGGCAACTCGCGCTCAAATTGCTGGTTAATCTCATTGATGAGGCGGATTGCCAGCAGGGAATCTCCACCCAAATCGAAGAAGTTATCGCGAATGCCAACGCACTCTGCGTTGAGGATTGTGGCCCAAATTTGGGCGAGGGTTGACTCGGTTGGTGTGCGAGGTGCAATGCAGCTTTTATCTATTGAATTGCTAGTTAGATTTCCCGGTGCAGGTAGGCGCAGGCGGTCGATTTTGCCATTGGGAGTTAGGGGCAGAAAATCCATCGCCACAAAAGCATTGGGAATCATGTAATTGGGCAGTTGTTGTTTGAGGAAATTGCGTATTTCCACAGGATTAATCGTCTGATTGTGGTTGGGGACGACATAAGCAACTAGGCGTTTGTTGCCCGACAAATCATCCCCAGCAACCGCCGCTGTTTCTTTGACTGCTGGATGCTGAACCAGCAGCGCTTCAATTTCTCCCAATTCTATTCGATAACCGCGAATTTTTACCTGTTCGTCAGTGCGACCTAAAAACTCAATATTGCCGTCGGGAAAATAGCGAGCTAAGTCACCAGTTTTATAAATTCGTTCTCCTGCTTTCTGGCTAAACGGATTAGCAATAAATCGCTGGGCGGTTAATTCGGGGCGGTTCAGGTAGCCTCGCGCCAATCCGCTGCCGCCGATGTACAATTCACCGGGAATTCCAACGGGTACAGGCTGTAAATTTTTATCTAAAATATAGAGTTGAGTGTTAGCTATTGGGCGGCCGATGGGCGGTTTTTTGCGTGAAGCGAAGCTATCCCGCAGGGAATCGCCAATTTCGGCCAAACTTGACCAGACAGTCGCTTCTGTAGGGCCGTAAGCGTTAAAAAATCTGCGCCCAGAAGCCCAGCGTTTAACAATATTCGGGGAACAAGATTCGCCAGCACAAATGATTGTTTGCAGTGCCGGAAGTTCGGCGTTTGGAAGGACAGCTAGCAGCGAGGGCGGGAGGGTAGCGTGGGTAATAGCATTGTCCTGCAAAAATTGGATTAATGTTTGTCCGGGCAACAAAGATTCTTTCTTGGCACAATAAAGTGTTGCTCCCGTCCCCAAGGCCATGACAATCTCAAAGATTGAGGCATCAAAACTCAGGGAGGCGAATTGCAAAATGCGGTGATTTGAGTTTAAGTTAAAAGCTTCTATTTGAGCTAGGGCTAAGTTGTAGAGTCCCCGATGTTCGATTAAAACGCCTTTGGGTTTTCCGGTTGAACCAGATGTGTAAATCACGTAGGCTAGGTTTTCTGGGAGGATTTTTATAGTTGGGTTTTTGGAGCTTTGTCGGGCGATAATTTCTCTGTCGGAGTCCAAACATACTACTGAAAAAACTCCGTTATTTTCCGGCTGCGTCAAGTTTTGGGCTAAGTGCTGCTGAGTTACCAAAATCGACACCTGAGCATCTTCTAACATGAAGTTAAGCCGCTCTTGAGGATAAGTTGGATCTAAAGGCAGGTAGGCTGCGCCTGCTTTGATAATGCCTAGCAATCCGACGATCGCATCTAAGGAACGTTCTACACAAAGGCCCACTAAAACTTCTGGTGCTGCTCCCAATTGCTGCAAGTAACGTGCAAGTTGGTTGGCGCGGCTGTTGAGTTGGCGGTAGGTTAAGTGCTGGTTTTCAAAGACGGCGGCAACAGCATCGGGCGTTAGCGCGACTTGCTCTTCAAATAGCTGATGGAAACACTGGTTTTGCGGATAATCTCTCTGAGTGTCATTCCAATCGATTAATAATTGCTGGTATTCTGGCGCTGTCAGCAAAGCCAAGTCGCTGAGGTGCTGTTTGGAATTGGCAACAATGGCTTCGAGCAGCGTTTGGAAATGTCCCGCCATGCGCGCAATTGTAGCGCTATCAAATAAGTCTGTGCTGTAGACAAATTGCCCTTGAATACTTCCTGCATCTTCCCACAAGTGGCACTCTAAATCTAGCTTGGCGGTTCCCGCGTCAAAGTCGATCGCCTCGAAAGCAATTCCCGGCAATTCTAGCGCTGCTACAGGAGTGTTTTGCAGGCTGAAACTAACTTGAAATAGGGGGTTGCGGCTCAACTCGCGATCGGGGTGCATTTCCTCAACCAACTTCTCGAAGGGCAAATCTTGGTGGGCGTAGGCTGCCATTGCTACCTTTTTTACCCGATGCAATAGTTCCCGAAAAGTTGGGTTTCCTGATAAATCTGCACGCAGCACTAAACTGTTGACAAAAAAACCGATTAATGCTTCTATTTCGCTCTGGTTGCGATTGGCGATCGGCGTTCCTACTGCAATATCTACTTGTCCTGTATAGCGGTACAGCAAAGTTTGAAAAGCGGCCAGTAGAGTGATAAATAAAGTCGCGCTTTCTTGCTGGCTCAATGACTTTAGCGCCTCGCTCAAAGCAGGTGATAGTGTTATAAATTGTTTGGCGCCGCGGTAGGAGGGAACGGCTGGTCTTTGCCTGTCTGTTGGTAGATTGAGTGTGGTAATTCCGTTTAACTGCTGCCGCCAATAAGCTAACTGGGTTTCTAATACTTCGCCCTGCAACCATTGGTGCTGCCATTCTGCAAAGTCGGCGTACTGCACGGGCAGTGCTGGTAAGTGCGAGATCCCATTTTTTACAAAGGCTGTGTAGAGCGTTCCCAGCTCTCGAATTAGCACTCCAATAGACCAACCATCAGCCACAATATGATGTAAATTCAGCAACAATATATGTTCTGTTTCACTGAGTTGTAACAGCGTTACTTTGAATAACGGCCCGGCGGCTAAATCGAAAGGGCATTGTGCTGCATCGGTTGCGAGTTGCAGTGCTGCGGTTTCCTGCTGAGTTGGCGAGAGATTTTGTAAGTCAATTGTGGGGAGGGATACGGTTAAAATGGGAGCAATAATTTGTACCAGTTCCCCTTCCAAAAGCGTAAAAGTGGTGCGTAAAGTTTCGTGCCGCTGCACAATTTCGTTGAAGGTTTGCTCTAAGGATCTTAAGTGGAGGGAACCTGTTAAGCGGAGTGCTGTTGAGACATTGTAGAAAGGATTGCCCGGTGCTAATTGATTGAGGAACCAAAGCCGCTGCTGGGCAAATGATGCGGGGAAGACGAAAACATCTGTTTCTTGCTGCATATTTATCGAAAGTGTACCCTGTTCAACAGCGCTCATTTTTATTTAATTTCTTGATTAAAAGATGATAGCTTCCTCCGCCGACTATCGCGCGAAATCGCCACTAAAGCCGGAGCCCCACTTTTAGCATTCTTATCTTTTAAATTCTCAACAATCTTAGACAATTCTCCGATTGTCGGTGCTTCAAAAACGCTGCGTAAAGGCAACTCTACCCCGAAAGCATCTCGCACTCTAGAAACAAGCTGAGTCGCCAGCAGCGAATGGCCTCCTAATTCAAAAAAATTGTCCCGGATACCCACTCGCTTTATCCCCAAAACCTCAGCCCAAATTTTCACTAAAACTTCCTCAATAGAAGTATGAGGCGCAACATAACCGCCAGCCCATTCTAACTTAATCGGCTGCGGTGCAGGCAAAGCGAGGCGATCGACCTTTCCGTTAGCCGTCACAGGTAGCGACTCCAGCACCACAAAAGCCGACGGAACCATATATTCCGGCAGTTTTTCTGCTAGATAAGCCTGCAACTGTGGCACTAATTTCCGTGCTACTTTACCTTGTAAGGGATTGTTAGCATAAGAGCGCCAAGGACGCAAGTTATCGCTTCTGGTTTCTTGCACAAAATCTCTAATTTCGCCCCGTGCAAACACTACATCGTAGCGCCCTTGACTGTCGGAATTAGACCAACTAATATTAACATTATACGGAACTTCTAAAGCATACCACGCTTCGGGATCTACTCCTAAATTCTCGACTTTTTCCACGGCTTTCTGCAACAGACCTGCTGTTGGAAATTTATCGACAACAGACAGCAATTCTGCCGCCTTAACTGCTGCCATTACCCGCGCATTAGGCACATTAGCAATTCTTAAAACATCGAGTTGATTTTGCAATAATATTTGTTGCACCGTGGTAAGAGTCTGATTCGGATTTTCCTCCAACCAATCCAGCCGTTTTTCTGTGCCCCACTCCCCTTTTGGCGATGATTCTGGGCGTGCTGTTTCCGACGCAATATGCAAAATAGCATTGTACCGAAAATTAGTTAACTCATTGTGATAACTACCGCGAATTAATTGAATCTCTACGCCGCCAATCTGCGGAAAACGGTGCTTTAATGCGCTAAAAAAATCTGGTTCAATAACTAACTCTGTTTCTTGAAAAATTTGCATTTGTACTCGCTGCTGCAACTGTTCGCCAGCGAGAGAAGGTTCGGCTTGATACAGTTGTACCGAAGCGTGAAAAGCTGCCAGCAACGGCAAGCTGCGGACATCTCCGATGAATATAAAGCCGCCGGGGGCAGTTGCTTTCACCGCACCTTCTAGCACCTGCACGAGATAGTCGATATTCGGGAAATATTGCACCACAGAGTTGAGAATTACTGCGTCAAAAGCTGCTGTCTCTACTCCTTCAAAGTCTGTCGCCATTTTCTGAAGCAGCGTTACATTAGCTAATTCTTGATTTGCCAAGTGCTGCCGAATATAGTTTAGCGAAATAGGTGAAAAGTCTGTTCCGCAATATTGAGTGCAGCGAGAGGCAATTTGGAACAGCAACAAACCTGTGCCGCAGCCAATTTCTAACACTCGGCTAGGCTGCAAAGCTAAAATTTGGGCGGCTTGATTGTTCGCCCAGTCGCGCATCTGTTCTGCTGGGATTGGCTGATTAGTATAACTGCTATTCCAGCCGACAATATTAAATGTTGGATCTGAGTCAACAGCAGGTTGATTGTAAGTTTCATTGTAGAGCATTTGCCACTGCAAAACCTGTTCGTCCTGCAATTGCATTATTTGGTTTTTTTCGCTGGCACTGCTATATTGTGCATTCAGGGCAATATAAGCTACTAAACGTTTATCTCCCTGTCCATCTTCCGAAGCTATTGCTACAGTTTGCTGCACCGCCGGATGTTGAGTTAATACTGTCTCGATTTCTCCTAATTCGATGCGGAAACCGCGAATTTTTACTTGTTCGTCAATGCGTCCTAAAAATTCAAGGTTGCGATCGGCTCTGTAGCGCACTAAGTCGCCGGTTTTGTAAATTCGCTCTGCTGAATTTGGTTTAAAAGGATTGACAATAAAGCTTTGTGCGGTTAAATCTGGGCGGTTGAGGTAGCCGCGAGCGAGTCCGTTTCCGCCGATGTACAATTCGCCAATAACGCCGATCGCCACTGGCTGCAAATATTTGTTTAATATGTAGAGTTGAGTGTTAGCAATCGGGCGGCCAATTGTCGGGGCGATGTCTGTTTGCTCTGTTAGAGGAATATAACCGGAAGTTGTAACGACGGTGTTTTCGGTTGGGCCGTAATTATTTAGTAGCTTAAATGGATGGGATTTTAAAGGATGTTGTTGCAGTTTTTCGCCGCCTGTGAGCAAGATTCGCAACGCTGTTGTTTGAGGCCAATCTAAGAGCAAAACTTTCTCGGCTAAAGGTGTTGGCAAAAAGCTAATTGTGATTGCTTTTGATACTAACCAGTTTTGCAGTTTTTCAGGATCTCGCCTGATGTCATCTTCTGGAAAGTAGATGCTAGCTCCGGCGGCGAGATAAGGCCAAATTTCCCACCCGCAAGCATCAAAGCCGATCGCTGCAATTTGCGTTGCTCGATCGCCCGCTGACACCCCAAACTCTCTTTGATGCCAAAAAACGAGATTTAACAAGCTCCCGTGCTCAATTTCCACTCCTTTCGGCTTTCCCGTGGACCCGGAGGTGTAAATCGCGTAAACCAGATTTTCGGCTGTGACTGCGCTGGTGGGATTGTCGGCGATTTCTTGGGAAATCATCTCCCAGTCTGTGTCTAGAAAAACAACCCTTGGATGGTGAATTTTATCATCTGACTGTGTTTCTAAATTTTGCACTTCGCCATCATCCACCAGGGAATAAATTCCCTGGCTCATAGCTGAAGTCGGCTGAAGCCGACTGGAAACTTGTCCTCCTTCAGTCGTCTTTAGACGACTTTCGCTATTAGACAGGGAATTTATTCCCTGGCGGGTAAGCAATACTGACACTTGAGCATCTTTTACCATAAAGCTCGATCGCTCAGCAGGATAGCTCGGATCTAAAATTAAGTAAGCTCCTCCCGCTTTCAGGATACCCAACATCCCCACGATCAGATCGAGCGATCGCCCGCAGCAAAGCCCGACTAAAACTTCCGCCCCAACCCCAATTTTTTGCAAATAACGTGCTAGTTGGTTGCTGCGGAGATTTAGCTCTCGATAGGTGACTCGCTCCTCTCCAAATACCAGCGCCACAGCATCCGGTGTCCGATCGGCCTGCATTTCAAATAGCTGATGGATGCACAAATTTTGCGGATAATCCGCCTGAGTATTGTTGCATTCAACTAACAAATGAGCGCGCTCTTTTGCGCTCAAATATTGCAAGTTGGCAATTCGCTGTTGGGGATTTGTCACAATGCTTTCTAACAAGGCTTGAAAATGCCCGATCAGGCGGGTAATCGTAGCTTCATCAAATAAATCGGCGCTGTAAATAACCATGCCGCTGATACCCTCCGAGCTATCAACCCACAGCTTATTGCTGGGCGATTGGTTGCTTCCCGAACTGTTGGGCGATCGCTCCCACAAATGAAACTCCAAATCAAACCGCGCTGTACCCACATCTAACTGCTGCGGGCTCAGTGTTAATTCTGGCAATTCTAACCCATTCCCCGGCGCGTTTTGCAGCGCAAACGCCACCTGAAATAAGGGATTTTGGTTCAACGCGCGATCGGGGTGCAGTTCTTCTACTAACTTCTCAAACGGCAAATCTTGGTGAGCGTAAGCTCCTAATGCTACCTCTTTGACTCGGTTTAAAAGTTCCCGAAAAGTTGGATTTCCCGACAAATCTGTACGCAGCACCAAACTGTTGACAAAAAACCCGATTAATGCTTCAATTTCACTGCGGTTGCGATTGGCGATCGGCGAACCTACAACAATATCTTCTTGCTGGGCGTAATGGTAAAGCAACGTTTTAAAAGCTGCCAGCATAGTCATAAACAGCGTCACTCCTTCGCGCTGGCTCAAGGTTTCTAAAGCCTCGCTCAGTTGTTTTGGCAGTTGCAAAAATTGCCTTTTGCCTCGGTAACTTTGAATTGCTGGCCTGGGTCGATCCGCAGGCAAATTTAGCATAGAAATGCCGTTTAACTGCTGTCGCCAGTAAGCAAGCTGCGTTTCTAAAACTTCCCCTTGCAGCCATTCGCGCTGCCATTTTGCAAAATCAGCATACTGGATCGACAAAGCCGGTAAAGGCGAAGGTTTTTCGCTAGCAAAGGCCGTGTAAAGTGCGCCTAATTCCTGAATTAGCACTCCGATAGACCAACCATCGGAGACAATGTGGTGCATATTCAGCATTAGTAAATATTCGGCATCATCTAACTGCAATAATGTGACTCGCAGCAACAAGTCATTGGACAAATTGAAAGAGCGTTGAGCTTCCTCAGCGGTGAGCCTGTTTGCTTCATTTTGTCGAGATTCCTTTGGCAAGTTTCGCAAGTCCACTACATTAATCGGGAGGTGGAAAGCAGCAGCTATTCTCTGAACTGGTTGCCCCGAAACTACTGCTAAAGTCGTGCGTAAAGCTTCGTGGCGGCGCACAATTTCATTGAAGGTTTGTTGCAGCGCCGAAAAATTGAGCCAACCTGTCAAACGCAATGCTGCAGGAACATTATAAAAAGGATTGTTGGGTACTAATTGGTCGAGAAACCACAAGCGCTGCTGTGCAAAGGAAAGCGGTTGATTTCCGTCCCGCCCCATAGGAACAATCGGTGTAGGAGTGAAACTAGAAGTACGATTAGCTGCTTTTAAAAATGAAACTATTTCGGCTTTTTTCTGAGAAATTTCGGCGCGCAGTTCGGGTGTAAGAATTCCTTCGGGAGCGTTGCAGCGCAGGATCTCGCCCTCAACAAAAATATTAATATCTAGACTGCGAAGGTAAGATAAAAACTCAACTAACTCCACCGTGACAGAATCTCTTGCATTTGGCGATGAACTCGATATTTTTGGCTCGGGCATTTTGAGTCATCCTGTCATTACTTGGGCACATCAATAAAATAAATTCTACCAGCGCACAAATTAAGAGCTTAACTTACCGCTTGCTTACTGTGGCCTAACCTGAGTATGATTCTGTTTGAATCCGCAACCCAAATTCTACCCAAGGTTTCAGCTTATGCCGTTCATGCCCTTCAATTTCCTGTTCCTATGGCTGGTAGGACTGCTGTCCATCGGGGTACTTGGCGGAGGTATATACATTATTTACGAATGGTACATCGGCGAACTTGTAGGGATTTCCTACTTAGTCAGCGGAGTGTTGATGCTTCTTTGGTCTGTTGGCGGCCGCTTTATCAGTTTGCCGCTGTTCCGCCGCCCCGGTGCTGACGAACCGAAGCCGACGCGGACGGGTACGGTTCAGCGGGTAGAGAGGCCTGATGGCACCATTTTACAAGTAGAATTCTACGGCCCAGAGGACGGACAGCCGATTATCCTCTCGCACGGTTGGGGGCCGAACAGTATGGTTTGGTATTACGCGAAACGGCAACTAACCGATCGCTTCCGAGTGATTGTTTGGGATCTTCCAGGTCTGGGAAAATCCACTAGACCAAAAAACAGCGACTACTCCCTAGAAAAATTTGCCCGCGATCTCGAAGCCGTCATTGCCATAGCAGGAACTAAACCTGTTATCCTACTCGGACATAGCATGGGCGGCATGATTTCTCTAACCTTCAGTCGGCTTTTTCCAGAACTTCTCGGTAGTCGAGTAGCTGGTTTAATTCTGGTAGATACGACTTATACTAATCCCCTCAAAACCGCTATTTTTAGCGGTTTATTACGCGCTTTGCAAAAGCCGCTGCTCCAACCTCTGCTCTACCTCACCATAGCTCTTGAACCAATTATGTGGGGAATGACTTGGCTGAGCTATCTCAATGGTTCACTGCACATCAGTGTAGAATTATCGGGATTTAAAGGCACTGAAACACGCGGTCAATTAGAGTTCTCAGCTTTATTATCAGCCTTGGGTTCTCCCGGCGTTCTCGCTCGCGGCACACTGGGAATGCTCAAATTTGATGAAACAAAAACTTTGCGATCGATTGACATTCCTGTGTTGGTGATCTGCGGCGATTCAGATATCGCCACTACGCCCCCAGCTAGCCTGCGAATGAAAGCAGAATTACCTCAAGCAGAGCTAGTTACTATACAGAAAGGAGGACACATGGCATTAATCGAGCACAACCAGCAGTTTGCAGAAGCTGTCAGGGCATTCTGCACTGAAATAGTGTAATCGGCGTACTAGGCGCACCATATTTCAATACGCTTGGGTTAAGGAAAATTAGACCTCTTGCAAAAATCCTTTTCCTCAATTAATGGGACGGGCTCTCCGGCCCATCTCACAAGAAAAAATAACTCTTGTGGGATGGGCCGGAGAGCCCGTCCTAATTATTTTTGCAAGAGGTCTATTGTAGCGAAAATGTTGGGCGGAGTGACACAGAGGGTTCGTTCCCTCCGGGCCCAACCTACGCACTGATTCGGTCTAGTTCCTAGACCTCTTTGTCACCCTCCCACATTTAACTGAAAATGCGCTTCAGGGCAGGAATACGAGCCAACACGAAATAATCCAACAGCAGAACGGTGACGAGTGAAAGTCCTACAAGCGGGAAGGCAATCCCTAAAACAGCAACGATTGCGAGTGGCACTTTCGATCCCTGAACATGGGTGGGCATTGCAGGCGCACCGAGCCAACCCGTCCCTTTCGGACGACGCTGCCACCACATCACTGTACCACTGACTGAAAGCACAATCAAAATTAAGGATGCAAACAACATCAGTAGTTGATTGCTCAATCCAAAATATTTTCCCATGTGAATTGAAATTCCCATTGATACGACTTTGGGTACTAACCCGTAATCCTTCCATCGCACATCTGCTAATACTTTGCCACTGTATTGATCGATGTGCAAAGTGATTTCTTGCGCCGGATTATTTGGAAATGCCGAAACCGTATACACACCCGTTTTGGATTCTGGAAAACTAACACTAAATCCAGGGGGTGCGCCTTTGGCTTGAGCTAAATTTACAACAGAATCTAGATTTACGGACGTATCAGCAAGAGTTCGCTCGATAACTTCGTTGTGTCCTGAATGATGCTCATATCTAGGCGTACTCGATTTAGGAATTGGTAATTGCTCTACTGCCCAAGGCACAACTTGATTGCCCTGCTGATTGAGGGAGCCTGTGAGTGTTGTCGATTGAGGCACGTTATCCCGCATTTGTGCAGGGTAGTAGTTCGACAAACGAGCGAAGGTATCTCCCCAAAAACCTGTCCAGGGTAGTCCACTGAGGATGAGGAAGCCAATTAGCAATACCCCATAAAATCCCGAAACGGCGTGTAAGTCCCGCCAAAATACCCGCTTATTCTGACTCCACAGACGCGGAATTAATGTTCCTAAAAAATTTACTTTGCCGCGAGGCAACCACAGATACAATCCCGTAATCAGCAGCACAAGCCCCCAACAGGAAGCAAGCTCTACTAAATAATCTCCCAATTTTCCGATCATCAGTTCGCCGTGAATCTTGCGTGCGATCGCTTGGAGATTATTGTTTTCATCGCGATCGCCTAAAATCTTAGCCGTATAAGGATTCACGAAAACGGCTAATGTTTTTTCATCTTTAGTCGCGATCGTCACTTCAGCACTACGATTAGACGCAACGCTCGGCGTAAATTTTGTTACTTTGGCATGAGGATAAGTTTGTTGAACAACTGCCACCTGTTGAGTATAAGGCATCACCACATCCGCAGGCTGCACAAACATATTCTGGTGATACATCGCAGCATCTAATTGCGGTTTAAACAGGTAAATGATGCCTGTGATTGACAAAATCAGCATGAAAGGAATAACAAACAAGCCTGCATAGAAGTGCCATCGCCAAACGGTGCGATGAAAACGATTACTGGGATGTTCAGCAACCAGTGAAGGCTTCAAAACGCTGTTCAATTTACTCATTGTCGTTTGCCAAAATATCGAGAAAAAATTATTATGCTACACAAGTATGAAAAATGTCAAAAGACGGGCTGTTAAACAGAGTTGCTGCTTCTGAAGTTTTTAGCCGTCAGTAATCATGATGAAAATTTATTCAACAGGGAAAGTAACTAAAGACCAGTATATTGCAATACCGTTTAATTAAGGCTGCCTATCTTTTTTTAGCATAAGCGATGCTCAATATTTACTCCATCAGGGTTTGAGAATGTTTATTTATCCCTAAAGTAAAAATATTGAAATTGCTTCGACTAGGGCGTGTTTTATTGACCAGGAGAACCTCCCTAACCCCCTTAAAAAGGGGGAAGAGCATTATTTTATACCATATTTTTATTCTTAGTCTTAATGTCCAGAACTAAAGAAGAATCTTTGATAAATTGATAATAAAGCTTGTCCCCTTGCCCTCTGCACTTTCAACCGCAAGTGTCCCTTTATGGGCTTCAATAATACTCTTTGCTAAAAATAATCCTAATCCCCAGCCGGTTTGCTCCTCGGCACAGATGGTTCGACGAAATTGTTGAAAGAGGATGGATTGAGCGTCTAGGGCGATCGGATCGCCTTCATTATGGATAGTAAGGCTGATCTGCGTTTCAGTTTGCTGGAGCGTGAGTGTAATCGGCGTACTAGGCGCACCATATTTCACAGCGTTAATTGCTAAATTTTCAATCACCCGCCGTATTTCTTTACGGCTGCAAAAAGTCCTCATATCAGAATCAGAGACTACAACAAACCGCTCTCCATACGCGAAGCTCAAATCTTCTACCACCTCTTGGACTAGCATCACAAAATCGCATTCATCAAATTCAATCTTTAAGCTCTGCCCTGCCCGCAGCCGACTCGCATCAAGCAGATTTTGAATCATCGAATCCAGCCGATTGATCGCACTGAGCATCCTCGCCGCCACATCGATATGGCTGTCTCCTCGTTCAAGCCGCCGCAGAGTTAGTTGAGTTCCCATTTTTACGACATTGATGGGATTTCTGAGGTCGTGAGTTAGCGTCACCATAAATAGTTCTTGAATATCTCGCAGCGTTTCGGAAAATTGAGTGGCCGCGTCATTAACGGCTTGCTCAATGGAGCCGATAATAATGTCTCTATCCTGCACTCCTAAAGGTGCTTCTTCTTCTAAAACTTGAAATATTACTTGACGGAGGAGGTGATACTCGAAAATGAGTTGAGTGATAGAGTAGTCAGCATACCCCGCCCGTTCCTGCCCATGCAGCTTGCCAATCCGCGTACTTTCTACCTCGTCGGCTGTGATTCGGGCAGATGTCCTGACAATTCTGTTTGAGAGTTCATCTACCAGTTGGTTTAAGTACAGAGGTAGGGAATCTTGCAAGACAAGAGAATTTTGATGCGTTGATGCACCGACTTCATCACGCGCCCGCTTCTCCCACATCCGCATAATTTTTTCAGAATTTTGTTTAAGACGGTCAGACGCTTGGTTGGACATCGTTTTTGATTTTCTGGATGAGTGGCTGTTGAGAGAAGATTTTCTCCCTTATTTGTAATGCCCCGCAAGCAGTTTTGCAAGTATATAAGCCGCCTCAGCCTCTAAGGAATGAGAATTAAATAACTTAGAATTTTGATGGTTCTTGTGGGATGGGCGTCCCGCCCGTCCAGAAAGGGCGGGCTAAGAGTGTCCAACCCCTACTCCCCACAAACTTGTGTAAATTATTTAATTCGCGATCCTAAAAGGTTAGCAAGTAACAGGTATAAATCTCCTCGTGAAGCAGGCTTGAATATCAGTTCCCATTGCGGTAATTTCTACCGACAGGGCAGATGCCAATTCCACAAAACAATCAAAATCATCCCCCAATTATGTAAGGCCTTAAAATTCCACATCTTCGCGCTCATTTTCGTCGGTTCTGAAAGTATCCAAACCTTTCGCAGCCCAGCGCATTGTCTCAATGTATTTTACCAGACTCGCCACAGTCGGAGCCTCAAACAAACTGCTGACCGATAACTCAACTTGCAAAGCGTCTCGGATGCGAGAAATCAACTGAGTTGCTAGCAGGGAATGCCCGCCTAGTTCAAAGAAATTATCGTAGATACTAACCTGCTGTTTTCCCAAAACTTTAGCCCAAATTTTCCCGATCGCCTTTTCGAGATCAGTCCGAGGCGCTACATAATTTTCTGTTATATCCTCGCTGTCTGTATCTATATCAGGCAAGGCGCGGCGGTCTACTTTGCCATTAGGCGTCAGCGGCATATTCTCCAACACTGCATAAGTTGCAGGAACCATATATCCTGGTAACTTTTCTTTCAAAAATTGGCGCAAGTCACTTGACTTGAGATTGGGAATTTCTAATTTTTCATCGATGCCGTCAGGAATAACATAAGCTACCAAATGTTTATCGCCTGGGATGTCTTCCCTCACAATTACTACTGCTTCGCGCACTTGTGGATGCTGGCACAAAGCCGCTTCAATTTCTCCCAATTCGATGCGGTAGCCGCGAATTTTTACTTGGTCGTCAATGCGACCTAAAAACTCGATGTTGCCGTCAACCCAATAGCGACCTAAATCACCTGTTTTATAAAGACACGAACCAGATTTATTGCTAAAAGGATTAGGAATGAATGCAGCCGCCGTTAAATCTGGCTGGTTGAGGTAGCCTTTCGCCAATCCGTCACCGCCGAGGTACAATTGACCTATAACACCGATCGCCACCGGCTGCAAATCCGCATCGAGGAGATAAATTTGCGTGTTGGCGATCGGGCGGCCTATGGGGATAGATGTTGCGGTTTCGGGTACGTCTTGCACGCAATAATAAGCCGAAAATGTGGTATTTTCTGTAGGCCCGTAAACGTGAATTAATTTAGTGGTTGGATTTTGTTTGAGAATTTTTTTAACCCATCTTATATCGACCGCTTCTCCGCCAAACAGCAAGCAGCGCAGCGAATTAAAAGCTTGCGGTAAAACTCTAGCAATTTGTTGAAATAAGGCAGTTGTTAAAAACAAGACGGTGATGCCTTGTTGGCGCAGTTCTAAAGCTAAATCGTGAGGCGAAAGGGTAATATTTGTGCTAATTCCCACGAGTTGAGCGCCGTTAAGCAAGGCTCCCCAAATCTCGAATGTGGCTGCATCGAATGAAGCGTTTGATGCTTGGGCAATTTTATCGGTAGGTTCTATTTTTATATAGTTGGTGTTGAGTACCAGCCGATTTACTGCTTTGTGGGTGACAGCAACTCCCTTGGGTTTTCCTGTTGAGCCAGATGTGTAAATAACGTAAGCTAGGTTGTCTGCTGTTACTGTGTTGGCAGGATTTTCGGCGCTTTCTTTGGCTATGTCTTCCCAGTCGCGATCGAAGTAAATCACCGAGTTTGAGAAGTCTCGGAAATTCTCAATCAATTTATCTTGAATTAGCAAGACTTTAACTCGAGCATCTTCCAGCATCAAGTTTAGCCGATCGCGCGGATAGCTCGGATCTAACGGTAGGTAAGCTCCTCCCGCTTTCAGTATAGCCAACATCCCGACAATTAGGTCGATCGATCGCTCTGCACAAAGCCCCACTAAAACCTCCGCCGCGACGCCCTTTTTTTGTAGGTAACTCGCCAGTTGGTTGCTGCGACTGTTGAGTTCTCTGTAAGTGAGGTGCTGGCTGTCGAAAGTTAAGGCGACATCCTCCAAATGCTGCCGGGCTCGCTCTTCAAATAACTGATGAATGCACTTATTGTGAGGATAATCTGTCCGAGTATCGTTCCATTCTCTGAATAATTGATTCACTTCATCCTCGCTCAATAAAGGTAAGTTAGCAATTCTTTGTTCTGGATTAGCCACAATGCTTTCCAGCAGCGTTTTAAAATGCCTCAGCATTCGGGCGATCGTAACTTCATCAAATAAATCTGTATTGTACACAGCTACGCCTCGGAGCCCTTCCGAATCTTCCCACTGTTCGCCATATCTGTTCCTAAACTTATCCGAAGCTTCCCACAAATGCAGCTCTAAATCAAAGCGGGTTGTTTGAGTCTCCAAATGAAAAGAACTCAACTTTAATTCTGGCAATTCTAGCTCGTCCACAGGCCCATTTTGTAGCCCGAATACCACCTGAAACAGCGGGTGGCGATTCAACGATCGCTCTGGGTGCAATTCCTCGACTAGCTTCTCAAAAGGCAAATCTTGGTGAGCATAAGCTCCCAGGGTTACTTCTCGCACCCGGCCCAAAAAATCTCGAAATGTCGGGTTTCCCGAGCAGTCTGTTCGCAGCACTAAAGTATTGACAAAAAAACCGATTAATGTTTCTATTTCGCTGCGGTTGCGATTGGCGATCGGCGAACCTACAACAATATCTTCTTGTTGCGAGTAACGGTAAAGTAAAGTTTGAAATGCTGCGAGCAGTGTCATAAATAAAGTCGCTCCTTCTCGCTGCGAGAGCGCTACAAGTGCGTTTTTCAGCTTTTTCGGCAGTTCTAAATATTGAGTTTTTCCCCGATAATTTTGCATAGCTGGTGCAGGGCGATCGGTCGGCAAATTTAACACAGAAATCCAGTGCAATTGCTGCCGCCAATAAGCAAGCTGAGTTTCTAATACTTCACCTTGCAGCCATTCGCGCTGCCACTCGGCAAAGTCGGCATATTGAAGTGATAATTCTGGGAGGGGAGATGGCTGTTGATTTATCAAAGCTGTATAGATAGCCTCCAGTTCTCGAATTAGTACCCCGATCGACCAATCATCGGAGGCTATGTGGTGCATATTTAGCAATAGAATATGCTCGGTCTCTGTCAGCCGCAGGATGGTGACTCGCATCAACGGCCCGGTGGATAAATTGAAAGGGCGAAGAGATTCTGCTGCGGAGAGTTTCTTTGCTTCTGTGTGGCGTTGTTCGGGCGGCAAATGTTGCAGTTCTAATAGTTGTAAATTAGTCTTTAAAGCGGAAGAGATTATCTGCACTGGTTGCCCTGATACCGCGGCAAAAGTGGTTCGCAAAGTTTCGTGCCGCTGCACTATTTCGTTGAAGGTTTGCTCTAAGGCTGTTAAGTTCAGGGAACCAGTTAAGCGCAGTGCTGTTACTACATTATAGAAAGGGTTTTCCGGTGCGAATTGGTCGAGAAACCACAAGCGCTGCTGGGCAAATGATGCCGGAAAGACACACACTTCCGCATCCTCAGAAATATTCAGTCTTTCTACATCGTTTGTAAAGGAATTGTCATAAATTTCGGATGCCATATCTGTTGCTCTTAGGGGATGGGATGTGTTAATTTTTTGATGGCGCGGGGTGGCTTTTTGAGGGTGCGATCGCCTCTTAAAACTTTCGCGAGCAAAAGATCGGAACTTTTAAAATCATAAACCTGGGTGTGCGAGTGCGGCAGAAAGGCGGGCAAAAGAAACCGGATTTCTGGCCGCAGGATCAAGTTATCCGTTGAGGGGCTAGGAGTGCCACCCCCCAATCAAATTTAGTCGCTCAACCGAGTGTTAGGCTTGTGATTCGGGTGCAATCGGGTGAGTTAGATGCGAGAATTACCGGGAGCAATCGGTGGAGAGGTCACGCTGTAGTATGATTTCTAATTGCACAAAGTGTTCTTGGGGGGATTAAGAGCGGGATAGCTTTGCTTCACGCAATTTTCTCACATTTCTAGCTTAGCGACTACTATTGATTAAACAGTGTTCGCAATCTTTTAGATCAACTCACTATAACTTGCGACCTGATGCAGGCAAAATACTTAAGAACACTGAACGTGCAGTTTAAATTAGAGGTTATAGGCTAATGGCGCAGCGGAACGTATACTCGTCAAAGGGCGAGCCAGAGGATGCACAATCAGCAGAAGAAGTCCTTCACTCAGTAATGCAAGAACTGGACGCTTTGCATGAAAATGTCAAAGGCCAGTTAAATCAAGACATTACTCGGCTGCAAACTGAAAAAAATCACCTGATTGAGGATATTGAAGACCTCCGGGAGCAATATCGCAAATTGCAGTCTCAGCAAATGGAATCTCTGTCGGGGCGATACATTCAACAGCAGCAATTGTGGCTGAAGCAGTTGGCTCAAGTTTTGGCTCACAATTTGCAGGATTTGTTGGTGCAGCGGTTCAACGAACTCAGCGCTAATTCGGGAAATTCTCTCAGCAGCCCTATTCCCAGTGGCGAGTTCCCGATACCCTTGCCACCGAGCAACTACGACGAACGGGCCTCGCAGTTGCTGGCGGCGCTGGATGAAAGGATCGATCGCAGTTTCCAGATGCTGGAACAAGATTTAACCAGTTACGAAAGCGAGCTTTCCGTGCGGCTCAACAACATGAAAACCCTGGAACTGCAAGGGGAAGAGCTGTTACAAAATCTCGTAAACCGCATCAGGGAAGAACTCGAATCAGAAGAAGAATATCTTGAGAATCCTTTCGATGCTCAAGATTCCTATGTCGAGGAATCAACTAATTCTGTTAATTCTGTTAATTCTGTCCGCCCGCAACTTCAGCAGTCGCCAACACCTGTGGAAACGCCGCGAGAACCGGTTCCACAGCCTTCTTCAGCGCCACCGACGGCACCCGCTAAAGTAGCTTCTCAAGTGCAGACAGGTTTGGTGCTGGCTTTGTCTTCGGCGGTGGTATTGTCGCTGTTTAATGTTTGTTTGAGAATTCTGATTAAAAGCAAAAATCCTCGGATGGTTTTTGGGTTGTTTGAATTTCCGGGGGTGGTGACTCCAGGTTTTGGAAATTCTTTGTTGATTTTGTTGATGCGGCTGATCGTGGTGATGGCTTTGATGCCGATATTGGCGACATTTCTGTATCCTTCTGTGTGGAAAGATATTAGACGGTTGTTCCAGTCGGGCGATCGAGCTTTGTGGAGTAAAGTTTTAGGAAGCGCATTTTTTCTGTTTTTGTCTCAGGTTTTGATTTATTTGGCGATCGGCAATATTCCGGCGGGGATTGCGATTACGATTTTCTTTATTTATCCGATCGTCACCGTACTAGGTTCTTGGATCTTGTTTGGTTCTCGGCCCAGCACAGTCGGCTTTTTGGCGATAGTCGGGATTACCGCAGGTCTGATTTTAGCTGGGTGGCCGAGTTTTGCGGCCCCAGCTCCGGGCGGCGGCAATGTCGGGGTGGGAGTCACGGCTGCACTGGCTTCTGGGATTACCTTTGCAGGTTACGTATTGCTGACCCAAATGGCCGCGGGCAAGTTGCACCCAATTCCTTTTAGTTTAGTTAATTTCGCCGCGATTTTTGTATTTTCCGCCCTGAGTTTGTGGGTGCCGCTGTCGGACAATTTTGCTCCTAAAATCGACCAAAATGTTTGGCCTGGTTTGATTATGGGAGGTGTTGTTTTAGGGGTGCTGACGCTGTTTAGCTATCTTTTGAATAATTTTGCCATCCGCTTTGCGGGGGCCGCCTTAGCGTCAGTAATTGGCACTTTGGGGCCGGCGATGACCGCACTCTTCGGTTTTCTAATTATCAATGAGAAGTTGCAGCCTGTGGCAATTCTGGGCATGGCTGTGGTGACGTTGAGCGTGGCTGCTATGAGTGTGGAACGCATAATGACTCCTCAAAAGAAGGCTAGTTAATATCAATTCCGGTTGCACTCCTCCGGAATTGTTGACTGTTGACTGTTGACTGTTGACTGTTGACGGGCGGGTCGAAAAACTGAATGATTGAGTGTTAACTGTTGACTCGATTTTATTATTCCGATGCAACCGGAAACGATATAAGGCAAGAATTTGGGCGATCGCCCATTCCCAAACCCGGTTTCTTGAAGAAACCGGGTTTCTCCATTCCGAGACAATATCAATAGGCTTATTGCATAAATCTTTGATTGATAGGGAAACGGTAGAAGCATTTCAAGATAGGAGAACGAATGCCTACAATTGGAGTCTAAACAACAGAAAGAACCACTCGAAAACCCACAATACTAGCCTTGCAATCCGGCTGATATCTGAGGCGGCACGCGCTGCGACAATTCGGAGGATGATCGTTCCAAGAACCCCCCCGCAACAACCTCAGCGAAGAGTCGCCGTCAGACTCCCAAACGCTACCATCAGCAGGCGCACCGTTATAATTATTGTGCCAAGAATCCGCGCACCATTCCCAAACATTTCCGTGGAAATCGTACAATCCAAAAGCATTAGGTTTAAAACTGCCAACATCTGTCGTTTGAAAGCGATAAACTCCCTTCGGCGCATCAGCGTAATTAGAATTTCCGTTGTAATTGGCTAACTCGCTGGTAATCGTTTCCCCAAAGTGAAACGGCCCCGTAGTTTGCCCCCGGCAAGCATATTCCCATTGGGCTTCGCTAGGCAAGCGATAATTCTTACCAGTTTTGCGAGAAAGTCTAGCGCAAAACTCCACAGCCTCGTACCAAGATACATTTTCTACAGGTCGATTTGCACCTTTAAAACGGGCTGCATCGGGATTGAGAAATATTTTAATTTCCGGCAGCGCCGCAACTGCTGTCCACTGAGCCTGAGTAACTGGAAATTTGCTAATATAGAAAGATTCTAAAGTTACTGGGTGCTGCGGTTTTTCGTCGCTATCACCCCGTTCTTTGGGAGAACCCATGAGGAAAGTACCGCCAGGAATAGATACCATTTCCAGCACTGTACTGCTACCAAGATGTTCTTCAAAAAAACGCGCTTTGCCGCTGTTAACATTAGTTTGCTTCCCGCGCTTGTCTACTGTCACCACCTGAAACTCAAAAGTGCTTTTGACAGGGGCAATTTTCTGCGATGCCTTGTTCGGAGGCGGATTGGTGTTGGATTTTTCCCTGGGATTGACAGAGATTTTGCTATTGATTTGCCCGCTTTGATTGAGCGGGAGATTGATAGCAAGTTGTCCTCCTTTTGTGAGAAAAGAATTTATAGCAAGTTGTCCTCCATTGACACAATGGGGTTGGGGAGGTAAAGAATAGAGATTTAAAGCTTTGATTACTTCATCAGCAGATTGATATCTATTTTTGAGATAATCTTGAATTAATTTGTCTAAAACATTTGTCAACTCGCTGCTGATTTTTGTGCCGACTGGCAACCGTTCTCTCCAAATCCAGCCACCGTTTATCGGGTCATAAAGGTCATCTGAACCGTCCATTTTTGGCAAACATTGAGTTAGCAGTCTCAGGCAAGTTATCCCCAAACTGTATAAATCGCTTCCGGGGAAAACTTGACCGCGCATTTGTTCTACAGGCGAATATCCGGGCGTTCCTACCGTCGTGCCTACTTTGCTCATTAGCGAGCCCGTCACTTGTTTGGAAATGCCGAAATCTATCAAAACTAACTCTCCGCGCCCTCCTCTTCGGAAAGCTGAATTGCGAAAATTGCCCACCTTTGGCAGGGAGGAGCTAACAGAGGTGCGACGCCGCATGATATTCTCAAGTTTGATGTCTCGGTGAATGACATGGCGATCGTGCACAAATTTCAAAATCGGCAGTACATCTGCGAGTAACTGCCAAATTTTTTCTTCGCTAAAAACACCCTGCTGAGTTAATTCTGCTAGTAAAGTTTGCCCCTCAATCAACTCTTGTACTAAATAAAGTCGCTTGTCTTGTTCAAAATAAGCAATTAATCGAGGAATTTGGGGATGTTCACCGAGTTCGTAAAGTCGTTTCGCTTCTTCCTTAAACAATTCGGCGGCTTTTTCAAGTGCTGAGGTTCCTTGAAATTGGGGTACAAACTGCTTAATTACGCAGGGATCGTCCATGCGATCCGTATCTACCGCTTCATAAGTTCTGCCAAATCCCCCTTCGCCCAACAGTCGAAGCACGCGGTAGCGGTTTCTGAATAAAGGGTTGAGGCCTTGCGAGCCGCAACTTTGACAGAATTTAGAATTGTCGGGATTGAAAGGATGGGAGCAACTTGGATTAGAACAGTAGAACATATCTGGGAAGAAATGATCCGGTTAAGATTATGATATATCTTTTCGGCTTCCTCATGGAAGATTAACAATTAATAATTGGTTATTGACAATTGACCGTAGGGAGGGCATTACCCGCAGCTTGTGTCGCCCCAAGGGGGAAAGTAGAAGGCAGAATTTAAAACGCCCTTTAATCCAAAGAAAGCGATTTGAGGGCAAAAAATGCCAGCGGGATCGACCGATTTTAGCAACCCGCTTACGGCCGATATTCGTCTGGGTATCTTGGTAATTCCTTTACAGATGCCCGTATAGTATAACTTGGCGATCGCCCAAACCAAAAAGCGATCGCACTCAAAGGACTATCCGACTAGAAACTAAGAAAGCGATTTCAATAACCAATTCCATCGCTTCATTGGGGCGTAAGAGTTCTACAAGCTCGATCGCCCTTAAAGGCGATCGGGTAATTTCACGTAAAATGTCATATTTATGCTGCTTTTAGCAATTTTGTCGTTCCGCTAAATAACTTTATTTGTGAAAATCTTGACTGCTAAAATAAGTAATAAAAACAGACCACAACATGATAATGCCACTATTGTTTCGGTGATATTTGGTGATATGAATATGATAAATCCCTGCTCTTTAATCAAGGCAGAGAAGCTTGAGACACAAAATGGCATGAGATATAACCTGAATGTCTGCCAATTATCTCTTTTGCCTTTACTAGAAGAAACACTTAGCATCAGACCCGTACCGATTACAACACTTATACCAAGTGAATTAATCCATATCTTAACCGAAGGGTCGAAATGAAAAAAAACTACTACCATATACCAAATGAGATAGCACCAGAGAATAGCTTTATCTAATTTGATTTCGTAAAGATATTGTATCAACCATTTCATAGATCTAAAAAGGCTTTTACCTTTTTAATTTTTTTGATGACTACAACCCGGTAGATTGAATAATTAGAGAGGGATGGAGAGCAAAAGAGTCTTCTAACGAGACAAGTTGATACCCCGCATCGGCTGGTGACACAACTGAGATAAAAACCAATGGCTCATCACCGTTGTTGAATACTCCATGTACACATCCGGTATGAGCGACTACAACATCCCCAGCAGCGATCGACTTCGTAGTGCCTGCTTTATCCAAATAGTAGTCTCCCTTCCCGCTTAAAACAGTCCAAGTGTCTTGCCCGTTGGGATGGGTGTGCGCGGGGATTGCCTGACCTGGCTTGATATACCAGGCGACAACGACAGCATCCTTAGATTCGGTAACGATCGAACGAACAGGCTCTCCATCACTCGGTTGAAAAAATTTAGAACTGCTGAATATCCTAGTTCTCCCCATCTTTGCATCACTCTTTGAAAAACTTCTCAAGAGCGATCGTCTCACCGATCGCCTACAAAGAACTGTCTCACCGATAACTTTACGGAAAAAACTTTCCCTGATTTGTCTCGAGCACCCCAAAAAAATAAAAAACCCTCAAACTAATTTAAAAATCGTGGTTTGGGGGTTTTCTTCCTAAAACCCGATCGAATCACAACTTGCAAGCAGCGCGATCACCCTTGACAAAGATCGTACTCTTGGCAGAACAATCAAGTTAGAAACTAAGAGAAATATCGTACCCAATTGAAGAGCGATCGCACCACTGGTAATTTTGAAGTGTTGAATATTGTGATCGCGACCTAACTATTACCGTGACTTGTTCTGCCACTGTCAACTACAAGCTCTGACAATCTTATTTCTAGGCGGATTTCTTAAACAGTTTGGACGCAGCACCTCTCAAAATGTGCGGTACTAACTTTGGGCCCGGCAAGAAGACAATCCCTAATTGCTGCATTAATCCAAGTGCATCGCCCTGCCCCCAATGCTCCGCGATTTTACCGTTCTCGACTCGATCAATGTGCATAATCGCCAAGCTGATTTGTTTGCCCGTTGGCGGCAGGCCCTGAAATTCTCCGAGGTGTGTTGCTGTGAAGGTTCCGCACGTCACTATTTTATCGCCTGCAACCAGGACTTCATCAAAAACGTGTTTACCCTGACTGAAAGCTAGATAAAATGACATCCCGAACTGCTTGAACCCCTCCCCGTCCAATGGCTCCGGGATTCCCGCCATGCGAGCAATAAAATTCGGCGCTAGAAGTTCTAAGGCTTGTTCCATTTTGCGATCGTCGAACGCTTTGTAGAACTGGAGAACGATTGTTTTGTTTTGGTCACTCAGCATACAGAATTTTGTTTTGAGCTAAATTGTAAAGCTTTATTAAGCACATTACACGGCATTGGGGTTTAATAATTGCTCTGATTATCAATAACTGCAAACTGCTCGATCGCCCAAACCAAAAAGCGATCGCACTCTCCGTATAACAATAAGGCTAGAAACTCACAGAGCGATCCTCTTCGAGGGCTCCGCTAACGCACCGAATTGAAGGGCGATCGCTCTACAGTAATAGCGTACCTACGTGCCAAAGTGGATAATGGCTGCGCGGATCGCGATGAACCACACCGCGAGCGTGGCAAATAGGTAGAGGTAGAACCGAAGTATGATGAGATTGAATGTGCAATGGACAGCACTATGCAATGTGCGAAACACAACGAATACCCACGCGGCGTTCACATACACTGTATCCACCTGCTTTGTGATGAACAGATATAGGACAAGCGCATAGAAAAGTACCGGAATCTCGAACAGGTTTTTTAGGTTATCCGATGGATTGGATACGCTTGGTGGCGAAATTTGCGCCAGTGCGCCCGGTACAGCAAGTTCTTTCGGGGTGAGCTTTCTACTGGTGATAAAACTGATACGGCGGATGTACATATACACCCAGACGAGGAATGTGAGAAACACTGTTGCAAAGAAGGGGCCCAAGATTGTATCTTGCGTCATTTTTACCTCTATCTTAACTTAGTAAAACATTGTAGTTAATGCTCGATCGGCACATTTGCTAGACGGCTCCACTCATTCCACGAGCCGTCGTAATTTCGCACATTGGGATAACCTAGTAAATACTTTAAAACAAACCAGGTACACGCCGATCGTCCTCCAATTGCACAGTAAGGAAACACTTCTTTATCAGCCGTAATGCCCTGGCTGCCATAGAGGGTATGTAACAATTCTGGTGACTTAAAAGTTCCATCTTCATTCAGAGCTAGGATGTGTTCGAGATTTACTGCCCCTGGAATATGACCCGCGCGTTCCGTTCCTTCTGGCGGCTTCATCATGAATAATTCGCCACGATATTCTTCAGGGGTGCGAACATCTAGCAACACGCAATCCTTCCGATTCAAAGATGCGTGAACCTCTGGTTGTAACACCCGCAAATTAGCATCGGGGGATTTCGCATGATACTGTGCGGGTGCGAAGTTGGATAACTCCGATACCAGTGGGCGACTTTCTGCAACCCATTTCTGATATCCACCGTTGAGAACATACACTTTGTCATGTCCAAAGGTTTTCAAAAGCCAGAAAATCCAGGCTCCTGTGTTAGGATAGCTGCCATAGGCGATCGCAGTTGTTTCAGAGGAAATTCCCGATCGCGAAAGCAATTTTTCGATCGCCTTTGGATCGAGATTCATGCTGAAATCGGGTCTTAGCAAATCTGTAAAGATATTCCAGAACACAGCACCGGGAATATGAGCGTTTTTGTACGGTTCTGGACTCATATCCACTTCAATCACCCGCACGGTTGGATCGTTAAGACGATCCATGAGCCATTGCGTATCGACCAAAACTTCAGGATGAGCATATGGGGACATTAGTTTTCTCCGATCTTTGGCACGCTTAGCTAAGATTAGGATGGGTAGATTGGCTTGCCCAGTCCTCGATCGGGTACTCTTTTTGACAATCAAGCAATTTGGTTACAAGCCCCCGGATTCATCCGTGGGGTCAATTCTAAAATCTAAAATCTAAAATCTAAAATCGGTTGACACCATGACTATGAAAAGTCCCTTGCAGCTTTTATTTGAAGCGATCGATCGGGTAAAGGACGAACAAGATTTGCGATCGCAAGTCGTGCCGAAAATCGGCGAGTATTTTGTAGCTAAGCGATCGGGAATCTTTTTCTTCGATCGACTGCCGTTGGTAGATAGCAATCTTCAGAAAACACTGCAAATTGGACTATCAATCGAACATAATCCTGTTGTGCGTTATCTAGTGGAGCGTCACGCTCCTGTCCATGAAGCATTGGTGGCATCTCCCAAGGTTTGGACAATAATTTGTCCTCGACCCGATCATTGGCACGTGATGGCGGGACCGATCGTCAGTCGCGGTCAATTAATGGGTGTAGTGGGTTGTACGCGCGATCGGTCAATGCCCGCCTTCGATACCGAAAATCTAGCGGATTTGAGTGCGATATGTTTGCATTTGTCTGTTTGGGCTGCAACAGTACGCGCGGCGAAGCTATCCCCTAGGGAATCGCAACACCAACCTTTCAAGACCTCACGCCTCACGCCTCGTGAATTGCAAATTGCCGAATTGGTTGCTTTGGGGCGAACCAACGCAGGAATCGGGAGGGAACTTTGGATTACAGAGAATTCAGTGAAGCAAGCTTTGAAGCGAATGTTCCGTAAGCTTGAGGTTTCGTCTCGTGCAGAAATGGTTGCACAGCTTTCGGCGACCAAATACCATTTGTCAAGTGTACAAATGAAACATTAAACTCCCCGGAAACCGACCCGATGTCAAGATAGATTTGATGATGGCGGATCATTTTGGGGACATTGTAGAGAATGGTTTAGACCTGTTGAGTCGCATTGGTAATCGTCTGGATAGTTCCCTGATTAGCGATCGGATCGGCACGACTCGCCGCGTCACAGTGGCAACAACAGGCTATTTTGAGCAAGTTCTCAAAGGCTTATTTGGAAGTTCTTTTAATAGCAATATTTCCTAGATTATCGAAGCTGGGCGATCGATCGGTTTTCCATCTGAATCGAAACAGGACATGGCAGTGGCTGGAAACAATTTAATCAATTCTCTCTTCATATCGGGATAATTATCAAATACTGTCATCCATACAGAAAAGAAACCCTCGCTTTGAGCAACTTTCAGCACCAGATCTCTAGCTTGAACGCATCGATCTAAAGTTTCAAAAAGATCTCTACATTTTTCTGCTGCTGTCCATATTTCTTCACGCTGCTGCCATCGTTTATCCCTTGGTGCTGGCCTATCCCAACCAGGGGCTTGATGCCGTTGTAAACCTACTAAATCTAGCAATGCTTGCGCTTTAGTTTTCTGCTGGTTATTCATATTATCGGTTAACCGCACAAACCCACCTTTTGAGTAAACAAAAGCAAGCAAAGTATTATCACGATCTGGCCAGAGAAAGTCGTCAATTTCAACGGTTCGATCGCCTTTAACCGAGTTGCAGTTGGGACAACCCAATCAAAAATTAGTCCACTCAGTTTCCAGCTCTGGATGCAAAACTTTGGGGATAATATGCTCGACTGCCAGACCTACAGGGAGACTACGTTCGCAATAGCTGCAATAGATGCCTAATCGTCCTTCAAGATCTCCAATCGCATCTTGATATCGGATATAGATTTTGGGGGCTACTCCGCGTTCCACAGGTCTCATTGGGTTCTCTCCTTAGCCTTAGCCATTGCCTCCAGCTTGAGCAATGCACTTAATCCAGGATTACTGGAGAAGGGTTCCACTGCTTGGCGATAGGCTGCTTCTGCTGCTTCTAGTTGCCCAGAGTGGCTTTCTTCTGGGTTTTGGAGTAGTTCAAAATATCTTTCTGTGGCTTCATTTAGTTCGTGAGCCTTTAAACTTTGTTGCGGAACTTCCACCAATTGAATATCTTCGGCAATGTCTTCGATCGATTGGTTTTCGTATTCTAGAGACTCTATATCTTCAATATCGAAGCTTCTCAACTCACCTTGACTGATCGATTGAATGATAAAGGGTGAATGGGTGGTGCAAACAAACTGAATTGATGGGAATGTCGTTTTGAGGTCATCTACGACTTGACGTTGCCATTTCGGATGGAGATGTACATCTATTTCATCAATTAGGACTAGCCCTGGTGTTTCTTGCAAAATCAGAGGTAATTTTTGACTAGATATATATTCTGATTTTTCTGTTAGGAAAGAGGCATTTTGAGTAACGATTTTGATGGCAATATCGGCAATTAGACCTACCATCATTTTTTGACCTGCACTAAGGTTACTAAAGGGTTGGGGGTTGCCTTGGATAGAAATAACTATTTCCGATCGCTCTGGGTCAAACCATAGGTCATCTGCATTGGGAATACAACGCAAAATAGCCAACTTTACCACCTTGTAACCAGGGCGCATTTGTCCCTGTCGATTGACCGAAGCGATCGTTTCTTTCTGGAACCAAGTATGGAGATCGGCGATTCTAATCCGTTCTTCAAAGCAGTCATAGAAGGCATCCCAACGGCGGGCGGGGCTGCTCTGGGTAGTGGCTTTGGGGTCACGTTGGTTGGAGGGTAGCCAAGCTCGACCTGCTCCGTAGTAGGCGATGATGGGTAGCCAAATTTTTTCGCCTGCTGCAACCTGTTTAAATAAAGTGGAGATAATTTCTAGAGCTTTTTTGGCTTCTGTGTTGGAGGTTTTAGAGCCGTTAGTTTTGATTTGTCTGAGCCATTGGACTGGCTGACTGTTAATCGTGCCGATCGCTTTAATCTGGACGGGTTTTCGTTCTATAAATTGGGTGATGGTGCCGGATTCGATCGCTTCTAAGCGAATTTCTGAGGGAAGAATGTTACGGCGGCTATTGTTGAGGGTTGTGTCGGGGGAGTTGACCAGCCAAATTCCAGCCGCGATCGCCAAAGCATCGAGGATCGTCGTTTTACCTGTGCCATTGTCCCCAACTAGCAAGGTAAATTGGGGATGCAAGTCAAGGGTATAGTCTGAAAATTTCTTGAAGTTTTCGATTTCTACTCGGTCAATTCTCATGGTAATGTCCCACTGTTGATGGGTATTCAGCTTGTAATTTGTAGCATAGAAATCATCGTAGTACCACACCAACAGCTTTAATTATAGGATATCTATATGTCTCACAAAAAAGAACGATCGGACTAGAAACTAAAAGAGCGAGCACACGCTCATGGAATGGCGCTTGACTCACTGGTAATTTTGAATTATTGGGTATTGAGTATTGCGATCGCTAGCAACCTCAACTGATTACGCCTCAATCTTTCACCGCTACATCAGATCGAGCTGACAATTTTGGGCCCGAGAAGGAAACACAAGGAAACACTAGGTAGGTGTCTTTTTTCTGGGCTGTGGAAATTACACGTGTATCACAATAGGATTACTCCTATCTGCTTGTTATGGAAATAAATTGTGTGCCATTTCTCAATCGCCTCCGGCGCACTATGTCCTCTGCAGAAGCTTGGGGCTTTAGTGTGGTTGGATATCTGATGTGGTTTGCCTTAGCGCCGTTGATGCAAGCAGAAATTGGCTCCGCATCGCTGTTGGTTTGGATTCCTGGTGTTATCGTCGGAATTCTGTTTAACCTTCAAGTTCAGAGTTTGGGTGAGAAATATCCAGATGTATCTGGGGGAACACCAAATTACATCACGCGATTGCTCCATCCTTACCCTGCTCTTTCCCGGTACTTGGGGATTGCCTACTACTTGGGGTGGGTTTCCTTTCCGCCCATTAATGCGATCGTCATCACAGATTTGATCCAATTCCATTTAGAACCGATGGGGCTGAATATTCCAGAAAAAGTGTTTGAGATCGGTTTTACTGCGATCGCTTACTTTTTAGCATTCAGTGGCACCCGCGCCGTCGCCATTCTGCACCTCTTTTTTATCTTTCCTTCGATCGGCTTTTTACTTCTCTTCTGCGTTCAGGGTTTAGGCTGGCTTGCCTTGGAGCCCCAAAGCCCCGGACTCTTGCCCAGCAGCATTGATGCCATCAGTGTCCAGGACTGGCTGAAATGGTACTTGTTTGCCGCTTATAGCTTCTATGGCTGTGACACAGCTTCATCCTTTGTAGCAGACAGTCTCCACCCAAAAGACACCCTCAAGGCGCTGTCTTGGGTTGCCTGGTTCATGCCTCTGGTGTTTGTGGGTGGCAGTTTAGTGTTGATCCAGTTGGCAACCGCTGCCGGTTTACAAGGCAATTTGTACGGCAATTTCTTGGTGGCTGCCAAGCCTTTCTGGGGAGACGCTGCCCCTGTCATAGTCACATTGCTGGTTGCGGCTAGCTGTTTGTTGGGATCTGCGACTAGCGTTTGCAATACGCCCCGCATCCTTTTTCAACTCGCGCAGGATGGGCTGTTGTCTCCAGTGTTTGGCGCAGCGTCCCGTCGGGGTGCTCTAGAACCAGCGCTGTTGCTAACCTTTATCTGTAGTTTAGGATTTTTAATATGGGGCAACACCACTCGAATTGTCGTGGTATCAGGGGTGAGTTTTTTCATTTCTATCATGGGGTTGCACTTGGGGCTGTGGATGCAGCGCAACGATCCAGTCGTGCGTTGGGGGCGACTAACCTTAGCATTACTGGTGGTGGAGTTCATTTCCCTGGTGGTGGGTGGCGTTGCCTGGGGATGGATGGATTTTGGCATCGGGTTGCTGTTGCCGTTAGCAGTGATAGCGATCGACGCTGCGATTCTGCGGATTCCTTGGCCATCTTTGCACTTACCGTGGTGGGATAGACTCCATAGCAAGCCAGTAACTGCTCCTAAAAACGAATACTTTGTGGTGCTTCAGGTCGGAATTTTGATTGCGCTGATTTGTGGTACAGCGACGATCAGTTGGCTGATTCGCTCCTGGCTGCGGGTAGAAGCCGGAACCAACAATCCCTATCTGCTGATTATTGTGTTGATGACGCTGGCATTTGTGGGAGTGGCGATTGCTTGCTGGACAAGTCTGCCCCAGGTTGCTGCGATCGAAGAACTAGCAATCTCCTCGACCGCGCAAGCTAAAGAACTGGAGACAACCCTAAACGAACTGAAAAAAGCCCAGATGCAAGTTATCCAAAGCGAAAAAATGTCTAGTTTGGGGCAGTTGGTTGCGGGAATTGCCCATGAAATCAATAACCCGGCCAACTTCATCCACGGTAATCTCACCCACCTAGATCAATATACCCAAAATCTGCTGCAGATGATAGAACTCTATCAACAGCGCCATCCCAGCAACGATCCAGACGTGCAAGCAATGGCAGAGGAAATCGATTTGGAATTCCTCACTGAAGATATCCAAAAGATAATTTCATCTATAAGGGTAGGAACCGAGCGAATTCGCGGTATTGTCGTCTCGTTGCGAAACTTTTCTCGCATGGATGAAGCAGACTTCAAAAATGTTGATATTCATCAGGGGATTGAAAGTACATTGCTGATTTTGCAACACCGACTCAAAGATAAACCAGATTGTCCCGGCGTGGTAACGATCAAAGACTATGGAACATTGCCCAATGTGGAATGTTTCCCCGGACAACTCAATCAGGTATTCATGAATATTTTGGTCAATGCCCTGGATGCCCTAGATGAGATGAAAACCAAACGCTCCTATCAGGAGCTTAAAGACACCCCGAACCAGATTAGGATTCGGACTTCTGCGATTGACCATCAATGGGTGGAGGTTGCGATCGCGGACAACGGAATCGGTATGCCAGACCGAGTGAAGCAGCGCATTTTTGACCCGTTTTTTACCACCAAACCCATGGGTAAAGGTACGGGTTTGGGAATGTCGATTAGTTATCACATCATTACTGAAAAACATCGCGGTAACATCAAGTGTTTTTCTACACCTGGCTCAGGCACTGAGTTTGTGATTCAGATCCCCATTCGGCAACAGACAATTTCAGGATTCCCGATCGCTGCTGAATCTTAACCTCTTCAGGTTCAGTGCAGCCCTCAAACAATCTGAGGCGGTACAATAATCAATCGGGGTGTCAATTACCGCCAACTGCTTGATCTGAAGCCGTAAGAATCAAAGATAGCGCGATCGCCCTTTCCAAAGATCGCACTCTCCGTATAAGAATAAGGATAGAAATTAAGAGAGCGATCGCCTGTACTCACGTTCGATCGACCAAATTCATCTTCAAAATAACCGATCGCGGGGAATTCTCTACAAACTGTTTGCCACATTCCTTACAGCGATAGCACTGCTTCCCCCGTCGATAACCGTTTTTGGACAACTGCTCCGATTGACAATGAAGACATTTCATTACTTTCATTACATTGCTTGACCGACCTTCCCCCACATATGGCTCTAAATACGACACCAACAAATCCTCAATCTGCTGTACCAGTTGTTGGCGATGCTGTAGATCCCGGTTGCGAAGTGCCGACAGAATGACCGCATTACTGCTGTGAACGCAAACCTCCGCTAACAGGCTACATTGCGCCTCCCTCAAGCTGGGATTTCTTTGCTTCAAAAGACTCGCCATAAAGTCAATCGCTTCCTGAGTCATACTTTCATCGATCGACTGGAAAATCTCGCGCGCTATATAAAACTGCACGAACACCACCCGCGATACAGGCTGTTCAAACATCTCTGCAACAGCAGTGACAAGGGTATGGATCATTTCACGCAGCGGTGACTGAATGATTTCCGCTGTGTTCGCCTGCGCCCACATAGCCTTAACGCGATCGGCATGACGCAGCTCCATTGCGTTAAAAATGGCAGCTTTATCAGGAAAAAACTGATACAGAGAACCGATGGCTGTCCCTGCTTTTGCTGCAATTAGATGGGTAGTCGCCTCGGAATAGCCCACCTCGTCAAACACTGCTGCTGCTGCATCCAAGATTTTTTCGACTCTTTCTTTACCGCGCTGCTGTTTCGGTTGACGGCGCAAACTGCTTGACGAATGTGAATATTCTGTCATATTCTAGAAAAGCGACAAATCTCTCACAATTTTATGTCTAAAGGAGAACACCATGCAGTCTATGCTTCCCGGTGCGCCTTGGCTGTTGGCACATAAGTCAATGCTGGCAGCGAACCAACCTCGAAAAATTTCCTTGTATGGCACCGACTATGTGGTGTGGAAAGATATTGCCGGAACTATCCATGCCTTGCCCAATGCCTGTCCGCACATGGGAGCAATGCTGTCGGAAGGATGGTGCGAAGCCGAAAGCGATCGCACAAGCGGTGTCGTCTGCCCGTTCCATGCCCTGAAGTTTGATGCTGAAGGCTGCACCGTATTACCCGGATCTAATAAAAAAACATTGCCCTTACTAAAACCGTTAGACCTGATTATTCAAGATGACTTCATTTGGTCTTATGGGGGATACGAGCCGCAAGTCCCCATTCCCAATGTGCTCAAGGAAATCGCAGAAACTTACTACTTCATCGGGCATACCGCCGATCGTAGTATCGAGACGGATTTGCTGACCATGCTGCTAAATATGCACGACTATAATCATCAAAACGGCACTCACCGGGACTTGTTTAGGATTACCGATGTGGAATTTCATCAATTTATTGATGAAGGACATCAATCTCATGCCTTTTACGATATGCCTACTGCCCCTTACAGCTTGGCCGAAAAGCTCAGAAAGCCAGATTTATTGCTACTGCCCAGCACCATTAAAGCGCACCTAGAAAATCATTTCCCATCCCTAGTAATTTTTCATGGAGAAATGCCATTCGGCAAAGCTGCACAGTGTCATATATTCGTACCAGAAGCCGAGAATCGAACACGGACTTATATTTTGCTGTTCGGTCAAGCAAAGCATCCTATATTTAAGGTGTTGGGGGGGACGTATCTCAATTTTGGCAAAGTTGTCGTGGATCAAGATGCGGATATTTTAGGAAAAATTTATCCCGATACGCCTCAGAAAATTAAACTCAATAATGAAGTGGGGATGGACTGGGTACGACGCAATTTTGAAAGCTTTCCAAATGTGAGGGAGCCTAATCTTTCAAGGTAGATACTGAAGATGGCTTCAGCGTCAAGCCACACCGATAGCTTAAGCAGTCAAATTGGGAAGTAAATTTGGATTGATGAGAATTCTGTGAAGCAAGGTTTGAAGCCAATGTTCCGTTAGTATTCTCTTGTATTCTACCAAGTATAGAAACAAGAAAAATTAAGACTAAAAACTAAAAGAGCGATCCTCTTCGAGGGCTTCGCTAACGCACAGCATTGAAGAGCGATCGACCAAATGGTAATTTTGAAGTATTGGGTATTGAGTATTGCGATCGCTCTTCGGCGCGACTCGGTTCTGGGGCTTCCAGAAAACTTTGCAACGTCACACTTGGTTTTGGTCAGTCCACTTCAGGAGATTTTTCAGCGGCTGTTGATAACTACACTTCTAGCGAGGGTGGTGTTCGCCTAGCATACCAGGCATGAATCAGCAGGGTTTGTAAGAACAATACTGGTGTATCAAAGCCACTGGATGCAATTATTGATTCGACTTCAAGTGGCGGTAGCACAGCAACATCTCGACCATAAGAAGCACGAAACTTTTCAATCTCCTCAGCAGGCATTTCGGAATACCTCAGCATTCGCAGCCAAACCTCGGAAAGGCTTTGGTAGGCTGAAGTAGACATATCGGAAGCTATATCGGCACTTACCAAATATCCGTTAGGGCAAAGTCGCGAAGCAATTTGACTAAAAAAGTTGCGCCGCCGATCTTGTTGCATAAAGAAGTGAGAAACCAGAAGGCAAGTGGCCGCATCGAAAGAGTGCGATTCGGGCAGCGAATCGAGATAGCCTTCGTGAAAAGTGCAACGTGACGCGATACCACACTCTTCGGCGCGCTGGCGACAGATGTCAAGCATCGGTGCCGCAGGCTCTACCGCAGTAAACTGCCACTGTGGAAACGCTTGAGCGAGATAAATCAATTCCAAGCCTGTTCCCGCACCGACACAGAGAATCCGTGCATCGGTAGGAAGTTCAGAAAGTACAAAGCGGATCAGTAAATGAAGTGCGTCGCGCATCGGAGCCAATTTAGCGAATCTTTTGTCGTAGGAAGAAGCGCGTTCTCGATCGAAAACAATAGGTGACTCTTGATTTTGCATTCTGGAAAGCCAATAAGCTTGCAATCTGTATTTTAATAGCTATCGGAATTGGATTTTAGCCCCTCGCTTCAAAACTTACTGGGTTCGGGCCAAACAAAAGTAATATAGCGATCGCAAATGGTTTGTAAATCATAAATAATGTATAATGAGGGATGCAGATATAAGTAAGAGTTAAGATGTCCCAAAATAAATGGTCAGAAAAATTCGAGGAGCATGAAGTCCAAGCTTTATTAGAACTCGAAAATTTTATTGCCAGTAATCCCGACCCCAGAGAATTAAAAAGAGCCTTGGCTGTCCGGATGCTAATTAAAGGTATCTGCCGCGAAACTATTCAAAATATCTTGGGAGTCTCCTCTCCATTTATTAGCAAGTGGAAAATCAATTATGCGTTGCATGGAATTGAAGGATTGCTCTTAAATTATCAAGGCTCGCAGGGACAACTTAAGCCAGAAGAACAGTCGGAAATCATCCAATGGTTAACCAATAAAGACCACTGGGATTTATCCGCCTTAGAAAATTATATAGCAGAGCAGTATCAGATTGAATTTCAATCTAAAACTAGCTACTATCGACTCTTTAAGTTAGCAGGGATTAGCTGGAAAAAGTCTCAAAAAAAGAACCCAAAAGGTGATGAAGAACTCGTCAAAAAAAAGCACCAAGAAATTTGTGAAACTCTGGAAGAACACCGGGAAGCTATAGAGTCGAGAAAACTTGTGGTGTATTTGATTGATGAGTGCCACCTTCTCTGGGGAGATGTCTGTGGTTATCTTTGGGGAAAGCGCAATCAGAGAATAGAAATACCGCTGGTGAATGAAAGAGAAAAACAAACTTATTATGGCGCAATAAATTATTTAACTTTCACAGTTTGTTCTCCGAGAATATGCGACTGCAAATTCCGAAAATACGGTCGCTTTTTTAAAGGATTTACAATCTTTAAATCCCGAGGCGAGACATTTGATTATTTGGGATGGAGCTAGCTATCATAAATATAAAGAGATGAAAGCTTACCTAGAAGAAATTAATCTCGGCAACAAAAAAGATGAATGGCCTTTAACTTGTATCCTGTTTGCTCCTAATGCTCCCGAGCAGAATCCAGTAGAGGATATTTGGCTAAATGCCAAGACTTGGCTGAGAAAATTTGGGACTCGTCTGAGCTCTTTTTCCTTGGTTAAATGGTTCTTCAATTTTACCATACAGCAGCAAAGCTTTGACTTTCCCAAACTACACAAGTTTGGTGATTTTCAGCCAACATTCTCATGAAACGACTGCTCGATCGAATCCTCGATCAATTTATGAATGATTTGCGATCGCTATAAGAATCCTAAAAGCTCGATCGCCCAAAACAAAATAGAAAACCCCAAGACCCGTTTAATCATCGAGGTTTTGGGGTTTTCTTCCTCGCATCCGGTTCAAATTACAACTTGCGAGGGTGCGATCGCCCTTGACAAAAATCGCACTCTTGGCATAACAATAAGGATAGAAATTAAGAGAGCGATCGCAATACCGAAATGAAGAGCGATCGACCAAATGGTAATTTTTAAGTATTCGATTTTGCGATCAGGCGTTGAAACTACAACTCATCAATCGTCACTAACCCCCCCTCAGTGAACTGAATCACAAGTTCTTGCTCGTCCAGCAAAGCAGTTCCAATCAGAGGCCTTCGCCCTGTAGCAAATACACGAACTTCTCGTTCTTCCCCGTCCCAAAGGATGATGGCTTCGTGAACTGCTACTAGGACTTCACTGTTATCTGCTAAGTTTACAGGCATATCGTACAGGAACGGCAACCCCAGTAAGGTAACTGCCTCCGCTGGCAAACATAGGTAGTCAGTGAAGCCCGTATCTATGACAAACTCGATCGGGAAAGTAGAGCCGCTTGGGAGGAGAAACGTCAACGCGACGATCGCGTGCCGATCGGTCACAATACCAGAAATCACTTGTTGACACGCTCCATTACACCACCCAACGAAGCAGCCACATTGTAACCAATACGAATGCCAAAAAGTCGAGCATACGGATGCTTTGCCATCAGACTACGTGCGGCTTTTAGCCCAGTTTTATCAACTTCGTAGTCACCTGTTTCTATATCAATGATGACCATCTTGCCAATATTCTCTTCTAATTCAATTTTTTGGCGGATGGTGCTCTCATACAAATGTTTCGCACGACGAGCGACTTCTTCACGACTCAAAAGGATTGTTTGCATACATTCCCTCTTTTTTATAACTTTTGATCCTGTTATGGATATCATACCTCACTTACCATTGTTCGCACCGAATTGAAGAGCGAGCGACCCACTGGTAATTTTGAAGTATTGGGTATTGCGATCGAAGCAGGATGAGTTCCTGAAAATTCTCAACTCCACCTTCAACGACCTCGATACAGTCGGCCTACAACGGGCTTGTTATATCAAGTCCGAGCTGCATAATTTAATTAACTCACAAGTTATTTGATTGCCAAGATTCAGCGTTTCATGAACTTTTTCTTTCAGCTTATTGAAGTCCGTAGAGGATTTTTCCGTTAAATCAAATACCTCTTTCAGGTCTGAGTCTGTGTAGAAGCAACTTGCCAAAGGGTGTAAAGGCTTTGTATTAAATCCGAAAATCCCACCCTTAGAATCTATATACATGGGTTTTGAATTAACCAATTCAATTCTATATCTCAAGGCAAGTAGACTTTTGCATCTACTCTCAATATCATCCAATTGGTGGTAAAATTTTTGAATTTTTGACATTAACTCTGTACTACTTCTAGCAAGAAGTAAACGAGACGATTCTTCTCGCCATACGCCGCGATTTTTACTAAAGCATGATTGCCATTTTTTCGATAAAGCATCTTGATTTTGATTAAGAAGTTCCTGAAGTAAGTTGCAGTCTTGCTGTATTTCCAAGCTCAAAAGACAATGAATAGATGCAACCTGCTCACTACTTATAGATTTCTCTTGATTGCTAAATATCTGTTCCCACTCAGAATAATACTTCTTGAGTAAATCACGATTATTGGGCTCTGCCAAGTCATTGCATATATCTTCCCAAAACACTATATAGACAGGGAACTTATTTTCTAATCTACGCTTTTCATTTAAAGACCGGACAAAATCTTGAAGCTTTGCATCTCTTGATGCCGTAGTTGCAATAATGTACTCACTGAGTGGAGGTGAAAAGCATTCTGCTTTGACAATCTCTGCCTGGATTATTTTCTTGGTTAGCTTGTTATCCTCAACTCGTTTACACTGAACACCTATATACTTGTCGGAACTGTTTTGCCGACCATAAATATCAATACCATTTTGTGCCTGTCCACTTCTGCCATATCTCTGTGCCTGATTGTCGTGCCATTTTCGTTGATAAATTTCCCATGTAATATCCTCAAATTCATCCCAAGATTTAGGTTTTGGTAAATGACTTGTGGAAGGTGTCGGCATGGCTGCTAATGTAATGTTTTTAACAGAGACTCCACTAGGATAGCACAACCACCAAATAATTCAGTTTCGATCGCCCAACCGAAAAACAAAATAGAAAACCCCCAAACCCGATTTTAAAATCGGGTTTGGAGGTTTTCTTCCTAAATCCAGTTTAAATTACAACTTGCTCGGCTCGATCGCCGGAGCACGCAGAGAGACAGTTTTATCCGCAGCAGCCTTAGCCACAAGCGACGGCACAGAATCGCGCAACTTTGCAGTCAACTGTACAGTAGTCGCATCGTAAACCTGAGTCAGCATCTTCGGATACAAACCAATGCCAATAATCGGCACTAACAGAGCCGCAATAACAAACACTTCTCGCGGTTCCGCATCCACCAATTCCTCGTGTTCCGACAATTCCTTATTCTCAGGCCCGTAGAAGATTTCGCGCAGCATCGACAGCAGGTAAATCGGAGTCAAAATCACCCCTACGGCCGCTAGAAATACCACGCAAACCTTAAACACAGGATTGTAAGCATCGCTCGTTGCAAAACCTACAAACACCATCAATTCTGCTACAAAACCGCTCATTCCCGGCAAAGCCAAAGAAGCCATAGAACAAGCAGTCCACATGGCGAAAACCTTACGCATTTTCTGTCCTACACCGCCCATTTCGTCGAGCATGAGCGTGTGAGTGCGATCGTAAGTGCATCCTACCATGAAGAACAAACTCGCCCCAATTAAACCGTGGGAAACCATTTGCAGCATTGCACCGCTAGTTCCCAAATCAGTAAACGAAGCTATCCCGATTAACACAAACCCCATGTGCGAAATCGAAGAATAAGCAATTTTCCGCTTCAAATTTCGCTGAGCAAAAGAAGTTAAAGCGGCGTAAACAATATTTACCACACCCAAAATTACCAAAATGGGCGCGAAGACAGCGTGAGCATCCGGGAGCATTCCCGCATTCATCCGCAGCAAAGCGTAGCCGCCCATTTTTAGCAGAATTCCTGCTAGCAACATGTGGGCGGGTGCGGTTGCTTCGCCGTGAGCGTCAGGGAGCCAAGTGTGCAGCGGAAAAATTGGCAGTTTGACGCCGTAAGCTATTAAGAAACCTGTGTACAGGAGCAATTCTACATTGGGGGCGTAATCTTTAGCTGCGATCGCCCGCATATCGAAAGTCACCGTATCGCCGTAAAACGCCATCGTCAGGGCGCCCACCAAAATAAACAGCGAACCCCCTGCCGTGTACAGGATAAACTTAGTTGCTGCGTAAAGGCGCTTTTTGCCGCCCCAAATCGACAAAATCAGGTAAACGGGAACTAATTCCAGTTCCCAAACCAGGAAAAACAGCAGCATATCCTGCACGGCAAAAACAGCTATTTGGCCGCCGTACATCGCCAGCATCAAAAAGTAAAATAGCTTCGGTTTAAAAGTGACTGGCCAAGCTGCTAAAGTAGCTAAAGTGGTAATAAAACCAGTCAGCAAAATCAGCGGCATCGACAACCCGTCAGCACCCACAGACCAATTTAAATCGAGTTGCGGCACCCAAGAGTAACTTTCTACCAGTTGCAAATCTGGATTGCTGAAGTCGTACTGAGTGTAAAAAGCGTAAACAAGTAGGGCAAAATCGATCAAACCGACAATTAGGGCATACCACCGCACCGTCTTGCCATCCTTATCGGGAATTAAAGGAATCAGCAAGGACGCAGCAATGGGAAACAGAATTGTTGTTGTTAACCAGGGAAAGTTAGCTGTATCCATTGCGTTTTAAAATGATCCATCAGTTATTAGGTTTAAACACATTTTGCCACTTTTAGCCTAAATTTTATACTTTCTTTATACGTAACAAATTTTTTTGCTCTTATTTTGACAATTTATGCGATCGCAACAGTTAAGTTTAATCAAAGATTTATTTCTATTGGCTAATTGTCAATGGTTAGTTATTGAGCTAATACCCGTTCTTAAAAGATCTTCTGGCGGGAAATGGCATTGCCCAAAGCGTGTCAAATTAACCCTAAAAACTTTTGTATCTTTCGTTGCTCGCCCAGTTCAGAGCCCCCTAAATCCCCCTGGTTGTTGGGGGACTTTGAGAGAATACTCTTGTTCCCCCCTTATCAAGGGGGGTTAGGGGGGATCTAGACATCGAGACAAACAAGAGATACGGTCGATTTGACATTAAGTTGACACGATTGGAACCATGCCGTGTCCCTACCGATTTAACTGACTCCAGAAACGATCGCAAAACCCAGAACTGCGACAAACACAATCAGGGCATAAAATTGAGCGCGACCGCTCTCAAAGTATTTCAAACCTTCGCCACTAACCAAGGTGAGAAACCCTGTTAAGTTGACGACACCATCGACGACTCGCAAATCCACTTCCATGACTTGCCGCGCTAAACGGCGGCTGCCTTTGACAAAGAGAAATTCGTTGATATCGTCGAGATACCACTTGTTGAGGGAGAACTCGTAAAGCGGTTTGATTTTTTGGGCGATCGCACTTGGGTCAATTTTACGGCTCAAATACATCAGAGAAGCCAAAGTAATGCCCAGCAAAGCAATACCTACAGAGCTTCCGCCCATAATCAAAAATTCCGTCAAATTGAACTCAGCAGCGTGTTCCAAAACTTCTTCGAGAGATTCGCCCGGAGCGCGAACAAACTGCTCGAAATAATTGGCAAACGGCGTACCGAGAAAACCGATAAACACAGAAGGTACTGCCAGCAACACTAACGGCAGAGCCATTGTCAGAGGAGATTCGTGAGGCAAATGGTCGTGTTCGTCGTGACTTTCGCCAGTTGAGGCCAATTCCTTAACGTTCATCGCTCCAGGGCCGAAAACAACACCGGGTTGCAGGAGTTGCCGCTTGATGGCGCTGTCATTGCCCCGAAATTCGCCCTCAAAGGTGCTGAAATACATTCGGAACATATAAAACGCGGTCATCCCGGCCGTCAACCAGCTAACAGCCCACAAAGCGGGGTTTGCTGCGAAGGCGCTGGCGAGGATTTCGTCTTTTGACCAAAAACCAGCAAAGGGCGGAATTCCGCAGATTGCCAAATTTCCGATCAAAAAGCAAGCAGAGGTAATCGGCATATATTTCCGCAAGCCGCCCATGACTCGCATATCTTGAGCCAGAGCGGGGTTGTGGCCTACAACTGCTTCCATACCGTGAATCACTGAACCTGAACACAGGAACAGCATTGCTTTGAAGTAAGCGTGAGTCATCAAGTGGAAAAGTCCGGCACTGTAAGCGCCGACGCCCATTGCCATCACCATGTAGCCGAGTTGGGAGATGGTGGAGTAGGCGAGGCCTTTTTTGATGTCATTTTGGGTAATCGCGATCGAAGCGCCCATAAATGCCGTAAAACAGCCGGTGCAGGCGATCAAATTCATGACTGCCGGCAGCCCTTCAAATACCGGGTACATCCGAGCGATCAGGAATACGCCGGCGGCTACCATTGTCGCGGCGTGGATTAATGCCGAAATCGGTGTCGGGCCTTCCATTGCGTCTGGCAACCAGACGTGGAGGGGGAATTGAGCGGATTTGGCTGCTGGCCCCAAAAATATGAGGATACCGAAGATTGTCGCCAGAGTCGCCGAAAGAGCACCGGATTCGACCAAGGAGTGCAGGCGTTCGCCCATCACGTCAAATTCAAAGCTGCCTGTGGCCCAGTAAATGCCGAGGATGCCCAGCAGTAGGCCGAAGTCGCCGACGCGGTTGGTGACGAATGCTTTTTGGCAGGCGTCAGCAGCGGGTTTGCGATCGTACCAAAATCCGACTAGCAGGTACGAACACATACCTACGAGTTCCCAGAAAATGTAAATCTGAACGATGTTCGGGCTGACTACGAGGCCTAACATTGAGGCGCTGAAGATGCTCAGGTAGGCGTAAAAGCGCACGTACCCGTCATCGTGAGCCATGTAGCCGTCGGTGTAAATCATCACCAAAAAGGCGACCGTAGTGACGATCGCCAGCATCACCGACGTTAGGGGGTCGATAATATAGCCCATATTCAGCGAGAAGTCGCCAGCAGAAGCCCACTGAATACTGCGGGTGTAGGGTGCGTGGCCCTGTAGTTGACTCCACAGCAATGCGAAGGAGAGTACCATTGACCCTCCGAGTGCGGAGACGATTAATATCGCATTCGCTTGTCGGAGCTTGTTGGTTGCCTGGTTAAAGGTGATTAAGCCTAGACCTACTAGCATTGCGCCTGCCAGCGGCAGGACAGGAATCAGCCAAGCATATTGATAAAGCAGTTCCATGACTGATAGGTAGTTTAAAGTTTCTACTAGATATTGACAAAACTGTAAACAATTGTGACACACGCCTGCGCCACTGGGCCAAAATACTTGATCCAATTCTTTAAGTATTGCTATACCTGAGTGCAATCGCGAGCGAGACGATCGCACTACTTTTTTCCTGGCGAGCGAGACGATCGCACCCTACTCCGAAAATTATTATTCCGGTGGCAAGGAAAAGTATGTGATAAATCTCACAGTCCTGTGCGTTCAAGCCTGCGAGATTTATTTTGGTGTCCGATGGTTGATGCACAAATGGGGAATGCCTTCTGCTTCCTACATAAAAGCCGAAGGCCTTCTAAACAAGAGCCGAATGCCTTGGAGCCCTTACCTGTTGGCGACTTCCTGAAGTTGCAGCCGTTGAGATGGGGAAGCTACGTGAGCCGCGAGCATCCAGGAATCAAGAGTCCGCCGCAGTTCCTCGCGTCCTTGGTAGTCTTCAAATCTAAATCGAACTTTATCGCCCTCAAACAAAATCAGCGTGGGCAGAGTTGTCAGCCGATAAGTGTGGGCCAACTTGAAACATTGATCAGCATTCACCCCTACGAGCTTGACTTTTTCTGCCCACTGTGCCTCAAAAGTCTTAAGCGTGGGGTCGATCGCGCGGCACAAACCGCACCAAGGAGCCGAAAAGTGAACTAAAACGGGGGTAGAGGCTTGAAACACCTCTTGTGCAAAAGTGCGTTCGCTAACCGACAACACCATGAGCCCTCAAAATTTAATAATTTTTTTTCTATCCTAGGGATCATGCTACCAGTATATGTTCCTAGTGACACGCATCAAAAAAGGATGAATTTCCCACAGCAGGCCCGTAAAAATTACTACACCTAGATAGGAAGGGCGCAGAAATTCAAGCAAATCAAGGGTTTGACGCTTTTGTAGGATTGCCAAAAAAGGCATGATTGAGGTTCGAGATTTGATGGTTTCAAAGGATTCTCCAAAACGAGCCTGAAGTCGTCTGTCGCCGTGCCACACTCCGAACAGGTGATGAAGTACCAAACCGATGGAAGTGACGAGGGTAAAGCTAGTGCCAATCCACAGGGTGTGGGCCACGCACCAAATCACCTGTCCTACCATTTGTGGGTGACGGGTGATGCGAATGATGCCAGTTTCGTAGAGGTGAACTTGGGGCTTTTGGACGGCGGCAATTTCTAGGAGGTTGAAAGTTGCTGGGTACAGAAACAGAAAAGAAATTGCCGAAAGTATCCAAACTGCCGGTTTAACTCCGGGTAATCCCTGTACTTGCCAAAGCTGCACGCCGTCGTAGCGGTGGTTGAAAAAGTAGACAATCAGAATGACGGCTAGCGGCAAACTGACAAGGGCAAACAAAACCCGGTAAAGTCTCGGCCCGATCAGCTTTTCACCTTTGGGCCGGAGGGCTGCTAAACCGCTGTGGGCGATCGCAAAAACCAGTAACAGGCCCAGAATAACTAAGTGGGAGTCGAGCGCCAAGTCGATCGTCATTGCAAATATTAAGAAAAGTTATTGATTCTCGGCCAATTTGTGTCACAAAGTATCTATGGGAGCATTCAGCGGTTATCAGTCAGTTAACTGTTCACTGTTCGCTGTTGACTGTTGACTGTTCGCTGTTCGCTGTTGACTGTTCGCTGTTGACTGTTCGCTGTTCGCTGTTCGCTGCCTACAGTCAACCGTCAACCGTCAACTGACAACTGACAACTGACAACTGACAATTTAGATATATGTCTGACCTTCCTTTCACTTTAGACCAGTTACGCATTCTCAAGGCGATCGCCTCTGAAGGAAGCTTCAAACGCGCCGCGGACAGCCTCTATGTATCCCAGCCAGCAGTTAGCTTGCAAGTGCAAAACTTAGAGAGACAATTGGACGTGCCGCTGTTTGACCGGGGGGGGCGGCGGGCTCAACTGACCGAAGCCGGACACCTGCTGCTGAGTTACGGCGAGAAAATTTTATCGCTTTGCCAAGAAACTTGTCGAGCTCTGGAAGACTTGCAAAATCTCCAAGGCGGTACTTTGATCGTCGGCGCTTCTCAAACAACGGGAACCTATTTGCTGCCCCGGATGATAGGAATGTTTCGTCAAAAGTACCCGGACGTAGCAGTACAGCTTCACGTTCACTCGACCCGCCGCACGGCGTGGAGTGTTGCCAACGGGCAAATCGATTTGGCAATTGTTGGCGGAGAAATTCCTACCGAACTTGTAGAAGCTTTAGAAATTGTTCCTTACGCTGAGGACGAACTGGCTCTGATTCTTCCTCCGTCTCACCCGATGGTACAACAAGAAAGTATCCAAAAAGAAGACCTTTACAAATTGCAGTTTATATCCCTCGATTCGCAGTCTACGATCCGCAAAGTAATCGATCAGGTACTGACTCGCTGCGGCATTGACACGCGCCGGTTGAAAATAGAGATGGAACTAAATTCGATCGAAGCCATTAAAAATGCCGTTCAGTCGGGGCTGGGAGCTGCTTTTGTCTCGGTTTCGGCGATCGAAAAAGAGTTGCTCATGGGCGTCTTGCACAAATCTCAAATGGACGAAGTTTTGGTAACTCGCATTTTGTCGCTGATTTACAACCCCAACCGCTACCGTTCTAAAGCAGCAGAGGCTTTCAGCAATGAAATTTTGCCCCAGTTTGCTACTTATTCGACCCTCCTGGAGAAGAAAGAACCCCCGGCGCTCGATTTGGGATTCATAGAAATAGCAACTCCCAACTCGGCGGGGAGTTAATCTCTTAGGTCGCTGGCAGTTAGCAGTTCGCGGTTAGTTGAGAAATCGAAATCTGATTTAACAATCACTTTTTCTTCCCTCTTCCCTCTTCCTTCTTCCCTGTTCCTTCTTCCCTCTTCCTTCTTCTTACCAAACAAAAATGGAAGTTTACTGCACCCGACCGGGCTGCCCGCGCCCTCAAAACTATTTTCCCGACCTTGATGACAGTTCGCTGCTGAAAACCGTGCAGCAAAAGTTTTGCACGACTTGCGGGATGCCCCTAATTTTGGGCGGGCGCTATTTGCCCGTCAGGTTGTTGGGTCAAGGCGGTTTTGGGGCGGCATTTTTGGCGAGAGACCGCTATACTCCGGCGATGCGGCAGTGCGTTGCTAAACTTTTGCAGCCGTCGGTAAGTCTGACTCCGCCCCAGCTAAAAATCGCTCAAACTCTGTTTGAACGGGAAGCGGCGGTGCTGGAAGAACTGGGAAACGAACATTCCCAAATTCCGAGTTTGCTGGCTTTTTTTGAGCTGACTGTTACGAGTTTGCAGCCGGGAAAAAACGAGCAGTTTTTCTATCTGGTTCAAGAATTTATTGACGGTAAAAATTTGGAGGATGAACAGGCTGTTAAAGGCAAGTTTTCGGAGGCGGAAACGGTGGAGGTGCTGCGGGAAATTTTGAAGGTTCTCGATTTTGTTCACTCTCGCGGTTCGATTCACCGAGATATTAAACCTGCTAATATTATGCGGGGTAAAAACGGTCGGCTTTATTTATTAGATTTTGGGGCTGTTAAACAAGTAACACAAAGTGTTGGGAGTGCAAAAGCTTCGACTGGTATTTATTCTTTGGGTTATGCTCCGCCAGAACAGATGAGCGGGCAAGAAGTTTATCCGGCAACGGATTTGTATGCTTTGGGTGTGACTTGCATTACTTTGCTGAGTGGTTTGCAGCCGACGGAGCTTTTTGATAGTTATAGAAATGAGTGGAATTGGCAGTCGCGGGTGCAGGTAAGTTCGCGTTTGGCTCACGTTCTCGATCGAATGTTATTATCGGCTCCCAGCCAGCGTTTTCAATCTGCGAGTGAGGTGGAAGCGGCTCTGATGTCTGGGCCTCAACAACATTCTCAACCACCTACAGTCGTGGTGGCGCCGCCTCCGATACCTCTTCAACCGACTCTGCCTCCTCCTGTACGGGTTCCGGCGACGCCTCCGGGAGGGCTGCAACCTTCGCAGAGAGCGACTTTTTCGATTTGGGAGGTTTTGTCGGGGGCGGCGTTTACGGGTTTTGAGGCGGGGGTGCTGGCGATCGCCCTGACGAGTTTGCTGCCGTCTCCTGGGTTGAGTATCGGATTGTTGGGGATGATTGTGGCGGGTTTGATTTACGGCCAGTACCGCAGGGCGATCGAACAAACTGAGATGTTGATTATTGGTGCAGGTACTGTGGCTTTGCTGTGGTTTTTCCCGGCTTTGCAGACAGCGGCAGTTGCGATTTATCCGAATTCTCCGATCACTGGCGTGTTGTTTGTGGGATGGTTGGGTGCTTTGGGTGCGATCGCTGGCACAGCTATTTTTCGCTTGATTTATAAATTACTTTCTAATATTTTTTAAGCTAACTAAATCGATGCAAAATCAGAAGTCTATTTACCCGAATTGGGTCATTGCTTGGGGCCCCGCAGCCCGATCGCACCCTGCAACTTGGGAGACTTCCGGTTTTGCGATAATCGGAGCTGAACCCACCTTCAGCCCCAATCAGCGATTTGTGCTGGTAGGTGACTGCTGCTTCGATCGCACCCCAATGCTCCAACAACAGATTGATACCGATGGATTGACCGATTTGGCGATCGTCGGGCGGCTATGGGAACAGTCAGGCCCTCAAATTTTGAGCTTACTGGAAGGACAATTTGCCGTGGCAGTGTGGGATCGAGAGGAGAAAACCTTGTGTCTCGGGCGCGATCGCGTAGGAGCCAAAACCCTCTATTACACCTGTACAGGAACGACTCGCTGGATCGCGCCTCGACTGCGATCGCTCAATCCGTATCACGATCGAGAACTTGATTTAGTTGCTTTGCGCGACTACTTGTGCTGTGCGTTTGTACCCGGAGCACAAACGCTGTGGGAAGCGGTGCGAGAGTTGCGGCCCGGTAGCTACCTGTACTTACCGGATATTGACGCGCAGAGATACTGGCAGCCACAGGAGCAAATTACTAACGCCGATCGCCCTTTGGAATGGCACAGTCAACAAGTGCGATCGCTTTTGGAACAACTGGTGCAGGAAGCGCTACCAGCGGGAGAACCAGTTGCAGCATATCTTTCGGGCGGGATAGACTCAAGTTGCGTCACTGCGATCGCCACAAGGCTGCACGATCGTCCGGTACACACTTTTTCGATGCACTTTGGCGCGAAATATCCCAGCGAGATTGAATTTGCCAACATCGTTGCGGCACATTGTGGCACTGAGCACCACGTTTTGGAAGTTTCGCCGCAGCAAATTTGGGAGTTGCTACCGGAAACGCTGGCGGCGATGGATGATCCGGTGGGGGAAGGCTTGACGGTTCCCAATTTGCTGCTGGGGCGATCGGCAAAGCAATTCGCAGACGTGGTACTGAATGGCGAAGGTGGCGATCCGTGCTTTGGCGGGCCGAAAAATAAGCCGATGTTACTCAACAGTTTGTATGGTTCGATTCAGGGTAAACCAGATCCGATCGCAGCTTACTTGACTTCGTTTCAAAAATGCTATGTGGATTTGCCACGTTTGCTGAAGCCGGAGGTTTGGGAAAAGGTGAAGAATGCGCCTTCCGTGTTTGCTGAGGAATTGCAACAGACAGAAACGACGTTTTTGAATCGGCTGATGCGGCTCAACATTGAGTTTAAAGGAGCCGACTACATTTTGACCAAGGTGAATAATCTCACGGCTGCGGCGGGACTAAAAGCTCGATCGCCCCTATTCGATGCGCGGATGGTGGCACTGAGTTTGCAAATTCCGCCAGAGTACAAGCTTTCGGGCGCGCAGGAAAAAGCGGTTCTCAAAGCTGCTGTGGCGGATTTGCTGCCCGATGTCATTGTCAACCGTCCGAAAAGCGGGATGGTGATGTCGATGCAGCAGTGGTTTTTGAGGGATTGGCAGCGGCAAGCGCGATCGTTGTTGCTGAATCGTCATGCGGCGATCGCGCCTTACCTCGATCGAACACTAATCCGCGAGTGGCTAAACTATCGTGGCGAAGTTTTTCCCCGCTATGGGCTGAAGCTGTGGCTGCTGGTGACGCTAGAAATTTGGTTACAAGTAAATCGCCGTTAGTTACCCCCAATTAGGGTACGGGGCCGTGCCTTTCGTCGTGTCAACTTCAGCAGTTGATCTTCAAATTTCTCGATCGACAGTGGCATTTTCCCTATGCGGTTTTCGCTCTTGTTTATAGAACCGATTTGATATCTTTTAGGCTGCCAGCTTTTTAATCATCAGCCTAATAATATGAATTCCGGTGGTATGGGAATGCTTAAACCGCAGAGGGCGCAGAGGATACAGAGAAACGGAAGAGACAGATGAATGATTCCGATGCCAACGGATTGGATAGAAAACAAAGATTCACCTTGGTCGTCGAATTAGCCAGAACTCTCTCAAAATTATTAACGAGGATTTTGCACCTTTCTATCCAAGAATTTTATATCCTGTCCGATCGATTAATCATAATATCCCGGTCGGGGCGAGTTTTTGATATTGTCAATTATTGGCAGGTATTCTTGGTGAACTCGCCCTTAAAAAAATCGCGGTTCCTCGACCGGACATGATATCAGTTGTGAATTTCTTATTTAAGCATCCGCATTTTTAACCCCCAATTTTCAGCACTATTTTACCAGTTACTGAGCCTGTTTCTAACAGTTCGTGAGCGGCTTGCGCTTCTTCGAGAGGGAAAGTTTGGCTGACGTGAATTTTTAGCAAGTTGCGATCGCACAAACGAGCACACTTCTGCAAAATATGAGCCTGCTGTTCCTGTTCCTCCACCAAACCTTCCAGCATCGGTGTTAACATTAATTCCAGACTAATTCTCAGATTCCGCATTCTCGCTGTTTTCAAATTGCCCAAAGCCGGATCGGGTTCCAAAATAGTTACCAAATCTCCATAAATCTTCACAGCCGCAATAGTTTGGTAAAAAGTTTCTCCCCCGACTGTATCGAAAGCCAAATCAACTCCTTGTCCTTGAGTCCAAGTCAAAACCTCATCGACAACATTGGTATTTTTGTATAAAATAACTGAATCTGCACCTAAGTGCTTGACAAAATTGGCTTTTTCCTCCGAACTAACAGTCGTGCAAACCTCTGCCCCCTGCAACTTCGCCAACTGTACCGCGACGTGGCCGACACCGCCGGCACCAGCTTGAATCAGCACTTTTTGGCCGGCTTGCAAGCGCCCTCGATCGTACAGCGATTCCCAAGCTGTAATTAAAACTAACGGTGCCGCCGCCGCCTCGGCAAAACTTAAAGAAGCAGGCTTGAGGGCGAGAAAGCGTTCGTCTACTACGGCAAACTCAGCATAAGTACCGATCGATCCGCCCAAACCGCCATTGCAGAAAAAAACCTCGTCTCCCACTTGGAAACTTTGCACACCAGCACCGACAGCCTCTACGACTCCAGCACCGTCGCACCCCAAAACGTGAGGAGCTTTATCGGGGTAAAAAGTGCCGCGCGATCGCAACTTAGTATCGATCGGATTGATACCCGCCGCTCGCAACCGTACCAAAACATCTGTTTCTGTTTGTATAGTAGGGGGGGGGATATCTTGCAGCTTCAATACGGACGGGCTTCCGGGCGTTTGAAAAACGATCGCTTTCATCATGGGTGTTACACTAGATCGGATAATCCCTAGACTTTATTGTATATTGCTTAGCAAAGCAACAAAAAAATTTTCGTTTCTCCCAAAATTTATGAGGGTTGTTGAAAGGCATTACATAGATCGGCAGCATCAGTTTTATAAACAGTTTGATGACTTATCATTTCTGTTCAAAAATCTCTACGATCATGGTAAATATTTATGAGGACACACTTTTTCACTTCGGGATCTAAAGTTGGTGGCACTAAATTTATCAGACAGTTATTGGCCATCTTAAAACCTAGAGACTGCTCTCAATCATTCCCTGCTAATATTAGCAAGCCAGTTTTCAAACAAGTTGTTCACGATTGGGAGGATTGCCAAAAGTCAAGAATAGCTTATGACCGAGATATACCTAAATTTTCATTTCTCCCCAGCATCCCCCAATACCAACATAAAATCTGTACACGTAACTTGTTCAGTTCTGATAACCAATCCATAGAAAAAAGGGGAATAAACCCCAATAAGGGACTAATTCATTTATCTCAAAGTGACATAATATTTTATACAAAATCCCAAAAGGTCATCAAGGTAAGGGTAGTTCCTGCAACAGCGCTCTACTTTTTGGAGGTTGCTAATCAAAAGCCTGTAACGTTGGTGGATTTAAATTACTACCTCAGAGCAGGTATAGAGTTAGGGATTGATAACCTCGTCGCTGTGGCATCTAATAAGCCAACATTTACTCCAACTATTTATGATAAAAATCTCAAATCAATCAATCAAGGTTTCAATCAGCGCCGAGCATTTTTACTGTCAAAATTTGACCAGGAAAAATCTACCCCGCGCTCAATCCAGCAAATCACCTTTAATCGAAACAAGCCATTAGAAAACTACCTTTTTCCAACCAGCAGTTTGATTGTCAAGCTGTTGGGGTATGAGAAAATAATCCAGTTAATTATTGGCACAAAAGTGAGGGGTAAACAAAATATAAAATTAGAAAGAAAACATCACACTTTTGGAGTAATTCATCATACCCAGCTCATAAAATTTATTACTTACAAAACTGAGTTAGTCGGTCTCAAGGTAATAGTTACACAAGCATATTATACAAATAAGTGCAGATTTGGGAATTTAGAGCCTGTCGGTAAGCAAGAGTCTTACCACCGTAAGAGCGGTAAACGCGGGTGGTTTCGGTCTTTCAAGGAAAGTCGAATTAATGCTGATGTAAATGCAGCGTTAAATATGATTAGAAAAGTAAACGTAAACTCACCCCCTTAGAGGAGTGCCACAACCGTATATATGTGTTTGCAATTTCATCTGTACGGGTTCAGCCTGTACGAAAAAATCACAAAAAGTTCGGTAATGTCAAGTATTGCCAGGTTTTTGGTGAACTGTTTACTCTCTTGTCGCCTTCACGGCGATCTGACCTTGTATTCGTTACCCATCCGTGACGATACTTAGTTATTTTTAAATAGATTGGCTTCAGATAACTACAATAATTGTCGAGCGGTGCTAATCGATGTTCGATCTAGATTTATTTTTTTACTTTGAGATTCTTGCATATCTTCTGGGATTATTGGCGACTTTAGCCGTGGTGTCCGCGATTTATCTCAAGTGGCGCCGAAGGCCTTCCAGTCTACCGCTAGCCCAAGAGCAACGGCTGTTGGCAGACTTAAAGCCGGACGATTTATCTGCAGGATTCAAAATGCGGAAAAACTTTTTGATTTTCCCCAACTCAAATCGGTGGCCGGCAACTGACAGCTTCTTGGGTAAAGTTTTAGGTATGGGCCGCGCTGTATTCTTGGCCAAGCAACAGCGCCTAACTGTGAATTCTTCGCCACTTGTGGGGCCTGGAACCTGCAAAACCCTAAGTCTGAGCATTGCGGGTTCGATGGGGGAAAATCCCGATCGCCCGAATGCCGAGAATCCTCCCAAAGTTACTGCTTCCGAGCAATTAGAGGAACATTTGTTGGGGGAAATCCTAGCAGCTACTGATTCGCCGGGGGGAGCTGAATTCTTTGATGCCTTAGTTTGCCACTTAGCCTCAGCACTCGGAGTTCGCACCGCCGTCGCTGCCAAATCGATTAAGCCGAAGGCACGCACCAATGCTGCTGCCGATAGATTGCAACTTATCAGTTTTTGGAGCGACGGACAGCAGCAGCCAAACTGTGAGTACGACATCGCCAATACTCCCGAAGCGCGGGTGCTGGAGGGGGGAATGTATTCCTGTCCCGACAACCTCTGGGAAACCTTTCCAGAAGACCGCAGACCGGTAGTTACAGGTGCGCGCAGTTTCCTGGGAGTCTTGCTCAAAAACTCTTACGGTGAACCTTTAGGCATTATTTGTATTTTTCACGATCGACCCCTGGTCGAAGCACATCTTGCCAAATTCCGATTAATTCTCAGCATCTTTGCGGGACGGGCCGCTGCCGAATTAGAGCGGCAGCGCCTAGAAGCAGCACTGTCCACTGTAGAAGCGAAATACTGCGCCCTGGTAGAACAAATGCCCGCTGTCACCTACATTTCTCCCCTCAACCGCAAGGCTGCCAAACTTTACATCAGCCCGCAAATCGAGACTTTTCTAGGTTATTCTGTAGCTGAATGGAGAGCAGATCCCGACCTGTGGCTAAAACTCGTTCACCCAGAAGACCGTGACCGCGTGTTAGTGGAAAACGCCACACAGAAATTCAGCGATGGAGAAGATATCTTCTGCGAGGGGTCGCTGGTTTCAGAATACCGCGCGATCGCCCGCAACGGCCGAGTCGTCTGGTTCCGCGATCAAGCGACCGCAGTTCGCGATGAAGCAAGCAAATCTGTCATCCTTCAAGGCGCCATGTTTGACATCACAGAGACTAAAGTAGCTGCCAGCGCGCTGCTAGAAAGCGAATACCGCTATTACACTTTGGCAAAAATACTGCCGGTCGGGATTTTCCGCGCCGACGCTGCTGGAGATTGCTTGTACGTCAATGAGCGATTTTTGGAGATGGCGGGACTGACTGCGCCAAAGGCAATAGGCGAAGGTTGGGCGCAAAGTTTGCATCCGGAAGACCGCGAGCGTGTTTTGAGCCAGTGGTATCGCGCTGTCACCGACAAGTTGCCCTGTAAGTTAGAGTACCGTTTTTGCAAGGGTGACTTCACAACCTGGGTCTTTTGGCAAGCAGTGCCAGAAATGACCAAAAGCGGTGAAGTTCTAGGCTATCTCGTCACGTTGACGGATATCACCGATCGCAAGCAGGCAGAATTCGCCCTGCAACAGGCGGAAGAGAAATACCGCAGTATCTTTGAAAATGCGATCGAAGGCATTTTTCAGACAACCCCCGACGGACGCTACCTCAGCGCTAACCCTGCTTTGGCGAGAATTTACGGCTACGAGTCGGCCACCGAATTGATCGCGAATATCCAAGACATAGACCGCCAACTTTACCTCGATCCCATCCGCCGCGTCGAGTTTTTGCGCGCGATCGAAAAACACGGTTTTGTGTCTGAGTTCGAGTCCCAAGTTTACCGCGCTGACGGCACTACTATCTGGGTTTCGGAGAACGGTCGGGCAGTTCGCGACCCTGACGGAAATTTACTTTACTACGAAGGCACTGTCGAAGATATTACCCTCCGCAAAATAGCAGAAGATAAGTTAGTACACGATGCTTTGCACGATATGCTAACCGGTTTGCCCAACCGAGCTTTATTTATGGATCGTTTGGGGCACGCGATCGACCTTTCCAAACGCCGCCCCGATATTTTGTTTGCGGTGCTGTTTATCGATCTCGATCGCTTTAAGGTTGTTAACGACAGTTTGGGGCATTTAGTGGGCGATCGGTTGCTGATCGCGATCGCGCAGCGCCTGGGAATCTGTTTGCGGGCTGGAGATACCGTTGCGCGTCTTGGCGGCGACGAATTCGCTATTTTGCTGGAAAATATCAAAAGCACCGAGGATGCGATCCAGATTGCCGAACGAGTGCAAGCGGAACTGGCTGAACCTTTTTACCTTAACGAGTATCAAGTTTTTACCAGTGCTAGCATTGGGATTGTTTGTTCTGGTCTTCCTCCGTATCCAACGGAAACCAGCAAACTGTCGAGTCCCGAAAATCTGGGAAATATCGATCGGGAAACTTCTTTGTCTTGCTTATCTTCCGACTCTCCTGTTTCCAATGTCCCGTTGTCCATATTGTACGATCGGCCTGAAGAACTGCTCCGAGATGCAGATGCTGCCATGTATCATGCTAAGGGATTGGGCAAAGCTCGCCACGAAGTTTTTGACTTAAGTATGCACACTCGCGCCGTCGCCCTTTTGCAACTGGAGAACGACCTGCGACGCGCTTTAGACTCCCAGGAATTTCAGCTTTACTATCAGCCCATCGTCTCTCTAATTACTGGTAAAATCAGCGGTTTTGAAGCGCTGCTGCGGTGGTATCACCCACAGCGGGGTGTCGTATCTCCTGGCGAGTTTATTTTAGTAGCTGAAGAAACTAGATTGATTATACCTATGGGCTGGTGGATGATGCGATCGGCTTGCCGTCAGATCCACGAGTGGCACCAAAAATTCCCAGCAAATCCGCCGTTGACTGTCAGCGTCAACCTTTCTAACCAACAATTTAAACAACCGGATTTAATCGATCGCATTCGTGAAATTTTACAAGAAACTCAGCTTGACCCCCGCAGTTTAAAGTTAGAAATTACTGAAGGCGTCATCATGGAAAATGCCGAATCAGCAGTCGCTATCCTCGCGGAATTGAAAAAGTTAGAAATTCAATTATATATTGACGATTTCGGCACTGGCTATTCTTCTTTGAGCCGCTTGCACACTTTTCCAACTGATGCTTTAAAAATCGATCGAGCTTTTGTGAGCCGCATGACTGAAGATGAAGGCAACGAAGCGATTGTACAGACTATTTTAATTTTAGCCAGTCATTTAGGTATGGATGTAATTGCTGAAGGAATCGAAACCAGCGAACAGCTTAATTTACTCAGAGCTCTGCAATGCGAATACGGACAAGGATACTTTTTCTCAAAGCCGATAGACAGCATCGCAGCCACACTTTTGATAGAAAGTCAACCTAAATGGTAATTTTACTGTTGACTGTTGACTGTTGACTGTTGACTGTTGACTGTTGACTGTTGACTGTGGATTATTAACTTTTAGGTTTTTGTTTTAGTGAGTTGAGATAAGCATTCAGTTTTGGTGAAAGTTCATTTAATAAGGGATGCAGGCGATCGCTCTGTTCTTGAGTTAAAAGATTTCGAGCGTAGGCAAGTCTTAACCTGTGTCTTGTTTCGTTTAAGGAGCCTCTGGCAATTTTCACAAAACGCTGATTATCTTGGCAGTTATAGCGTCCATGTCCTTCTGCAATATTAGCACCAACACTATCAGCCGATCGCACTATTTGTTTGCCCATCGTATCCTTCGCAAAGTCGTCCCATTTTTTAACAATAAACCATATTTCATTTGATATTTTTTCAGCTAATTGATAAACTCTTAGCTGTTGGAAGCTTTCCATCTTAGCTCCTTTAACATAGTCAACAGCCAACAGTCAACAGTCAACCGTCAACAGTCAACCGTCAACAGTCAACCGTCAACTTCCTTAAAGTTTCGCTTCCAAAGACTTGAGAAACTCAGTATTTACCCCCGACTCTCGCGTCAGGGCAATTTTCCCAGTACGAGCAATTTCCTTAATCCCAAATTTATTCAGAACCTGGACGATCGCCACCATTTTACCGGGATCTCCGACAACTTCCAATGTCAGCGTATCATCACCAATATCCACAACTCGCGCTCTAAAAATTTGAGCTAACTCAATGATCTCCGATCGCGTCCCGCTAGCAGCATTAACTTTCAGCAACATCAACTCCCGTTCCACACAGGGAATTTCCGTTATATCCTGAACTTTAAGCACGTTAATCAACTTGTACAGTTGCTTTGTCAACTGCTCGATTATCTGGTCATCTCCGGGTACAACCATCGTAATCCGAGACACTCCCCCTTGTTCTGCCGGGCCAACGGCCAGACTTTCAATATTAAAACCCCGACGGGCAAACAAACCAGCAATTCGAGTGAGGACACCCGCTTCATCTTCAACTAAAACCGAAAGAGTGTGTTTCATTTCTCCAAAAAGACGCATTTCGTGCAATTCTACTTTCGCCAATTCGCCTTTTAGCAGAACTGCACGGTCATTGAACCTGTATTAAACAATATATAGCAGTTGACAGTTGACAGTTGACAGTTGACAGTTACATATAGCAGTTTGATCGCTTTGTGAGGTACGCCCGCTGTCCCCTATATCCCAAAACACCTGATGTTACTGAGAAAGGCTCTAGTATCCGACTCAAACCGTTGACGAAGCAAGGGATCGCGGGATCTATTCATGACGTTATTTATGTCAAGACCGGTATAGCGGTTGCTATATTATCTTGTACGAGCAGGTATGGGGTCGATTCTTCAATTCTAAAATTGCTTTCACATTGTTCGCGCTCGCCCTGCAACCTCTAAAATCTAAAATCTAAAATCTAAAATCGATTGACGGGGACTGAAATTTTGAGACCCAATGGGTCTCAAAATTCCTTCACAGAAAAACCCGGTGTTGCAGAGATGGCATCTGGCGGCGGACTTGTTCTAGTCGATCGGGATTAATTTCTGCGATCGCCACACCCGGTTCCTCTCCAGCATCCGCCAAAACCGCGCCCCAAGGGTCTACAATCATCGCGTGACCGTGTGTTTGACGGCGACCGTAGTGGCGGCCAGTTTGTGCAGGGGCGATCATATAACAAGTATTCTCGATCGCCCTAGCTTGCAACAAAACCTTCCAGTGATCCTTGCCAGTGTAAGCAGTAAACGCCGCCGGCACGAACAAAATATCAGCCCCCTTGTACGACAAATGCCTGTACACTTCCGGGAACCGCACGTCATAGCACACCGAAAGTCCCAGCGTCCCCAACTCCGGCGACACATAAACTGACGGCAAATCTTCACCAGCTTTCACAGTGTTCGATTCCCTGTAAGTAATGCCGTCGGGAACATCCACATCGAACAAATGTACTTTTCTGTACCTTGCCACTTCAGTGCCGTTTGGGTCTACCAGCAAACAAGTATTGTATACCTTCCCCCCCTCCGTCGGCACCGGAAATCCGCCGCCCAGAATCGTTACCTGGAACCGTTGGGCCATCGTTTTGAGGAATTTTTCGCTTTGGAGTCCGATCTCCTCGGAAAAAGCAATTTTTTCCTCCTCTTCTCCCATAAACGAGAAATTTTCTGGTAAGGAAACTAACTCCGCCCCCCGACGCACTGCCAGGTCGATTAATTCCTCTGCCTGAACCAAATTTTTTTGCAGGTCAGGCAAGCTAGTCATTTGAATTGCTGCGGCGAGATAAGACTTCATCGATTCAAAATATTAGTCAATAGTCAATAGTCAATAGTCATTAGTCATTAGCCATTAGTCATTAGTCATTGGGAACTAATTTGATAACTAAATAGTTTAGATCCTTGGCTTTCACCCATTTCGGCGCTGGTTTTGCACGAACTGGTATGGTGTGAGAGTTTTGATATTTGAGCTTTAAATTCACCTGTAACTCATCACTCAAAACTCAAAACTCTCAACTTTTTCCTACTAGGTTTTCCAACCTAATTTCCTTCAAATCTTACGGCATCGGATGGAAAAGCAGGTCGGGGAAAAAGCGGTTAAATTCAATTAAAGCCGCAGCTTGAATAGATATCCAAAGGATAGCCAATACTGGTGCTGTCGAAAGAAACTTGACAAAGTATTGCATGAATTCTGCTCCTGAAAATTCGAGACAGTTAGTAATTGCCGATCGGTCGAGCGCTAATTGCTAATTTCTAGTTAATTACTTAACTGTTAGCTATTAGCTCTTCTCCATTTCCCAATTTTAGCGGGGGGAAACAGTAATTTCGTCTTCCTTCGCAAACATTTCACCGCTGGTGATTGAGGTGAGAGCTGCCAGAGGCCATAAAACGCCGCTCATCATACATTTGATTGCCAAAGGAACGTCGATAATAATCTCTTTTTCCTCTGGGGTTGCTGATTTTTTGGTAACTTGCAGATAAGAACGGCCCACCCAACCAATCCAACCTGCGATATACAAGAACAGTATGCTAGGAATCAAAAAGTCCCCTGCTCTGCTCAAGTTGCCGTCTACGATTAAGTGCGGGTATCCTTCCGGGCCGCACATAGCTTGAGAATAGCGATCGAACCGCGCTTTCGCAGATGCCGGGTCGCCATTGGTAGAACGTGCATTTTTAGCCAGTTCCTTGAATTCGGGAGAGTCCTTGCACGGCACTAAATTGTAAGCCGAAGCAACTGGAGCAAAACTGAACCAGACACTCAACACTAAAATTGCAGCAAACAATCGTCGCATGGAATTGTTTCCTTTTGTTACAAAACAATAAGTTTTTGTACAAGCATTTCAACTTGCCAATCTGGAATCCAGATTACCGTGTTTGTTGACAGTGTAAAGTATCCATCATTGATGTGGCAAAGCCCAATAGAATGAGGGATTCCCGTTTTCATAGGTCAATGCTGAGCTAGCAATACCGCGAGGATATTCCTTCATTGCATCAGAGGATGGTCTTACCTGTCGATCGGGCAAAAATCCCTTAACAATAACCTGAGTACAGGTAGAGCGGGGGACTTGCGCCGAATTAGCTAAGCTAGCAATAACTAACCTATCAAATAAAATTACCAGTTAATGGCAACCATTTTCGCGATCGAAACAAGTTGTGACGAAACAGCAGCAGCGATTGTTAAGAATCGTCAAGTTTGCAGCAATGTTGTAGCATCACAAATTAAAATCCACGAGCAGTTTGGCGGAGTAGTGCCGGAAGTGGCTTCGCGGAGTCACCTAGAAATGCTCAATCAGGTAATTGCCCAGTGTCTCGGTGAAGCAAACCTGAGTTGGTCAGAAATTGACGGCATTGCAGCGACTTGTGCCCCCGGTTTAGTAGGTGCATTGTTAGTCGGGCTGACAGCGGCGAAAAGCTTGGCAATAGTCCATCAAAAACCTTTTTTAGGCGTCCACCACCTCGAAGGGCACATCTACGCTTCTTACCTTACCGAACCCGACTTGCAGCCACCGTTTTTGTGTTTGTTAGTTTCCGGGGGACATACTAGCTTTATTTACGTCAAAGATTGCGGCGTTTATGAAACAGTAGGACAAACACGCGACGACGCCGCGGGCGAAGCTTTTGATAAAGTCGCGAGACTGTTGCAGCTAGGATATCCGGGCGGGCCGCTGATTGACAAATTGGCCGCCCTTGGCAATCCCCAAGCATACCCTCTACCAGAAGGCAGAATTTCCTTGGCTGGTGGTGGCTACCATCCTTACGACAGTAGTTTTAGCGGCTTGAAAACCGCAGTTTTGCAATTAGTGCAGAAACTCAAGAAACAAAATAACAATCTGGATGGGGAAGGCTTATTGCCTGCCTCTACAATTAATGATATTGCGGCCAGCTTTCAGGAAACAGTAGCCAAGGGTTTAACAAAAAGAGCGATCGACTGTGCCGTAAATTTCGGGCTGACCACTATTGTAGTCGGTGGGGGAGTTGCAGCAAACAGCGGACTCCGAAAAAATTTACAAGCAGCAGCAGCAAAACACAACTTGCGAGTATTGTTTCCGCCCTTAAAATATTGTACAGACAACGCAGCAATGATTGGCTGTGCGGCGGCAGAACACTTGCAGCGAGGACACACATCGCCGCTGATTTTGGGACCAAATTCAAGAATGGCCCTCAGCGATATTATGGAACTGTACAAGAGTCCTTAGTTATTAGTCATTAGTTAACAGTCAACAGTCAACAGTCAACAGTCAACCCAACGATGAAAATCCGCGACGCAAAAGAAAGCGATTTGCCAGCAATTGTCCAAATATATAATGCAGCAATACCGGGCAGAATGGCCACAGCAGATTTAAAACCAGTCTCAGTCGAAAGCCGCCTCCCTTGGTACAGAGAACACTCCCCCAATTCCTGGCCGATTTTGGTAATGGAATCAGAACAAAATATTGTTGGCTGGCTGAGTTTTCAGCTTTTCTACGGACGCGCTGCCTATCAGCATACAGCCGAAGTTAGCATCTACGTCGCACCCGATCGCCAACGCTGCGGAATCGGACAAAATTTATTGCAATCGGCAATTGTGCGGAGTCCAGAATTGAAGCTTAAAACTCTCATAGGAATAATTTTTGCTCACAATCAGCCGAGTGTAAGATTGTTTGAGAAATTTGGCTTTCAGCGGTGGGGATATCTGCCACAAGTTGCCGAACTTGACGGTCTTGAAAAAGATGTCGTAATTCTCGGCTTGCGTTGTCCGTAGGGAAACGGCAATGCTTTTTATCGTGTTAACTTAAGATTAAAAACCTTTGTATCTCTCGCTTATAGCCGAGGCCAGATCCCCCTAAATCCCCCTTAAGAAGGGGGACTTTGAATGCTCTTTATTTTCCCCCTTCTTAACGAAACGAAAGAGAAGACTCTTTCCAGTTAAAAAGGGAGACTTAAAACACTCTTGTCCCCCCCTTTTTAAGGGGGGTTAGGGGGGATCTGGACTCAGCTACAAGCGAGATTTTCCCAAGCAAAATCGGCCCAGGCGATCTGATGTTTGCTCAATCTGCTAAAATTGTAATTTCTTCCAAAGATGCGATCGCCACATCAGCATTTTCCAAATGACTAACCTGGGCCTTCCCCCAACAAATCCCGATACAGCCAGCCGCGCCCGCATTTTTACCCATCTGAATATCGCCCGCTGAATCTCCTACCATCAAAGTTGCTGCGGGATTTACTCCGAGTTTCTCACAAGCTTGCAAAAACAATTTCGGATCTGGTTTATGAACCGTTGAATCAACTCCCATTTCTAACTGAATCCACTCGGCTAATGCGTGGTGTTTCACAAATTTTTGCACCGATTCTGTTGTAGCCGCCGAAAGAATTCCCAATTTTAAACCCGCTTCCGAAAGATATTTTAGCACTTCCAAACTGCCGACAAATAAAGGAGAAACCGCACTATGTTTAAACATTTCGTCAGCTTCGTCAAAAGCGCGGCGCGCAATAGTTAAAGATTCCAGCCATCCCCTGCCGGTTTCGGCGATGTATCCCGCCGCCACAATCTCATTTTCCCTACGACTACCGACTGCTAGCAAGCCTGTGGGGTCGATGCTGCCACCTTCGATGCCGAAAGCCATTTGTAAAGGCTCTCCAACGCCCGGAATTTGAGCGTCTGCGAGGCGCGATCGCTTAATTCCCAACAATCTCAAAAATTCTTGAGAATCCTCTAGAGTGCCGTCTTTGTCAAAGATTACGGCTTGGATATTCGAGAAGGTAATGCCCCGACATTTAATAGTTACCAAGAATCTGAACCCCGTAATTTTTATATTTTTTGTATGGTCTCATATTGTCCTATTTTTAGCAATTGTTTTTAGCGCCACATAACTCTCTTGTCCCCCCCTTACTAAGGGGGGCTAGGGGGGATCTGGCCTTAACTATTACGAGATTGATCGTACTCTTGTCCCCCCCTTATTAAGGAGGGTTAGGGGATATCTGGCCCTAAGAATGACGATCGCACGCACCCAACAACTCCTGACAAACTCCCTCAAAACACTGCAACACATCAACATTCGTAAACCTGACAACTTGCAGTCCATACCCCTCGAAAATCTCTGTTCTTTCCGCATCATATTGTTTCCCCTGTTCAGTAAAATGACTCTCGCCATCAACCTCAATTACCAATCTTAAAGCAGCACAATAAAAATCTACAATAAAATTGTCGATCGGTCGCTGTCTCAAAACTCTAAAAGGGAAATTTCTCAGAAAATTTTCCCAAAGTTTCTTTTCGGCTGGAGTTGGATTTTTCCGAAGTTCCTTGGCGATAGGGATGAGTTTTGGGTTGTAAGGTAGGTGGAAATTCGAGTCGTTTAATTTGATCATCATCCTCCTAATCTCGGATCGATCCCCCCTAACCCCCCTTAAGAAGGGGGGGACAAGAGTTTAACTGCCTAATCTAATCTCAAACATCATAAATCAAAACTCCAAAATATTTAAAATCGTCCTACTAAATTAGCCACCATTAATCCTAGTACAACCGGCTCGACCGGCTTAACCATATGCCTTTGAAAACCAGCTTCGATCGCCCTTTCGCGTTCTTTATCGCCCGCATAGGCAGTCAGCGCCGCGGCTGGGATTTCTCCTCCGGCTTCCGCAGCAAGAGCTCGCACTTCTCGAATTAAGAAATACCCATCTTCCTCTGGCATTCCGAGATCGGAGATTATCAAATCATATCTGCCCGGATTTTCAGTCAAAGCAGCGATCGCACTTTTGGCAGATGCAACTGCCAAAACCTCCGCCCCGTAGCCTTCAAGCACAAATTGTAAGAACTCGCGCGTATCGATCAGATCGTCTACGGCTAAGATGTGCAAGCCTTCTAGAGAGGGGACGCGATCGCTAGAGGCGTTTAAAGGCCCTACCAAATCAGTTGACTTTAAATCGATCGCCGATGTCAACTCTTGAGGCAGCGATCGCAACGGCAATCTCACAGTCACTGTAGTTCCTTGTCCCTCACCCGGACTTTCGGCTTGCACCGTTCCCCCGTGCAATTCAACCAGGTGACGCACGATGGATAAACCCAATCCCAGCCCTTGATTCCCTTTAACGCTGCTGGAATCGGCTTGATGGAAACGATCGAAAATATACGGCAAAAATTGTGCCTCAATGCCTTTTCCCGTATCGCTGACTCGAAGTTGAGCATGATTCTCGATCGCCGATAGCATGATTTCCACTCGTCCCCCCGCCGGAGTAAATTTAATCGCATTAGACAGAAGATTCCACACAACTTGCTGCAAGCGATTGATATCCCCTAAAACAGTCGTAGAAATCAACTCCGAAACAATTTGAATGTTTTTTGCCTCGGCGGATAATTGCACCCCGTCCAGCGCGGCTTGCACCGCTAACCGCAGATCTATCGGACAAATGCACAGTTGAAGCTTGCCACTGGTAATGCGGGAAATATCCAGGATATCTTCGATTAACTGAGATTGCGCCCTCGCGCTGCGATCGATCACCTCTAGAGCGCGAATAGCCTGTGCTTCATTAAGCTTGCCAGAGCGCAGAATTTGTGACCACCCCAAGATCGGAGTCAGGGGATTGCGTAATTCGTGGGAGAGATTTGCGAGAAATTCATCTTTAGCACGGTTGGCGGTTTCTGCTTGTTGGCGGGCCAACTGTTCGTGCTCCAATAACTGCGCTCGTAGGGTCTCAAACTGCTTGCGATCGGTGATATCCTCGATCGACAACAGAATCATTAAAGCTTGGTCTTCTCGTTCAAGTTTACAAGCATTCAGCAGCATGGTTTTCTGCCCGCTCTGCTCAAACAGGTGATTCAACTCAAAGTTTTCAAGCTGAACATCACTCACCAAAATATCTTCCAAAATCCCTCGCAATTGGGGGATATTCCACTGCCCGTTGCCTAGCTCAAACAGCGAAGATTTTGCTGTTTCTGACGGTGAAACCTGAAACATTTCATAAAACGAGCGATTTGCTTTATTCACTCGGAAATTAGCATCTAGGACCACTAAAGGCGTTTGCACAGTTTCCACAATGGTTTCAGAATAATTTCGGGCCTCCTCCAAGGTTCTGGCACTGCGTTTGAGGGCATCAATATCGAGCAAAACCATCACCACGCCGTCAATCTGGTTTTCTGTTGTCCGGTAAGGACGAATGCGGAGGTTGTACCAATATCCCGATAAGGTTTGAATTTCTTGTTCTTTCGTCTGGAGAGTATCAATCACCTCCAAAATCATCTGTTCCAAGTCAGGAACGTTCAGAGTTGAGCGGATGTCGCTAAAAGGTCGTCCAACATCTGTGGGAATCACACTAAAAATTTGCTGTGCCGTTGGCGTAAAGCGTCGAATCTGTAAATCGTTTGTCAGCATTAAAATAGGGATATTGATACTGGAAAGCAAATTTATCAGATCGTTATTGACCAGGCTTTGTTCAATATTGCGGCTGCGAAGTTCATCGTTAGTGGTAGTGAGTTCCTCGTTAGTGGCTTGAATCTCTTCTTTGGCAGTTTCTAACTCCTCGTTGGTGCTTTGCAACTCCTCGTTGCTCGATAGGATTTCTTCGTTGGCAATTTTGATGTCTTGGTTGAGATTTTCGTGTTCCTCGATCACCGCTTGCAGTTGCGCTTGAACCGCAGTTTTGTCTTGGTAAGCGGTTGCAAGTGCCTGTCTCAGCAGCTCTATTTCGCGCAGTAAATCAGCTTGCTCGAAGCTTTCAGAAGGGAGGGTGGTGAGGTTAAGCACCGGGAGTGAAGCCGGTTCAAATAGCACCAAAAAGTAGCGTCCTTCGACCGCCTGTGGCTGGAACGGAATCACCTCAAAATTGACGATACTCGATCGTCCGCCCGATTCAACAACCGATACCCCTTCTTTCCTAACGCTCACATTCTGCGTTTGTGCCTGATAAATGGCGGTGCGAAGCTCACCCAGCAAGCCTTCCCTTGCCATTGTCAGCAAGTTTAACTCGGGCGTTCCGAATGCCAGTCTCAAGTAAGGATTGATGTCTCCCCGCACTTGCAGGATGTTCATGAGCTCGTTGACAACTACACCGCCTAGGGGATAGCGATTCAAAATCAGTTGGTCTGTTTGTCGCTGTAAATCAAAGCTATTTGTCAAATTTTCCTTCACTCCCTGCCGTTCACGTGCTTTAGCTACGGGATAGGAACTCGGCGTAAACGAAAGATTGGGGCGAGTCGCAGTCAACTTTTTGGCATAAATTTTATATTTTTTATGCACTGAAGTAAACAAGTATGAGAATTTTCCGGTGCTCTCAGAAGTGCCTAACAAGAGAAAGCCATTTGGGTTAAGACTGTAATGAAAAATGGGCATCACTTTTTTTTGCAATGACTCTCCCAAGTAGATCAGCACATTGCGACAGCTAACTAAATCGAGATTGGAAAAAGGCGGGTCGCTACCTAAGTCTTGTCGGGCAAATACACACAGTTCGCGGACTGCCTTGCTGATTCTATAGCTACCTTCTTCTTGAGCAATAAAGTAGCCAGTACGTCGTTCGGGTGAAACATCTACCATCTGGTTTTCTGAGTAGACGCCAGACCTCGCTTTGCCGATCGCCTGTTCGCTAATGTCTGTGGCAAAAATCTGGATCGGTGGCTGGATGACTCGATCGCTCAAAAACTCTAACAAGCAAATCGCGATCGAATAAACTTCTTCACCTGTCGAACATCCCGCCACCCAAATCCGAATCGGAGTTTCGGCCGATTTATTTTGGGTAATCCGGGGGAAAACCAGTTCTGTTAACTTTTCAAAGGCTTCGGGATCACGGAAGAAACTGGTAACGTGGATCAGGATTTCTTCATACAGGGCTGTGACTTCAGCCGAATGGTGTCGAAGATGTTGGGCGTAATCATTCAAGGTTTCCAGCTTGTACAACACCATCCGTCGCTGAATGCGTCGAGAGATCGTGGTGGGTTTGTAGTGACTAAAATCAACGCCTGTGGTGGATTTCAGCAGCGCAAAAATAGTTGCCAGGGCATCTCCCTGTTCGGGCGATTCCTCAACTTTTGTCAGGGGAAGCGGGCCAGTCAGAAGGGGATTGCGACTATAGTTTGCCAGTTCCTCGGCAATTTTTTCCGGTGGCAGAACGAAATCGACATTGCCTGTCGCAACAGCGGTATTCGGCATACTATCGACTTTTGCCGTGTCTTGACATTGAGCAAAAGTCATGCCTCCGGCTGCTTTGATTGCCTTGAGCCCCAGTGAACCGTCTCCGTCTCCCCCGGATAAAACTACGGCGATTGCTTTGTGCCCGCGATCGATCGCCAATGAGGTAAAAAACGCATCTCCCGGCAGATATTTGCCGTAAATCTTCTCGCGCGGTGATAGTTGCAGCACGCCTTTACATAGCACCATCTTGGTGTTGGGCGGAATAACGTAGACTTGATTGGGCTCTACAACTACGCCGTCTTTTACCTCATTAACAGGCATTTGCGTCGTTCTCGCGAGAATCTCGCTCAGCAAACTTTTGTGATTGGGATCTAAATGCTGAATCAGCACAAACGCCATACCCGTATCGATGGGTAAATGGCTCAGTAACCCCGTGAATGCTGCCAAACCTCCTGCTGAGGCAGCAATCCCAACAATGGGAAACGGGGCATCGGTTTCGGCTAATTGTTCGGAATCGAGGGCGACTGGTGCGATCGATTCGGGTGTATTTTCTGGAGATTGTTGAGGAGAAGTCATGATGCGAAGTCCTCGACTTCAGTTATTTAGTAGAATAGATACCGGGCAAGCCTAATGCTGAGTAATTCGGGCTATTTTTATCAAAGCGTACTTAAGTGATCGGCATTATGAAGCTCCATTAAGGATGAGCTACACTGTGGGAGCCATGAGCTGATCGCTATCGCACAATTCTATCTGCTGTTGGGGCGAGCGCAACAAGAGGCTGGCAATAACCAAGTAGTATATCAGCTTTTGTACTTAGCTTTTTTCACCCGCCAGTGTAGCAGACAGCGCGATTACTGATTCGGTATTAATTCTAGCAGTATAAGCAACTTGTGCGCCTTGTATTCCTTTTAAATCTTCTACTCGTTTTTGAATTTCGGAGACTCCAGCAGCTTTTAATGCTGTTAAAAATGCTTCGTCGCTGTAAACATCTTCGGAAAATGAAACTTCGTCACTTTTAGAAAGATTTTGAATGCGGGCGGCTTTGTTGACTGTAGAGCCAAAATAGTCGATCGAATTATTAAGATTTACCAGCAAAGCCGTACCTCGGTGAATGCCAATCCTGACTTGAATCCACTCTTGTGCTTGGCGAGTGGAATTATACTCTCTCAAACAGGCTACAGCACCAGCGGCAGCCATAATAGCTTGTTCGTTGCTAATAAAGGAAGCCATGACGGCATCGCCGATGGTTTTAATGACTTTACCGCCAAATTTCTCTATCGAGTCAAAGAAAATTTCAAAATGATCGCGCACAATATTGTAAGCTTTAGTATCTCCCAGTGTTTCGTACATTCTGGTAGAACCGGTAATATCAGTAAACATAATAGTAATCGCCCGAATCTTGACTCGCTCTCTTTCAGATATTACTTGAGCGCCGAACAAACGCTTATAATCCGGGTGATGAAGCAGTTGCACTCCTGACAGCCGCAGGGGCAGTTGTTCTACTGTCAATTCATCGGGCAATTCATCTGAATGCAAAATCAGCCCCGACAAATTGTGTTCGGTATTAGTTAATTCTATCTTGAGTTTTCCCGGACGCACGGCAAGCTCTTTTTTATCGAAATCTGGGCCGGCCAACTGCTGGAGTTTAATTTCTTGTATCTCTTCTGTTTCTTCGCCTTCAACCTTTAAAATCCCTTTAGCTAAAGTCAGGGGACAGCAGTAGCGGTATCGACCTTTTTCTAAGCTAACAGTCTCTGATTCGGTGCAGTATAAAGGCGTTACCAGTTGCAGTTTGCTCTGGAGTACGGGAGGGGGAGCGCAGACGGGCCGCAGTTGCGGGTCTTCGATTTCTTTGTTTAGGGAAAAAGTAACTTCGACACGATCGAGCAAATCAATTTTAAACTCGCGCTCGCACATCGGGCAAAAAGACATTTCTGATGTGTCTGCCAAATCCTTAAATTCTTCTGTAATCATGTTGCAGTGCGGGCAGTGAATATCCCAGTGCAAGTCGAAGGCGCCGGCTTTCACTCCGTGCAGAAATTCGGAAGTAATTTTTTTAACATTCTTGACTGTATCGCCTGCTACGTAGTAAGGATTAATTCTCAATCTCTGCAAAATGTGGGAACCGGTTAACCAGTTTTCGATTTGGTCGATCGTTCCTTTGCTACAATTGGGACGTTTTTTTAGCTGTTCTAATTTTTCTTTTAATAGTTCGATGTTCATAATCCACTTGCCTTTGAGCGTCAAGGCAAGAAATTTATAATAATTTTGTTCTATACTTTGCTCGTCTGGTTGGTTCTGCCGTGAGAATGCTGATGAGGTTGCACCTGTGCGGATGTCGCTGATATTTATAAATCTTAACAAATTAGCACCCTGAAGACCATGCCTATTTAGGCAGATTGATCGCGCTGTCACTTTTTTTAATTCAAAGTGCGATCGCTGCATCGGTCTACATAAATATCTTAAATCTCGGTAATTAAGAATGGGGAATTGGGAATTGTCAACCACCCAGCAGCGACTAATATCGTTTCCGGTTGCATCGGAATAATAAAATCGAGTCAACAGTTAACAGTCAACAGTTAACAGTCAACAGTCAACAGTCAATAATTCCAGAGGAGTGCAACCGCTATTGATATAATAATTAATGACTAACTAAAAAAAAAAGAGGGAAAATTCCCTCTTTTAATCACACTAACTGCGATGTTATTCTTCCGTCGCAGGAGGGATTTCTTCCTCTACATCTAATACTGCTTCGGGTGCTGCTTCGGGTGCTGCTTCGGGTGCTGCTTCCGGCAGATCCTCTTCCATTGCTGAGGGTACGTCTTCGAGCATTTCGTCGGAGAGGTCATCATCAGCATCGATCGAGTCTACAGGAATGTCTATGCCTGCTTTAGCTTGCTTTTGAGCCAGCATTTTCTCGCGGAACTTAGCTGCCATTTCCTCAGCTTTTTCGTATACCAATTCGCGATTTTTGACCATCGCGCCCGGTTCCGGTTCCAACTGCTTGGTGGAGAGAGAAATCCGGCCCCTCTCGGCATCCAAGTCAATGATCATCACTTTCACTTCGTCGTTGACATTGAAGACGCTATGAGGCGTATCGATGTGATCGTGTGAAATTTCCGAGATGTGCAGCAAGCCGCTGACGCCGCCGATGTCGATAAAGGCACCGTAAGGCTTGATACCGCGTACTGTACCGATGACGACTTCCCCGACTTCGAGGCGGTTCATCTTGCGCTCAACTAAGGCGCGACGATGACTCAACACTAGGCGGTTGCGGTCTTCGTCTACCTCTAAGAATTTTAATGGTAATTCTTCGGCGACTAATTCTTCCTTCGGTTTGCGGGTACTTATATGAGAACCGGGAATAAAGCCTCGCAAGCCTTCTATTCTCACGAGTGCGCCGCCGCGGTTGGTGGCAAATACTTGCGATCGTACTGTGGCATCTTCTGCTTGCAGTTGTCGCACTCTTTCCCACGCCCGCATATATTCGATGCGCCGGATGGACAGGGTTAATTGTCCGTCTTCATTTTCATCGGTTAGAATGAAAAATTCTCTGGTTTCGTTTGATTGCAATACCTCTTCAGGGCTTTCGACTCGATTGATCGACATTTCCTGAATGGGAATGTACGCTGCTGTTTTAGCACCGATATCAATCAGAGCGCCCCTCGGTTCTATACTAAAAACTGTACCCGCTACTACATCGCCCGGGCTAAAGTGATAGTCATATTTATCAAGTAGGGCTGCAAAATCTTCGTGAGTAAAGCCGATGTCTTTGACTGTGGTTTTGAGATTGACCATGCGAATAGTTTCCTAGGATTTCTCTCCTTCATGTTTTTCGTTTGTGCCGGCAGATATTAGAGATTTTGATTAAAAAGTAATTAACTTTTTTCAAAATCTTTTACTAAAGTCAGTTTTCGCTAACTTTTGCCAGGTGCAACTGCACACCAGCGCTTGCCATTACTGTTACTCCATACTCTGTGTTAAAACGTTTAATCTTAACATTCCGAGTCAAGTAGACTATTATAACTTACCCGCATACTGGTTTAAAATTAATTTAAGCGAGCTTAGCTGGGAGTAGCGCAGGATGCTGGGCTTTCTCGATCGACTGATTCCGAATCCGACAAATCTGCGTCAAAATTCGGTCTAGTTTCTGTATCTTCAGCTTCGTTGAGGGGATTCTGAAGGTGATTTAGGGTATCTACAAAATCTCGGATGCCTCGAAATTGCCGATATACGGAGGCAAAACGGACATAAGCAACTTCGCTGAGCGGTCGCAGGTGCAACAGCACCAGTTCCCCTATTTCTGAACTGGCGATTTCTCGGAGCGATCGACCTTGGAGTTGGGCCTCGATTTCTTCGGCCAGAGTTTCGAGATGCCCGGAAGACAAACCTGTTTTTTCGCAGGCCCGAATCAATCCCCTGACTAATTTTGACCTGTCAAAAGATTCGCGCTTGCCGTCCCGCTTGATCACCGTAATCGGCACAAATTCTATGCGTTCGTAAGTTGTGAAGCGGTGCTGGCAGCTCAAACACTCACGCCGCCGACGGATGCTTTGACCTGATTCGGCTGAACGCGATTCTAGAACGCGGCTATTTGTGTGTTGGCAGGAGGAACAGCGCATGATTGCTGATTTTAACAGGCATTGCCAGCAAATTGCCATTCATCTAACCGCCTGGGGTCTGATGAATGGCTGGACTAGAAATATAACTTAGCAAACAGCGGTGAAATAGTCCCGCACCAAATTCGTTAGCGCAGCCCTCGAAGAGGATCACTATGATGCGGGCTAACCGCAGTCCGGTTCAGGATATTTTGGACTTGCCGCAGGCGTCTAGCTAATTATTTGCCAATCCGGGGAGGTTCCCGAAAGGCGATCGCAAAAAATAGTACACCTATGGCTAAAGCCAGAATCAAAATGTAAGCAACGCTTTCCATGTTAAATTTTCCCTATCTTCCCTTGCCGTATTATTTTATCTTAATTGCTGGTTTTATTATTAACTAAAAAAACCCGGTTTCTTGAAGAAACCGGGTTTTTGTGTAGCGGGGAAGTTTCCCCCCTACCCAGATGCTGGCGAAATTTAGAGAGGTTCTTCTCTTCTGGTGGTCACGTCGCCCAGTTTTTGGAACAAGCCCCACTCGACTTGTTCTTCCATGTCAGCCTCAACTCCAGCAAACACGTCGCGGAAAATAGTCCGAGAACCGTGCCAGATATGGCCGAAGAAGAATAGCAAAGCAAAGCAAACGTGTCCGAAAGTGAACCAACCGCGAGTCGAAGTGCGGAAAACGCCGTCCGAGTTCAAGGTTTCGCGATCGAAGTCAAATACTTCACCCTTTTGGGCGGCGCGAGCAAACTTCTTAACATCTTGAGGATTATCAAAGGTTTGACCGTTAAGTTCGCCACCGTAGAAGCTGACAGTAACTCCGCTTTGTTCAAAGCTGTATTTTGATTCAGCACGGCGGAAGGGGATGTCAGCGCGAACGACCCCATCTTTGTCAGTCAAAATTACTGGGAAAGTTTCAAAGAAGTTGGGGAGGCGGCGCACCGACAAAACCCGACCTTCGCTGTCAGTAAATACTGGATGGCCCAGCCAAGATTTAGCAATACCGTCGCCATTGACCATCGCGCCGGCCCGGAACAAACCGCCTTTAGCAGGAGAGTTGCCCACGTAGTCGTAGAAAGCCAATTTTTCGGGAATTTGTTCGTAAGCTTCTTGGAAGCTTTGGCCACCGGCCAAGCTAGCTTGAGCTCTGCGATCGATTTCTTGTTGGAAATAGCCGCTGTCCCACTGATAGCGAGTCGGGCCAAAAAGTTCGATCGGAGTTGCAGCAGAACCGTACCACATCGTACCCGCAACCACAAAGGCTGCAAAGAACACGGCAGCGATACTGCTAGAAAGTACAGTTTCGATATTCCCCATCCGCAGGGCTTTGTAAAGACGTTCCGGCGGCCGCACTGTCAAGTGGAACAAACCGGCAATTACGCCGACTACGCCCGCTGCAATGTGGTGAGCCACGATGCCGCCCGGATTGAAGGGATCGAAGCCTTCAGGGCCCCAAGAAGGTGCCACTGGCTGCACGTGACCGGTCAGGCCGTAGGGGTCGGACACCCACATTCCTGGGCCAAAAAGTCCCGAAAGGTGAAATGCGCCGAAGCCGAAGCAGAGCAAGCCGGAGAGGAACAGGTGAATGCCAAACATTTTTGGCAAGTCGAGGGCTGGTTCACCGGTGCGAGGGTCTCTGAAAAGTTCTAAGTCCCAAAATACCCAGTGCCAAACTGCTGCTAAGAACAGCAGGCCCGAGAGGACGATGTGAGCGACGGCGACGCCTTCAAAGGACCAGAAGCCCGGATCGACGTTACCTTCGCCCGTGATGCTCCAACCGCCCCAAGAACCCGTAACTCCCAAGCGAGTCATGAAGGGCAACACGAACATCCCTTGACGCCACATCGGGTTCAAAACTGGGTCTGTGGGGTCAAAAACTGCTAGTTCATAAAGGGCCATTGAGCCGGCCCAACCTGCCACGAGGGCAGTGTGCATTAAGTGTACAGAAATCAATCGGCCTGGGTCATTTAAGACGACTGTGTGTACGCGATACCAGGGTAGTCCCATTGACTGCGGTTCTCCAAGGTGTAAGTGATGATGTCTATTTTTACGGAAAAATCAGATTCTGAATCCCCAGCAGTTACCTGCAGGGTCGAAACTCTGCCTTTTGCCGACTGCCATCTACCTTCAAAGGTGGAGGCATAAAAATGAAAGTTATTTAAAGAAGTGTATCGAGTGTTAGAACCGATTGCAATATGTTGAGCATTACATTAGTTGCGGGTTGCCCATTTCGCAGCGGGCGGCGATCGTCCCGAGGCGTTCGAGGACTTGCTCGGCATCGATCAGTCTGGTGAGGGTGACGTTGCCGATATTTTTGGCGGGATCGGCGGGATCGGGACGGACTGCTGGTTGGACTTCTACCATGAGTACGGCGTCTTCTACGCGGTAGAGCCACATTTTTTCGTTGCGATCGGAAAGACAGAGGTTGAGCTGTTGGATGTCCGGCGCCCGCCTCCAGGCGGCGTGACTCCACTCGCCGCCGACGCCCCAGACGCGCCCAACTTTCCACCCATCGGATAAGAAGAAGTATTTCACTTGTGTACGCTTGTTGAGATTTTTTTGTCTAACATAGCGCAAAACTGCAACAGTACGGAATTATTGAACCGCTTTCGTCGCGAAGGGTGCATATAAATATTGTTATTCGATCGACTATTGCCTATAATATGCTATGTCAGGCATAATTTACTCAAATTAAAATAGCAGATAGTAGATTTACCGGTCATTTGAATAAGTTAATCGAGCAAGAAACAGATGACAATTAGCCTGAAGACTATTATGGAGAATTTGCCTCCCGAACAACGAGCAATAGTCGAAAAGCGCTCGATTGAGTTAATGGCTGAAGAAATGACCTTGCAAGACTTACGAAAAGCAAGGAAATTTACTCAGATTCGCATGGCAGAATTATTAAATATGCGTCAAAAAAATGTGTCGCGACTCGAACGCCGTGCGGATTTTTTGGTATCTACTTTGCAAAGTTATATCGCGGCAATGGGTGGGGAGTTGTCATTTGTCGGAGAATTAAAAGATCGACCATCGGTAAAAATTACTGGATTAACCTCGATGTTTGAAGAAAGCAGCTACACTAAGGGAGAGGAAGAGTTTTAATTGACGAACATCGGTTTTTTTAGTGAGAGCGATCGAGTCTTCAAAGTCGTTTGCGGTGTGCAAAGTTTTGGATTAGCTGAGAGTATTTAGGCAAGTAGCTTGGGTTAGGTTGGCATCGACGGTGGCGAGGGTTAGTTCGTAATGAACGGCGGTGGCGGCAATGAATCGATCTGCGGGGTCTTGGTGTATTATATCTAGTTGACGGCTCAGAATCGCAATTTCATTGGTGAGGATTGCTTCTTTTGTGTCGAGTTCTTGTAGACTTTTTTGAATCCATTTTTCTGGTGTGGGTTCTAGGGTTAATCTTCCTTTTTCGGCAAGTAGTAGGGTTTCCCAAATGCTAATGGGACTTAACCAAAGTTCGTTTTCTTCGTTAGCAATCGCCGTTTGTAAAGTGGTTGATAGACGAGGATTCCCAAGACGATACCAAAGCCAAATGTGGGTATCTAGTAAGAGTTTCATGACAGGACATCCCAAGTTACGATGTTAGAGGTTGGCTCGATGATATCTCCGATAATTTTGCCGGTATCTTTGACAGATCCGAAAGCTGCTCGTTTACTTTTTTTGATGGGGGAGATAATGGCAACAGGCTGATCGTTTTGGGCGATGGTGAGGGGTTCGCCTGTTTGTATGGCTTGGGTGAGTAGGGCTTGGATGGTTTCGGGAAGGTCGGAAAGGGCGATCTGTGTCATGGTGTTGGTGGGGTGAGGGTATAGGGACTTACCGTACATCGATTTTAAGCTGTTGTGCATCTAGATTATCTATGATATTAGAGGGGGAGAGGATTTGACGATTTTTGGAATGTTGGGTTTCGTTCCTCAACCCAACCTACAATTTAAGCCAATTCTAGGGAAAGAAAACACGCCCTAGTCCTACCCGGACTAAAACCTAATTTTGCCAGATGTCTATTATTCAATCTAAAATCTAAAATCTAAAATCTAAAATCGAATGACCACACAAACTCCTGTACAATTCCAAGACAGTTTTGACATCATCGTAGTAGGTGGCGGACACTCCGGCTGCGAAGCCGCCCTCGCCACTTCTCGCCTCGGCTGTCGCACCCTTCTCCTCACCCTCAATCTCGATAAAATTGCGTGGCAACCTTGCAATCCGGCTGTCGGCGGCCCGGCTAAAACCCAACTTACTAACGAAGTTGATGCGTTAGGCGGGGAAATTGGCAAAATGGCCGATCGCACCTACTTACAAAAGCGCGTCCTCAACGCTTCGAGAGGCCCCGCAGTTTGGGCCCTGCGAGCACAAACCGACAAGCGGGAATACGCCGCTGTGATGAATAATATTGTTGAAAATCAACCCAATTTGACCATCCGCGAAGCGATGGTAACAGACTTAGTTTTGGGCAAAAACGAAGAAGTTATCGGAGTCGAAACATACTTTGGCGTCGCTTTTGAATGCAAAGCAGTAATTCTGACCACAGGCACTTTTTTAGGCGGCACGATTTGGGTAGGAAATAAGTCGATGCCCGCCGGACGTGCGGGAGAATTTGCGGCCGTTGGTTTGACGGAAACTCTCAATCGTTTGGGCTTTGAAACGGGCAGGTTAAAAACAGGAACTCCGGCAAGAGTTGACAAACGTACTCTCGATTACACCCACCTGGAACCGCAGCCGGGAGATGCAGAGGTTCGCTGGTTTAGTTTCGATCCAGAAGTTTGGATCGAACGGGAACAAATGCCTTGTTATTTGACTCGAACTACGCCAGCTACTCATCAGTTAATTAGAGACAATTTGCACCTTTCTCCAGTCTACGGCGGCTGGGTTGATGCTAAGGGGCCGCGCTATTGTCCGAGTATTGAAGATAAGATTGTGCGGTTTGCGGATAAGGAAAGTCACCAGATTTTTATTGAACCCGAAGGTAGAGATATTCCGGAACTTTATATCCAAGGATTTTCGACTGGTTTACCGGAAAATTTGCAATTGCAAATGCTGCGGACTCTTCCGGGTTTGGAAAAGTGCGAGATGATGCGCCCTGCTTATGCTGTGGAGTACGATTATTTGCCTGCTACTCAGTGCTTTCCAACGCTGATGACTAAGAAGATTGAAGGGCTGTTTTGCGCGGGTCAGGTGAACGGTACAACTGGATATGAGGAGGCGGCGGCACAGGGGATTGTGGCGGGGATTAATGCAGCCAGGTTTGCGAAAAATCAGGAGATGATTGTGTTTCCTCGCGAGCAAAGTTATATCGGCACTTTGATCGATGATTTGTGTACGAAGGATTTGCGGGAACCTTACCGGATGTTGACTTCGCGATCGGAATATCGGCTATTATTGCGATCGGACAATGCTGATCAACGCTTGACTCCGCTGGGACGGGAAATTGGTTTGATTGACGATCGCCGCTGGGAGTTGTTCGATCGCAAACAAGCTAATATTGTGGCAGAGAAGGAACGCTTGTACTCGACGCGGGTGAAAGAGCACGAGGAAGTAGGCAAGGCAATTTTTGCTGATACTCAACAAGCGATTAAAGGTTCAATTACTCTGGCTGATTTGTTGCGTCGTCCTGGTTTTCATTATGTGGATTTGGAACGCTACAATTTAGGCAATTCTAGTCTGAAGTTGGCCGAGAAAGATGGTGCAGAAATTGACATCAAATATTCCGGCTACCTGCAAAGACAGCAAAATCAAATCGATGACATTGCCAAACACGAACGCCGACAATTGCCTGCCGATTTGGATTACATGGCAATTACAACTCTCTCCAAAGAATCGCGGGAAAAGTTGGCTAAGGTGAAACCGCTGACGATTGGCCAAGCGGCGAGAATTGGTGGGGTAAATCCGGCTGATGTTAATGCTTTGTTGATTTTCCTGGAAGTGCGAAACCGTCAGCAGCCAGCGGGTGTGGGTAAATAAGCTAAACTAGAGGTGTCTCAAGGCTTCCTTCAATTTTAGGAAATCGCAGTATGAAAAAGTGTGACTATTGTGGAACCACTATTTTCTTCTGCGGATTTCATATTGAGGGATATAGATTCTAAGCTTTGCTGATTCACGGTATAAATCAACTTTTATCGGAAGTTACAAAAGTCACCATACTGGGCTTATAAAAATTACGAAATCTTGAATGTATACCTGTATTCAGCAATGCCATAAAAAAGGAAAACTGGCAGAATGTCAACTCTAAGTGATGAAATTCTGCCAGTATATTGTAGATATTTATAAATCCTCGAACCAAGCCTGAATTTCGCAAATATTCCGCATAAGAATTAGCATTCATCGGTGGTTCAAACGTCCCCGCAATCCCCACCAGTGTTGCCACCCTCAAAGCCTTAGAAGAGCAGCTAGATGCCTTGCTGTATGCTTATATACGCGCTCACTGGTGGTATTAGGGAATAGAGCGGAATTTGGTATTGGGCGATCATTTCACAGCCGGCTACATAATCATTCCCCAACTTCCATAAAGAGTTCGAGAGAGAGGGGGAGACAGCGAGAGGGAGAGGGGGAGAGGGGGAGAATTGGGAAACAAAGTTAAATTCATCCCTGTATCCGTGTCCGAATCCGTGTCATGCCCTTGTTCCCTCTTCCTTCTTCCTTCTTCCTTCTTCCTTCTTCCTTCCTTTAATGTGCCCAGAGAATCACGCCAGCTTCATAAGGACTGCTGAGATTATCGTGCTTCGGCAAAACCCGCAACGACAAACCTTGCAAACCACTAGAAGTATAAGTAATGTCAGCCGTATAAAGGCTAGCATTGTTAGCATCTTCTCCCAAATACTCCATCACCACCGGCACGCCGCCGACAATATCTCCGTTAGCATCAACCGAACCTTGATAAAGTTCGACTTGCACGTCTGCAGGCGTCAATCCCATCAGATTAATCCGAGATTTAACAGAAATCGACTGATTGACCTTAACTTCTTTATCCTGGGAAATATCAACAGCCTCAATCTTAATATCCTTCCACTTCGCGAGAACGTGCTTCTTCCAGTGAGACAATTCCTTGGCCGGAGCACAATTATCCGAAGTCATCGTGAAGAATCGATCGCTCACCGGGAAATAAGCCCGCCGCGCGTAATCCTTCACCATCCGAGCCGTATTGAAGAAAGGACAGTTCAAGCGAATCGAATCCTTCATTTTCTCCGTCCAACCGCGGGGAATGCCATCAGCATCCCGGTTGTAAAACAGCGGTACAACTTCCTTCTCCATCAAGTCGTACAAAGCATTCGCCTCGACTTCATCCTGATACTTAGTATCTTCGTAAAATTCCCCATGTCCGATCGGCCAACCGGTACGAACATAATCAGCCTCATCCCACCATCCGTCAAGAATGCTCAGATTCGGCAAACCATTCATCGAAGCTTTCATCCCGGAAGTACCCGAAGCCTCACGCGGGCGGCGCGGCGTATTCAGCCACACATCGCAGCCAGAAACCATCATCCGAGCAACGTTAATGTCGTAGTTCGGTAAAAACACCATCGAGCTCATCGTCTCGTGCTCGCGGATGAAGTGAACGATATCCCGAATCAATTCCTTACCCGGAATATCCATCGGGTGAGCCTTCCCAGCAATCACAAACTGCACCGGGCGATTTTGATCCCGCATGATCCGCATAATTCGATCGACATCGCGCAAAAACAGCGTCGCCCGCTTGTAAGTAGCAAAGCGGCGGGCAAACCCGATCGTCAGCACCTTCGGATTGAGTGCCTCCCGCGCGTGTTCGATTTCCGTTTGTGCCGCACCGCGCTCGCGCAAAGTCTTTTCCAGCCACTCCCGCGCGAACACCACCAACTCCGATCGACAGCGTTCGTGATTGCGCCATAGTTCCTCATCAGGAATCGACGACATTCTGTCCCAGAGTCGATCGTCCTTGCGAGTCATTTCCCAGTCCGGGCCGAGGTATCGATCGTACAACTCCTGAGTAGACTTCGCCACACAACTGCGAGCGTGCACCCCGTTGGTAATCGAAGTAATCGGTACTTCTTCCTGCGGCAAACCCGGCCACAAACCCTGAAACATCGGGCGCGACACCACACCGTGCAAAGCCGCCACCCCGTTGACAAAACTCGACATTTTAATTGCCAAAATTGCCATATTCAGAGGTGCGGACAAATCGCCAGTATTCTCCCGGCCCAATCCTAAAAACTCATCTTGCGACAAGCCAAACATCTTGGGATACTGACCTAGATAGTGCATCACCATATCCGGCTCGAACAAGTCAAACCCTGCAGGCACCGGCGTGTGAGTCGTAAACATACTGCTCGAAACCACCACCTGTTCCGCTTCCACGAAACTCAGGTGATATTCCTCCATCAGCATCCGAATGCGTTCCAAAGCCATGAAAGCCGCGTGGCCTTCATTCATGTGATAAGCCGTAACTGTCAGCCCCAATGCCTTGAGCATTTTCACGCCGCCGATGCCCAGCATGATTTCTTGGTGCATCCGCAGAGTTTTATCACCGCCGTACAGTTGGTCGGTAATATCTTGGTCGTAGCGGCTGTTAGGTTCAATATTTGTATCCATTAGGTACAAAGGAACCGTTCCCACTTGTACCCGCCAAATCCGGGCATACACCTTGCGGCCGGGATAGTCCACCTCAATCCGCAATTCCGAACCGTCGGGATTGCGTTCTGGGTGCAGCGGCATATTGTAGAAATCGTTGAGCGGATAGCGTTCTTGCTGCCAGCCGTCGGCGTTGAGATACTGCGAAAAATAACCTTCTTGGTATAGCAAGCCGACACCGACTAAGGGCAAGCCCAAATCGCTAGCTGATTTGAGGTGGTCGCCTGCGAGTACGCCCAAACCGCCCGAATAGATCGGTAGGGCTTTAACTAAGCCGAATTCCATCGAAAAGTAAGCGTAGCATTCTTGCTGCTCGGTGCCGCGCTGTTTGCGGTACCAGGCGCGATTTTTGAGATAATCGTCTAACTGCTGGGCTGCTCGGTTCATTTGGGCAATGAAGCCTTCGTCTTCTGCCATTTCTTGCAGTCGCTCTTGAGATATGGTTCCGAGCATCAGCACCGGGTTTTGGTTGCTGGAGTCCCACAGGTCTCGATCGAGGCGGCGGAAGAGGTCTTTGGTATCGACGTTCCAGTCCCAATGCAAGTTGTAAGCAAGCCTGCGTAGGGGTTCGAGAATTGTCGGTAGCGACGGGGAAACGTTAAATGTGCGAATTGGCTGCATAGACAAAGCCTTTATGTTGGGGTAGCGATATTTTCCTCTGTCTTTAGGTACAAGTCCGTTATTCTGCACACTATTTTAAGTTTTAACAAGGGCGGGCGATCGCGATCGACCATCATTAAGCACACGAAGCCGTGCCGTGTCCCTACCCCAGCTAAGCTTTTAACTGCGGTGGCGGGATTTAGGACTTGATGCCCCTGAGCTGACAATTCTTCAAGTTAATAGCGCTGTGTCACGCTTTGGGCAAGAATCTTAACGAATTGCCCGACAACTTAGGCCCGCCGCAGCGCTTTAGCAGTGATGATGTTGGGGGTGCAGCGGAGGAAAACCAGTCCGGAGACTAAGATTCGCGGTCAAGAACCATAACTAATAACTAATGACTCATTAAGCAATTTGCACTTTCCTCAACATAGAATTTACCAAAAGTTTGGTAGCATCGCCAGCCGAGAGCGCAGGGCTGAAATAATAACCCTGAATTTCTTGACAGTGGAGTTCGCGCAAACACTCCAACTGCTCTTTAGTTTCTACTCCTTCGGCTACCACGCTCAAATTCAAATCTCGCCCCAGCGTCGCTACAGCCTTGGCGATCGCCCGTTCGCACGGATCAGTCGTCAATCCGCTGACAAACGACCTGTCTATTTTTAAGATATTCAAAGGAAACTTTTTGAGATAATTTAGAGAACAATAACCCGTGCCGAAATCGTCCAGCGCAATTTGCACTCCCATATTCTGCAACTCCCTGAGAACTTTTGTGGTATAATCCACATCTTGCATGGCTGTCGTCTCGGTAATTTCTAACTCTAAATACTTGGGTGCTAAACCGCTTTTTTCCAAGCAGTTCGCTACCATTTCTAATAAATTAAATTGCTGGAACTGCCGAGCCGAAACGTTGACTGCTACCCGCAAAGCTGGCTGCAAAGCATCCTGCCAAGCTTTATTTTGAGTGCAGGCTGTTTGCAGCACCCATTCTCCAATAGCTACAATGAGCCCGTTCTCTTCGGCGATCGGAATAAATGTAGCGGGAGTAACTAAACCTAGTTGTGGATGTTGCCAGCGCAGCAGGGCTTCCATGCCCTGAATTTCCCAAGTAGTGATGTTGACTTTTGGCTGGTAGAAAATCTCAAATTCTCCCTGTTCTAAAGCCTCGTGCAGCCTGTTTTCTATAGTTAGTAACTGGCTGCTTTGGGGATTAATTGTTGAAGTATATAACTGATAGTTATTTCTTCCCATTTCTTTAGCGTGGTACAAGGCAGCATCGGCATTTTTGACTAAAGTTTCGGCATCTTCACCATCATCTGGATAAAGAGCAATGCCGATGCTGCTGCTAACATGAAACGGTTGTCCTCCTAGTTTAAATGCTGGCTTTAAATTGTGGAGGATTCTTTGAGCTGTTTTAACTGCATCTTCTAAGCAATTGATATCGGGAAGCAGTATGGTAAATTCGTCGCCTCCCCAGCGGGCAACCGTGTCAGTCGATCGCAAAGTGTCGCTGATGCGTCCGGCAAAACCTTCTAACAGGCGATCGCCCGCAGCGTGACCTAGTGTATCATTAATCTTTTTGAACCTGTCTAAGTCTAAAAACATCACCGCTAACATTTTTTTAGTTTGTTTAGCTTGTTTTAAGGAAGCCAGCAGCCGCTCATTAAAAAGTATCCGGTTCGGTAAACCGGTGAGTTGGTCATAAACAGCTTGATAGCGAATAATTTCTTCAGCTTGCTTGCGCTGAGTAATGTCCATCATCGTACCGATCGCCCTTACTGCTTTGCCATTTTCATTACGGATGATATAGCCGCGATCGAGTACAAAAATGTATCCCCCATCTGCACGGTGAAAGCTGTATTCTTCCGACCAACATTGAGCGTCTGAATTCATTGCTTCGTGGAAGCTTAACATCACTCTTTCTCGTTCTTCGGGATGAATATTTAGCCACCAAGATTCTAATTCTATCGTCTGAGTTTCGTTGAGTTTGTATCCAAAAACTTTTTCAAATTCTACGCTTAACCAATACTCATTTTTTAACAAATCAAAATCCCATACGGCATCATTCGTCGCCCGCGTCAGCAGGTGAAAGCGTTCTTCGCTTTTGCGTAGTTTTTCTTCGGATTGCACCCGTTCCGTTACATCCCGAAAGCTGAATACTCGACCAGTAATTTTGCCTCCCGTGCGCTGGGGGAACGAGTAGCGCTCAAAGATTCTGCCATCTGTCAACTCGATGATCTCGTAACTTTCTTCTGCGGGGCGATCGGACAATTCTTTAGCACGGTTGAGAAATATTTCCGGGTATTTTAACTGGTTGATTCCAAACCCCAAAATTTGGTTGTTATCTCTCGAATCCAGCAGGAAATCCGGCAACTGCCACATTTCGGCAAACTTGCGGTTAAAGGTGATAACTTTTCCTCCACTGTCAACCGCCAGAATAGCGTCAGCAGTAGATTCAATGGTTGCTTGAAGCAACGAAAGAGATGTTTCTAGTTGTGACTCTGCTAATTTGCGATCGCTGATATCAAATGCTGTGATTAATAGTGAGGCTTTTTTTTCAAATTTGATAATATCTACAGTTGCTTCAATCCAGCGCAACTTTCCGGTTTTCGTGACTATTATTAATTCATATTTAGAGCCTGCAGTTGAGCGCGCGTGGCGGGATTTACCCCAGTTTTTAACTATTTCTATAAAATCTTGATGAATTAAGTCGTATAAATCCAATGCTAGCAATTCTTCGCGAGTATATCCTGTCAGAGCTTCTGTCTGAGCATTGACATAACGTAACTGTCTGCGGTGATAGATAAATGCAACAGCATTCACAGTTTCTATCAGTTGGCGAAACTTTTTTTCACTGCGGCGCAAATTTCTTTCAGCCCGCTTGCTATCGGTAATATCTTGTGCTATGTATAACTGGCCGCTGACCTTGCCTTGACCGTCGCGAATAATTAAAATAGAAAGCTGTACAATTATTTTTTTTCTCTGTTTAGAAATGTAGACTTTTTCGACGTTGCGGACAGAACCTTCGGCTGTTAAACTTGCTAAATCTAACTCCGGGTCTGGTGATTCAGTTTTCTTAAAAAGTCCGGCTATTGGTTTGCCTAACAACTCTTTTTTAGAGTATCCCAAAAGTTGACAGGTAGCTTGGTTTAACGACAGGATATGACCGGCCGGGGTGGTCGCAATTATCGAGACGTTCATTTCCTCGCAAATATCCAGGGCATATTCGGCAGTTTGCTGCAAATCTTGGGTCATTTGGGCAATAGTATGCCAGATATCCAGTTCTTTTTTTGGATACAACACTTTTTCTCCTTTTGGTAGCTTGTCATTCTCTGTTTCAGACTTGGCCTTGATTAAGCTCATCGTCTTGGATAAGCTATTTACTGTTTTACCCCTAATGAATAATGAAATTAATAAAAAAATAAAAACCAGATAATTACCGATTATTGTTAACCTAAAATTAGGTTTTTTCCTCTGACTTTCCTGAGATTGTATATAATTGTAAGTCGGTAATTGTACTGGCTCAATTGGGGATAATTTATCCAAAAATAATGTGGCGCTTGCAGAAGTAAGGGGGCGAGATGCCGATCGCAAATAGCTATGTTTCTGAGACCGAACCAAAATCCCTGCTACAGGGGGAGTGCCATGCCCATCTCCTAGACTTGTCGGTAATATTTTTGGATTTATGCCACATTCCACACCAAAAATAGCAAGAGCGAAATATCCCAACATTAATTGAAAAATTATTTTCATTGGCTCTATTTCCTAATTTTAAATATTTTTTTAGCAATCATAAATGTCAAAAAGTTTAGCAAAACTTTCTGTACAATAGGAAAACCCAGCCACCCGGAATTGATGTGGATTTGTAAATTAAATTTTACCAAGCTAATAATTTAGCTTTATAACTAATTACAATTTTAATCTTAATTTAAAATGTGTCATCAGCCATTGTGCCACAAATTATCCGCCATTCTGCCTAGACACCGCGTGGGAGCGCGCTAAAATTAGATAATTCCCGCAAGGAGGCGACCGGGATTTGTTAGAAAAATAAACAATTAGCTTAAAATCGATGCAGAGGTCCACTAATTGAACCCATGAGTCAGACCATCCCAGAACTCCAAAAAGAAGTCCGCACGCTGCAAGCAGAAGTTACCGCCCTGCAAGAGTCGCGGGAAAAACTTGCCGTACAGCGCTCAGAGTGCCGAGTGGCAGTCAGTTTTCCCAAAAATAATACTCCTGAAGCCATTGCCGAGTTCCACCAGCAAACTGCTGCTTTTGGGGAGCAGTGGTTGCAGCAAATCCAGGAAATTGACCGAGAGACTAAAAATATTGAAAAGCAACTGCAACAAAAACAGGCTTTACTCAATTACAAGCAAGGTGAACTAGAAAAATTGCTGGCCGGAGAGCACTGGCAAGAAATAGAAAACACTGTTCAAACCGGCGAAAAGCGCTTGCAAGCACAAGCTCGCAGAATCAATCAAGTCGCAGCGCAGCTAGAGGTAGAAATCCAAGCTTTGAAAGCACTGTACGACCAACTAAATCCGAGTTATTCCGAGTGGTTTCAACAACCCACTGAAATAGTCAAATTTTCTGCAACAACTATTCCTTACGCTGTTCCCAGCAGCAGCGGGTTGATATTGGAGAATAAGGAGATTGAGTGGGAAAAAAAGTAGTTTTGACTTGTAAATTTTAAAGGTAAATTAGTGATTTGAATGTCGCCGTCGAACGCTCCCCTAAGCAAGACAGATTCGACGGCAACATCCCAAGGCTGTTACCTGCTTGTTTAAATCAAAAATACAAAACTGCCTCTGGCACAGCTAATTTTAAGATTTTTGAGTTTCATTTTTTGAAACAGGTTTATTTTTAACTCTGGTGTCAACCTAAAATCTAAAATATAACACTTCTGGACGCATCAACCGGGTTTTACGAAAAGACTTTGTTGCAGCCCTCGCTTTCGCTAAAAAACCCGGTTGATGAGAGCGAGGAGTGCGTAAGCTCTGTCTAAAATCTCAAATAGACTTACTGATGAAACAATTGATTTGGATAGCGCTATTTATTCTGGTTGCGGTTACGGCTGTGGGTTGGCGTTCTGGCTCGTGGCAGCGGTTGTCGGCTGTACCCTCAGTTTCGCTCGATCGCAATATTCACATTTCGCCAAACCCGTCTCCCTTACCGCTTCCTGCTGAAAAAACTACTTTTTTTCAGCCGCAAATTGACCCGTCCCGGCTGTGGAAACACGTCGAGACTTTAGCAGGAGAACGTGAGGGAGAAGGATCTCGCTCTTTTACTAGAGATTACATTTCTAAACAACTGCAAACATTAGGATTTTCCGCAGATTTGCAGGAGTTCGATCGCGGAATCAACGTCTTCGCTGAGAGAAAAGGTACTGACTCAAACGCCGGTGCAATTTTAGTGGCAGCACACTACGATACTGTACCAAACTCCCCAGGCGCTGACGACAATGCGACGGGAGTTGCAGTAGTTTTAGAAGTAGCAAGATTACTGGGTTCTCGCCCCACGCCTCGGACATTGCAGGTAGCATTTTTCGACAGGGAAGAACTCGGACTTTTAGGCAGTTTAGCATTTACAGGTAGCGAGGCGCGGTTAAAAAATTTGCAGGGCGCGATCGTCCTAGATATGGTAGGTTATGCCTGCCGCACGCCCGGATGCCAGCAATATCCCGAAGGATTGACAGCGCAACCTTTTCTAGAAGCATCGGGGGTAACTTCTCCCGACAAAGGCGAGTTTATCGCTGTGATTGGAGATGCGGAACATCCGCTGCTATTGAAAAGTTTTGCGGAGTCTGGAAAAGCCGATTTGCCGCCTGTGGTGGCGCTACCGGTTCCCCTGAAAGGGTTGCTGACTCCCGATGTTTTACGCAGCGACCACGCGCCTTTCTGGTATAAAGGAATTGGTGCTGTGTTGGTGACGGATACTGCAAATTTGCGATCGCCCCACTATCACCAATCTAGCGATACATTAGCAACTATCGATCGACCTTTTTTCGCCGGTTCTGCTCAAATTGTTGTTAATGCCGTGGCTAAATTATTGGAATTAGCTAATTAGTAATTGGTAATTGGTAATCCGTAATCTACTCGTTACCAGGCTCTGCCTGGTAACGCATATCCGGAGGCTCTGCCTCCAATTTTCCCACGCCAAGCAAGCGAGGCAGAGCCTCTGGAAATCGGTTCCTAGGCAGAGCCTAGGAACTAGGTAAATAACTAATACGTAATAACTAATAAGTAATAACGAATGACTAACAAAGAAAGCCTGCAACGGCATTTACTGCAACTAGATAATAGAGGCTACAAAGCATACAAAGACATTCAAGGTAACTACGAATTTTCTGAATTCACATTAATTATTGATTACGTGCAGGGAGATCCGTTTGCTTCTCCCAGTAAATTTAGAGTCATAGTTCCCCCCAACATTGCTCAAATACCCCGCGAACTTTTCAATTCTCGCAGTCGAGAAATAGCCTTGCGAGATTACCTAACTCGCCAGTTTGACAAAGCAGCCTACAGCATCAGCAGCAAACGCGGCACTGGGAAAAGTGGTATGATTGCAGTGACTCGCTTCGGACAAGAAGTTTTAGAGCGAACTTCCGCATTTATCATTTCCTCAAATACATCCGATATCGAAGATTTAGGAGGAGTTGAACTGCGATTTGCCGTCGGACTTCCAGCGAGTGGACGCAGTATTTTAGGGCGACAAGCTGCTGAAATGCTGTGCGAAGATATCCCGCAAATTGTCAGCAATTCTCTGAAGTATGCTAACTTAAATGCTGCTGAATGTCGCCGTCACGTTGAAACAGTAGAAGATGCTGACTGGCTGCGGCAGCAGTTAGCTGAAAAAGAATTAGTTGCGTTTGTTGCTGACGGTTCTATTTTGCCCCGGCGCAGCGGTGTTGACAACAGTCCTTTGTTAAATAATGCTGTGGCTTTTCAATCGCCGCCGTCGTTAAAAGTTGAGTTTAATTGTCCGAATCGCGGTTTGATTTCCGGTATGGGTATTTCCGCTGGCGTTACTTTGATTGTTGGCGGCGGCTATCACGGCAAATCAACTTTACTCAGGGCGATCGAGTTGGGAGTTTACAACCGAATTCCGGGAGACGGTAGGGAATTTGTGGTGACTAATCCGGCGGCGGTGAAAATTAGAGCGGAAGATGGCAGAAGTGTTGCGGGAGTTGATATTTCGCCTTTTATTAACCACTTACCACAAGGTAGAGATACTGCACAATTTTATACTGAAAATGCGAGCGGTAGCACGTCGCAAGCTGCTAATATTATTGAGGCTTTGGAAGTGGGGAGAAGGAAGAAGGAAGAAGGAAGAGGGAAGAAGGAAGAGGGAAGAGGGAAGAAGGAAGAAGCTCAGTCTTTTGTTTTAGAGACGCAATTACTCGCTATTTCAAAAGAGGATTTAGTGCCTGTTTTATTGGTGGATGAGGATACGGCGGCGACGAATTTTATGATTCGCGATCGCAGAATGCAGGAACTCATCGCTAAGGATAAGGAACCGATTACGCCGTTTATTGATAAAGTTAAACATTTGTATGCAGATTATGGGGTATCGACTATTTTAGTCATGGGGGGAAGCGGCGATTATTTTGATGTGGCGGATACTGTGATTGCAATGGAAAATTTTCAAGCATATAATGTGACGGAAAACGCTAAAGATATTGCTAAAAATTACTCGATTAGCCGCGCTGCTGAAGGGGGAGAAAATTTTGGTGAGATTACTCAAAGAGTGCCGATTCCTGCTAGTTTAGATCCGAGTCGGGGACGGCGAGATGTGCGGGTGAAGGTGCGGGATGTTGATGAATTGGCTTTCGGAACTGAGGAGATTGATTTGGGTGCTGTTGAGCAAATTGTGGACAGCGGACAGTTAAGGGCGATCGCTGCGGCAATGGTTTATGCTAAGCAGCAATACATGGACGGAAAACGCACTTTGTCGGAAATCATAGATTTGGTGATGGCAGATATTGACGCCCAGGGGATGGATATTTTATCGCCTTTTCCTGAAGGGGATTTTGCCATGTTTCGGCGGTTTGAATTGGCGGCGGCAATTAATCGGCTTCGCAGTTTGTCGGTTGTTGCTAAGTAGACTTGCTTAATATAAGTGTATTGTTGTCCTACTTTTGATATGCTGGCGAAAGTGAGTGCAAAAACCGCGATTGAAGTATGACAGGCAATATAGGACAACTGACTGCTTTAAGCGATCGACCTTATATAGTATTAAGCAATCAAGGGGAGGTTTTACAGTTAGAGTTAAAACAGCAGCAGCACGTATTGGGGCGCGATCGCACTCGTGCTGATTTAGTCATTCCCGAACCCTGGCGCGCAGTTTCCGGCGTTCACGCTGTTTTGCGCCAAATTGGGGATAATTACTGGATTTACGACGGTGACGGCCAGCGGCCTAGCACTAATGGCTTATTTGTCGATCGCACTCGCATCACTCCCAATGACGGTTATTGTCTGAAAAACGGCACTGAAATTAAAATCGGTCTCGATCCTCAAAATCAAGTTTTGCTGAGTTATTTTAATCCGCTGGCGAATCAGGTTGCTGTCCCTAGCAAGCAGTCAATTCTTCTTAAGAATCGGTCGGTTTTGTTGGGCCGCGATCCAAATGCTTCGCTGCAATTAGATGCGCCCCTTGTTTCTAGACGCCACGCCACAATCGACCAAGACAGTCGTGGCAATTATATTTTGAGAGACCACAGCGTTAACGGGGTTTTTGTTAACGGTCAGCGAGTGACAAATTCTGTACAATTGTCCGAGGGAGATGCAATTCGGATCGGCCCGTTTACTCTAACTTACCGCAGCGGTGAGTTGCAGATGCAAGACTCGGGCCATCAAATTCGTTTGGATGCTGACAGTCTGGTGATTCCGAAGCGTTTGGATAACATCACTTTGGCGATCGAACCGGGGCAGTTTGTGGCTTTAGTCGGCGGTAGCGGCGCTGGCAAATCTACTTTAATGCGGACGCTTTTAGGCATCGAAAAAACTACTAACGGCGCTGTGTTTCTCAACGGCGACAACCTGCGCCAAAACTTCAATATTTACCGCAATCAAATCGGTTACGTGCCTCAAGATGATATTGTACACGCAGATTTGACAGTAGAAGAAGTCTTGAGTTATGCAGCTAAATTGCGCTTACCTCCCGATACAGATGTCAAGCAGGTAGTCGCGAAAACTTTAGAAGATATTGAAATGACTCACCGCCGCAAGGCTTTTGTAAAACAGCTTAGCGGCGGACAGCGAAAGCGGGTCAGCATCGGAGTTGAACTGTTAGCAGACCCGAAACTTTTCTTTTTAGACGAACCGACTTCAGGACTCGATCCGGGTTTGGATAAGAAGATGATGCAACTGCTGCGAAAGTTGGCAAGTCAAGGCCGGACGGTGATTCTGGTGACTCACGCGACGGCAAATATCACGATGTGCGATCGCATTGTTTTTATGGGTCGCGGCGGACGCCTTTGTTACTTCGGCCCGCCTAGGGAAGCACTCGATTTTTTCGATGTCAAAACAGGCGATTTTGCGGACATTTACAACGAATTAGAAACAGGAGAAATCAACGTTCAAAGCTGGGCAGAAAAGTTTAATAAATCTCCCTACTATCAGCGCTATATTGTCAACCACTTCAGCAGAAGCCAGGCTAATGCAAAAATACCTTCTGCACCTTCTGTACCAAAATCTCAATCTTTTGTAAAACAACTCGTTTTGCTTGCCCAGCGCTATTTTCAACTCGTTTTCCGCGACTTAGTTAACTTGAGTTTAGCTCTTTTAACGGCTCCGATCGGCATTAGTTTGCTGCGGCTAGCCGTCAGAGATAAAGACCCATTAATTGGCGCACCGGAGGCAACTTTAGCACCTTTAGCGCTCCGAGTTTTATTTGTATTTACCTGCGCGGCTATTTGGGTAGGACTGGCAACTTCTCTGCAAGAAATCGTCAAAGAATCTGCTATTTATCTGCGCGAACGTTTGGTCAATTTAGGATTGTTTGCTTATTTAGGTTCAAAATTTTTTATACTTTCTGGTTTAGCCGTATTGCAAACACTGTTAATGGTAGGAGTTATTCTGATTGCTTTTAAATCCCCCGAACCGAGTTTTATTTCCTGGCCTGTGGGAGCAAGTATTACCACTTTCCTAACTTTAATGAGCTGCATGAGCCTTGGATTAGTCGTTTCCGCCATTGTTAAAAATAGCTCTCAAGCTAACAGCGCTTTGCCTCTATTACTGTTGCCTCAGATTATTTTTTCTGGAGTTTTGTTTAAGATGGAAGGTGCGGCGAGCACATTTTCTTGGCTGATGTTAAGCCGCTGGTCTGTGGGTGCTTACGGCTCTTTAGTTAATGTGAATGGGATGGTTCCCGCGCCTACTACATTACCGGATGGGAGCATACTTCCTCAGCCGTTTGAACCTACTCCGGTTTACGATCCCACCTGGGAGAATTTGGGTTTAAACTGGGGTATTTTGTGCGTGCATATTTTCGTTTATTTGATGTTGACTCTGTGGTTGCAGAAGCGGAAGGATATTTTATAATTAAAATTACGCCTTTTTAACTCACAGTTCATTATCAAATCACATGGGGGGAGGAATAAATGTTAGTTAAAACCAACGCATTAGTAGAAATCGCTGCATCGCCGGAAGTAGTCTTTGATTTTGTTACCTCCCTGTCAAATCTGCCCAAAGTCTTTCGCGGATATGGCCCAATTCCAGCAATTATTAAAGCTGAGATGGCAGATGGTGGAGAGATGCGTGAAGGCGGCGTGCGGCGGATAGAAAATTCCGACACTTCGGTGATTGATGAAGAAATCATTACTTTCAAAAAGCCAGAAAGACAAACCTACCGACTGGTTAGAGGGTTTAAGTTTCCGATTTCTCTACTCATTGAGTCTGGTGGCGGAGATTGGAATTTCACTGCTACAGCAAAGGGAACTCGGATTGATTGGGAGTTTTATTTTATGCTGACTTCTCCGGTATTCTATCCGCTTGGGTTGTTGCTAGTTCAGGTTTTTATGCAAAAAGCTATGCAGCAGTGTTTAGATAAAATTAAAGAATATTTGGCTAACCCAAGCGAATTAATTGTATGAATTATTGGCTAATGAAGTCGGAACCCGATGTTTATAGTATTGCGGATTTGAAACTGAATCGCACTTCGATTTGGGATGGCGTTCGCAACTATCAAGCGCGCAATTTTATGCGAGAAATGAGTCGCGGAGATTTAGTATTTTTTTACCATTCTAATACTAAATTTCCGGGTATTGTCGGGTTAGTGCGCGTCGTGGAAGCTGGGATTGCTGATCCGAGTCAGTTCGATATGAATAGCGAATATTATGATCCTAAATCGCCCTTTGATGCTCCTCGCTGGCAAACTGTGAGAGTTGAGTTTGTTGAGGAATTTGCTAAGTTAATATCTTTGGATGAACTGAAACAAAAGTTTAGCGCTGATGAGATTTTGGTGGTGAGGAAAGGCAATCGGTTATCGGTGATGCCGGTATCTGAAAGTGCGGCACAGAAGATTTTGAAGATGAGAGAATCTCATGATTAAACCGCAGAGAACGCAGAGAGCACAGAGTCAGAAAAAAGAGAGATGAATAATTCCGACCCCAACAGATGTGATATTACCCACAGTCAGGACACGGCAGTGCCGTTTCCCTACAATTAATCTGGCGCTGGTTACATCTCTCAGGTCGTGCTCATGATTATTTTGGGGTAGGGAAACGGCAATGCCGCTTCCGTCCTTGCCTATCATGTCTGAGTGCAACCGGAATTAATACCACAGGCAGGATGCCTGTGCCACAAAAATTATTGTGGGGTGGGCATCTTGCCCGCCCCAAATATTTGCAATCTCCTAAAGACCGGCCGCACAAACAGCCGCACCAATTAACCCTACATTGGGATTCAAAACCAATCGAACTGGCATCATTTCTAACAGCGAATCCATCCGGCCTTTGTGCGTAAAAGCTCGCATAAAACCCCCTTCTTGAATCAGCGGCAAAATCTTAGCAGCAATGCCGCCAGCTACGTACAAACCGCCGTAAGGTAACAGTGTCACAGCGAGATTTCCGGCCACTGCACCGTAAGCTTCTACAAACATTTGCATTGTTTGTTCGGAAAGCCGATCGCACTTTTTGAGTGCCGCCTGTGCAATTGTCGCCCCCGGATCGACAGTCTTCTCGCTTTTACCGATTTCTGACTCCCATTTTTTGATAACTTCCCCTATCTCCGGCGATTCAGGAGCAAACTTTCTGTCCCGCAAAAACTGGTAAATTGAAACAATCCCTAGTCCCGAAACCACACGCTCGATCGATATTCTTTGAATGTCGTGTTTTGCTAACAAATATTTCAGCAATTCAAACTCCAACTCCGAACGAGGAGCAAAGTCACCGTGCCCCCCTTCCGAAGAAAATACCCTGATGCCATTTGCCTCGGGAATTCCAAAACAATTTCCCAAACCAGTACCCGCACCAATCACAGCAATTGGATCGTGTTGGCGGGGTTTTCCAACTTGCAAAGTGTGCAAATCTCGATCGTCCAAAGCCCACACGCCGTAGCCAACCGCGACAAAATCATTAATTAAACTAACGTGTGATATTCCTAATTCCTGTTCCAGACGCTTCGCATCCAGCATCCAAGGCAAATTAGTCAGTTTTGCAGTGTTGTTAACCACCGGGCCTGCGATCGCAAAACAAGCTTTTTCAGGCAATGGCGCAAAATCCAATTTCGTAGCAGCTTCTGTCAAAAACTGCTGCACCATCGGTACTAAATCTGGAAACTCCCCGCTCGGATAGCGAAACTCGTAAAGAGCGTTCATTTCACCGTTAACAGTCCTTTCCACTAAGCGCAAAATTGTCTTAGTTCCGCCAATATCGCCCGCTAATAATAATGCCATAAATCTCTTTTTCCACCAAAGATAACATTCCCCATTTAAACACCCACAGTATTAATTGCCAACCAAGCCCGCAGCACCTCAGCCACAGTCCAAGCTTGAGCCGTGCAGCCCCGCGGCGAGTGGGGGGCGTCGCCCTCAAAAATTTCGCCCAGACTGCCAACTCCGCCGGCTCTTATATGATGTGCCATCGGTTCGAGAAATTCGATCGCTTGTGCTGGGTTTTTGTATACGTGCAAGTGCGCCAAGACAAACGGGCCAATCAGCCAGCCCCAAACTGTGCCCTGGTGGTAGGCGCTGTCGCGCTGCAATTGGTCGCCTCCGTATGCGCCGCGATACTGCGGGTGCTGCGGCGAGAGGCTGCGGAGGCCGACAGAAGTGAGAAGCTGTTGAGCGCAGGCGTCCACCACGCCGCGCTGCTGGATGGGCGTCAGTAACGGTGTATACCGGGTTTCCTGGCGCATCCCCGCTGACAAGGAGTTGGCGGAGTGGGGAGGAATCGAGTCTAGGGGCAGGGATACGGCGAATATTTGGTTGGGCCGCAGCGAGGCATCGTGTCCGTCGGGGCCGTCCAGAACGTCGTAACAGTAACCAGTTGAGGCGTTCCAGAAGCGAGGAAATCCGGCTGCTGTTCGATCGCCCAATTGCTGGTATTCATTGTGAGGCTTGCCCAGTTTTCGAGCAAAACTTGCCATAGCTTGTATAGCATTGTACCAAAGGGCGCTGAGTTCGATCGGCTTACCAATCCGGGGTGTCACCACCCAATCGCCGATTTTCGCGTCCATCCAAGTCAGTTGCACGCCGGTTTCGCCGGCGTAGATTAAACCGTCATCGGGATCGAGGCGGATGTTATACCGAGTTCCCTGTATGTGCCAATCAACAATCTCACATAAAGTAGGCCAGAGTTCGCTCAAAAGTTCGTCGTCCCCCGTGGCATCAATATAAGCGCGGATTGCCTCAAAGTACCACAGCGTGGCGTCTCCGGTGTTGTATTCCGGTTCGCCTCCCGCATCCGGGAAGCGGTTCGGCAGCATCCCCCGATCGACATACCGCGCAAATGTCCGCAAAATCGATCGCGCAATTTCCCATCGCCCGGTACAGATTGTGAGGCCGGGTAGGGCGATCGTCGTGTCGCGCCCCCAGTCGCTGAACCAGGGATATCCGGCGATAATCGTTTTGCCTTGGGATTCCTCCGGTAGCGGGCGGCTGACGATAAATTGGTCGGCGGCGAGCACTAAGTGATTGATCCAGTCGGGAGATTCGCTCACTTTTGACCAGTTTTGCAGCAGTTGTTGGTCATAAGCGCGGCGCACCTCTAAAGCTGTACCGCCGTTGAGTTCGGTATTTTTCTCGGTGCTCGCTATCAATGTGAGAGAACTTCCCGGTGCGATCGTCATGTGAAAAGTCGCCGCGTGCAAGTGATCCTCGCAGTAGTCCAATCCCCGGCGCTTTTCGGCTGCTAGGTCAAATCCGTAATGCCAATTGTATAAAGGCGTAGAAACTCGAAATTTCGCCTCTGGTTCGGCATCCGTCAGCAGGTACAGGGGTACAGACTTGGGAAATGCAGTCACGCAAACCCCGCGTTCCAAGGTTTGTAGGCTCATCTGCCAGTCGCCGACGCTCGTCGTGTGGTGGTAGTCGCGATAGTTTACTAGGGCTTTGACAGCGAGGGCGATCGGTTGTGAGGCGCGGTGCAAGCGGTATTGAATATATGTTGTGTTAGCACCTTGCTGCATCCAAATCCGCTTTTCCAGGATAGCGTCGGCGAGAGCAAACCTCCAAACAGGCGTCGTGCCTTCGAGGTGAAAGCTTTCGATGTAGTTGTAGCCGTGGGGTTCCATCGTCGCGTCGGCCCAGCGGTTTGTATAAAGCGGATAGGCGCGATCGTGATACACAGCCGTCTCGTCCAGCTTGGCGAGCATCAGAGTGCGTCCCAGCGGGGGTTTGAGGGCGGCTACCAGCAAGCCGTGATAGCGGCGGGTGAGGAGATTTGCGATCGTCCCGCTAGCGTAACCGCCGATCCCGTTTGTGACCAACCACTCCCGAGACTCCGCCGAGTCGAGATTGCAGCAGATTTCCCGTCCAAAAGCCATAACCATAAAATCCACACTCGCGCTGATTTTTGACCTACCTTTAGGTAGATTTTCGACATGATATCAACCAGAAATATTAACGCTTCCAGGCCGTTAATTTGGCGATCGCCCTCCTGCCGATTCCCGATCTAATTTAGACATAACTAACCGCTACTTTTGCCCCTTACACAATTTTAGCCTTTGATACCTCTGTCTAAAGTTAGTTGTTTGTTATATTAAGTAATATTACCGTCTAAACAGGCGCTGAACGTTAAGGGCAAAGCATTTGATAGCGCGTCGGGCGATCGAACCACCAACCTATTTTATAAGGAGAACGGCTCAAAGTGAAGATAGGAGCAAATTACCTCGGCAATAACCAATGTGAATTTACCGTTTGGGCGCCCACCCTCAAACAAATCGCAGTCCAAATTGTTTCCCCAAAAAAACGCCTGATACCTCTGGAACAATCGGCAGAAGGTTATTGGCAAACCACAGCTACAGACATCGAACCAGGAACCCTTTACACTTACCAAATTGAAGGAAAAACCGAGCGACCAGACCCAGCCTCAAAATATCAACCCCAAGGCGTACATGCTCCGTCGCAAGTAATAGATCAAAATATTTTTACTTGGACTGACACAAATTGGCAAGGCGTGCCGCTAGCCGAAATGATTATTTACGAACTGCACGTCGGCACATTCACCCAAGCCGGAACATTTGAAGCAATAATTCCCCAGCTAAAACAGCTTAAAGAATTGGGAATCAACGCCATCGAAATAATGCCAGTAGCCCAATTTCCTGGCGACCGAAACTGGGGATATGACGGCGTATATCCCTACGCAGTTCAAAACTCCTACGGCGGCCCCGAAGGCTTCAAAACACTCGTCAACGCCTGCCACGAACACGGCATTTCAGTAATTCTCGATGTAGTTTACAACCACCTCGGCCCCGAAGGAAATTATCTCAGGGACTTCGGCCCCTACTTTACATCCAAATACGGCTCAATTTGGGGAGACCCCCTCAACTTCGACGACGCCTACAGCGACGGGGTACGCAACTACTTTATTGAAAACGCCCTCTACTGGTTTCGAGACTATCACATCGATGCCCTGAGATTAGATGCAATTCAAGCAATATTTGAAGTAGGTGCAAGACCTTTTTTACAAGAACTATCCGATGCCACAGCCGATATTTCCCAAGAACTAGGACGGCAACTTTACTTAATAGCCGAAAGTGACTTAAATGATGTTCGCACTATACGTCCCAAAGAACTCGGTGGCTTCGGACTAGACGCCCAATGGTGCGATGATTTCCACCACGCACTGCACGCCTTGCTGACTGGAGAAGACGACCGATACTACCAAGATTTCGGCAAGTGCGAACACTTAGAAAAAGCCTTCAAAGAAAGCTTTGTTTACTCCGGCCAGTACGCCCCCCACAGAAAGCGGAAACACGGCAATTCTGTTAAAGATGAACCGGGTCATAAATTTCTGGTGTTTGCCCAAACCCACGACCAAATCGGCAACCGCATTTTGGGAGACCGACTATCCAAAATAGTTGACTTTGAAGGATTGAAACTTGCAGCCGGCACAGTCTTAATTTCTCCCTACATTCCATTCTTTTTTATGGGAGAAGAATACGGAGAAGAAGCACCGTTTTTTTACTTCGTTTCCCACTCGGACGAAAACTTAATTGAAGCTATCCGCAAAGACAAACAACAAGAATTTAAAATCTTTGAAGGTCGAGGCGAGTTTCACGACCCCCAGAGTCCTGAGACTTTCGAGAAGTGTAAGTTAAACTGGGAAAAACAAACCGAAGGCAAACACAAAATCCTTTGGGAATGGCACCAACATTTGATTCAACTTCGGCGGACAATACCAGCCCTTAAAAAACTCGACAAAAACAGTCTAGAAGTATCCAGCATTGAAGCGGAAAAAATCTTATTTCTACGTCGCTGGACAGATGACAGCCAGATCTTCTGCATTCTAAACTTCAGCAGGCAAGAGGTAGCTTTTACGGCTGCACTTCCCCAAGGCAACGGTCACAAAATTTTAGACTCTGCTGATGAAAAATGGATGGGTTCAGGTTCTAGCTTGCCTGAAAAGATAACTTCAGATCAAAAATTGACCGTTAAACCGCAGAGTTTCGCACTCTATGAATTACAGTAATTAACACGGGAGGCAGAGCCTCAAATACAGGCGTTCCCAGGCAGAGCCTAGGAACAAGCAACAGGAGGCAGAACCTATCTCGTTCTCAGCCTCTGTCGCGGAATCTAGTCCCACAAGAAACGGGAGGCAGAGCCTCTCTCATGCCCAGCCTCTGTCCGGGAATGCAGTAGAGGAGGCTCTGCCTCATATATTAAAAAAGAAAACCCTAAAAAACCTGGAGTAAAATTAACATGATGAGAATTCCCACAACAACTTATCGGATTCAATTTCATGGAGGTTTTAACTTTGAAGCCGCCAAACAAATCCTTAGCTATCTGGAAGATTTAGGAATTACCGACGTTTACGCTTCACCAATATTTAAAGCCAGAAAAGGCAGCTCTCACGGATACGATGTCGTTGACTCAAATCAGCTCAATCCCGATTTGGGAACATCAGAAAATTTTGAAGGCCTCACATACGAAATCAAGAAACGGAACATGGGATGGCTGCAAGATATTGTCCCAAACCACATGGCTTACGACACTCAAAACTTGCTGCTGTTAGACGTATTGGAACACGGGCCGGATTCCGACTATTTCGATTACTTCGATATTGAATGGAATCATGCTTACGAACATCTCAGAGGTCGAGTGCTGGCTCCGCTGCTGGGCAATTTTTATGGAGAGTGTCTGGAAAATGGCGAGATTCAACTCAAATACAGCGAGATTGGGCTGACCATCAATTATTATAGTTTACAATTGCCAGTAAGAATTGAATCTTATGCTAAATTTATCAGTCATAATTTGGGGCATTTAGCCAGGGAATTAGGGAGACGCCATCCAGATTTTATCAAGTTTTTGGGAATTCTTTATTTGATTAAAAATACACCTTCAGAAACTAAAGGTAAAACCAGATACGATCAGATAGCTTTTGTCAAAGGACTGCTCTGGGAACTCTACAATCAAAATCCCCTGGTACAGGAATTTATCGATGAAAATATCAAAGTTTTTAACGGAGAAAAGGGAAATGCCGAAAGTTTTAATTTGCTAGACGAATTGCTTTCCGAGCAGTTTTACCGTCTGTCTTTCTGGAAAGTGGGGGCAGAAGAAATTAACTACCGAAGGTTTTTTACGGTCAACGAACTTATTTCGGTTAAAGTTGAAGAGATTAAAGTTTTTCACAAAAACCATGCTCTGATCTTCGACATGGTTGAAGAGGGAAAGTTTACGGGATTGAGAATTGACCACATCGACGGACTTTACGACCCCACAGAATATTTGAAACGGCTACGGGAGAAAATCGGAGACACTTATATTACTGTTGAAAAGATTCTGGAACACGAAGAAGATTTGCCGTCATATTGGCCGATTGAGGGAACTAGCGGCTACGACTTTTTGAATTACGTAAACGGCGTTTTTTGTCGGTGCGATCGCGAGCAGCAATTTACCGAAATATATCAGAGATTTACTCGCTTAACTGTTCCCTACGAACAGTTGTTTTTAGATAAAAAAGGACTGATTGTTGAGAAAAACTTGGCGGGAGATGTAGACAATCTAGCTCAACTTTTGAAGAATATCTCCGGTCAATCGAGACAGGGAAATGACTTTACTCGTCCCGGTTTGGAAAAAGCATTGGCGGCTGTTTTGACAATTTTTCCAGTCTACCGAACTTACATCAATCAAGACGGTTTGAGAGAGTCCGATCGCACTTACGTAAAATATGCGATCGCCCATGCCAAAGAACAAGTACCCCGACTCCTCAAGGAACTTAATTTTATCGAAACGGTGCTGTTGCTGGAAGAAGAAGAAACTCTAACACCAGAACAAAAAGAGCAGCGCCGGCACTTCGTAATGAAACTCCAGCAGTTGACAGGCCCCTTGATGGCAAAAGGCATTGAAGACACGCTTTTATACGTCTACTATCGGCTTTTATCCCTCAACGAAGTCGGAGGAAATCCCAGTCAGTTCGGCGTGTCGCTGGTAGATTTTCACGAGTTCAACCACAAGCAGCAAGTAGCTTGGCCGCACAAAATGAATGCTACAGCTACCCACGATACCAAACGTGGCGAAGATGTGCGAGCCAGACTTAACGTTTTGTCAGAAATTCCCGATGAATGGGAACAGCAAGTCAGGTCTTGGAGAGAGGTAAACTCTTCTAAGAAAGTCAACTTTGTGAATCGAATGGTTCCAGATACTAATGACGAATACTTCCTGTACCAAACTCTGCTCGGCAGTTTTCCCTTTGAGGGAATTGAAAACACTGATTATGTCGCTCGCCTGAAAGATTATGTCATTAAAGCTGTCCGTGAAGCAAAAGTTTATACGGCTTGGCTGAGACCGGATAACGACTACGAAGCTGGTTTTATGACCTTTGTCGATAGCGTTCTCGAACCTTCGGAACAAAATCAGTTTCTCAACAAATTTATACCTTTCTGCAAAAAAGTAGCTAATTACGGAATTTTCAATTCTTTATCTCAAACGCTGCTGAAAATCACTGCTCCCGGCGTTCCAGACATTTATCAAGGGACGGAATTCTGGGATTTAAGCCACGTCGATCCGGATAACCGCCGTCCCGTTGATTTTGAGCGCAGAATCGAGGTTTTGCGGGAAATTAAAGAGCAAGCTCAGACGGATATTTTGCAACTGGTTGAAGATTTGATTGCGACGCGAGAAGACGCGAGAATTAAGTTGTTTTTGACGGCAAGAGCGCTAGAAGCGAGAAAAAAATACTTGCAAGTTTTTCAATCAGGCGATTATCTGCCCCTGCAAGCAGTGGGCACGTTTAAAGATAATGTTGTTACCTTTGCCAGAAGCTTTGGAGAGACTACAGTTATTGTGATTGCTCCCCGGTTTTTGACGGGAATTGTCAAACCCGAAGAAATGCCGATCGGCAAACAAGTCTGGAAAGATACTAATTTGAAGTTATCAGAGCAAATGCCGTCGGTTTGGAAAGATGCAATTACAAATCAGTCAGTAGAAAGTAACGGTACGTTGGCAATTGGTGACGCTCTGAGTTACTTTCCCGCAGCTCTGCTGATCGGTCAAAAATAGCAATTAAAAGCTGGAAAATTCAAGAATTATCCGAGATTCCCAGGAGGGGGACTTGAGGCTCTTCCTCAATATATTCTTTCCCAGGCACAGCCTGGAAGTAAACGGGTAGGGGCAGGGCATTCCCCTGTCCATTTTCAGAATTGATATTATATCAAATCCGTTAGCATCGGAATAGTAAATTCGAGTTGACGGTTGACGGTTGACTGTTCACTGTTCACGGCGTCAACAGTCAACCGTCAACAGTCAACATCATTCCGGTGTAACCGGAAATGATATTAAACCTGATTTGAAGTCAAAAAATCGATCGCCCCTACCAACCAAACAAAATTTATACAACAAAGACGGCAAATACAACACAACGTATACGGTTTGCCACAATACCCGAATCGATCGCACACCGTACATTGGGAAGAGTAAAGAAAAGCAGTCAACAACTGTAGCGGTGCAAGCCTCACGGATGCAACCGTCCCCCACCAGGTTCGGTAAATACCCCTTCATCGCAAGGTCTACCGCCCGCAGTATAGAGATCAGCACCCTATCGAAGACTGTATTAAAGCAGGACTCACTACCCGTAAACCGCGAGGTAAAATCGCAGTCCTGAATAACCAGACTATCGCACAGATAAAACACCAAAATTTTGTAGAGATTGGAGCCGGAACACCCCTATGGGAAAAGTAGTTGGAATTGACTTAGGTACGACAAACTCCTGCGTCGCAGTTATGGAAGGCGGCAAACCCACCGTCATAGCCAACGCCGAAGGGGGTCGCACCACACCTTCTGTAGTAGCATATGCTAAAAATGGCGATCAACTTGTCGGACAAATCGCCAAGCGTCAAGCCGTGATGAACGCCGAAAACACCTTTTACTCAGTAAAACGGTTTATCGGGCGTCGGGTTGATGAAGTAGCCCATGAAACCACTGAAGTTTCCTACAAAGTCCTCAAAGTTGGCAACAGCCTCAAACTAGACTGTCCCGCCCGCGGCAAGCAATTTGCCCCAGAAGAAATTTCTGCACAAGTTCTCCGCAAACTGGTAGAAGACGCCAGCAAATACCTCGGCGAAACAGTCACCCAAGCGGTAATTACTGTTCCCGCTTACTTCAACGACTCTCAGCGCCAAGCTACCAAAGACGCGGGAAAAATTGCCGGTATAGAAGTGCTGCGGATTATTAACGAACCTACAGCAGCAGCTTTAGCTTACGGATTAGATAAAAAGAGCAACGAAACCATCCTCGTATTTGACTTAGGTGGCGGTACTTTCGACGTATCTATTCTCGAAGTAGGCGACGGCGTATTTGAAGTGCTAGCAACTTCTGGAGACACTCACCTTGGCGGTGACGACTTCGACAAAAAAATCGTCGATTACATCGCTAACGAATTCCAAAGAGCCGAAGGCATTGACCTTCGCAAAGACAAACAAGCACTGCAACGCCTGACGGAAGCAGCAGAAAAAGCCAAGATTGAGCTTTCGAGCGTTACCCAAGCAGAAATCAACCTGCCGTTTATTACCGCGACTCAAGACGGGCCAAAACACTTGGACACGACTTTGACGCGGGGCAAGTTTGAAGAACTCTGTTCAGATTTGATCGATCGCTCTCGCATCCCCGTAGAAAATGCGATCCGCGACGCCAAATTAGACAAATCTGCAATTAATGAAGTCGTCTTAGTTGGTGGTTCTACGCGGATTCCTGCGGTGCAAGAACTGGTCAAAAAAATCCTCGGCAAAGAACCCAACCAAACGGTAAACCCGGACGAAGTGGTTGCAGTCGGTGCAGCAATTCAAGCAGGCGTACTCTCCGGCGAAGTCAAAGACATCCTGTTGCTCGACGTTACTCCGCTGTCTCTCGGCGTCGAAACCTTGGGTGGCGTGATGACCAAAATCATTCCCCGCAACACCACTATTCCTACCAAGAAGTCGGAAACTTTCTCGACTGCTGTAGACGGCCAAACAAACGTGGAAATTCACGTTTTGCAAGGCGAACGGGAAATGGCGAATGATAACAAGGATTTGGGAACCTTCCGCTTAGATGGAGTTCCACCAGCTCCCCGTGGCGTACCTCAAATTGAAGTTACTTTCGATATCGATGCTAACGGTATTTTGAATGTAGCTGCTAAGGATAAAGGTACTGGTAAGGAGCAATCGATTAGCATTACTGGTGCTTCTACTTTGCCCAGCAATGAAGTCGAGAAAATGGTCAAGGAAGCCGAGGCGAATGCGGCTGCTGACAAGGAACGTCGCGAAAGGATCGATCGCAAAAACCAAGCTGATTCTCAAGCCTATCAAATCGAGAAGCAGTTGGCAGAATTGGGCGATAAAGTTCCCGCTGATGACAAAACTAAGATTGAAGGGTTGCTTAAAGACTTGCGATCCGCGATCGAGAGTGAAGATGACGATCGGATCAAAACCTTGACAACAGAGTTGCAGCAAGCATTCTACGCTGTCAGCAGCAACCTGTACCAGCAAGCAGGCGGCCCAACTGATGGCCCTGGCGGCCCTGGCGGCCCTGGTGGCTATGGAGACGGCGGCCCCACTGGCGGCGGTGACGACGTGATTGACGCCGACTTCACTGAAGGCAACAAATAAAAGGCTAAATTAAAAGCCCCCAGCTAGAAGCAAGAAACCCGGTTTTGAACAGAAACCGGGTTTCTGTTCATTCAAAAACAAACCAAAGCCGAGCGCCCAAAATCAGTAAAAATCTGCTTGAGGCATAGTGAAAAAAATTGAATATGCTTCAATAAATATCATAAACTAGCAGTAATATCGCAATCGAGAGCAATCAAATGTCACGTTCTCCTATACAAAATTCTTCCCCCAATACTCCCAGCCCATCTCATGTAGCATCCTTGCGCCGACTCCGCCGGATCAGCCATGTACTAGACAATGCAATTCCGATTCCAGGCACAAAATACCGCATTGGGCTCGATCCGATATTGGGACTTATACCGGGCGGCGGCGATTTAATCAGTTCAATTTTTGCAGGATATGTTGTCTTTAAATCCGCTCAACTGGGAGTGCCTCAAGAGACTTTAGTAAAAATGGCAACTAATATCGTATTTGATACAGTTGCTGGTACTGTACCGGTAGCAGGAGATTTGTTGGATGTTGCTTGGAAAGCTAATGTCAAAAATATAGAATTGCTGGATGCTCATTTAGGTTCTCCGGAACAAGGCAAAAAAGCCGATTGGCTCTTTGTGGCGGCGTTGCTGTTGGGTTTGATGTTAATTGTTGGAGGCGTGATTTTCTTGAGTGTGATGCTTCTTGGCTGGTTATTTCAAGTAATTGCAGGGCGTTAATCTTGGGTTTGATGCTCAGGATAAATCACTCTCTTTGTGTCATATTAATAGCATATAATCGGTTAATTATTCCTTAAAAATCCTTTTTAAGGAGGATGATTCCCGACAAACACAAACATCTGGGTTTAATTACCCGTTGGCTGCGTTGCTTTTTTTTATCCTTCAACAAAGAGCGAGAATCTCACATATCCGTACATTAAAAACAGGGCGAGTGGCAACAAACCCAACACTTTTTTTGCAGCAATACTTGAGAAAAATAATATCAGTATCACATACCCAAAAACAGCGGGTGCGCTCAATATTTAATAAATAAATACTACAATGTGTTAGGGTTTAAAAATTCAACCAAGCCCTACCAATAAAAGTTATGATCCTCTTACCAAGAAGAGATATGTGGCAGAAATCCGACTTATTGAGCAGAGTCTATTGAAGCACTTCGGAGACATCAAATACCAGGCAGCATCTCAATTGTGTCAAAAGTGAGATGCTGCCGTTTCTCTGACCGAAATCGAGGTAAATTAACACTCTTCTTATCTCTGAAATGGGTTTTATAATCAAAAATAAAGCGATCGACCTCTTTTGACCTCAATATATATACTTTAAGGGTGTTGACAAATATCTTTTAATGTGAATTACACTCTAAATATTCTTTTAAACTCGGTATTGACCCGATAGCCCTTGAGTCCGATATAGTGATATAATCCAGACTATAATATCAACTTGATATAAATGCTTGAATTATCAGCCCTTGGGCTGCTACAGTGGCAACCCCTGCACGGCTATCGGCTAAAGCAACAACTGGAGCTGTTTATGAGCAGTTGCATCAGCGTCAACTACGGAGCGATTTACCCGCTGCTGAAGCGCTTGGAAGAGCGAGGCGAAATTTCGGTAATAGCCGAAGAAGCCGGAGATGCTGGCTGTACGCGCAAAATCTACGGAATTACCGCCAAAGGGCGCGAACTGTGGCGGCAAAAAATGCTCGAACACCCTCAAGAAAGCTGGGTTAACAGTGGTTCCCGGTTCCAAATCAAGTTTTTCTTTTTTGGCGACTTAGAACCTGAAGAACGGCTGAAGCTATTGGAACACCGCTTGCGAGCCTGTTACACCCGGCAAGACTACATCGAAAGCCTCAAGAGCGAATATCCACTAACCGACGACTATCAATTCGCCTCTCGCGATCGCTGCAAGTCAGTGCTGGCGTCAGAGATAGAGTGGTTAACCGAGCAACTAGCCAAGGAAAAAAGCGCGACCGCCGGAGTGCGTGACTCCCCAACCTCCCCTGAATCCGCCGACTCCAAGGGACAATCCTTCCAACTCACCCATTCAGGTGACTCATAAGAAGGATGTGTAATCTTCCCTGCCATCGTAACTTTTGAGAGATAACAAGAAGCTTTCCTAAAAAGAATCACTCCCTGGCTTTGCTAACTGCGATCGGACTAAAGCCCTGCACATACCCCAACCTCATTAAAAAGGTACTTTCCCGATTCCATCCTGTTTAAAATCGCTTGTCATTATTCCCCCATGTTTGAAGGGGGCGCCGGAGAAATCAAAGATTCCGCCCAAGTCTCAGTAAGTCAGAAGTTAAAAAAAATCTAAGTGGTGCTGCCCATGAGTTATTCTAAATCCCCAGAATCCGTCGTTGAAGCCCAAGAGCAAAAATCTCCCACACCGGAACTGCACCCAACCGATGCAGACAGCGAGCAACTGCAGGATTCTGCAACCGTTGCCGATCGCCCCGAACCTGTTGCTAAACCACGATCGCGGTGGCCTCTAATTGCCGCGCTCGCGATCGCCACAGGCGCAGCAGGTTTCGGCTGGTACTCGTGGCAATCGGGTCATAATCGCGCACAGCAACCGGCAGCAGCAGCCCAACCCCCAGGCATACCAGTCAAGCTCGCCGCCTTAAAAACCAGCTCAGTCGAAGATGCCTCGGAATTTGTTAGCAGCTTAGAAGCCAAGCGTTCGGTAGAAATCAAACCCGAAGTAGAAGGGCTAGTCACTGAGATTTTTGTCAAATCCGGGGACTTCATAAACAAAGGGCAAGCTATCGCCCGCATGAAAAGCGACAGCGCCCAAGCTGACTTGAGGCAATCCCAAGCCAACCTGATTCGCGCTCAATCCCACTTAGCGGAATTGCAAGCAGGAGCCAGGCCCGAAGAAATCGCCCAAGCTCAAGCCCAAGTCGCCCAAGCCCAAGCCAACCTCGCCCAACTGCGATCGGGCTCTCGGCCAGAAGAAATAGGCCAAGCCCAAGCCCGCGTCGCCCAAGCCGAAGCCAACCTAGCGGACGCCCAAACAGGTAGCCTCTTAGAAGACATTGCCCAAGCAAGAGCGCAAATAGAAGCAAGCACAGCCGAAGCAAAATTAGCCAGCCAGCAGCTTGCCAGATATCAGGCATTGGCAAAAGAAGGCGCAGAATCCGCCAACACCCTCGAACAATACACCCAAAAAGAAGCCACCGCCAAAGCCAATCTCCGAGAAGCTCAAAGGCGGTTCGAGCAGCGGCAAAAAAACAGACAAGCCGAGATCGAGCGCCGGACAGCGGCCTTGCAACAGCAGCGGCAAGCTTTGCGGCAATTGCAAAACGGTTCGCGCCCAGAGGAAATAGCCAAAGCCGAAGCAGAAGTCGCACAAGCCAAGAGCAGATTAGCGCAGTTAGCCAACGGTACGCGCCAAGAACAGCTCGATCAAGCTGAAGCGCAAGTTGCCGAGGCCGCGGCTCAAGTGCGCGGCTTTGAAGTACAACTACAAGAAACTGCGGTCATCGCGCCCTTCGCGGGAGTCATCGGCGACATACCAGTGAAAGTAGGTGATTACTTGCAAAAAGGTAACGCCATTGCCACCCTGACAGAGAACCAATTGCTAGACTTGCGGTTATCAATTCCTTTGGAACGGATGCCTCAATTACGCTTAGGGCTGCCAGTACAAATGCTCGATGCTCAAGGTAAGGCGATCGCCCAAGGTCAAATCAGCTTTATCTCCCCGAACGTCAGCGCCAATTCCCAAACAATTTTAGCTAAAGCCACCTTTCCCAACCCCACCGGCGAACTGCTTAATCTCCAGTTTGTAAAAGCTAAAGTCATCTGGAAACAGAACCCCGGAATTTTAGTTCCAGTCACAGCAGTTACTCGCTTAGGTGGGGAAACATTTGTCTTCACAGCTCAAAAGCCGGAACAGCTAAAACCTGGAATGCCACCTTTAGTAGCCCGACAAAAGCCCGTGAAATTGGGAGCCATTGAAGGTAATAATTATCAAGTTATCGAAGGTTTGCAAGCCGGGGAAAAAATTGTTACTGCAGGCATCCTTAACCTGACAGACGGCGCTCCCATCATGGCTCAAGAGGCAGAGAGAGCAGCAGGAGAAGGAGCAGGGAAAAAATTACCAGTAGCTAGCAAAAATCAAGGTAAGTAGTTGCGTTTTAGCGCTCTTAATTCACCTATTAAGAGCGCATAAGCGCAACTACTTACCTTATGTCAAACTACTTGATTGCTCAGCTCTTAAGAAGGGGGCAATGGGAATTTTTGACTCAAGTGCAATTAGCAATTAGGAATTAGCAATTATCAACTAAAAACTACCCATTACCCAAATAATGTTTGCAGATTTTTTTATTAAACGACCTGTCTTTGCTAGCGTCTGCGCCTTAATTATTGTTTTGGTAGGCGCAATCAGCATTCCCACATTGCCGATCGAGCGCTTCCCCGACATCAGCCCCACCCAAATCAACGTCACAGCCAACTATAGCGGTGCGAATGCTGAAGTTGTCGAAAATGCGGTAACAAACATCCTAGAAAGGCAAATCAACGGCATTGAAGGACTGAAATATCTAACTTCCAGTAGCACTAACAGTGGAACTAGCACCATTACAGCCACCTTTGATACTTCCCGCGACAAAGATATCGCCGCCGTCGATGTGCAAAATCGAGTTGCAGTCGCTCAACCACAACTCCCAGATGCCGTACAACGCACAGGAGTTACAGTTACAAAACAATCTAACAGCCTGCTGCTGGCTATAGGATTATTTACCGAAAATAAAGAATACGATACCATATTTTTAAGCAACTACGCCGACCTCTATTTAGCAGATACTTTAAAAAGAGTAAAAGGCGTGGGCGACGTGCGAATTTTTGGGGAAAGACGCTATGCTATGCGCCTGTGGATCGACCCCAATAAATTAGCTGCTCGTAATCTAACAATGCAAGATGTAACAAGAGCAATTAACGAACAAAACTTGCAAGTTGGTGTAGGAAGAATTGGTCAAGAACCAGCCCCCGAAGGGCAAATGTATCAGATTGATTTGAGTGCAGAAAGCCGTCTCCAAAGCCCCACAGAATTTGAAGAAATTGTTATTAAAAGCGAAACAAATGGAACTTTAGTTAAGTTAAAAGATGTCGGTAGAGCCGAACTAGGAGCAGAAAATTATAACTCTTTTCTGCGATTTCGAGGTAATGACGCAGTGGGTTTAGGGATTTACCAATTGCCCGGAAGTAATGCTCTAAATGTTGCCCAGGCCGTCAAAGCAGAAATGGAAAAATTATCGAAAAACTTCCCTCCGGGGGTGATACATAGAATCGCACTAGATACGACTCAATTTGTCCAAGAGTCAATGGCAGAAGTAGTCAAAACTCTGTTTGAAGCAGTCTTGCTAGTGGTGATAGTTATTTTTGTTTTCCTGCAAGATTGGCGCACTACGATTATTCCCACCATCACAATTCCCATTTCTTTGATTGGGACATTTGCATTTATCAAAGCCTTCGGCTTTACGATTAACAGTTTGTCTCTATTTGGTCTTACCTTAGCAACAGGTTTAGTGGTAGATGACGCTATCATCGTAGTCGAAAATATTGACCGTCTAGTCCGCCAAGGTATGAATGCCCGCCAAGCCGCTTCCGAGTCAATGCGGGAACTTTTTAGTGCTGTAATTGCCACTTCCTTAGTATTGATGGCCGTGTTCGTACCAGTGGCATTTTTCCCAGGGACAACGGGAGCACTCTATAAACAATTTGCCCTGACAATTGCTTTTTCAGTGCTGCTTTCTACCTTTATGGCGGTTACTCTTACTCCCTCACTTGCCGCTATATTACTGCGCCCAGGTAAGAAGTTTGGTGGTCCGTTGGGTTGGGTGTTTAACCGGATTAATATTTTTCTTGATTGGATACAAAAGAAATATAGAGATTCCTTAATATTCTTAACACGATTTAAAACCATTGTTACCCTGTTGTTTATTGCTTCTCTGGGATTCACCGCTTGGCTTTATTTAGCAGTACCCACCGCATTTATCCCAGAGGAAGACCAGGGCTATTTTCTGACAATTATTCAAGGGCCTCAAGGCGTTTCGCTGCAATACACCCAGCAGGTAATGGACGGAGTTGAACAAGAAATTCTCAAAGTTCCTGAAGTTGTGGGGACTTTTTCTGTAGGTGGCTTTGGTTTTAGTGGTAATAGTTCCAATCAGGGGATTATATTTACTACCCTTAAACCTTGGAAAGAAAGGGAAGGTGAAGATCAAACCGTACAAGCGATTATTGGTAAATTGCGGGGTAAGTTTTTCTCGATTCCCGAAGCGAGAATTTTCCCTGTGAATCCGCCGGCTATTCAAGGTTTAGGTCAATTTGGAGGCTTCCAATTTCAATTGCAAGACCGCAAAGGTAACAGCGGTTTAGATTCTCTGGTTCAGGCGATGGGTGGGATTTTAAAGCAGGCGAATCAGACACCGGGATTGCAGGCGGTATTTAGTACGTTTGCTGCGAATACGCCTCAGTTAGTTGTGGAAGTTGACCGCAATCGCGCTAAGGCTCTAGATATTCCCATTAATGATGTTTTCAGTACATTACAAACGGCTCTGGGCTCTCAGTATGTGAATGATTTTAATCTGCAGCAGCGCAATTATCGGGTGTATGTTCAGGCGGATAAACAGTTTCGTGATAACCCTGAAGATATTAGTAAGTTGTATGTCCGATCTGGAAAGAATGAAATGATTTCTTTGAGCAATTTGGTGAAGATAACTCCCGTGGTGGGAGCGCAAACTGTTAACCACTACAATTTATATAGGTCAATTGAAATTAGTGGCTCTCCGGCTCCCGGATCGAGTTCTGGACAGGCGATAAAATCGATGGAAAAGGTGTCTGCTGAAGTTTTGCCGTCTGGTTTTGGGTATGAATGGTCGGGGAGTTCTTTAGAAGAAATTGAGTCGGGGGGTCAAGCACCAATTATTTTTGGTCTGGGACTGATTTTTGTGTTCTTGGTTTTGGCGGCTCAGTACGAAAATTATGTCGATCCTTTCATTATTTTGCTATCGGTTCCTCTGGCGATTTTAGGTGCTCTTTTAGCTCAGTCGTTGCGGGGTTTGGCGAATGATGTTTATTGCCAGATTGGTTTGGTGATGTTGATTGGGTTAGCTAGTAAAAATGCAATTTTAATCGTGGAGTTTGCTAACCAGTTGCGGGAGCAGGGATATTCAATTGCTAAGGCGGCAGTTGAGGCTTCTCAAGAGCGTTTACGGCCGATTTTGATGACTTCTTTATCATTTATTTTGGGGATTGCTCCCCTAATTAACCCAGAAGGTGCGGGCGCCGCAAGTCGTAGATCGCTAGGGAATGCGATCGCCGGGGGGATGGTTGTTTCTACTGTCTTGAGTTTGTTTATAGTGCCGGTTTTGTATGTGGTGGTTGTCTCGGCTCGCGATCGCTTTCGGAAGCGCGATCGCCCGCAAAATCCGCCCGATGATGGCACAATTTTGAACGGGAAAACGACTCCCAGCGATGAGGTTGAACGTGATAAAGTATCGCCGTTGTAGTTGGTAAGTTGAAAGGCGATCGTTTTGTGAGTCTCATTGGTGCGATCGCCCAAAACCCGCCAATCCCGCATCAAAACCCCCAAAGTCCCCAGATTAGTCCGGGGATCAATTCTTCAATCCAAAATCCCAAATCGAAAATCCAAAATGGATTGACGGCGGCCCCCATCTGCGGCTACGCTTTGAAGTTAGAGGTTGCTTGCTTGTAGAGGAGGCAGCCCGCGTCGCCCGAAAATCTAGTTGCACTGCCCAAAGCTGTTGGTAGCAGCAATGGACAGCTAACCGCCAAACTGAGAGTAGCAGTCTGGAGGCTAACGGAAGATTCTAACATCGTCTGTAGCCGCCCTGTTATATGTTGAAAAGCGGGGCGGCTGGGTTTTTGGGTTTTTCTAGAAAACCCAAAACCAGGAGAACATATTATGTCACAGGAATTCGTGCCTGACGACAACAAATTTGAGCGCCCAAATGACGACTCAGCAGTATGCGAACAGGAAGTGGTGCTGTTAACGGTTGTCGGTTCGCCCAAAGGTGTCAGGGAAACCATACTCACTTTGTACCGACTGGGATTTGCAGAAGTGGGCGATTGGAGCCCCGTACAACGTGCAGCCAATCCGAAGCAGGTGATGAGCGTGCTGATCCGTCGTTCGCGGGCTAACGGTACACCGCCGAGAAAATCTGGACGGTAAGCTGCGCTGTCATTTTGATTGAAGCGAAGAATCTTCGTGGGGTGGGCGTCTCGCCCGCCCTAAAAATACCATTACTTACTGGGCGTTGATATTGGATTTCAGGGTAGAAGTAAGAGATTGGCGATCGCAGGCAACAATTTACTGCAAGCTTCCACCAACGTCGCCGCACTAGGTAAACCAGCAATAGTCCCTTTCAAAATCTTCATTGCCGTTTTCCCCGTCTTTTGCATTGTGCTTTCTTGGGGATTTTTCCCTACTTCTGCCAAAGTTTTTACCTGTTCCAACGCTTCAGCTTTATCATCATCAGATAAATCAGTTTCAGCCTCGATGGCTGTTTGTAACTCTGTCAGTAATTCTTTGATTCCCGGTTCATCTGGTTTAGCAGAATCAGATAATTGATTAATTGTATTGGCAACAGTACCGCTGATATCACCTAAACTTAAAGCTCCTGCACCGCTAGCGTTAACGGTTCCGCCTGTAATTTCTATTTTGCGACTTTGGTCGATTTGGTCACTCATAACTTTATTCTGTGATGTAGATTTAACTTCATTAATAAATTTAACATTAACAGGGGGCGGAGTCAACAATTTTACAAATTCATTCAGTTCCCCACTTTTAGAATTCCCTCCTTTTACTAAGTCTAGAAAGACATTCAAATAATGTTTTTGAATGGCAATAATTTCATCTTTAGATTTTAATTGCTCGGCTCGCATTTGAGCTTCTAGCCTTGCTTGATAAACTTCGTCCCAAATTTGCTCAACTTTACCCTTATCTGTTCTTTCGGGAACTTTGAGAGTCAGTAAAACATCATTTTGTTTCTTATCAATTCTTTGAATTGACTCCGGTGTAATGTCTGGAAATTCTAGCATTAACTTCTGAAAAGCGGCGGTAAAAGCTTCGGGGTTAATCCCATCTTTGAGCAGGATTTGCACGGTTGTCATAATTTTTTTATAGAGTTTCTCGAAATCCCCCGGTTCAAAAAATTTACTGATGTGGTGAGGGCGGCGTTCGCGATCATCAGTTCCGGGTTTGGCGTTTTCCAGAAGATAAACAAACCGACAGTTAACGCGATCGAGCTTTGTATGAGCATCAATGTTCCAAGCTTCCAAACAAGCACCTGTAAAACAAGCTGCTGTAAAATCTGTTGCCAAGGCTTGAGTTTCAGTGAGATTGGCGAATTGCAAATCAGCTTGATGCAAAGTTGCTTCGCTGAGATTAGCCTGCTTGAGATTAGCATAGCTGAGATTAACATCGCCTGCTGGGGGGGTGACAACCAGCCTGAAACCCAGAGGTGGTGAGGATTGAGCCCATGTGTGCTAAAAAAAGATAGGCAGCATAATTGTTACACGCTTGCCTATCCCAAAAATAATG
>NZ_JAMPLN010000021.1:0-127500 GCF_040004035.1 Microcoleus vaginatus FACHB-2002 | reverse complement strand
GGCGAGTGAGAGAACAACAAAGTAAAAAACTTGGACTCAAGAAAGGGACAAGATTAAGCCCTCACTTAGAAAAATGCTGCCTAATATTGAGCGCCAACGTATCTGTCGCCAATACCACCAAAGACTTACACTTCCCGCAATTTCTAACATTTCTATTAATTCCGGGATGGCTGTCATTTCATTAGATTTTTTATCGACTTTTTTTTGACCTAAAACCAATTGATGAGATGAAGACCAAGCTGTAACTATATGTAGCGCTTTTTGCTGGTCATTCCGGTCATAAGATTGTTTCATTGTTTTACCATCAATGGCAATTACGTTTAGTTCTAATCCCCCGACTAAGCTGTTGCACATTTAAACTGTGATACAAGCATTACCCTTATTTTTGATTTTGCGACCCCATTTAATTATTAATTCTCCTTCATTTAAGAGACGATGCAATAAATACTCTAGCTCTTCAATTGATGTAAAAAGTCGATTAGCAATATATTCTTTTGCCGAATGCCATACTAATTCAATTAAGTTATAGTCTGGGCTGTATTCGGGGAGAAATTCTAAATGAATATTAGGCATTTCTGTTTCAATTATTTTCAGGTACTCTTCTTTCTTATGAAAACTAGCATTATCCAGAACGATCACTATTTTGGCTCCTTTTTTCGCAAATTCTGAGGCTTGATTACCTGCTGATACCCATTCATTAATTAGCTCTTCATAAAAGAGTTTTAACCGTTGATAAAAATTATATGAATTGCCTTTTTTGAGGAACTCTACCCACCTTTTTTTATCGGAATTCCTCACTCCTCCCATTACATTAACTCTGCCTTTTCTTCGGTCTCCTCTGACCTTTTTTCGGCTGCCTTTCTTACACCAGTTCTTTCTTATGGTGACTCTTAAACTAAATCCACTCTCGTCCCAAAACCATACCTGTAAAAGTTCTGGTGATTCTTTTTCTATTTTTAAATATTCGGCTATCTTTATTTTAAATGCTGTTCTTTTTTCGGGATTTCTCTTTGACTCCCAACTATACTTAGCCCAGATGTAAACATACTTTTTTTGCTTTAATATCCTCCGAACTTGTCCTCCACTTAATTTTATTCCTGTGGATTGCTCTAAGTATGTTGCTAATCTCTGCGCTGTCCATCTTCCAAATTCATATCCTAATTCTTGAGGAGCTTTTTCTATAGTTTCTAATAATATTTCTATATATTGGTCTGTGGCTTTTTTGTGATTTCCCTTCATTCTTTCATCGATTAGACTTTCTAGATTGTCGGGGTCTCCCTTCACACACCAATAAGATACTTTGTTTACTGAACAACCTAAAAAATTAGCAATTTTAGATTGCGTTTTCCCGTCATTGAGCAATAATAAAATCAGAATTCTTTCTCTAATATTGGCTTTTTCTTCCTCTCTTAAAGCTTTTTGTAGTTTCTCTATTTGTTTGGAATTGAGATGGTTTTTAGCTGGCATTTTTGTAGTGATTGAGTAAACTAAAATTTTATTATACCCTATTTAAAGGCACAACAGCTTATCGCATTTACCCAACTCAAAAAGCATTCTTGAAACTGTTGTGGTTCAATTCGGGCAAATACCCGACTAAATGTGTCATGAGATGATATGCCATTCGGTAATTCTAGAAAGCTTTTTAACCATTCATATTTGGCATTACCATAGGCTTCTATTGCCACCCATCCGTCTGCACCGCTGAGGACAGCTAGAATCGCAATCGCGATAATATCTTTAAGTAGGTGTTCTTTACTTCTTTCTATTCTTGGGTCTTTCAAGTTGGCAAAATGTTCTAAAAAACTGGTATTTAAAAAATTCCTTGAAGGTAATGAATCTGTTTGTTTTTGTTGGGAAGTTACAGCTTTACTAAAACCTCTTGCCATTGATAGCACCAATAAACTACAACCAACTACATGGAAATTTAGTCGGATTTAACTGTAGCATATTTTGGGTTCCAGTTAAGATGCGTTTACCCTGGTATTGCATATTAATTGTATCATAGTCTTGATAATGATTTAGGATTGCTATATAATGTACAAATCTCGAAAAAATAATTTTAATGTAGCGGTGAATATGAAATTAACAAAATTTGTATCGATCGGCATTGCCCTATTTTTAGGAGCAAGCGGGAGCATATTATCTAGCAGCAGTAGAGCATTAGGGGCCGAAAAAGTTGTTCTCACATTTGGCCCGCTCAGACAAGCCATCAATATCAGCGACTTAGAAGACTTTGCTAAAAACGGCACGACGACGCCAACCCTCCAACAAATTATCCGGTTCTCCAAAATGGACGCGCAAATACTGCGGGGGTTCATGGGTTTAGAAATTGGTTTAAAGCCTGCTAATCTGGCGAGGGTAGTTTACAGCACGCCGGGAGAAAAAATCACTGACGACATCGGTCAAGCAATTCGGACTCAGCGCCGCACAGAAAGCGGGAAAGCTTTGCGGGCAGCGGTGATCCTGGCATCCGGGGATGACGGTAAGGTATCGCTGCTGGAAATCCTGAAAAAGTATCCTCTCAACGAGGTTTACGTAGATGTTGCCAGCCTTCGCACCGCTGTTGGGAAAGTTCAGAGTATAGCTGGAACTCTCAAAAGCCTGCTTCAAGATGTGACGAGATCGACAACTCGCACAAGTGAAACAACTCGCCCCGAAAGTCCGATCGAACCTCGCCGCAGCGTGCAGCCAACAACTCCGCCTCCAGCGCCACGCCGCGCCGCCCCCTTGCCAGCACCCGCACCGCAGCCTGTGACGCCGGTCAGAGGGCTTTGGTAAAAAAATCATAAATGTGTCCTAAAGGCGGGTTGAAGCGGCTGTTGTGGCATTCTGCAGACACTTTTGAGACCCAACCCGCCCCCGCCCTACCCCTATCCCAACCCCCAAGAGGGTTAGGACTTGTATGAAAACTCCCAAAGCAATCAATTTTTCTTGAGCAGTTTTTTGAGCAACTTAGGAATCTCTGAAGGTCGAGCCGCCACAGGTATGTCCGCCTCTTCAAAGGCAGCCATTTTGTTTGGGGCCGTAACTCCAAAGGCTTTCTGGGCAGCCGCCCGAGAACTGATCAGGATGCCGGCGTGGCCCAAAGACGGCCCCTTGGGAGCGTAGCGGCCGGCCAAATAAGCAACCACGGGTTTGTCGATCGCCGAGGCGATGTAAGAAGCAGCAGCTTGTTCACTCCACCCGTCAACTTCCCCCACCAAAACCATCGCTTCGGTACTGTCGTCTTCGTCCAAAATTTGCAACCACTGCATAAAAGAAGAACCGACAATCGCGTCGCAGCCAATACAAACCGCCATCGACTGTCCCAACCCAGCCTCCGTCAGTTCTAGGGCAACTTCGTAAGTCAAAGTGCTGCTGCGGCTGATCACTCCCACCGGGCCGGGAGTGTAAAATTCCTTGGGGTGAGTTCCCAGCAGGAGTTTGTCGGGAACAATGATCCCCGGACTGTTGGGCCCGATTACCAAAGTTTCGGTGGCCTCTGCTTTTCTGACTAAGTGCACCATATCCAGAGGAGGTACTCCCCCAGTAACGATCGCGATTTGCCGAATTCCTCCGGCGATCGCTTCTAGAGCCGCATCCAGCACCGAGTAAGCGTCTACCAAAATTACCGCAGTGTCAACGTGACCCACTGCCGCCACTGCTTGTTCTACCAAATCAAAAATCGGAATTCCCTCCACTTCCAGCCCCCCCCGACCGGGACTAACACCGGCGACTACATTCGTGCCGTATGCTTTCATCATCAGGGCGGCGCGGGTGGACGCGGGAGATTCTGTAATGCCCTGTACTAGGACTTTGCTTTCAGGAGTTAAATTCATTTTTTCCCACTTGACACTCGATCTGTAAAAAGCAGAAGGCCTTCATCTGTACAGAAATCTCGTTTTTTGCCGATCGACTGCCGCTACTTGACGGAGGATACAGAAGCGGCCGCGGCCTCATCCAAAGTGCTAGCTAGCTGCACCGGCCACTGTCCCAAACGCTTTTTAACAGCATCAGCATCGATCTCTACTAGCCGCAGCACCACTTGGATGTGGCGGTTAGCGCGAGCTTTCCGTTCCAAATAGCCGGCTACTGCAGCGATTATTTCCTCGGTCTTGGAGGCGCTGCCCAAAATATTTACAAGTATCACCTTAACGCTTTTATCCTGAGCGACTAACTCCAGACCCAACTCCACGCGATCGCGCAGCGCATTTGCTGCATCGTAGAGGTCTAGGGAACCAATATTCACAAAATTAGCTGGTTTTCCTCCGTGGTGGGTTACAGCATCCAGAGTTGCCATTGTCAGGCCCACTCCGTTGCACAAAATCGCGATATTCCCGTCTAGTTCTATTAATTGCAGGGAGTCGGAATTCGAGATTGAGGATTTAGATTTGGGGTCAAACTCCGGCGACTGCTGAACCTTCGAGTGGGAATGGGGGCGATCGCCCCCAGCATGGGAACCTCTTCTTTCCCGTGCCAACCCGCTGCTTTGCCTCTTTCCCGATAGTGCGGCCAAATCTGGATGTCGCCCCAAGGCATCGTCGTTGGCGGTGACTTTACCGTCTAAAGCCATTACCTCTCCCGTCGGGCTGATGCCGAGAGGATTGATTTCTACTAAATCTAAATCTTTTTCGACAAACAGCCGGTACATTTTTTCGACAATGGTGCTCACCGATTGAATCAAGTCTCCCTGCAATCCCATTTTCAGCGTGAGACGCCTCGCGTAGAATGGGGAAAATTCTTGATCTACGGCCACTTGCTGCATTTGCTCGATCGACCCTTCGACATCCATACCTCCTTGTCTCGAGCCCAGAAGCACCGGGCGGCGGGCTACGGGGTCTAGGAGTACCGCTAAGTACAATTCTTGGTCAGCGTTGTACTTTGCTTCTGCCAGTAGAACTTGGGGATATTCATCCTCTATCGGCAAATTAAAAATTGTTTGGGCGGCAGCTACTGCATCGATCGTATTTTCCACAAACTTGATACCGCCCGCCCTGCCCCGTCCCCCAGCCCGCACTTGCGACTTGAGTACAACTGGGTAGGGAATTTTCAGTCCTTTGAGGTCGGCGGGATTGTCAATCCGCTGCGACGGCAAAATCGGAATTGCCATCTGGCGAAATAAAGATTTAGCTTGGTACTCTAACAAATCCATTATCAATTACGGGTGACGGGTAGTTGGCAACAAGCAATTCGTCCTAATTGGCAATTCATAATTAATAGATAGTAATTGGTTTTTTGTCAAGTTAAAAGTTAAAAATTATCGCTTTTATCTTTTAAATTTAGACTTTTGTATGGCCGATTACTTATTCGCTATTACCGCTCGCCGATTACCTATTACCTAAGCTGTTTCCAAGTGTTTTTTTCTCGGAATTGCCAAATTTTACTCTTAGGATATGGCGGGGAGGTATTTGGCGAGCGTTGGTGTTTTTTTGCCTCGGAAAATCTTCGGACGTTCGGCGATACTGTGCCTAGATATTTCTGCGAATTGTTTACTTGATGCTATTAGCAGCACCTTGATGGACGGTTTTGACCCATTTGAGTCGCTTCGGCCGTACCGCAATCCGAGCCGTCACAGTCCCTACCAGCAGCCAGTGGAACATATACACAGTAGCCCGCAGCGTTTGCAGCAAGGTGACAAAAACTCGCCTTACGTCAAATTTGGTCTCTTTGCGAGTGCGGCGCAAACCGACAAACATTCCCACCACCGACAATGTAAGGGTCATAAAAGTTATGGGACTGGCGATCGGCATCCGGCGCAGCGCAATTGACATCACAAAGTCGGGTAGCGCTACTGTGGGTAAGAAATATTGAGATACCCAAAATCCAAATAAATCCCAAGTTTTCCCAGTTCCCATGCGGTTCCGCAAAATTAGCCGCCAGTAGTCAAGATAACGCTGATAGCCACCTTCTGCCCAGCGATTGCGCTGGTGCCACAGAGCGCGAGCGTTAGTGACTCCTTCTTCTGACACGGCTGGGAAAGCGAGAAATTCAATGTCCCATCGGTCTAGGTGCAGCCTCACAGTCAAATCCAGGTCATCGGTAATCGTCTCCTCGTTCCAGCCTCCGCAGCTTTCCAAGGCTGTGCGGCGCATGAATTGGCCGTTACCGCGCAATTCTCCAATGCCGCCGATCGCAATCCGCTGCTGTTGGAAAAAACTGTCGAGAGCCATTTCTGCTTCTTGGCCGCGAGTCCAAAAATTTACCGCAGCATTGGCGATGGCTTTTCTGACTTGCACAGCCCCTACCTTTTCTCCTTGGAACACTGGCAGCACCCGGCGCAGCAAATCCGGCGTTACCGTCGCGTCGGCGTCAAATATTCCCACAAATTCCCCGCGAGTCAGCGGTAACACTTGATTCAGTGCTCCCGACTTCCCGCCGCTGGCATTTGCTCCTCTGCGAAATACTTTGAGCTGGGGGTACTTTTTGGTTAGCTGTTCCAATACTAGCGGCGTGTCGTCGCTGCTGTGATCGTCGATCGCCCAAACTTCGTAGCGGTCGATGGGATAATCTACATTGCAGATGGATTCTACGAATCGGGCAATCACCGCTTCCTCATTTTTCGCCGCCACCAGCAGCGACACATAAGGCCAATCCTCTCGACTTTCATCGGCAAGAGGCGGCAGTGCCGGCTTGGGCGAAGCAAACAAAACTCGAAATGCTTGCATCCACAGCAGTCCCGTCAACCCCCACACTACCCACGCACCCCAAGAAATCAAGTGCAGGGCGATCGTGCCGGCCCAAATCGCTGTCAGCACTGCGGCGGCTTTTCCGCGGCGTCCCCGGTACAGATTTTGAGGAAAAGAGGGAGTTCCCGGCACAGACACCGCAACCGGGAGCTCTGCTTTTGTTTCCGCGTCAAACACCCTGTCGCCAATGTCTGGTATAGCAAATACTTTGCTGAGCTTCGAGGTCGAGGTCAAACTCTTGAGCTCTTCTTGAGCTAAATCAGAGATGTCCAAGTTAAGCTCGCTGCGAGCGTCGTTTTCTGGCCAAGAACTCTCCTGCATAGGTTACTTGATTCAACCACCAATAGTTTTTGATTTTAGATATAAGCATCTACTGTATCAGTTTCTGGACTTTTGTCGAAAGCGGACGGGAGGACAACCAGCGGGTTAGGTGTTTGTACGGCCCTGGTAAACGGGTACTGCATAGAGTATTTTGGTTGACTTTTGCTTGCGATCGACCAGGAATATCTGTTAGTTTTTTCAGGGGATCTAAACTATCTGTTAGTAATAATTGTCTGAGGTGGAAATATGTCTATTCCTCAACTCAAGCCAGCCGATGACAAAGAAGTGAAAGTCTACGCGCCTTTCTGTCAAGAGCCCAGGCGCAAGTTTTTACCGCACGCTATTGGCCTCTACAAGCTCAAAAGCTTGGAGGGGGCAAGAAAAATTGACGGCGGGGAGAGCGTGCCGTTTGTCGCTAGTTGGAATATCTCGTCGCTGCCGATCGATTTAACCCGCTGTCGGGTGTTGTTTGACGGCAATGCTGAACTCAGCTACGAAGTGACTATGCAAAGCTCTGAGTTTGTTAGTTGCTTAATTGAGGTTCTCCTGACTTTTCAGCGGACTCGTACTGTCGATTTTTCTAAAACGTTTTACCGCAAGCTGATGCGAATGGATGAATAACTTTCACCGCAGCCGGACTCCCGAAAGTCCGCAATTGACAATCAAGCAATTTAATCCGGGGCCCCCGGATTGATTCGTGGATCGAGAAAAAAGCTCCTCGCTCCCGATCGCCAGCCCCCGGATTTATCAGTGGGGTCGCTTTCTTCAATCTAAAATCTAAAATCTAAAATCTAAAATCGATTGAGGGGCGCTATAACTGGCGCACCAATAGTGTAACGCCTCGACGGCAACATTACATGATTGGTGCGCCAGCCCTATTTGAAAAGCGGAAATAGTAAGTGAGTTGTTGGATCATTCTCAATAATCCCTTTGGGGGTCAGCACTTATCCCCATTACTAAAGTAAATCTACCGCAGTTTTCAGTTGAGCGTGATACAGATTTCGCGTAGGGACTCAGGGAAAGCCTGAGCCCCTACCTATATTTCATCCAATTGAAAACTGCTGTATTTGTTGTGGAACAAGCGCAAAAGCCTATTTCGGACATTGGTGCTGTGCGAGTACGCGCGAGCGAAGCTATCGCCGTTAGGCGAATCGCGCCGTTAGGCGAATCGCGCCGTCCGATTTCGTTCAAATTTTGCGACTCGGTAGCTGAGAGGAAAGCGCTGTAGATCCGCCCAAGGAAAATCAATCTACAGCGCTTGAACTGCGATCGGGCTAGCATCGCAATCAGCCAAAAGGCTACGGAAATGCCAGCCCACGCCACCCGATAATTTATGTGTTTAGAAGCTAAAAGCCGGATTTTAAGCAGCTTATTGATCGCCGTGCCACCGCTCAGTTTGAACGCGGGCGATCGCACTAATAATTAATAACTAATAATACCACCTATCGATTTTTAATTATATGCAAAAATGATCAGGCAAGCACCGGGATTTAGTCAGACAAATACCTGTACGATAGCAATCAATCATAAATGAGTCGTAAATTTTTAACCCTACCCCAACCCTCCCCTTGGTAAGGGGAGGGAGTAAGCAATTCACAAATGATGCGAGGATTGCTATATACCAAACAAAAACTGCACCAAGCCCTCTCAATAGGTATTTTTTTGTGAAATCACCACTTCTACCTTGTTATTTTTATTTTATAAAAGTCGGTATTAATATCTAAGCTCAGTAATAAAAATGGCTAAAAATTTTCTAATTAAAATCGGTTTTTAAAGGAATTATGGGAGATAAATACTTGTCAAAAACTGCGGGTAAAACAAACAATTTAAAAACTGCTTTGCCAAAATCAAGTAAAAAAAATGGGAAGAAAATGGTTGGGAACAGGTGAATAAAAATTTCCCGCAAAAAAACACTTGACCCAAATGCGACAAAATCGAGTATAATAGTATTGCAAAATTGAGCCGCAGTTCAGAAATACTGTAGAAAAAACTAAATTTATTGAAATAGACAGGTGCAAATTGAGGATTGAAGGCGTACCCAACTTGACTAAATATTTGCTGATCGGTTCCACAAAAGCTTACAGTGGCAAGTCTGCCATCGCCCTAGGGATGGCACTCGGACTCCGGGGAAAAGGACTGGCCGTCGCCTACGGCAAACCTCTGGGAACCTGTTTCAGCTCGCCAGGAGCTGGGATCGAGGACGAAGACGTGCGGTTCGCGGTAGAGACGCTGAATCTTTCGGAAAGTCAGATGCCGTCAACACTGCTGTATTTGGATGAAGAGACGGTTCACAAACGTTTGCGGGGAGAAGACAAGACAGATTACCGCCAGTCTTTAGCGCAATATTTGCAAGCTCCCAGCGGAGACTTGGTGCTGTTAGAAGGCCCGGCTAATTTGGAGGAAGGCAGTCTGTTTGACTTGTCTTTGGCTCAAGTCGCTGAAGCAGTTGATGCCTCTGTGCTGTTGATAGCCCGCCCGATCGATCTTTATATAGACGATTTGCTGTCGGCTAAAAAGCGTTTGGGTTCGCGGTTGCTGGGCGTGGTACTCAACGACGTTCCCTCGGACAAACTCGAATCCGTAACGGCTACTGTGCGACCTTTTCTGGAGGCTGCGGGTATTCCAGTTTTGGGAATGCTGCCGAGAAGTGCTTTGCTGCGAAGTGTCAGCGTCAAAGAATTGGTGCACCAATTGAAAGCTGACGTGCTGTGCCGTCGAGACCGTTTGGACTTGATGGTGGAAACCTTGACAATTGGCGCGATGAATGTTAGTTCAGCTCTGAAGTATTTCCGCAAAGCGAGAAATATGGCGGTGGTGACGGGGGGCGATCGCACGGACATTCAGCTCGCGGCTCTGGAGAGCTCGACTCAGTGCTTAATTTTGACAGGCCACTTGCCTCCTTCTCCCCTAGTGATTGGCAGGGCAGAAGAAATGGAAATTCCGGTTTTGTCTGTTGATTTGGATACCTTAACTACGGTAGAAATTATCGACAGCACCTTTGGCAGCGTGCGCCTGCACGAACCGATCAAGGTGGAATGCGTTACTCAGCTAATGGCAGAACATTTTGACCTTGATGGCATGATGGCCTCCTTGGGCCTGAGCGATCGAGTCCATTAATAACAGAGCCGGAGCTGAGGGAAAAAGGTATTCGGCAGAGAGAACTTTTTGTTTAAATAAATAAAAAGCCCAAATTCTTAAATTCTCAATTTTTCTTGAATTCTACCTTGAGCTCCGGCTGCCGAATGTCTTCAGACATTCTGCCTTCTGGCTTCCTCAAATCTCCAGATCGTCTAGTCTGATCCCGTAAATCAGCAATTCTTAACTTCTTTTTGGCGGCAATGGCTAGTGAGTCTGCTAAAATCCACAACGTAGTTTTATTTAATTTAATAAATTCTTTGAGTCAATCAATTGAGCTACCCAGAGTAGATGATTTTTTACAAGAACTTGCGGCGATCCAGCAAACCAGCTCCAAGCGGATTGCTCTTTTGGGTTCTCGCCACGTTCCTATTACCCACCAGCAGCTAATTGAGATGCTGAGCTACGCCATAGTTCTGGGAGGCAATCAGCTCATCACTTCTGGTGCAACAGGCACCAATTCAGCAGCAATTCGGGGAGCAATGCGAGCAGATCCAAATCTGCTGACGGTGATTTTGCCACAAAGCATGAGCCGCCAGCCTCGGGAGTCTCGCGACCAACTCGAACAAGTGATACATTTGGTAGAAAATCCCAAAAATGATAGCTTGTCTCTCCCGGAAGCAAGCGCCATGTGCAATCAGGAGATTATTTCTCGCTGCCAGCAACTGATATGTTTTGCTTTTCACGAAAGCCACACTTTGCTGAAAACTTGCCAGGATGCGGAGGAACAGCGCAAGGTAGTTACTCTGTTCTATTTTGATTGAACTGCGAGGCGGATGATGCTCTTGGGATTGCCTGTGTCGGTTATTCTGCTTGATTGTATTGCTGCTGCTGCTGCGCTGGTTTACGCACCGTTTTTGGTGGTTGCGTTCGCCCGCTTGCAGCTAGGCTATGACCAAGCCGCCCCCCGCGCTATGTTTGATAAGTTGCCTGCTTACGCTCAGCGGGCAACTTGGGCTCACCAAAATTCGTTTGAGACGTTTATGCTGTTTTCAGCGGCGGCTTTGATGGCTTTTGTGACGGGGGTAGATTCGGAACCGGCGGGTTGGGCTGCGATCGCTTTTACGATCGCCCGGTTGTTGTTTTCGGTTTTCTATATTCTGAATGTGCCGCTGGGGCGATCGCTCATGTTTGCGATTAGTTCTTCTTGCACAGTTACTTTATTCTATTTCAGTTTAATGGCTGTTAATGGCTAATTGTTATTAGTCACTGGTCATTAGTCATTAGTTAAGAGACGCTTAATTAATGACTAATTACCAACTACCAACTACCAATCACCCATTACCAACTACCAATTACCCATTACCAATTACTAATTTATGGCTGCTAGTTATTCCTTTGATATTGTCAGCGATTTCGATCGGCAAGAATTAGTTAACGCTGTTGACCAAACTGTGCGGGAAATTCAAAGCCGCTACGACTTGAAAGATACCAAAACTACCGTGGAATTGGGCGCAGAATCAATTACTGTCAATACGGACAGCGAATTTACTCTCGACGCAATTCACACTGTTTTGCAAACTAAAGCCGCCAAGCGGAATTTATCTTTGAAAATTTTTGATTACGGCAAAGCTGAACCTGCTAGCGGCAGTCGGGTGCGTCAAGAAATTAAACTAAAAAAAGGAATTAGTCAGGAAATCGCGAAACAAATTACTAAATTGATTCGGGATGAATTTAAGAAGATTCAAGGTTCGATTCAAGGAGATGCAGTGCGGGTGTCTGCTAAGGATAAGGATGATTTGCAGTTGGTGATTCAACGCTTGAAGCAGGAAGAGTATCCCGTGGCTTTGCAGTTTACCAATTACCGCTAGATTTGATAGTTTCTCGGGACTTCAGTCCTCATACGTGCTGACGAATCAGGACTAAAGTCCTGACTCCAAACAAGTTTTTATCGACTTAATATTAAATATCTAAACCCGTGACTGTTAAGTCGGGAGGATGTTCGACAACAAACTGGTAATATAACTCTTGCTTTGCTTGCGGCGGCAGAGACATTATCCATTCTAGCAGTCCCATTTCACCTGCTACTATCTTCGGATTAGTGAGAGTCGATCGCACTTTAATTTGTTCATTACGGCTGACTGGCAATTGCTCTTTTAGTGTCAGGTGTACCTGCACCTGATGCAAGTTTGTCACATTTAAGCGATAAGCGTAACTCATGCGCCGCTGCTGGCCGATCAGTTTTTTATCTACTTGTCTTTCCACTAATTCCCGCTCTATTTTCAACCCTTCATCTATTCCTAAATTCAGTTTAAATTCCTCACCAGGCGAAACATTATCCAATTTTACGGTACCAACAAAAGTGTTGTCGCGAAAGATATTTGCTTTACCGGGTAGAAGAGTTGCACCTGTCAGCGGATTTACAACAACTGCTTGTAAATAGGCAAAACTGACTAATCGCGGGACGGCTATATATTCTGGTTTAAACGGATAATTTTCGCTAAAAATCGTCACTTTGTGCGGTGTACCGTCGCTGGGAATCTTGGTATTTCCGCCTACTTGAAATGAGACAGTGCCTCCTTCTCTTGATACTTTGGCTGTGGCTGTTGTAGCGTCTATGGGTTCGGGTGCGGCAGCAGCAGGGGGCATAGCCATCATTGCTAATGGTGCCGCCTCTGCCATATCTAATTCATAGTATGTTGCCATTTCTGCTGCCTCAGTCTGTCGGCTGCGCTTCATCGAAAAGTCTCGGTGTTGAGCAGATTTTGGGTAAACAGTATCGATAAACCAAGGTTCCAGTTTTGGTGGCAAAGTTCCCATTCCCGGTTTTGCTGTGGATAAAGTTAGCCCTACTCCCGTCCAATCTTCGCCTGTATTTTGATTGACTTCGGCTAAGTAATTGAGATTAATTTGGTTGTTGGTAGTGTTGACTCGCAAGTCGTAAAGGGGAGTCCAGCGGGCTCCCATGACTACATAGGAAACTTCTAGTTCAAAATTGCCGGTGCCACTGGGTTCTATGGCAACAATGATGTTAAAACTTTGCTGAGAATGGGGAGTTTGTACTTGCCGCAACTGCTGCAGCAAAGCTTCTATTTGCTTGTCTAATTCGCGCTGCTGTTTTTCGTGCTGGGCGATCGCACTTACATATTTTAGGTAATTAGTTCCTAAAAAGTTGAGCAATTCGCCAGTTTCGTTTAAACCTACCTGCTGTTTGGCGATGCTGCTGGAAAAGAAACCGACGCTTTTTTCGCTCAAACCTTCCACAAATTTGAGCTGAATTTTTCGGGCGGTTATTTTGTCGTTAATTCCCCGTCTTTGGGTTTGTAACTCCTGAATTTGTTGGGTTAATTCGGCAGTGCGATCGCCCACTGGTTCGCTGCTAAACACTGTTTCGGTTCGCACTCCCAGCAATCGCACTGCAACTGTACCCGCACCCGTGGCCCTGACTGACTCTGTTTCGAGGGTTGCGGGAACAGAGGCGATCGCCAATTCTCGCTCGTTTCCCGTCAAAGCGACTGTACCGCGCCGAGTCACCAAAGCGCGATCGGTATAAACTGTAACTTCTGATATGCTAGTATTTAGTGTTTTAATGGTATCAGAATTAAGTATTTCTGAGTCAGTCATTGCCAGTGGCTCCTATTTAATAACCGTTTAGTCGATCGAGCTATTTCAAAAATAGTTTATTTGTCAATTTTCCCGATCGCCCATGCCTCTAGCAAACTCCTCAAGCGCATCCAAAGGTGAAGCAAACAAAATGCAGCGTTTAAGCAAAGACAAGTCTAACTCAGGCAGCACTTCGCTGCTAGTAATGCGATCGTAACCTTCCTCTCGCAGATGGTAAAGCTCTAGAGTGCCATCTTCCCAAAACCAGACTTCCGGGACTCCCATCCGTCGGTATTTCTGAAGTTTAATCGGACTACCGCTAGTGATAACACTCTCAATACATAAATCTGGAACATCTTTAATAGTTCCAAAACAATAAGACAAATCTGCCTGATACTCGACTTGATATTCGACCATCTGACTATAAGTACCGCTGGGAAAAAATACAATTCTTCTTTGCCGAAAATACTGTCCCATTAGCAAGCCCATCAAACACCTAATCGCTTCCTGCAACCTTCCAGTACCTACAATTTCTAAAACTCCCTCACAATAAAATAAGCGTACATTCGCCACGTCTTCCAAACCAGCTTGAATAGCCTTGAATTGATGCCATGTCAAACCGCGGCAAGTGAAACGTTGTTCGACTGCGGGAGAAGTGGTGGGATTGTCTACAGTTTGAAGCATGATTGTTTTATTGATGTTCAAAATGGTAGCGCGGGAGTGGGCGGGTTTACGAGTTTACTAAATCCTTCATTTTAGGCATTGATAGTTGGTAAAACCCGCCGCTACGTTTAATCTTAGCTTAGTGGCTCGATTCCTGCCAAATCCAAAATTTGAGGAATTAAATCTTCTCGTTTGACGGCCATCATGTGAACTCCTTGACAAATCTGCCGCGCTAGCTTGACTTGTTCGGCAGCAATTTTTATGCCTTCCTGCAAGGGTTCGGGAGCTTTTGCTAAACGATCGATCGTCTCTTGTGGGATGTGAACTCCCGGCACGTATTTTTTAATAAATTCAGCATTTTTAGCTGATTTAAACAAAAATATTCCTGCTAAAACTGGCTTGTTGCAGCCCGCAGCAACGTGGTGCATAAACTTATCCAAAACTTCAAAATCAGTAATTAATTGACTCTGAAAAAACTGTGCTCCAGCCTCTACTTTTTTCTCAAATCGACTTTGCAAACCCGACCAACTGGGGCATTGCGGATCGACGGCAGCACCGACAAATAAATCGGTAAATCCGTCTGTTAAAGGTTTGTCATTCCAGTCTTTGCCGCCATTCATTTTTTGAATGACTTGTAACAGTCGTACTGATTCAAAGTCGAATACACTTTTTGCTTTAGGATGGTCGCCCGCTTTGACGGGATCGCCTGTAAGTGCTAATACATTGCGAATGCCTAAAGCGTGGGCTCCCATGAGATCCGCTTGCAGGCCAATTTGATTGCGATCGCGACAAGCAACTTGACAAATTGGCTCAATTCCGTGCTGCACTAAAATCGCCGAAACTGCTAGGGGGCACATTCGCATCACTGCGCGACTCCCGTCGGTGATATTAATGGCGTGCACTCGGTTTTTGAGGCGTTCAGCCATTTGAATTGTGTGAGTCATGTCGCCACCTTTTGGTGGGGCAACTTCGGCGGTAATTATAAATTCTCCGGGGGTGGTGCAGGCTGTGCGAAAACGGTTCATGATTATTTGTCTGTTATTGGTTATTTGTTATTTGGCAGTTGACAGTTGACAGTTGGCAGTTGACATTTGACAGTTGGCAGTTGGCAGTTGTTAGTGGGCCGTTGGTAGTTGTTATTCTTAACCAGTAACCAATAACAACTAACAACTAACAACTAAACAGGTAAAGAATAACCGAAAGCTGTCTTAACCTTAGTTAGAGTTTGATTAGCAATAGCTTCTGCTTGTTCTCTTCCGCGACGTAGTACAGACTCTAAATATCCCGGATCGTCCATTATTTCCTTGTATTTATCCTGAATTGGTTTGAGGGCATTAATTGTTGTCTCTGTCAGCAAGGGTTTAAAATCTCCCCAACCCATGTTTTCACACTCCGCTGCTACTTCTTCCTTAGATTTGCCGGAAAGCAGGAGATAAAGTGTCAGCAAATTTCTAGCTTCGGGGCGATCGGGGTCGTCAAACGTCAAACCCCTCACGGCATCTGTTTTGCAGCGCTTGATTTTTTTGGCGATCGCATCTGGCGAATCCAATAAATTAATTCGACTTTGTTCGGAAGGGTCAGATTTTGACATTTTGCGCGTGCCATCTGTCAAACTCATCACCCTCGCACCGTCAGTCCGAATTAACGGTTCGGGAAGTTTCAATACTGGCTTTTCGGGTGTGCCGAATTGGTGATTTAATCTGATTACAATATCGCGGGTGAGTTCCAAATGCTGTTTTTGGTCTTCTCCCACTGGCACTTTGTCGGCATCGTAAAGCAAAATGTCTGCTGCCATTAACACGGGATAATTTAGCAAACCTGCATTGACATTTTCACCTTGTTTAACTGCTTTTTCTTTAAACTGAATCATATCTTCGAGCCAGTTAATCGGCGTAATGCAGTTGAGCAGCCATGCTAGTTCTGTGTGCGCCGAGACGTGGGATTGCACGAAAATAGTAGAATATTCTAAATCGATGCCGCAAGCTAAATACAGTGCGGCGATCGTGTAAGTGTCGGAGGCTAGAGTTGCTGGATTGTGCGGTGCGGTAATTGCGTGCAAATCGACTACGCAGAAGTAATTTTCGTACTGACTTTGACCTTCTACCCAGTTGCGAATGGCACCGAGATAATTGCCGAGGTGAAGATTGCCGGTTGGCTGAACTCCTGAAAGAACGCGCTGTTTGCCCATGAGGAAAGAATAGAATTGAACTCACATTTCTATATTGACACGTTATTTCAATTTCAGAGCCTATTCGTTAAAATTTACCAAAAATTCGGGTAATTCGGGAATCTCTATCGCTTCGGCGCAGGGACGATTCTGCCAAATAACGGCTCTTTTTACTTGGAATACTGGTATACAGATTGGAAATTTGAGATGGGAGATTTGAGATTGGCAATTGCAGTTACCGCATTGATGACGGGCGCGGTTTAAACCCCATATTATCAAACAAAGTCCGCCTTCGCGGACTTAAGATAATTAATCAGAAATACTGAGATTTCTACCCAATTTCAGCGGGTTGCAAAATCTCATTAACAGGCTTTCCTCGTTTTAATTCAACCCATTTAGACTCAACGGGTTCATAAGCGCAATAACATACCGCGATGCACAGGTTTGTGTCGCTCGAAGAGAACTGGTGGATACTCTTAACAATCCAGTTTCCATCTCGACCGTGGGTGATTCCGTTGCCGGGATCTTCGAGGTTTGCATACTCTCGCACGCGATCGCCGATTTGAGGCAATTTCCCCGAAAAGTCCCACTCTGTTGCCAAAATATCGGTCAAGCCACCGACGGGCAGTAGCTTGCGTTCTTCCCAGCCATGCGCTGAGAGTGATTCAGCTTTAAAGACTATCCAAGTTTCATTCATCGTCGGTATCTCCAAAACGACTGTCCTCAAAAGAGGTTTGTTCGCCATAAAACACGCAATTGACCTTGAGAATGCGATCGCTTGTTTGTTCGATACGCTTCAACCTCCATCTGTACTTGCGCCCCATATCCCGGCACTTCTCCGGGTCAGTAGCGCTGTGTATGTTTTCTGGTTCTGACGGTTCTGGTTCTACTAGGTTGGTCACTGTTTTAAATACTAGACACCTGTTTATCTATTTGCTAGTGCCTCCTTTTCCGGCTCGATCTTGCTGGATGAGCGGGTTTTGGTTTGGCTGGCTGTTCCGCTTTCCTTGAACTGCGGCTGTCACAATTCGCTCTACAAGATTGCTCATAGTCCGTCCTTCCTCCTTAGCCCATACCGTTAAGTCGTCTCTAATATCCTCATCCAAAACGAAATTAATTCTAGGTCGCCTGTACTTCCCCATTGGTTGCGAGTTGGTTAGTGGTTAGTTACCAGCTTAGGACGTTAGATTAACTTTTGGATTGGTGGATTAAGATAGTTGACAGTGGCATCTACTACAATCTACAATATACCTACGATCGCCAAATGTCAAACAAAGAACAAATATAAAGTAAGGTGCGTCAGTCGGTAAAATCCAAATTTATCAGACTAACCTCAAGACTGACGCACTATACAGGCTAATGCCCAATGACTGTTGACTCATTACCAATCTGTCAGCAACCTTGCTTTCCGCAAAACAAATGTCAGAACAGTTTCTTCGCCGGTAATAATATCGGCTCTGCCTTCCATTCCCGATTGAATCGAATACTGGCGGGGGACATTAGCCTGGGAGTTTCCGAAGAATTGGCCGTTGGCGGATTTGAGTTTTGTTAAATAAGTTTGTTCGGGCTTAATTGCCACTTCGTAATAAGCTGTACCTAAATTATTAGTGGGATTTTGAGGGGCGATCGCATCTGGGGCGATTTCGCTGACAGTTCCTTTTAATGTGCCGTAATCGGGGAAAGGCAAAGCGGAAATCCTGATCTGTACGGGTTGGCCGATTTGGATGCGGGCGATGTCTTGGGATGTCACCTTGGCTTTTACTACCAGGGGTACGTCGCTGGGGACGATTTGGGCGATCGCGCTGCCGGCTTGTACGCTTTGACCAGTATTTCGTACTTCCAATCTGAGAATTGTACCATCAGCGGGCGCGCGAATCACGCTATTTTCGAGTTTTAAGTCAATTTGATTTAGTTCTTTTTTAGCTTGAATCAATTGTTGTTGAAGGGACGATTGCTTGACGAGCAAAACCCGCCGACTTCTGCCCAGTCTTTCGGCGACATCTGGCAGCGATGTGGCGAATTTTATTAAAGCGGATTCGATTAATTCCTGTTGGGCGGAAGTTTCACTTTGGATGGTTTTAAATTGGGCGCTGGCCAAAATTTGATTTTCTAAGTCGCGCAGTTGCTGGTTGATTTGCTGTGCTGCTGTTTGAGACTGATTAATTATTTCTTGTAACTGCTTTTTTTGAGCGCCCAAACGCGAAGCGTCTACAACTGCGATCGCATCTCCTTCTTTTACTGTCTGATTCTCGCTGACAGCAATGCTTTCGACGGTTCCTTCGGTGGCGGCTTGCACGACGCGCACTTCTCCGGCTGGACGGACGATCGCGTCTGCTTTGACTGTAGCGCTGTATTTGGTGACGCTAGCGAGGGCGATCGCCCCGCCAAACGTCGCCACCATCAAAATGCCCCCCAAAGTCGTCCAGCGGCTGACAGGGGGCAAAAACTGGTCGTTATCAAAGGTTTCAGCGGGTGTGGCTTCGGGAGTGAGAGACATGGCGGCAAGGGGGAGAGGGGAATAGTTTGGAGTTTGGAGTTTTGAGTTAGGGGGAGGGAGAGATCGCTGATTTGTTTTGTCACTTTTACGATCAGCTTTCCGGAAACCAAGCATAGGTTTAGAAGTCTAAATCAAAATTCACAGGGTAAAGGTAAAAATCCGCACAGCTTTGCCGTTCTCACCCACAAACTTCCCCAATTATCAAGAGGAGTGAAGCCAGCGGGCGACTGTCATGAAAATACGGCGTTTCCGCCATGACATTTGGCGCTGTTACCGGGTTTTTCCTGTATGCGTAGGTAGTAAGTAAGTACATAGGTATTAATAGGAGTTATTTATGCCAGAAAACCAACAAGGTTCACTCTTCATCGAAGTAACCGATGGAGAATCTGCTACTGTCAACGGTGGCAGCATTACCAGCGGTGTTAGCGGTGCTAAAAGCAACAGCGAGACGGATAACAGCAGCAGCTATCGCCTGAATATGCTGTTTTTCCTGCCGCAGCCTAGCCAGCTTTATCTGTACGATCCGAGGCGCGCTATCCCTTACAAAACCCTAGTGGTTTAGATAGCTGAGTCAAGTTGTGCGATAAAATAAATTTTGAAAATTTATCCGTAGTATTCCGGATGTCGCACAGGACTACAAGAAGTATTACTCAGTATTTACACTAAAAACTAGAAATTAAATAATATTTCTAGTTTCCCTTCAATTTTATTAAGTTAAACGGAGTCTAATCATGAAAGAAACAAAGGACAATTCACTGTTTGCTGAACTCACCCCTGAAGAATCAGCTAGCGTCAACGGCGGTTACTATTATGCCAATCGATACAATTGTCACCGACAGCGGCGCAGTTGGGTCGTGTACCGCCGGAATTGCGACGGTTCATACAGAAGAGTAGTCCGCTACGCCTACTACTAAAGTTTAGTGCTAGTCAATTCAGATCTATAACTGTGGAATCGAGAAAGCACCCATAACTTTATGGGTGCTTTTTGCTGATTGGGTAGTTGGTGATGAGTAATCTTCTTTATGCTCTACCATTATTCATTTTGCAAAATGTTAAAGAACATCCCTTTGATCGGCAAAATGCCATTATTCGGACAAGTTAACAGGTTTAAGAAATACCAGGTTGTTCTCCAGCAGAGCGAAGAAGATTGCGGGGCGGCTTGTTTGGCTTCGATCGCGAAGTTTTACGGACAAAATTTTACTATTAGCCGCTTGCGAGAATGTGCGGGCACCGGCCAAAAAGGGACGACTCTGCTGGGTTTGAAACAAGGTGCTGAGGCGATCGGCTTTAATGCTCGATCCGTGCGAGCCGCGGCTGCTATTTTAGACCAAATTGAGGAAGCGCCTTTACCGGCAATTATTCATTGGAGCGGTTATCACTGGGTTGTTTTGTACGGAAAGCAGGGCGACAAATATGCGATCGGCGATCCGGCTGTCGGTATGCGCTATGTTTCTAAAGCAGAATTAGCAGCAGCTTGGACAGATTGGCTGTGCTTGCTAGTAGAACCCGATGCTGAGCGGTTTTTTGCCGCAGCAGAGGGTCAACCGCCCGCCAATTCCTTAGAAAAATGGATGCGCCGGATTGGGATTTATCGCCCGATTTTAATGGAAGCATTTTTGCTGAATGTGGTGTTGGGTTTGCTGTCGATTTCTTCGCCTTTTTTAGTTCAAATTCTCACCGACGACATCCTGGTGCGGGGCGACAGACAACTCCTGGCGAGTGTGGCGATCGCAGTTATAGTTATGAACCTTTTTAGCAGCAGTTTAGGATTGGTAGAGTCGAACTTAATTGCTCAGTTTTCCCAGCGTTTAGAATTGGGATTGGTGATGGAATTTGCGCGCAAATTCCTGCGATTACCTTTGAGCTTTTACGAAACCAGACGCAGTGGCGAAATTGTCAGTAGATTACAAGATATCCAAGAAATAAATAAATTAGTTTCTCAAGTCGCTATCAGCTTGCCTAGTCAATTTTTTATAGCTGTAGTTTCTTTTATTTTTATGTTATTTTACAGCAAAGAACTGACTTTAGCAGCTACAGCTATAGCTCTGTTAATGACTGCCTCTACAGTGATATTTCTGCCCGTGTTGCAGCAAAAAACGCGCAGTTTATTTGTGCTGGAAGCAGAAACTCAAGGCGTTTTAGTAGAAACTTTTAAAGGCGCGCTGACTGTCAAAACTACTACCAGCGGACAGCAACTTTGGGAAGAATTTCAAACCCGCTTCGGTCGCTTAGCAAAGCTCACTTTCCGCACTACACAAATTGGCATTCTCAACAATATATTTTCTGGTTTTGTTGCCTCTGCTGGCAGCATTACTCTGCTGTGGCTTGGTAGCGGTTTGGTGATTGACAAGGTATTGAGTATAGGTCAGTTGCTAGCCTTTATTAGCATGAATCAAAACGTCACTACTTGGGTAAATTCGCTAGTAGGATTTACTGATGAGATGACTCGCGTGCAGACAGCTACTCAACGGCTGTCGGAAGTCATCGACGCTGAACCGGAAACTAAAGACGATACGAATAAACCTTTCGTAACAATTGAAGACCGCGACGGTATTGTTTGCAAGGGTGTTAGTTTTCACTACCCCGGCAGACTTGACTTGCTGGAAAATTTTTCTGTCACATTTCCGGGCGGTCAAGCAATTGCTTTAATCGGCAATTCCGGCTGCGGAAAAAGTACGCTAGCAAAAGTAATTGCTGGTCTGTACCCGCTGCAATTCGGTAATATTAGAATTGGCGGTTACAACTTACAGGATTTGTCTCTTGACAGTCTCAGACAGCAGGTAGTATTGGTTCCTCAAGAAGCGCATTTTTGGAGCCGTTCGATTCTCGAAAATTTTCGTTTGGGCAGTCCAGATATCAGCTTTGAACAGATTGTTAAAGTTTGCAAAATTGCGGGGGCGGATGAATTTATCAGCCAATTGCCGGATAAATATCAAACTGTTTTAGGGGAGTTTGGAGCGAATATTTCTGGCGGCCAAAGACAAAGATTGGCGATCGCCCGCGCCATTCTCAACAACCCACCCGTATTGATTTTAGACGAATCTACCGCAGGGCTTGACCCTGCAAGCGAAGCGGAAGTTTTAGAACAATTGTTGATGTACCGGCACGGGAAAACGACGATTTTTATCAGTCACAGGCCGCGAGTGATCGATCGCGCCGATTGGATTATCATGTTAGAACGCGGCCGGTTGAAAATGCAAGGCTCGGCTGCAAAATTGCGATCGATTCCAGGAGACCATTTAGAGTTTTTGCATCCTTGAGCTAGTTAATAAAACGACAGGTTGAAATCTGTCGCTACACAAACAAAACCCGCCTGCGCGGTTCGACACCGAGTCAATCGATTTTAGATTTTAGATTTTAGATTAAAGAATTGAAGCATTGACCCCACGGATAAATTCGGGGGGCAAGTTTCATCGGATACAGGTTTTTTATTTCTCGACGGATGAATCCGGGGGCTTTTATCCTGGAGGCTTTCGGTCAACAGTCAACAGTCAACACTCAATAATCATTTCGCTCGTGCAACCGGAATAGATATCACTCATGACTAATAACTTCTCTAAGATTCTTGAGCGAGAGTACATCGATCGCACAATCCGAAAAACTCCAAAGTGTGATAATAAATCTTAAAAGAATGAGATTGTTGTAGTTGGCTTTCTAAGTGGTGGACGGGGCATTCGTCGATCGTAATGGAGGTGCCACATTCCAGACAAGTTAGGTGGTGTTGGTCTTGGTGGGCGGCACCGTAGAGAGACTCGCCACTAGCGAGAGTTCTGACGTGAACGAACCCCTCTCGCTTTAAACCGTCGAGGGAACGGTAAACGGTTGCTAGGCCCATGCTTTGGTCGCTGTTACGCAGTTCTAAGTAGATATCTTGCGCTGAGAGCGATCGATTCAAGTGCTTGAGCAAGTGTAAAATACGCTCCTGACTGCGGGTGCGGTTGGTTCTCATAATTTTTTTGTGTAATCTGCTGGAATCAAATCTGTCGCTATTTCTAGGCTATCTTACTTGGGCTAACCAAATGGCGATCGGCGCGCTGCTCGGTTGTAGAATACAATGGGGCTAACTTTCACATCACCTACCGCAACATTCCCGTGACTCAGAAATATCTTGCCCAAATCTATGTTACCCTCCGCCCTTCTGTTTTAGATCCCGCCGGCACAGCCGTACAGTCTGGTTTGCAACACATGGGATACGACAATGTTGAGCGTGTGCGAATCGGGAAGTATGTTGAATTGACGCTGACTGCTGCTGGTGAGTCGGAGGCCCGCGAACAACTCGATCGCGTTTGCGACCAACTTTTGGCCAATCCAGTGATTGAAAATTATCGCTTTGATTTGACTGAAATTCCTGTTGCTGTGGAGACAGCGGCGGCATAAATGCGATCGTCCCTAGGGTGTTTTGAAACCCGGAGATCCCCCCTAACCCCCCTTAATAAGGGGGGGAGAATAGTGTTCAAAGTCTCTCTTAAAAAGGCGAGGACAAGAGCGTTCCAAGTCTTCGTTAAAAACACGAAAACTCGGAGCACTCAAAGTCAACCCCTACTCCCCTTCTTAAGGGGGATTTAGGGGGATCGAGACTTACATACAAGCGAGAAAAACATAAGATTTTAGTCTTATGTTGACACCTCTTCCTTCTTCCTTCTTCCCTCTTCCTTCTTCCTTCTTCCTTCTTTCTGCAGCTTATGAAATTTGGAGTTATTGTTTTTCCGGGTTCAAATTGCGATCGCGATGTGGTGTGGGTGACTCAAGGGTTACTCCACCAACCGACGCGGATGATTTGGCACGAAGATACCGATATTTCGGATATTGATATCATTGTAATTCCCGGTGGTTTCAGTTATGGAGATTATTTGCGGTGCGGCGCGATCGCCCGTTTTTCTCCAGCGATGCGGGCTACTGCGGAACACGCGAAACAGGGCAAACTTGTACTGGGTATTTGCAACGGTTTTCAGGTGTTGACTGAAGCTGGTTTGTTGCCCGGTGCTCTGGTGCGGAATGCGGGATTGAATTTTATTTGCGATCGCGCTTCTTTGAAAGTCGAACGCGGTAATACTCGTTGGACTGCGGCTTATACTTCGGGTGAAATCATCGATTTGCCGATCGCCCACGGTGAAGGCAACTATTATGCTGATGCGGATACTTTAGCAGAGTTAGAAGACCACGAACAAGTGCTGTTTCGCTACTGCACAGAGGCGGGCAAAATTAGCGATGCTGGCAATCCCAACGGTTCTTTAAATAATATTGCCGGTATTTGCAATCGGGCGGGCAATGTATTAGGAATGATGCCGCATCCTGAACGGGCATCCGATCCGATGTTGGGCGAAACTGATGGGGTGAAATTGTTTCAAGGGTTGTTGATGGCAAGTGTTGCTGCTGTTTTGTAGTTGATATTTGGGGTGTCTATAATTTTATGAACAGGCAAGATGCGTGTTCCACAGTAGATTAAATTTGTTGTGGGGTGGGCATCTTGCCCGCCCAAAATCAACAGGCAAGATGCCTGTTCCACAACAGATTAAATTCATCTACAAATAGACATCTCCAATAATTACTTTGGAACAGGCATCCTGCCTGTTTTTGACAAGCTTTAACTGGTTCCCAGGCTCCAGCTTGGGAACCTATATCCAGAGGCTCTGCCTCGCTTTAAAGCGACGAACCCTACAAAATTAAAAATGCTAAAATGATTTGAAAGTCAATACATCGGAGAACAGTCCTATGCCTTCACCTTTTCCTGGAATGGACCCCTACTTAGAACACCCCGATTTCTGGCAGGAAACTCATCATTGGTTAATTTCTGCGATCGCAGCATCCTTAGTCCCTCAAATTCGCCCTAAATATGAGGTTGCAATCGACAAACGCATCTATGAAATTACCGATCCAAATGACAGTAACAGCGACTCCCTTTTAGTAGGTATCCCCGATGTCGCGATTAAGCGTCAATCTAATAACCCGAATATTCCTACAGGTTCAGTTGCCACTGTAAGTATAACACTTCCGACTACCGTTAAAGTGCCTGCTCCTGAAAAAATTAAACAGACTTACCTGGAAGTGCGAGAAATGGCAACCAAACAAGTTGTCACCGCAATTGAAATTCTTTCTCCCGTGAACAAACGTAGTGGAGAAGGAAGAATTACTTATCTCAAAAAACGCCAGAGTATTTTAGGCAGCTTAACCAATTTAGTGGAAATCGATTTACTACGAAAATGGGAATCTATGCCCATTCTTAATAATTCTATTCAAAGCGATTATCGGATTTTAGTCAGTCCCAGTAATCGCCGTCCGTTTGCCGAACTTTATGCTTTTAATCTCCGCGATTCTCTACCTATATTTCCGCTTCCATTGCGTGAGGAAGATGTAGAACCTATTGTTAATTTACCAGAAATATTTGCAGGTATTTACGATCGCGCTGGCTATGATTATCGGATCGACTATAATCAAGAACCCGTACCGTCTCTATCGGAAGAAAATCGGGTTTGGGCAACCCAACTTTTGCAAGAAAAAGAAGTTCGAGATAATTAATATTGTCAGCAACAGGCAAGATGCCTGTTCCACAATAAATTTACTCTTTGTAGAACAGGAATCTTGCGTCAGCAACAGGCAAGATGCCTGTTCCACAATAAATTTACTCTTTGTGGAACAGGCATCTTGCCTGTTCATGAAAGACTTAGTGAGAATGGTGCATAATGTGGATTTCAACCCCCGACGGACTAAAGGGCAGCCGGCAAGATATAATTACTACTAACTTTTGAAAAGAAGAATATTTATTTTATGCCACTAATGGACTTAGCTAATTTTAAAACTAGGGTAATTGGATGCAGTGCGGTGATGGCTATTGGACAAGTTATTTCAAATGCGATCGCCAATCCGGCAACTCAAGCAGCAGCGGGTATTATCGGCGGCCCGATCGCACTTGGGGGAGTTTCTATCTTAGCAGCGATTGCTGGTAGTATGGCTGAGACTATGGCCGCTGATGAACTGGCAAATCGGATGACGGAACGGTTGAGCAAAAATCCGAGGATTCTCGATAATCACGATTTGATTAAGGCGGCGGGTGAGGCGATCGGCTATATTTTGAGAGAGGTTGCGAAGTCCGATCGCCTAATTGCGATCGCCGAAACCAAAAAATTGCCTTATCCAGAAACAGCACTCAGTCAATTAGCCGAGAAAACTCCTGAATACTGGCTGGATATTAACACGAATACAGCCGACTTGTCAAGGGGTTTAAATATTTCCGAAGACCAGTTAACCAAGATTTTTTCTGCGGATGCCGAGGAGTTCGATCGAGTTACCGGATTGACAACGGCAGATTGGGCAACTTTCCTCAACGAATTCGCGGCGAGCGAGGGCAAATCCTTCGATGCGGAAATTGTGGAATTTGTGGCGGCCAAGCTGTACACAACTTTCCCGAAAGCGTACCGCGAAGTGCTGAAACTGGATGCGGCGAAGGGAGGAGAAAAGTTTGCGGCGATGCTGTTGAATCTGCACCAAATTGCTTTGGCGGAACTGAGAGATTTGGGGCTGCAAAATGGGGAAATTATGCACAAATTGGAGGCTGTGGCAACTGGGCAGCAGATTTGTCAAGTGATGGGGAAATTGGAATCCATAGAAATTGGCATCCGATCCGATTTGGCGCAAGTTCAGAATTTGCTGGAACGATTTGTTGATACTTCCGCGCCCCGATTGCCGCTTCCCTACGAGTGCGAAACGATTATTCAAGACCGCACTCAAGACTTTACCGGCCGCCGATTTGTGTTTGAAGCAATAATTGAATTTTTGCAGAAAAATTCAAAAGGATATTTTGTTTTAGAAGCCGATCCTGGTGTGGGGAAAACTTCAATTATGGCAAAGTTAGTGCTGCTGATGCAGCGGCGCTGTGTTGTCCATTTTAACTCGCAATCTCAAGGTACTGTTAAGGCAAAGCAATTTCTGGAAAATGCCTGCACTCAGTTAATTCAAGCCTTTAAACTGGATTACCCAAAATTGCCAGAAAATGCGACTACAGATGGCAATTTTCTCAGTCGATTGTTGGGGGAAGTGAGTGCTAAACTGGGCGGAAAAAAGTTAGTTTGTGTTGTGGATGCCCTCGATGAAGTCGATCTGAGCGATCATGGGCGCAGCAATGTCCTTTATTTGCCAGATGCTTTGCCGGATAATGTTTATTTTATTGTCTCGAAGCGACCGGAATCTCTGCCTTTGCCAAATCATCAGGTTTTTGATTTGATGCAGTACAGTGCAGAAAGTTTGGCGGATGTCAAGCTTTATATTGACAAACGCACCAGCAACAGCGCGTCAATTCAGAGTTGGATTAACCGTCAAAATTTGCAGCGAGAACAGTTTGTGGCGGCGGTGGCGGAAAAAAGCCAGAATAACTTTATGTACCTGCGCTATGTGCTGAATGATATCGACAGCGGCAAATACAGCGATGTGAGTTTGCAAGATTTGCCGAGGGAGTTGTCAGGATATTATGAGAAGCATTGGGCGCGGATGGAAATGGCGGTTAAAGATAAGGAATTGCGCCGCCGGAAGTTGAAGGTGATTTATTTGTTGACCAAAACTCGCAAGCCGGTTTCTTGCGATCTTTTGGCGGATTTTGCTGAAGAAGATGCTTTAGATTTGCAAGAAGTTCTGGATGATTGGGAACAGTTTCTGCGCCGTAGCAGCGACACTCCGCCAGATTACAGTATCTATCACGCGAGTTTCCAAAGATTTCTGCATCGTAAGGATGTAGTGCAGAAAGCTGGGGTTTCGCTGCGGGATATCGAAACGGCGATTTCTGATAATTTGTGGGGGGATTTGTACGGCGATGGGTAAGTTTAAAGAACGGTTGGGGAAACTGTCGCCGAAAAAGCGGCTTTATGCTTTGGAAACTCTGCCGGGGCATTTGGCAGAGAGTGTTCAAGGGGAACGACTGCATCAGTTGTTGACGGATTTTGATTTTATTGAGGCCAAGCTGGATGCCTTGGGGGTTCAAGCGTTAATTGAGGATTATGATTTGGCGAGAATTTCTGATGTTTTGCTGTCGGAGGGGCAAACTGAAACTTTGCGGTTGATTCAAGGGGCAATTCGCAAGTCGGCGCACGTTTTGGAAAAGGATAAAACGCAACTGGCAGGTCATTTGTGGGGGAGGTTGGTGGATTTTGAACTGCCCCAGATTCAGGCGATCGTGGAACAAGCTAAGCAGTCGAGAAATAGTCCCTGCCTGTGGCCTTTGAGGGCTAATTTAGAGCGGCCGGGAGAAGGATGTCTGCGAACCCTCACAGCTCATACTGAGTTCGTAAGTGCAGTGGCGATCGCACCAGACGGCAAAACTGCGATTTCCGATTCAGGGGATACAACCCTGAAAATCTGGGACACCGAGAATGGTACCGAACTTTTCACCCTCACCGGTCATACTAGCTCTGTAAAAGCAGTAGCGATCGCACCAGACGGCCAAACCGCGATTTCCGCTTCAGAGGATAACACCCTGAAAATCTGGGACACCGAGAGCCGCACCGAACTATTAACCCTCACCGGTCATACTGACGAGGTACTAGCAGTAGCGATCGCACCAGACGGCCAAACCGCGATTTCCGCTTCAGCGGATACAACCCTGAAAATCTGGGACACCGAGAGCGGCACCGAACTATTAACCCTCACCGGTCATACTGAGGAGGTACTAGCAGTAGCGATCGCACCCGAGGGCAAAACCGCGATTTCCGCTTCAATGGATACAACCCTGAAAATCTGGGACACCGAGACAGGTACCGAAGTTAGAACCCTCACCGGTCATACTGGCGGGGTACCAGCAGTAGCGATCGCACCAGACGGCAAAACAGTGATTTCGGCTTCAGGGGATAAAACTCTCAAAATCTGGGACACCGAGAGCGGCACCGAACTATTAACCCTCATCGGTCATACTAGGGTGGTACTAGCAGTGGCGATCGCACCAGACGGCAAAACCGCGATTTCCGCTTCAGAGGATAAAACTCTCAAAATCTGGGACACCGAGACAGGTACCGAAGTTAGAACCCTCACCGGTCATACTAGCTTGGTACTAGCAGTAGCGATCGCACTCGACGGCAAAACCGCGATTTCTGCTTCAGGGGATGGCACCCTGAAAATCTGGGACACCGAGACAAGTAACTCACTCAGAACCCTCACCGATCATACTGGCGGGGTACTAGCAGTAGCGATCGCACCAGACGGCAAAACCGCGATTTCCGCTTCATGGGATAACACCCTGAAAATCTGGGATACCGAGACAGGTACCGAAGTTAGAACCCTCATCGGTCATACTAGGTGGGTAAATGCAGTGGCGATCGCACCCGACGGCAAAACAGCGATTTCTGCTTCAGGCGATAACACCCTGAAAATCTGGGATACCGAGACAGGTACCGAAGTTAGAACCCTCACCGGTCATACTAGCTGGGTAAATGCAGTGGCGATCGCACCCGACGGCAAAACAGCGATTTCCGCTTCAAAGGATGAAACCCTGAAAATCTGGGACACCGAGACAGGCAAGGATGAAACCCTGAAAATCTGGGACACCGAGACAGGCACCGAACTATTAACAACCCTCACCGGTCATACTTGGGGGGTATCTGCAGTCGCGATCGCACCCGACGGCAAAACCGCGATTGGCGCTTCATGGGAGGGCACCCTGAAAATCTGGGACACCGAGACAGGTACCGAAGTTAGAACCCTCACCGGCCATACTAGACCCGTATCTGCAGTAGCGATCGCACCCGACGGCAAAACCGCGATTTCCGCTTCAATGGATACAACCCTGAAAATCTGGGACACCGAGACAGGTACCGAAGTTAGAACCCTCACCCGTCATACTAGACCCGTATCTGCAGTAGCGATCGCACCCGACGGCAAAACCGCGATTTCCGCTTCATCGGATAAAACCCTCAAAATCTGGGATTTGCTTAGTGGCAAAGAAATTGCTAGTTTCAGCGGAGATGCTGAGTTTAGTTGCTGTGTGATCGCCCCTGATGGGGTGACAGTTGTAGCGGGCGATCGATCGGGCCGGGTGCATTTCCTGCGATTGGAGGGAATGAAAGAGTTTCCCGATTCCGCTCTCAGTGCGGATTCAACACTGCTAAATAATCCCGTTACTTTGTTCTACGATGGTTTTCTGCTGGCTAAAACAGGGCAGTATGAAGCAGCATTACTAAAATTAACTGAAGTTGCGAAGGTGAGGTCGGATGCGGCTGTTGTTTGGTTTGAACTCGGTAAGGTTTTGTACAATTTGCAGCGCTGTGAAGAAGCTGTCGCCAGTCTCGACAAAGCTATAGAAATAGAGGGGGAAAATCGAGATTTTTGGTTTTACCAAGGCTTGGCGTTGATGAAGTGCGGCAATCAAAATGCAGCCCGCAAAAGCTGGGATCGAGCTATGAGTATCGAGCCTGATGACTGGGATTTTTGGAGCGAACAAGGAGGCGAAGCGCTATTCAATTTGGAATGCTACGAACAAGCTATTTGCTGTTTTGATTTAGCGCTAGAAATTCAACCAAATAAAGCTTATTTATGGCATTGGCACGGCATGGCGCTGGAAATGGCTGAACGTAATGAAGAGGCAATATCCAGCTATGACAGAGCTTTGGAATTGGAGCCAAGTGATTGCGATATTTTGGGTAGTAGAGCTTATGCTTTGATGAAATTAGGTCGCTATGAGTCAGCGATAGATTATTTTGATAAGGCTTTACAAATCAACCCAAATGATTGCGATATTTTGGGTAGTAGAGCTTATGCTTTGATGGAATTAGGTCGCTATGAGTCAGCGATAGATTATTTTGATAAGGCTTTACAAATTAACCCAAATGATTGCGATATTTTGGGTAGTAGAGCTTATGCTTTGAGGAAATTAGGTCGCTATGAGTCAGCGATAGATTATTTTGATAAGGCTTTACGAATCAACCCGGATTATGCTAAGGTTTATTATAATAAAGCTTGCATTTACGCCTTGCAAAGTAATGTTGAGTTAGCGCTGGAAAATTTGCGGCGCGCGATTGAATTGGAACCGGAAACATATCGAGAGTTAGCGAAAACAGATGCGGATTTTGATGGGATTCGGGGTGATGTGCGGTTTCAGGAGTTGTTGTTGGGATGAGGGCGTGTCAGGACTTACCGACTCCGACAAAGAAACCGGGTTTTTACCGAATTTCTGGACTACAATCAAGTATCTTCGTAAAAAACCCGGTTTCTGGGCCCTCGCCTCCCACAAAAAAAACCGGGTTTTTGGCCGAATCTGTGGGTTGTAACGAAGTATTTTGGTAAAAACCCGGTTTCTGGGGCCCCGCCGATCGGGTTTTTTGTTGATCGGGCGATCGAATTTGAGAGAAATGTGCGATCGGGCAATAAGTTGTTAACAAATAAGTGATTAATGGGAACCCGATTAGTGCGATCGTTACTTGTTTCTCGGATTCTATCAGGTTCAAAAAGATTGTGAGGAAAATAAACGGGTTTTGCGTCAGTTGTTTTTGTAACTGAGTCTAGTAAAATGTTGGTAACATATTTTTGGGAATAGGCAATCGTGTAATAATTCTGCTGCCTATCTTTTTTAACCACAACACAGCTCAATCCTTACCCCGCCTAAATTTGGGGCGGGTTGTTACCCCCCCAGCACACTAACAATCCTATTTTTTAATAGTCGCTTGCAAATAAAGCAGCGGGTCTTCAGCAACCCAACCCAAACCCGAATTGTACCGAACTTCAAAATGCAAATGAGATGGCGGAATGTCCCGTTTTCCCGTCGTCCCCACAGTTCCCAAAACTTCTCCAGACTGCACTTTTTGACCGACTTTTACTGCAATATCTTTCAAATGAGCGTAGCGCGTTTGCTTCCCCGCTTCATGGTTCACCACCACTAAATTCCCGTAATCCCCCTGCGGCCCGGCAAAGGCGACAGTCCCCTCGCCCGCCGCCAAAACCTGCGTACCCTCCGAGGCCAAAAAATCTACCCCGCTGTGGAAAAAAAATTCGCGTCGCGCCGGATGCAATTGCCGCCCGTAACGCAAAGCTTCCACTGCTGGGGCCGGCAGCGGAAATCCTTGCACCGATGGCGTTGCATCAGGATTGATAGAAGGCCCGATCGACCTATTCACCGCTGGCACAAACACCGTTTTCCCCAAAGGCCTGCACCCATTCGCCTCAAATAGCAAATCTGCGGGCACTTTGTAAGCTTCTGCCAGTTTTTGCCAATTCCAGCCCGCAGGCACTTCTACCTCGATGCCACTGTACGGAGGAATGACGATCGCACTTCCAGCAGATACTCCACCGCCCCGCAACATCGGATTTATCCCGATCAGCGCCGCAGGAATCACACTGTACTGCCGCGCGATGCTTTCTATTGTTTCGCCTTGGGCCACCGTGTGGCGGCGCAACCGAGACATAGCCGGACTCGGGCAATCGCGGGCTGGGTCGGGGTTTTCCACAGGTGTACCTAAAGGAAGATTTGCAGGTGGGATCTCGGTATTTGCCGCCGTTTTCTCAACGGGTGCGATCGACCAAATTAATGCAAAAATCAGCGGAAATAAGCGTTTCAAAGTCATTATGTACATAAAAAAGTATTCCTTTCGGACAGTTGACAATTTTAAAATCCTGTAAAATTGCATATTTGAAAGCTCTAGCCACCCCCAGACTGTAAATCCCAGGCTAAGCCAAGTTAGGATGAGAATTATTAGTTTGAGTCGCTCTTGGCAAATCCGGCAAAATTGCCTGTGATGCCGATGGGCGCCTGCCTGTTAACAGCTATGTTCTTGAGGAAGCGGTACGCCCCGCCCCGCTTCCTTCCCGTCGCCAAGACAAAAAAGCTTGATTCGGAACCTGTCTGCGGGGATGAGGTATTTAGCGGGAGTTATTAAATGAGTTTATCTTTTAAGCAAGCGACCCTTTATGTGACTCTGCTGTCAATCGGCGGAGGTATGGGATGGTTGGGAAATCGCTATCTGCAAGGCTCAAACAATCTGGAAACCGGATTGGTTTTGCCAGTAGTACGCCAGCAAATCCCCCCCTATCCCTCTCCTCCAGTTCAGGAAAATCGGGCAGTCGATCGCAGCAATCCCAATTTTATTGCTGAAGCAGCCGAAAAAGTCGGCCCGGCTGTAGTGCGGATTGACGCATCAAGCAAGGTGGCGAATCAAGTGCCGGAAGCATTCAAAAATCCTTTGTTTCGTCGGTTTTTTGGGGAGAATTTGCCGCAGCCGGAAGAACGAGTCAAGAGAGGTACGGGCTCCGGGTTTATTCTCACTTCGGACGGCCGCATCGTTACTAATGCTCACGTTGTCTCCGGGACGGATACTGTCAAGGTGACGCTCAAAGACGGCCGCGAGTTTGAGGGTAAGGTGCAGGGAGTCGATCCGCTGACGGATGTCGCTGTGGTTAAGATTAATGCTAAGGAACTGCCGCAGGTGGCTTTGGGTCGATCGGACAATATTGTACCGGGACAGTGGGCGATCGCGATCGGCAATCCTTTAGGTCTGGACAATACCGTGACTGTGGGCATTATCAGCGCTACGGGTCGATCTAGTTCCCAAGTCGGCATCCCCGACAAGCGAGTCCGCTTCATCCAAACCGACGCCGCCATCAACCCCGGCAATTCTGGTGGCCCCCTGCTCAATGACCAAGGCGAAGTAATTGGCATCAATACCGCCATTCGCGCCGACGCTCAGGGCTTGGGATTTGCAATTCCGATCGAAACCGCCAAACGAGTTTCCGATCAGCTATTCGCCAAAGGTAAAGCCGAACATCCCTATCTCGGCATTCAAATGGTCAGCTTAACTGCCGCCACCAAGGCAGAACTCAACAAACAGCTCGATAATAATAAAATTACCCTCGATCAAGGCGTAGCCGTGGCGCGAGTCGTGGAAAATTCCCCCGCTCAAAAAGCCGACTTGCGCCCTGGAGATGTCATTCAAAAAGTTGACGGAATTGCGGTTAACACTCCTGGGGACGTGCAAGAACGGGTGGAAAACACTGCTGTGGGCAAAGAACTCGAAGTGGAAATTAACCGTTTGGGTCAAGTTCAGAAAATTAAAGTACGTCCGGGTGCTTTTCCCCTATCGGGTAGCTCCGCCGGTGGCTAATACCATTTTCGATTTTCGATTTTCGATTTTCGATTTTCGATTAAAGAATTAAGAATGATTTACTGCATAAGGATTTGGAGCTTATTTACAGTTGCATTCTTTTTTGAAATTGGTATTAGTTGCAAGGGTGGAGGATGGAAGATGAATCGGATGGTTTATAGTCCTGGACGCAGGAACCGGGTTTTTTCACCAAAATCCTCGGTGTAGCGCGAGGGATACCCGGTTAACAGCCCGGTTTCTTTATTCCCTGTGCCTCCACGATTCAGGATTATGGATTTTTCTGAACAACTTTCATCTTTCTGGCTTCCCCTACCCGTTGATCTTTTTACTTGTCTTTGGGTGAGTTTTGTTGAATCGAGCTGGTGCTTGCTAAATTTTCTTCTAGGTGCATCCTTTGCTCCATTTGCCTCAAAAAATAGCCTGTCATCATCGCTGAAGCTAGCAAACCTGCTAAGTTTTCGCGATCGGTGGTAATTTCGACGTTAAAATTTTCTGAAGGCAAAACGCCGACAAGTCCTTGAACGTTATGAGAGATAATTTCTCTGATGTCGGGGCTGACGGACTTGGCGACGCGGGCTAGAACCTCCGGCGATTGGTGTTGGAGGTACTTCAGCAGTGGATTGACTGCGGTTTGTTGGGCATTGGATGTGTCAAAGTCAGGGTGAAAAACCATTTGGCGATTCTTAATTTCTGGCTGGTTACATTGTACTTCAAACTACTCATCATTGCTTGGGTACAAATTTGCCTGAAAGTCAATTTGCAATTGTTTTGGCAGTTGGTCTACTTGAAAGTACCGATGAAATTTCTCGGTAACTTGTAACCAATACGACCGCCCCTCAGCCGATCGCCGTTTGCGGACGAAACCCATTTCTACAAGTTCCTGCACTTGTTGGTAAGCTCCTGAACCTCGCAAGTTAACTAAATCTGGCTGAGCGATGCCGCCTTTGAGGGCGATCGCAGCCAGCGTCCGCAAAGCTCCCACACCTAATTCTGGAGGTATTAAAGTTTGCATTAAACTGGCAAACTCTTCTCTGAGTTGCAGGCTGTATCCTGTGGGAGTTTCGACGACTTCTAATGCACTGTCGCGGTGGGACGAGTCAGACATGAGTTCGATGATGGCGTCTTCGGCTTCGGCTCGATCGCACTTGGCAATCTCGGCAATTTCTGCGATCGACACTGGCTGACCTTTTAAGTAAAGTATGGCTTCTATTGTTGTGGCTAAGCGAGTCATTTGGGAATTAGTAACGAGGAATTGGGACGTTGAAAGAAGAAGGAAGAAGCAAGAAAGAATCAGGACTCAGGAAAACAACAGTTATCCGTATTTCCGTAACTTCCGTGTCGTGAATAATGAGAGTTAGTAATAAACATTCCCCTTACACAAATTATTAATAGTGTAGGTTAGGTTGAGGAACAAAACCAAAACTTTCAATTTTCTTTTTTTTACGACTTACGCACGAACACTAGAGATAGCGTACGCGGCTTAGAAAGACCCATTGGATAGAGCTATAAACCCTGATAAACTTCCCGACCTCTTGATATTATAAATTTTAATATCATTAGGGGAGGAATGAATTAATTTTTCAGAGTAGTTATTATATAGTGGAGGCATAATAAACAGGGTGAACTGTAGGGAATTTACCCAACTAGACTATTGCCAATATTTACTGAGCAGTCAGGTTAATTATACGCTGACCAATCTAGCTGACCATAAAAAAAAATGCAGCCATGACACTATAAACCACTACTTAGGAATGAAAAATAAATAACTTAATCAATTACTCGGGTTGAGGTACGGCTCGATAATTCCATTTGGGCAAATATTCATCAAAAACAATTTGCACAGCATCTTTGAAATTATTAGCTACCTTTCGACCACTGTTATAAACTTTATTAAGGATATTTACAGCTACAGATAGTCCCGTTTTAGTTTGAGTTTTTTCTACGAGCTTTTATTAATTCTAAACCTGTAAAAATTACTCCTTGACAGGCCCTAGTAATATAAGGAAAAAGTCGATGTTCTCTGGGATTATAGTTATATCTATAAGGATGGTAATGAGCAATTCTGATGTCAATTCCTCTTTCATTAACTAAAACTAATTTCTGGAAATCTTATTTGAAAATATAAGGATTAACATTATTACTACCTCCACCCTCATATTTAGCCAAGATAGAATTAGCGTTAGGGTAGCTAGCCTTTCCATAATTATTCCACCAGTTTTTTAAAGACTCACAGGCAGGCGAATTCACTGGTATCTTTACTGTTTCCTAATGTTATATATCCTCGGTTTTGTTGAGAATCATAAATCCCATGTGGGAGCATTTTTCCGGAACCTAAACTCCAAAAATCATGATCAAAAGTAGTGACAGGTTCTTTTTTATAGAGGTTTCCCGGACGATACAAATTACCTAAAACTTATTTTTTTATGTATCAAAACTAATAATAGGATTGTTGGCTTCTTTATACTCTGTATCAAGTCTCGCAATATTTTTAAAGTGAGCGTCCCGATTTTCATTAATTCCTATTGTGTGTTTTTTGTTGCTTTTAGTTTCACATCACATATCCCTGCTTTTTTAACAGTTTTGCCACTAAGGGGAGACTAATGGTAAAACCTGCCACTGGTAGTCCAGAAGCTATTTCTTTATGCGTCAGATTAGTCCATTTGATTAACTCATTCATTGGGGTTCCGGCTGTTTGATTTTAAAAAAATTCTAAAAATGCTGCATCAATGCAGATTTGAGTAGACAGAATACTTTTTCTTCCCCCTCCTTTCTTTCTGATCCTGGAACTCTTTAGTGTCTCTGAGTCCATTTTTTCTAAATCTTCTAATCCCTTGATGATGGTATTTCGGCGGCAGCCCAAAAGTTGCATTACATAGCTAATTCCACCCCATCCTAATTTTTGAGATTCTTTCTTCTGCATACCTTCTTTTATCATTTTCTGATAAGTATTTATAAAAATTTTTCATTTCTGGCTCAATTGAACTAGAATAAAACATGGATTTAAAAGTAAGTTAGAATAGTTAAGTAGAAAAATCCGTTGTGAGTTGAGCTCTCTAGGAGCGAAAATGGCAATAAGCGCACTTTTTTCATTATAACCGATAACTCATCAACTTATTTATTTTTCATTCCTAAATCCCTCTTCCTTCTTCCCTCTTCCATCTTGCATCGGACTAACATCCATTACATCCGTTACATCCGTTACATCCTCCGAAAGCGAATCCGTTGCCGAACTTCCTTCTTCTCTCTTCCTTCTTGCTTCTGCTATATGTTGAAAACCAAGCGCAAATCCAAGAAATCCAAACACAAGCACAGCGAAAAAACAACAGCGCTCAGCAAAAAAGAAGTAGCTGCACAAAAACGCAAAATTTCAGAAAAGCGCAATGAATTGGTGCAGGCGATCGCCATAAGCTGCTTAGTCACCGTTGCTCTCAGCATTCCCCTGTTGTTCGTAGCCGGCCCTAAGATTGCTATTGCAGGAGGCGCAGCCGCAGCCATCTTGCTGCTTTCCTACAAATACCCCCGTCAAGCTTTGTGGACTTTTCTAATTTACCTACCTTTCAGTGGTACAATTACCTACGCAATTGGCGGCGGGAATGCTGCATTTCAAGTAGCCAAAGATGCTTTCTACATACCAGCGCTCATCGCCCTAATTCAAAGCTGCAAAAAGAAACAGTTGCCCCTGTTCATTCCCAAACAAATGCTTTCTACCTTCAGCATCCTGTTGATGATGGCAATGCTGACTTTAATTTTTGTCAACGGGGAGATGCAGCTCAATCCTAGGGCGGGCGACAAACCAATCCTGCAAGGAATTCTCGGCTTAAAAGTATTGATAGGTTACATACCGCTGATTGCTTGTACCTATTATCTGCTCCGCACTAAGAAGGATTTGGTGTTTTTTAGTCGAATGCACATCGTTTTGGCGATCGTTTGCTGCCTTCTCGGTTTGATTCAGTACCTGTTGCTGCAAAGTGGAAAGTGTGCGGGAACCAGAGGAATGACCGGAGCAGAATTATATAAAGCAACGCTGGAAGCTAGATGTTTTGTCGGCGGTTCCTTGGTGTTCAGTCCAGAAGTCAAGTTTGTCCGCTTGCCGGGAACTTTTGTCGCGCCTTGGCAGTGGGCGTGGTTTTTAATTTCTAATGCTTTTTTAACCTTTGCCTCTGCCTTTTGCGACCCTTCATTCTGGTGGCGAGTTATCGGTTTATTTGGCATGGCATTAGTATTTGCCAATGCAGTTATTTCCGGTCAAAGAGCTGCTTTAGTTATGGTTCCCCTTGCTACAGCAATCCTGCTAGTTCTCACCGGTCAATTAGTTAATTTAAAACGATTTATTCCCATCGGTGCAGGACTGGCGATTCTGCTGTTCGTCGGTGCAGCTATTAACCCGGGAATTATCGAGCAGCGGTGGGAGAGTTTTGTTAGTCGCTGGAATGCTGCACCGCCCCAGCAGTTTCTCTTTAATCAGTTCGAGCAGAGCAACAATTTTATCATTGATAAACCTCTTGGTAGAGGTGTGGGACGAGCAACTAATTCAACGCGAATATTTGGTACCACGCAGCTAATTGAAACTTTCCAACCTAAGTTGATCTACGAACTCGGTTATCCAGGAATGATTAGTTTTCAGATCATGCTTTTACACTTAGCTTTTCTAACTTTTAGAGCTTACCGATCTGTCAAGGACAAAAGTTTGCGGAGTTACGGAGCTAGTTTTTGGGTGTTTGTTGCATTTATTACGATCAATACTCAATGGTATCCGCTGGATGTAGATCCAGTGTCCGTGTATTATTGGGTTTTAGCTGGGGCGATTTTAAAGTTGCCCAAAATTGATAAACAGGTGCAGGATGAAAAACACCATGAAGTTGAGTCCAATGAATTGCAAGTTCACCAGCCATTAAAGGAGAAAAAAATTATTGCATCTTCCCCAATTTAAGAATATTTTTGAGTGTTCAGTTTGGTGGATTCTTTCTTGTTTAGTAACCCGCTTTCCCTCCAAGGCGATGCAAAGATAGCCCGCCCTCCTGGGTTTATCTGTGCTAAAACCCACCCCTACAGCATATTTTGGCTCTTAACTTTACTGCGGTTGCCAAACCGGATTGCCAGGATACAAATCTTTGTCGTTTGTCAATTTAGTCAATGCCGAACCGTCCTGATTAATTACATACAAGTTTCTTTTGTCGCCTGCGGTTTCATTATATATAAAAGCAATTTGCTGGCTGTCAGGAGACCAAGCTAATTCTGAAATTTCTGACGGTTTTAGCCTGGTAGCTAGTTGATTTAGCTGCTTCCCGTCAGCATTGATTGTGTAGAGTTTTTGATTGTTGAACTCTCCGGCGACGAAAGCAATAAATTTGCCATCCGGCGACCACGAAATTTCGTCGTAGTTTCTGGGTTTTTGGGTGAGGTTCTTGGCTGTCCCCCGGTTAATGTCGAGCAGGTAAATATCTTGCTGTTCGCCTGATGAATCGCCAGGTTTATTGTAATAGTAAGCAATGCGACTGCTGTCGGGCGACCACAAGAGTTTGCCGTTGTAAACCTCATGTTGCGGGTCGTTTGTCAAATTTTTGAGGTTGGTTCCATCGGCATTAATTGTGTAAATTTGCTGTTTCGGATAAGCGCCGAACAGGAAAGCAATTTTTGTGCGCTCGGGCGACCAAACAAGTTGAATTCCCTCGGATATATATTCGACGGGACTTTTAGTTAGTTTGGTCATTCCCGAACCGTCGGCATTCATTTTGTAGATATTTTTATCCTTGACAAATGCTACCTGTTGGCCGTCGGGTGAAATGTAAAATTCCGATGAAATTTCTGTTTTAGGCGGCTGTCCTCCTACCTCCCAATTCCTAACTAATTTAGTTCCTTTAATGCCCGAAGTGGTGCTTGTATAAAGTGATTGGCTGCCGGGAGCATCAGAGGTAAAACCGTCGCAAGAACGGGCAAAAACAAGTTTCTGGCTGTTGGAAAACCAAGCTATTTCAAAATTAGGTGCTTTGCAACCACCCTCAGCAAACTGTTTAGTTAGTCGAGAACCGTCAGCATTGACTGTATAGATTTCGGTGTATCCGCTAACGAAAGCCAGTCGCTGGCCGTTGGGCGACCACACTAGGGGAGCGCTAACATCTATATTAGGTGTAAGTTCGTGGCGAGCGGAACTGGTAGCATTGAGGGCAAATAAACTGTTTCTGAACTCGCTGCCGCGCCTCTGGAGGGCGGTAAACGCTAGTATCTTCGGTTTTTGGGCTACGGTTGGGGGAGGGGTGTGAAGGCTCAAAAACAAGGTGATTGAGAGTGTTAGGGAGATAAGGGCGATCGGCCTAATTCGCAATAATTTATGAAAACGCATTTTGTCAATATCATCTCCTTACTTTTAAATCTTCACACTCTTCAGTCCTCATATCGCCGACTTCTTAAAGTGCTGGGGGGATATGGCAAATTCTAACTCCAAACTATTACCAATGCCGACTTGGCAGCAATGCCCCATTCCCCATGCCCCATTCCCCATGCCCCATTCAAAGTGTTTGTCGGTCTATATGTCTCGACAGCCTCAAACTCTGTTTAATTCTGCCAATAATTAGCTCGAACATTTTTTTGCGGGACGGATTCTTGCTGCTGGGCGGCATCCCTAACTCGCAACACATCAAGTTCAAGTCAGTTGCACTCATGGCCAACAACTTTTGCCTCACCTCTTCTTCATTACCATTCTTAGCTTGTAAACGCAGTTCTTCATAAACTTCTAGAACATTGGCAGCCGATAAATTAACAGGTTTATTAACATCAGCACCCCTGGTAATATCCGAAGTTTTTGAGCCAGCAGAAACCACTCCCCGCTTGACTTGAGTCTCAAGCCGGGTTAATTTTCGAGCAACGTCCCGCAAGATCTCCTTAAGTTCGCCAATTTCCTCAACTAACCCCCCGCTTTCTTGTTCGGAAGCAGCCAAAATTTCTTTTTTACTCATTTTAGATACTCCTCACACTCGCGCCATAGTTTTTCAAATTCTCTCACTAATTCTCGCGGCAGTTCTCCCTCATTAATCGCCCGTTTTAGCCCGACGCTTTCCCGAATCGTCGATTCTAAAAATCTAACTTCTATGTTATTATCTTTTGATATCTCGTCGCAAAGTCTCTTTACTTCTCTCATGTAAAACTGAACTTCATTTGTCAGCAATCCTCCATAGGTTTTAGCTTTATTCATAAAGACTGCTATCTTGGGAAACGGATAAGGCTCAATCCGTTTCTGGAGCGAGTTTAAAACTAAACTCAATCCCCTAGAACCAAAATAATCGGGATTGACGGGAATTAATATTAAGTCGCAGCAAGAGAGTACGCTGTAGGTGAGGAGACTGAAGGAAGGCGAACAGTCAAAAAGCATCAAGTCGTATTTGGGGAGATTGGCAGAGTTGGCGATTTTGCCGATGAATCTGCGGATGAAGTCTTTAACACTTTTTCCCTCAAATCCATCGATATCTAACCAATACAATTCTTCAACTGAAGGGACAAAATGCAACTGTTCGTCAATCTGATAAATGGTGTCGAAACCAACGGGAAATTTAAAATTCTGTCCGGCTTTTTTAAAGACTTCTAGAGCGTCGTAAATTGTAAGTCTATGCTTGAGAGATTTTTCGTACCACTTACCAAATTTGTCATCTAAATGACCTGTATTTTCGTTAAGTCCGATCGCCTCTGTGAGCGACATTTGCGGATCTAAGTCTAACATCAAGACTTCTAAGTCGGTTCCTTGGGATATAATATTTCCTAGACTCCAAGTTACGGTAGTCTTCCCGACACCGCCTTTGAAGTTGATTACGGCTATTGATTTAGGACTCATGGCTGGCTTTGTTTGGATTTTGCTCAAATATAAATTAAAACATAACGATCGCCCAATTAGCGTTTGCTAAGTATTATTACTCCAATAATGGCGATCGCCTTGAGTAGGCGATCGCCAGATTAACAGGGAGTCTCTTTTTAGAAAAGAAGGTCAGGAAACTTGAAAACGTGACTAGCAATATTCCGTACCTTTGCTAATGGAACAGGTAATCCAGTGACACTGTAGCCTCGATTTGGTACTACTTTCTGCAGGAGTTCTGGCTGTTGCTGCGAAACTAACAACCTGAATTTACCCGGTTCGACGACCAATATCTCCTGTTGAGGAATGAAAAATATCCAGAGATCCGCTTGCGAAGTCCATCCCCAACATGGACGGTTGCGATCGTCACAAGCTTCAAAAAACAAGTTTCCAGTTTGCTTGGCTTTTATATCAGTCTTGTACTCAGCAGTTGCAGTTGAACCGTTTGGGCGAATTAGTACGCGGTCAATACCTGCTTTCTGATACTGTGGCAAATCTGAGACATCCTCAATGCGATAGCCATGAATTTGCAACCACTTGTCTACGATCGCCTCTCCTGTCTTTCCTACTTTCTTTTGAGTTTGGAAGTCGTATTCCTGTTTTTGGGAAAGCGGGGGTAGTGGCTGGGAGAATTGGGCTTCGTTGTGCTGATTGTTGTTGTACATGATTAATTCCGTCAGCTAAGTTTTGAGTAGTGAATCACTACATCCCTAGCTTCGCAGAACTTTCTAGGGCAGCTACCAAACAAGTGTTAGCAACTTTCTAGGGCAGCTACCAAACAAGTGTTAGGAAGTCTGTTAGGATTGTTTATTAGGAACTGAATAAGACCCTAGAAATGGCACAGAATTCACCAGAAGAACAATTCCTCCTAGCGGCTAATGACTGGGATTTAAAAAGGTTGTACAAAGATTTGGCAGTTGCCAAGCGAGAAGTAGCACCGCATATGTGGGAACTTACAGAAGTCGAGAAGCTGCATTTACGAGGATTGCTTTGTGGTTGTGGTCCTAGTGACCTAGCTAAAAAGATTCACAAAGAAGAGAGAGGATTGAAAGCCGCTCTAAGTGAGACTGTGTATCGGTATGTCAAACAACTTACTCAGGGAAAAGTAGACATCAGGCTAAACAACTGGAGAGATATCCCCGATTGGCTTGAGCAAGCAGGATACAAAACCAGGTCATCTAAGTTAGATGAAAACGAGGCAGAGATTACAACTTTTGTCTCGGACAGTGATATTGATGATCTGGTGGAGACTGTGCGATCGCACTCTCCGATCTATGCTGCGGATTTCGATGAACTGGGAAGAAACAAGGCTAAGGAAAGAGATTTTGAAGGAGCAATTAAAAATTTCGATCGAGCAATTAAGATCAATCCTGATTATGCAGATGCCTACAATAACCGGGCTACTGTTCGCCAGGAACTAGGAGACGATGCCGGAGCATTTGAGGATTGCACAAATGCGATATTGCTCAAGCCTAATTGTCCATATGTTCACAACAACCGGGGTATTATTTATTGTAAATTAGGTGATTACCGAGGAGCGCAGGCAGATCACACCCGAGCAATTCAACTAAATCCTCGCTATGCTCAAGCCTACAATGGCCGAGGTTTTGCTCGTTTACGCCTGGGCGATCTGCAAGGGGCACTGAAAGATTTTACCCAAGCAATTGAACTAAATCCTAATGATGCCCTTGCTTGGAATAATCGAGGTGATGTCTACTTATGGGAATTAGACGATTTGCCAAGAGCGCTTGAAGATTACATCAAGGCAGCTCGGCTGAATCCTAATAATGCTACAACATTCTACAACCTGGGAGTTATTCACTCTCGTTTGGGGAACAAAGAGAAAGCGCTTGAGGATTTTACCAAGGCAATTCAGCTTGAACGAGACTTTGCCCAAGCTTATCTAAACCGAGGCATTGTCCACTATGAATTGGGCTATTCCCAAAAAGCAAATGTCGATTTTCACAATGCTAAAAATTTATATCGTGTCCAGGGAAAAGAAGAAAATTACCAAAAGGTACTTAATCTAATAGAAGAACTTCAGCAAGAAGATTGAGAGCGACCGCCTTTAGTAAAGGGAGAAAAAAAGCGATAGGTACATTGCTTAAAGCTTCATTCACTGTAATGATTCTTACAAGCTGCGATCGCAATTTCCTCATCAGTAACTTGGTAAACCAAACGATGTTCGTTATCAATGCGCCTGGACCAAAAACCACTTAACTCGTATTTCAGAGGTTCAGGTTTGCCCAATCCTTCAAAGGGGGATCGATCTATATCTTTAATCAATTCTACAATTTTGCGATAAATCTTTTTGTCTAATTTTGCCCATTCATTAAAATCTGCAAAAGCCGAAGATTCAAAAATAATTCTTCTACTCATTACAAATCCTGTAAATCGACTTCTACTAAATTTTGTCTGTCTTTAACATTTTCAATAGCTTTCAACAGTTTGGTTTTATTGACTTCCGATTTCAAAAGATATTCGGTTTCATCGCATTCTGAGACAATTATTTCAATCTCTTTATCTCCAAAAATCGCTTTAATTTGTTCTAAAAAGTTACGATCTAGTTCACTGGCTTTTAAACGATAAACTGTTGACATCGTTTTTACCTATTTTTGATTTCGATAAAAATTAATATTGCCTTTAAATACAGTAGTTTGAAGTTGACACTAAGGGCTGGCAATTTTGCCAGCCCTTAATTTATTTTAGCGTTTGACCAACTTCTTAGAAACCTTCCGCAAGCGAATTGATTTCGGTGTTACTTCCACCAATTCATCCTGGCCGATGTACTCCAAAGCGCGCTCCAAACTCATATCGACTGGTGCTTGCAATTGCGCCAATTCTTCACCGCCAGATGCGCGGTGGTTTGTCAACTGCTTCGACTTGCAAATATTCAGCTCCATGTCGTCATCTCGGTTGTTTTCTCCGATAATCATCCCTCTGTAAACCTTGGTTCCGGGGGTAATGAAAAATACGCCGCGGTCTTCAGCATTTTTCAGTGAATAAGTAGTTGCAACTCCTTCTTCAAAGGAAATCAATACTCCGTTGCGACGGGCGACAATTTCTCCACCGAGGGGGCGATAGTCGAGGAAGCTGTGGTTCATAATTCCAGCGCCGCGAGTCAAGCGCATGAACTCGCCTCGGAATCCAATCAAACCGCGAGCGGGGACTGAAAATTCGATTTGGGTGCGACCGGTGCTGCTGACGTGCATATCTTGCATTTCTGCTTTCCGCTGACCGAGGCGTTCGATGCAGCCGCCGACTGCTTCTTCGGGTACGTCTAACACCAAACATTCAAAAGGTTCGCAGGGACGACCGCCGACTTCGCGGAAGATTACTTGCGGCTGGGATACTTGAAATTCGTATCCTTCGCGACGCATATTTTCGATCAGGATTCCGAGGTGGAGTTCGCCACGGCCGGATACGAGGAATTTGTCGGGAGATTCGGTTTCTTCGACGCGCAAGGCGACGTTGGTTTGGAGTTCTCGCATTAGCCGATCGCGAATTTGTCGCGATGTTACCAAACTTCCTTCTTGACCGCAGAACGGCGAATCGTTCACCGAGAAAGTCATCTGCAAAGTCGGTTCATCTACCTTGATTAAAGGCAGCGCTTGCGGGTCGTTCGGACAGGTAATTGTCTCGCCAATATACGCATCAGCAAAACCGGCAACGGCGACAAGATTACCAGCAGAAGATTCTGGGATATCAATCCGCTTCAGGCCTTCAAAGCCCATCAATTTGGTAATTTTTGATTTGACAAGCGCGCCGCTTTCTGTGATTAAGACTGCTTGTTGGCCGATTCTAATCGTGCCGTTGTGGATGCGGCCGATGACGATGCGACCGACGTATTCTGAGTAATCTAAGGTGGTTACTTGCAGTTGTAGTGGCTTGTTGGGGTCGCCTACGGGGGGCGGTACGTGGTCGAGGATTTCTTCAAACAGGGGCTTCATATCTACCCCTTCGTCTTCGAGGTGTTTTTTGGCGTAACCGCTTAAGCCGGAACCGAAGAGATAGGGAAATTCGCACTGATCGTCGTCAGCACCTAGTTCGAGGAACAGATCCAAAACTTTATCGACGGCTTTGTGGGGGTCGGCTCGCTCGCGATCGATCTTATTGACAAAGACGATCGGGCGCAGTCCTTTTTCTAGGGCTTTTTTGAGCACGAACCGCGTTTGCGGCATCGGGCCTTCGTTGGCGTCTACGATCAGCAGACAGCCGTCAACCATGCCGAGAACTCGTTCGACTTCTCCGCCGAAGTCCGCGTGTCCGGGGGTATCGACGATGTTGATCAGGGTTTCTCCGTACCTGACGGCGGTGTTTTTGGAAAGGATGGTAATGCCACGTTCGCGCTCGATGTCGTTGGAGTCCATGACGCAATCTGGGATTTCTTCCCCTTCGCGGAAGATCCCGGACTGTCTGAGGAGAGCGTCCACAAGGGTGGTTTTGCCGTGATCGACGTGAGCAATGATGGCGACGTTGCGAATGGGAAGACTCATAATGCGTCTGGAACGTTAAACGGATCTAACTAAAGATTTCTTAATAATTGTAGCGCATGGAGTCAAGGGCCGATCGAGCGCGGCTTTAAGATTCGAGTGCGATCGTCGCTAAAATCAAGATTATGGAAGCGCAACTGAGAGAAATGGAGCGTTACACCACGCCTGACGGCAGAGTTTTTTTCGATCGGTGATTTTGAGTTGGCCCAGGTGAAGAAGGTTGGATAGGGGGCGATCGCCGATATTAAGATGAGGGTGCAAGTTCGATCGACTTTATGGAAGTACAACCGAGGGAAATTCAGCGTTATATCAGACAAAATGGCACAGTTCCCTTTGCAGAATGGTTTACAACCCTGCGGGATGTTAACGCTAAAATTAGGATTGATAAAAGGCTTCAGCGGGTTAGCGGTGGCAACTTAGGAGACTATCGCTCAGTTGGCGCAGGAGTCTGGGAATTAAGGATTGACTATGGCCCGGGCTACCGAATCTACTTTGGACAAGCGGGAGCTACGATTGTGCTTATCCTGTGCGGTGGAGATAAAAGCACTCAAGACCAAGACATTGTTAAAGCTCAGGAATACTGGAGAGATTATGAAAGACGCCAAAGTGCCGACGAGTGATAGTTATCATTCTTTTAAAATTTCCAATTTCAAAGACCCAAATTATGCTGCTGCTTACCTCTCACTGATCTTTGAAGAAGAGGAAGAAGGCGATTTAGAGATGGGAATAATGCGAAAATCGCTTCAAGATGTATTTGAGGCTCTGGGCGAACCAATTATGTCAGATGAGGAGGCCTCATTGCATCTGGAAAAATTAGATTTTTTCTTGTCGCAGAATGGAAGCGCGACAATTTATGCTTTGGCTAATTGGCTGAAGGCTTTGGGATTGAAGTTAACGGTTGCGGTTGATGAAGGGGATAAAGGGGAAGAGGAAGATTCTGTTGGTGCTGCTGAATTGGCGGAAGTTGGTAATGTTTGAGTTTGGGCGATCGAGCTTTAAGCTACTAATTAGACATTGACGGCGGTCGATCCCCGATCACTAAAGGAAGTAGGCGATCGCTCAGGGGTATCCTACAATAATGTTAAAAGTTAAAAGTTATGCCCGATCGCCCGGTATGGCAATGGCTGACATCGGTGCTCTGCTAAAATTGACCCGGACGTTTGATGTATTGATCGAAGAATTGTTAGATTTTGTGGAACAGTAACAAATTACACTTAAAATAAACCAGCGCTACCAGCGCCAACCAGTTCGGCCTCGCAGGGACGATCGACTGTGGGCCCAAGCAACAGATGCGAGAGTTGGCGGATGGGACGGGGCGAGGTCAGAAAGAGATGATATATTCTCAGCGCGAATTGTAGCTGTTCGATCGCCCATATCGGTCTACAATTTGTAACGTTGAGCCTTATTGAAGTGCAGGAGTGGAGCTGGCTTGGATAACGCTAGTCTGTCAAGAAAACCCCCGCAAGCCTCGGAGCTTGTCGCCGACGAAATTCCAGAAGCAGTGCGAGACCACCCATACCCAGAAGCAGGGCAGAGTCAGTCTAAGAAAAAAGGGCTGATTTGGAAACTGCTAGGGTTGGCCGCACTAGCCTTTGGGGTCAGCATCTGGCTGCACCTCAACTTTAACTTGTTCCCAGCCACCAGTCAGGCCGAGCAAACTCAACAAGACTCAGCGCCGACAAGTTCCGCGTCTCCGTCTGTCCCAAGTCCAGCTACCACCCCCAAAGTCCCCGCAATCCCAGAAAACCTGCTGGGCCACTTGCCCTACCCAGAAGCACCAGCCAAAGACTTGGTAAGCGTCACCTCCGACGGTAGCGTCAAACTCCGCTCCTCAGCAGCAGCAAAATATCAGGAAATGGTCAACGCCGCCGCAGCATCAGGCATCTATTTCGCTCCCATATCCGGCTTTCGCTCCCTGCAAGACCAACAACACGTATTTTTTGACGTGAAAGCCGAACGCAGGCAAAACGCCAGCAAGCGAGCCGAAGTCAGCGCCCCTCCAGGTTACAGCGAACACCACACCGGTTACGCGATCGACATCGGCGACGGCACTGCCCCGGAACACAACCTCAGCCCCAGTTTTGAAAATACCCAAGCATTCAAGTGGCTAGAAGCCAACGCCGTCGCCTTCAGCTTTGAAATGTCATTTCCCAGAAACAATCGCCAAGGCGTCAGTTACGAGCCTTGGCACTGGCGGTTTGTGGGCGACAAGCAAAGCCTCGAAACTTTCTACAAAGCTCATTCCATGAAAAAGTAGAGGCAAGAAGGAAGAAGGAAGAAGGAAGAAGGAAGAAGGAAGATTTTCCACATCTCCGGCTTTGCCACTCTCCCACTCTCCCACTGCCCCACTCTACCCACTCTTCCACTCCTCCACTCCTCCACTCCCCCACTCCGTTGAGCCAAACTCGTGATTGCAATCTATCCAGGCAGCTTTGACCCCATTACCTTCGGTCACGCAGACATTATCGAGCGGGGATCTAAACTGTTTGACCGGGTAATTGTTACGGTAGTCAGAAACCCCAGCAAAACCCCTCTCTTCACCGTAGAGGAACGGATCGAGCAGATCCTGCGCTCTACCCAACACTTGCCAAATGTAGAAGTAGACAGTTTTGAAGGTTTGACAGTAAACTATGCTAAGATTCGACAAGCCAAAGTGCTGCTGCGGGGGCTCCGGGTATTAACAGATTTTGAAATGGAACTCCAGATGGCCCACACCAATAAAACCCTTCTGGGTGAAATTGAAACAGTTTTTTTGGCAACTTCTAACGAGTACAGCTTTTTAAGTAGTAGTGTAGTTAAAGAAATAGCCAAGTTTGGTGGCTCCGTAGATCATCTTGTTCCGAAACACGTCGCCCTAGATATTTACAAATGTTACGCCAGCAGGAACCAACTCGCATCGAACCCGACAGTACCGGCCTCGGCACTGAGAACGAACCTCCTCAGAACACAGCCGCTTTCGGAGACCCCACCCGAACCGCAGGAGTAGACATCCAGCGGGAATTGAACAGGCTTGAGGAAATTGTTCTCGACAGCCCCCGAATTCCCATGACCAGACGCACTCTGGTGGATGAAGAACAGTTGCTCGATCAGTTAGACTTGGTGAGGCTAAATTTGCCGATCGCCTTTCAGGAAGCCGAGACAATCATCCGGCACAAGGACGACTTGCTTCAAGAGGCGGAACTTTACGCTCAGGAAGTGATAGAAGCAGCAGAACAGAGAGCAGCAGAAATTTTAAACGATATGGGCCTGCTTCAGCAGGCGAAGATAGAGGCAGATCAGTTGCGGCAGCAAGTTTTGCTCGACTGCGAGGCAATTCAGCAGGCCACGCTGGCGGAAGTCGAACAAATTCGCTACCAGGCTCAAGAAGAATTGGAAGAGATGAGAGTAAGGGCGCTGGCTGAATGCGAGGAAATTCAAAACGGAGCCGATGATTATGCCGACCAAGTTCTCGATAATATCGAGCAAAAGTTGAGCGATATGCTGCGCGTGATCCGCAACGGGCGCGATCAGTTGGATAGTGTTTCTGCCTCGCACATCCATCACAACAACGGTTAGCCCACAGTGAACTCATTGCTTGAACATTTCTAAAAGTCTACCTAATTTAGGTAGATTTTTTTTCGCAATAGTCTCTATAGTCTTTATTCCTCAATCCCAGCACTCGGTGACTTATTTTTGCAGACATAAGTTTTGTGAAGATAGGAGCAAATATAACCTTTTATGCTATGGTACTCCTCATACGAAATCCGGCTTAAAGACCCCGTTGATCTCTTAGTCCCCCTGTGTTCGGACTTCCTTTGACTCTATGCAGCGGTTTCAACCGCCGAATGATAAAAGGAAAGGGGTCGCAAACCGGGATTTGGCATTCTACAAAAAATTCCTAATTGGATTCAAAGTTTTACAATCTAATTTTTACCATGCAAAAAGTTTCTAATCGGTTCGCTGAATTTGATTTGATCCGAGCTTTAGCCATCGTCAGTGTTGTGATTACTCATGCGGGGTTCTTTACATTTCGCGATCGCAGAATTTTATTTGTGGCGATCGATACATTTCAACTATTTTGCGTACCTGCATTTTTACTGTTGAGCGGTTTTTTTCTCACCAACAAACTGGAAAATCAAAATAATCCCGCACTGGTAGTCAAAAAAAGACTGTCAAAAATTCTACCGCCTTATCTGTTTTGGTCAGTAGCTGTGTACATATTAAATAATTTGGGAGAAATCAAAAAATTCGATTTACTTTCATTACTCAGAGATATCTTGACGGGTTCAGTGATGCCTCCCTATTACTTCATCGTTGTGATTATTCAATGCTACGCCTGGTGGTGGCTTCTCGTGAAATTAAGATTTTTAGAACCCACAAAAGTTTTGGCTTTGGGGTTAACAATTCAAACAATTTTTACAATCTTCTTCTACTTAACCGCTTTCCAATACATATCAATACCTCTACCTTTGATGGAGCGCTGGATTTTCAGTTGGATTTTGCCATTTTCAACTGGTCTATTTTTGGGCAGCTCGTATGACAGAATTCAACCCGTTCTCGAACGGATGAAAATGCCAATTTTAGGGGCAACTATCCTTTTTTATCTAGCTAGCATTTGGGAATTTTACCTAAAAAGTGGAGTTGATTCGGAGGCATGGTTTCTCCGATCGTTTTTTAAAATATCTGCTCAAGGATACGCAATTTTGTTCGTATTATCGATCCTCGCATTTTCTAAGAGTATCGCACTTCCCAGTAAAGTATCTGGGGTAGTCAAAATATTGGCTGCTTACTCATTCCCTATATATCTCCTGGATTCGACAGTAGTGAAATATGTGTTGTTAGTGTTTTATAAGTTTATTGACCCGGTAAATCCGCTGCTGAAGCTCGGCTTTTTAGTTACGGGGACTTTGTTAGGTTGTTGGGCAATTATTTACCTGTTGGAAAAAGTTTTGCCCAAAAATTACAGGCAGTACATTTTGGGAATTTAATCAAATTTTAGGTTTCAGCGGATGTCTTCATAAAACTGCTTGAGATACCTTGGGGAAACGCCAAAACCCCACAAAAAACCAATCGAAAGATAGATCGCAATAGCTTTAACTTCGCCCCAATACGCTACTCTACGATCGCTACTTTCCACTACCCGATTGACTAACTTAAGTCTCCCCCGTCGCACTAACTTCAAACACAAATCCGCTTCCTCCATAATTGGCAGCGCAGCATCGAAACCCTCGCATTCCCAAAAATCGGTACGGCGACAAAAAATAACTTGGTCGCCAAACAGCAGGCGCAATCCTTGGAAAAATAAATGAGGTCGAAATAACAGCGGCGCGTAATAAGTTTTCAGGTAATTGTGGAGGGAAAAACCCCATCTTGTTTGCTGCGAACCAGCCATCAGGGAGATAAACCCGCCGCCCACAATTTCGGCATCGGACAATGTTTTCTGGATGACTGCTACAATGTCATCGGGAACTAAAGTATCGGCGTGGAGAAAGCACAGAATTTCACCGGTGGCGACTTGGGAACCTAAGTTCATTTGCAGGGAACGTCCGGCTGTACTGCTAGAAATAACGCGGATGCCGGCGGAAAGTGCGATCGCCACTGTTTCGTCTTGACTGCCACCGTCTACCACCAACACTTCCCAAGCGGGAGGATTAAGAATGCTGAGTTGGCGGAGGGTGCGTTTCAGACAAGTCGCTTCGTTAAGGGCTGGGATGATAATAGAAACGCGATCCATCTTGTTGAAATTTTTGCCAGAGCTATTATAATAAACAACTGTGGCGATTCACAACTCACGAGAAAATAGAACTTAGGCGCACAGATTCAAAAACCCGGTGTCTGCCTGTGAACTCGTCACGAAACCTCCGATTTTTTACAGAAATTGGATTTTTTGGCGTCAGTCCTATAAAATCACGCAAAAGTGCAATCGCCATCTATATTTTCCACTAATCAGGACTGAGAAAATCGTGCAGAAAATAGAAGTAAAAAATGATTTAGAATTTTATGATGAAAGTGCCGATAATTGGTGGGACAAAAATGCTAAAATTTATGCCTTATACCATCTAAACAAACCGAGATTTGAGTTTTTCGACAGACACGCGACTAACTGGCAAGGGCTGAAAACCTTAGATGTCGGGTGCGGCGGCGGCTTTTCTTGCGAGTTTATGGCCGAGAGAGGGGCTATTGTTTCTGGAATAGATCGATCGGACAAATGTATTGTAGCAGCTCAAAATCACGCAGTTACCAACGGTTTTGAGATTGACTACAGGCAAGGTTTTGCCGAAAATATGCCCTACGACGACAATACCTTTGATGTTGTAATCTGCGTGGATGTTTTGGAACACGTGGCCGATTACAAAAAAGTTGTGTCTGAGGTTCACAGGATTCTCAAGCCTGGGGGACTGTTCTTTTTTGATACAATCAACCGAACTTTTTCCTCGCAAGTTGTGATGATTGGGCTGATGGAAAATATTTTGCAGGAGATTAAGCGGGGCGTTCACGATTGGGAAAAATTTATTACCCCGGAGGAACTATCTGTGGTAATGCAGGATATTGGTTTTGGCAATATTCAAATTAAAGGTTTTGATATGTTTGGCGAAATTGGCGCTATGTTAGCGGCAATGCACGGGTTTTGGGAAGATTTTACAGGCGGAAAGCAGGTGTTTCCTTCGGCGGGTATTTTCAAACAAGTATCTCAAACTCTAACATCTAATCTAGCTAACTATATGGATTACAAAAAGTCTGGGTTGTTTAAAATCAAAATTAATGAGGATCAGTCGATTATGTATGTTGGCGTTGGGGCGAAGAAGTAGTGTGTTGACTGTTGACTGTTGGCTGTTGACTGTTGGCGGTGGGCTGTTTGTTAACTGTTGACTGATGTAGAACTTACGGATAAATACTAAAGAAACCGGGTTTCTCCTCAGTGTCAAAGGCCGGGATGCAATATTTTCGTCCATCCAACCCGGTTTCTGCGTAAGTCCTATGATGACTGATGAGTGTTTTAAAATTAAATGATAATAATTAGCAAGTATTTTGGCGTGGAGCGAATCGCCAATCGCAGTTTGTTTGACCCAAATGACCGCCCTGTCTCAATTTACGGCTGCAAATGCTGCTTTTCAACCCAGATACACAGCCTGCTGCAACAAAACTTAATGTTTAACTGTTGACAATTTATCTATATTGCATGGTAGCTTATTGAATATTAATTGCAATAACTGCCGGAAGTTAACAGTACCTGGAGGTCAATCACCGTGACAGCAGCAATAGTTTCCGCGTCAGCCTCGCCAATCAGCGACGGACAACCAGCCGACAGCCAAAAACTGATGAGTTTGGGTAAAAATTCCGAAATACCTGACCTCGATAACTTTAAAGATGTAACCATCGCCGTCTTAGAAGGAGTGGGAACTCTCACGGTGTGCGATCAAAAAGTCACTTTAACACCGGGAGTATTTGTGTTTGTACCCGCCGGCATCCCGCGCAGTCTAAAAGTACAAACCACGCTGAATTTGTTACTAATTGACTGCGAACCAGACCCCGATTTGAGTGAGTCAGCTTGGTTAATGAATTTTCAACTTTAAGCAGATGAAAAAACAGTGTCCTTGCTGCCTTGACTCCCTAATTTCTCAGGTTCGCCACAACCGTGTCTACTGTTTTTGTCTGAATTGCAGGCAGGAAATGCCAAATCCTGACTCAAAAAAAACAACCCTCAAGCACTATCAAATTTCACCTTCGGAGTAACAATGTCGAAATCAATTGGTCTTTTCTACGGAACGACAACTGGGAAAACTGAGTCGGTAGCTGAAATGATTCGAGATGAATTTGGTGGCGATATCGTGACCTTGCACGATATCGGCAGCGTTGAAAATGATGATTTTGCGGAATACGAATGTCTGATTATCGCTTGTCCGACTTGGAATATCGGCGAACTGCAAAGCGACTGGGAAGGCTTTTGGCATGAACTTGATGATATTGATTTTAGTGGCAAAAAAGTAGCTTATGTGGGAACTGGCGACCAAGAAGGCTACCCGGATAATTTTATGGATGCAATGGGATTTTGGCTGAAAAGATTTCTGAACAGGGCGGTGAAACAGTTGGTTATTGGCCGATAGATGGCTATGATTTTAATGAGTCTAAAGCTGTAGTTGATGGCAAGTTTTTGGGTCTTGCTATTGATGAAGACAACCAATCCGATCTGACGGAATCGCGCATCAAATCTTGGGTATCTCAACTCAAGAAAGAATTTAGCTTGTAGACTTCACGGTAGGGCGGGTTTGGCAATTAGATGATGTGCGAAAATCAAATTACGCACTCAACCCGCCCCCAAAATCTAGCAAATACAGCGGTTCTCAAAAAAGTGAGGTATGCCCTATGCCCTATAGTACCTCATCTTTCTGAGAAAGGTTATAAATTATAATTGTGAATAACTCGATATCCAACTTAAAATAAATGAAGTTTAGTTCAAATGACGTAGTTTGGTTAAGTGTAAGCCCGAGTTTGCAATTCTTCGATCGATCGCTGCTTTCCTACTTAAATGATTCTGTACCAGTGCAGATATGGGAATACCAACAAACTCAAGACGAAGCTTGTTCTTTAGATATGGCTGTTGAACTTTTGCACGATTTTTTAACATTGCGCGATCGCCCAACTCATCTCATTGGCCACAGTACCAGCGGATTAGTTGGTTTAATGTATGCGCGCCGCTATCCTCACAAAGTACGTTCTTTGGGACTTTTATCTGTGGGTTTGCCATCTGCTATTAATTGGCAAGCACATTACTATACGTATCTTTCAGCTTTTCCCCGGAGTCGCAAACAAGTTTTGAATCAAATAGTAGGCGATATGCTGGGATGCCCCAATCAAATTATTAATCAAAAATTTATATCATATTTTGAGGATGACTTAGCCTGTTCTCCTTGTCCTCACTCCTTATTTAGGATTAGTAATTCCCTCGATGAAGGTGTAGAAGTACCTTTGTTAATATGCAGCAGCAAAACAGATTTTCTGGTATCTCCTGTTGTCATGCGTCGCTGGTCGAAATTTCTTAAAAAAGGCGATAGGCTTTGGGAATGTCAAGACGGTAAACATTTCTTTCACCACTTCTATCCAGAACAAGTGGGCGAAAAAATACTGAACTTTTGGCTATCTGTACACAGCCACCAAGCAATTTTAAATTTTAAGTTTTAGGTGAAGCTTGCTATTCGTTGTTCAATTTACCGAAACTTAATGTGGCAAATACTAGATTAATTTCCGTAATTCCTGGCAATTTTTGCATACAGGCTTCGACTTTTTTGGCGCAGGTGTCACCGTCCATGCTGCCAATTTTATTGGCTAGGATTTTGAGGTATGGAGTTTGAGTTATCCTCAATCTCTTTTTGATATTTTAGAATAATTGTAAAAAATATTTAAAATATCTTCAGATGTTTGAGTAAATGGTAGGCTAATTTTATTGGATTTGTAAATTAGTTTTTGTGAATAAACTGCAGAGACGGTCTTAACGCAGAGGAAGGTAAGGGTAGATTAAACAGGAATTATTGACAACGATTATAAAATATTTTAACATCTGGTTAACAAACTCAGCCTTAGACTGGGCTGAATGATACTGAGTATCGATCGAATTTTAATGACTCGCCCCAACTCCTTAAATAGCGATCGAGCAAGCATATATACTTAAATGTTAGGGCGGACAGAGTGGCATCGCCCCTACCGATTCACAATTTATCAAGAATTATGCCAGCAAGTTTTCTGCCAAAATCGATCGCACAACTCACAGAATCTACCTCAATTGCCTTAGCCCAAAGCATTCAACGAGAGGCAATTACTACTCCCCTATCTTCTGGACCAATTGCCACAACCTACGTACGCCAAGGCAGCGGCAACACACCAATTTTGCTAATTCACGGCTTCGACAGTTCCTTGTTTGAATTCCGCCGCCTGTTGCCGCTGCTAGCTGCCGAAAATGAAACTTGGGCGGTTGATTTGTTGGGTTTCGGGTTTACAGAAAGAGCGCCTGGTTTGGCATTCAGCGCGAGGGCAATTGAAAGTCATCTTTACTATTTTTGGAAAACGCTAATTTCGCAGCCTGTAATCTTAGTCGGTGCTTCAATGGGAGGTGCTGCAGCAATTGATTTCACTCTCAATTATCCCGAAGCTGTAAAACAATTAGTGTTAATAGATAGCGCAGGTTTTGCCATCACTTCTAATAAGGGGAAGTTTTTAATTCCTCCTTTAGGATATCTGGCAACTTCATTTTTACGCAATCCCAAAATTCGCCAGCGAATTAGCGTCAATGCTTATTTCGATAAAAATTTGGCTTCTCAAGACGCTCAAACTTGTGCTGCTTTACACTTGGAAATGCCCAACTGGAATCAAGCTTTAATTGCGTTTACCAAAAGTGGCGGTTACGGAGGTTTTGGGGAAAAATTATCGCAAATTCAGCAGCAGACGCTGATTTTGTGGGGAAAACAAGACCGGATTTTGGGGACGGCGGATGCGGAAAAGTTTGCAAAGGCGATCGCCAATTCTCAACTAATTTGGATACCCGACTGCGGGCACGTTCCCCACTTAGAAAAGCCACAGATTACCGCGCAGCATATTTTAGAATTCATTACCAAAAGCGGACTCACGCAAAAAAATTAAACCTAGGGTGCGCTGCGGCGCACCTTACATATATGTTTTCCCTGACACATTTGGTATAGTTTGAGGTCAAATAAACAGGTTTCAAACTTTCGGCAAATACTTTTGTACTATCGTCCATCCTGTGAGTAACACAGTCACAAATCCCCCAAATAAAGCCAAATTAGTGGTGATGTGGAGGGGACGCGCCCAAGGATGTTTAGGGCCAATTTGCAGCCCGCTTCCAACAGAAACTAACACCAAAGCAACAACAGCTAACCCTGCCGGTAAATGAGCCGAGTGACCCAAATTGCCGTAGTATCCCAGCGTACCGACTACACCAATTCCCAGCAGTAAAATTACCAAAGTTGCCATCCCCACACCAGTGGCTAAATGAAAGGAACGCAGCCATTTTGGGCGCGGTTGTTTGGTACTCCTAATGGCAAACATCCACGTTCCAGTAACGGCCAGCAACAGGTAAGCCAATAGGGAAACACCCATTGACCAAGCCGCTATTTTCCACAACCACAAGAAAGAAGGCAGATTCATCGGTTGCATCCCTAATTAGGATTTTCCACAAAAGGTTTCTTTCCGATTTTACCTGGACTTGAAAGCAAAAATGAATACTTTTGAGAGAAAGTGCGAGGGAGCATCTGATATTTGTAAAAACACTTCTTCTGGCTCCTTTCTTCTGCCTCCTGCCTCAAAACTTCAATTTTGGGCTTGGCTGCTTTCATTGAGATGATCCCAAGTGCGATCGGACTATCCACAGATTGGATCAGTCTTACCTTGAAGTCAAACCCACTTTCTCCGATACTCAGCTTAATTTACGCTAGAGATTTGTGGCTCACCTTTTTAGGAACCACCTTTCCATTCTAGCTGGCTGGTTTTGCTCTCCATGAAAGGCATTTTATAAAACCCTAATTTTTGTTCTAAGATTAATCGGAAAAAAGGCAGACCTTCAATCAAATATCTTTTCCACAACCTTCTTGGTTCACTTAACAGTCTGTACGCCCATTCTATGCCGACTTCGCTCATCCATTTGGGAGCTCTAGCTTTGCAACCAGCTTCAAAATCAATGGTTGCGCCTACGGCTAAGAAAATTTTGACGTGTGTTAATTTGCTCCTGTATTTAACCAGCCACTTCTCTTGCTTGGGCGCTCCCACTCCTATAGCCAGAACTGTCGCTCCTGATTTATTAATCGCGTCAATTATTGTTTCACATTCTTCCTCATTTTTTTCAAAGCCAAAAGAAGGAGAAAGTGCTTCAACCACTATTTCTCTACCAATTTTTTGGTTAATTTTTTCCTGGGCTTTCTTAGCAATACCTTCAGCAGCTCCTAGCAAAAATATTTTAATCTTCTCGTTATCTTTGTGATACATATAAAATGCAGGGAACAAATCAGAACCAGAAATTTTTTCTTTGAGAGGAGTACCCAAAAACTTAGAGGCATACATCAATATTTGACTGTCGCAGACTCTATAAGTAGATGTATTGTAAGCTTCATAGAAGTCGCGGTCATACTGCAACTTAATCAAGTGGTCTACATTGGGTGTAAATACGACACCACCTTCGCCGTCGAGTTTTTCAAACAACTCTGTGATTGACAAGTTATCTATCGAGACATTCAATAAATTAACTGTTTCCATTTATGATGCCCTTCCCGCTTTATATTCAACTACAACTCAAACTATTATAACCCACAATACAGTTTCGTGTTTTCACTACCTGGGTGCTTCAGTGAACATACTTTTCTCAGTATATCCTCCTACACCCTGCCTGTCTAGTGAGGATTTTTAAAGATTATGTAAAGAATCAGCTCGTTTTAGAAAAAGTGTATAAAGCCCCTTTTTAAGTTTATAACTCGCAACACAGTTTCAAGAAAAAAGCCATCCCGTGCTCATACTTGTTGAAGCATTGCAAATGAATGTAAAAAAGAGTTTATGAGATTAAAATTTTAACCTAGTGAGAAATATCTCGCAACTTCCGAACGGGATTTCATCCAAAAGTGGTAGATTTTTTAGTTTTTGTCTCCAGGGAAGGCAAGATAGTTTCAATCTTGAAGTGAAGCAGCGATCGCATTCCTGAAAATCATCCTGATTTTTGGTGAACCAGCGACTGTCTTCTTGGTGGCGAACTGGTTTTCTTGGCCTTAAGACTTTCTGGAGCTTTTAAGACCAGACCTGATATTCCTCCAGCAATCAGCGCAAAAATCGGGTTAGTCATAGCATTCAAAACACAGTCAAACACGTACATAGTTAAGGCTACTCCCAGGGTGGCAGCAGGTGCTACTTTGGGATTAGACCAGGTTCGGGCGGGATACTTGAACACGCAAAAGACGATAACAGGAAGTAACAAGGAAGAAAATAAACTAACTAAACCGACTGCACCGTGGAAGCCAAATGCAATAATCCATAAGCTGTCGGTGATCGAGATATCTTGGCCGTATTCGTTATACACGCGGTTTCCGCCCGAATCTCCCCAGCCAAACATAAATCTTTGCCGCGCCTTTTCCCCCAATATCTCTTCATTGTCAAATCTAAACTTCAAAGAGCCGGCTCGTTCTTCGCCAAATACTTGAGTGATGAAGTCAATCACCTCTTTGCTCGAAAATTGACCCGATGCAGCTAGGTACAGATAAAACACTATATATCCAATTATCAAGAGCAAGGGCAAAGAGGTGCGAAACAACTTGGCACAGAATAATACGAGCAACGCCATTCCAAATAAACTGTAGGCGCCAGTAGAACGGCACAGGAAAAAAGCGATAGTTAATATAATTGCTAAAGTCTTGATGTTACGGCCCATAAACTTTTTAAGCGTCCCAGTTTGCCACAGCCAAACGGCAATTAAGGCGGCTGTCATCATCCACAGGCCCACCATCAAACCGTGCTGCATAAACACTACTGGTCTCCACCCCCCCAAACGCCTTGCTTGACCCCAGTCCTCAAAGGCATTGACGCCGTAAATCATTTGGTGCAGAATTGGACCCCTAACCCCTTCAACTAAAGTAAAAGGAATGTAGGCTAACCCACCTGCAAAAATCCCGATCGCCAATTGTCGCAGCCCCTCTAAGCTTCCCACATACAAGCGTCCTAAAAAATAAGGCAGACCCCAAGTAACGATTTGGTTCACAGTCGGAGAAATCGGGCTGCCGCCATTACTAACTTGTGAAATAATTGGACACAAACAGTAAATTACCATTGGCACGTCCAGCCAACCGGGCTTAAAAGAGGTGAGGCGCGCAGTATCGTAGATCAGAGTCCCCAGTAAAATGCCGTAGCAAGCGGCGGAGATTTTGGTATACGGTGGCAATGAGGGGATGGGATAAGAAGCTTGCGGCAAAAACAGCCACGCTGCAACAAAACTTATAATTACCGCCCGTAGAGGCGGAAACCTCACAAACAGGTAACAAACGACTGGAATAAAGCCGAACATAGCAAGTGGGATTAATGCAACCATAGGTCTTTTTTGGCAGTAAAATTGTAGAAAGACAGCTCAAATGGCCCGATAAAAATTCTCGCTTAAACGATCGCCCAACCCCAATCTTTTAAATCAACCTCAATTTTACGTCTGGTTCGTTAATTGTGCCTGACGTTCCAAAGCAGTGTACAAGGCAGCCTCGAAGAGATTAGTTGCATCCTCCCAAGTATAATTTATCACCGTCTGCAAAGCAGTCTCGGACATGGCGCGCCATTCGGCATCAGACAACTGACAAATCTGTTCGATCGCTTTTGCCATATCCTCTGGGTCTTCTGGCTTGACAAGTATGCCACCCCCGCCAGCAAGTAGTTCCGGAGCCGCACCAGCAGGAGTGCCGATGACCGGAGTGCCACAAGCCATAGCTTCTAAAATTGGCAAGCCGAAGCCTTCGGATCTGCTGGAAAACAGCCAAGCATCGCATTTGCTGTAAAATTCTTTTAATTGGTCTTGAGTAGGTTCCTTATTATACTCAGTACCATCAGGCAGCAAATGGGGAAGAGGACTATCGTGGCCGGCACTAAATGCAACTAAACGAAGGTTAGGAATTTTTTTAGCAGCTATAGAGAAAGCTTTCAGGGCAATATCGCAGCCTTTCCAAGGAGTTGTAGTATAATACATCCCGACTGTAGGAACTAATTGCTTGCCTCGCGGCTGCTTCGAGCGCGACTGAGGGTCGTAAAACTGTTTGGTGTCCACCGTAGGAGGGACGAGAGATACAGACAAATCCCCGTATTCATTCCGAGCTATGTCTGCCAGCCACTGGGCCACAGCGATTTTGTGCATCGGCAGCCGCCAAGTTGCCTCTACTCGACCTTTTGGTACGTAGTCAAAAGCCTCGTAGTGTTGGAGAAAATATACTTTCGTTCCTTTACTGGGAGAGAGTTTTGCCACCCACTCGGCAGTTTCCCACCAAGTAGCCATGATAATATCGGCATCAGGTACGTCAAGGTCGGTAATTGGACGGTTGGTTTCGATAACTCGACTTTCGACATCCACCTTGTCAAAGTGAGACTTTTGTGTCTTGGGAGCGGGCTGCCAACCCCTACCCCTCAGCAGCGATCGCAATTGTTGGATTAAAGTCGGTTGCGGCAGGGGCATAGAGACAATAAATATTTTGTGTCCTCTCTTTTGCAGCAGTTCTGTGTAGATAGATAAAACCCTCATGCCACCTGTAAGACTAAGGGTAGGCAGGACAAAAGTAATTTTCATGAATAAATGCTGAAGATTGATACTGGTTAAAACTCCTCCTTAAAGCAAGTTGGCACTTACCAGCCTCTGTTTGGCTTTTCTGCGGGGTGCGGATCTGTGCTGGAGGCGATCGTAACTCGATAGTCGAGCCGATCTTACTTTGTCGTCAGGGAGTTTTCCCAATTACAAATCGGGAGATCTTTGACCACTAGACAAGTTTAACCTGTAACGGAGCCAGCCTTAAAACTTCCGTTGCACTCTAGTTCAGATTTTGGCAGCTCAATTTATAACCAGTATTCCTTCGTCGCAGCGGTCAGAATTCGTGTCGAGACTGCTGCGTAGAAAACAGGACAGGGGCGATTTATTTTACTTGTGGCACAAGCACCCCACCAAACGATATTGAGTTTCTGCCCAGAAATCCGGCGCCGAAAACGCGGGTAGCGCCGAATTTCAAATTGCTGCAGCAGTTAGCCAACCGGAATTTTTCCATAGGGAGAAAACGAAACTATCTTAACGTCGCGCTGTTGAGATTTGTCTATAGCAACTTTCAAGCCCGCTTCAAAATGATCCGTGGCATCTTCCCACGTATAATTGTTCACCTTGGCATAGGCCGCTTCAGACATGGCTTGCCACTTGGAATTTCGCAACTGACAGATAGACTCTATGGCTTTTGCCATTTCTTGGGGATCTTCAGGTCTTACAAGTATGCCAGTACCCCCGCTCAAAATTTCAGGAGCAGCGCCTGCGGGGGTACTGATGACGGGAGTGCGGCACGCCATCGCTTCGATAATAGGCAAGCCGAAGCCTTCTGAGCGGCTCGCCAGCAGCCAAGCATCGCATTTGCTGTAATAGTCTTTGATTTTGTCTTGGTCGGGTTGAATTACATACTCGGCATTTGCAGGTAGCGGCAATTCCGGGGAGGGGGCCTCTGTACCGAAGGCAACCAGACGCAGGTTGGGAATATTTTCTGCCGCTAGGGAAAAAGCTTTGAGGGCGATGTCAGTTCCTTTCCAGTAGACTGTAGAGTACATTAGACCAACTGTAGGAACCGATTGTTTGTTGCGAGGACAGGCGTAAAATTGCTTCGTGTCCACGGTAGGAGGAGCTAAGGAAACTTGGCGATCGCCATATTTAGTCCTAGCTAAATCAACTAACCACTCAGAAATCGTAATTTTGTGCATGGGCAGCATCCAAGTTGCTTCTACTCTTCCTTGAGGTAGATAGTCAAAAATTTCGTGGTGCTGGATAAAATAAGCTTTTGCTCCTTTGCGAGGAGAGAGTTTGGCTACCCACTCGGCGGTTTCCCACCAAGTGGCAACTACTACGTCAGCGTCAGGTACATCTTTGTCTTCTACCGGGCGGTAGCGATCAATAATTTTGTGTTCTACACCTAAGTTATCGAAAAATGAGGGTTCGTTTTCAGGTGGGGAAATCCAACCCCCTCCCCGCAGCAGCGACTTGACTTGCTGGCGCATACTCGGCTGGGGACGGGGTAAAGAGATGACGAACACGGAGTGTCCTCGCTTTCTCAAAAGTTCTGCGAAAATAGATATTACTCGTATTCCACCAGTCAGAGACAGAGTAGGAAGAACAAAGGTGATTTTCATTTTTAAGTCCCGCTGAAGACTTTGACTCGCTTTCGGCACTGCTACCAGCGCTGATGTTAGAGCTCAAAAGGAAAGAGGGGCGGGTGAATATTAATTACCGCTTTCCTGGTGTTTACATAGAATCCAACCGATCGACTGTTCGCAACACCCCAATATCTATCTGCCAAAACTTCACTGTCATTGCATTGATAATAAGGATTGATGTGCTCGCGAAACAGTTCCTATAGGGATAATTTGCAGGTCAGCGAAATTTCATCCTGAAGATAGATACCTCATCAAAAAAAAGCTTTGTTCGCGACAAACACCAAGCTAGACAACAGTATCTGTTAAAGATAACATCATTTACTATACAACAGACAAGTATGTACGGCAAACCGAATAGCAGCCCACTTTTAATGTGGGGATAAAGGTAGCATTTGCAACAATATTCAGTAGATAGACATCGCCTTTGGCAAAATTTTATACTGAATTAAAGAGGGAGATTCTTACCTTGAGAATGTTGAGTCCTCCATCGCTGCCATAGATCTAAACATTGATCGGTAGCTGGGATTTTTTGGTAAGAGTCCTCTAGGTATTGCTTGACACAATACCCTATTTTGTCAAGATTCAGACATGGTAGTTTTATCAGATACTTACAGGCCGCGATCGCGCGAATCACTGTCGTGGACGTGCGAATGAGGGAATAAAGCCTGTTTTTCAAGCGATATCCCTCGCCCTCACTGGTCGTATGTTCGTGTAAAAACCCGGTTGATGCGTCCACTGTTTGAAAAAATAGGTTTCCCAATCGTGCTACAGAACATAGAGTTTCACCGATATAAATTTAATTAGCTGCGTGAGTTTTAAATTTGTTAATAAAAGGCGATCGCCTGAAAAAATTCCCAAAAGAGACTGCCACTGCGGGGCAGAGTATATGTAGCGTTACTGCCCAATTCGTGTCTAAGTAATTACCGTAAAAAACTGCGGCAGCAAATTATCAAATGACCCTATAAAGATCACAGGAATACTCAAGGTTGATCGGCCTATATCGTGCAAACCTTGACTCCTAAGCAGTAGCAGCAACTTCGTGGTATGTATCAAACGATTTGGCGTACAAAAAATTTCATGTTATGAAAGCATCATTTTTCCTAAGTTGGCAATTGCGGATGACAATCGGTGTATTCTTGGGGCCCAACCGCCGATGCTTGTAGCAATATGTTGGCCAGTTTTCATGCAGCTAAAATTATGCGATCGCAAGCAAAACCAAACCTATAATTAAAAGCAGAGGCCTTAACGGAAAGCATCTGCCGGTGGGAAGATATGAACGTTCGATTATTGCACAGCATCAGTCAAGAGCCCAGTACAATGAGCATCAATGCCAGCAAACTCTTGTCGCTGCTAGTTGGCATCAACAGCAGCTACAGCCACATATACCTTGCGGAAGCTTACAATTTATCAGGGTACATTATCGCCTGTGGCAGTGGCACGCCGCCCGGATGATGGGGGGAGAGATTAATCAGGAGAGTGAGTTGGGCCAAAGGTCAATTTTTACTGTAGAATTGCCTGCGATAGTCGCTGAAAAAGCAGCTAGTTAAAGAGGATGTGCCAACCAATAGTTGCTAGGGCTAAATCTGCGATCGCGTGGCTGATATAACTAGGCCAAAGCGAACGGTAAGTTAGATAAGACTGAGACCAAATTATCCCGGCGGCGAAGACAGCTAAGGAACCTAAGATCACAGCCTGCCAGTCGCTGTAAGCTGCTATTACAAAAATGTGGTGGATCGTGAAAAATAGCGAACTCAGAAATATTGCTTTTGTTCCCGGTATGAGAATCTGGCACTTGTTGCAGACAAACCACCGCCAAGTAAATTCTTCAATCAGCGAGTTAACCAGGACAAAATATGCTTCTACAATCAAGTAAATAGTAGGGCTGCTAATACCTAATTGGTGCGATTTTTCTTTAGCAACTACAGGATCGATCCACTGCTGGCCAAAAAGGCTATAGATACCCACAATCACCGCAAACATGAATATTCCCCAAATAGATCCAGCCAGCAATTCTAGGCGCTTGGGTAGGGCTAAACAGAGCTTTTTGCGATCGACAAAAACAGACCACGCGATCGGAAAAACCAGCAACCAAACTTGACACAAGAGTGACAGTTTTTGTCCCCAGCTTCCCGGGGCAACATACAAGCCTGCTATGATACCAATACTAGCCGCAGGGACAAGCAATGTTAAAGCCAATAGTGCTGTTTGGCGATCGCCCATATCTAACATTTTTTACGCTTCATTTGAAAATTGGATTGATATCACAGGTAAAAGCGGGGCCACTGCGGACAGGCGATACCACTTTCAAAAAACAATGTCACTGTAGACCAGTAATCCCAACCTTTATGCAGTAATTCATTCCCCATTTTAAAATCTAAAATGGTATGAGTTTTCTGTCGCTTATCAAAGTGGTGCTTATTTGTGGCGTCGAAAAATATGCAGTTGCACAAAATTGAAGACTCCGCCCTAAAGGAGTTTTTGTGGCAACAAAGTCTTTATTCCAGCAGAATTTGATAATCTGTTGGCATTGGGGACTCCAAATACCATAATATGATTAAATCCCTAGTAGTTGTGTATTTTGGCTGAATGACGATCGCAATTGATTTTGGAACTAGCAACACCGTCGTCGCTCGCTGGAATCAAGCCCTCCAGCAGCCCGAAACTTTAAAATTACCGGGATTGTCGGCAATCTCGGCTCAAAATCCGCCCCTAATTCCCAGTTTACTCTACGTTGAGGACGCTGCTCAAAGTAAAGTCATACTCGGTCAGCAAGTACGCGACAAAGGCCTGGATTTGAGTGGAGATTCTCGGTTTTTCCGCAATTTTAAGCGGGGAATTGGCACTTCTGTTCAGGGTTTTGTGCCGGAACTTGACGGAAAACTTATTACTTTTGAACAAGTAGGTGAGTGGTATTTGAGCCAAATTGTGAGCTCAATTCGCGAACTGCCTTTGCCCGTAGATTCTTTGATTTTTACTGTGCCGGTAGATAGTTTTGAAGCTTACCGCCATTGGTTGGGCAAAGTGTCTCAATCTCTCGAAGTAGAACAGGTGCGGATGTTGGACGAACCTACGGCGGCTGCTTTGGGTTACGGTTTAGCCGATCGCGAAAATCTGTTAGTCATTGATTTCGGCGGCGGAACTCTAGACCTTTCTTTGGTGCGTTTGGACGCTTCCTCTGACAAAAAGCCCCTCGGTTTTATTCTTAAGTGGGGCGAAAAGCTATTAGCTGAATCTTCAGCGCAAAAAACCAAAGTTGCGCGCGTTTTGGCTAAAGCCGGACAAAATTTAGGCGGTTCTGATATTGATAATTGGCTGGTTGACTATTTTGTTCAAACAAAAGGGCTGGCAAAATCTCCGCTTACAACGAGATTGGCAGAACGGTTAAAGATTCAGTTATCTTTAGTAAATCAGGCAGTTGAGGTTTATTTTGATGACGAAAATTTTGAGAGTTACGAATTAGAATTAGACCGAACTCGTTTTGAATCTATCCTCGCGGAACATAAGTTTTTTGACAAACTAGACGAGTGCATGAATCAAGTATTGCAGCAAGCGCGGCGCCAAGGCTTAGAAATTGGGGATATCGACGCAGTTTTGCTAGTTGGCGGTACTGTACAAATTCCCGCTGTCGGGCGTTGGGTTCAGCAATATTTTGATCCGGCAAAAATTCGCTGCGACAAACCATTTGAGGCGATCGCCCAAGGTGCTCTGCAACTGAGTCAAGGCATAGAAATCAAAGATTTTCTCTATCACAGTTACGGAATTCGCTACTGGAACCGCCGCGAAAATTGCCACAGTTGGCACAGTTTAATTAAATCCGGCCAGTCTTATCCGATGAGCGAACCGGTAGAATTAGTCTTGGGGGCTTCTTTAGAAAGTCAGCCAAGTATAGAATTAATTATCGGCGAATTGGGAGCGGAAACTGGCGGCACCGAGATATATTTTGACGGCGACAGGCTAATTACTCGCCAACTCGCAGGCCAAACATCGGTACAGCCCTTAAATGATAAAGAAGGAGCACGCAGCATCGCTCAATTGACGCCGCCTGGGTATCCGGGGAGCGATCGCATAAAAGTTTTGTTCCGCGTTGACGAACAGCGCTTTTTGCGAATTACCGTGGAAGATTTACTGACAAATGAAACTTTGTTAGAGGATAAACCCGTGGTGCAGCTAAGTTAAGAATAGGTTTTACAGGTAAGGTGCGCTTCGGCGCACCCTACTGATTGCGTTCAAAACAAATTGTTAAAAGCAGATGAATTATAAACTAGAATTTCCACTCTCTCCCGAAATAGAAAAGTATCGCGACAGAATCGAAGCTACCATTAAACCTTACATCGAAATTCAAACCCAGAATAATGATGACGTTAATTGGTGGCCGAGTAAATTTGGGGGATTGCCCTATTTACCTAAAGGCTTTGAGTATCCAAAAACTCCTGACGGTAAATATTTATTTTTGCTAGCGCAACTCAACTTTGATGAAATACCGCCTTTAGATGGTTTTCCCGATCGGGGAATTTTGCAGTTTTATATAGCCGACGATGACTTATATGGTTTAGACTTCGGCAATTACGCGAATGTAGATAACCCCGCAGTCGAGCAAAAATTCAAAATAATCTATTTTCCTCAGCCAGACCTCCAAGTTGAAAACATCATTACCAATTATGATTTTTTGCCGCAACCAGAATCTTTTCCTGTTAATGGCTGTTGCGGCTTGCAATTTACTAAAAAATATGCGCCGATTAGTACAAATGACTACCAATTTACCGAACTTTTAGGCTCGGAAGTCGGTGAGTTATTTATGAACCCTGAAATTGAGGATGAGTACCTAGAAATATCGCAAGCCGTCGGTCATAAAATAGGTGGTTATCCTGATTTTACACAAGAGGACGTAAGAAAATATAGTAGTAACTCCGAGCAAAAACAAAAACTAGATATTCTTCTATTGCAAATGGATACCGATGGCAATGAGACAGTAGATATCATGTGGGGAGACACTGGTGTAGGTAACTTTTTTATTGATGAATCAGCACTCAGAGAATTAGATTTTAGTAAGGTTTTATATAATTGGGATTGTGCTTGAAGGCAGCAGTTAAGTAAGCACACCTAAAAAAACATAGTACCCAGAACCCCGACTTCTTTAAGAAGTGGGGGTTCTAACAGATTGAATAATGTTCGACTATGCCCGATGCCCGATGCCCAATTCCCAATTCCCTAAACCTGAGATTTGTGCACCACCACGGGTGTTCCCACCGAGGCCCATTCAAATAGCCATTTAGCGTGATTGACAGCTACATTTGTGCAGCCGTGAGTAACGGGATTGCCAAACAAATTGTGCCAGTAAGCGCCGTGAATTGCCATGCCTCCGTCGTAATACATTGTATAGGGAACGTCGGGCACATCGTAGTCCGGCCCAGTCATTCTAGTAACGCGGTGTTTGGTTTGAACGGCAAAGGTTCCCGTGCGGGTGGGAGTCGATGATTTGCCACTGGAAATAATCACCGCGTAAACGGGTGTATTTCCTTCCCAAGCTATTAACCTTTGTCTTGACAAATCTATTTCAATCCAGCGTTCGCTGGATTGCTGCAACAGCATAATTTTATTGGCAATTATGTTGTGCTGTTCGCCGGCAAATGCGGTCATTGAACCGCCGCAGAATGTAGCAAAAGTGAGGGCGCAGCCGGCACAGAAAGTTCCAGCGCGACGCAAGTAAGTTGAGTTGATAATCCTGTTCATTTCTCACACCTCGTACTATTTTAGATTTTAGATTTTAGATTTTAGATTGGCTTGTCCTACTTTAGATTTTAGATTTGAAATGTTGGATTTGGAAACGGGACTTAACAAGTTGTTAAGTTTTGGGTAAGATTTCGGGCAATTTGGACGATCGCCCGCCAATCTCGATTTTCCACTAAGTGTTTAGGAAATAAGTCTCCGGCTAAACCAACTGCGATCGCCCCGGCGTCAATAAATACTTTCGCATTTTCCAGCGTCACCCCGCCAGTGGGAATTAAAGGAATGTTTCCCAGGGGGCCTTGCAGGCTTTTCAGGTAGGCCGCGCCTCCCAAAGCCGATATCGGAAACACTTTAACGCAGGTAGCGCCTGCTTGCCACGCGGTCACAATTTCCGTGGGAGAAAAAGCACCGGGGACGATCGGCACTCCGGCATCAACTGCTGTTTTAATCATAGTTAAATCGGTGTGCGGCGTAAATAGAAATTGAGCGCCGCAGTCTATTGCTTGTTGCAACTGTTCTAAGTTTAATAAAGTGCCGGTTCCAATAGTAAAAGTTGGGAATTCGGAGCGGAGTTCGGCAATTAATTCAGCCGCTTTGTGGGTATTCCACGTAATTTCAATAAACTGGATTCCTCCTGCTGCTACCGCTTTTGCCATCTGTGAAGCAAGTTGCTTTTCGGAGGAACGGATGACTGCGATCGCGCGGTGTTTTTTTAGTAGTGTCAACCAAGATTGATGATTCATACAATTTTAGATTTTAGATTTTAGATTTTAGAATTCGGCGTGTTCAGTCGAAGGATTTTAAATTGGGCAGATCCCAAATTTGAAACTCATATCATTCTGACTCGCCTCTAATTTTAATACAGGTTGCTAACTTCGATATATGGCAAATTACAATATGTGCGGCGTTCAATTTTTAACGGACAATCTAGGCAACAAAACCGCTGCAATTGTTGACCTCAAAAACCACAGAGATTTTTGAGCTGACGTGCTGGCTGAATGCGGCGAACCGACAGACTTTCTGTTTTTATATCAATTCCTGTTGTATCGGAATGATGAAACCGCAGAGGACACAGAGGATACAGAGAAAGGGAAGAGAGAGATGAATAATTCCGATGCCAACGGATTTGATATTAGTTGAGTCTCAAGGCTAAAAAGTCGTGGTGCTGCTTGACTTCCAGTACCCAGACGATATCTGGGAGGATGTTGAGGACTGTCGGATTATTGAATATAGAAAAGATGAAAGAAGATTTCCATGGGAATAATTTAAGCCCCAGCTTGAGGGAAAGCGTATGTTGAATGTCTGATTGCTTGGTCATTCTTTAGATTTAATCTAAAATCCAAAATTTAAAATCTAAAATCGATCGATCGCACTCATAAAAAAATCGGGGAGATTCCAGACAATCCCAGAATCACCCCAATTATTGATTTCAAACTTTAGATTCCATCCAAAATCAGAAATCCCAAATCCAAAATTGATTAGGCGATCGTCGCCATTTTCACATCGCTATTAGCTAACAAATTTTGCAATTCATCCGCATCCACAGTTTCCTTTTCAACTAGCATATCTGCCAAAGCATTAAGGACGTGGCGGTTGCCAACGAGTACATCTTTAGCGCGGCGGTAAGCTTGCTCTACCAACAAACGCACTTCATCATCGATCGTCGCTGCGGTTTCTTCGGAGAAATCGCGTTCGGCCATGATATCGCGACCCATGAACATATTGCCTTGTTGGCGACCGAGAGCTACAGGGCCTAGCCGATCGCTCATTCCGAAGCGAGTCACCATTTGCCGCGCTACTCTTGCCACTTGCTGCAAGTCGTTCGACGCCCCTGTCGTTACTTCTTCCTCGCCGAAGACAATTTCTTCAGCAATGCGGCCGCCCAAAGCTACCGCCATTTGATTTTGCAAGTAAGACCGAGAATATAAGCCAGAATCCATCCGATCTTCGCTGGGTGTGAACCAAGTCAAACCGCCAGCACGGCCGCGGGGGATAATGCTAATTTTCTGCACGGGGTCATAATCGGGCATCAGCGCGCCGACTAAAGCGTGACCGGCTTCGTGGTAAGCTACCAAAGTTTTGCGCTTTTCGCTCATCACGCGGTCTTTCTTTTCCGGGCCGGCGAGCACGCGGTCGATCGCATCGTTGACTTCATCCATCGAGACTTCGGTCAAGTTGCGACGGGCGGCTAAAATTGCTGCTTCGTTGAGTAGGTTGGACAAATCCGCACCGGTGAAACCGGGTGTCCGGCGGGCGATTTTTTCCAAGTCCACGTCTTTTGACAAAGTTTTGCCGCGGGCGTGAACGTTGAGAATTTCTAGGCGGCCTCCGAAGTCGGGGCGATCGACTACAACTTGGCGATCGAAGCGACCCGGACGCAGCAGCGCCGCATCGAGTACATCGGGGCGGTTTGTGGCCGCAATCAAAATGATGCCAGTATTGCCCTCAAAGCCGTCCATTTCGGTCAGCAACTGGTTCAGTGTTTGTTCCCGTTCGTCGTTACCACCGCCCAAACCAGCGCCCCGCTGGCGGCCTACCGCGTCAATTTCATCGATAAATACGATACAAGGAGCGTTAGATTTAGCTTGTTCAAACAAGTCGCGGACGCGGGAAGCACCGACACCCACGAACATTTCCACAAATTCTGAACCAGAAATCGAGAAGAAGGGAACGCCTGCTTCTCCAGCCACTGCTTTTGCCAGCAGGGTTTTACCAGTTCCGGGAGGGCCGACCAGCAGCACGCCTTTGGGAATTTTTGCTCCGACTGCGGTGAAGCGGTCTGCATTTTTCAGGAAGTCCACGACTTCTGCGAGCTCTAGCTTGGCTTGTTCGATGCCGGCCACGTCGCCAAAAGTCACCTGAGTTTGCGGCTCCATTTGGACTCTAGCTTTGGATTTGCCGAAGTTCATGGCTTGGTTGCCGGGCCCGTTTTGGGCGCGCCGCACCAGGAAAAACAGTCCCACCAAAAGCAGAATCGGGAAGAACAGGCTGCTGAGGGCTTTTACCCAGAAGCCTTCGTCGCTTTGGGGCAGAACTGAAATATCTACGTTATTTTTGGTCAGGATGTTGATCAGTTCGGGGTCGTTCGGCAGGTTAACGAGTACCTTGTTGCCGTCCTGGGCTGTGACCAGGGCTTTGCTGCGATCGGAACTGATATTTATTTTGTCTACTCTCTTGCCTTCGACTTCCTGAATGAATTGACTGTACTTCCAAACTTCCCTACTTGGGGGCTGTTTGTCAAAAAATGCCGTTGCTAAGGCAATGACTACAATAGCCAGCAGTGCGTACAGGCCAGCGTTTCTCCAGCGTTTATTCACCGAGGTCGATCCTCCTAATTTTTAGTCCCTGTGATTTGGGATTTTTTATTTATGTTCATCAATCTTAACGTAATTGTAACTTGTTTTTGTGGGGTGAGGAATCCCGGCCATGCTGCGGCGGTCTGAGGTCGCGGGAACGGGACTTCTCATCGGTCTGTGAATTTGCTGTTATCGATACAATATTAAAGGATTTTTGTCAAGACTTGGCGCCCCCCTGCCCACAAGGTTTTCGGCGATCGGCGGGCAATTTTCAGTTAATCTAGTAGAAACCCAGAAGTAAACAGCGATCAGAATTAGCTACAGTACCTGCTTTATACAGCTCTTTTGTGCTTGTTTGTAAGGTACATAGCTCTTGTAGGGATACCGCACTCCCGCCGTGTCCCTACGGGGAGCGATCGATCGGTGTACTTCATAAACTTGCACTCTGCTGTATGTAAGATCATCGTGTGTGCCTGTAGAGACGTTGTATAAAATAGTAAATAGATGAGCGATAAAATACATAAGTATCTCATTACGAATGAAACGCTCGTAAGATAGCGAGATATTATGAAAGCAAGCGCTGGCGGTTATGATAGCTTTTCATTCTGTGACGAGCGGGCAAAGTTTATTTCCACCTACCTACTTATATACTATTCTGGGAACAGCCGCAATCGAGGTTCGTCTGATAAGGAGCGCTCTCTTTAGTCTCTTGGTTCGCTCAATTTGGATAAAATATCGAGTGTAAGACTGATCCGCAATGCAGCGGCGGGGGTTACAGGGTGAGGTGCGGGAACTTCCTTTAGACAGAGCAAGATATCGCCAAACATCCTCAGTTAGATTCTTTCAAACCAATCACAGTTGACCTATGGCAGAAACACTTGGCTCTCTCTGCGACAAATTGACAATTGTTAAATTGAAACAGTGGCATTCCGAAGACGAAATCAGACTCAAGAGCCTTGCTGTTCAAGAAAAACAGCTTCAGCAGGAAATGAACGAATTTATTAGCGCTGCTATATCGGGTCAAATTCCGATCGCTCGCCTGACTTTTGCCTCAAATAAAGTTTATAAACAAGAAGGCAATTATGTGCCTGATGTCCTTGGCAGCATAGGCGAAATCTTCTCGCAGCTCGCCCACGTTAACTGCAACTTGTGGCACGAACAAGAAAAAGTCTATGAGTTTGAAAAAGTGGCAGCATCAGAAAAAGATCAAGTTGTCAAACAGCTAGCGATATTGAACTTAGAACGGAATAAGTGTATAGATGGAATAGATGGAAATTTCAAAGCACTGGTAGAAAAGCTAGGCTCTCAAAAAAATAACTAACTAATTTTAGAGGTAAAACAATGCACTTAGGTCATCGTAAAACTTGTCGGGTATGCGGTTCTTCAGCCCTCACCCCAGTCATTAATTTAGGCGAACAGTATTTGCAAGGTTCCTTTGTCAAGCCAGGGAAAGAAGAACCACCCCTGAGAAAAATTTCCCTTTCTCTAGTGCGTTGCGATCCCACAAAAGATGAGAAAGCCTGCGGTTTATTACAGATGGAACATACGGTTCCGCCGGAAGTTTTATATTCTGCCTACTGGTATCGTTCCGGCACGAACCAAACCATGCGAAATCACTTGCAGGGAATTACTGAAGAAGCAGCATCCCTGATTGGCAAAAGCAATGCTCGTGTTTTAGATATTGGCTGTAATGACGGCACTTTACTAAAGTGCTATCCGCAAAACTTCATCAAATTTGGTGTCGATCCGTCAGACGTAGCTCAAGAAATAACCGGAGACATTACTGCAATTCAAGACATTTTTCCTTCAGAAGAACTCACCAAGGTTTTACAAGGCGAAAAATTTGACATTATTACGTCAATCGCCATGTTTTATGACCTGGAAGATCCGGTAAGCTTCTGCAAAGAAATCAAAAAAGCGCTTGCTCCTGGTGGTTTGTGGGTCTTTGAGATGTCTTATATGCCATCCATGCTCAAGATGAATTCTTACGACACAATTTGTCACGAGCATTTGGAATATTACAGTTTAGCAGTGCTGGAATATATACTGAAACAAGCTGACTTGAAAATAGTAGATGCCGTACTTAACGACATCAACGGCGGTAGCATTCGCTGTTATGCAACGCATCTTGACAACTTTGCCTTCAAGAAACAAGAAGCTGTGACGCGCATCAAGCTATTACGTCAGGCAGAATTTGACATGGAGCTGGATACCGACAAACCATACAAAAATTTTCAAGACAGGATCAACGTACATAAAGAGCAGTTAGTTTCGCTGCTAAAAATGTTGAAAAAAGAAGGTAAGAGCATTCACATTTACGGTGCATCGACTAAAGGCAATACAATTTTGCAGTGGTGCGGAATTGACAATCGCATTATAGATGTAGCGGCGGAGAGAAACCCAGATAAATACGGCGCTTATACGCTCGGTACTGACATTCCGATTGTCAGCGAAGCGGATTCAAGGGCAATGAATCCGGATTATTATTTAGTCTTGCCGTGGCATTTTAAGGAAGAATTTCTCAAGCGCGAGGAAGAAATACTGAAAAGGGGTGTTGGTCTAATCTTCCCTTTGCCTAACGTGGAAATTATCAAATACTAAGTCAAGAAACAAGACAGCGAACCACAGGATCAAGCTATGACACATTTCTTCATTCATAACAGTTTTCACAGCGGCGATGTGATTTTGACAAGAGCCGTAATTCAGGCGGTTAGAATTAGTTTTCCTGGCGCGAAAATTACCCTGGAGTGCGCTGAAGTCTCTACTTATCTTTGGCAGGATTTAGATTTGCCGATTGCGCTATATCAAGGCAGCGAATACAAAGGCACAGAACCAACACCCAACTGCCCCCATGATGCCATATTTGTCAATATGTGGTTTGGGGTTTTTGATGATATTTTGAAACTCTACGGTATGACTTACCAAAATAACGTTCATACCTTTAATCGTCAGATGTATCAGCAGCAGATAAATCATAAATATCTGCTGCCTATCCCGATTCACAGCCCCATGATTACCTTCTTTGGGCAGCCCGAAAAGGTAATAGAAGTGAGAAAAAACAGCATTTTGGTAGAAAACGGGGAAGTTTTCTCGAATCAAAGCTATTTTTATTTAAACGAACATCTGAAGCAGATTGCATCGGATTTTCCTATCATCAATTTTTACTGTTCAGCTCCCCCTAAATTTGCTGCGGCGAATATTGTTGATTGCAGCGACATGAACCTTAAAGAGTTATCGAAAATTGGAGACAAATGTATTGGTTTGTTGATGAAAGGAAGTGCTATAAATGCCGCATCCCAAACGGAGATTAATCGATATAAACCTCGCTGTATTGTTGGCTGGGATTTACCAGCGAAGCTTTGGAATAACTTGGAAAATCCGGTGGTTTATGCCAAAAATTATGAAGAAGTCAAAAAATGGCTTGAGAAGCTTGCGGAAGATATGAGCTTACCTACAGGCGAAGCCAAGACAGCAAATATTATTTCTCCGAGCGAGTCAAAAGTGCACAAACCACTAGCAAGCAAAGACAACGATAACTTGCTAGATAAAATTTTGATTGTCTCCCACAAGGAAAAACAATGCGGCGTGCATGAGTACGGTGTTAATATTGCTGAAGCGCTCAAAAAATCAACTCAATACTCTTTTATATATGCGGAATGTTCCAGTTATGAAGAGTTTTTGGATAATGTCAACAAGGTAAAACCATCAGCAATTATTTACAACTATTATTCCTCCACATTACCTTGGGTTAATAAGAAAATACTTCAATCCATCAATGTGCCACATATTGGCATTATTCACGAAGTTACCCAGCGAGTAGCAGATGCAGCAAATAATACACTTTTTCAGTACCATATAGGCCCAGATCCTACATTGCAACTGAAGAATCCAATTGTTTTTAAAACGGGAAGAATTGTACAGCCCTACACGAATAATTACAGATTACCAGAGATCCCTACTATTGGGAGTTTTGGATTTGGAATGCAAGGTAAAGGATTTGAGAAGGTCATTGCCACTGTACAGCAAGAGTATGATGAGGCACTGATTAGGCTGCATATTCCCTTTGCAACTTTTGGCGATGCTGACGGCAGTCAAGCAATTGCTATAGCACAAAGATGTCAGCAGTCGATCGTTAAGCCCGGTATTAAACTCAGTTTGACTCACGACTTTCTCAGTCAAGAAAAATTACTTGATTTTCTTGCACAAAATACGGTTAACGCATTTTTCTATGAAAAACATGAGAATCGTGGTATATCGAGCACGATCGATCACGCGCTGGCTGTAAAGAGACCTATTGCCATCACAAAAAGCAATATGTTCAGACATATTATTTCGGCAAAGCCTTCAATTTGTATTGAAGATTCAAGTTTGAAACAAATTGTTGATAACGGTATTGCACCGCTTGTGCCGTTTTACAATGAGTGGAGCGAAGCTAGTTTCGTTTTGGATTATGAACGTATGCTTGCTCAAGTATTAGGGAAGCAACAGAAGTGGCACAGCAACAGGTATTTAGATGTTGGTATTCCAAATGTAACATCATTGAATAGGATATTGGATGATGCTGCGCGATCGCAGTACCAACCTATTATTAATCAGTTATTTGCGCTGGTTCCTGAGATGATGGTTCGTAAAATACCGGAAGCTAATATTCAGCAAGCTTTTATTTTGGATACTGTGCAAAAAATTGCGTCCAAGTTTGCTGCTCCTAAAATTTTATGTATTGGCAGCTATGAAGATAGTGCTGCTGGTGCATTGAAGAAGCTCGGCTACCCTATGGAAGAAATCGATCCGGCGATCAATTGCGATCTCAACACCTATTTTCAGAAACCGTCTACTATCAAGGGCAGTTATGATATTATTTTTTCAACATCTGTGATCGAGCATGTCCAAAATGATGAACTGTTTATGGTGCAAATCGCTGAACTTCTGGCACCCGGAGGTACTGGAATTTTAACCTGCGATTACAATGACCAGTATAAACCGGGCGATCGCATTCCGGCAGTAGACTTCCGCCTTTACACTCAGAAAGACTTCCGACAACGACTTCTTCCTTTATTGAAAAATTGTGTATTCCCTGACGTTCCGCAGTGGGATTGTCCGAATCCAGATTTTATCTATGAAGGATGTCGTTATACATTTGCCACCTTTGTTTTTCAGAAAAATAAACTGTGAACGCTCTTATTTTTGGTGCTAACGGACAAGACGGATATTATCTCAGTGAGTTGTGCAAGTCCAAAGGAATCAAACCTACAGGCTTATCGCGCTCTGGAGATTGGATTCGTGGCGATGTATCTGACTGCGAGCAGGTTGAGGAGTTTGTAAAAGAATACAAACCAACCTATATATTTCACTTAGCTGCAAAATCAACAACCCGACACGACGCGCTGTTTGAAAATCATGCAGCAATTTCGACGGGTACACTAAATATTTTAGAGGCTGTGTACAAACACAGCCCTACCTCCAAAGTTTTTATTACAGGTAGTGGTGTTCAATTCTATAATGATGGCAATCCTATTTCTGAGGATACTGCTTTTGAAGCAAGCAGTGCTTATGCAGTTGCTCGCATTCAATCAGTTTATGCAGCTAGATATTACAGAAGTCTCGGTATCAAAGCCTATGTAGGATATTTATTCCATCACGAAAGCCCTCTCAGAAAACCCAATCATGTCAGCCAAAAGATTGTACTCGCCGCTAAGCAGATTCTACGGGGTGCTGATGAAAAACTGCAAATAGGTGATATCTCTGTAGAGAAAGAATGGACATTTGCGGGTGATGTAGCACAGGCTATAATGACATTGATTGAGCAGGATAATATTTTTGAAGCAGCCATCGGTTCCGGCAAAACTCATTCCATAAAAGATTGGATAGAAGTCTGCTTTTCGCACCTCGGTTTAGATTGGACGCGCTATGTAGAGCCGGCTGAGAATTTTCAGACTGAATATAAGCGATTAGTATCCAATCCCGCGCTAATGCACAGCCTGCACTGGCAACCAAACATAGACCTGCGACAACTCGCAGTTATGATGATCGAGACCCATAAAATTACACTCTAACTTTAGGTATTTGAATGATGAAACAATTATCTCAGCCCGCTTCTTACCCCTATACACCTATGCACAAACATTACGGTTTTGCGGTTTTTGGGCCCCAGGAAATATCGCCATATCTGGAAACAGCCCAAGAGCTAAAAAACAGCGAACCAAACTGCATAATTACATGGTTCACTACTTCTGAAAGTGAGAGGGCGCTGCAAAACAATCCCTACATTGACCAACTTATTGTTCTGGAGGGAAGCGCGAAGTCTCTAGAAAGTGAGATACCACGCTTGCAGTCAGAACGTTATTGGTCACGATTTTTTACTTCTGAACAGTCTTCGGGCAAGCGAATCTTGCTAGGACAACTTGGCTTAAATGGTGATTGCCTTCATGCAACAACTTTGGCTCGGCAAATTAAGCATGATTATCCAAATTGCCATTTAACTTGGGCAATTTCATCTATGTGCCGGAGTGTAATTGAAGAAAATCCATTTGTCGATGAAATTTGGGAATTTTCCGCCAATAATTGGCAGCAAATAGTAGCAGCTTGGTATGAGTTGGAAAAACAAGTACAGCAGCGTCTTAATCGCGGTGAATTGGATGAAGTATTTTTGACGCAGGTGAGTCCAAATAACTATCAAAATTATGATGGAACTACTAAAGCATCTCTTTTTCGCGGCTATCCAAAACCGATTACTGTTCCCATCCAGAATATTCTGCGCCTGCGAACAGATGAGATTGAAAGAGTCCGCCATTTTGCTGAGCAGCACAACTTGCTGAAACGCAGTCATGTTATTTTATTTGAATGTACGGGCAGTAGCAGTCAATCTTTTGTTAAGCCAGAATATGCTTTGTCTGTTGCTCAATCGCTGCTGTCTCGCTTACCGGATTGCAGCATTATTCTTTCGTCTAACCTGAAAATTCCAGTAGCAGATGCACGAATTATTGATGGTAGCGTGTTGACTCTGCGAGAAAATGCGGAGTTAACAAAATATTGCAGTCTTTTAATTGGCTGTTCTAGCGGCGTAACGCAGACAGTACTAACAGATTGGGCTAAACCGTTACCGATGATTCAGTTGCTGCTGGCATCTACATCAGTCTATGCTTCGATCGCGCACGATCTTGAATATTGGCAACAGTCATCAGAGCAAGTTTTAGAAATGACGGATTGCTCGGTAGAACACGCCGTTGAATGTGCTTATACTGCTCTTGTGCAAGGATTTCCCGAAGCGCGACGCCGATTTCACCAGCAAATTCCCTTAAATTTTAACTTCTATTTTAATCTGGTTCGTCAAGCTCTCCTGCAAAACTGGCAGTTTCTTAAAGCGGCGCGATCGGTTTTGCACACTACAGAGCGATACGGTTGGCATCCACAGCTAAAAACTTTTGTACAAAAGGAGTTAATCCCTAAGATAGATGTAAATAGAACTTTGCAAATTACCCCGGAAAATTATTCTAAGTTTTTGCAAGAGTTTGTTGGGGACTGGGAAGAGGGTAAAAAAGTTACAGTTTCCGCACTCGCTCCTGAATCGGCAAGCACTCACAGACCTTTTTGGTCAGTAATAATACCGACTTACAACCCAAAAAATCACTATCTTGAACAAACCCTCAAAAGCGTCCTGGAACAAGCTCCAAACTCCAGCGAAATGCAGATAGAGGTAGTCGATGATGGCTCCGTAAATTCTGATGTAGAGGAAATTGTCAAGAAAGTCGGCAACGGTAGAATTTCTTTCTACAAGCAATCTCAAAACCTGGGCCAAATTGCTAACTGGAATGATTGCATCCAGCGTGCTCGCGGTAATTGGGTTCACATCCTGCATCAAGATGATCTTGTCTTGCCAGGATTTTACAAGAGTCTGCAAACAGCATTAGAAAAAGCTCAAAATGTAGGAGCTGCTTTCTGCCGCCACTACTATATAGATGCAGGTGGAAATCAGCAATTTTTATCGGAACTTGAACGGGAAACAGCGGGGATTATAGAAAACTTCTTAGAGCGAATTGCAGTCCGGCAAAGGATTCAATTTGCTTCTATTGTTGTCAAGCGCAGCGTTTACCAAACATTGGGTGGGTTTTCGGCGCAAGCTGCTTCTGCTGCTGACTGGGAGATGTGGAAAAGAATTGCATGTCATTGTAAAGTTTGGTACGAACCTCAGATTTTAGCGTGTTTCCGCCTGCACTCAGCCTCAGAAACTTCTCGCTTAATGCAGTCTGGGGGGAACATTGCCGACGCTCACAAGGCTATTAAAATTTCCCAATCTTACCTTCCCAAAAATATCGCTGAGCAATTATCTAATCAGGCGAAAGAACACTATGCGATCGAAGCTCTAAAAATGGCGCATTCAATGATTGCTAGAGGGGATGTAAATTCGGCGATCGCACAGATTAGAGAAGGATTGAAATGTAGCAATTCGTCAAAAGTAATTAGTTGGCTGCCCGCTGTTTTCCTCTCAAGCCAATCTGAACAACAGCCAACTTCAGAAACGCAAAAGCAATCGCCCAAAATTATCATAGACGGCGTAATGTTTCAGCTACACAACTCTGGAATTACCCGCGTCTGGCATTCATTAATTACAGAATGGGCAAGTCAGAGTTTCAGCCAGCACATCCTAGTGCTCGATCGCAATGGAACTGCTCCCAAAATTGCCGGAATAAATTATCGGCAAGTCGCAGCTTATGACTATAGTAATACTGAAAGCGATCGCGAAATGTTGCAGCAAATCTGCGATGAAGAACAAGCCGATTTGTTTATTTCTACTTACTACACTACACCGCGAGCGACACCCTCTGTATTCATGGCTTATGACATGATTCCAGAAGTCATGGGAGCGAATCTAGCTAACCCGATGTGGAAAGAGAAACATCAGGGTATCCGCCATGCTTCTGCATACGTTGCAATTTCAGAACATACAGCCCGCGATTTAGTAAAATGCTTTCCAGATATTTCTCAGGAGTCGGTAACAGTTGCTCATTGCGGAATTGATAGGAAATTCTCACCATCGACATTGGTAGAAGTTAACCAATTAAAGACGAAATATGGTATTTCAAAGCCTTACTTTCTTTGGGTTGGCGATCGCGTCGGATTTAACGGCTATAAAAATGCAGTTTTCTTCTTCAAAGCCTTCTCTCAATTTGGCAGTAAACATCTATTTGAGATTGTCTGCGTCGGCGGGAACTCGGCATTAGAAACAGAGTTGCAAGCATACACTTCCGACATCACAGTTCACCTGCTAAAACTGAGCGACGATGAATTGCGAAGCGCTTACTCGGGCGCTTTAGCATTAGTTCAGACCTCAAAATATGAAGGTTTCGGGTTGCCATTGCTGGAAGCCATAGCCTGCGGTTGCCCAGTAATTACCTCTCCAAATAGCTCCATTCCTGAAGTATTGGGTCAAGCAGCTTTATATGTGAACGGCGAGGATGTTGATGAACTGACAAAGGCATTTATTGAAATTCAAAATTTTGACAGCCGTCAATCATTAATTGCTGCTGGTCTGGCACAAGTTAAAAAGTTCTCTTGGTCTGAAATGGCTACAAAAGTTAGCTCAGCTTTGATAGCAGCTACTCAGCTTTCGGCTAAAAAATCTGTTGCTGCACCCGCGTCTATGACTTCCCTAATCAGCATTGTGGGACAATATCAAAGTAATCAGTCAGACTCATCAGCATTAGCAAATGTGCGCCAAGCGAGAAAACAAATTTCTGACATATGGCTTAATTTACTAGCCGATCAACTTGCAAGTGCTTATTCTGGCGAGATAGGAAAAGCGCATCAAGCACTGCTAAACACCGGCATTAAAGATGAACCGCTAACGGATACAGAAGAGAGTTTGGTGAGCGAATTAGTCGCCAATGTGGCGAAAGGATTTGACGAGCCAAAAGCCATCAATTACCTGCTCGCAGCCATGCTGTACCGACGGGCAGACCAATTGCAGATCAAGTACGATCGCGCTACAGTGCCTAATTGGTTCGCCAACGAATATCTCAAATTCATGTTTACTTGTCCGAACGTATTTCAAACCAGAGGAGAAGCAGACACTTACTATCAATTCATCCAAGGCTGGATTGATTACTTACATACTAATTTGTTCAAAAATGCCGATTCGCCACTGTGGCAGAATATTGCTTTGTTGTTCGCGCAAGTTGCGAACTTTATCCCGCTGTACTTTACCACGGCTAACCTACGCGATATTTACACCAAACGGGCGGAAATTATTGAGTTTTCGCTCAAAAATCGCGGCAGTTCAATTGATTGTATCTTCCCGGCGCGATCGCCAAATCGGACAAAAATCCGCCTCGGCATCATCAACGACCATTTCGCGCCGCAAACCGAAACCTTCGCCACCATCCCGGTTTTCGAGCATTTAAACCGCAACGAGTTCGAGATATACCTGTACGCGCTCAACACCAGCGGCCACCAATTAGAACAATACTGCCAAAGTCGCGCCGACAAACTGGTTGCACTCCCGAAAGACTTTGCATCGCAAGTCCAAACAATCCGCGCCGACGACTTAGATATCCTGTTTTTCGGTACGAATTTAACAGCTATTAACAAACCGCTGACTTCACTAGCAATCCACCGTTTGGCGAGGGTACAAACTACATCTTTCTGTTCCCCGACTACCACCGGAATCCGCCACATGGATTACTACATCGCAGGCCAATTTACCGCGCCCGATGCTAGTTATCAAGAACAATATCGCGAACAGTTGGCTGTTCTCCAAGGCAGCGGTTTTTGTTTCAAATACGCAACAGAGTCGGAAGTAGCTACAGTCAAACCCACGCGCCAAAGTCTCGGAATTTCAGACAATACAACCGTTTTTATCTCCGGCGCCAACTTCTACAAAATTCTGCCTGAATTGAGGGAGAGTTGGGTAAAGATTCTAGCTGCTGTACCCGATTCAATCTTGATTTTATATCCCTTCGGGCCGGCTTGGACTCGCACCTATCCTGCCACACCTTTTGTCAACAATCTGAACGCTGTCTGCGCTAAATACGGCGTCAATAACAACCGCTTACGGTTCGTAAAACAACTGCCTAGTCGCGCGGATGTGAAAGAATTTTTGCAGCTAGCAGATGTTTATCTCGATTCCTATCCTTATGCTGGCGCAACATCGTTAATTGATCCTTTGCAAGTAGGATTGCCGGCGGTGGTTGTGGAAGGAAATGCTTTGCGGTTCCGCCAAGGTTCGGCGATGCTGCGGGAACTGCAAATGTCTGATTTAATTGCGTATGACGAAGCATCTTACATTCAGCTAGCCGTTACCCTCGGCACTAACCCGCAATTGCGGCAGCAAAAACGGCAGGAAATTCAGCAAAAAATGCAAGGCAATCCGCGCTGTTTTGACAGTGTGGCATACTCTGGGGCGATCGGCAAATTATTCCAAGAACTCTTTGGCCAATGGCAAACCAGCCACCTGGAAGCATCGCGCAGCTTACAGGATAGCATTCCCCAGCAAGCAGATTTGGGCGAGATTCTCGCGAACACCGTCAACCTTTATCACAGAAACTCATCAAACATCTCAGCAATATCCGAACTCCGTCAAATCCGCAAACAAATCGCTGATTTTTGGCTGAACGTTCCCACCGAAAACCTCGAAACCGCCTACAAAAGCGCTTCAGGTAACAGCTATCAAATCCTGCTAAAGAGCGATTTCCAACGTCAACCGATGATCGAAAGCGAACAAATATTTTTGCAGCAATTAACCCAGATTAGCAAAGGATTAGTGCATCCCAAAGCAGTCAACGCCTTGCTTGCCGCGATGCTGTATTTCCCGCCGGGAACCATGCGAATTCCCGACGCTCGCAATCGTTTGCCGCACTGGTTAATTGGGGATTACGAACAAGTTTTTGAGACGGAAGCCGCTGTCAAGTCTGATTCTACTTCTGACTTGCTAGCTCAATACATTCAATCGCCACAATTTGCGAATCAACTATTAGGATGCGTCAATCTTTACCGCATTGATCCGTCTGACGAATCGGTAGTTTTGGAACTCCGCCAAATCAGAAAACAAATGGCTGATTTTTGGCTGACTGTTCCTTCAGAGAAACTAGAAACTTTTTACCGAGGAGAGGTTCGCAAGGGATATCAAGCAATACTCGGATGTGGCTTGCAAGCAGAATCGATGACTGAAGCCGAACAGCAGTTTTTGCAGAAATTGACCGACATTAGTAAAGGGTTGGTGCAGCCTCAAGCTATCAATGCTCTGCTGGGGGCGATGCTGTATTTTGTACCAGGTAAAATGCGGGTTCCCGATGCTCGCACCCGCTTGCCGCAGTGGTTAGTAGAAGATTACGAAAAGGTGTTTGAAAGCGCATTTGCGACAACAGAACAAACAGTTGTCAAACAAGATTATATGCCGCAGTTTTTCAATCAATTAACTGCTGCCGTCAATCTTTATGAAATCGACCCGACGGCTGAATTGGTAATAGCAGATTTGCGGCATATTCGCAAGCAAATTGCTGATTTGTGGCTGAGCGTTTCCGGCGAAAAACTGGAAGTTTTGTACCGGAGCGATTTTGGCAAGGGTTACAAAGCAATGCTGGGCAGCGGGTTTATTAACGAGCCGCTGAATGAGAGCGATCGCGAGTTTTTTAACTCGTTGGTTGGTGAGTTGAGTAAAGGGTTTGGAACACCTAAAGCTGTGAATAATTTGTTGGCGGCGATGCTCTATTGTCGGCCTGGACAGTTGCGGGTTCAGGATGCGAATACTTGTTTGCCGGAGTGGTTGTTGGCGGATTACGAGCAGTTTGTTGGGGGTGCGGTTAAGGTGGCTGTTGGGTGAAAAAGTGCGTTAGCGAAGCCCTCGAAGAGGATCGCGCTGCAGTTTACATCGGTAGTATTCACTGGTATAATATCTAAAATTACTACCGAAATTTCCATTTTCTACAGATGAACAGCACCAGCGATCAATCCTCCAATTCCAACAGCAATTCGGATGCAGGAGCGATCGCCCCCAAGGATATTTCAGCGCTCAACCGCCAAGCTGCTGTATATTTTACTCAGGGGAAGTTTGCAGAAGCGATCGCACTTTGCCATCAAGTCATCATCATCAAACCGGATTGCGCTTTAGCCTACGACATTCTGGGTGCTGCTCTGATGTCACAGAAAAAAGCAGCTCCGGCTATTCGCTCGTTTTCTCAAGCCCTAGCAATCAATCCTAACTCAGCACAAATCCTTGCCAAATTAGGCTATTGTTTGGTGGCAGAGGGGCGACTGGATGAAGCAATAACTACTTACCAAAAAGCCCTTCAGTTAAACCCGGATTGGGCGGATATTTATTTGAGAATGGGTAAGGTATTGAGCCAGCAAAACCGCTGGGAGGAAGCTTTAGATTGTTGGCTTAAGGTTGCTCAAATCGCTCCGACAAGCGTTAGTGCCCAGTCATTCTTAGAGTTAGGTAATTTTCATTTTACTCAAGGTAAGTTAGATCTGGCGAGCGCTTGTTACCGCCAGTCGATTTCTCAGAAACCCGACTGTAAGTTTAGTTATTTAAACTTAGGAGTTGTCCTCAAGAACCAAGGAAAAATCCCAGAAGCGATCGCTACTTGCATTCAACTTCTTCAAATTTTTCCGTCTGTGGATGAAGCTTACTACTATTTATTCAAATTATTCACAAATTTAGGTAGAAAAGATGAGGCGATGGCTTGTTACTACAGCGCAATTCCTCTGCACCTGATTCGTGAATTTTGTCCTTCAAGCCTCCATAGTCAGTTAGTTACCTCTACATCAAAGGCGAAAATATCTGTTCTCTCCCCGCAATTTCTACCCAGCGAAAACCTTGACTCTAATTCCCTAGACAGTGAGGGTGAAAACGCACAACCATTTGTAGCTGTTATCCCTAACGGACGTGCTTGGGGAGATAAATTTACTCGGGCCGTCATTACTTCAGACGATCGGCTGTTAGAGGATATATCTACAGGTAGTCCGAGTTTGATTATCTCTTCAGATCGGTTGCCTCCCCCGGTTGCCATTGAAGGAACAGTAGCTTTTTTAGCGAAAAACTACTGTTACAATTATTATCACTGGATGTTTGAGTTTTTGCCGCAGATTGAATTGCTCCGCCGATCGGGTATAGATATAGGTAGTATCGATAAATTTGCCGTCAATCAGTGTTGCTTCCCGTTTCAGAGAGAAACAGTCAGCTTGTTGGGTATTCCGTTAGAAAAAATGGTAGAAACCTATAATAATAATTACATTCAAGCTCGTCAATTACTGGTGAGCAGTGTCATCAGAGAAAGTACAAAATGGGCCTGCAATTTTCTTAGAAGAGAATTCTTGAATGATTCCATCATTGGCTTGCAGAAAAAACAGCGAATTTTTATCTCTCGCAAAGAAAGACGCAGAGTGATTAATGAAGATGAATTAGTCGCAGTTTTAACTAAGTTTGGCTTTAAGAGTATCGCGCCCGAATCACTTTCTGTTGCCGAACAAGTATCGCTGTTTGCTGCTGCTGAAGTTGTAATCGGAGTTCACGGTGCGGCTCTGACTAACACAGTGTTTTGCAGTCCAGGTACTAAAGTTATAGAAATATTTGCACCTGATTATGTAAACCCTTGTTACCGCAAACTTAGCAGTCAAGTTGGTCTCGAATACTGGGAATTTATCGGCGAAAGGGTTCTCGATATTGACTCTCACAGCCAGCAGGAGGAAGGGGAACAAATTCACTACGTATTTGAAGATATTTTAGTCAATATTGCTGAGTTATTAAATATGATGAAATTGGCAGGTGCGCTCTAGCCACCCTAAATGATTCCTGTAGCTTCTTCCAGGCTCTGCCTGGAAGTTAAAAAAGGTTAATTCAATTCAACACACATTCTAGCTGCTGAGTCTCAAACAAAGGGCGAGTTACCTGACGCAGCAGCACTGTTTCTAAACTGCCTTCTACTACATTTTCTGCTTCTATTTCCAACTCGCCCCACAATAGCCGATCGCCTTGATTTGGCATTTTACCTAAATTGTGGATTACGAATCCGGCGATTGTTTGGTAAGCTTGGTTAGTTGGCAAGTTTAATCCCAGTTTTTCGTTAACTGCTGTCACTTCCCATAGGCCAGAAATTAGTGCCGAATGAGCATCTTTTTGAAGGAGAGTTGCCTCGGAAGGTGACAGCAGGGGTTGAGACTCTTTACTGGTAATCCAACCTGTCAGCAGCCGCACGGTACCGTTGAGAATTGCTAGCAGCGGCCACAGTAATTTTGAGCAGAGTTCGAGGGCCGGCATCAGCAGCAAAGCGGTGCGTTCTGGGGCGTGGGTTGCTAATACTTTGGGAATGAGTTCTCCTAAGACTATTTCTACGTAAGTTACTAAGATAAAAGCTGCGGGAACTGCGATCGAATGAGCAGTCAGCACGGCCGGCAAATGACCGATCGGCAATTTGTCGATCCACGGTTCGATCCAGTGTACAGTCGCTCCCTCACCCAACCAACCCAACAGCAAACTCCCTGCTGTTGTGCCAGTTTGAGTCACAGACAGGTAATGCGGTATGTTGTTTTGAGCTTGGTGGACGAGTTTGGCAGTTTTAGCGGTTGGGCGATCGTCCGAGTGGGCGAGTTGGCGGATTTGATGGCGATCGGCTGATACTAAGGCTAGTTCTGACGCCACAAAAAAGGCGATTAAAAGTGTTAAGCCCAGCAACATTGCTACTCTCAGCATTGTTTGGGCTACTTGTATTTCTAGGCAAGTAAGGTTGTTCAAGATAGATATCTAATATGATAGATGTTTTAGGTTAATTCTTTTATTTTAGCTGGCGATTCAGATAGGTTTATCCCCCGACATTTCGGATATCCCCACTACCCTTATTCGTAGGTGCGCCTCGGCGCACCTTACCCGTAGAACTTGTGAACTCTTTCTCTTCTCTTCCTACCCTTCGGGAACGGCTTCGCCGAACGCGCCCTTGGCATCTTCGTGGTTCGTTTTAACTGAGATATTGCGCCATTCTCAATTACTTGTTTAGGAACAGGCTTTTCGGCCTGTTCCACAATAAAATTCATCTCTTGTGGAACAGGCCGAAAAGCCTGTTCTTGACAATGGTACAAGATGTGAGCAAAAAAAAAGAATCTAATTTACAAAGCCCGAACTCATTGCTGTATCAACTCTCCCTTACTCCCCGGAGCGAGTTAATTTCCGTAAAAGTCTGCACCGGATCGGACTTCAACCCGCCTTGAATGTAATTCAACTTCACTTCTTCTAACAAATCCGACAGCAGCGACTGCAATTCCGCGAGAGTTTTCTCATCTTGCAATTCCCGCCGCAAACTTTGATTAAATTCTTGGCTGAAATTATCGAGAATTTTTCTGCTTTTATCATCTTGATAAGTAGTAGCTACCACCTCAACAGCAGTTTTAGCCAAATAATTCGCTAGCTGTTCCGTCATCTCCGTCGGCAAAATGTTAATCGGAGAGAAATTTTGCAGGATTTGATAAAAATCCGACTGTTTGATTGTCGCCTCCAAATTGTGGTGCAGCAATTCTTCCAAATCCGGTTGCACCTGCGGCAAAACTTTGTAAATTGTCAGATCCAAAATCCGCTTGGTAATTTGTTCGATCGTATTTTCCTGATTGACGTGAACGTACGGCTGCTGCGCCAGCAACATCTGTGCCGCGGCGCCCTGTTTGATCGAACTTTTAGCTTGATTGATAAACCGTACCATCATGTATTCCGACATCGTATTGGCTAAATAAGCCACCGGTTCGTAGGTAACTTGAGTAACTACGCGATCGAGATTCACCAAACCCGACTTGTGCAGCCGCACCAATACCGGCAGAATCCGCCATCCCTGCCAAATGGGTATCACCAGAAACACCTCGTACCAGCGCCTCAGCACAAAATCAAACCAAGTTACCCCCGGTTTACGGCGGGTGTGGAACAGACTTTTAATCAAAAATTCCGCCCCAAAAAAAACAATAAAAAACGTATCAATTCGCCAAAACTGATCCGCGCTTTTCAAATATTCGGGATTAGCTAAACTCGAATCAATGCCTTTAATCGGGTCATAAATTTTAACTAAACCCGGAAAATAGCTTTGATAAACAGGCCGCAACTGAAGGCAACTGAAATGGAAAAGCACCAGCAAGAAATTGACCACCGCTACTAATGCACTCATTTTTGCCCAAGAAATTGTTTTTTTGGACGATTTTACATCGGTGTTGTTAACAGTTGTGTGGGAATCTGACATAAAAGTAATCTTCCGAATTTGCTAATCGATAAATCTATCTTGTGGCTGAGGCTAAAAAACTCTTAACCTACTACAATCCCTTGGACGATAAGTATAAGGAAACCAAAGACCGTGAACTTAAAAACAGTCATATCGCTGCTCAAACAAACTTTTACTGAATGGCAAGAAGATAAAGCGCCAACCTTAGCCGCCGCCCTAGCCTATTACACAGTCTTCTCCCTCGCGCCGTTACTAATTATCGTAATTGCGATCGTCGGTGTAGTCTTTGGTGCAGACGCAGCTCAAGGTCAAATCGTCGCCCAACTCCAAAGTTTAATCGGCAAAGATGGCGCCCAAACAGTCCAAGAACTCATCCTCAAAGCCTCCGAACCCAAGTCGGGAATGATTGCTACTATAGTCGGTATCGCTACACTTTTGTGGGGCGCTTCCAACGTGTTTACTAATCTCAAAGAAGCCCTCAATACTATTTGGAATGTTTCACCGCCTCCGGGTCGGGGCATCTGGGGATTCCTGCAAGACCGCGTATTGTCTTTTGCGATGATTTTAGGCATAGGCTTTCTACTGCTAGTATCTTTAGTAATTAGTGGCATTTTAGCCGCAGTCAGCTATTGGTTGAACGACAGGCTGCAATTACCAGTCGGCATTTGGCAGATTGTGGACTTTGCTCTCTCCTTTGGCGTAGTTACGCTGCTTTTTGCCTTAATTTACAAACTTTTGCCCGATGTCCATCTTGCCTGGAATGATGTTTGGATCGGCGCCGCCATCACCTCAGTGCTGTTTACGATCGGCAAATCCCTAATTGGAGTTTACCTCGGAGGTAGCGGTATTGCCTCTACCTACGGTGCTGCAGGATCGTTCGTGATTATCCTGCTGTGGATTAATTATTCCGCTCAAATTCTCTTCTTAGGTGCCGAGTTTACCCAAGTTTGGGCTAACAGATATGGTTCCCGAATGCAAGGTTCGCGAAACAATATCCTCAACAGCGAAAACGGTGAATCCTCCCCACGCAAACCTCGGAAGAACTCTTAACATTAGACAAACGGAAAATTTGATGTTAAACCAGAATCCCTAGTTTGAGATAAGAAGCAAGAAGCAGAACGCAGAAGGAAGAGGGAAAAAGGCAGAAGGTGGAAGGCGGAAAGAAAGAAAAATTTTCCATGCAATAATTGGGCTTTTTTTTCTCTGACCCTCTAACATTCTGTCTTCGGGGCGACCTACTTCTGCTTTCTCCAAATCCCTACCTATTTATCCAGAGAAGTAAAAATTATACCTTCGACTGACCTTGCCTCTCGAACACCAAGCTGAAAGCAGGTTCGAGTTTTACACCGACCAGAATCCAGGAAATTACCTTCACCCTCATTCATTTCTATTTAGATTATCTAGAGTTTGAGCTGCTGCACGTCTCTGTCAGCAGAAGGAACTCCTCTTTAAATTTTTCCTTCCAACTTATCCCTTCAGGATGATTTCTCGATCCCGCATTTTGACTTTAATACGAATTAGCTAGAAGATTGCAAGTCCGGGCGCAGCAGCCAAAATTGCACTTTCCATCTTCTCCTGAAATATTTTTAATTTTTGAAGTGAACAATCATGATTTCATTAACTAAAAAACGCATCGCCCTCATCTCGGTACACGGCGATCCCGCTGTGGAAATTGGCAAAGAAGAAGCGGGCGGGCAAAATGTTTATGTGCGTCAAGTAGGGGAAGCTTTGGCTAAACAGGGGTGGCAAGTTGATATGTTCACCCGCTCATCCGAGCCCCAACAAGCAAGAATTGTACAGCACAGTCCGAATTGCCGGACAATTAGGCTAGTAGCAGGGCCACAAGAATTTATTCCCCGCGACGAACTCTACGGATATTTACCAATCTTTGTTCAAGAATTTCAGAAGTTTCAGTTAGAGTCAGGCTTTCAATATCCCTTAGTTCACACTAATTACTGGCTGTCTTCTTGGGTGGGAATGGAGTTGAAAAAATCGCAACCTCTGCTGCAAGTTCACACTTACCATTCTTTGGCAGCAATTAAATATAAGTCGGTTTCGACCATTCCGATGATTGCCAAAACCAGGCTGCAAGTCGAAAAAACACTTTTGGAAACAGCCGATCGCGTAGTGGCTACCAGTCCCCAAGAAAAAGAACACATGAGGTCTCTGGTTTCCTCAAAAGGCAATATTGACATCATTCCCTGCGGTACCGACACTGAACGGTTCGGCTCGATCGCCCGATCGACCGCCCGCCGCCACTTGGGCATAGCCCCCGAAACCAAAGTCGTGTTGTACGTCGGCCGTTTCGACCCCCGCAAGGGCATAGAAACCTTAGTCCGCGCCGTCAGTCTGTCGGCGGTGCCCAAAGCCGATTTAAAACTCATAATTGGCGGCGGGTGGCGTGACGGGGAAAGTGATGGCAAAGAGCGCGATCGTATCGGCAGCATCGTTGAAGAACTCGGCCTGAGCGACATTACCAGTTTTCCCGGCGCCTTGAGCCGAGACATTCTCCCTGGGTACTACGCCGCCGCCGATGTGTGCGTCGTTCCCAGCCACTACGAACCCTTTGGTTTAGTCGCCATTGAAGCGATGGCCTGCGGCACCCCCGTAATCGCCTCCGACGTGGGAGGGCTCAAATATACTGTAGTGCCCGAAGAAACAGGTTTGCTTGCGCCGCCGAAAAATGAAGCAGCCTTTGCCGATGCGATCGATCGCTTGTTAATGGACTCAGTATGGCGTCAGCAACTCGGACACACAGGCCGCCAGCGCGTCGAAACCCATTTCAGTTGGGATGGTATCGCCTCCCAACTGGGTCAACTTTACACTCAACTGCTCGAACAATCGGCCCTTGAGCTTGACCCGGTGAGCGCTTAGTAGTATCACTTAGTATGGTTGAAGCCAGTTTCCATTGATCCCTGTTTCACTCATCCGTTCTCACTGGGAACCTTCAACTAGAAGTGATATCAGGAGGTACTTTTGTACGCATCAAAACATCTGGGACGCCACCTGCTCCCTATGTCAGACATGGAGCTAATTCGCCTGTGGGTAAACCGCAAATCTCCCCGCAACCGGCGCTTTAGCTGGCAGGCGGCTAACCATTTTCGAGTGTTTGTCGCAAAACCGCTGGCACAAGTTACTCTGACAGATGTGGAGACTTTCGCCGCAGCGATGAGAGCTCAGAAACTTCCACCGCGTTTTTACAAGCAAACCTTGGTAGTGCTAAAATCGCTGTTCGCCTTCGGCCAGCAAACCAAAATTTTGCCTGCAACACTCCCCCTTCACCGGTGGCCGGTTCTGCGCCGGAACCGCTCCAAACGCCTTCGTTTTCAACTCTCTTGGGGTTTCTTAATCTGTTTGTGCTTTTTCTTAGGTCGAATGACGCCGAGACTGCTGTGGGGACAATCGGTCTCGGCAGGAAGCTCGCCCACCCCGAAACGCCAGCCGGAAGTTGCGGCCCTCGATTCACCAGACAAAGGAGAGAATAACATCGAGCGCGATCGATCACCCGAAACTGCAACCCTGAATTCACCAGCTCCCAGACAGAATAGCAGACTCGATAGCATCGGGCCCGAACGTCGAGTGAAAGCCTTTCTCGACACAATTGCCGCCGCCGAAGGAACCGCTAGCGCCGACGGCTACCGCACCCAGTACACCGGCACCAAATTTGTCAGCTTTCAAGATCATCCCAGGGAAATGAGGTGCGGCCGCCGCTATGGCAAAAAACTCTGTTCCGACGCAGCGGGGCGATATCAGTTTCTCAGCACAACTTGGGACAGATTTGCTAAAAAATTTGGCGTCCGCGATTTCAGCCCCCAAAATCAAGATTTGATGGCTATAGAGTTAATCCGAGAAAAAGGTGCATTAGAAGATATAGAAGCGGGGCGATTGGAGTCAGCAGTCAGAAAACTCGCTTACATCTGGCCTTCTTTTCGGCGTTATGGCGGTTCTGTAGAATCGTCGATGCCCAAACTCGAAGCAATGTACCTGCAAAATTTGGGGATTTACCAGCAAGGATTGGTTGTTAGAAATTAGTCAACCGTCCCAGGAGGAGTTTAGATTCGGGTTTGGCAATTTTGGATTAAATTTTGACCTCCAAAATTGAAAATGAGGGAGTTAGGGGTGATATCGATTCTTTGGAAATTTAAAAATTAGGCTAATTTTCCATCTTCCATGTGAAGGATGCGATCGGCAATATCCAAAATTCGGTTATCGTGGGTTACTAACAAAATAGTACAACCCTGTTCTTTGGCAAGTTGCTGCATCAAATTCACCACTTCGCGACCGGATTTGCTGTCCAGGGCGGCTGTTGGTTCGTCAGCTAAAACAATTTGCGGTTGGCTGACCAAAGCGCGTGCGATCGCAACTCTTTGTTTCTGTCCTCCTGACAAATCATCTGGATAATAGTTAATCCGCTGTTCCAGTCCTACTAACTCTAGCATTTTTGCAGAGCGATCGCGCATTTGGGAACGCGACAAATTCCCGTGAACTTCCAAACCCATTTGCACGTTTTGCAGCGCCGTCAAACTGCGGTGTAAATTATGCGCCTGAAAAATATAGCCAATTTTGCGCCGCGCCTTTACCAATTGGTCTGAACTCGCTTTGCACATCTCTTGACCTAGAATTTTGAGACTTCCCGATTGACCGGATCTCAATCCGCCAATCAAAGTTAAAAGCGTGGTTTTTCCAGAACCCGAAGGTCCCGTCATCAGCACGATTTCACCTGCATTAATGTCGAGATTAATGTCAAAAAGTACCTGTTTTCGCAGTTGACCTTGACCGAAGTAGTGGTCTAGTTGGTGCGCGGAAATTATCGGTGCAGCAATCTGTAATGGGTTGGTTTTTGGGTAGAGAGTAGTAGAGTTCATAACTTTTTGGCTTGAGGTTTTAGATTAAACAATCAATCGCTTTCGTCGCCGACAATGCAGATGAAAAACCAGAGAAGGATTACAAAAAATATGTGTGTAGTCAGGAGTTTATACAAAATCTGCCTTTAATATTCCCTTTATTCTTTAGTCTCTTAGAGAGGGACTTCGTTTGTGTAGTAGCGGTTTCAACAGCGGAATCTTATAAACTGATTCATTTTCCCTTAAAACATATCTGCCGGATCGGCTGCTTGCAGTTTACGAGTGGCAATTGCTCCCGAAATTGTGCACATAATCACGTTCAAAAGTAATACTATAACTGCTCTAAGCAGCGTCATATAAAGGGGTAAATTGGTAGCTTGGCGAGTTAAAGAGTAGAGTCCGAGAGAGACTCCTACTCCTGGCAAAAAACCGAGGACGGAAAGAATTAGAGCTTCTTCAAAAACGATGCCGAGTAAATAAACATTGCGATAGCCCATCGCTTTAAAAGTAGCGTATTCTCCCATGTGGTCGCTGACATCGGTTGAGAGAACTTGGTAAACGATAATTACTCCTACTACAAAACCCATCGCGACGCCTAAATTAAACACAAAGCCGATCGCAGTATTCTTAGCCCAATAGTTTTTCTCAAAATCGATAAATTCTTGTTTGGTTAGTACCTTGACATCCGGCGGCAAGTATGGTTTCAAAACTTGTTGAACTTCCACGGGGTCAGCACCCGGTTGCAGTTGAATTAATCCGGCATTAACACTCGCGGCGTTTTGTCTGGGAAACAGGCGCAGGTAATTTTGATCGCTAGTCATCAAAATACCGTCGGCGGCAAAAGATGCCCCAACTGTGAATAAACCGCTGACGTTAATCGTGCGTCGCTCGACCTCAGCTTTAACAGTTTTGCCTCGATCGATTTGTGCGATCGTCCCTTGGTAGTCTCCCCTAGAAGCTCGATCGAACAACACAGTATCCGGCAATTTAATTGCGCTCAAATTTTGGTTAACTTCTGGAAGCGCAAACGCGGGGTGATTCGGATTGAAACCGACCACCATCAGCGACGTTTCGCGCCGAGTTTCGGGATTTTTCCAGTTAGCAATTTTCACGTAAAGTGGCTCGGCTGATTTCACGCCCGGTACGTTCATTGCTTGATACAATCTGCGCCTGGGGAAGGAAGACAAATTAATCAAATTTCGCGCTTGGGGGTGAATCAAAACTAAGTCTGTTTCCAAGCTTTGATGCAGGCGCGTATTGCTGGTGTAAAGCGCATTTTGAAAGCCTAACTGCATGAACATCAAAACGTCAGCAAAGGCAATTCCTGCTACTGCAACGAGCATTCGCCCTTTGTCGTGACTCAGTTGCAGCCATCCGAGGGAAGTTCTGCGTCTTAATTGTTGTAAGGGTTTTATTAGTCCAATCATAGGATTTTAGATTTGGGATTTTGGATTGAAGAGATAGGAGTGATAGTTTACTCTTTTCGTACTGAAAGAATATGTGATTATTGAACCGCGAAGACGCGAAGAACACGAAGGAAGAGAGAGGAAGAAGTAGAGAGTTTTTTACCGGGAAGAAAGTAACATTTTTTAGTTAATCTTTAATTTCGCCGATCGCCACTTTGACTTGCAAATTGGTTAATCCCGCTACTTTCTGGCTGGAAGCTGCATCCAAACGTACTTTTACTTCGACAATTCGACCATCTATATTTGCAGAAGGATCGGTGTTAACAATGTTTTGCCGCTGCACTTGCAAACCAATATGTTCGACAGTTCCCCGCAATTTGCCTGTCAAAGCATCGCTAGTAATTTTGGCGGTTTGTCCGAGGCGTACTTTGTCCACGTCGCTTTCGTAGATTTCCGCAACAGCTAGCATCTCGCGAGTTTGTCCGAGTTCGACAATGCCGTCGTTTCCCACTTTTTCCCCCGGATGCGTATGAATTTTCAGGACTTGGGCGTCTCTGGGAGCACGGATGTAAGCTAGATCTAGATTGGCTTTGGCTTGTTTGGCTGCAGAAGCGGCGGAACCGACTTCGGCGGCGGCTGCTGCTATGTCAACGGGACGCACTTCGGCGATGCGATCGAGATTTGCCACGGCTTCATTAATCTGCTGTTGTCGAGATTCCTGAATTTGGCTGAGTTTGGCTTGGGCTTCGTTAATTTGCTGTTGGCGGGATTGTTGAATTTGATTTAGTTTGGCTTGCGCTTCGTTAATTTGTTGTTGGCGGGATTGGCGAATTTGATTCAGTTTTGCCTTTCCTTGGTTGAGTTGCTGTTGGGCTGTTTCGGCGGCGAGGCTTTTGCTTTCGCTAGTTGAAGCGGACATTGCTCCCTGTTCATACAGTTGGGAGTAGCGCCGATCCTCGCTTATGGCGTTGCGGAGTTCGGCTTGTAGACGGGCAATTGTGGCTTGTTGGGTTTGAATTTCTCCTTGTTGTTCGGCCCTGATGCGGGCAATTGTGGCTTGTTGTGCTGCAATTTCGGTGCTGCGATCGATTTCTAGACGGGCAACGATCGCCTGTTGCGCTGCGATCTCGTTGCTGCGATCGGCTGATAAACGGCTAATAGTTGCTTTTTGGGCTTGGATTTCGCCGTTTTTGGCTCCAGCTTTCACTTTTGCTAGATTTGCCTCGGCGACGCGCACTTGTTGTTGAGCTTGGTCGAGGGCGGCTTGCAGGCGATCGCGACTGTCCAAAATTGCGATCGCCTGGCCTGTTTTCACCCTGTCTCCCTCTTTTACCAAAAGTCGATCGATCCGGTTTCCTTCCGTCGCACCGGAGGCGGAGACTTTAATTACTTCTCCTCTGGGTTCGAGTCGCCCCAAGGCTGTAACTGTTGTTAATTGGGATGCTGCGACGGCTGCTGCTGCTGCTACTGCGTTGGGATCGGGTATGCGCGATCGCCAGATCGTGTAGCCTGTTGTTCCCCCTGCCGCCAGGGTTGCTAGTGCTGCCACAACTAGGAGTTGTTTAACTAGGGATGGAGTGGAGGATAAGCTGTCTGCTGTTGGTTGGTGTACCATGACATACCTCTTTTTGATAAATAAAACTAAACCGTTTAGTTCTGATATGTTTTAATACTAAACCGTTCAGTATAATAATGTCAAGATCCTAAATAAAAATTACAGAAGCAAGGTATGGCCAGGACAAAATCGATCGAACCAGACGCAGCAGGAGGTGACAAAACCGAGCAAATCCTGCAAGGTGCGATGCAAGAATTTTTAACCCACGGCTACGCGGGCACCAGTATGGACAAGGTAGCGAAGACGGGAGGAGTTTCCAAAGCCACGGTTTACAGCTATTTTGCAGATAAAGAAGGATTATTCGTGGCCTTGGTACAGCGGCTGGCGCGAGAAAAAGTCCATTTTACAGTTCTGGATGAAGAACCGGCCGTAGCGCTGCGATTCGTTGCCACAACTCTATTAGAGCAGGTGACGCAGGAACCTGAATTCCTCAATTTTGTGAGGTTAGTGATTGCGGAGTCGGGGCGTTTTCCCCAGCTAGCGCAGACTTTTGTGAAAAACTTAGCTAAACCGGGAATTGAGCGGCTTACTCAATATTTCGCATCGCATCCAGAGTTAAAATTGCCAGATCCGGAGGCAACGGCGCGGATTTTTATTGGATCGCTGGTATATTTCCAGTTAACGCAGCATATGATGCACGGCAAAGATATTATCCCAATGGAGCGCGATCGATTGATCGACGGTCTGCTGCACTTGATTTTAGGCCCGCAGTCCAATTCCTAAGTGCGATCGACAGAATTTAGGAATTTTATTTGAGAACGATCACAGCCATAAAGAGCGAGATCCCTTTATGGCTGCGATCGCAGGTTTTAGTCAGGTGTTTTTCCTAACCTGTCCCTCAATTCATCAGCCGATAACTGTGGCAGTTGTTCTACAAACAAGGTCAATTCTGCCACAGGCAATGCCAATAAATTAGTAACGGCTGTAGGCAGAAGATCGCCCAATTCAGGCGATCGCATTTGCAACGCACTTTCAGCTAACAATTTAACCGCTGCTTCCCGCCCAGATTCATCGACTGTCAGCATCGAGATTGCCAGCAACAAAACTGTAAATTCCGCCGCCGCCAACTTGGATATTGGAGATAGAAATACTGTCATTTTTGGACTTAATTCTCCAAATCTAACTCGCAGAAAGTTTTCTAAGATTAAGCGCTGTTGTTCTTGTCTGCCTCGTTCTAGCCCTTGTTCTAGCCCTTGTTCTAGTCCTTCTTCTAGTCCTTCTTCTCTAGCTTGTTGCTGTGCTGCTTGTATTTGTTGTTGAAAAAGTGGTGCAATGGCCATAATTAACTCCCGCTCTTCTGGCTCTAATTCTTGTGGCACATCGGTTACTAAATTTGACTGTAACCGATACAGCAATTCTAGCGCGATAATCCGCAACGGATCGTCTGTAGCTAAAGCGCTTAATTGGGAAATAGCCCTTTGCTGCACTCCCCCTTTGCCCAAAATCCTCAACCACATAGTTTCTGGAGTTTCTGGCAACTGGTGAATCGCCACAATTGCAGTTCGCAAAGATTCACCCAAAAAATAAATTCCCTGCATCCAGTTCTCTGTGTCTGGTATCGCATTAAAGCTATCTACCAATGCTTTCGATGCTGTCGGCATCAAAATCCACAGTTTGAGTAACTGAGCATCATCATAGCGAGTATTTTCTCTCCTAAGTTTTCGCTCCAATTCACCTCGCACGTTCAATAACTTGCCCAGACAGCTACAAATTTCGCTGACGTTTGCCGGATTGCGAAACGGTTCAAAAATAGCAGTTGTGCTTGCCATTTTTCCCAACAATCCCAGGGTTTCTGAGTATTCGGAAATTGCGGTGCTGGGAGTGAAGTAAACATCGATTTCTCGGACTTCGGAAGTCACATCGCGACCGATATTCACCGTTCCCATCGGCGGCAGCAATTCCTCCAGGTATTCTTTGGCAAAAAGATCGTGAATAAATCGCGTCATAGAAATTATTTCAAACACTAAATAGATTTCTTAGCCGTTTTCTCACCCATTCTACAGGATTTTCATCCTCTTCTGCTGCATCTACCAATTCCATTTCACGCAATAATTGCTGTCTCTCGCTGAGTTCTTCTTTATGTTTGACAATTTCTTTGATAATCAGTTCAGATAAATCAGGTTGTTCAGTTAAAACTTTTTGGAAACCTTCTTTATTAATCGCAAACAAAATTGTTTCTTCCAAAGCTCTCACCGAAGCAGTTCTGGGGATTCCCAACATCAAAGAAAGTTCCCCGAAAAACTGACCAGTGCCGAGGTTATTCAGATGTTTGTTAATAGCTTCCACAAAAACTTCTACTGAACCTGAAAGAATCATGTAAAAAGCATCTCCGGGGTCGTTTTCGTGAAACAAATATTCTTGCGATCGCAGCCGTTTGCGGTATCCAACTTCAATCAATTGCCGCAATTCAAGATCGGTCAGGTTTTCAAAGTATTCCACCTCTCGTAGCAAACAGCTAAGGGACGATGGCTTTTTCAGTTTATCTACACAAATTGGCTGTTTTTGGTCATTTTCAGAATAACTGTTGGGGATTTCAATTGCAGTTTCTTTTTTGTTGAAGATTGACAACAGAACTTCGGGGTTTTGCAAATAAATTTCTCTGTCATTGAACGGAAATTCGATTTTTTGCTGTCTGAAATTGTATTCAATCGCAAAATTCAAAGAACTTTTAATTACTTCTCTTTCAGTCGGCCTGTCTGTCCAAACTAAAAGTTCAAACTTAAAACTATCATCACCAAACTCGACAAACAATACTTTCGGATGCGGTTCGTACAAAACTCCCGCTTCCGCGTAAGCAATATTTAACAGAGTTTCTGTCACTAACAGCGGGTTACTATTCTCGGCTACTTCTACGGGAACTCGCAGACAGAGTAGCGAGTTTTCGTAACTCCAGTTAACAATTTTGTTGCTAATCATTTTGCTGTTGGGAACTATGACACTGGAGTCCTCAGTTGTTTCGATGATGGTCGATCGAATCGAGATTTTTTTGACGATTCCCATTAATCCTTCTAATTCCACAAAGTCTCCGACTTTCACAGGTCTGTCTAAAAGCAGCGTTAAGCCGCTGACGAAATTAGTTGTTAAATCTTGGATTCCGAAGCCAATGCCGACTCCCAATCCCCCCGCTACTACTGCAAAAGAAGCGAGGTTGAAGCCGATGCTTTGGATGGCGACTATCACCCCCAAAGCTACTATTAAATACCCAACAATAACTGCGATAGCTTCCCGATTTCCCTCGTCAATTCCCAGTCTGACAAGCAAGCTTTCCTTAAGAAAATTGGTAAAAAATCGTGCTATCACAAGGATAGCCATAAACAAGACGAGTAGTTCCACCAGTGACTGCAGGGATACAGGATTTTCACCTATTGTAAATAGGGTAGCTGTAAATATTTGCGAGATCTGTGTCAATACTTCTTCTGGTATTGTATTCAATTTAAATTCAGGTGATAAGGTTTTTTGTGTTGTCATTTTTTAAAGGAGTAGTAAAAAATAAAGTCTTCAGTACCAAATGTAAAAATAAAATACCGAACTCGTTATCATAAATTTTAACCTATTTTTAGTGTAAAAAAAGTGAAGTCGTTACATAGAGATGTGGTTCCTCATACTACGCAGTTCTCCCTATTACCAATTTTTAGGATACCTGGTCTTCGCAGGCCTGCGGTTAGTGTGCCACTTTTTCGCGATACGAGAGCCGACTCATCTATTATTAAAGTGCTCACTCTACTAACTTTAGTCAACATTAACTCGATTCGAGTTTATCATACTCTCCACTAATTTTTTTTAAGTCCCGTTATCAACTGAAGCAGGGATTATTCAATGACTATTTAAGTGGACAAGTCAAATATCCAAGTATTACAATGACTTTAACTGGTGGGAGAGATATTGCTATTACTCTGCCAGTTGCGTCAGTCTTGTGTATATCTAAGTGAAAATTTAAGGGATTTAGCTAAAATTGATAACGTTCCAAGAATACTTGGCATTCTACCGACATGGGGGACTAACTATAACTTAATCGCATTTGTCAATCCGTAATTTTACTTAAAATACTGCTTGTTTAGGAGTAGAAAATTGGCGAGTTGGGGGTGAGTGGGCATAAATATGGTGCGAGGCATGATTGCTCGATCGCGCAAATCTAAGTTCTCCACCCAAAACCTGAGTAAATGCTGAGCATAATTGCTGCTTGACAAAGGCTTCCCTAGGTTAAGTTGTGAGCAATGTTCTACCGACAGGATTGATTAGCAATAGAATTGATGAGAAATAGAAATACTTGGCGATCCATCCGAAGAATTAAGGGAAATAGTGTCGCAAGGGATACATATATAGCCGATTGAAAACCTAATGGTCGCCCTACTGAACGTTTTCTTCAGTACCCAAATTGGAGCCAAGGAAAACCTTGCGATCGCGTAATTGGAAAGAAGTTCTAGAATTATAGCTGAAATGCACGAGCCAACATGAGCAAATTCCCACCAGAGAAAACCCAACCGCCACGGCAAGAGAGCACAACAGCACAGGTATTGCGACAGGCTCACTTCGACGCTTTTTTTGCGGGTGCCAACGCCGGAATGGTGATTTTTGACCGCCAACTTCGGTATGTCCAAATAAACGAAGTTCTGGCAGAGATCGATGGCATTTGTGTGGCAGACTATATTGGTCGGTCGCTGCCTGAAATGCTGCCAGAATTGGCTCCGACTCTGGAACCGATGCTGCAAGGCATTCTGGATACGGGCCAGCCGATACTTGAGTGTGAAGTAGTGGGTGAAACGGCGAAAGAACCAGGCATCATCCGCTACTGGGAAGCATCTTACTATCCTTTGCGGGATGAAAATGGCATCATTTTTGGTATTGGTGGGATTGTAATTGAAATTAGCGATCGCAAGCGGGCAGAACAAAAGCAGGCAAGACTGACGGCAATTTTGGAAGCAACTTCCGACTTAGTAGGAGTTGCGGATGCCAGTGGACATAACGTCTATCTCAACCAAGCCGGACAGGAAATGCTGGGGATTTCCCCAGAAGAAGCACGATCGCCGTTTACTATAGATTCTGTATTAGCTCCCTCGGCAAAGGCAAAATTCCACAACGAAATAATTCCAACCGCCTTGCGAGATGGTAGGTGGGCTGGTGAAATCCTATTTTTGTCACGCGATGGGGAAGAAATTCCAGTCTCCCAGGTTTTGATCGTCCACAAAACCGCAGCGGGTGAAGTCGAGTTTATTTCCACTATTGTGCGGGATATTCGCGAACAACAAGCTGCACTGCGCGATCGCAAAAAAGCAGAGGAAGAACGGCAATTGCTTGCTACCACGATCGAGAATAGCCGTGACTTTATAGGCGTTGCCTCAATGGATGGTCGCCCTATACTCGTGAATCAGGCTGGTCTGGATTTGGTGGGACTCAGTAGTTTGGAGGAAGCCAGAACCAAACACATGAACGATTTCTTCATGCCAGAAGATATGGAATTCGTACAGCAGTATATCCTGCCTGCGCTGATGCAAGAGGGAAGTTGGCGGAGTGATTTCCGCTTCAGAAATTTCGTGACAGGTCAACCCATCGCGGTAGATTACACCCTATTTCTGATTAAACATCCAGAGACTAATGAACCCGTAGGGATTGCCACTATTACGCGGGATATTCGCGATCGCAAAACCGCAGAAGATGTCCTGAAACAAAGTGAAGAAAGATTTCGTTCTTTAACCGAAGCCACTGCTCAAATTATTTGGATCTGCAATGCGGACGGCGAAATGGCGATCGAGCAACCTACTTGGAGTGCATTTACAGGACAGACCTTTGATGATTACAAGGGAAGGGGTGGGAGCAACGCTATCCATCCAGACGATCGCTCGTCTATTGCCACTGCCTGGTTAACTGCTGTTGCCAATCGATCGTTCTATGAATCTGAATTCCGTATGCGTCGCTATGACGGGGAATATCGCTACATGAGTTGTCGTGGTGTACCAATTCTGAAGGGGGATGGTTCAATTGGGGAATGGGTTGGGGCTATTACAGATATTACCGATCGCAAACAAGCTGAAGAAGCTCTACGCGAACAGCAAGCTGTGTTGCGCGATCGCAACGTCTTGCTGAGTTCTATTTTGGAAAGTACGCCAGACATAATAGTTGTTAAAGACCGGGAAGGTCGATATGTTGCCCTTAATTCCTTTGTGGCAAACTCCTTCTTTAACGGTAAACCCATAGAGGAGATTGTGGGTAAAGATGATACGGAACTGATGCCCCCGGAGGCCGCCGTTCCAATAATGGCAAAAGACCGCGAGATTATGGCAGCAGGCACTACTGAAACCTACGAAGAAGAAATTTTTAATGGTGAGACCAGCAATTATTTTTTAACCACCAAAGCCCCTTGGCGGGACGGTCAAGGCAATATTCTCGGTATTATCGCCATAGCACGAAACATTAACGATCGCAAACAAGCTGAAGCCCAGATGCGCGATCGTAATGCACTGCTAAACTCGATTTTGGAAAGTACACCAGACTTCATTGTTGTTAAAGATCGGGAAGGGCGTCATGTTGCCCTTAACTCCAATTTGGCAAACTTCATAGGCAAGCCAATTGAGGAAATCATCGGCAAAGATGATTTGGAATTACTGCCGCCTGACAGTGCCCGTGCAATTATGGCGAAAGATCGCCAACTCATGGCAGCAGGAATCACTGAGAGTTACGAGGAAGATGTCTCTCAGGGTGAAACCACGGTGACCTTTTTCACTACAAAAGCTCCTTGGCGGGATGCTAATGGTAATATCCTCGGCATCATCGCCACAACACGAGATATTACCGAGCGCAAACAAGCCGAGCAAACACTCCGTCAAACCTTAGAAATACTGGACTTAGCCAGCGATAGTATCATTATTCGGGATATGGATGACCGCATCATCTACTGGAACCAAGGTGCAGAAAAGCTCTATGGTTGGACAAAAGCGGAAGTAGTAGGGGAGTACATTCACACATTCTTGGAAACCGTCTTCCCTACACCGTTAGAAACCGTAAGGGCAGAGTTTTTCCAGCACGGAAGTTGGGAAGGAGAATTGCAGCACACCACCCGCGATCGTCGGCATATTATTGTCGCAAGTCGCTGGACATTACAGCGCGACGGCGAAGGGAAGCCTTGTGCCCAACTGGAAATTAATAATGACATTAGCGATCGCAAACAAGCCGAAGATGCTATCAAACAAAGCGAAGGACGCTATCGTTCGCTAATCGCTGCTACGTCCCAACTTGTCTGGACAGCGGATGCTGAAGGAAGATGCGTGGATCAACCGAGTTGGAGAGCTTACACCGGACAAACCGAAGCTGAGATGGCTGATGGTTTTGGCTGGTTAGATGCAATTCACCCGGACGATCGCGAACGAACGGCTCAGGTGTGGATGGAAGCAGTGCAAACGAAAACTCTGTATGACATACAATATCGAATCCGGGGAGCGGATGGAAACTATCGTTATTTTCAACTTAGAGGGGTACCAATTCTGGATGAAGATGGCAGCATCCAGGAGTGGATTGGCACTTGTACCGATATCCACGATCGCAAACAAGCCGAAGATGCTCTAAAACAAAGCGAAGAACGCTATCGATCGCTAATAGTTGCCACATCCCAAATTGCCTGGACAGCCGATGTGGAAGGAAGATGCCCGGATCTACCGAGTTGGAGAGCTTACACCGGACAAACCGAAGCTGAGATAATTGGTTTTGGCTGGTTAGATGCAATTCACCCGGACGATCGCGAACGAACGAATCAGGTCTGGATGGAAGCAGTGACAACGAGAACCCTGTACGACATAGAATATCGAATCCGGGGAGCGGATGGAAACTATCGTTATTTTCAAGGTAGGGGAGTACCAATTCTCGATGAAGATGGCAACATCCGGGAGTGGGTTGGCACTTGTAGCGATATCCACGATCGCAAACAAGCCGAAGATGCGATCAAACAAAGCGAAGAACGCTATCGATCGCTAATCGCTGCTACGTCCCAAATTGTCTGGACAGCGGATGCTGAAGGAAGATGCCCAGACCTACCGAGTCTGAGAGCTTACACCGGGCAAACGGAAGCTGAGGTGGTTGGTTCTGGCTGGTTAGAGGCAATTCACCCGGACGATCTCGAACGAGCGAATCAGGTGTGGATGGAAGCAGCGCAAACGAACAGCGTGTATGACATAGAATATCGACTCCGCGGAGCGGATGGAAACTATCGTTATTTTCAAGCTAAAGGGGTGCCAATTCTGAATGAAGATGGCAGCCTCCGGGAGTGGGTTGGCACTTGCACCGATATCCACGATCGCAAACAAACAGAAATCGTACAGGCAAAAGCCAGGGAAGCTGCAGAAGCAGCTAGTCGGGCCAAAAGTGAATTCCTTGCCAACATGAGCCACGAGTTGCGAACTCCCCTTAATGGCATCATGGGATACGCGCAGATTCTTCAGCGTTCCAAAGTCTTGAATGAAGAAGAGCGATCGCGCATTGATGTTATTTATCAGTGCGGTTCGCATTTACTAACGTTAATCAATGATATTCTCGATTTGTCGAAGATTGAAGCACAGAAAGTCGAACTAATGCCCACGGATTTTCATTTCCCGGCGTTCCTGCAAGGTGTAGCAGAAATGTGTCGCATCCGAGCTGAAATTAAGGGAATTCACTTTCATTTTCCATCCAGCCCCGAACTCCCGATCGGTATTCGTGCGGATGAAAAACGCTTGCGACAAGTGTTATTTAATCTTTTGAGCAACGCTATTAAATTTACGGATGAGGGCAGTGTTACTTTTATAGTCAGTTTTGCAACAGAAGGAAAAATTCGCTTTGAAGTACGCGATACAGGTACCGGCATTGCCCAAGAGCAACTCCAAGCTATCTTTCAGCCCTTCGAGCAGGTTGGAGATCGCAAACGGCAGACGGAGGGCACCGGGCTGGGATTGGCAATTAGCCAAAGGATTGTAGAACTAATGGGCAGTACCATTCAGGTTCAAAGTGAGATGAATGTTGGCAGTATTTTCTGGTTTGATGTTAGTCTGCCTCAAGCCGATGAATGGGTGAAAACGTCTCAAATCGACCATCACGGGCAGATTATCGGCATCAAAGACCGCCAACCTAAGATTGTGGTTATTGATGACAAATGGGCTAACCGTTCGGTAATTAACAACTTGCTCAGTCCGATCGGCTTTGAGGTGTTTGAAGCGAACGATGGGCTTGAAGGCTGGGAAAAAATTATAGAGGTGCAGCCAGATTTAATTGTTACCGACCTATTAATGCCAGAGCTAGATGGCTTCGAGGTGATTAAGCGGGTTCGAGAATCGGAAAATTTCAAAGACACCGTTATTATTGTCTCTTCTGCCAGCGTATTTGAAACCGATCAATACAGAAGTTTAGAGGCAGGAGGCAACGCCTTTATTCCAAAACCTATTCAGGCAACTGAACTCCTACAAAAATTACAACAGTATCTTGATTTAGAATGGCTTTATGAAGTTAATGAAGATCCACTGGTGATCGGCTCAGACACCGATGAGCTAATTGCCCCGCCTGCTACAGAAATGGAAATGCTATATGAGCTAGCTATGAAAGGAAATTTCCTAGAAATAGTTAAGCAGGCGGTATTACTGGAAGAAATAGATCCCCAATACATTCCCTTTGCTAAAAGATTGCATCAAATGGCAAAGGACTTTCAAGACGAAGAGCTTTTAACGTTTATTCAGTCCTACAAGTAAGGTTTATGAATTCAGAAATTCAAGCAAATGGTACGATTCTTATAGTTGATGACAATTCAGCTAACTTGGGTGTCTTATCTGATGCCTTAAGCCAAGAAGGATTTGAAGTTCGGGTTGCGAAATCTGGCAAAATGGCACTAGAGCGAGTCAAATATGCTCTCCCCGATCTAATCTTGCTAGATGTCATGATGCCAGAAATTGATGGATTTGAAACCTGTCGTCGATTACAGGCTAATCCAGAAACTAAACAGATTCCCATTATATTTATGACTGCTCTCTCGGATACGGCTAATAAAGTTGAGGGGTTTAAGCTTGGGGCTGTAGATTATATTACCAAACCCTTCCAACAGGAGGAAGTATTAGCTCGCGTCAAGCTGCATTTAAAGCTTCATGTTCTAGCTGATAAATTAGAAGAAAAAAATACCTTATTGGAGCAAAAAGTTTTAGAAGTCAGCCAAGCCTATGATGATTTAAAACAAATGCAACTTAAGTTAATCCAAAGCGAGAAAATGTCCGGCTTAGGGCAAATGGCCGCTGGGATTGCTCATGAAATAAATAACCCTATAAATTTCATATCTGGCAATCTGGGTTATGCCAAAGAGTACGCTCATAACTTACTAAAAATTATACACCTCTATCAAGAAGATTATGTAAATCCCACCCCTCGGATTCAAGCAGCAATGGATGAAATAGAACTGGAATTTGTGGAGGAAGATTTTATCAAAGTTCTTAACTCAATCAACTTAGGAACGCAGCGCATCCAGGAGATTGTCAAGTCTATGCGAATCTTTTCTCGCCTAGATGAGGCAGAGGTGAAAGCTGTAAATATTCATGAAGGAATTGATAGTACACTCACCATTCTGCATCATCGTTTAAAAGCCAAACCAGAGCATCCTGAGATTGAACTAATAAAAAAGTACGGTCATCTTCCACCAGTAGAATGCCATGCCGGACAATTAAATCAAGTGTTTATGAATATTCTTTCCAATGCCATTGATGCTTTAGATGAATCGAATCAGCAGCGTTCCTTCGCAGAAATCAAACAACACCCGAACCGCATTCAAATCTGTACAAAAGTAATTGACGAGAATTGGGTTGCTATTCATATTAGTGACAACGGTCGGGGAGTTAGCGAAACTTTACAACCGAAACTATTTGACCCTTTTTTTACCACCAAACCTATCGGTAAAGGAACTGGGCTGGGGTTATCTATCAGTTACCAAATTATCGTGGAAAAGCATGGGGGACGATTATACTGCCAGCCTGGATTAGGAAAGGGAATAGAATTCGTCATTGAAATTCCTATTCGGCAGCAAGCTTGTAAAGCTGCTTAGTTTCCCGGTGCAATGTCTCTTACGAACTTTGGTTAATTTCTCGCTGACAGCGGGGACGACAAGGTGTTCCTGTGCAAATAAAGCCTGCAGGCATATTTTTAAAGACGCTGCTGCGAGCTCCGATTAAAGCATTTGCACCGATTTCTACACCAGGGCCAATGAAGCAGTCGGCGGCAATCCAAACGCCGTTATTAATGATCACAGGTGCTGTGATTAAGCGAAAGGCTGGGTCTTGAGGGTCATGAGTGCCGGTGCAGAGGTAGCTTTTTTGAGAAATGACGCAGTGTTTGCCGATCGCAATTCGATCGAGACTGTACAATACAACATCATCTCCGATCCAACTGTAGTCTCCGATGGCAATTTTCCAAGGATAGGTAAAACGAGCCGTGGGGCGGATAATCACACCGCGACCTATTTTCGCTCCAAATAACCGCAGCAACCCCCTTCTGATGCGATTAAAAGGGTGTGGAGTGAGAGGAAATGCGATCGCCTGGACGAACCACCAAAGCAAAATGAGCCAAGTAGGCTTTCCTCGATCGAACTTTGATTGATCGTAGCGGCGCAAATCAACTAAAGATTCGCCTGTCAAAGTATTTGCGTGATTGTAGCTAATTGCACGATCGTTTATTCCCGAATTTGGGGACTTTGCGATAAAATTTTCCGGATCTTGGTTCGGATTTGGTATATAATCGGTCATTGATAGTTAATTTAATGTTTAATTTAAAATCGAGTTTAACCTTAAGGGCTGCTGCATGACATTTCTAGTTAAGGAAAATTTTGACTCTGAAAACGCCAAGGATACCGCACAATGCGAGAATATAAATCCCAGAATTGGCAAAGTGCGACTTTTACAAACAGCATTGGTATTGCTTAGCAGCTTTTTTGTAGCAGAGTTAATCGCTGCACTTAATTCTCATAGTTTGTCCCTATTAGCAGATGCGGGTCACGTTTTTTCAGATGTAGCAGCTTTAGCAATAACTTTGACAGCGACTTGGTACTCCTCAGTCAAACGCAAAAGTAAATCCATAGATTGTACGATCGCACAATCGTCAATCCCTGAACGAGGAGAAATCATTGCTGCTTTAATTAATAGTATCAGTTTAGTGGCGATCGCCCTTTGGATTGCTGCTGAGTCGATCGCGCGTTTGCAGGCCCCAACTCCCGAAGTAGAAGGGCTGCCGATGTTAATTACCGCCGTAGTCGGTTTAAGCATCAACTCGATTAATGCTTGTTGCTTGCATTCCTGCTGTCACGGCGACTTAAATCTCAAAAGCGCCTTTCTGCACGCAGTCGCCGACATTTTTTCGTCGGTTGGAGTAATTTTAGCTGCGATCGCCGTAGCGTGGCTGCACTGGAATTGGGCTGATGGCTTGATTAGCTTGCTGGTATCAGCATCAATTATTTTATTAACTCTACCATTGCTAATCGAAAGCATCCAATTGCTGCTGGGAAAAGTATCAGAAATATCAGCCAGTCAACAACCTTGTGATTGCGAAAAAGTGAGCGCCGAAAAATTGCTTTTTCCCTCCCTAGAAGAACTCATCAAATAACATCTGTTTATCTCCCTTAACCATAGAAATAGATAACTAATGTCCTACAGTGATTTTACTTTAAATCGAGTAACTAAAGACTTTAATTTAACGATTTCCGAGCGCTCTAATATTTTCACAGAAATTCCCGAATTAACACCAAGCGATTTTCTCCAAGAAACCCTGCGCGATAATCTAGCTTTAGCCCTTAGTAGCAATACAGAAAAAGCGCGATCGGAATTAATTATTGCTCCAATTCTCGTCGAACTCAGAAAACAATTAAATTATCAAATTAGCTGGTTTTCTGGCATTGACTTTAGTGTGGATGCCAGTAAAGGATTAAACGGCAGTTGTGATTTTATCATCAGTCAATCACCTGAACTTTTATTTGTTACTGCGCCCGTTATTACCGTCGTAGAAGCTAAAAAAGAAAATATTTTGGCTGGCTTGGGACAATGCGTAGCGGAAATGTTGGCAGCGCAAATTTTTAATGAAAAGGAAGGCAACGAAATTCCAGTGATTTACGGTACCGTTACCACCGGCACTAACTGGAAATTTATGAAATTAACAAAACAGACGATCGAAATTGATTTAGTCGAATATTTTATCAACGATTTAGGTAAGATTTTAGGTATCTTAGCAAGTGGCCTTCACTCAAGTATTAATTAGCTCAAGAAACCCGGCGGTTAAAATCGCGTCTTGTCAAACGAAGTCCCTCAGTAACAGACTAAGAGAGACTCGCCGGTTGAAACCGTTTCTGCACACACTTTCATCCGGATGGTGCGCGGACTAACAGATATTCTCACGGCAATTTCACTTCTGTCTCCTGAGTGATAACTACTGGCTGCGACAGAGTAGGCTCAGGTTCTGCCACATTCAACTGACCCCCACAACAACGCAACTCGTAAAGTTTGGCATTAATTTGATACTCATATTGACTCAATAACCTTGCATAAATATAGCCAGCTTTTCCATCCAAAAAGCCGAGCTGAATAAAGTAAAATAACATAAATCTGAGCATTGGTTTAAAAGGCAGCCGCACCCAAACTTTTTTGAGAAAGCGTTTTCGCTGCACTGCATCTCCAAATAAGTGAGCGCCAATAGTACCGCTGTCGTCGCGCCCTTCAATAATATTGTAATAAACGCGAGCTTCCCAATTAGAATAGCGGTTGTGCCGTTCTATCCAGTGAAATAAATCGCGATAATCCTCGTGGATCATGTCATTTTTTAAGTAGCCGACTTGACCAGCTAAAATGACGTGTTCGTGAACTTCGTTGTCGCCAGTATTGGGGACGGATTCAGTGCCGAGATTTTCGTAACGTCCTTTTTGATGCTTGAACAAACGCAAATTCCAGTCGGGATATCGGCCGCCGTAACGCAGCCACTGACCTAAAAAGAAGACTTTGCGGTTGAGGTAGTAGCCGTCAAAATTGGGGTCTTCGATCGCCTGTGCGATTTCGTCCCAAAGTTCCGGCGGAATGCGCTCGTCGCAATCGACAATTAATACCCATTCGTTGCGAAAGGGTAGATTGTCCAAAGACCAATTTTTCTTTTTCGGCCAGCGGTTGTCGAAGTAAAACTGCACTACTTTTGCGCCGGTGCTGATAGCAATTTCTACCGTGCGATCGCTGCTTTGGGAATCAACCATGAAAACTTCATCCGCCCTGGCAATGCTGGCCAGACACGCAGGTAGATTAAGTTCTTCGTCTTTTGCCGGAATGAGAACTGAAACCGGAATCTTGGATGAACTAGATGTCATAATCGAGTGCTTGAACCTAAATGCGGTCGAGTTTTGGTGGATGAAGTGCGATCGGCACAGCCGCGCCGACGACTTGAGCAGCGAGGGATATTGCCTATAGCCTAATGCCTGCTGGTCGATTTCGGTGCAAAAATTAGGCCGCGGATGGCTGCGCTCAAATAACCGATTTGACCCCAGGCAAAAACGAAATTTTCAAAGCGCAGCCCTGGATCTCTAATATATTTAAAAGACTTCCAGACACCCCTCAATATTCTTTCACCCCCCCGCCCAAGCTGAGCAATACCGGCTCGATCGGACAATTGTTCGCGATAACACTCGCTGATGCCTTGCCACCACCCGCGCTGTAGAAACCAAGCTTTGTTGAGCCTTTCTGCAGCGACATTGTGAAGCACCAGGGCCTCCGGTAGATAAACTACTTGCCAACCTAACTCTAAAGCTAATTCTGTGGCCCGCAACTCTTCATTTGACAGCAACTTTTTGCCGACTCTACCGAGTTTGACATCGAAGCCGCCAATTTGTTCGAGAAAAGCGCGCCGGATTGAGTAGTTTACTCCCCTGGGAGTCAAACCGGCAGCAGTCACGTACAGGCAAGTGTCGCCTAAATCGTATGATCCCAAGTTCTGGGCTAATCCCGGCGACAGCCATTCGGGCGGGCTGACTCCAGAAGGCCACAGCAAATTGACTTTGCCTCCAGCTACGGCGAGTTTTTGATTGCTTTGATAAGCGCTGTGCAGCACCCTGAGCCAATTCGGCTCAGCAATAGCGTCGTCGTCGAGATAAGCTAATATTTCACTGCGAGCTTGCTTAGCGCCGGTGTTCCGGGCTACTGACAGACCGATTTCGGGTTCCCAGACGTACTTGAGGCGCCGGTCGCCCTGTCTTGCTTCTACCACCTCGCGGGTGCGCGAAATCGAACTTTCGGGGCTTGCATAATCGCTAGAAGCGTTATCCACTACTACTACTTCAAAGTTGTCGGGAAAATCCTGTACCAGCAAGCTGTCGATCGCCCCACCTAAATAGGCGGCGCGATTGTGGGTGCAAATAATTGCTGATATCTGAGGATGATCTGGCATAAATAACAGCTTGGGAAATACGGGGGTTCTCGATCGACTTACTCTGATATTGTCTCATCAATGCTATTATCGCTTAAAAAGCATTTGGTAGTTGGCCGTTTAAATCATAATGGGTAATGGGTAATGGGTAATTGGTTATTGGTAATTGTGTTTAATCCTTTGTATCTGACTAATGACTGCTGACTAATAACTAATGACTAACTCAGAACCCACCACATCTAGACAATTAATCTTAGTAACTGGACCGGCCCGAAGTGGCAAAAGTGAATGGGCCGAAACTCTGGCTGCGGGTTCGGAAAAACAAGTAATATATGTGGCTACCGGCCAGGTTGATGAAGCCGATTTGGAGTGGCTTCGTCGCCTCGATCAGCACCGAAGTCGCCGTCCAGTTGATTGGGCAACTCTAGAAGTGCCGATCGAATTATCGGCCGTTGTGCGGGCTAGCAAGCCCTCAGATTGCTTGTTGATTGATTCCCTGGGAACTTGGACGGCAAATCTTTTGGAACAAGAAGCTGCTGTTTGGGCGACTACGCAGCAAGATTTGCTAGCTAGTTTGAAGTCGGCGGCGGCTGATGTAATTTTGGTAGGGGAAGAAACCGGATGGGGTGTTGTGCCTGCTTATCCGGCGGGGCGGCTGTTTCGCGATCGCCTCGGCAATCTCGTCCGCCACATCGGGGCGATCGCCGATAATGTTTATCTCGCCACCGGAGGTTACGCCTTGGATCTAAGGGCTCTGGGTACCCCGCTGCCGCCTGTAGCGAAAAATTAACAGCCGGAGTAGCGATCGACAAGAGAGAAAACATCTCGGTTTCCCGATGGACAATTTTAACTGAAACTCAGGTATAATTTTAACTAAGATTGAAAAGTCAAGAGTCACATAAATTAGTCAAAAAACCTACTTCCTAGGGGGAACAGCCCAACAATTTGACATGAGGAATAGCCAAATTTTGAAATTATGTAAAAGCTAAAATGTCTCTTAAGAAAGAGCGCTAATTTCAAATTAAAAGTCTAAAATAATCAATTAGTTGAAGGGTAGACTAAAAGTTATGGCATCAGATAGTGAAGTAAGAAAATATATTGCTTACTGGTTTCAGTTAGGCAAAAAAGTATTAATTCGCAACGGTTCCGAAGCGCTGCTGCCCAAATCGGTAAACGCGGGCGATCGCTACAGCCAGGAATTTGAAGACTGCTGGCAAAAAATCATCTCCCGCGAAAGCGGAGACTGTTACCTCGAAGGCACAAACGAAACAATTGCCCAACTGCTGACACCAGCTTGGGAAATCAGTGCCTGCGCCCGCTGCGCTATGCCCGTAGTGTTCAAACAAACCGGAATGCCCCCGGAGTTCTGTCCCTGTAACGACTTACCGAACTGGCCCGATACCGAAATGCCCCAACCTCGATCGCCCGTCAGCAGCCAAGCGCAACTATCAGGCATTCGCGATCGACTCAAAAGATCCAGCAGCGGCGAGTAAGTATATAAGAAGGAAGAAGGGTCTTCTTCCTTAAATTGTTACAATATATTTACAATGCTTCACACTAGGTCTGATTTATGAATGTCAAGACAGTATCGCCAGCCTCCCCGCAAACTTATGTAAATTCAGGGACTCAGGCTGTACTCGGCAATTTCCAAGATGCAAATACAATTCCCCTGCAAGCAGTACCAGTATCACTAGAGACCGAGGTCGTAACGGGCGATCGGCTCAAATCAGCCAGAGACATAGCTTTCGAGTTGGCCGGAGATGCTGTTCGGTACGATCCAGTGGCGATCGCAGCGCTGTACCGAAATCGACCTCTACAAGTCTGGGGAAGGCTGTCGAGCGTTGTTTGGACATTTTTTAGCTTTGCCTTCAGTGTGTGGTTCGACGGCAAAACAGGTCGTACCGCCACCAACCAAAAGCGTCGCGCCGTCCGATTGCGAGAAATTCTGGCCCAACTCGGCCCAGCTTTCATCAAAATCGGACAAGCACTCTCAACACGGCCCGACTTAGTACCGCCAGTATATTTAGAAGAACTAACAACGCTGCAAGACCAATTGCCAGCATTTCCAAACGAAGTAGCATATCAATTCATCCAAGAAGAATTGGGCGCCCACCCCAAAGACATCTACGCAGAAATCAGCCCCGATCCGATCGCCGCAGCATCTCTCGGACAAGTCTACAAAGGCAAACTCAAAACCGGAGAAACAGTCGCAATCAAAGTCCAGCGACCCGGTTTAGCCGAAAACATCGGCTTAGATATCTACATCCTGCGGCGTCTTGCAGTTTGGGCACAAAACAACTTCAAAATAATTCGCAGTGACCTCGCAAGCATTATGGACGAGTTGGGCGAGCGCATTTACGAAGAAATGGACTACACCCAGGAAGGTCAAAATGCCGAACGGTTTGCCCAACTCTACGGCCACATCAAAGACATTTATGTTCCCAGCATCTACTGGGAATATACCCGCCGCCGCGTCTTAACAATGGAGTGGATCACCGGCATCAAACTTACGAATTTAGAAGCCGTTAAAGCTCAAGGAATCGATGCTCCTTACTTAATTGAAGTGGGTGTGCAGTGTTCTCTCAGACAACTCCTAGAACACGGTTTCTTTCACGCTGACCCGCATCCCGGCAACCTTTTGGCAACTCCTGACGGTCAATTGGCTTATCTCGATTTCGGGATGATGAGCGAAGTTAAACCTTATCAGCGATACGGCTTGTTGGAAGCTGTCGTGCATTTGGTGAACCGCGACTTTGAAGGTTTAGCAAAAGATTATGTCAAGTTGGAATTTTTAACACCAGACACCGATTTGACGCCAATTATTCCAGCTTTGGCCAGCGTATTTAACAATGCTTTGGGCGCTAGCGTTGCCGAACTAAATTTCAAAAGCATTACTGACGAACTTTCGGCAGTGATGTACGAATATCCTTTCCGAGTTCCAGCTTACTATGCTTTGATTATTCGATCGCTCGTTACGTTAGAAGGGATTGCCATTAACGTTGACCCCGAATTCAAAGTGCTGAGCAAAGCTTATCCTTACGTAGCAAAACGGCTGTTGAGCGACCCCGCACCGGAATTGAGAGCATCTCTGCAAGATTTGCTGTTCAAGCAAGGCGAATTCCGCTGGAACCGCTTAGAAAACTTGCTCAACAATGCCCGCGAGAGTGAGGACTACGATGTCAGCAAACTCTTGAACCAAGCATTAGAATATTTATTTTCTGAAAGAGGAGATTTCATTCGCGATCGTATTGTCCTCGAATTAGTCAAAAGTCTTGACACACTTTCCAGCAATGCTTTTGCTAACGCCAAAGCAGTCGTCGGCGAATGGTTTGGAGTCAAGGCAAATCAACCTGTGGTTTCACCAACTGAACAAAAAAACTTAGAACACATCAAGCGGATTTGGGATATTTTGCAATCAACTCCCGGTTTTGACACGATGAAAGTATTGCAACTACTTCCGCAGTTGTTGGTAAAACCGGAAGTGCAGAATATGGGGCAGAAAGTAGTCGGCGGTTTAGCTCAAAGAGCAGTTGCTAGGGTAATTCGCGAGTTTTTGCTTTCGCAGGAACCGGCAGCAATTCCTGAGAATGGAAGCTACCCTAAAACTTCGCCTCAGTTGTCTTTACCTGCTGCGAAGTAGTTTAATTGGGCGTTTTTTTGACCGCCGATATTAGCAGATAAACACAGATGAACGCAGATGAAATTTCGTCTGCGTTCTTTTAATTAAGCTTAAATCCTTTAGCGGCTAATTGCTGGCGGAGACTCTGAATCATCACGCGATCGAGAGTATTTTCACCACTATTGGTACTAGATTGGCGCTGTTGTTCAATATATGCTGTACGCTTTTGAGATAAGTCGCGGATCGTCTTTTTAATCGCCTCTCTTTCGGTTTTCTTTCCAGCTACATATGCTCTTTTTTCGGTTAGCGTCATCCCTCGCATGATTTCTGGTAAACTATCATCTGATATGGCCTCTAGTTTAACTGTTCCGTTTTCGAGAGCATCGAGTAAGTCCCAAGAAGCATTATCATAGTATTCAGAAGCTTTGGACGCACTACGCGAAGCAAAATTGGTGCCAGAATTACTATCTTCAACAGCCTGACGTTGTTGTCCTATTCTTCCTTCTCTACCGTAGGGAATGTAGGTTTGATTGAGTTTAGTATTCCAAGTAGAAATTTCGTCGTCGTAAGGGGACTTAATTACCACAATTTGTTGGTTTTGATTAATATTGAAGCTACTGCCTTTTGCTAACTCTGATCCTGATGCCCAAAGTCTTCGCTCCTGACTTTCGGCTGAACCACAGTAAATTGTATTAACGAGAGTATCTCCTTTGACAGCGAGATTGACCGATTGATTCCAAACTATTGGGCCTTGATCGAATGGTTCATTACCCGCAATAAAAATCACGCGAAAGTCTTCCTGATTTTTACTCCAGTTTAATTCTTGCATTGCTGAACGAATTACCCAGCCAGCATATTCTTGACCGCCGTTGGTTTTGATACTAAATAGTTTTTCGGAAACTAAATCTAATTCAGAAGTAAACCCAGTTAATAATCTGACAAAACCTTCCGAAGAAGGTAAAGTGTCATTACCATAATGGTAAAGGGCAACCTCTAACTCTGGCACTTCGCCATCTTTGGTTACTTTAGTTAAAAAATTAACAATTTGCCAAAGTTGAGTACGAGTCTGGTCAATCAATCCATCCATGCTATTACTAGAATCTAACAGGATGGCTATCTGAATTTTGGCTTTAGCGAAAGCTGCTGTGGGGGAACACAGGATACTTAGGGTTAAGGCTGTAGTGAATAAAATTCTAGTTAGTTTCTGCATGGAATTTCCCCTAACAAATGATTTTTTTCCAATTATAGTCAGTGGGAAATGGATTTAGTCACTGGTGTCAAGTTACTTGTAACAACATTTTACATTTTTCAGAAACGGGCAAGATGCCCGTTCCACAAAAGTTATTAGTAGGGTGTGTCAGCTATGATTATTTTCGGTTTAAACTAAAAATCTAATAGCTGACGCACCACACAAAACTCAAGGTGCGTCAGAATTATATTTTTGGTGATGATTCATAATTTCGCAACTGACGCACCCTACCACTATTCGCAAAAAACTCGGTTTCTGGGCACTCATGAGAAAATATTGGTAAGATGGTAATCATCGATATTGAGACTGGTGATTACGAAATTGACAAAAATGGCTTGCACGCATCAAATAGTGTCAATGAAAGACATCCAAATGCTCGATTATTTGGAATTCGCATTGGTTACAACGTAGCAGCTTCTCTTGGTGCCGTGATGGATTGGTGTAAAATAAAAGTCCGTTTGTTCTAAAACACGTCGGTGATGGATGGTGCTTTATGTCTCATGCTAATCTAGACGATCGAGAAATTGTCCAACGCGGAAAAGCAATTTACGAGAATCAAATTCGTCCCAAAATAGAAACTCAGGAAAATATTGGCAAAATTATTTCGATCGACATTGAAACTTGTGATTACGAGATTGACAGCGATTTGCTGGTAAATCTTCCCGTAAAAATTGTTATAATTCAGATCGTTTCCTGGGAGCAAAATCATCCAATGCTAACCCTAGACCAGCTTATTTCCGAAGAAACTGCCCTACCTGATACCGCCAAGGCTATCCTCCTCGACAAGATCCTAGAAAGCATGACATAACAGATCGATCGAGATGTTTTGAACGAGGGCGTACAGAAAGCTCAAGACCGCATTGCCGAGATAGATAGTAGCACAGTCCAATCCATTCCAGGCGATGTTGGCTTGGCACAAGTTCGACAATTGCTAGGAAAATAAAAGAGGATCGTAAATCTCACATCTCCAAGCTCAAATCGATCGAGGTAACTTACGTAAGTTTACCAGATAGTGTCACTTTTTATCGAGTTGTGAGTTGGTATTATTAACTTTTGATTAAGGGAGTATTGTGATGATAGCAGCACGAGATAACGATCGGCACTTTACACCGGAAGAGTATTTTAGTTGGGAAGAAAAGCAGCTAGAAAAACACGAACTGATCGATGGTCGGGTTTATGCAATGAGTGGTGGCACTCAAAATCATAGTGCGATCGCTATAAATTTCTTGTTATCGATTAGATCTCATCTGCGGGGAAGTAATTGTAATGTTTTTAACTCAGACTTAAAGGTTAACATTCTTAATACTCCTAACTATACGTATCCAGATGTGAGTGTTACTTGCGATAATCGAGATCGAGAAAATGCTATCTATATTACTTATCCCTGCTTAATTGTGGAGGTTTTATCGGATAGCACCGAAGCTTACGATCGAGGGAAGAAGTTTGAAAAGTATCGCCGCAACCCCAATCTTATCGATTATGTATTAGCAAGTTCTGATGAGGTGGCTATCGATATTTATCATAAAAATGATGCTGGTGAATGGGTGATTTTGAGCTATCGGGAGGGCGAACGGGTTGAGTTTCAAAGTATCAATCTAAGTTTGCCGATCGAGCAATTATATGAGGAAATTATTTTCGAGCGACAGCCCTAGATATACCATCCTTACACGTTATATTTTAGAGGCAATTCTGGTAGAGCCATTCGAGCAATAAGATTTTTCAGAGGAGGTAATTTTTGATGAAATTATGTAAGGATTTGGCGATCGGTGAGGTTAATTCCAAAATCTCAAATCTCAAAGCTTAAATCGATAGAGGTAATTTACGTAAGTTTACAAAATCATGTCACTTTTTCTCATCAGCAGGGCGATCGGGGTGGTTTATTTTTTGAGTCAAGGCTGAGCAAAAGGAGTTCAGACTGTTCAGAGTTAAACCGCAGATGCTCCGGATCAGTCGATCGGAAAGAGTATTGTACTGTAATTGCGGGACAATTATAAGTTAGACCACCTTTATCCTTTGTTAGGACGCAAGCAAATGTGCATATTTCTCCGGATAGACCCATAGCTTTAGAGAATTTAATTGATCAGCAATCAACTACAGTTGACAGAGAGGGAAAATACAAATATGAATAAGGCATCCGTTCCTCCATTACTTGTCAATGGCTACGCTAAAACAAAGCTCGTTCCACCCCGTTTCAAAAAGGATGACTTTGCGGTAACTCAAGCTTTTCGATCTAGAGCACGTTTCTTTTCTTTGCTGGAAGCCGAAGAGCGATTGAAGCGGCTTGACCAACCTCGACTCATATCGAGCCTTCATGGTCAGATTGAGCAGATTTTACTGACAATTCCATCGTGGGTCTTCTTTCCAGAGAATTCTCCTGACGAAACCTCACTCATACAAAAATATGCTGACGCATTTCGTCGCATCCTTCAGACTTTACCTACGAATACGAAATTTTTAATTCTCATCAACGAAATATCTCAAGATCGGCTGACTCAATGGACAGAGGAATTTGGGATTACTGAGAGAACTGAAATTGTCACAACTGACAACACTACAAGGTTCACCGTCTGGGCACAGGATGCTTACTGCGTTTGTGATGACAAGCTGGATAATGAAAAATATTTTGTCGAACCTGCAAGCTTTAACCGTGCTGACGATGCTTATATAGCCGATCGTGTTGCTACAAAAACCAACCTTGAAAGCACACAAGTTCAGCTTTACTTTCAAGGGGGAAATATCCTAATCGGTGATGATTTTTGGTTCATCGGTGCAGATTATCCTGAAAACTCCCTTGATCTTGGATTTGTCATTCCAGCACCTGGAGAATCTGACGCGAAGGCTATTGCTCGTGTATACGGCAATTATCTTGATAAAAGTAGAAAGCTGATTGTTGTTGGCTCTAGACTTCCTGTTCCTTCACAAAGAGTAAGACCAATTACAATAAATGGGGAGTCTTGGCAAGAAATTCTTTACTTTGGTAACAACAAAGGTACTGTCCAACCTTTGTTTCACATTGATATGTTTATTAGTCTTGCAGGGCGTAGTGATAGTGGTAAATATCGTGTTTTAGTTGCTGATCCGGCTATGGCTGCTAGTATTCTTGGCGAACCGCTGCCAGAGGGTGCAATGCAAGATGTTTTTGATGATATTGCCTCAAGTTTGTCCGAAATCGAGTTTGAGGTAATTCGGAACCCAATGCCAATGGCATATGACGATGATGATATTGATAAGGTGCGTTATTGGTATTTTGCAACTGGAAATAATGTAATTATTCAAGACACACCAAAAAAAGTTTGGCTACCAACCTATGGACACGATCAATGGTCAAAGCTTTCTCTAACAGACCAGAAAAACAAAGAAATTTGGGAATCGTTGGGATACAGCGTTGAAATGCTTCCAAATTTCCATCCCTTTGCGGCGAATCTTGGTGCAGCTCATTGCATAACCAAGTACCTCTACCGTATGTAGGTGTGTAATAAGCGCGTAGTCGGTGGTCTAACAATCCTAGTGCATGAAATACTCCATAATTTAGGCTACGACCATCCACAAGCAAAGGGAGACTTCATCTCACCATAACTACGGGAGAGCCATAAAAACCCGGTTTCTTCAAGAAACCGGGTTTTTAATGTATTCGATCGCCCTCAACCAAACCTACAATTACTACAAGGTCGAAATGCCAGTCAAATCGCTATTTGCTAGTGGATTGCTGGGACTTGCAGCCGGAGTAATTAAGAGGCTGTTGTCATTGGCAGAAGTATTAGCAATTGGGGAAATCGCACTATTAACAGTCGTGCCGTTCAAAGGAATAATTGGCTGAGTTTGAGCGCTGGTTAGAGAACCCAACAAGCTGTTAGTGTCGTAGATGAGGATGTCATCATCAGTTTCACTAAAGGTAATCATGGTGGGAATTGCACCGCCATTCAACAAGATATCGTCGGGGATAGTATTGGCAGAAGTTACTGTCAAATTATCTGGATTAGTCGCTGTTGGTAATGGTTGCAAGGTGATATTTGCTGGTGCAGTAGTCGTGGTATTTGGCTGACTAATTGCTGCGGTAGTCGTGCTGTTTGACTGGCTAATTGATGCAGTAGTCGTGCTGGATAAGCTAGTGTTAGAACTGCTATCGATCGCACTGAGAACATCGTCACTATCAACAGGTTCGCCGGTTAAAAGATCGATATCCGAGGGAGTATTGAAAACTCCAGGCAGCGGGGCTCCAGGGGTAATGGAAATAAACCGAGAACTGTCGATCGCACTAAATTGAGTATCTTTCACCCAAGCTAAATGTTCGCCGGTGCCTGCGATGCTAATCAAAGCATCGTTAGTATAATTTTCGCCGCCTTGAACGATTTGCAATTGGTCAAAAGTGAGGTTTTGTGAGAGTCCGAAGTAATCGCGATCGGCCTGGAAGTAGAAAATGTTATCAAGTCCTGAACTTGGTGCTAGCACAAATATGTCGGAACTACTGCCTCCAATCAGCGAATCTTGGCCGTTCCCGCCCTTGAGCACGTTGTTACCTTCGCCGCCGTAGAGACTGTCATCGCCATCGTTACCGTTAAGGCTGTCGTTGCCGCTGCCACCATTTAAGAAGTCGTTGCCATTACCGCCATCAAGGGTGTCATTGCTGCTGCCGCCGTCGAGACTGTCATCGCCTTCGTTGCCCAACAGGTAGTCGCTGCCAGCTTCCCCGGTTAGCAAGTCGTTGCCGCAACCGCCGTCAAGGGTGTCCTTACCGGCACCTCCCAGCATGGTGTCGTCCTCGCATTCGCCGAACATTAAGTCGTCGCCGTTACCTCCGCCCATCCAGTCGTTGCCACCACCACCTGTGAGGGTGTCGTCGCCGGAATCGCCTGTGAGGGTGTCATCGCCGGAGTCCCCGAAAACCATGTCGTTACTGGCGCCGCCGTCCATCATGTCGGTTTCGTCGCCACCGTAGAGGGTGTCTTCCCCTACTTCGCCTAACATCGTGTCTTGCCCCTGACTGCCAAACATCAAGTCGTTGCCGGCACCTCCGAACAGTTTGTCGTCGTCGATGCTGCCGTCAATTTTGTCGTTGCCGGCACCTCCTAATAATTGGTCGTTGCCGGTACCGCCGAACAGTTCGTCGTTGCCTGCGCCGCCGTCGATGGTGTCGTAGCCGGAACCGCCGTCGATTTTGTCTTCGCCTGCTTCTCCAAAAATCAGGTCGTCGTCTTCGTCGCCCCAAATGTTGTCGTTGCCGGCGTTGGCGTTGATGAAGTCGTTGCCGGCTTGAGCCCAAATGTTGTCGTTGCCGTCGCCGCCGAGAATCGAGTCGGCGCCGGAACCACCGTCGATGTTATCCTCTCCGGTTTGTCCGAGGAGGGTGTCGGCTGCATCTCCGCCGTAGATTTGGTCGCGGCCGCGGCCGCCATCAATGAAATCTTGGTCTTCTCGGCCGTAGAGTTCGTCGTCGCCGTCGTTGCCCCACAGGGTGTCATTTCCGGTACCTGCATCGATGAAGTCGTTCTCGTCGTTGCCTTCGAGGCTGTCGTTGCCAGATTGACCTAAAATTCGATCGCGCCCTTCTCCCCCTGCTAAAGTATCGTTGTTAGCGCCGCCGTCGATGTAGTCGTCGCCGCTGTTGCCGTCAGCGATGTCGTTGCCGTCATTTCCGTAAATGCGATCGACTCCTTCACCTCCTGTCAAGCTATCATCGTCTCCGCCACCTTCTAGGTAGTCGTCGCCATTGTTACCGGAGAGGGTATCTTTGCCGATTTGACCGAAAAGTCGATCGACCCCTTCGCCACCATCAAGGCTGTCATTGCCCGATTCACCCCACAGTTGGTCGTCTCCAGTTTGTCCTAACAGGGTATCGTCGTTATCGCCACCCCACAGTTGGTCGTTATCGGCATTGCCTTCTAAAAAGTCGTTGCCTTGGCGGCCGTATAATTTGTCACGGCCGTCGTTGCCGGAGAGAGTATCGTTTTCGGTGCCGCCATCTACGAAATCGTCGCCTGTTCCGCCAGCTAGGGTATCATCGCCACCTTCCCCGTAGAGACTGTCATTATCTTCGCCGCCGTCGAGTTGGTCGTTGCCGAAACCGCCGAACAGGTTATCGCTGCCGGATTCTCCCAGCAAGTTGTCGCTGTCATCGCCTCCCCACAGAGTGTCGCTATCGTCGCCACCGAGGAGGGTGTCGAGGCCGGATTGACCGAAAATTCGATCGCGCCCTTGATTACCCTGAAGCAAATCATTGCCGGAACCGCCGTCAACAATGTCATCGCCACGGTTGCCGATAACCGTATCATCACCGACTTGTCCGAACAGACTGTCGTTATTTTCGCCACCGTCGAGAATGTCGTTGCCGTCGCCGCCTTCGAGGGTATCGTTTTCAGTACCGCCATTGAGAGTATCGTTGCCGAGTTCCCCAAAAAGTCGGTCTTTTCCTGAGTTGCCTTCCAGGATGTCATCGCCACCGAAGCCGTAGAGAGTGTCGCTGTCAGCTTGACCGAGAAGGGTATCGTTGCCTTCGCCTGCTAAGAGTGAGTCGTCGCCGAAACCGCCTTCTAATAAATCGTTGCCAGCTTCGCCGAACAGGGTATCTTTGCCGTCGCCGCCGTAGAGGGAATCGTTGCCTTCGCCAGCATCAAGGATGTCATCGCCGTTTTCCCCAAACAAGTAGTCATCGCCAGCTTGGGCTGATAAAGTATCGTCGTCTTGACCACCCCAGAGATAGTCATTGCCAATTCCGGCATCGAGAATATCTTTGCCATCGCCGCCGTAGAGGGAATCGTTGCCTTCTGCTGCATCGAGGGTGTCGTCGCCCGCTTCGCCAAACAGGTTGTCGTCGCCTTCTTTGCCGAGGAGGATGTCGGCATCGTCGCCACCGTAAAGTTGGTCGTTGCCGAGGCCGGCATTTAGGGTGTCTTTGCCGGTACCGCCGTAGAGATAGTCGTTGCCTGTTCCGGCGTCTAGGGTGTCGTCGCCTGCATCGCCTGCGAGAGTGTCGTTGCCGGCTTCGCCGATTAGGGTGTCGGCCTCGTCGCCGCCGGAGAGTTCGTCGTCGCCTGTGCCACCGTAGATTAGGTCGGTGTCTCCTTGTCCGTAGAGTTTGTCGTTTTCCCCTTCGCCGTACATGGTGTCTTGGTCTTCGCCGCCGTACACAAAGTCGTCGCCAGCGCCACCGTAGAGTAAGTCTTTGCCTGTTTCGCCAAAAATTGTGTCGTTGCCGTAGCCGGCGTCTCCGGCAACGGTGTCGTCATCGCTACCGGCGTAGATTAAGTCGTCGGCATCGCCACCTCGGATGTAGTCTTGACCGGCTTCACCGTATAGGGTGTCTCGGTCTTGGTTGCCGTAGATGCTGTCGCCGCCTTCGCCGCCGTAGATTAGGTCGTTGCCGAATTCGCCGTAGAGTTGGTCGTGGCCACCGAGTCCGTAAATGCGATCGTTCCCAGCATCGCCAGTGATAACGTTAACGGTATCGTCGCCAGTAATATTATCGTCATGCCGAGAACCGGCGACGTTTTCAATGTCGGCAATTTTGTCTTGATTTCCCCAACCATCGATAGCATCGCCTGTTTGTAAATTCACAGTAACGCCGTTCGGGTCGCGGCGGTAGCTGAGAATGTCGATGCCTTCTCCGCCGTAAAATGAGTCATTGCCGGCATTGCCAATTAATAAATCGTTGCCTTCTAATGCCCAAATTCGGTTATTTTTTTCGTTGGCAATTAAGATATCTTCAAAGCGAGTACCGATGATGTCTTCTAAGTTTCTCAAAGCATCGGTAGTGCCAAAACCGTCTTTACCAGTACCAGCCGCAATTTCAAAGTCCCGTTCGAGTTCGGTGTAATATTCGCTGGGATTAACTGCGGTGACGAATTCTTTGAAACGTTGGTTGGTGTTGTTGTCGTAGTCGCTATTTTCGTCAATATTAACGATAACGCCACTGGGAGAATTGATGTAATTAACGAGATCGACTCCTTCTCCCCCATCAATTAAATCATCGCCGATTTCTCCGATTAACGAGTCATTGCCAGTACCGCCAAATAATTCGTCGTTGCCAGCGTTGCCGTTGAGAGTGTCATCGCCGGCTTGGCCTAGAAGTACGTCGTCATCGAAGCCGCCAAACAGGGTATCTTTGCCGTCACCACCATCAATGTAGTCTTGGCCTTGGCTGCCGAAAAGGTTGTCTTCCCCTGCTTGTCCGTAAATATCATCGTCGTCGGCCCCGCCATCAATGATGTCTTGGCCGTCGCCGCCTTCTAGCCAGTCATTGTTTTCGTTGCCTTGGATGACATCGTTGCCGGCTTGTCCGTAAATTGCGTCATCTCCGGTATTGCCGAAAAGCAAGTCTTGGCCGTTGCCGCCATCGATGAAATCGTCGTCGGCGTTGCCTTCTACCGTGTCGCTGCCGTCTTGTCCGTAGAGGATGTCGTTGCCTTCGTTGCCTTGGATGAAGTCGCGGCCGCTGCCACCTTCGGCGTAGTCTTCGCCGATGTTTCCTTGGATGATGTCGTTGCCAGTTTGGCCGTAGAGTTTGTCATCGCCGATGCCTCCGATGAGGATATCGTTGTCGCTACCACCGTCTAGGATGTCGTCGCCATCTTCACCAAAAAGTTGGTCGTTGCCAGCTTCGCCGTAGAGTAAGTCGGCATTTAATCCACCATAAAGTTGGTCTTGGTCGTCGCCACCATATAAAGTGTCGTTTCCGGCTTCTCCTTGTAACAAATCATCGCCTTCTTCGCCTCGCAAGTCGTCATTTCCACTGCCGCCATTGAGGGTATCTTTGCCAGTTCCGCCGTAAAGAGAATCGTTGTTTTCTTCTCCTTTTAAGTCATCGTCTCCTTCTTCGCCGTAGAGTTTGTCTTCACCTTGGCCCCCGTACAAGGAATCATTTTCAGTTCCGCCGTAGAGAGAGTCGTTGCCATTTTCTCCTCGGAGGTCATCGGCACCTTGTTCGCCGCGAAGTTCGTCTTCACCATCGCCACCGTAGAGGAAGTCGTTATCTTGACCGCCGTAGAGAGAGTCGTTGCCGTTTTCTCCTCTTAAATCGTCGCTGCCTTCATCACCTCGAAGGTCATCATTGTCATCGCGGCCGTAAGCTGTGTCATTACCAGTGCCACCGTAGAATGTATCGTCTCCTTTTTGTCCCCAAAAAAGGTCGTTTCCGCCTTGACCGTAGAAGATATCGCTGTAGTCACCGCCAGTCATTTCATCATCAAAATTTGAGCCGCTGATGATTTCGATGTTGCCAAGAGTGTCTACAGTTTTTTCGCCTTTGACAACAAAGCCATCTTCAACTGTGTAAACATCAAATTTGTCAGCAACTTTATCTGCCCAAACTTTAATTCCAATTGGGCTGCTGGAGTAACTAGCAGTGTCAGTTCCTCCACCACCATCTAAAAAGTCGAAGCCAGAGTCACCGCTTAATGTATCATTGTTATTTCCACCTTGTAGAACATCGTTGCGTTCTCCCCCTTGAATATCGCCATCTTTTTGAATCCAGTCATCATCACCTGTAGAACTTGTGGAGACTTCACCTTTAGGAAAATAGAATCCTTTAGGATGGAGTTCATAGAAAACATTTTTCAAATAATCATCGACAACATCTTTGTGTTTATCCAGGTATACGTTAAATTCGTGTTCGCTGATTCCGGGACTTACCATTCCAACTCCCAATTGGAAAATTTTAGTTAATTTTTCCCATACCAATGGGTTTTGTTGATCTAGTTGAAGCCATGTTACTGGATCGTTGTTCTTGAGATTATTATTTGAAACATTTTCTCCTTTGTATAAATTAAGACCGCCAGCATTTAGATAGCTAGTTGGCGAACCAGGGTAAGAGCATCTCAATCATGCTTGACAAAAGCACTTGAGAATTTGCATCATATAGTCATTGTTCATCGCAGCCCGTTTGATTTTTTGTCGCAGGCTACGCTGGAGAGTT
>NZ_JAMPLN010000020.1:0-135982 GCF_040004035.1 Microcoleus vaginatus FACHB-2002 | reverse complement strand
CCATTTCATCTATTATCCCGGCTACTATTCCCAAGTGGTCTAAATTTACGATATTTATCCCCGATAATGGCTGGTTCATGATTTTTAGAGTTGCTTTACTGCAGAAATCTATTCTACACTAAAAACTCCCAAACGATTGCCGTGCAATCGTTTGGGAGTTTTGTGTTCCCGAATTTATCTTCCTTTCCTTCTGCTTGAATATCTGCGGAATGTGGGTTGTATCCTGATTCACCGCAAAAAGTTCTCGCCAGACTTACACTCGCCCGGAATTGGAATTAATGCTGGTTTTTTTCATAAAATTTATCGCCATTCCCCCTGAAGAGTAAAAGCCGCCCAATAATAAGGAGAACGCCACTCTTCCTGCTTCAACATTTCCAATTGCGCCGCCCTTAAAGCAGCCGCTGGCGTTAACCCTTTTTGCAGCATTCCCTGATAGAAACTCGACATTAACGTAGCTGTTCCTTCATCATCCACACTCCACAAACTCACCACAACTCGCTGAGCCCCTGCATACATAAATCCCCGCGTTAATCCTACCATTCCCTCGCCTTGAACTATCTGCCCCATTCCCGTTTGGCAGGCACTTAAAACTACTAAATTTGCTGCTAATTTGAGATTGAAAATATCAGTAAGTCGCAGGAATCCATTTAAGGGATTTCCCTTTTCATCTACTAGCGACAAGATGATTCCTGACAGTTCCGGATGAGCGCTATTCGCTAAACCGTGAGTGGCAAAATGAAGGATTTTATATTGGCTTAAATTCGGGCTGGTTGCGACGGCGCGGCTGGCTTCAAAATCCAAAGATTCGGTGCGAGAATTGGCAGGAACTAACGCTTGAATGATTTGAGCTTCTTGGCGAGTGAATTTTAAACGGCTCAACTGTAAGTTATTGGCGCGACCAGAGCGGCTTAAACCGGGGTTTACTGATTCTATTGCTTGCAGATTGGTGGCGGTTGACTGGTTCTTGACTCGTTCATCGTTAGCGCTAAAAACTGGATCGGCGAGAATCGCTAAAGTCCGAGTAGGAGGTTGTCGGTCACTGTAGTTTTGTCTTAATATTCCCAAGGTGGAAGCTGAAGGCAGCAGCACGATTTCATGGTCTACTATTAAAGGCGGATTCCCATTTTCACCGGATTTTCCAGGGAGCGAGAGGGCAGCAAATGGGAGGTAATTGAGAACGCCATCGCCAACAATCAGCAGGCGCTTTTGAGCTAGTTGTGCTGCTGCGGGCTGTAAGATCATTTGACTGATAGCATCGTTGGCTTGGGCGACTTGATTGGGGCTGTTTCGGGAAGTTGGAGCGGTGACAGCATTGCGGAATTTTCTGGCAGTTGTCTCGATTTCGGCAGCTTTTGGTAATTCATAACTGGTGATGCTGGTTTTGGTGACAGCCCAGAGATAGCTGCGCTCTTTTCCTAAAGAATACTGGAGTAAAATTGTATTCTCATCGAGGATTTGTTGTTGAATTTGTGCCAGCGTTAGAGGTTGCGGTTGCGTGAGGGCTGCGTACCGGGGGCTAGTAGCGCGGATTTGTGTTTGAATGTCCTGATATTGTGCGATTAAAGTTTGCCGTTGTTGTTCTAATTCTGCTTCTTGGGTGGGAGTGTACTTGGGGCGATTGAGAACTTCGACGCGCCGTTTTTCAAGGGCATCGAGTTGCTGTTGCAAACTGCGTTCTCGCTGCAATAATTCAGGGGCGACATTTTGGCGAATATCGGCATTTGCTTCTTGCAGAAGTTCGAGGAGACTGCGGGCGCGGGAACGTTCGCTGGCTTCAAAGGCTTTGGTATCATAACCAGATCTCGGTTGCTTTTTGTGCAGTTGCATTAACAGGTCAATGTAGAACTGGTAATAGTTTTGTACGGTGGCAAAGTATGAGGTGCGGAGTTCTGGGCTGGCAATTTTGGTGCGGAGGCTTTCAATAATTTTGACAGAGGCTTCAATGTTAGTGAGGGCTTCAGTGAGATTGCCTTGCTCACGTTTTGCATAAGCTATGTTGCTGAGGTTGTTCGCTTCTCCACTGCGATCGCCTACTGCGCGACTTAGGGGCAGTGACTGGCTGTAATACTCTAGCGCTTTCTGTTTTTCTCCTAAATCATCGTAGACACTGCCGATGTTGTTGAGGGTGCGAGCTTCCCCACGGCGATCGCCCACAGCCCGATACAGGGGAAGCGACTGGCTGTAATACTCTAGCGCTTTCTGTTTTTCTTCCAAATCATCGTAGACACTGCCGATGTTGTTGAGGGTGCGAGCTTCCCCACTGCGATCGCCTACTGCTCGATACAGGGGAAGAGACTGACTGTAATACTCTAGCGCTTTCTGTTGTTCTCCCACATCTAAGTAGACTAAGCCGATATTGTTGAGGGTGGTAGCTTCTCCATTGCGATCGCCTACTGCTCGATACAGGGGAAGCGACTGGTTGTAATAATCTAGCGCTTTCTGTTTTTCTCCCAAATCTGAGTAGACACTGCCGATGTTGGTGAGGGTGCGAGCTTCCTGTGGATCGCCTATTGCCCGACTCAGGGGAAGCGACTGACTGAAATAATCTAGCGCTTTCTGTTTTTCTCCCAAATCTGAGTAGACTAAGCCGATATTGTTGAGCGTGCTAGCTTCCCCACTGCGATCGCCTACTGCTCGATACAGGGGAAGGGACTGGTTGTAATAATCTAGCGCTTTCTGTTTTTCTCCCAAATCTGAGTAGACACTGCCGATGTTGATCAGGGTGCGAGCTTCCTGTGTGCGATCGCCTATTGCCCGACTCAGGGGAAGGGACTGGCCCAAATACTCTAGTGCTTTCTGTTTTTCTCCCAATGCTGAGTAGACAGCGCCGATGCCGATGAGGGTGACGGCTTCTCCATTGCGATCGCCTACTGCTCGATACAGGGGAAGAGACTGGCTGTAATACTCTAGCGCTTTCTGTTTTTCTCCTAAATCTGAGTAGACAGTGCCGATGTTGTTGAGGGTGCGAGCTTCCTGTTTGCGATCGCCTATTGCCCGACTCAGGGGAAGGGACTGGCTGTAATACTCTAGCGCTTTCTGTTTTTCTCCCAAATCTGAGTAGACACTGCCGATATTGTTGAGGGTGGTGGCTTCCCCACCGCGCTCGCCTACAGCTCGAAACAGGGGAAGCGACTGGCTGTAAAACTCTCTTGCTTTCTGTTTTTCTCCCAATGCTGAGTAGACAGCGCCGATGTTTGTGAGGGTGCGAGCTTCCTGTGTGCGATCGCCTATTGCCCGACTCAGGGGAAGGGACTGGCTGTAATACTCTAGCGCTTTCTGTTTTTCTCCCAATTCATCGTAGACTTTGCCGATGTTGTTGAGGGTAGTAGCTTCCCCACCGCGATCGCCTACTGCCCGAAACAGGGGAAGGGACTGGCTGTAATACTCTAGGGATTTCTGTTTTTCTCCCAAATCATCGTAGACTCTGCCAAGAACCAGGAGACTAACAGCTTGTGCTGAAGTGTCGCCCGCTTCTCGATACAGCTTTAATGCTTCTTCAAGCTTAGCGCTCGCTTGTCTTAAAGATTCCGCCGTCCCCTGCTGAAACATTTGCACCCCTTCTGTCAAGGCTCTTTCAGCAGCAGCCGCCGCCGGGTTTCCCCCGGACTGCTGCGATACCCCTTGGCTAATTTTTATAACACTGGGTGCAGCTACCGCCGGGACTCCTAGCAGGATACTCGCACCTACAGCTACCCCCCAAACCCATAGCCTGAGATTCATAAACATCCCTTAAACCAGACCTTGTTAACCGCTATCATAGTCGCTCCCAGCTTGTCAGGTGCGCTTTCTCTTCCTGCGTGCAGGTTACATCGGGGGCATATTGTGCAATCGGGCCGCTGCACGTAGCGCCACACCCTCCAAGGGCGATCGCCCGCATCGGATTTGCCTCCGCGAAGGTTAAAAGTCATAATTGTAATTTTTACGCTATAGCCTTTCTCAAAAAAGTGAGGTATGCCCTATGCCCTATGCCCTATGCCCTATGCCCTATGCCCTATGCCGGATAGTACCTCATCTTTCTGAGAAAGGCTATATTCTCAACTTAGTATTTTTAAATTAGCGATCGATCCCAAACCTAGGATCTATTATTTTTTGATGTTTTATGAACCCTAACAAAAAACAATCCCACAAATCAATGTTTGTTTTTGCCTTGGGAATGCTCGGTGTTTTCCTCCTATCCTTAACTCTCCCCTTTTGGGAACTAGAGCGATTTAACACTTTAGTAGAAGAAGGAAAAAGGAAGACAGTTGACAGTTGACTGTTGGCTGTTGTTCATGGCAAGCCCGATGCCCGATGCCCGTATAGGTTTTATCAGCAATTAATCGGACTTGATATCATAACGGTTTTTCATAAAATTTATCGCCATTCCCCCTGAAGCGTAAAAGCCGCCCAATAATAAGGAGAACGCCACTCTTCCTGCTTCAACATTTCCAGTTGCGCCGCCCTTAAAGCCGCCGCTGGCGTTAACCCTTTTTGCAGCATTCCCTGATAGAAACTCGACATTAACGTAGCCGTTCCTTCATCATCCACATTCCATAAACTCACCACCACTCGCTGAGCCCCTGCATACATAAATCCCCGTGTCAATCCTACCATGCCCTCGCCTTGAATGCTTTGCCCCATTCCGGTTTGACAGGCACTTAACACTACTAAATCTGCTGCTAACTTCAGATTGAAAATATCAGTAAGTCTCAGGAATCCGTTTAAGGGATTGCCCTTTTCATCTACCAGTGACAAGATAATTCCTGATAGTTCCGGATTAGTGCTATTCGCTAAACCGTGAGTGGCAAAATGAACGATTTTATATTGGCTTAAGTTCTGACTGGTTGCTGCGGCGCGGCTGGCTGCAAAATCCAAAGATGCGGTGCGAGAATTGGCCGGAACTAACGCTTGAATGATTTGAGCTTCTTGGCGAGTGAATTTTAAACGGCTCAACTGTATGTTATTGGCGCGACTAGAGCGGCTTAAACCGAGATTTACTGATTCTATTGCTTGGGGATTGGCGCTATTAGACTGGGTGCTGACTCGTTCATCGTTAGCGCTAAAAACTGGATCGGCGAGCATTGCTAAAGTCCGAGTTGGGGGTGGTCTGTCATTGTAGTTTTGTCTTAAGATTCCCAAGGTGGAAGCGGAAGGCAGCAGCACAATTTCATGGTCTACTATTAAAGGCGGATTCGGATTTTTACCGGGTGTTTCGGGGAGCGAGAGGGCCGCAAAGGGCAGGTAATTGAGAATGCCATCGCCAACTATCAGCAGGCGTTTTTGACCTAGTTGTGCTGCTACGGGCTGTAAAATAATTTGACTGAGCGTGTTGTTAGCTTCAGCAACTCGATCGGGAATATTTCGGTAGCGCGGGTTAGTCACAGCATCGCGGAAATTGCGGGCGGCTTTTTCGATGTCAACCTGTTTGGGCAATTCATAACTGGTGAGACTGGTTTTAGTCACAGCCCACAGATAGCTGCGCTCTTTCCCTAAAGAATACTGGAGTAAAATGGTATTCTCATCGAGGATTTGTTGTTGAATCTGTGCCAGGGTTAAAGGTTGCGGTTGGGTGAGGGCGGCGTACCGGGGACTGGTGGAGCGGATTTGGGCTTGAATGTCCTGATATTGTCCTAGTAAAGTTTGGCGTTTTTGGTCTAATTCTGCTTGTTGTGCTGGGGTATAATTGGGGCTGCTTGTAGTTTCGATTCGGGGTGTTTCTAAGGCATCGAGTTGCTGTTGTAAATTGCGTTCTTGCTGTAATAATTCCGGGGCGACACCTTGGCGAATATCGGCATTTGCTTCTTGAAGAAGTTCTAGGAGGCTGCGGGCGCGGGAACTTTCGCTGGCTTCTAAGGCTTTGCGATCGTAACCTGATTTGGGATTGGTTTTGTGCAGTTCCATTAACAGGTGAATGTAGAACTGGTAATAGTCTTGTACCGTGGCAAAGTATGAGATGCGGAGCTCGTGGTTGGTAATTTTGGTGCGGAGGTTTTCGATGATTTTGATGGAGGTTTCAATGTCAGTGAGGGCTGCGATTAAATTGCCTCGATCGCCTTTGATATTAGCCATATTGTAGAGGGTGAGAGCTTCCCCAGGACGATCGCCCACAGCGCGAAACAGCGGCAGGGCTTGGTTGAAATATTCTTCTGCTTTCTGCTGGTTTCCCAATTCTGAGTAAGTAGTACCTGTATTGTTGAGGGTGAGGGCTTCTCCACGCCGATCGCCCGCTTTTTGTCTCAAATCGAGGGCTTGTTTGTAGTAGTCGAGGGCTGTTTGTTTTTCTCCCAAATCTGAATAGACTATGCCAATATTGGTGAGGGTAGTGGCTTCCTTAGCCCGATCGCCCATAGCGCGGAATAAGGGAAGGGCTTGGTTGAAATACTCTTTTGCTTTCTGTTTTTCTCCCAAATCGTTGTAGGCTAAGCCGATGTTGTTGAGTGTGGTGGCTTCCGCAGTGCGATCGCCCAAAGATGTGTCGCTGTTTGCGGGTATGTTCGAGATGTTGCTGAGGTTGATACTTGCTTCAGGGCGATCGCCCATTTCCCGAATTAGGGAAAGGACTTGGTTATAGTAGTCGATGGCTTGCTGTTTCTCTCCCAAAGCATAGTAAACGGCGCCGATATTGTTGAGGATGACGGCTTGTTTAGGGCGATCGGCTAAAGTCCGATTCCAAGAAAGGGCTTGCTTGTAGTAGTTCAGGGCTTGCTGTCTGTCTCCTAATCTATTAGTAATGAAGCCCATTTGATGCAGCGTGTAAGCTTCCTTCTCCCTATTTCTAAGCATTTGATAAAGCGAACGCGCTGCCTCAAACTTTTGCAAGGCTTCCTGGTAAGATGCTGCTGTTTCTTGAGCGAATAAGAGCCTAGCTTCCTGAATCAATTGGTCGGCTTCATCTGTTTTTTGATTTAATCGTTGTTTGTTTTTCTGAATTAATCGATCTGCTTCCCCATCAGGGATTTGATTTCTACTGAGATCGAGGGTTGTCAGATTTACCAATCCCGCTAAAGGTTTGGCATCTTCGATTTGATTTCTACTGAGGTCTAGGGCTGTCAGATTTGTCAATCCCGCTAAAGGTTTAAGATCGGCGATTTGATTTGATGCGAGGAAAAGCAGTATCAGATTTGTCAATCCCGATAATGGTTTCACATCTGCGATTTTATTGCCACTCAAATAAAGAAAATTTAACTCTGTCATTCTCGATAAAGGTGTCACATCTACAATTTGATTAGATGCGAGCGACAGCCCTGTTAGATTAGTTAATCCAGCTAAAGGTTTGACATCTACGATTTGGTTGGCTTCGAGGAAAAGCTCCGTCAGATTAGTCAGCCTCGATAATGGTTTCATGTCTGAGATTTGATTGAAATTGAGGGCGATAAATCTCAGATTAGTCAGTCCCGATAAGGGTTGCACATCTGTTATTTGATTTAAACTGAGGTTGAGCTTTCTCAGATTGGTGAATTTTGATAATGGTGTGATATCGACTATTTGATTGCGAATCAGGGAAAGTTCTGTGAGATTACTCAGTGTTTTTTGAGCGCGATCGCACTCTTGTGTTTTTGCTTTTGATAGCAACACCTCCACCGTATGTCTGGCTTCAGGGGTCAAATTCTCTTTGTTGGTACAGAAATCAGCAAAACTTTCAAATGTCTGGGGATTTGGCGCGGCGGCAGATCCCATCAGGATAGTCGCACCTACAGCTAACCCCCAACGCCCCCAAATCGAAAGTATGGGATTCATAAGCACTCGCTCAAAAAAGACATGATTAGCTGCTATCATAATCTATCGCACCTTGTGATGCCTGCTTTTCCTTCCTGCTTGCCAATTAGATGGGGAGCATTTGGTGAAACAATAGTCGCTACTGCTTCTCGCTGCACTCTCCAAGCATTATTAGAAACCGGGTTTAAGAAACTGAGTTTTTCCAAAAAACCAGGTTTTTCCTCAAAAATTCGGTTTCTGCACAAGTCCTATTTTAGGTTACTCTCTACTCAGGAATTTTAAATTAGCGATCGCCCTCAAATTTAGTATCTATTATTTGCTGCTGTTTTATGAAAATCCAGAAAAAACAATTTAACCAATCGAATGTTATTTTCTCCCTAGCAATGCTCGGCATTTTTCTCTTTTCCTTAACTCTCCGATTTTGGGAACTAGAGCGATTTAACGATTTAGTATTTGACGAGGTTTATTACGCTAAATTTGCCAACAATTATCTCACCAAAACTCCTTTTTTCAACGCTCACCCGCCTCTGAGCCAGTACATAATTGCGATCGGCATTTGGATCGGCACTCACCTTCCCTTCGGACAAACAGCCGTCAACAGTAAGGCTGGCTCCCTGCTTTCCCCTTGGGATTACCGCTGGCTGAATGCTCTCACAGGTTCCTTTATTCCCCTAGTTGTGGGAGCCCTAGCTTATCAGCTAGTTCGGCGCCGCACCTTTGCTTTTATTGCTGCTTTATTGATCGCCTGCGACGGTCTGTTTTTAGTTGAGTCTCGCTACGCGCTGAACAACATTTATCTGGTTTTATTTGGAATTTTAGGTCAGTTATTTATTTTAAAAGCTGTAGAAGCAGAAGGCAAAAAGCGCTGGCTTTGGCTGGTTCTCGCCGGAATTGGTTTCGGCGCATCGGCGGCTATCAAATGGAACGGATTATGGTTTCTTTTCGGTACTTATCTAATTTTAATCTGTGCTTGGACAGTGCGTTTTATCCAGGGTAACAGAGGAAATGAAGAACAAAGCCGCGAGGTAGATTCACCTCTAATTCCTGCCGAAAGTCCAGTACAAAAACTGACTAAACTCAATTTTATAGAACTCTGCTTGAGTCTAGCTATTATTCCTATTCTAGTTTACAGCATCTCTTGGATTCCTCACCTGTACTTTAATCCAACTCCCAATTTCTGGCAGATGCAAACGGAAATTTTGACTTATCACCAGCGGATTAAAAGCGGCCCTGATGTACATCCTTATTGTTCCACGTGGTACAGTTGGCCTTTGATGCTGCGCCCCATAGTTTACTTCTTCAGAAAAGCTACCAACAATGCCCAACCAGATCCGGTTTTGCCGCCTTTACCTGAAGGTGCAACTGAGGTAATTTTTGACGTTCACGCAATGGGAAATCCCTTGCTTTGGTGGCTGTCCACCTTAGCTTTACTGCTAGTAATAGGAGTTTTAGTTCACCGGATTTGGGTGTGGCTGCAAACGCGCAGCGAGGCTTCAGTTGACACGATAGAACAGCAGCGACCGATTTTGTTTCCGCCGACTGCTGAAATGTGGCTGGGGTTATATTTAATAGTTAATTGGGCCGCTAATTTGCTGCCTTGGGTGAAGGTGACTCGCTGCATATTTTTGTACCATTATATGGGCTGTTCTGTGTTTGCAGCTTTAGCACTTGCTTGGTGGGTTGACAGGTGGCTGCACAGCCCTCAAACTCGACTCCGAGGGATGGGGGTAACAATTATTTTTCTGGTTTTGGGTGCTTTTATTTTCTGGATGCCTATCTATTTGGGACTGCCTTTGTCGCAAATGGAATGGAAAATTAGGATGTGGCTGCCATCTTGGGTTTAACTTAGAAATAATTTTTTTATTAACGGGCAAGATGCCCGTTACACAAGAAAATTAAGTTTTGTGGAACAGGCATCTTGCCTGTTCCTAACCAAGGTGCAAGATGTAAGTTATAACATTTATCACAAAGGTGAGTTTGCGAAAGCGAGCATTATTTTTGATACAGTGCTCGATAAACTGGTTCGCCCCGTTTCAGAGTAGCAATTTCTCTTTCAGTAGGAACAGGCAGGGGATTTTCTGCTAACCATTCGCCCCCATTTTGACGTTTAAAACAGGGGTGAGATGAAAAGCGATCGCACATTTCCCTTTCTACTTCTTCAATATCTGACTGGATAAAAACTTCGCCGCCAATTGCCAGATAAGTTGCCAATTCGTTGACTAATTCCTGCTGCACCACCCGCCGTTTGTGGTGCTTTTTCTTGAACCACGGATCGGGAAACTGAATGCTAACTCGCTGCAAAATACCTGCGGGCAAAGTTTCTAAAATTGGCTTTAGGGAACTATTAGCATTGCAAAACAAATAATGCAAATTTGTCAAGCCTTTTTCGTCCCGCCAAAGATTCGCCTCCTCTACCAAAGGTTCCCGAATTTCTAATCCTAGAAAATTCCAGTCTGTTTGGATTTGCGCCATGTGCCACAAAAACCGTCCTCTGCCGCAGCCGATATCTAAATGCAGCGGTAAATTTAAGTCGGCATAGATTTTAGTCCAATCCGGAGGACTTGCCGATGCTTGATATCTAATTGATAGGGGATTGACGTGTTCCCGCACTCTTACTCTTGCCAATTTTGCTGTCTCCTGAATGTATTTTTTAACCGCTGATGAAGGCAGATAAACGTGGATTAACGCAGATAAATATTGATTTTTGCGAGGTTGTTCAATACTTTTTAATTAATGAGCAATATTAAATTGCAGAGGGACAATTTTAAATTGCTCATTATTGCATTAGGCTTCGGGTTCAATGCCTGCTGCTCTTAATTGCGCGGCTAGTCGATCGGCTCGCTGTTGAACATTTGCTTTTTCCTGCCGTTCCCTTTCTACCATTTCTGCTCCCCACAATAACATCTCTCCTCTCTCATCCCACCACCGCAACCAATATCCAGTTCTTTCGGCTTTTGTTCCCTGCCAAACCCCCAGAAATAACCCAACTCCTGCGATCCAATAACGGCCGTTTAAATCTGGTGGTTGTACTTCATACTTTCCTGATGAATCCAACTGGTAGACTTCTAACACTCCAGCGGCAGGCTCAAAAAGTGCATAGATTGGAACTCGCAATACTTGTTCGTAAAAAAACCATTTTCCAGGCGGATAAGTTTGTTTACTCGAATATTCATCGTTGGGACTAGCTGATAAAAATTCCATGACAATCGCCGGAATTTCCCCTTCTAAGTTGGGAGTGTAACTGCGGCGAATTTCTTGACTAGAAAGCGGCTGGACGTTGCGGGCATAAAACCAATCTGGAGCTTTGATAACTAGCTTACCGTTTAATGTAGCGCAAATTCCCATGTTTGGGGCAACTAATATTCCTGTTAAAATTAGCCCTGCGATTTCTAGGATTTCCCGCAAGGCTGCAGCGAGCAAGGGTTGGTCAATATTTTCCACAGGTTCCTCGTCTAAAATGAAGTCGTCTGGCAATTTTTCCCACGTAATTTTTAAGTTTGCTGTACTGGCTGTCACGGTATTTTACCTCTTACGGAGACTGCTGGAGTGCGGCTCGCAATACTTCGCGATGAAAGAGCGATCGCTCTACTATAAATTTTATCCTGTCTGGCGATAAGGCGTCGCCGTTAGCATAGTGTTCCATCCAGGTTTTGCTGATTAAATAAGGATCGTCTGGCAATTCTGATAATAAGTATCCCGGCATTTCTAGCTCTTCCATTAACTGGCTGACTTTCGGATCGTAGCTGAGGGCAAAACAGCGGCATTCTTCCGATGCTGCCATAATTAAACTGTGATAGCGCATCCCGATCGCCATTTCGACTCCCCGGAATACTCCTTTCAATTTTCTCGGATCGTCTAAACTGAGGATGCGGCTCCTTTTTGGCAGGGCTTCGTGCAAATGTTGGGCAATTTCTAAGTCGTGAGACGCTTGAAAAGGCAGCAGCAAAATTAAGGTGCGAGTTGCTTTTTGAAAGTCAACTAAAGCTTGAGTTAAGATTGACAAACGCGCGGGAGTTAGTGTAGGATGAGAACGCAAACAAACAGCAACTCTGGGCGCAGGTAAATCCCACAAACCCGACACGGGAGAATTCTCCAAAGCCCACACGGGATCGGGCGCTAAAGTAAAGGGAATTTGCCAATCTGCAAGTAAAGTAGCTGAACCTTTATCCCGCACGCTGACGGCGGTGCATCCAGCAAAACAGCGCTGAGATAACTTGCGAGTCATTTCGCGCTTCAAAGGCCCAATTCCCTGGGCCCAGGCAACAGTTTTTAAGCCCATCCGCTGCGCTAATCCCATCAAACCCCCATAATAGAAAGGGCTCGCTATGCTAGTAGCGTCTTGGATTAAACTACCGCCGCCCCAGATTAGCGCGTCGGAGGTGCGGAGTGTTTCGAGAACTTGAAAGGCATTCATGCGATCGCGCGCAGCTACCCCGTACCGCTGATTTGTCTCGACAGGATTGCCAGACAGGACGATCGGCGTCACCCCATCTGGTAACATTTGCAGTAGCGATGCCAACAGCGCCTCGTCGCCGCCGTTGCCTTTACCGTAATAGCCGCACAAAATTGCTCGCATTTCTACTCTTTTCTTTGTTTGTGATGGGGAATCTAACTATTTTAGATTTTAGATTTTAGATTTTTTTGATATTTGAGATTTGATCCTACTACCAAAAAAATGCTACTGTCAGCAAGCTTCAAGGCTTTACGTCATCAGTCAGCTCAAATCGCAAATCTAATAAAATCTCGAATCGCTAATCTAAAATTGTATGACGCATCATACTTTATATGACAGTTGCGTAAGTCCCGATAGATAAATCTTTCATCTTCGTTATCGATAAATCTTTCATCTTCGTTCACAATACAAAAAATGCACGCTTTGTCAATTCCCACCTGGATTATTCACGTCTCTAGCGTCGTCGAGTGGATTGCCGCCATCTGGTTAATTTGGACTTACGGCGAAGTCACTCAAAACCGAGCTTGGTGGGCCCTTTCCGCCGCAATGCTGCCCGCTCTTGTCAGTGCTATGTGTGCCTGTACATGGCACTATTTTGACAACTCTCCCGCCCTAGAATGGATCGTTACCCTGCAAGCGGCGATGACTCTCATCGGCAATTTTACTTTGTGGGCGGCGGCTTGGTGGATTTGGCGATCGGCCCAACCCGAAAAAATTAAAGATTGAAAAAGAGGTAAATATTTTGAAAAAAATCACTATTTGGGTCAAATTAGCCGCGAGTTCGCTGTTGTTAACAGCCGGATTTTTGGTTCCCAGCAAAGCCAGCAACACTTCCTTGCAACTCGCCCAACAGCCTAATTGCAAAAGTCCTCAAACTACACAGGAGCAGAATGCGTGTTCCAGTCAAGAGTTTCAGGCAGCCGACAGAAAACTCAATCAAGTATATCAGCAACTTCAGCCGAAACTCAACAGCAAACAAAAGCAAAGATTGATAGTAGCACAGCGTAGTTGGCTCAAGTTTAGAGATGAATCTTGCAATTATGAAATGGGACAGTTTGAAGGTGGAACTTTGGCTGCTTCTACCTACGGTTATTGCAGAGCGAGGGTGACACAAGAACGAGTTAGAGACTTGGAGCGTTATTTGCAACAAGCAAGTTTGTAAAAGTTTGATCGCGAGCGAGAAGAATTTACCCATTCAATCCTCAATACCGCGACAACCTCATCTTTTGCACTTCTAGAAGCCCCAGCACAAACCAGCTCAGGAGTGATATAAAGCTTTGTTTTTTATTTTACCCTTTGACACGCCGATGGTGTAGAATCTAAATTCTCAAATCTTATATTTTAAATCCCTATGTCCTTCGTTGGTTTGCACATTCACAGCGATTATAGCTTACTAGATGGGGCTTCTCAGCTACAACAGCTCGCAGAACGGGCGGTGGAATTGGGGATGCCCGCGATCGCCCTTACAGACCACGGGGTGATGTACGGGGCAATCGAGCTAATCAAAGTTTGCCGAAATAAAAATATCAAGCCGATTATTGGCAATGAAATGTACGTCGTCAACGGCGACATAGAAGTCAAAGTTCGAGGTAGAAGAAAATACCATCAAGTTGTTTTAGCTAAAAATACCCAAGGTTATAAAAACCTCGTCAAACTAACCACAATTTCTCACTTAAAGGGAATGCCTGAAAGAGGTATTTTTGCCAGACCTTGCATTAACAAGGAACTGCTAAAACAATACTCCGAAGGTTTAATTGTTACCAGTGCTTGTTTGGGTGGGGAAGTTCCCCAAATGATTCTGCAAAACAAGCTGGATACTGCCCGCGAAGTGGCCACATGGTATAAAGAAGTATTTGGGGAAGATTACTATATAGAAATTCAAGACCACGGTTCCCCGGAAGACCGGATTGTTAATGTTGAAATCGTTAAAATTGCCCGCGAACTCAAGATTAAAATAATTGCAACCAATGATTCTCACTATATTTCCTGCAACGACGTAGAAGCACACGATGCTTTGCTGTGCATTAACACCAACAAACTGATTGAAGAAGACAAGCGGATGCGCTACAGCGGCACTGAGTATTTGAAGTCCGCAGACGAGATGGCGCAACTGTTTCGAGACCATTTGGATGATGAAACAATCAAAGAGGCGATCGAAAATACCCTAGAGGTCGCAAATAAAGTATCGAGATACGAGCTCACAGGAGAAGCTCGAATTCCCACAATTCCAATTCCCCCAGAACATACAGCCGATACTTATGTAGAAGAAATATCCTGGCTGGGACTCTTAGAACGCCTCAAAGCCCGCACCAGAAATGAAATCCCCCCCGTCTACAAACAAAGACTAGAATACGAACTGAAAATGCTTCAGCAGATGGGCTTTTCGGAATACTTTTTAGTAGTTTGGGACTACATAAAATATGCTAGAGACAATGATATTCCAGTAGGGCCAGGACGCGGTTCTGCCGCAGGTTCTCTAGTTGCTTACGTCCTCAAAATCACCAATATAGACCCCGTACACCACGGACTACTATTCGAGCGATTTCTCAATCCCGAACGGAAATCTATGCCAGATATTGATAGCGATTTCTGCATAGAAAGGCGAGATGACATGATTAAATACGTTACTGAAAAATATGGTAGCGACCGCGTAGCGCAAATTATTACTTTCAACAGAATGACATCAAAAGCTGTCTTGAAAGATGTTGCCAGAGTGTTAGGTATTCCCTACAAAAAAGCTGACGAAATGGCAAAATTAATTCCCGTGTCGCGGGGAAAACCGGAAAAACTTAAAGTGATGATTTCCGATGACACACCTGCACAGGAATTTAAAGACAACTATGAAAATACAATTTGCATCAATGAAGAAACAGGGACTTCTGTCCCAGTTCGTCAGTGGATTGACATGGCAATTCGTATTGAAGGAACCAACAAAACCTATGGCGTTCACGCAGCAGGTGTGGTAATTTCTTCAGAGCCGTTGGATGAAATTGTACCGCTGCAAAAGAATAATGAGGGTGCTGTAATTACCCAATATTTCATGGAAGATTTGGAATTTTTGGGGCTGCTGAAAATGGACTTTTTGGGATTGAAAAATTTAACAACGCTCCAGAAAACAGTTGATTATATTAAGCACACCCAAAATCTAATTGTAGATCCAGAAATGCTACCTTCTGATATAGAGCGCAGAGCTCAAGAGACTTTTGCCAGAATCAAAAAGTTACCAAATGATGTAGATAAAACTTATAGACTTTTAGAAAGAGGAGATTTGGAAGGTATTTTTCAGTTAGAATCCTCTGGAATGCTGGATGTAGTGAAAAAACTCAAACCTTCCTGTCTGGATGATATTTCTTCTATTTTGGCACTCTACCGACCTGGGCCGCTGGATGCAGGTTTGATTCCTCAGTTTATTGACTGCAAGCACGGTAAAACAGTTGAGTACGATCATCCGCTATTAGAACCGATTTTAAAAGAGACTTACGGAACGCTTTGCTTTCAAGAGCAAATTATGCGGATGGCTCAAGATTTGGCGGGCTATTCTTTGGGGCAAGCTGACTTGCTGCGGCGTGCAATGGGAAAGAAGAAAGCTGATGAAATGCAGAAGCAAAAAGAAACGTTTATCGACGGCGCAACTAAGAATGGAGTCAGTCAAAGAATTGCTGATAAACTGTTCGCGCAGATGCTGCAATTCGCGGAATATTGCTTGAGCTATGACACGAAGATATTGACAGTGGAATATGGGCCGATGGCTATTGGCAAAATTGTTGAGGAAAAAATTGAATGTACTGTTTATAGTGTTGATAGCAACGGTTATATTTATACACAGTCAATTGCACAGTGGCATCGCCGGGGGCAGCAGGAGGTCTTTGAGTATTGCCTGGAAGATGGCTCGATAATTCGCGCCACAAAAGATCACAAGTTTATGACTGTTGGCGGTCAAATGCTGCCCATTGACGAAATCTTTGAACAAGGATTAGACTTAAAACAAATCAACTCTAGCTCAGATATATAAAATGTATCTCGACTATAGGCAGCTAAAATCGGAACACAAGGAACAAATCATTTCTGCTTTTAATCAGGGCATGGAGTGTCGAGACATTCCTAACTACCTTGGTGTGAGCGAAAGAGCAGTTTCAAGGGTTTTAAAAGAAGCGGAGATTAATACTAAGCGGCGAAACCGCTATACTTTAAATGAGAGCTATTTTGATGTAATTGACTCTCAAGCTAAAGCTTATTTATTAGGATTGATTGCTGCTGATGGCTGCGTTACTCAAACTAATTATGTAGCTTTTGAATCTATTGACAAAGAACTTACAGAAATGCTCAGCATAGAGCTACAATACTCTGGTGAAATTAGAGTTATTCAGCCTCAAAATTATGCTCCTCACTACCGAATAAATTTTTCTTCTGAAAAGCTGGCAAGCTCTTTACAGGGCTACGGCATCATAACAGGAAGAACTTTTTCGGAAGTTACCTATTTCCCTAACTTAAAATATTTAGGGTCTTATGTGTTAGGCTATTTTGACGGTGACGGTTGTGCTTATGCAAACAAAGGTAGAAGTGGCGGTTTAGTCTGCATTGTGGGTTCCTTTGAATTTGCCCGCGAACTAGCAATGCACCTAGGGATGGGTTCTGTACAAGAGCATCAATTAAAAAAAGTTTATTATTGGAGAATCTTTAGTCGAAAAAATATACAAGCATTCTATGATTTTGTGTATCAATATCCCCGCTTGGGATTGCAACGAAAGAAAACTAAAATAGAGGCTATTCTCAGGAGTTACAAACATGGTTAAAATTATTAGTCGAAAATCACTAGGAACTCAAGAAGTCTATGACATAGGCGTTGAACGAGAACATAACTTTATCCTAGAAAATAGTTTGGTGGCATCTAACTGTTTTAATAAATCCCATTCAATGGCCTATGCCTATATCACGTATCAAACGGCATATTTAAAGGCGAATTATCCTCTAGAATACATGGCTGCACTGCTGACTGCTAACAGGGGCGATCAGGATAAAGTACAGAAATATATTGCTAATTGTCTCAAGCTGGGTATTGAGGTTGAGCCGCCAGATGTTAATAGCTCGGAACTTACTTTTACACCGCTTCCCAAACAGATAACTGGCTCGGCAAAAGATAAAATATTGTTTGGAATTTCTGCTGTTAAAAATGTGGGAGAAGCTGCGATTGAAAATATTTTGGCTGCGCGGAAAGAAGGGGGTAAGTTTAAATCGCTGGCTGATTTGTGCGATCGCGTAAATCTCCATTCTGTCAACCGCCGCGCTCTAGAAGCATTAATTCAATGCGGTGCTTTTGATAAAATTGAAAACAACCGCAATCAATTAGTAAACGACCTCGAAGGGGTGATGAAATGGGCGCAAGACCGCAAGAAAGATAGAGAAAGCGGCCAAGGTAATCTGTTTGACTTGTTGGGTACGAGCTTCGGAAAGTCGGCAAGTACCTATGATTCTGCCCCCAAATCAAAGACTGTAAAAGATTTTGATACACAGAAAAAGTTGCAGTTAGAAAAAGAATTGCTCGGCTTTTATGTATCGGAACATCCCCTGAAAGTTCTGCTCCAAGTCAATCAAGACCCAGATGTCCTGACTCTGGAACAGCTAATAGATAAAAAAGGGAAAGTATCAGTTATTGTCATGCTCAGCGCTATCAAACCTGTGGTGACAAAGAAAGGCGAGCAGATGGCAATTTTGCAATTAGAAGATTTGACACATCAAATCAAAGCTGTGGTTTTTCCCAAGACTTACGAACAAGTGAAACCGCATATTATAGAGAATGCTGTCTTGCTGATTAGCGGAAAAATCGAGAAAGATGGCGAGGAAATTCAAATAATTGTAGACACTGCAAAGCCAGTAGAAACAGTAGAGGTTGCAGAGGAAATCGAGAGGGTTCAACCGGAAACACAAAACTCTTGGGCGACGGAACCGGAAACACAAAACTCTTGGGCGGCGCAACCGGAAACACAAAATTCTTGGGCGGCGCAACCGGTCAACATTGTACGATCGACAAAACCTGTCGAAGTTTTAGAAATGGTGATTGTCAAGCTGACACCCCAGCAAATACAAGACGGGAAAAAACTCAATTCCCTCAAAGCGATTTTACAAGAACTTTCCAATCGGGGAGAAGGTGCGAGCGTTTCTGTGGGAGGAATTGTTGTCGGTGAATATTCCTGTCAACCCCTTCGCATTAACCGTCAATTGTGGGTGCAAGATGGCGAGGGAACTGTTAGCCGTCTTAAGTCGGCTGGATTTGATGCTTGGGTTTTTCCTCTAGAGAATCGCGGGGATGCTGCGGTATTTCGAGAAATGCGATCGCAACTTAATATACATTCTTGGGCCAGTCGCTTACTTGACACTAACACCGCTCGCCTTCACAAGTATGTCACTTATCTCGCCCAACTAAACAGACGCCCGCCAAACTAACACTTCGCCCCCCTCGCCACCGGTGACTAAAGTTTGACCGTCAGGACTAAAAGCCACCGGATTGCACCCAGCAAGAGAGCACAAACATTCTCCTGTTTCCAGGTTCCAGAGTTTAACCGTACCGTCTCGACTGCCGCTAGCCATAGTTTCGCGATCGGGACTAATAGCCACCGAAATCACCGCATCAGAATGCCCTCTCAAAGTATTAATCAATTCCCCTGTATCGGCATTCCACAATTTAACAGTAGCGTCGGCACTTCCACTGACAATCATCTTGCCGTCTTGACTAAATGCGATCGCATAAACCCAATCTGAATGACCGACAAAAGTCCGTACACTCTCCCCAATACCTACAAGCCACATCTTGATAGTTTTGTCAGCACTACCGCTGGCAAGCATCATACTTTGAGGGCGAAAACTAACAGATAAAACCTTGTCAGAATGTCCCGAAAGTTTTTGAACCAATTCTCCGTTGCGCTGGTTCCACAATTTAATACTCTTGTCGCCGCTGGCACTCGCAATCGCTCCAGAGTCGCAACTAAAAGCCACCGAGTACACGGGGCCGTAGCGGTGACTGTACGGCGAACCAAAATCGCTGTAAAATTCGCGAATCATCGCCTTTTTATCCAGCTTCCACTCAATGACTTTTCTGTCAAAACTGCCGCTAACTAGCATTCTCCCGTCTGGGCTGATTGCCACAGCATCAACCGTTGCGGAATGACCGAAAAAAGTATGGATGAATTCACCTGTTTGCAGGTTCCACAGCTTAATTGTTTTATCGTCGCTGGCGCTCGCGAGAATATTGCCTTGAGGATTAATAACCACAGCATTAACCGGGGCTGAATGGCCCTGGAGAATGCGCTCGCACCGCCAGTTATTAGACGACAATAATTTCGGATTGCCAGCGGATGGCACAACATGAATCTTCTGGGGCGGCGCGGCCGAGACGGCGGTTGCTGTATGGGGCTGCGAGTTAGTTACTGGCGAATTAATAGCTATTTTTGTTGGCGAATTATAACTAATTTGAGAGCGGGGATATTGCCCAACATTTACCAAGTCTTGCAACACTTCAGCAGCGGATTGATATCGCTCTCTTACCGAATCTTTGAGCAATTTGTTCAAAATAGTTGCTAATTTTTGGCTGACTTTTATGCCTTTTTGCGCCAAGTGCGATCGCCAAATCCATTTGCATTCCAAAGCATCGAACAAATCCTTCAATGCGGCCCCAGTTAGCAGGTGAATGCAGGTAACGCCCAAACTGTAAAGGTCGCTCGCCGGATACGCCTTGCCACTGCGAATTTGTTCGATGGGCGCATAGCCTGCAGTTCCAGTTATCGTCCCAGTTTGCGCCTCAGAAAGGCCGGTAATGTGCTTAGCAACTCCAAAATCTACTAGCACAAACTGACCCCCCCTGGCTTTCCCCTGTACAGCAGGAGATTCCGCGACAATTAGCCCTTTCATACCAGCAGAAGATTGAGGTAAATTTGCCCCTCCTTTTCCTTTACCAGGAGTTGAGGTGCCATATCCCGCGGCAGCCCACAAGGTTTGGGGAGTTCTCCGCACAATATTTTCCGGCTTAATATCCCGATGAATCACCTGCTGCTCGTGAACAAATTGCAAAACAGGCAACAAATTGATCAACAATTCCCAAATCTGTTCCTCGCTAAAAGCTCCCCGCTGCTGCAACTCCTGAAACAAATTATTTCCCTCAATTAACTCTTCCACAAGATACAGACGTTTGGCTTGTTCAAAAGACGCCAGCAAACTTGGAATCTGCGGGTGTTCTCCGAGTTCGTGCAACCGATGAGCTTCTTGTTTGAACAGTGCAGTTGCCTTTTCTAATTCCGCTTTTTCTTGAACTTGGGGGAAAAATTGTTTGATGGCGCAGGGAGTTTTCAACCTATCTTCATCGACAGCTAAAAAAGTTCTGCCAAATGTTCCTTCACCGATAGGTTGAATGGCGCGGTAACGCTCTTTCAGTAGCAATTTAGAGCCGCACGCCAGACAAAAATTGGTTGAGTCAGCATTCTGCGGCTTTTGGCAATGGGGATTGAGGCAATAGCTCATCTTTTTTCCGGCCTGGAGATTCCCACTACAGCTAAACTTAGCAACATGGTAGTCTGTTTCCACTCACGCCCAGAGCACCATTCTCGATAATACCTGAGAAACTGGCTTTCTTAACCCAAAATCTCGGCTCTCAGGTTGAGCCCGTGGCAAGAAACCAAGGTGACGACACTAGAAGTGCTTGATGTAACTAATCCCCTGCCAGAAGGCGAGGGGCTTTCAGTAGCCCTGAAGTATCGTAGCTGAGAGAACAGCTAAGGCACTCCGAACCTCGAAGCCGAGTTACGACGGCTCCAATATTGGCAATATTCATCGAACCATTGAAATCAGCGTCGCCATGCCAACCACAAGCCTTGTTTGCACACTTAAATCGCTTCTGGCTTCTGACTCCCAAATGGTTGCACTGATGGCAAGTCTGCGACGTGTAAGCCGGTGGCACTGCAACAACTTCAACGCCGTACTTGATGCCTTTATATTCCAGGAAATAACGCAACTGGTAGAACGCCCAACTGTTAGACCGTCTTCGTTCTGTCAAAGAGCGTCGTTGCTGGTTGGTACGTTCTCGAATGCCCGTCAAGTCCTCAATGGCAATAATCGTGGCCGACGCCTTGGCATCCAAGACAATGTGTTTGCTGATGTTATGGTTGAGCCAGGCTTGATAGCGTCTTTCTTTCCCCGACAGCCGTTGCAGCAATCCCCGGCATCTTCTGCGAGAACTGCGTGTGCCTTTCGAGGCTTGGCGCTGAATAGACTCTCTTGCTTTGGCGTATGTGTCTCTAACCTTCTGAATGGGTTTGCCGTCCCATTTCTCCCCCTTGCTCGTTACTGCAATGTCTCTGCGTCCAAAGTCAATGCCAATCACGTTGTCCGATTTAGTCGGTTCTGGCGTTTCGTCTTTGAGTTGGATGTGGATGTAGTATTGCCCGTCTCTGTGCTTGCACAATTGAGCCGAGGTTGGCGCTCTACCTTTGAGTTTACCTTGCTGATAGTTGCCAAGGCTCAACTTAATGCGCTCACGGCAACCCAACAGGGTCAGGCTGACCGCCCAATCCTTTTCTCGAAACGAAAAGATGCGGGCATCATAATCTGCACTCGTTGGACGGAAAGTCTTGACGGGCTTCCTTTTGAGCTTGGCAGTCTTACGATTAGCTCCAACCCTAGCGCATACCCTAACCGCTTGATTGGCGCTCAATCCAAACTGTTCTCGCAAGGTTTGATACACCAAACTTTGAATCGTGGTTTTGCTTGTCACCGATGGTTTGACAGTCTCATTGGTGTAGTTGCAACCATCCGCAAACGAGGCAAGCAAAGCATCGATTTTAGCGCTTTGCTCAAGTGTCGGTTGAAGTTTGCAAACTAGCGTTAAGACTTGTTCCACGACTGTTGAAAACTCACATATTAATACAAAAGATTATACAACACAATTAACCGGAATTTCGGACAATTCCGAACCAAAAGCCGTCGAGCGAAGGACGGGGCTTCAGCCCTCCGCTACGCTCCGCCCATTTTTTCGGTGAGTTTCCATATATTCTAATGCTTTCCTAAAATTTTGCTTTCTTGGCGAATCACAAACTGGTATGTCAACAGTTAACTGTTAACTGCGGCTATTCGGGAGCATTTCTGCGGAGAGCAAAAAGCATTTTTTAGGAGTGCGAGCGTCCCGCTCGCTATATATTATATATACATATAGCGAGCGGGACGCTCGCAGGGAGAGCAAATACAAAAGTGAGATGCTCCCGGCTATTCTCCCCCGTCTAAAAGACACTCTTGCTCCTCGCCGCCCTTCTGTGAGGATGCTTTGGCTTTAATCACCGCTTCTCTAAAGCCTAAAACTAATAAAATATTGGCAAGTGTTAAGAATAGTTCTGCAGAACCGTGCAGCCAATCGACATTTGCTAGTGACTCGTTGTAGGCAACTTTTGCGTAAATTGCGGCGGGAATCGTCACCGCTACAAAAACGAGAGTGCCGTAAAATCCCATCAGAGCTAAACGGGGTGTTTTTCCCGATCGAGTCAAAAACCAGAGAAATCCCAAGTAGGGAAATAGAGACAGAACAAATAAAGTTTCTTTGGAAATCATTAGTAATTGGTGAGCGGCCAGATACTATGATAAATTAAAATATCAAAAATTAGTGTGAATAATTTTTAACTTTTAATGTTGAGTTTTTAATATTTAATTCTACAGATGCACCCGTTTCTATCAAACCGCTATAGAATCACCCAAGACCATAGCTCTTAACCCAAGCCGCAGCAGGTCGGCGTTATTCAAAAACCCTCACCCACGCGGAGACAAAACCCGTAACTTTTCCCCTAACACCGTTTTTAGCATAACACATTTTTCACCGTGCCAGTCTGTTAATTGTCCCTCACTCCAAAGCTACCCAGCAATTAGAAATAGAGACTGTTCCAAAGTTTTCTGTCTGCTAGGCCTCAAGCAAGCATCGTTCACAACCTCTAAATCCAAGCCGTTATTTCTATCTGCTGCCAGAATTTCCTTCAGCTTAGCATCAAAATCAAAACACGGCCCGCAATCCCAAACTTTGAGCTCCAACCGTCCGTTAAACACCCTAATTTCCAGTTGAACAGGAGTTTCTACTGGCAAATTTTTGTGAGCGTGGCGAACTGCATTAGTGAAACCTTCAGCCAACCCCAACTGAAAGTTCCACCAAAGTTCATTGGGGAGCGATAAATCTTTCAACTGTTCAAACCACAACAAAACTTGGGTTAAAGCATTGACATCTGTGTTGACTTGCAGGCTAATATGTTGAATACAAGTTTCATGCAGCTCTTCTTCCTGCTGTTTTTCAGTCTGCCAATCCCAGGTGTTTAATAAATTCATTAACCCATCTAAAATGCTAGCTTTTTTTATATCTTGTGAGCGATTGCGACCTTCTACTTCGTAACTTTTGCTCAGCGACAAACAATTTCGATTGTCGAGAGTCCGGGTGTAACTGAGCTCGTCTGCAATCTGCCACATGAGTTTGATCCCCCTGCCGCCTTCTGCAAGTTGATCTATGCTGTTCGACATCTATTTTCCTCGTCTGAAAGTATTAGCTGTACCCAATTTTCCCACCCGCCGAGACACGTGGTATTTTTTTTATACTTGCTGGCTCGGTATTATTTCGGGGATCACACAAAAATGCTATCTTCTTTATAGAAGGCAGCGCATCAGCAATATGTCTTAAGAGTCTAAGCCAATTGGCTTATTTACCTATCGCCTGTACGGAGAACGATCGCCCTCGGCAGCAAAATCCAACTGGATCGATTACAAATACTTATCCGTTGTCGCAGTCAGCCACTTGCTGCAGCCGTCGCCAGCTCCCGAATCCCTGGTATTCAGGGAATCCTGCAGTTCGCCGCTCGCTGCAAGGGAGCCTTGAGGTGCGGGCTTCCATCCCCAACGCGTAAGTAATATTCGTGAGCGCGATCGAACCTTACACCGTCGAGTCGCGTCCATCCACTAGACTAGGACTTACGCAAACAACCCAGTTTCTGCTGAGAATATTGGGTTTGACAGCGAGGAATTAACGAGGAAACCGGGTTTTTGGTCCGCCGCACGTAAGTCCAGCAGACAAATCGGTGATGAAAGGCAGTTACAGGACTTACCCCGACTATGACCAAAATCAAACTGAAAATTCTGACTGCAGCGATCATGCTACTCCCATTTTGCGCCGCACTTCCCTTAGAAGCTCAAAATCTGTCTCTAGTCAAGCGGCTGCTAGAAACCAGAGGATGTCCGGGATGCGACTTATTTGGCGCTTCCTTGAGCCGTGCAGATTTGTTTGGCGCTTCCTTGAGCCGCGCCACTCTCAACAGGGCCGACTTAGTTGATGCCGACTTGACTGCGGCTGACTTAATGGAAGCTAATTTAAACCACGCCAACATGAGAAACGCCTTTTTGGCTGATGCCGACCTCAGCAAAGCCGACATGAGCAGGGCAGACATCAGGGGAGCCAACTTAGAAAATGCTAACCTCAGCGAGAGTTTTCTTCGAGGCGCATCCCTCCAGTTGGCTAACTTAAAATGCAGTAATTTGAGCGCCGCCAAACTAAATAGAACCGACCTGAGAAATGCCGATTTAAGCGGTGCAAATCTCACCGGTGCCGACCTCCAAGAAGCCGATTTAAGCGGTGCAAATCTCAGCGGTGCCGACCTTAGATCGGCCGACTTGAGGGATGCGAGATTGAACAAAACTAATCTCACAGATGCCAATCTCTGCGGCGCCCGGATGCCCAACAGAAAAACATCTCGGCGAGGCTGCGAAGTTAAGAAAGAACCAGCGATCAGCACGAACAATTACTGTAATTACTGCTATGCCTTGAATGACTGGTGGCTGAATGTATTAAGGTTGCACTAAGCGGTATCATCGGGCTCACTGCTCTGCTTTAAATATGTACTGTTAGAAGTGCGAGCAGGCGGTACAGATATCAAACTTAACCTGTGACCGCCAATAGCTTTTATCTACTTTGAAGAACCTAAAAATTGGCTCAGTATTTGCAGATATTCTGCGCCCCCGATCTGTGCCACATTAGTGTGACCTCCATCAGGAACTATGTACAACTGTTTGGGCTCCGGTGCTGCATCAAACAGTTTTTTGGTCATTTCCACTGGAACTACATTGTCAGCAGTCCCGTGAATAAAGAGCACGGGCATTTGCAGGCGATCGACTTTTGAAAGAGAATCAAACCGCTGTGTCAGCAAAACATCGATCGGAAACATCCAAAACAGCCCTTTTTGGAAATTCACCATCGCCCGCGTCGAAGTAAAAGAGCCTTCTACAATTACCCCTGCAGCCTCCGGGTGACGCACGGCTAGATCGATCGCGATCGCCCCTCCCAAAGAATGACCGTAGATATAAATTTGATTCGGGTTAATCCCCCGCTGTTTCACCAAATAATCCCAAGCAAGTTGAGCATCCTCATAAACCTGAGATTCACTCGGAAAATCGCCCTGGCTTTTTCCATAACCACGATAATCCATCACAAATACCGACAAACCTAATCGATGAAATCGATGAGCGTGTTCGACATTTGATCCCACATTTGAAGCATTGCCGTGCAGGTACAAAACTACCCCCCCTAACCCCCCCTTCTTAAGGGGGGGAACCGGAGCGACTGCCGGTCTCTCACTTTGCGGGGACGTTCCGACTCCTCTAGCTCCCCCCCTTGGCAAGGGGGGGCTGGGGGGGGTATCCGAGTCTCCGGTGTTAACAGAGGGAACAGCCTCTCCCTTTCTTGCTCTCCCCCTTGCTAAGGGGGGGCTGGGGGGATTTTCCGAAGCAGGAATCCACCACCCGTGCACGCTGTCCACCGCGCCTGTTTTAGTTGGAATTGGCAGCCAAACATCTTGATATTTCAACTGAAAATCATCTGGCGTAGTTTCGATCGCCCGCGCAGGAAAAAAGATAAACTTACCTTGCGCTACAAATAGGAATACACAAGCACCAGAATAAGCAACGGCCAAAACTATCCCAAAAGCTATTAGCGATTTAGACAAAAGGAATACTAGCAGATTGTTCATAGATAGAGCACGCGGGAAATTAGAGATCGCTCAACAGCTAATGGCAAATTATTAATTCAGACAATTAGCCAAGATCGATTACTAACTTCCGCCACCGTATTCCGCCGATTTTCAAAAATTAATGCAACTCCGGGTGGTGTAAGTGCCAATTCGTAGACTGTTCGTAAGCGTGAGCCACTTGAAACAACCGAGATTCTTGCAAAACATTACTAATCAGTTGTATACCCACGGGCAGTCCTTTATCATCAAATCCGCAGGGCAAACTCAAAGCTGGCAAACCAGCAAGATTCACGGGAATAGTCATCAAATCTGACAAATACATACTCAGAGGGTCATTGAATTTTTCGCCTGCCTTAAATGCGGTAGTAGGAGCAGTGGGACAGACTAAAACATCAACTTGAGAAAAAGCTTTTTCAAAGTCTTCTTTAATCAAAGTCCGAACTTTTTGAGCTTTTAGATAATAGGCATCGTAATATCCAGCCGACAATACGTAAGTGCCGATCGCAATCCGGCGTTTAACTTCCGCACCGAACCCTTGAGAGCGGGTTTTGGCATACATATCCAAAAGATTATCTGAGTCTGGAGACCGGAAACCGTACTTGACTCCATCATATCGCGCCAAATTTGCCGAAGCTTCCGAGGGAGCAATGATGTAGTAAGTGGGCAAACCGTAGCGGAACCGGGGACAAGAAATGACTTGAATTTCTGCGCCCAATTGTTGAAATTGCTCGATCGCCTTAGTAACAGCGTCTTTAACCCCCGAGTCCAGCCCTACACCAAAAGTTTCTTTAATTACACCAATTCTAATCTGACCCTTCGGTCGCAAACTGGGTCTTAAAGCTTGAGCGTAGTCAGGAATTGGGACATTAAGACTCGTGGAATCTCTCGGATCGTAACCGGCGATCGCCCCCAACAAAATCGCCGTATCCTCAACAGTCCGGCCAAAGGGCCCGATTTGATCGAGAGAAGAAGCATAGGCCACCAAACCGTAGCGAGAAACCAACCCATAAGTGGGTTTCAGCCCCACCAACCCGCAAAAAGCAGCAGGTTGACGGATCGAGCCCCCTGTATCCGAACCCAAACTCACGACGCATTCTCCGGCTGCCACTGCTGCGGCCGAACCGCCAGAAGACCCTCCGGGCACGCGCTCCAAGTCCCAAGGATTCGCGGTAACTTGATAGGCAGAAGTTTCTGTCGAGCTCCCCATTGCAAACTCGTCCATATTCGCCTTACCCACAATCACCGCACCGGCTGCTTGGAGTTTGGAGACGACGGTGGCATCGTAGGGAGGCACAAAATTCTCCAAAATTCGAGAGGCGCAGGTTGTGGGAACGCCCTCGGTACACATATTATCTTTAACGGCGATCGGGATGCCGGCCAACAGGCCAATTTGCTCTCCGGCTGCGATTTGGGCATCCACTTTATGGGCCTGCGCCAATGCGCTGTCTGCCGTCACGCACAGAAAGCTTTTCAACTTCGGCTCTAGCTGGGTAATTCGGTCTAATGCTTCTTGAGTAATTTCCACAGCAGAGCGTTCTTTATTGACCAGTTGTCGGTGCAACTCGCGGATGGATGCCATGCTCGTACCTTTATTATTTCTACTTTGAGACAATACAGTTAATATAACTGGCAATTGTACCTGCTTACAGCCCGAAGGCAAAGTCGGCTATTTTTGTGGCGAAAGTTCGAGCCTCGAAGAGGGTTCCGCTAACGCGCGATCGGTCATTTTATCTACAATAGATTAAATTCCCCAAATCCCACCGAACACAAAATAGCGATCGAGTTTTTTACCTAATCTTTTAACAAACCAAGCATACAACTGTATCAGGACTGATGCCAAAAGTGGTTTGACGCGAGATTTATATGAGTAAGGGGTAAGGTGTGCAATCCGGTCTCTACATAATTATGTTCTGTCTCCAAGAATGTGTATGCAAGATCACACTCATTAGGAAAGCAGTCGTTCCCAATTCTGTAATCTAAATTATAAAATATTAGAACCCAGCTTCTCTTCGACGCCACCCAGGATTTATGGTAGAAAAAAATGGCATTAAAAATAAACTAATCCCAGATTATGACTGCTTTATTCCGGGGAGTGTTGAGACTATTATAGTTGTGATAAAATACATAATTATTAAATTTAAGTGATTTTAAATAACATAACTGACAGCATTTAAAGCTGATCTTTGAGGAGATTAATCGCCTCCTGTAAATCTAGAAACAAACGAAATGAAAATAAAAAATTATGATAATAAAATATTAGATTAGGGCGGTCGATACCCTAATAATTAGGGTCAGATTATGAAGAACACTTTTTTAGTCAAAAATGACTGAAAGTTATCAGTCATCCGAGTGAATTTATGGCGGCTGGGCGATCGAAGAAAATAGCGATCGACCTTTTCCCATACACGCCCATTGTGCCAGGGGTTAAAAAGCCTGTCAGAAATCTGGGGCTCACAAAAAAGCTCGAAATGCTCACCGCCCCGCCGAGGTCTTTTGTTGGGCGCACCTGCAAAAAAACAGCAGTCCTTCCTCAAGTGCGACTAGCCGCGTGCATCTGGGGTAAAAAAGCTACTTATTTGCCCGAACGATCCCCAGGAAAATAATTTCATCCGGAATTATCCCCAAAACCCAAGATATATGGTAAGAAGTTCCCGATGCCCCGTTGGAGGAATGCCACCTAAAGCTCACTTAGAATCCCACCTGACGGCAGAGGAACTCAAAATTCGCTACCGGCAGGCACAAAACACCACAGAGTCGCGCCGCTGGCACTTGCTGCTGTTAGTTTCCAGAAATTGGACTATCAAACAAGCAGCCCAAGTCGTAGGCCTCAACTACGACTACGCCAAAGAAATTGTCCAGCGCTACAACCGAGAAGGGCCTAACTCTGTGAGAAATCGCAGCGGAGACCGCCAGCCCCCTCCTGCGAAATCCTTGCTGAATCCTGAACAGCAAGAAGAACTGCGACAAGCGCTGCAAGGCCCTGCCCCCGACGGCGGAGACTGGACAGGCCCCAAAGTCGCTCGCTGGATTGCCGAAAAAATCGGTAGCGATCATGTCTGGCCCCAACGCGGCTGGGATTATCTCAAGCGGTTGGGTGCTGACTGGCGACGGCGGCGCAAAAAGTAGATAGTTCCCAATATTTAAAGGGGGTTGATTGCTTTGGTGCGATCGCTCCCTTTATTTTGGTTATTGTGCCACATTGGCGCGAGCAAAACCATTTTAGATTTGAGATTTTAGATTTGAGATTTTAGATTTGTTCTCTTATCTAAAATCTAAAACTGTTTGACTGATGTAACAATAGCTGCTTATATTGAATGTGGTGGTGTTGAGGATGTTAAATATGCGAGATATTAGGTGTTTTTTGTCGATCGCCAACAAGATGGCGGCAGTAGTAGCCGGCATTGGACTGGTTCAGATGTTAACCATCGCAAGTTCATTCTCTCAATCATCTAACCCGCGTTCCCTAGACGAACTCTACAAAATTCGCGATGGGCTAATTGCCGAATTAGAACAACCCTCCTCTCCCTCCCCAGAACCAACCATCCTCTCCGGCTTAGTTCCCTTCGCAGCCAATCCTCCAGAACAACTGCTACAGCAGTTGCAAGCGGTGGAAGCTCAAATATTAGTAGAACAGAGGGCCAACGACAACTTACAGCAAGCAGTGCGTTTAGCCAACAGAGCCATAGAAACTAAACGGCAGCCAAATCAGTCGATCGCATCTTCGCAGCAAACTCAATTTTTCTGGCATCAGGCGCTCAACAACTTGCAGGAAGTTCCTCAAAATTCATTTTTAGCTTCCGTCACTGCCTCAAAAACTCAAGAATACCGGGAAAATTTAACAGCAGCAACCTTTCAAGTGCAGCAAGCAAAATCTGATTTTTTGGGTGCGCTTGCCCGGGAAAGCGGTTTGTCGGCTCAAGCTTCGATCGGTGTTTGCAACCTTTCTAGAGAGTGCGTAAACCTCCGGGGCGATGTGCCTCCTGCCAGTCCGGCCAGCTTAATTAAATTGCCGATTGCTGTTGCCCTGATGCAAAAAGTCGAAAAAGAAAAAATTAGTCTGAACCAGGAAGTATTAGTCAGTCGCGGTAATTTCACCGAAGACGCATCGGCAAAGATTACGTCCAATCGCAATTACCCGCTACAGCTACTGTTAGAAGAAATGATCTATCGCAGCAGCAATATCGCCACCAATCAACTGATAGATTATTTGGGTTCGGATTACATCAATCAATATTTAGATAATAGCGGTTACGAAGTCACCCGCGTCAACTTCAAGTTGATGGGGGAAAGAATTATGCCCTCCAACCCCGGTTCAGGTCGCAACCGCCTGACTGCTAACGAACTCACCGAAATGATGGTGCAAATTTACAACGGCGAAACACCCGGTGCTAAACTGTTAATAGAAACTCTCAACCGCCAGTACGATCACGCTCTGGGATTTGCTGCCTTGCAAGGAACTAAAGCTCAGTGGTTGGGCGAAAAAACAGGCCAAAATTCCCGGGTGCTCGGCACAACTTTAGCGATGAGCATTGACGACGAGGCCTATGTGATTACTGTGATTGACAGCCGCAGCGGCGAGCTACAAATGCGCCAGTCTATTTCTAAAATTGCCGATTACATGGTCCGAAACCCCAGCTTTTAACCGCTGGAATATACAATTTATAGCGGGGGACAACGCACCGCCCAAACAGTTAAAAAATGCCGCATCAAAAACTCAGTGTTTCCGTCAAAGGCAAAGGGTTTCCGATTCTCTGCTTGCACGGCCATCCAGGTTCCGGCGATTGTATGTCTGTCTTTACAGAACACCTATCACAACGCTTCCAGACGATCGCCCCAGACTTGCGCGGCTACGGCAACAGCCGCACCTCAACTTTCTTTGAAATGACCGATCATCTGGTCGATTTAGAAGCACTATTAGACAGATTAGAAGTCGATCGGTGTTTGGTGATCGGATGGTCTTTGGGAGGGATTTTAGCCCTGGAATTAGCCATGAAATATCCCCAGCGAGTCACCGGTTTGATTGTACTCGCATCCGCAGCAAAACCGCGAGGAAGTCACCCTCCCATCTCTTGGCAAGATAACCTTTACACTGGTTTAGCCGGAATTATCAATTGGGCGATACCCGGTTGGCAGTGGAATATTGATACTTTTGCGAGGCGATCGCTCTTTCGCTACTTGATACAGCAGCATAACGCCACCCCTTACCGCTACTTAGCACAGGCAGGTACCCCCGCCTACCTCAAGACTTCCAACACAGCCACCAAGGCGTTAAATACCGCTCTGAGGGCTGGATACGATCGACTGATCCACCTCGGCGACATTCAATGTCCCAGCTTGGTGTTGGCCGGAGAGGGTGATCGGCACATCACCTCGGCATCAAGTTTAGAAACAGCCCGCCACCTCCACAATTGTCAGTGGCAGTGCTATCCCAATACAGCCCATTTGTTCCCTTGGGAAATTCCCGATCGGGTACTCGCAGACATCGATCGCTGGATTGAGAGTCACCCCGAAGCAGTTGGCAATTGCGAGTGTTGAGTTTTGAGTTTGTCACAAGCAATTTATCACGCAACAGTCAAGAGTTTTGAAGTTATAACAACTCATAGATCAAAACCGCACAGCGTTGCGAGGGAAGCGTAGCCCTGTCAAAACTCAAAATTCCCCCTGCTTCTACTGACCGCTCAAAACCGGCCACAGCCCTCCATCACCAAGCTTTCCCAAATCTTCTGCAACAGTTAAAGTAATTGGTTTGCAGCGGTGAATCGAAACACTAACACCTTCTGCCCCTTCATTTTCTATGTCTTCTACATATCCTGCTTTTGCAGCTTCCGCCTCTCCATCGGTTAAGAACGGGCCAAAATAGTAAATGCACCGCGGCGCTGAAGTTTTAACTTCAACCCACCAAGCCAATCCGAAAAAGTTGAGCAAGCTAATCAAGAATTCTTTCATCTGCTTTTCTAATGTATTTGACGGTGTTTTCAGGGTGCTGCGAACACGCCTAGGCTGTTGTTATTTACACGTGACTGACTGCTGCCAAGGACCGATCCAAACCTATTTAAAGCTGATATCTAAATAGATTGGTGTCGAATTCCTGTTTGAACCTGGGGGTCTGGCCCCTTCTACTTTCGCCTGAACAAGTAACGAAAGTCGATCGGCTATCCTTACTTGTTCCGGGTGTCGTGCTGCTCCCTTCTGGGCGGCATTGACAATAAACTACTCTGTTGTGCTCTTTTTTTCAAGCACCTTTACGATCCGTGTACGTGAAACTTTTTGGGTCCACGCTGGCGGTAAATTTCGTATAAAGCCATCCCCGTTGCTACCGAGACATTAAGGCTAGGAGTATTACCCCTTAAAGGAATTGAAACTAATCCGTCACATCCGCGCTGTATCAAAAGGCTCAAACCGTCAGCTTCACCACCCACCACTAAAACAGTGGGTCCGGAGAACTTGACTGTCTCTATAGATTGACCGACGCCTGCTGCAGTGCCATAAATCCAGAATCCAGCCTCTTTAAGTTCTTCCAGCGCCCGATTAAGATTGACAACCCTCGCCACGGGCAGGCTTTCCAATGCCCCTGCTGCCACTTTTCTTACTGCCGAGGTAATCCCAACAGCCCGCCGCTGCGGAATCACCATGCCCTGAGATCCCAATGCTTCTGCGGTGCGAATGATCGCCCCTAGATTGTGCGGGTCGTTGAGTCCTTCTGCTACCACAATTACTGGATCTTCGCAAGCAGACTTAGCCTTCGCGATCAGTTCGCTCAAATCCAGGTATTCGTAAGCTGATACTTGAGCGGCTACGCCTTGGTGGTTTGCTTTGCGCGTGATGTAGTCGAGGCGCAAATCGTCAACTTCGTCAATGATGCTGCCGTTGGCCTTGGCTTCGGTTAGCAAGCTATGAAAGCGGGGATCGTAGCGCAGGTGGGGGACAACCCAAATCCGGTTGAGGACTTGGTTTGTTTCTAAAGCTGCTTGCACCGCATGGCGGCCGTAAATCATGTCGTCTGTGTCTGCGTCTGGTTGCACGACTGTATTTGAGGCACTGTCAACAGGGCGAGTGTCTCTGTCTTTGTCTCTGTCTCTGAAATGGTTGCCCCGGAATTCCTGCGGGCTATTGTCTTTGTCTCTGTCTTTGTAATAATTGCCCCTGGATTCCTGCGGTCTGCTGTCTCTGTCTCTGTCTCGGAAATTGTTGCGGGCCGACTGCGGGCTGCTGTCTCTGTCTCTGTCTCGGAAATTGTTGCGGGTCGGCTGCGGGCTGCTGTCTCTGTCTCTGTCTCGGAAATTGTTGCGGGTCGGCTGCGGGCTGCTGTCTCTGTCTTGGTAATAATTGCCCCGAGCTTCCTGCGGGCTGCTGTCTCTGTCTTGGTAAGTATTATTTCTGCGAAGGGATGGTTGGCTGTCGGAATCGGCTCTCCGTTTGAAAATTGCTCTCACGGGCATTTCTCGTGATTGCGGGGCGAAGGTCGATCGCTTTTGAGGCGCGTCTACTCCGCGAGTGTCGGGACGGGGCTTGCGTTCAAAGCGGGGAGAGGATGGTTGTGAGTCCTGACGGCGGCCTTCGCTTTTGAATGGCTTGCTGTCGGAATTCGATCGCGAAAAGTTGGGTTTGGTAAATTTTCTCATTGGTTTCTTGTGCTCAAAACGTTTTGGCTGAAGGCTAATCGGTTGTAGATTGTAGATGTGAGATTCTTGATTGAGGGAGCAATCTTGGGGCTTTGAGATTTTAGATAGTCTAGCGAGGGAGCAAGGATTTTGCTGTGTTCAAATTGCTAGTTAATAACTGATAAATCCTGTTTTGCCGATCGACATTTTTGCGGTTTTATGTTAGCCGTGCAAGGATGGTTAATTAATCCCTCCCCATGCCCAACTCTTAACTGCTAAATCCTTTAAGTCTCAAGATCTAAAAGTGCCAGAAGTTCAGTCAATCTTTCGGGATCGGTGAGATACAAATATCCGACCAAGGTTTCTAAGCTGCTGGCTTGTTGGTATATCTCTGGATCTGCTCGTTTAGAACGGCCCGCTGCAGCATTGCGGCCGCGCTTGACAATTGCTAATTCTGTAATGTTCAAGTAAGGAGAGAGCGATCGCAAATGACGCGCTTGAGTTTCGGCTCTTACTTGCCCCACCACTAATTCGTGATAAGCTTGCAATCTTTTGGGTGGGACTAAGTACGAACTCCGAACGTAGAGTTCGTATACTGCATCTCCCAAATATGCCCAGGCTGCGGGCGAAATTCTTTCTATTTCTGCTGGTGTAGCCCTCGCAGGATGCACTCGATTTAAACTGATATCCGTCAGACTCAGTTTGAGCCCGTCATCTGCGATCGGCGACATACTTTTTTAAATAAAACTTCCGCACAGCTTGGTTTTTCTAGTCACTTAACTTATTGCGTCTTTCATCACTTCAGCAATTATAGCTTTCCCAGGAGTGTTCGCTGTCAGATCACGAAGCGAGATATATAGGCAAAGCTTGGCGCGACGATGGCACTCCTAAAAAAGGCTTTTTACCAAATCGGGATGCTCTAATTTTTATACCATTTTTCCGCGTGTTTGACACACATATTTTACTGCCCATCCACCGAAACTCTAAGCATCGGGGAAATAGCGGCTGGCGCGTGTCGCAGCTTCTGGGAAAATCGGTATTGTTTTACCCGCACAAAAATAAAAATTTGCTATCCAGCGTTGAGAACCGGATAGCTAATTTAACTCACTTTGGCGTCAAGCATCCTTGACGTTTTTTACCGCCTCATCAACCGAAGGCTGCAAAGACAAAAATTTCTCTAAGCGAACCAGTTTAACAGTCTGAGTTACGCGGGGATTTGAGACAATTTGCAATGTCCCTTCCAAGGTTTGGGCTTTTTTGACAAGTTGCACAAGTGCGCCCAAGCCTGAACTATCCACAAAGTCTATCTGAGACAAGTCCAAAATTACGTGTTTTGGGCCCTCGTCAATACATTTGCTTATTACCTTCCGAAAAGTGGCCTCAGAAAAAGCGTCCAGCAGGCCCGTCAGGCGAAATAACTGACAGTTATTCCTGACTTCGCGAGTGCCTCTGAGGCTAACGGTCAGGGTCAATGACTCAGGAATGACACCCTCCTAGCTAGATATGGCTTAAAGTCGAGGCTTCATTATAGGAGTTTTTTGGTCTTTTGTCTACAGTTTTTTTTGTCAGTGGTTTTTAGTTTTTTTGAGGCAGCAGCCATTAACGGTTGACTGCTGACTGCGGACTACTTACTGCTGGCTGCTTTCTGATTGTCTCGCATTGACTGCACGAATCGATCGAATAAATAATCGGCGTCGTGCGGGCCCGGACTGGCTTCTGGGTGATACTGCACGGAGAACAGTGGCAGAGTTTTATGCTTCAATCCGGCTACGGTGCGATCGTTCAAATTGAGATGAGTAATTTCTACTTCGGGGGCTAGGGAATCGGGGTCGATCGCAAAACCGTGATTTTGGCTAGTAATTTCTACTTGCTCAGTTAAACCCGCTGGATGATTCAATCCCCGATGGCCGAACTTAAGTTTAAAAGTTTCTGCGCCCAAGGAAAGTCCCAAAATTTGGTGTCCCATGCAGATGCCGAATACGGGTTTGTCCGACTTTAACAAAGCTTTCGCAGTCGCGATCCCTTCCGTTACCGCCGCCGGATCTCCGGGGCCGTTGGACAGAAAAATCCCATCCGGGTTGTATTTGAGGATTTCCTCCGGCGACGTGTCAGCGGGGACAACGATGACCCGACACCCGTAACTCGCCAGACGCCGCAGGATGTTGCGCTTGATCCCAAAGTCTAGTGCTACCACCGTCCACATTTTGCCGTTAGCAGGTTTGACTGTAGGACTGAACTCCCAAACCGAGTCCGTGGCTTCAGACCACTCGTAAACCTTGCGGGTGGTGACTTCCTGGACCAGATTCAGCCCGTCCATGCTGGGGGCGTCTTGCACGAGTTCCAAAAGCTCTGCCTGGTCGAGAATCGTCGTCGAAATCCCACCGTTGATCGCTCCCACTGTGCGAATTTTGCGAGTCAGGGCGCGGGTGTCGATCCCGTAAATTCCGGGGATATCGTACTGTTTCAGGTAGTCTTGCAGAGATTGCGAACAGCGCCAGTTGCTGGGGCGGCTGCATACGTTCCGGGCGATCGCACCCCGAACTTGCGGGCGCGAGGATTCTTCGTCTTCAAGATTTACCCCGGTATTGCCCAATTCTGGATAAGTAAAAGTTACAATTTGGCCACAATAGCTGGGATCAGTCAATACTTCTTGGTAGCCCGTCATTCCAGTATTAAATACTACCTCGCCAACGACGGTGGCGTCAGCGCCAAACGACCAGCCGCGGTAAGCAGTACCGTCAGCCAGGACTAGGAGAGCGGGTTGTGCAGTTGAAAGTGACATGGCATCCTTAATTACTTTCGTTTGGTTTAATTCTTACCACTGCCAGGGATTTGATGCTAGTCGGCAATGTACAGATATTATTTTAATTTGTGCAAGGGTTCGGAAAAGCAAGGCACTTATGCCGGAGGCCCGATGCCGGAGGCACTTATGCCACAGGTAATCAAAAAGCAGCAACAAGTGCAAATTCTCCATCTCCCCCCGCGCCAGCAATTTATCTGCCAGCAGCTTAGGAGGCGGGCGGAAATTCTATATCTATACCAAAAGGCAGTTGTCGCTGTTACGATCGAGCTACAGCGTTTAATCAAACTATGGCTAGCAAATCTCCCTTGCCTTTACTCTCCAACTCAAAAAAGCCTCTTCTGATCCCTCACAACCTGCACCAACCTTTAATGGTTTTAGCAGGGGTTATTTCTCTGAGCAGTTCAATTTTAGTAGGAAGTGTTGCCAACTCCTCGCCAGCAGTGGCTCAAGAAAGTGAGGGATGCTTCATGCGGAGCTCGTCAGGCCGAACCGTCAACCTCAGCCAATCAGTCTGCGGTTTTCTCCCCAAAGAATTGACTCCCACCACTTCGGCGGCGGCAAAGTCGGGAGTGTTTCAGGCAAAAATCAAACGCCGAGCGGCTAATATCCCCGTCATAGAAGTCACGTTTAACGGCAAACAAAAGTTTGAGATGATGGTAGATTCTGGAGCGAGTGGCACAGTAATTACACCAGCAATGGCTAAAGCCTTGGGCGTTGTTCTACAGGGAACAGTGCAAGCACAAACTCCCAACGGAGTGGCTACTTTTCCCCTCGGTCGCCTGACTTCTATGGAAGCAGGTGGTCTGGCGGTTAACAATGTAGTTGTGGCCGTCTCGCCATCCCTAGATATCGGACTGTTGGGTCACGACTTTTTTGGTAATAAAGATGTGACTATTAAGCAAGATGTCATTGAATTTCGATCGCGCTCTTAAAAAAAACGAAGGAGGAAGAGGGAAGAAGTAAAGAAAAATTGAGAAGTAAAGAATTTTTTTTGTTGGTTAGTTAAAACAAAAAATTCCTTCTTCCTTCATCCTTCTTCCATCCGTTACATCCGTTACATCCGTTACAAAATCCGTTGCCGAACTTCCTTCATCCTTCTTCCATCCGTTACATCCGTTACATCCGTTACAAAATCCGTTGCCGAACTTCCTTCATTTCAAAAACTCAATCAACTGCTGCAACTTCAACCAAGACTCACCGCTCAATAAAATGTCCTTCGCCATAGAAACTCCTGCTGCGTGAGAACCCATAGGAATTGCACCTCCCACCTGAAAAGCCAAAGACGCATTCAAAGCTACAACATCCATTTGTGCGGGCGTACCTTTGCCTTGCAAAACGTTCCGCAAAATCTCGGCGTTTTCCTCAACATTTCCGCCTTTTAACGAGCCGATCGCACTTGGTGTCAATCCTACCTTTTGGGGGTCTAAAGTAGTCAGTTCCACTTTGCCATCCGACAAAACCGCCAAATCAGTCACATCACCCAACCCCGCCTCGTCCAATTTTTCTCTGCCGTGAACGACTACAGCTAACTCAGTCCCCAACTCGCCCAAAGCTTGGGCAATAGTTGATACCAGACTAGGATCGAACACCCCGATTACCTGTCCTGTAGGGCGCATAGGATTAACAAGGGGCCCTAATAGGTTAAAAATAGTCCGCACCTTCAAAGTGCGCCGGAGCGACGCTACAGCCTTAAGTGCGGGATGCCACCCAGGCGCAAATAAAAAGGTGATGCCTACTTCGTCTACGGCAGCTTTTACCTTCGCGGCATCGGCGTTGAGGTTGACTCCGAGTGCTTCCAACACGTCAGCAGAACCCACTTTGCTCGATGCGGAGCGATTTCCGTGTTTCGCGACTCGAAGTTTGCCGGCGGCGGCCACAAAAGCTACAGCAGTGGAAATGTTAAACGTGGAAGCGCCGTCGCCGCCGGTGCCGCAAGTATCAATTAATTTGAGATTGGAGATTGAGGATTTGGGATTTAAAACGCTCTCCGATTCGCCTGCAAGCGACTGAGAATGCAATACCTGAGCCATTCCTGCCAATTCTGGGGCAGAGATGCCTTTGGCTTGGATGGCCGCTAAAATTGCTCCTGAGAGGACGGGGGGAATAGCTTCTGCTAGCCATCCCTGCATCAAGTCGGCTGCTTGGGCGCGTGAGAGAGATTGTCTGTCTAATAGTTGTTGCAGGAGGGCTGGCCACACAGGAGAATCCGCCGTCTGGGTTGAAGCTGGGGATAACTCTGGCGTTGCTAGGAGAGGAGAATCTGTCATTTATTAGTTTTTAGTCAAATTTAGCTCGATCGAGCTTTGCGGCCAAACCGAGAATCGATCGGGATTTTACCAGACTTGCCGACCACATTTTGCGCGCCCGGGCCCAGATTTTTACCCAAATGCCAGCACCGCTACAGAATTTTTCCGCCCGCAGCAGCAGAATATGAATTTTTTGATACAACAATTACCCTATTGTTGTGCCAACTTTACATACAAACCCCAGATCGTACAACTGCCAGAAGTCTGCTGTATTATCTATCAGCAATAATACTTAACAGTAACTCAGAGCACCCAAAGACCGATAAAAGTTTCCGACAGGAGTTGTGGAAAGCAAAAAATTTTAGATCTTAGGAGAACCCCAGATTCATCTGTGGAGTCAACTTTAATCTAAAATATAAAATCTCCAATCGACTGACAGCAAGGACAGCGAGCGTTTAGCTCTTGCAGGCGGGTTAGTTGCCTAGGGTAAGAGTCGATCGCACTCTCACCCAAATCCTAAAAATAGGCTCTTGCGGTTGTAGAAGTCGCTGCCTTTTATTGTAACAACATCCTTGCTACTAACTTATTTCAGGGTATTCAACTGCTAATATATTCAGGAAGATTTCCAGGAGCGGGTTTTGCTCGAACACCTGCACCGCAGGCCGATCGATATGGCAATGCGATCGTGACAGCCAGTCAAGCCTCAAATAAATACCGGAGCAGCTAAACTTTCCGCAGCAACTATTAACAACTAACAGCCCAGTAGGACAGATGAATAAAAACACTCGTCTCCGGCTGCGACACACCATCTTTCAGCCTAACTAACGGCTCAAATTTAACAGGCGGTAGACCAAAATATTCAACTCACACACAAGAGCAGGGTATTCACAAGTGGGAAATCAAAAATTAGGAAATAAAGCGATAGAATGCCTGAATGTCGCGGAGGCACTGCACCAAATGGAAGCAAAATATTATAGTATGTTTGAAAATGCTGTGTCGGGTATTTTTCAAACAACCCAATCCGGTCGCTACATCAGCGCTAACCCAGCTTTGGCTCGCATCTACGGATATAGTTCCGCCGAAGAATTAATGGGCTGTCTGACTGATATCAGCGATCAGCTTTACGTCAACCCTGATCGGCGTGATCAGTTTGTTTCTGCTTTGCAAGAACAGGGTATCGTATCGGATTTTGAATCGCAGATTTATCGGCGGGACGGAACAATAATTTGGATCGCTGAGAATGCGCGGGCTGTCTGCGATGAAGCAGGTAAATTGCTCTACTACGAAGGTTTTGTAGAAGATATCACCCAGCGCAAGCAAGCAGAATCTGCACTTCGAGAAAGCGAAGAACGCCTGCGCTTAATAATTGAAGGCGTTAAGGATTACGCTATATTCATGTTAGATCCTGATGGGTATGTAGCTAGCTGGAATTCTGGTGCAGAACGCATCTTAGGATACAGATCTCATGAGATAGTCGGCAATAATTCGGAGTGTTTTTTCACTAAAGAAGATCTTGAGATTGGCAAGCACAAAGAAAAACTAATCCGGGCGGTGGCAGAAGGTCGATACGAAAATGAAGGCTGGCGGCTTCGCAAAGACAGATCGCGATTTTGGGCGAATATTATTGTTACTCCTTTGCGCGATGAAAGGGGAAAGTTGCAGGGCTTTTCTCAAGTAATGCAGGATATTACTGAGCAAAAGCGGGCGGCTGAGGAAAAAATGCAGTTGATTGCTTCTTTGCAAGCGTCCGAAAAAAAGTTTCGCACTTTGTACGAATCGACGACTGATGCGGTAATGCTGTTAGACGAAGAGGGTTTTTTGGATTGCAATCCGGCGACTTTAAAGTTATTTGGATGCCGCACTGAGTCGGAGTTTTGCGGCAAGCATCCTTCGGAGTTCAGCCCGCCGTTGCAACCGGACGGACAAGATTCTATGAGTCTTTATCAAGAGCGCATTAATACCGCTATGCGATCGGGAAATTGCCGTTTTGACTGGCGGCACTGCCGTTTGGATGGTTCTGAGTTTCCGGCGGAAGTGCTGCTAACTTCTATGGATATCGGCGGCAAAATAGGGCTGCAAGGCGTGGTGCGCGATATCACTTATCGGGTGCAGGCTGAGGAAGCCCTGAAGCAGGCTAATGAGGTATTGGAATGCCGGGTTAAAGAGCGGACAAGTCAGTTGGAAGAGGCTATTAAAAAGTTGAGGCTATCTGAAGAAAAGTTTTCTAAGGCTTTTCGATCGAGTCCAGATCCGATGATTATTACTACTTTTGCTGAGGGTCGTTTTATTGAAGTTAATGATAGTTTCTTGTCGATGACTGGTTACGCTTTAGAAGAAACGACCTGGAATACAGTACCGGGGTTAAATATTTGGGTAAGGCCTCAAGACCGACTTAATTTTAGGCGACGTTTGCACGAACAAGGTGTTGTTCGCAATCAGGAATGTGAGTTTCGGATGAAGTCGGGATCGGTGGTGGTGTGTTTGCTGTCAGCAGAGTTGATTAATTTGGACGGCGAACTCTGTATGCTGGCGGTGATGACGGATATTACCGATCGCAAACACGCCGAAGAAGCCCTACGGGAAAGTCAGCGGGCCTTGGCGACGCTGATGAGCAATTTGCCGGGAATGGCCTACCGTTTTCGCAACGATGCCGATCGCAGTATGGAGTTTGTCAGCGAAGGTTGCTATCAGTTAGCCGGCTATTCTCCTGAAGAATTTATCGGCACTAGGCAAGTTTCTATATCGGAATTGACTCACCCGGACGATCGCGAGAATTTGTGGAATGCCGTGCAAGTTGCTTTGCAAGAAAATCGACCCTATCAGCTAAATTACCGAATTACTGCTAAAAATGGCGAATTAAAATGGGTTTGGGAACAAGGTTTGGGAGTGTTTTCCGACTCTGGAGAATTGATAGCTTTGGAAGGGTTAATTACTGATATTTCCGAGCAGAAACGCAGTGAAGAAGCTTTGCGGCGATCGCAAACAGAGTTAACCCAACAAAAACTTCAACTCGAAAATACTTTGCACGAATTGCAGCAAACTCAAGCTCAATTGATTCACACTGAGAAAATGTCTACTCTCGGTCAAATGGTAGCCGGTGTTGCTCACGAAATTAACAATCCTGTTAGCAGCGTCTGCGGCAATCTCGTTCACGTCGGCCACTACACGGAAGATTTGCTGGATTTGCTCGATATGTACCAGCAGCACTGCCCGCAGCCGCCGGCAGCAATTCAAAATAAAATTAAGGATATCGAATTAGAGTTTCTGCTAGAAGATTTGCCGAAAGCGATGTCTTCGATGCAGGTTGGGGCCGATCGCATTCGGGAAATTGTGCGATCGCTCAGAAATTTCTCTCGCAAAGATGATTCTCAAATGAGCAAAGTTAACCTGCACGAAGGGATTGAAGGAACGTTGCTGATTCTGCAAAGTCGCCTGAAAGCCAGAGGCAACTATCCCGAAATTGCGGTAATTAAGGACTATGGAAATTTGCCTTTGGTTGAGTGTTATGCTGGGAAAATCAATCAGGTATTTATGAATTTGATCGGAAATGCGATCGACGCGATCGAGGAATACAACGAAGGGCGTTCAGTTGCCGAAGTCAAAGCTAACCGCAGCAAAATTAAAATTAGGACAGAAGTCCAAAACTCCAATGCTGTAATTAGGATTTCTGACAACGGCCCCGGTATGCCAGAAGAAGTTTCCCAGCAGTTATTCGAGGCTTTTTTTACCACCAAACCCGCCGACAAAGGCACCGGTTTAGGCCTGTCAATTTCCTACAAAGTGGTCCAAGAACACGGTGGCAAACTGAGCTGCGTGTCTGCACTCGGCCACGGAGCCGAGTTTATCATAGAATTGCCGATCGAACAACCGATCGAACAATCCTAAAGTGCGATCGGGGCGATCGCATCGAGATAACGAGTCGCGGTTTCTAGTGAGGACTAAAGTCCTCCTAAAACTCGATCGGACTAAAGCGGTAAGATGCAGTGTGCATGGAATTCTATAGGATTAGACATATAGAAATTTTGCATAAGTTCTGTATTGTTAAAACCCTGGCTTTTCTTATTTCTTCCTTCTTCCGACTTCCATCCGTTACATCCCTTATATTCGTTACATATTGTACAGTGATCGTTGCCGAACTTCCTGCCATCCGTTACATCCGCTACATCCGAAGAAAGCGAATCCATTGCCGAACTTCCTTCTTCCTTAATTACACCTTTCCCAATAAATTCGCGCCACATTATCGCCCGGATTTTGCCCCAAACAATCCGCAAAAAGTCCCCCAGCTTCCCTAAAATTCTTCATATTGTACAAAGACAAAGCCTGAGTAAATAGTTGCAGAGTCGCTAACTTCCCCGCTTTCACTTCCGGCAAATCCGCATCAAAAACTTCATAAACAGTCACCCATTCCGACTTACCCTTAACCTGAACTTTATCAATTACCCGAATTGCATAATCAGCAGGATTTGTCAAGCGATCGAAAGTCTGCTGAGTAATTAACAGCGACACCCCGTAATTCTTCGTCAAACTTTCAATCCGAGAAGCCAAATTAACCGCATCGCTAATCACAGTACCGTCCATGCGGCTTTTTCCGCCTACTATACCCAGAATCAAAGAACCAGTATTGATTCCCACCCCAATCTCAACTGGTACATAACCCAGAGAGGCGCGATCTCGATTGTATTCAGCAAGAGTATGCAGCATTGCAATTCCCGCTTTCAAAGCATCATCCGCCCCGTCGCTAAACAAAGCCATAATTGCATCACCAATATATTTATCAATAAACCCTTTATTTTCCACAATCAGCGGTTCCATTCGACTCAGATAAGAATTGATAAATTTGAAATTTTCTTCCGGTGTCATCTGTTCCGAAAGAGTAGTGAAATCGCGGATGTCAGAAAACAAAACTGACATTTCCAACTCCACCGCTTCTCCCAATTTAATATCAACAATACTGTCACATCCCAAAAAAGCTAAAAACTCCTTGGGTACAAAGCGACTTGTCGCCTCCGCAATTTCTAATTCTGCATCCAGTGAAAGTTCCAAATTGCAATTGACCTCAAAGAGATCCTCAATAAACTTTTTGCGTTCTGCCTCAGCTTCTTTGCGTTCCGTGATATCTTGAAGAGTGTTGATAGCATAAACAATATTTCCTTGTTGATCGTAGATGGGAGTAGCGAAGATTTCTAGGGGAATAATCTTGTCACCTTGATGAACTTCTGCATCGTCAGCCGTAGCACTTTCCCCATTCAAGGCGCGCACGCTGGGCAAATTCTCCGTAGGATACTTTTGATTCGTCCCTGCTTGATAGAGTTGATAAACCTCTGACAATTGCTGGGAACTGGTATCCGGCACAACTCCTTTACCAAATATCTCTTTTGCTTTCCGATTGATGTAGTAAGGTTGGCCGTCCGCGTTCAGCACACCCACACCAATCGGCATTGCTTCCAAAAACTGTGTCAACCGATTTTCATTTTCGTGTAGTTTAGCAATGAGTACGGTCTGCTGGCTGTTTAACTCGGCCAACTCCTGATTTATTTGCTGGAGTTGGGCATTTTGTTGTGCCAGTTGTTGATCTTGAAGATAACTATTTAGCGCTTCTCTAACGGTCAATTTTAAGTCTTCCGGTTGCCAAGGTTTGGTAATATAACGATATAAGTTTGCAGAGTTGATAGCATTGGCGATCGCCCCAATATCTGCTTGTCCTGTCAGCATAATTTTTATAGTTTTAGGCGAAATTATATGAGCCTGTTTTAACAGCTCATCTCCCTTGATATCAGGCATAATATGGTCGGAAATAATTAAATGAATTTCATCCCCCTCCTCTAGCAATTCTTCAATTAGCTCTAATGCCTCTTGCCCACCTTCAGAAATTTCGATTATATAATCCTTGCCAACAGCCTCTTGCAGTTCTGCTTTGAGGCTCCTGAGTACAGTTTTTTCATCATCTACACAGATAATTACCTGTTGGCTCATAGTTTAGATAAACCAGATTTAATAGTTTCTAGCAAATCGGATTCCAACCAAGGTTTAGATAAGCAACCATGAAGGTTAGCCTGTTTTTGTACTCTGTTAATGGCTACTTCATCCGCTTGACCAGTCAGCATAATTTTAATAACATTGGGGTAGTTTTGGTGAATGCGAATCAGCAACTCATCTCCCCTAATACCGGGCATCAACCAATCACAAATAATCAGAACAAGGCTAATTTTGTCATCATAAAGTTCGCCGATCACATCTAACGCCTCCTCACCATCTTCAGCTCCTTCGTAGGTGTACGCATTCCCAAATTCTGCTGCTAGCTGCGTCCTGAGACTGTCTAATATTATTTTCTCATCGTCAACGCACAAAATAACTGGTTTAGACATCTATTTTTTCTCCTTTTTAATTGTTATTAGTAGCCCAAGTAGCACAAGTAGTAAAAGTAGTAAAGTGTATTAGTAGACTCCATCTTATCTTAAGATGTCACAAGCCAACGGCTCGCCAAATCCTCTCCCCCTCCCCAGTCGCCGAAACCAAGAAACTTATATGCGTAGCACCTTAGCTGAGCATAACGCATCGTACTGCTGTTTTACATCCGTTTCCTGTTGAATCGGAGTTAGGGGCCTCAAAACGCTTTAACTTTTGAAATACTCCCAATGGGGTAGATGGCAGCTTAGGCCCAACCAAGCAAAATCCGACCTACTTACTACCTTATATCGTTTGCAAGATCCTTGAGTTGCTTATACAGTGATCATTGGCAGGAAAACATTAAATGTAGTTTTGCCCGGAATTGATTCCACTTCTATTTTTCCCTGATGCTTGTCAACAATCTTCTTCACAATATCTAGTCCCAATCCGCTGCCTTCTCCTGCGGGCTTAGTAGTAAAAAACGGGTCAAATATTTTCCCTTTTATCTCTTTTGGTATCCCTTTGCCACTGTCGCTAATGCTAATCTTAGCCTGGTCATCTTGAGCCGTTAACTCAATTGTTAACGTGCCTCGATAATCCATTGCTTGCAAAGCATTGTGAATTAAATTAGTCCAAACTTGATTTAGTTCGTCGGGATAGCACAGTATCGGCGGGATATCGGCATAGTTTTTGATGACCTCAACTCCCTGTTTGAGTAGATTTTGATACAGGGTTAAGATTGTTTCAATACCTTCTTTAAGACTGGCTGCTGTTTTTTCGCCAGACTGTTCGTAGCGGGCATAAGTTTTTAAGGCAAAAACTACTTTTGATGCTCTATCTGTGGCTGTGTTGATAGTAGCAATTCCTCTTTTTAATTCGGAAAGTTTGTAGGCGATTTCTAGGAGATGTAAACTATCGGATCTTTGCAACAAAGACACAAAGGTATCAATTTCATTATAAACGCCCATGATCACTAGGCGATCGGCTATGGTATCGGCACTTTCAATTCCTAATTCTTCCAGTTGGCTTCTCAAAGCTCTCTTCAATTTGCGTTCTTCTTTGGTTGATAAGCTTGCTTCTTGTTGCAGGGAACGCTGCAGTAAACTCAACAAATTCTGTGCTTCTTCTGGGGAGAGAGATTGAAAAAGTGTGGGCAATTGTTCTAAAGTTTGATTTAAGAACTTAGAAACATTTCCTGCCGACGAGCGAATCGCGCCCAGGGGAGTGTTAACTTCGTGAGCAACTCCGGCCACAAGTTGTCCTAAAGCTGCCATTTTTTCTGATTGAATCAATCCTTCTTGGGTGGCTTCGAGATTGCTTAAAGCTTGTGATAATTCTTGAGTGCGTTCTTCTACTTTTGCTTCTAGGTTGGCATAGAGTTGGGCATTTTCGATTGAGATGGCAGCTTGCGAACACAAGACTTTTAACAGAGATACTCTGTCGGGAGTAAATGCACCTGTTACTAGGTTATTTTCTAAGTAAATTATTGAAATAAGCTGATTCTGTTTGAGCAGAGGAACGCAGAGAAGAGATTTAGTTTTATGAGCTTTTATATAAGTGTCATTCGTAAATCTGCCTTCACGACTAGAATCATTTAAAACAACATCTTTGTGAGTGCGGCTTACATAATTAATCACTGATAAGGACAGTAACTGACTGCTTGCAGATGGGATGGACTGCAACAAATTGATGGTATCGGAATCAACTGCACCGGATGCTTCAATCAGTAGTTGACCCTGAGATTCCAACAACAAGTATCCCACCTGTGCACCCGCATTCTCCATCATAATTGTCATCAATTTTCGTAGTAATTGCTCTAGCACAATTTCACCAGCAATGGCTTGGGAAGCTTTGATAACTGTCGCTAAATCTAAAGCTGTACTCGCTCCTGTGGTAGTGTGAGCATTGGGGACGATAGGGCCTGTGTTTTTACCAAAAATCGCCCCAGATTTTGCCTGTAATTGTGGATATCTTGCTTCTAAATCCTCAACTTTTGCCTTAGCTTGCCAGCGAGTATAGCCGTAGTGTGCTCCTTTGAGATAGGTTTGGGCAATCTCCTCCATACCGCTTACTAGATAAAATTCCGCTGCTAACTCATAGGCTAAAGCTTCATCTTGAATATATCCGTTGTCTCTTGCTCCTTGAATCGCTCGCTCGTAAAGTTTTGCTGCTTGCCAATTATCTCCCAATACTCGCGCTTTTTCTGCTTGTACTATGTCGTATTTATGCTGGAAATTGAACGGGGCAAGCTCTGCCCATTGCTTCATTTGCTTTTGGTTTGATTCGACTCCCTCCAAGTTTTCCATGAGCTCGGGAGAATACTGAGCTAGCAGGGCAAGAGAATAGTAGAAGTTATGGATAGCAACATACATAAATCCCATGAGAGAATCTATGTATTCTGCAGCTGCGATCGCATTCTTCACGGCATCGGCATAGTTTTTGAATAAATAAGCGAGATTTAGTTTGGCTACGTAAACAAGACAAAGCAGCGTGCGGTTCTTCGTGGCTAGCAAACGGGGAATTATTTCCTCCTCGTTAAAGCTTTCGCCCAGCAAACGAGATGGGGTGGCAGTTGTTTCCAAAAGATTTAAGGTAACTTGCCGCCAGATATTAGTCTGGTAGAGAGCATATTCCTGTTTAAGCTTCCATAATTGTTCGCAGGATTGCTGCATTTTTGAGGCAACACATTCTAGTCCTTCTCCAGTCAAAAACAGGGTAACACAATAAGCTTTAATACAATAACCTGCGTACTCATGATCTCCTGTTTCAAGTCCGCTTTTATTTCCCTCTAGTAGCAGAGAAAGACTACTTTTTGCGGGAGCTTTCCAGTGTTTAACTAAAGAACAAAATAAGTTATAGATTTTGGCTTTTAGCTCTATAGCATGATAGATATTTACTAACTTTAGTGCCAATTCTCCGGCGTGATATCCAGTTTCTATGTTGCCTTTTCCCGAACTGATAACAGCATACGCAGCATAAGCATAAGCAGCCAAAGCGGAATAACCTTTTTGAATTGTCAGGTTAACCATTGTTAAAATAATTAACACTAAAACTCCGGGTTTCGCAAATAAAGCTGACGGACAAATAGACATCAAAATTCGCATGGCTGCGAGTTGAGCAGCGTCAGTCATTTCCGGGAAGCTTTCTAAGTCCATAAGTGCTGGCAGCTCTACGTTACTATCTTCTCCTGTAGAGAGAGAAATTCCTAGTAATTTTAATGCTTCTAAACCAGTTTCTATTGCTTTAAGTGGCTGATTTTGAGCGGTATAAATTTGCACTTTTAGTTCGTAAGCTTTTACCCTGTCTAGGTGATTTATTGCTCGTTCCAAGATAACTTCAGCTAATTTTTCTGCCCCCTCAAAGTTGGTGTTTAAATATTTAGCCTCTACCATTTCTTGATAGAGATTTAGGGTTAATTCATACTGAGTTTGCCAACTTTCTTCGGTTAAGAGGCTTAATCCTGTCTTCAAATATTCAACCGCAGCACTGTAAGCCGTCGCTGCTTTGGCTTTCTGGCCCGCTATCAAATTAAGTTTGGCAATTTCGTTTCGCTCTTGTTGATGGGTTAGTAGGGGCTGTACGGCCCTGCTTAACCCTACCCCGATATTCAGATGATCGACAATTTCAAATATTTTTTTTGATCGTGTTTCTGGCGAACTGTTCTTTAGCAACAGGCGACCAATTTGTAAATGAATGGCTTGTTTTTCAGAGTCGTCAATCAAAGAATAAGTTGCTTGTTGGATGCGATCGTGTCCAAACTTATAGTGATGAATTAAAAGTTGACTATCTAATTCTGAGATAGTAAAAATTAACTCAGCATGAATGGCTTTTTTCAGAGAATAGAAAATTTCAGCGGGGGAGCGATCGCAAATAATTGATAGAGTGTTTAAGTCAAACTCTGCACCTATACAAGCTGCAAAACGCAATACCTGTTGAGTATTGGACGGCAATTTATTGAGCTTGCGAACCATTAATTCTACCACATTGTCAGTAATTGCCCTCGCCTCAATCTGAACAATATCCCACTGCCAAATGCGCTCATTGAAATCGAAATTTAGCAGATTTTCTGTATATAAGTTTTTCAATAATTCCGTAATAAAGAAAGGATTGCCACTGGTTTTTTTAAGAATTAATCCGGCTAAATCTCTGACAGCATAACGCTCACATTGCAACGTATCTGCAATCAATTCATTGATATGTGGTTGGGCTAAAGGTAGTAGGTTAATCTGGTTAACAGTGGCTCCCTCAGAGCGGATATCTTCCAACGTCACCATCAAGGGATGGGTAGAATTGACTTCGTTGTCTCGATAAGCTCCAATCACAAATAGATATTGGGTATCTGCATCCACCATCATCAGTTGGATTAATTTGAGGGTGGCAGAATCTGCCCATTGCAAATCGTCCAGAAAAATGACTAAAGGATGCTTTTCTGAACAAAATACGCGAATGAAATTGCCGAAGATAAGATTAAAGCGATTTTGCGATTCATTTGCACCTAATGCAGACAAGGCCGGCTGTTTGCCTACAATCAATTCAACTTCGGGAATTACATCAATAATAATTTGACCGTTAGCACCAAAAGCATTTAATAGTTTTTCTCGCCATTGATTAAGCTGTTCTTCGCTTTCGGTTAACAGTTGTCGCACTAATCCCTTAAAGGCGCTGACAATAGCAGAATAAGGAATATTGCGCTGAAATTGGTCAAATTTTCCAGCTATAAAATAGCCTCTCGCCTTAGTTATTGGTTTATAAACTTCGGATACCAGTGCTGACTTGCCGATTCCCGAATAACCAGCAACCAGCATTAATTCTTTACGGGATTGCTGGTTATTTTGGTTTTTGCTAATCCGAGAGAAGGCTGCTAGTAAATCGGCAACTTCTGCCTCGCGTCCGTAAAGTTTTTGGGGAATTTGGAACTTGTCGCAAATATCTTGACGACAGAGGGGGAATGATTCAATTTTGCCATTTGTCTGTAACTGGTTCAAGCATTCTTCTAAATCTGCTTTGATTCCGCAGGCACTTTGATATCGTTCTTCTGCTGTTTTGGCCATCAGTTTGAGCGCGATATCAGAAATAATTGGGGGAATTTCTGGATTAACCTCATGGGGCGGTACTGGTTGTTTGGCGATGTGGCAATGTACCAACTCCAAAGCATCGTCAGCGGCAAATGGAAGTTGTCCGGTGAGGAGTTCGTAGAATGTAACGCCCAAAGAGTAAAAGTCGGTTCGATAATCAAGAGAACGGTTCATCCTTCCAGTTTGTTCTGGAGAAATATAGGGTAATGTACCTTCTAAAACATTGGGGTTTTTTAGGGTAGGATTTTCGCGGGTGAAGACAGTAGCAATGCCAAAATCGATAATTTTGACTTGCCCGGTTTCTGGGTTGAGCAGGATATTGGCGGGGTTAATGTCTTTGTGGATAATTTGGGCAGCATGAATTCGAGCTAAAATCTCTGCTGTTTGAATAGCGATGCGGAGGAAGTGCTGTAAAGATGAAATATTTGGCGTTTCTATAGGGTTATCATTCAAAATTTTTAAAGAAGTGCCGCCAAAATCTTCAAATATAATGACTAGAGTTCTTTGATACTCCTGTAGGCTATAAACTTTGACAAATCCTTCGATATTGTTGAGATTGCAAGTAATTTCGTATTCCTGCTTGTAGCGGGTAAGTTCAGCAGGATCGGGATAATCTTGATCGAGCATTTTCAAGATAACAGGTTGATTGTCCTGTTCCCGAATGCCTCGATAAACCGTCGAATTTGGGCTTTCGTAAATTCGATCGAGAATCTCGTATCCTTCAATTTTTAACATTTTGGGTAATTTTTAGAATGTTAATTTTTATGTAAAATATGGTAATCTGCACCTTCTTGAACAGTCGCTTTTTTTGAGTGGAACTATTTCTACTTAACCTGAGATGTTGCACCATTATCAATTACCCTTTTATGGGCGGGCTAGAAGCCCACCCCACAACAAAATTCACTCTTTGTGGAACAGGCCGAAAAACCTGTTAAGCGAGAATGGTGCAACATCTCACTTTAACCAAACTTGTATTATTGACTACAACTAGCTATCTTCGACAAGGACTAAAAGACACTCGGTGAAAAGCCGATCGCCCGCAGCGTTCTAAAGCCAATTTATGTTTAGCTGTTCCATATCCCTTGTTATTTGTCAAGTCATATTCAGGATACTTAACAGCCAAGCGCTGGATTAATTCATCGCGCCAAACTTTCGCCACAATACTAGCAGCAGCAATCTGAATCGATCGCCCATCACCCTTGATCATCGTCTCTTGCTCGATCGCCAAATTGGGAATCCTTTGATTCCCATCAACCAAACACAAATCAGGCGTCACCTTCAGCTTCAAAATAGCCCGTTTCATCGCCAACAAAGAAGCCTGCAAAATATTGAGGCGATCGATCTCCCGCACCGAAGCCGCACCAACTTGACAGTCAACCGCCACAGCCCGGATTTTTACGGCTAACCGACTCCGGGCTGCGGCACTCAACTGCTTGCTGTCGCGCACCCCGCAACTTGCTAATTCATCGAGAACTTCGTCGGGCAAAATGCAGGCCGCAGCCACCACCGGCCCGAACAAAGCCCCTCGTCCGACTTCATCCACACCCGCAATTACCAGAGCGTTCGAGGGAGAGGGAGAAAGGGGAAGATGGAAAGATGGGAAGAGAGTAAAAATTTCTACTTCTTCCTTCTTCCCTCTTCCCTCTGACTTCTTCCTTCTTCCCTCTGACTTCATATCACTCATCCACAACGGCTGACGAGCGGCGGCGGCGGCGACGGTTGATAGCAGGCTCCTCGGGCTCGCTGGGTTGGCTGGGTTGGCTGGCTTCTATCGGTTCATGGGATTCGATCGGCTCATGGGATTTGATCGGTTCATGGGATTCGATCGCCTCATGGGATTCGATCGGCTCATGGGATTCGATCGGCTCATGGGATTCGATCGGCTCATAGGATTCGTCCATCACATCACTGGGTTCCTCCATCCGATCAAAATCATCAGTTTGGTCGATCAAACTCTCGCCATAAATTTGGGACTCATCATCATCATCATCATCATCATCGGCCTCAGAAAAAACAGGCTCAACTACCGACCTTTCTGGATAATAATCCCGTTCCTCATCCTCAACATTCTGTGGAGGCGTCGTCGCTTCAAACTCAAATTCGAGCTGCTCGAAAGGCGGCTTGTTCGGGGCCGCTCCGGGGAGAGTCACCGAAACGATCGCATTTTTAGGATTTTTCACGCTGCGATCGGTAAGCACCAAAGGAGAAACCCCCATCAGAGCATAAACATCCTGCTCCTCCGCCGTCATTTCCACCGAAATCACCTCTGGAGGCTCCACCATCGGCTTCATCAACTCAGACTTAGCCGGACGCACGCGATCGAAATCCTCGCGCCTGCCAGCAGTCGCCATATTCACCAGCCCGAAGCCCTCCGACGCGGCCCGGATGCCGGGGGGGGCCAGATACTCAGAGCGCGTATCCGCGACGGGCGCGCTCGAAGTATTCGGCAGCCGCAACTTGCTACGTACAGGTTCCTCCTCCGCCGGGAGAGCAAAAGGCTCTTCGCCAATCCGGCGGCGGCGGCGCCGTCTAGTTCCGTTCCCCAAATCCTGATAGCTGGGATGGTTGAGCAAGTCCAAAGGCGAGGCGTTACTGCCGGTCTCAAAATCCAAACTTTCGCTCTGAGGTTCCCAAGCAGCCCGAGCAGGTTCGGGGGGGCGTTCTTCCCGCACCGGGGCAGGAGTTGCAGCCGCCACAGGCGTCAAGCTGCGGCGTTCCAATCCTTCTGGCAAATTCAACAAAACGCGGTTCGATGTAGCAACAGTGCGATCGCCCGATTCCCGCACCGCTGCGGCGAAGTCTTCTTCTCCGGGGAGTTGCACCAGATGACCCAACCCGCTGCAAGTAGGACAACTGTGGCCAAACAACTCGTAAATATTTTGACCTTGGCGCTTGCGGGTCAGTTCTACCAGTCCCAATTCCGAAAGTTGAGCGATTTGCGGCCGAGCTTTGTCAGCTTTGAGAGCTTTATTGAAATGTTCCAGCACCTGCAACTGATCGCGGCGGGATTCCATGTCAATAAAGTCAACAATAATCACCCCGGCAATATTGCGTAACCGCAGTTGTCTAGCAATTTCCGTGGCTGCTTCGCAATTTGTCCAGAGTACCGTTTCCCGAGCCGTCGCCGATCGAGTAAACGAGCCAGAGTTGACATCGATCACCGTCAGCGCCTCAGTCGGCTCGATAATCACATAACCACCCGAAGGCAAATCCACCCTCGGTCTGAGGGCTTCTCGAATCGCAGCGTTAACGCGGAAAAATTCTAAAATCGAGGCGCGCTCTCGGTGGTGGTCGATCAAAACTCCCGCAGGAAGTTTACCGCCGTTCCAGCTCATCAACTGCTGCTTCACCCGCTTAATTCCATTTTGCGAGTCCACCACAATCCGATTCACGTCACCGCTGAACATATCTCGCAGCACCCGCTGGATAAAATCGTCATCCCGGTTGAGAAGTGCCGGCGCCCGCGAAGTACCGCCTTCGAGTTGAACGGCTTCCCATTGTTTTTGGAGGACTTCCAAATCTTCCATGATCGCTTCTTCGGTCATCCCTTCAGCTTCAGTGCGTACCAGCAGCCCCATCCCGGCCGGTTTCACCAAAATAGCCAGGGCTCTGAGGCGGTTGCGCTCGGCTTCCGACTTGATCCGCCGCGAGAGATTGACTCCCCTGCCGTAGGGCATCAGTACCAAATAGCGGCCCGGCAGGGTAATGTTGCCTGTTAGCCGGGGGCCTTTGCTGCCCGTCGGTTCTTTCATTACCTGTACCACCACTTTCTGCTGGGGGGTCAGGAGTTCTGTAATTGCTCCTGCCGAGCGTTTAAGACGCAGCGGGCCGAGGTCTGTTACGTGCATGAACCCGTTACGTTCTGGGTCCCCAATATTGACGAAGGCCGCATCTATCCCAGGAAGTACATTTTCAACAATTCCCAAATAAATGTCACTGACTTGGTGGCTGCCTGTGGCTACCACAAGTTCTTGGATTTGATCTTCTGAAAAGACGGCAGCAATGCGATGCTGCTCTGCTATAACTATCTGCTTTGTCATTCAATTTCCTCAAAAAACTGGCAGCAAGTTAGAGACACTTACGCACAAAAGTGTTTCTGACTTTGACTGTAATTAGTAGTAGCTTGAAGAGTTATGAGCTGTGAGTTGGTGCAGGGAGGAAGGAAATTTAACTGTTGATCGTTCACTGTTAACTGTTAACTGTTGGCTGTTCAGTGTTAACTGTTACAGATAAAGTAGTTAAACCCGCCCGTACAGAGTTATGAGTTATGCTCAGCAGATAAATCTGAGAGATAGAAATAAGGAGGCTTTTATCGAGTTAGCAATATTGAGATTTGAGTTGAGAATTGCGAAATCAATACTCAAAATTCAACACTTACAACTCTTCCTTTGAACTCAGCGAATAAATTCATTGACACCGTACCAATTTCTTAACACACAACTTAACACTACGAACTGATAACTCCGCTTGCGTGGTGGTAGAGGGCTGGTTTTGAGGGAAAGTAGGTAGGAGTGAAAGCGCCTAGACTTTTGTTGAATTCTTGCGCGATCGCACTCAACATACCCCAGCTTGGCATTCGACTGCAACCTCCGCCCCTGCCAACCCTAAAACCTCGTCAGTCGATTTTAGATTTTAGATTTTAGATTTTAGATTTACTCCACAGATGAATCTGGGAGATTGAAATTTAGTCTAAAATCTAAAATTTGGGTTCTCCACGAATTAAGTCGGGGGCTTATCTCCGTTTTTTGACGGGTCAGTCGATTTTAGATTTTAAATTTTAGATTTTAGATTTACTCCACAGATGAATCTGGGAGATTGAACTAGAGTCTAAAATCTAAAATTTTTGGTTCTCCACGAATTAAGTCGGGGGCTTATCTCCGTTTTTTGACGGGTCAGTCGATTTTAGATTTTAGGTTCTAGATTTTAGATTTACTCCACAGATAAATCTGGGAGCTGGAACTTTAATCTAAAATCTAAAATTTTTGGTTCTCCACGACTTAAGTCGGGGGCTTATCTCCGTTTTTTGACCCGTCAAAAACATCTATTGTTGAATACCCGCTCTGCGGTTTGAACCGTGAGATTTTTGAATAAGCCGACCACCGACAACCAGTCGATCGATCGAAATTAATCGCTAAATTTGGTTCAGACCCCGCTTTTGCGGGTTTGGCGCTAGATTGAGCCCGTGAATGTACAACAAAAAGGCTTGAAGTCTTGAACAGAAGCAATTTGCACCCAGCCCGCGTTGCTGGTTGACGAGGGCGGCGAGCGACTAAAGCGCTCGAGCCGCCGCGGCTTCCATAACAAGCGATTATAGCGTGAAACGACACATCCCGATCGAGAGCCGAAGGTGAAATATTCCACCAGAGCTTCCCTATCTTAACCATAACCCAGGATGAGCTGACTACGCTCAACCTGTAGAAGCTGAATTTCCTGCTGGCTGACTTGTTCGAGCATGAAAATAATATGTTCTGGCTTTAGCAAGTTGCCGTCGCTGCGACAACTCCCGGTAAAGCGCAAGACGGCTCTACCTTCGGATGTAGTACCAGAGGCAGAGGTGCTGCTGTCTGGTTTCTGCTCTACAAGTTCTAGTTTGTGCAGCCTTTCGCGTAAATTGACATTCTGCGTCTTTCCCGACTTAGTAGTATGCACCCGCCAAAAAGCCTCGGTTTCGACGATCGTCTTGACCCAAGCTTCCCAGTTGGCATCAGGAGCCACCGAGACAGGAGCAGCATTTTCCCGACCTAATTCGCCATTTTCTGTCAACGAGCCTGCGGAGGCCACAGTAATTACGTACTCCGCTGCTTCTAACAACTGGTTAGCAGAAGGAGCCTTGAGATCGATCGACTCAACCTTGTAAATCGGAATATTTTCCGGCAGCTTAGCCGCCAATTTTTCCCGAAAACTCTCAATATCGATCGACTCAGTGAGCTCAAAGTCGGCAATTTCCCCAGTGCTGGTAACACCCAGAGGGAGAGCATTTGCCAGAGAAATCCGAGGGTTCGGGTGAAACCCGCCGGTAAACGAAATCGGCAAATCGGCTCTGCGGACTACTCGATCGAACAATCGGATCAAATCCAAATGACCAACCAAAGCCATATCGCCCACCTTCCCGAACCAAACCCGCACACGCTGTTTCCGCTCCGTATTCGGAACAAACTCCCCAGCAAACTCTGGAATTGGCAGCGCATCCACAACCACATTGTGTCCGAAATCGGTGCCACAAACCCCGCAGCGCGAACACCCTTCAAAGGAACAGTCGGGAACCGTCGCTGCTTCTAAAGCCTTTTGCAAGTCAATTTTCAGCCAGTTTTTGTCGATTCCCGTATCTAAGTGATCCCAAGGCAGGGCCTGATCGAGAGAGAGGGGGAGAGAGGGGGAGGGGGAGAGGGGGAGAGTGGGGGAAGCGGAGAGGGGAAGATCCGGAGAATTGGGAAAATCTTCCTTGATTTCTCTTCCGACTTCCATCGGACTGACATCCGTTACATCCGTTACAGAATCCGTTGCCGAACTTCCTTCTTCCTTCTCAAAAAGATTCCACTCGCCGCTTTCGACTTGGCGGTATTTCCAAGTAAGGCCCGATTCATCTATTGCCTGAGTCCAAGCTTTGTAAGCCTGATCCAAGCTTTCCCACCACGCATCCATACCCGCGCCAAGTTCCCAAGCGCGGCGGACTACAGCAGCCAAACGTCGATCGCCCCGTCCGACAAAATCCTCCATTGCCGAAATCCGCACATCAGTGTAATTCACCTTGACGCCCCGCATCCCTCGAAACTCTTCCTTCAGGAGTTTTTGCTTGCGGGAAAACTCAGCAGTAGAAACCGAGTGCCACTGAAAAGGAGTGTGAGGCTTAGGCGTAAAATTAGAAATTGTCAAGTTAAAATTCAGTCCCCGCCTGCCATTGATCCTGCATTCCCGGTGCAGCCAGCGGACTGTTTCGGCGATGCCGAGAACATCAAAATCTGTTTCTCCTGGCAAACCAATCATAAAATACAGCTTGATTTTATCCCAGCCGCGATCGACCGCAGTTTTGACACCACGAAGCAATTCTTCGTTGGTCAAACCTTTGTTAACGATGTCCCGCATCCGCTGAGTACCAGCTTCCGGGGCAAAAGTCAAACCGCCTTGCCGCGTCCCGCCGAGAATGTCGGCAATATTATCGTCAAATCTGTCAACCCGCTGGCTGGGTAGAGACAGAGAAATATTTTTATCTTTCAGGCGATTTTTGATTTCCATGCCGACTGCTGGGAGTGCCAGATAATCGGAACAACTCAGGGAAAGCAGGGAAAACTCGCTGTGCCCGGTGGCTTGCATCCCCTGTTCTATCGCCTCTACGACTTGCTGCGGTTCGACATCGCGCGCGGGGCGAGTCAGCATTCCCGGCTGACAAAAGCGACACCCGCGGGTGCATCCCCGGCGGATTTCTACTGTCAGTCTGTCGTGTACTGTCTGGACGTAGGGAACCAGGCCGATCGAATAAGCTGGTATCGGAGTTGCCACGCGGCGCAGAATTCGTTCTGGAACTTGCGGGCGGTTGGGATGAACAGAACCGTCGGCCGCCATATCGTAGAATTGCGGGACGTAGACACCGGGAATTTGCGCTAAATCCAGCAGCAATGCTTCTCGGCTCAAATTATTTGTTTTGCCTTCTGCCAAAATCAAGCCAATTTCTGGCAGCAACTCTTCTCCATCTCCCAAAGCGATGAAGTCAAAAAAGTCCGCGTAGGGTTCGGGGTTAGAAGTTGCCGTTTGCCCGCCAGCAAAAATCAGCGGCATTTGACCGTTTTGGGGATTGGTCGCTCTTTCTTGCCAAGTTAGGGGAATGCCGGCTAAATCCAGCATTTCCAGAATGTTTGTGGCTCCGAGTTCGTAGCTGAGGCTGAAGCCCAGAATATCAAATTCTGTGAGCGATCGCCTCGATTCTACGGCAAACAGCGGAGTTTTGGTCGATCGCAGTTTTGCTGCCAAGTCAGGGGCGGGCAAATAAGCCCGATCGCACAACTGTCTCGGCCCTGCGTTCAAAATGTTGTAAAGGATGATGTGCCCCAGATTGGAAGCACCAACTTCATAAACTTCTGGGTAAGTGAGAACCCAGCGCACCAATGCCTCGTCCCAAGGCTTGTGCGTAGATCCCAATTCGTTTCCCAGATAACGAGCAGGCTGATTAATGTCTGCTGTAAGTAATTCTTCGACTTTTACTGCCACGGCTCGACTCGCTAAATATTTGCGACTCTTAAGCAGCCTACCTTAAAATCTGCCAACACGCCAACGACAGCCGTCTGTCTGTTCGGCATTTAACCGAATTTGCTGTGTTTTGTTGCTTGTTTTCGCCGAGGAGGAACCTCTACCAGTGCTGGTTTACGCAGGAGTTTTCGGCTTCAAAGCTATCGACATTTTCAAATATCTCAAATACTCGATCGAGTTGGCTGAGTTCCAGAATCATCTTAATGCCGGGGGATACCGAGCAAAGACTAAACCTGCGCCCCATTTTTTTCGCCTGCTTCAGGCCCGAAACCAATGCCATCAAACCGGCACTGTCAATAAATGTTACTGCACCCAAATCTACGAGTACCGCTACCACTCCGGGGGCTGCAATTGCTGTCGCTAGTTGCCGTCCGAATTCTCCGCAGGTGGCTGCATTCAGGTAGTCTAGGGGTCGAATCACCGTAATTGGTTTATGGGCAAGAAGTGTCTGCATATGTCAAACCTATGATTGCTACGTATTTTCAACTACTGCGCTGGACGGATGTAAGCCTAAACCTACTTGATTACTCTGAGCCTAACTTAATCTGAGGCAAACTGACCAGTTCTTTTCAGTGATTTTACTGAATCTTTATTTATTGACTCTTTTTTATGAAATTTTGCGTAAGATTTGGGCAGGAAACGTAAGCTACTATACTATTTTTTATTAATGCCAGCAGGTTGAGTCTTGGTAACTCTAAAAATTGCGATCGACTTTGCCCTAGCTGTCAGATAAAACTGAACAATGTAATTTAAATCACTTATGAGTTCTGATCTAGATCACCTATTTGCTCGACACTTCAGAGGAAAATTAAACTGTACGGAGTTCTCCGACTTACTATGCAAGCAACTCATGCTATTCGTCAACTTGTAGAAAAAGCCCTCTACATTAAGCAGTTGACGCCAGACATTGAAAACGAAATCAACTACGAGCTTACCCGTTTGGGGTACATCTCGGATATTGATTATGAGGCTTTAGAGTTATTAATGGATGAAATGGATGCCGGCCGGGTGCAATTGGTATCTAGCCCTCGATAGTGGGAAGCGGGCGACCAGTCCACATCCAAAAACAAAAAAATCCTTGCACGGCGGGCAATAGAGGAGTGTTAGAAGCATTTACGCCGGCCGAATATTTTTCTAATGAAGCATCTCGTTGCTGAACTTGATATTTAAGGAGATGCTGTTAAAGGCGATCGTCCCTGCACCTCTGCTCAAAAGCTAAAAACTTTGACTTAAATTAAATTTATAACTTTTAGGGTATGACAAATTAGGTTAATTGTAACTAAGAGTCATGCTTAATGAAGTAGCTAATTGCTGAACTTGATATGTGAGGAAATAGTGTTAAGGGCGATCGTCCCTCCACCTCATACAATTTTAGATTTTAGATTTTAAATTTTAGATTTTAGATTTTAGAAGTCGGACTACTGATGGTTATCAGGGTTTGGCTCGTCGGCTGATAGTTGCATTGTTTTTTGACACTGCTATCAGTATCAAAAACTACCAACTTTGAGCGAAATTAAATTTATAACTTTTGGGCATTGACAAATTAGCTCTAGTTCAGATTAATACTAAAAAAAACGTTTTTTACCCGAATTCTTCGATCGCTCGAAGGCAAGAAAATTGGTTTGTAGTTAGGATTTCCGTCCTCGCGGAGTCAATCTAAAATCTAAAATCTAAAATCGTTCGATCGCCCCACCAAACTTGCCACCACCGCTACCAACTCAGCAGGCTCGATCGGCTTGGGCACATAAATTTGAAAACCTTCCTGCAGTGCCCGTATGCGTTCCTCTACCCTACCAACCGCCGTGAACGCCAACGCCGGAATTTCCCTGTCCACCATCCGCGATCGCACTTGTTGCAGCAGAGCCTCTCCGTCAAGGGCCTGTATCCCGATATCGATCGCCAACACATCCGGATTCAGCCTTTCAATCGCCTCCAACGCACCCTTTCCAGAGCTAGCAGTCTCCACCTGGGCCCCGCAATCTTCGAGCACGGTAGAGGCAAAATCCAGGGAATCCGCGTCGATATCGACCACCAATACCCGCACTCCAGAAAGATTGCTGTTGACAAAAGACTCCTTTACAGGGGCTCGCGCCTTGCTTAGAGGAATCGCCAACTCCCCGAGTCCGGCAACAGAAAATCCGCCGTCGCCAGGAAGGTGTTGAATTGGCAATCTCACTAAAAACCTCGACCCTTTTCCCTTCCCGGCCGATTCGGCTTGCACCGTCCCCCCGTGCATTTCCACAAAATGCCGCACTAGGGCCAAACCCAAACCCAATCCGTTGTACGATCGCCTTGTAGAGCTGTCCGCTTGGCTGAACCGCTCGAAAACGTGCGGCAAAAACTCTTCTGAAATCCCTTGTCCCGTGTCGCTAACCTCAATTTCCACAGTAGCGGGCGACAATTTTTTACAGCAAGCGGATTCCTCATGGGCCAAAGTCCCCTGCATCTTTCGCACCGCCACCTTCACCTGTCCGCCATCGGGAGTAAACTTAATCGCATTCGACAGCAAATTCCAGGCTACCTGCTGCAACCGGCCCGAATCGGCAAAAATCCGCCCGGTAGTTGGGTCGAAATCCGTCACAATTTCAATATTTTTGGCCGCAATCGCGGGCGCGAGAGTATCGATCGCAGCCTCAACAGTCGAAATCACATCCACCCAACGCAAATTCAGCGACAGTTTCCCGCTAATAATCTGGGACACGTCTAGCAAATCCTCGATCAGAGTTGCCAGCGAGCGTGTATTGCGGTCGATCGTTTCCAGAGCCCGAACAGTGGTTTTTTCGTCAAACTTGCGGTTTCGCAACAGTTGTGCCCATCCCAGCATCGCATTCAGCGGCGTTCGCAATTCGTGGGACAAAGTTCCTAGAAACTCGTCTTTAATCCGGTTCGCCCGCGCCAATTCCTGGGCTCGATCGTGCAGTTCTCTTTCCAACTGCTTGCCCACCGTCAAGTCGAGAATAAAAGCCACCGATTCTTGCCGCTTTTGGGCCAGCAAAACATATCCGATCAACACCGGAATCCGGCTGCCGTCTCTCCTCCAGAATTCCTTTTCGTAGGGAGTGCAAGCCCCCGTTGCTTGTGCTTCTGCAATCCCCTTCTTGTCGAGAGACTGGTACTCCGGGGGCGTGAGGTCAATCCAGTTTAATTCCCCGCGCTGCAACTGTTCCCGCGTGTAACCAACTATCCGCAAAAATTCATCGTTAGCCTCGATGATAGCGCCGTTCACATCCCCGAAGATAATTCCTATCAAGTTAGCTTCGGCTAACATTCTCAGCTTTTCTTCGCTAGCTTGGAGTGCAGCTTCTGTTTGCTTGCGATCGGTAACGTCTTGGATGTAAGCCGACAAACCAGAATCGGAAGGATAAAAACGCATCTTCAACCACTTATTCCATAACGGTACGAATCCCTCATACTCGATCGTTACTTTTTCTGCTAATGCTTTGGTAGCCATTTTGTAAAACGGTAAATCGACCGCCCAGGGAAATATATCCCAAAATTTTTTACCAATCAGTTCAGCTTTTGGTCTGCCTAACAGCTCAATAGCTTGGTGGTTGACATAGGTATAGTTCCAATTTAAATCAACAGCGATAAAAGCATCGGTAATGCTTTCGAGAATGTTAGTAATTTGATCGTTTGCCAATTGCAGCGCTTTAGCAGTTTCTTCTGCTTGCAACCTCGCTGCTTGTTCGCGGGACAAAGCCGCAGCGCGTTCTTGTTCTGCCTGTTTTCGATCGCTAATATCGATGTAAGAACCGATGTAACCGGCAAAAGTGCGATCAGACCTGTACCGGGGTACGCCTGTACCCAAAACCCAACGGTATTCCCCGTCATAGCGTCTCATGCGACATTCAATCCGATAGTCGCTGCCAGCTTTGAAGGCTTTTTGGTAAATATCCAGACATTCTGGTAAGTCATCGGGGTGCAAGTTTTCCATCCAACCCGTGCCCATTTCTTGCGCCAAAGTTCTACCGGTAAACTCCAGCCAAACTTTGTTAAAGTAATCGCCAAGTTGGTCAGTGTCCGACATCCAAATCATCACAGGCGCGGTATCTGCCATAATCCGAAATCTCGCTTCGCTCTCCTGCTGCTGTGCTTCAGCTTGCTTGCGCTCATTTCGTTCTTGAACTTCCCGCAGGGCCCGCTGAATCGACGGCACCAGGCGTATCAAACGGCGTTTGAGAACATAATCAGTAGCGCCGCTTTTCAAAGTTTCGATCGCCACTTCCTCGCCCAAAGTAGCCGAAACAAAAATAAACGGCACTCCCGGACAAGTAGTGTGGGCGATTTCCAGTGCAGCTATCCCGTTAAAACAAGGCAGCATATAATCTGCCAAAATAATGTCAAAACGTTGTTTTTCCAGCGCCGTGGCAAAGTCTTCTCGAGTTTCCACACACACCAGAGAAAATTGGAGCCCACCATCCATTAGATATGCCTCAATCAGTTCGGCATCTAGGGGACTGTCTTCTACTAAGAGGATACTGAGCGTTTTCACAAAAATTCCTTTTACTTAAATATTAATTATCGGATACAAAATTTGATCGGGCTGCGACTGGTTAAGTGAAGCCCAAAAAAGTCTTGCGTTTTTAATGGCATAAAAAAATGTAAAAATCAATTGGTTTGATGAGTTGAGCATTCATATCTCAATCCTAGCTTCTAATCAAGTCTATTGCTGCTTGCCGCTAGGTGAACCCCCGCTCTGAGGTTATCGGCTAGTACGCTTGTTTTTCCTTAACTTTCGTCGGCTTCCAAGGAATCGGCATCGCTGGAGTCTTGCTTCACTGCAGCAGTTTAGGTAGACCCTGTTGAACAAATAGTTTCGCTCTTCTGGCTAGAAACAACTATCTATGTAGTAATTTATCTCGCTTGCTACTAACTACTGCTACCTCGTTTGGCAGATTATTTTTTTTTGTAGTGATGGCCGAGTTAATTATATATTGCTTTGCCGCTCCTTTGAAACTCGACTTCGCTTGAATTCTGCCCTTATTTCCTGAATATAGATAGATCCTGTCAAAAAAAGTCAAAGTTGCTGGTCTGTCTGCTTTACTTTTTGCCGGATTTGCCTAATATGCAAGTGTTGGATGGTAGGCAACTGTTGCCTTGTTTATCGTTGTCGCCCATCAAAAATCACCTATATTGTAGTAATAAGTGGTCACACTGCATCTATCCCAAGATAGATTTTTGCATAGACACTGCATTCAACCTGCATAGATTCCCCTGAATTCGGTACAACGAAGTGCCACCCAGCCGAAAATCTGAGAAAGCTCGATCGACCAATTAAATTCCTATACAAATCCCAGAAAATTTTCTCTGGACTCCCTACACTTGCACTCCCTGGCTGCCTCTGACCGATCGGCTTATTGATTGAACAAACCCAAAGTGTCTTAAAATATACAATACGGTGAGCTGCTGCACAGCCCGCATATATTAAAACCAAGCGCCAACTTGCAATAATTCTTTAAAATAGAGGTACAGCACCGGCGATCCCTAACTCTTCCCCCTCAGAAAGGGTAGGGTTTAGCAGAATTGAAAACCATCGTCTATGGTGACTTCCAGTAAAGCCCGTGCAGTTGCTTTAGTCTCAGCTTTATTCAGGTTATTGGCAACCAGTTACGAGGAGATTTGACCCGCCGTGCTCCAACGCATCAAACAAGACTTAAAAAACGACCTGATCGCAGGACTATTGGTAGTGATCCCCTTAGCTACCACCATCTGGCTGACAATTACCGTCGCCAGTTGGGTCATCAATTTTCTCACCAAAATTCCCAAGCAGATCAACCCTTTTGACGGGCTCCACCCGATTTTGGTGAATCTGCTAAATCTTTTAGTAGGGCTGGCTGTACCCCTGCTGAGCATCTTAGTCATCGGTTTAATGGCCCGCAACATTTTCGGCAAGTGGCTGCTAGACTTTGGCGAACGCCTGTTGCAGGCAATTCCCCTAGCCGGTTCGGTTTACAAAACCCTCAAACAACTGCTGGGAACCCTCCTCAAATCAAACGACAAATTTCGCCGCGTGGTGTTAGTGGAATATCCCCGGCGGGGAATCTGGACCTTAGCATTTGTGACCGGTACGATCGAGAGTAACGACATCCCACCTCACCTTTCCGGTGAAACTCCGATCGGCATTTTCATCCCCACCACTCCGAACCCCACTACCGGATGGTACGCTATCGTCCCCGAAGCAGATTTAGTCAATTTGTCAATGTCGATCGAAGATGCCTTTAAAGTGATCATCTCTGGCGGCATCGTCAACCCCAGCAACTCAGTTCCCGTAACCCCCGAAAAAATCAAGGGCAAAACACTCGAACCCTTGGTATCCGAATCAAGATACCAGGCTGTTCCAGTCGAAGAAGAGTGAACCAAGACATCTTTAGTGGCCCGTAAGACCGTGTAAACTTTCCCCATAGCAGATAATATTTCGACAAAACCAGCCCAAACCGAGAAAGCCTATACTCAGAAACCCGGTTTCGAGCATAAATCTTAGGTTTGACAGTGAACTATCTGTAAACTACCCGCCGCTGGCGAGTCAGACGGCTGGTCTTGTAACGCTTTTAGTCGAGTTTTCTGCTAAAGTTCAAGTCCGCGCGCGATCGAAAAACTTCCTAAATTCTCAATTCCTATCTAAAAACTATGAAAAAAGCCCGCGAAACAGCACGCGAACTCGCACTCCTCGGCATCAGCCAACTGCCAACGAATCCAGAACTCTTAGAAGCCAAGAAACTGCAAGATGTTCTCCTCGCCGCCATCCGTACCCTGACAGCAGAAGTTCAAGAATCCCTAGAAGCAGCAGCATCCGAAGTGCAGCGGAGTAGCGACAAACTGCTTGCCAGCGAAATCCGCGCCGCCGATATACAAAGTGCTAGAACAATGGTGCGGGAAGCAGTCGAACTCACCCAAACCGCAATCAACCGTCTCGGTTCAGCAATGGAGTTTCCAGAACTGATCCAGCTAGCCAACCAGCAAGATGTCCGCACCTATGCTTTGCAAATCCTGACGAAAGTCAGCGCCAACCGTGTTCAAATTGATGAATTGCTCTCGGAAGCCCTTGTAGATTGGCAAATAGAACGGTTGCCCCGGATTGATCGAGATATCATGAGAATCGCGATCGCCGAAATGCTATATCTGGGCTTACCCGAACAAGTCAGCGTCAACGAAGCCGTCCAACTCGCAAAACGCTACAGCGGCGACGAAGGACATCGCTTCATCAACGGAGTCCTCCGCCGAGTAGTCGATAAAATCAATGCAGAAGTTGTTAGTCCCTAGTCCTTAGTCCTCAGTCCTCCGGGTGCTTGGTGAGTACCTTACCCGGAGGGTGCACGCCGGGGCGCGAAGCTTACCCAGAGTCATTAGCAATCCACAATCCGCAATTCGCAATCCGCTCTAAACTAAGGACTAATAACTATATTCCCAATTTCCTATGGTATTTAATTGGTTTCGTCGCCAGTACAGCGAAAGCAAATCTTCTGAAACAGAGGCAACCCCCGAACAGCCACAAGATGAGTCGGCAAAATCCGCACCGGTTGAGCCTCAAACAGATGCAACAGAGCAAGGCTCTCCCGCTGTAGCCGAAGATTATCTAAATTGGGCAAAAGCTGCTTACAAAAATATTCAAAAACAGCAAAAACCCGAAACAGAAGTTTCCGAGACAGCAGCGCCCGATGTTCCAGCAGCCGAAGCAGAAAGCGCGGCAGTTGCAGAAGTTGCAGAACCGGCGACTATTGAAGCAACGGAGCCGATCGAACTTGAACCAGTACCCACAGCACCAACCGTTGCAGAAGTTCCAGAAGTTGCAGAACCCGCCGCACTTGAAGCAACCGAGGCGATGGAGCTCGATGCAGCCAACCCAGCAGAAATTCCAGAAACTCTGCAACCCACAGCCGGGGCGATCGACATTGCACCTATTGCTCAACAATTAGAAGTTACAGCAGAAAATATAGAAATTGCCGAACCTGCAACAGAGGTTGTAGAAACCGAATCACTCGCATCCGAGGGCGCAGCAGCCGAAGCCCTGCCGTTTTGGGCCAGAGCTCAGGCCGATCGCATGGAGCGCATCGAACGCCTTAAAGAAACAGCCCTGGAAGAACCAGAAGTAATTGCAGCCGCCGCCGAGAGAGCGGCAATTATCCAAGAAATTCCCGGTTTCGCCTTTGACGAAGGCTTCCTGTGGTCCTCAGAAATTTTAGCCAGTCAAGGCCGCCGACCAGACCAAGTATCCGTCGAAGAAATCACTTGGCTGCAAAAACTGCGGAAAGGCTTAGAAAGAACGCGCCGCAGCTTAATTAATCGACTAAAGGCGATCGTCGGTCAAGGCCCGCTCAATCAAGACGCGGTAGCCGAAATTGAGACTTTGCTGCTACAAGCCGATGTCGGAGTCGCAGCCACCGACATCATTATCAGTCGCCTCCAAGAAAGACTCACACAAGAAGTGCTGCCGCCAGAACAGGCTCTAGCCTACCTGAAAACGATTCTGCGCGATATTCTGGACGCTCCCTGTGCCGAAACCGCCGCTGGTAATCCCGCCTACAGCCTGACATTTGCCCCGGAAAAAGACACTTTTAACATCTGGTTGATTGTAGGAGTTAACGGTGCGGGCAAAACTACGACGATCGGCAAACTTGCCCATATTGCCCAAAAATCCGGCTACAAAACCCTAATTGCCGCCGCCGACACTTTCCGCGCCGCCGCCGTCGAACAGGTGAAAGTTTGGGGTTCCCGCAGTGGGGTCGAAATTATTGCCAACCCAGGGAAAAATACCGATCCGGCTGCTGTCGTGTTTGATGCGATCGCCGCTGCCAGCGCCCGAGGCACAGAACTGCTGATCGTAGACACCGCAGGCCGCCTGCAAAACAAAAAAAATCTGATGGACGAATTAAGTAAAATCCGTCGCATTGTAGATAAGAAAGCCCCAGGCGCTACCGTAGAATCTCTACTGGTCTTGGATGCCACACTGGGTCAAAATGGTTTGCGACAGGCAGAAGTGTTCGCAGAATCGGCAAAATTAAGCGGAGTAGTATTGACAAAACTCGACGGTTCTGCTAAAGGTGGTGTTGCCCTAGCAGTAGTGCAGCAGCTTGGTCTGCCAATCCGCTTTATTGGAGTCGGGGAAAGCATCGAAGACTTGCGTCCGTTTTCTAGTTACGAATTTGTGGAAGCCCTACTCGATTTTAGATTTTAGATTTTAGATTGATGAGGCATTTGCCAGCCGCCCCCATCTTTGGGAGGCGGACACAGATCTTCAAAATCTCAAATTATTAACCTCAAACTAGCATCGCAGGACTTGCGCCGATCGCCACGAGCGATCAAGTGAAAAATAAATATCTAGAAACAATACCTTCGTTCTGTTATTACTTGGTTGGGATCAAACCGCGAGCCAAAGCAAGCGTGTCAAATTCAGCTCAAATTTAGTATCAGTCGGCTGTCTGATTGCACATTCTTCCAGATCCCCCTGGCGCCCCCTTGATAGTCGGGTGGGACAGGAAATGGTCAAAGTCCCCCTTCTTCTTAAGGGGATCCGCTGCGGTCTTGGGCCGCCCCAAGTAGAGCAAGCAGCGTGGATTTAGGGGGTATCTAGACTCAGCTATAAACGAGATTTCTTAAGAACTTTAGACTTAAGTTGATATCAATGTCCTAGTGCCCAATTTACTCGCTCAAACCAAACTACTTGCTCGAAAAAAAAACGGGTTTCTGTTCAAGTGGCCCGTAAGTCCTCAATCATTCCTCCTCCGTCTAAGATCGAAAATCACAAATTTAAAATGACTGCTGTGCCTTTGCCTCGCTCCTCACCTCAACCTGCAGACCGCCCTTCGGGTCGCAATTCCACCGACGCGACGCCAGTATTTGCCCTCAAAGAACTGGTGGCGCGTTTGCACCGATATCAGCACAACGTTCAAGATATGTTGGGTTCGCTGGGATTTGCCCTGCGAAGTTTTAACAATCTCAACCAATTTTTGGAGTTGGTGCCTTTGGTGGCGACTCGCGTTACGGACGCCGACGGGGGAGCTTTAGTGCTGTTCAAACCCAACGGTCAAGTCAGGTTCCAGCAGTTGCATTGTCAGGAAGGACGGCAGTGCCAAGATATGCGAAAAGCGCTGGAAATCGCCACCAGGCAAGCTACAGCAGGTGTGGGCGCTACTGCTGCATCGTTTTCGGAAACCTCTGGGCAAACTTCTAGTCTAGACCTGCAAGTCGGTCGTTATTTGGGCCCGGATGTTCATTTGTTTGGGGCGCCAATTTTAGTCAACAATTTGGAACGTGGGCGGCTTTATGTTTTTAGCAGTGACCCACAATATCTCTGGACTCCCAGCAGACAGAAATTAGTTCGGTTGGTGGCGGATCAAACTGCTGTGGCTATTTGCAAAGACGAACTTTCTGTTAAGTTGGCGGAAAAAGACCGCTTAGATAGAGAGTTAGAAATCGGGGCGGAAATTCAATTGCGGCTGCAACCCCGCAGTTGTCCAAAAATTCCGGGTGTTGACGTGGCCGCCCGCTGCCAAACTGCTAGCAGAGTCGGCGGAGATTATTATGATTTTATTCCCGCTGACTATGACCCGATCGGCAAGGAGAATGAGGGGGAAAACCCCCCATCCCTAATTAAAAATCTCAAGTCCAGAATCGACAAGGGCCGCTGGAGCATTGTGATCGGCGACGTGATGGGCAAAGGAGTACCGGCTGGCCTGTTGATGACGATGACACGGGGTATGCTGCGGGCGGAGGTGTTGAACCGCCACTCGCCGTCGAGAATTTTGCAACATTTAAACCGGGTTATGCACGCGGATTTGGAAAATTCCCACCGTTTTGTGACTCTGTTTTATTCGGAGTATGACCCGAAAACTCGCGTTTTGTGTTACAGCAATGCTGCTCACCACCCGCCTTTGCTGTGGCAAGCTGCAACTAATACGATTCTTCAGCTCGATACTTTGGAGGGAATGTTAATTGGCCTGGATGCTGATTCGCATTACCAAGAAGCTCAAGTGCAATTGCAGCCAGGAGATACTATTATTTATTACACAGACGGATTTACCGATGCTGCTAATCAAAGGGGCGATCGGTTTGACGAGGATAACTTGACCTCGGCTTTTCAGTGGGCCTGTCAAAATTACCAGCAGTCTGAAGAAATTTTGGATTATTTGTTCGATCGCGTTCACCAGTTTATTGGCATCGGCAATCGTAACGAAGATGACATGACATTGGTTGTACTGAGGGTAACACCTTTAGCAGGAGAAAGTCACCATGATAGTTAATTTAATGCCGGAAATTACTGCTGGATTAACCAGTTCGATTACTTGGAATGATGTCGCTCACGTGGTAGTTTTGAAATCTCATTTGAGTTCGACGGTGTTTTTGGGTCAAAGTTACGAAATTTTTACGAATTTCCAGAAAGCTTGGGACAATTTTGTTTCGACTGGTCAAATAGGAGCTTTTTTTATAGGTATTTTTGTTGGCTGGTTCTTGAAAGGGATTTTTCGTTAGAGTTATTGTCGCAGAAGGTATCGGGAACGGATTTAAAAGGTTTTTAGCCGAAACTTCACTTCTTTCTGATGCAGCCAAAGTTTCACAATTTTGTAGTCCACACTTCAGTTTTTTCTGCTCAAAAGATGTATAAAAAGTTTGTAGTCAGGACTTGAGTTTTTTCTTGCCGAATTGGGAATGGAGGATTAAAGTCCTGAATACAAACCGGAGGAAAGACTAAAGTCTTTGCTACAAACCGGTTTTATAGAATTCTGCAAGAGAGATACAATCTAGTTTTAGCTTGAGCAATGACAACACAACAAAAAACTTGGAGTCAAAGATTTGAATCGGCGCTGCACCCGGCGATCGCCCGATTCAATGCTAGTATTGGCTTCGATATTGAATTGATAGAGTATGACTTGACTGGTTCTGTCGCTCACGCTAAAATGCTGGCCAAAACCGGGATTATTTCCGCAGCAGAAGGCGAACAGTTAGTCAATGGTTTGGAACAGATCCGCCGGGAATACCGCCAAGGACTTTTTGTTCCGGGAGTTGATGCAGAAGACGTTCACTTCGCTGTAGAGAAGCGGCTGACGGAGATTGTGGGGGATGCGGGGAAAAAGTTGCACACTGCCCGATCGCGCAACGATCAAGCCGGCACTGATACTCGCTTGTATTTGCGCGATCGCATCGCCGAAATTCGTGAGCAATTGCGGGAATTTCAACGGGTTTTGCTCGATCTTGCCGATCGTAACGTGGAAACTTTAATTCCCGGTTACACTCATTTGCAGCGCGCTCAGCCGATCAGTTTGGCTCATTATCTGTTAGCTTATTTTGAAATGACCGATCGCGATTGGGAACGTCTCGGCGATATCTGCAAGCGGGTGAATGTTTCGCCTTTGGGTTGCGGCGCGCTGGCGGGGACAACTTTCCCGATCGACCGACATTATACGGCAGAACTATTGCAGTTTGACAAGGTTTATGCTAATAGCTTAGATGGAGTGAGCGATCGAGATTTTGCGATCGAATTTCTCGCAGCAGCCAGCTTGATTATGATACACCTGAGCCGCTTGTCAGAAGAAATGATTTTGTGGTCTTCTCACGAATTTGGATTTATTACGCTCAAAGATAGCTGCGCTACGGGCTCTAGCATCATGCCCCAGAAAAAAAATCCCGACGTGCCGGAGTTGGTGCGGGGCAAAGCGGGGCGGGTGTTCGGTAACTTGCAAGCCTTGTTGGTAGTAGTGAAGGGACTTCCTTTGGCCTACAACAAAGATTTGCAAGAAGATAAAGAGGCTTTGTTTGATACCGTAAGAACGGTACAGGGTTGCTTGGAAGCAATGACCATTTTGTTGCGCGAAGGAATCGAGTTTAATGGCTCACGCCTCGCTGCTGCTGTTACGGAAGACTTTTCTAATGCTACAGACGTAGCCGACTACTTGGCCGCCAAAGGCGTTCCCTTCCGGGAAGCTTACAACCTTGTCGGCAAAGTCGTCAAAACTTGCCTTTCGGGGGGCAAACTCCTCAAAGATTTGACACTTGAGGAGTGGAAAGACTTGCACCCAGCCTTTGAGACAGACATTTACAGCGCGATCGCACCTCAGCAAGTGGTGGCGGCTCGCAATAGTTACGGGGGTACCGGGTTTGAACAAGTGAGAAAATCACTTATCGCTGCGCGCGATCGGATCGCCTAAACATCGTTGAATTATTGGACAAATTCCCGCTGGCTATCTCTCCTTAGAACGATCGTGTTTTTCACTCTGGTTCTAAGTTCGGCAGATAGCCTGACTCAATTAATCTTCAGCAGCAGCCATGTCTTTGTCTCTGCCGCCACCGCTCATTGCGCCCATGCCACCGCCGTTGCCGCCGTCAAATCGTCTTCTCTTGTTGGAGAACATATCTTGATTTCTCCGCTTGCGAAACTTGCGAGCGTATGCTTGATTTCGTTGTGCCTTTTCTTTCTTGAGATTGCGGCGCTTAGCCATTCTGACCTCACTAATAAACATTGACAGTCCCCGGACTTTCACGCACGGGGATTCTTAAGTTTGACACTCTGTGCACTCTTGGTGACTGAGATTCTTGGTTCAACGAAGTCACTTGCTTGTGACAGGATTTCTCCAGCCAAAATATAGGTGTCTTCTCCCCAAGCGTAAATTCCGGTATGCCCTACCGTACTCGGTCAGTTCTCTTTCTGTAGCTAGGTTTTGTTCAAATTTAGCTTTCGTGACGCTCCCACAACAATCGCAAGCGATATGGTTTAGGCTTCTGAGTCCTGTTAAGGAGATCGAGAACTTCCTTCAAGGTACTCCAATCGTTTCCCTCTACGGCGTTTTAAAGTGAGGAACACGTCCAGCCCCACTGATATTATAAAAGGAATTGGTTCGTCTCGTTGTCCACCCGTCCACGGCTCAAAGCTATGCTTATGAGATTATGAACGGGTGGAATCAGGAGTCTCACGCGCCTTTGATCCCACACTAACCTTTGATCGGTATAGTGTGGGGGTTCCTGTCTGCCTAGCTAAACCGCAACACCGTTAGCTGTGACTACGCACTCAACTAATCCAGTTAAGTTTTTACGTTGGCTAGATTATAGTCAATTTTAGACCAATGACGATTATAGCACACCCGGTACAAGACCCAGAAAAAAGAACACGGGGATTCAAGTCGCTGGGAATCTGGGTGCGATCGGCACGCAACGTTTTTGATCTCCCAGAAAATTTCTATAAACTCTTGACAAAATACGAGAAATGACTATTTACCCCGGTGACATAGCTCCTGTCTTCAGCCTGCCCGACGCGCAAGGCAATGTCGTCAGCCTTGCCGATTTTCGAGGGCGGCGAGTTGTACTTTACTTTTACCCTCGGGACAATACCCCAGGCTGTACTAAAGAAGCTTGCGGCTTTCGCGACATTTACTCAGACTACGAGTCGCGCAATATTTCAGTCCTCGGCGTCAGTACAGACGGGACCGGGGCCCACGCCAAGTTTGCAGCTAAATATCAACTGCCTTTTCCCTTGCTGTGCGACTTAAACGCCGAAGTTGCTACCGCCTACGGCTGTTACGGACTCAAAAAGTTTATGGGAAAAGAATTTATGGGAATTACTCGATCGACCTTCGCGATCGACCCTGATGGTAGGATTGAAAAGGTTTATCGGAAAGTCAAACCAGAAACTCACGCGGCGGATATCTTAGCAGACTTGCCAGACGACCTCTAGCGTGAATCAAAAATTAAAAATTAAGACTCCGGAGCTGCAAGCTAGGAGGCCTGAAGTTATTATCTCCTAAACAAGCTTTTGAGTTTATGCGTCGATTGTGGCAAATTGTACAAACTGTCCTGGGACTGATTTTTCGACATCCCGTCACTGGTACTGCGGTGATTCCCGTATTGCCTGACGGGCGAATTGTGTTAATTCGCCGCCGCGACAACGGTCGCTGGGCACTGCCGGGAGGTATGGTGGATTGGGGAGAGGATATTCCGACGACAGTGCGCCGGGAATTAGCGGAGGAAACAGGACTCGATTTAGTCAAAATCCGTCGCTTGGTGGGTGTTTATTCGGCGGCCGATCGAGACCCTCGCCTGCACTCGATTTGTATCGTGGTGGCAGCAGAGGTAGAGGGAAAGATGCAAGTTCAGGATACGCTTGAAGTCAGCGAGGTTGAGGCTTTTTTGCCCGCATCCCTGCCGGAGGGCGCACTCAGCCACGATAACGACCAACACTTACAGGACTATTTTCAAGGCCTGACAACTTTGGCGTAAATCGGCGGGGCATCGAAATTTCAGAAAAGTCGGAAATTACCTCGCCGTCAAAAATTGTCTGTGATGACTGGGGAATTAATTTTAAATGTTTTCCTACTTTATATTCACAATCTCTGAACATTAAATTAATCATCTTTTTATTACTAAATATTTAACCGGATGTACTCACCGCTACGCAATTCTCGGGTCAAACTCTCTGTAGGGCAAATCTTTTGGCACGAAGTCGGTCAAGGCCCGAATTTAGTATTTTTGCACGGTTCTTGGCACGACAGCAGTCAGTGGCTGAGGACGATCGAACATTTGAGCCCATACTACCACTGCTTCGCACCGGATTTGCTGGGGTTTGGCGACTCGGAACGCCCGAAAATTCATTATTCAATCGACCTGGAAGTGGAATGTCTCGCCCAATACCTCGATACTTTGAAGCTGCGACAGGTTTATTTAATCGCTCACTCTCTGGGCGGCTGGGTGGCCACCAGCTACGCTATCAAATATCCCGATCGAGTTCAGGGTTTGGTTTTGTTGGCCCCAGAAGGCGTCAAGGTTGGCAACCGGCGGGGGCGGTGGCAGACGGCTAGCTGGCTAATGGGTCAACCACCCCTCGCTTTTTGGTTGCTACGATCGATCTATCCAATTGCTAAGTTGCTGGGTAGTCAAAACAAGATTGACGGACTGCTAAAGTTCAGACAGCAGTTGATTCAGTCCCCAGTTGCGGTGCAGTTGCTGTTCCGGCGGCGGCGGGCTGAAATTACAGCGGAGTTAGTTGATGAGAATTTGCCTTTGCTGAAAGCGCCTGTTTTGCTGTTGCACGGTTCTGAAGATACGCCCGCAGCTTCGTCTCTGTGTCAATCCTATGCTGCTATGGCTCCTAATGCCGAACTACAATTGGTTAGTCCAGGGGAAAGCAATTTGCCGCAGGAAGTCCCGGAGGTTGTTGCTAAATATATTCGGGAATTTGCTAAGTGAATTGGGAATTGGTAAGGAAGAAACAGGGAAGAGGGAAGAGGGAAGAGGGAAGAAGAATTTCCCGTTATCCCTCTCCCTTAACAATGACTGATAAGTTATGACTCATAACTTATCAGTCATTCCCCAAAAAATAGCCTCTGGTGCGTCAATTAAGCCTGTGGCTGTATCAGGAAAGGCTGCTGTGAGGTATTTTAAAAGCAGAGTGCGATCGCCCCCCGTGACCGCAATTTTGCTATCAGGAAACAAACACCGCCAATCTTCAATAAAATCCCTGACTCCTGCTACCGTCGTATACACAACTCCGCTTTGAATTGCCCCAGCAGTGTCTTTCGCCCAGCGGTGCGGCAGATTTTGTGGTAAACTGATTAAAGGTAATGCAGCAGTTTTTTTACCTAGCGACAATAACTGCAAACCCAAACCTGGTAAGATTGCGCCCCCAACTAAATACCTATTGACATCAGCCCCAGTAAATGTTAAAGCTGTACCAGCATCTATAAGTAAAACTGGCCAACCCAATTGGTTGCCAGCGCCCAGTACAGCCAAAGCTCTGTCAATTCCCAGGGTAGGATAGAGTCCCCCGATCGGCAACTGGTCTAAAGTAATAATTCGGACATCAGGATAACTGTGCCAAATTGCTGTTTGCTGGGTAACTACTGAGGCCAAAATTAGAGGCAGCGGCACTAAAGAAAGTGTGTGAGGATTAGAAAAAGCGGTAGTCGCAGGAAGAGAAAGGAGATTTTGAGAAGATATTTCCTCGATCGACCTCATTACTATTTGCACCAAATATTCTGCTGTTTCCCCCTCCGAGAGGTGGGAAACAGCATCAGCATTGAGATGGTCTGTATCCCATGTTTTCTCCAGGGTTTTGCCCACAAATAATCCCCAGTGCAGCCGGGAATTGCCGATTGCTAAAGCTATTTTAATCTGGTCTTTACCTTTCCATCCAGAAGTAATGTTGTCGCTGGTTGCTGGCGAACGAAAATTGTCGGTTATTGAGTTTTCCATGTTGATTGATCGCGCGCAAACATTGAACTAAAGATAGATTTTAGATTAATTTTGTTCGCTTAACCGGGCGGTTAACTCTATTTGACATCTGACCAAGTTCCATGCCACGCGCCAATTAGTATTGTGGGCGACAGAGGGCATACTTGCTAAATATAAATATTTGTAAAGCAAATAATTGCTTTGCTCAGGCTGCATCCTTTATAATGTCTTAAGATACTCCAAAAGTCCTGGTAGCTGCGATGGGGCTGTTGGCGGGGTAAGCATAGGTTTATAAAACCAGACTCAATCAAAATACTGTACAACTGCTGAGTAAATATGTCTTTGAAAATACAAGAACACGAAAACCCCTGGCCGAGAGTAACTTCGCGGTTGCCTGAATCGGAAAACTGGAGGCAGGAAGAAAGTCTTTCACTGCCGGAAGTAGACCAACAAAAAGCCCTAATCGTGCAGATGCAGCAGCAAGTTCAGTTATCAAACTTGCTGAACCAAATTAATAACGAAATTCGCAGTACACTTGACATAGAAGAAATTTTGACATCGGCCTGCAGATTGCTGGGGCAAGCATTACAGTGCAGTCGCGTGAGCATTTTAGTCAAAGAATCAAATACAGAAAAAACTTTAGTCACGCGCGGAGAGTACAACGCGGGGGACTATCCGATTCAACTGGGAATGAAAGTACCGATGACTGACAACCCGCATTTGGCTGCGGTCGTGTCTCAGCAAGAGTCCCTAGCAGTGACGAAGTTTCTCGATTTTCCGGGATTGAACCCACAAACCCGAAAAATTGCCGAAGCTTTGGAGATTAAGTCAATGCTGGCAGTAGCTACTCGCTATCAAGGTGAAGTGAATGGCATAATTGGCTTGCATCAGTGCGATCGCGAACGGGAATGGACTGATTGGGAAAGGCAGCTTTTAGAAGGGGTAGGATCGCAATTGGCGATCGCGATCAATCAAGCCAAACTCTATAGCAAAACCAGGCGCCAAGCCGAACGAGAATCGCTGCTACGGCTGATCGGCAACCAAATTCGCAGTACCCTCGATCTGGGAACTATCCTGGAAACAGCGGTGAGGGAAGTCCGCCAAATGTTGCAGTGCGATCGAGTAATCATCTATCAGTTTCAAGACAACTGGCAAGGAAAAGTTGTTGTTGAAGATATGGTCATTCCTTGGCCTTCAATTTTAGGAGATATGGGGGCTGATAAGTGTTTCCGAGGAGATTACGCCGATCTTTACCAGCAAGGGCGAGTCAAAGCAATTAATGATATTTTTAATGCTGGTTTAGAGCCTTGTCATGTCAATTTCTTAGACCGTTTGCAGGTAAAAGCTAATCTGATAGTGCCAATTGTTACATCAAGAACTGAAGAAAATACCCCCGACACAGCCGGAAGTTATAATCCTAAATTTCCCGGTAGGCTGTGGGGTTTGCTGATTGCTCACGAGTGCCGGGATACCCGCAATTGGCAGCGGCAAGAAATGGAGTTGCTATCCCAGATAGCCAACCAAATGGCGATCGCCATTCAGCAAGCAGAACTTTACAGCCAAGTCCAAGATGCTGCGGTAAAATCTCAAGCTCAAACCCAGCAGTTGCAGGCTGCGTTAGAAGAATTGCGATCGGCACAGCAGCAATTGATTCAAAGCGAAAAAATGTCAGGTTTGGGGCAAATGGTAGCGGGAATTGCTCATGAAATTAACAACGCCAACAATTTCATCCACGCTAACTTGTTTCACGCTCAAGAATATTTTAAAGCCTTGAACCAAGCTCTAGAACGGGTCGGAAATGCGTGCCCGGAAGCAGCGGAAGCAATTGTCAGAATCAATGAAGAACTAGAACTCGATTACATTCGAGAAGATTTTGGTAAACTGCTCAATTCAATGCGAGAAGGCAGCGGGAGGATTCGCTCGATCGTGATGACGCTGCGAAATTTTTCTCGTTTAGACCACGCTGAATTAAAACCAGTAGATTTGAACGAAGGCTTAGAAAGCAGTTTCTTGATGCTGCAAAATAAGCTAAAAACCCATATCAAAATAGAAAAGCAATACGGCAATTTGCCACCTGTCCAATGTCATGCCAGTCAAATTAACCAAGTATTTTATAATTTGATTGACAATGCTTTAGATGCGATCCAGTCAACGAGCCAACCGGGGGAATTAACCATTCGCAGTTGGCAAAGCGAGCCGGACTGGGTAACAATCTCTGTCCGCGACACGGGAACTGGCATTCCTGCAGAAATTCAAGACAAGATTTTTGACCCATTTTTTACTACTAAACCTGTGGGAAAAGGCACTGGTTTAGGACTTTCAGTGTGCTATCAGGTAATTGTTCAAGCTCACGGCGGCAAGCTGAGCTGCGTCAGTCAGGTTGGCGAAGGAAGTGAGTTTATTGTAGAGTTGCCCCTGACAAATCAGAGGAGGGTAAGTGGATAATTTCTGCTTTAGTCAGATTAATGACTAATTCTCCCTGCCCGTGGATTTATAAGTAATTAACCGGACTTGATATTAATTGTCAACTTGCTGCTGATAGGCATGATATACAGCCTCTAAAAAGAGATTAGCATCAACTTTTGTCGGCAGTTTTCCCAAACCAATAATTTCTTTAACCTGAGTAGCCAGTTCTTTGCTCAATTCATTTCTGGCATTAGGTATCATAGCTTCGCGCCGCTGCAAATACTCTCGAACTACAGCAAAATCTTCTGGCAGCAGGCGGGAGATATCGGTATCGATCAGCAATTTTTTCGCCAGGGATTGAGCTGATGTTGATACTTTCAATGCAGCAGTTGTCAGAGGTTGTTCTTCTTGAATTACCAGGGTGCCTCCTACCAAATCTCCCAAACGTTTTTCCCGCGGGCTAAACACTATAAAAAATACGCCTATAAAAAATAAGTCGTCAAAAGGCCGCAGCAAAGCCCGCAGAGTTGATTGCTGAAGCCTGACTGGACGACCGTCATCCCTAATTACTCGGATTTTGACACGACGCTTGCCTGGTGTTTGACCAGACCACACCGTTTCAAAAAATACAAAGTAACCTACATAAATGAAAAAACCAATTAATGCCTGAACTGCTATCAACCAGAGTTCTAAGCCATTGGTACTTCCTAGCAACTGTGCGATCGTCTCAAGCAACAGTGAATTAAATATCAGTATACCTAATAGAAACACTACTATGATCAAACCCAAAATGATATAGTCGATCAGCAATGCGTATGCTCGGTTGCCAATTCCCGCTAAGGTAAATTCGAGTTCTACACTTTCGGGAGTGTGGAGAGTGAATCGATTAAAAAATCGCATAAATTTGAGCAAATTTTATGTTTTGACTGAGGCTGAATTAGCGATCGCGGATTTGCAAACCCAAACCTTCTTTGCGGCTGCGGATGTCGTAGTAGATAATGGCTTTCATAGCCTGCCAAAAAGGAGTCACAAGCGCACCGCTGCCAAAGCTCAATGGCAAAATCAAAAGATAATAAACTAAGTAAAATATACCAGATTCTGCGCCCAAAACTGCCCTTAAAACACTTTGAACGATCACCGTAAGTATCTGCACAACAATCGTGAGCGGGAGTGAAACCAAAATGCCGACAAAAACTATCCACTGAATGCGTCCTACTGACCCCTTAGTTAACTCCCAACTGCGACTGATTGCTGAACTAGCACTCTGATTGTTCTCGATCGCCAGTGGCACTTCCACAATCAACAAGCGAGAGAGAATTCGGATATATATAATTAAGAAAGCAATGACCCCAACGGCTACCAGCAAACCTCCAATAATTGTGCCGTTTTGCCCAAAGATAGTAGCAGCCCCCACTCCCACAACTAACAGCGCGATCGCACATCCCAAGTAGACCCCAATGTAAATCAGAGATGTCAATATACCCGCCCCGAAAAAACTCCACATCCGAGGATTGACCTCACGGCGAGCATCACTGACAGTCTCTGGCTTTTCCCTAACTTCACCGAAAGCCAGACGAGAAATGAGCCCTGCGATCGCAGAATATTTAGCCCAACCATAAATCGGAACTAACAACCACAGATAAGCTGTGAAAGCCAAACCAAAATATGACTTAAAATGGTCGCGGTAAATCCGCAAACTAGCACTAACAACGTTACCGACGCTCAAGGGGCCTGTTTGTCCAGAAGAACTAAGGTTGTTTTTAGGCATGACTGGATGGGTGTAGTTGTGTGAGGCGGAAAATTTACAACTATCTTAAGCTATATCTAATAGAACTTAGTGAAAACTTTATGAATATTAAACGTTGGATCGCGCGGCGGGAACCCAACTGGAAACGGTTGGACACTCTTTTACAGCAAGTAGAAAAAAAGGGGCTCAAGTCCCTAGCTGCGTCTGAAATCAGGGAATTAGCGAGTTTGTACCGTTCTGTGTCGGCGGATTTGGCTAGGGCGAGGACAAATGAAGTCGGTAATATTTTGTTACAAGATTTGCAAAGGTTAACTTCTCGCGGCTACACCCAAATTTACCAAGGTTCGCGCCGCCAAGATTGGGAAGCTATGGTGGAGTTTTGTCGCTGGGGTTTTCCGGCTACGGTACAGGAGACGTTTGGTTATACGGCAACTGCGACGGGTATTTTTTTACTAATGGCGTTGATTGCTTGGTGGTTTGCTTGGCAAGATCCGGCGTTTTTGTCCCTAGTAGTTCCTGGACATTTGATTAAAACGGTACGCGATGACGGGAAATTGTGGATGGGTTCAATTGTGGGAATCGAACCTTTAGCTTCTAGCGGTATTATGACTAACAATCTATCCGTATGTTTTGCGGCTGTTGGGGGAGGGATTGTTTTCGGTCTTTACACTGTTTATATTATGGCATTTAATGGAGTGAGCATCGGCGCGATCGCCAGTTTAGTTGCTCAGCACAATTTAGCTTACCCTTTTTGGGCGTTTGTATTTCCTCACGGTTCCCTGGAATTGCCGGCGATTTTTTTAGCTGGTGGCGCTGGTTTAATTATCGCCCGCGCAATTTTTTTTCCTGGCAAATATCGCCGTGCTGATGCCATGAAGTTTTACGGTACTCAAGCTGCACAATTGGTATTTGGGATTGTGCCGATGCTGGTAATTGCTGGTATCATCGAGGGTTTTTTCTCGCCAAATCCGGCAATTCCCGATCCGTTGAAGTATGTGGCTGGGATCGGGTTGTTTGCGCTGTTGGTGATGTATTGCAGTAAAAGGCGATCGGCTGAAGTTCCTAGATAATTCGGATCTTGAAATCGTTACACAAACGAAGTCCACTCCTAGCGGAATAAGACGCATTTTACCTAGCCATATCGAGTCCAGTAATTAATTAAAATCATGACTATTACTAACATCAGGTTTCCCGAAGACAACCCTTTTCATCGAATCAAGCTTCGGCAGATATTTGGTGGGTGGTTTTTATTAGCTATGGGTATTTATTTTCAAATAGTAATGATTGGCTATACACGAGGGATAAAATTTGATAGTAAACTAACATTAGATCCATTCGTTGAAGAAATATTTGGAATTTATTTATCGATTCTGTTACTGGCTTTGGTGTGGCGACAATGCAAGCTAGCGGGAATTGAAATTAAATATTTGGTTGGTAAAGTTCCCGATCGATACCAATGGTTGCCATTAGTAGGTCTGGCGATCGCTAGCGTGGTTTTTTCAATAAGTGTCTTCCGAGTATTTTATTATCCCTTGTCTTTTTTCGTACCTTCTTTTGTCGAAAAAGTTCTGACAGAACGTAGAAATATTAGTATTTTAATGACAGCTTCAAAAACATTTAATCCGGCACTTTACTATTTAATTAGTGCGATTAATAGTTGTGTAATATATCCCATATTTAATCCCTTTATTTTCACAGCTATTATGCTACACAGATGGGCTGCCAAATGGGGTAATATTCCAGCCATCTTAGCTCATTGTCTGTTATTTATAATTTTTGGTTATAAATATTTTATATCTGTAGTTATTGGGATATTAATGTACTTAATTTTGTATTTAAAAACCCGCAGTTTAGTTATACTAATAGTTTTTAGTGCCTTGGAAAATATTATTTTTAAAATTTGGAATTTGTCGTATACAACATTTTTTGACAATCAAACAGCAAACATTCTAGATGTATTTCGCTCTCAAATACAGCTAGGCGTCTTGTTTTTTGCTTTGTCAGCCCCTTGGGTAATCGGTTTCATCTATAAAAACTGGTCGGTTCTCAAAGGGCCTTTACCTTACTTTGCGAATGCTTCCGAAGCTGAGAAAATCAAAGCTGATTCCGCGACTTAAGTTGCAAATATCTGTTAACCAATTGCTCGCTAATTTGATTGGCTGGTGCATCCAAAACCAAAACTCCTTTTTGTTTCAACTGTGCAAAAGCTACCTGACGCTGTGCTAGTAAATCTAAAGCTACAGCACGATTATAAGCAGGTGTAATTTCCACGGTGGAAGTGTGAGCAATTTTGTCAACGAGAGGGTCGCGCAAAGTTACGCAAAAAGGCAAATAACGAGGTGTTAAGCGCGCTAAAGCCGAAAGCATTTCTGTAGAAGCTGTGACATCTACTAAATCAGTAATTAGCACTACTAATGCACGGCGAGTTTGTTGACTTACTAATTTAGTTACGGCGCCAACATAGTCTGGTTCTAACAAAACTGGCTGAATTGGCGCCAGGCGTTCAATTAATTTAGAGTGTTGATGTTGACCGCGTTCCGGGGGTATCCAAGTCGTGATTTCCCGATCGAACACACCGACTCCCACGCGATCGCCCCGATTTAGTCCAGCCAAGGCTAAAGACAGCGCTGCATTAACTCCCCAGTCAAAACGCTTCAAACCCTGCACTCGCGCCGTCATCAGCCGTCCCCTGTCGAGTAACACAATCAAAGTTTGCTCTTTTTCTGGTTCTAAAACTCTGACTAAAGGGCGCGATCGCCTCGCAGTAGCTTTCCAATCAATCAAGCGAGGATCGTCACCAATACCATATTCCCGCAGTTCGGCAAATTCAGTTCCCATGCCAAGTTTTCGTAACCCACGCATTGTGCCGCTATTTTCCAATGTTAGCCGAATAGAGAGTTCTTTCAACATCACTAAATCGGGATAAACTGCCACTTTTTCACTAGCAGGTATTGTCCAGTCGTTCCATGCTAAACCCCAGTTTCCCAACTGCCGTACTTGAATGTCTCCCCACTTATATTCTCCGCGATTTGACGGGCGGATTGTGTAAGTTAATTCTTCCTCGCTGTTAGGATTGAGGGAGGCTTCCAGCATCGGTTGAGAGACATCAAACTCTAGCGGATAGGAGTCGCGCAGGCGAATTTTAGCTGTTTGATTTGCCGTTAGCGCAGCCCTCGGAGAGGATCGCACTGACAGTAAAACGGGATTATCTCGCCCAATCGAAAGTCTGTGCAACGGATGGCGTGTCACTTGCACCCGATGAGATTTTACGCGCAGTGCGTCGGTAATGGCTAGACCTACAATTAAACTGTCAAATAGCAAAGTGCCGATAATACTTGTCTGCTGATTTACAAGCATAGCCAGCAAAAGGGCGATCGGAATTGCGATCGCTAACAGGAAATAAAGGCGAATAGCAGGAATCATTAAAATTTCTGATTAAGATACTGGTGTACACAATTCAACGAGAGTTCCGTCTGGACATCTCACATAAAAAACAATCTGACCCCAAGGTTTTTTGAGAGGTGCTTTTAACTCTAATGCACCTGCTGCGATCGCTTGTTGATGTGCCATTTCTACTGAATCAGTGGTAAGTGCTATTTCAACACCCAAAGGTTTATCCGATGAATCAGCCGAAATATAACCATTTGGTAAATTTGACGCGCCTAGAGAATGTGTAGCAAAAGATAAAGTTGTTTCCCCAGTGTCAAGTTCATCATAATCTCCTGATTCATCAATGAACTTCTTTTTGAACCCAAAAGCCATTTCAAAAAAAGTCAATGAACTTAGTACGTCAGCAACGTAAATAATTGTATATCCGAATTTCACTTGCTTTCTCCCTTTACATGATTTGCAAGTAGCTTACGTCGTTCGCCAGTATACCTCCACCAAGGCTTAGCTGGTTCGCCATTGAGGAATCTTTTGACAGAAATGAGAGCGTCAAGTACACATGGATCGTGGCGATGTCCCATGACATTAGCAAGTTCGTGAAAGACTTCTAATGGCGATCGCCTTTTAAGTTGATCTGGTTGCTCAATACCAATGCTTCGCAAATCCGCACTAATTGATTTACCAATGTTTGGAAGGTCTTCAAGCTTCTTGACTTCGTTTAGAGACTTCTTCATAGTTCTGGTGTGGTATTTTTAATTTCAATGCCTACAATACTTGCCTAATAAACATTTTTTGTCATGAATTCGATTCCTCCAAACGAAACGTAAACATAACATGATCGCTCGGTGTTTCTGGATTACCAACAGCCGAATACAGATTCATCGCTGCTGTATTTTCGCGATCGGTAAGCACCCAAGCTTCTGTACAACCCAACTCACGAGCGACCTCAAATACTGCATTCATCAAACGCTTCCCCACACCTTGCCGACGATGAGTTTCTGCTACGCTAACCTCGTTAATCCACAGTTCGGGACGTGCCTTGTCGGGATGAACATAATGAACTGCTGAGACAAAGCCGACAACTCGATCGTCATCGATTGCAACAGCCAGATGGTGGCGCGAGTCTGTCAAAAATTCTTCAGTACGTGGGATATCGATCGAGTTGTCAAAGACATCTGGATCGACATTCTTGAGAATATCTACATCATTCTGATCCAGTATTTTGATTGCGATCGTCATAGTTATATTTGAGTTTACCTCGGTACAGCGACTTGTTTTAATACCGAAGCAATTACCGAATCAATTTGCAAGCCATCTAACAGCGATTCTGGTTTGAGAATCAGGCGGTGACGCAAAAGCGGCAGTGCGATCGCCTTGACATCATCAGGAGTAGTATAATCCCTGCCGGCTAGCCAAGCGTGAGCTTTACTGCTTTGCAACCAAGCTACTGCCGATCGCGGAGAAGCACCCAATGCCAAATCGGGATGTTTTCGCGTATTGTGTACCAAAGCTAGCACGTAATCGAGCACTTTCTCTTCTACTTTGACTGTTTGTACAGCTTGACGGGCGCTAATTATTTGCTCTACCGTTGCTAAAGATTTGATCCGAGCTAAATCGAGGCGTTTAGCGCGAAATCCTGCCTCTGCGTTCAGCAACATTTGCTTTTCGGCCGCTGCATTGGGATAGTCAACCACAAGTTTAAATAAAAATCGGTCTAACTGAGCTTCTGGGAGCGGATAAGTGCCTTCAAATTCTAGGGAATTTTGAGTAGCGATCGTCCAAAATAATTCTGGCAGAGCTAAAGTCTCACCGTCTAACGTTACCTGCTGTTCTTCCATTGCTTCTAGCAGTGCTGACTGGGTTTTGGGAGGCGTGCGATTAATTTCATCCGCCAGCAAAACTTCAGTAAACACTGGCCCTTTTTTCAGGGTAAAACTGTGGCTTTCAAAATCAAAAATATTCGTTCCCAAGATATCCGACGGCAAAATATCCGGCGTTAGTTGAATGCGGCGAAAATCTGCTTGAATCAATTGGGCGATCGCTTTTACAAGTAGAGTTTTCCCAGTTCCAGGGACTCCCTCAATAATCACGTGGCCGCCGCTCAAAAGTGCCACTAGCAAGTGCTGTACAGTGGAAGATTGACCCACAACTATTTTGTCGAGGGCTTGGCTGAGGCGTTTAAAAATCGAGTTTGTTTCGCTCATTTTAGATTTTTCCTGTCAGAGGGGAGATGTTGACGGATCTGCTGCCATTTACCCAACCAGGTTAGCAAATCTGAATCGCTGATTCGGCCTTTAGGTGATGGAGATCGCAGAAGTTCTGACAATTCTGCCGCTTTTCGCCCTGTTTGCTCGACCCAAGCATTTGTTAGAGTTTCACTTTCCAGCGCTCCCTGTCCCAATAATAATGCTTTTTGCAGTTGTAACTGTTCTTCTTTTCCGATAATTTCTACCGCAAAATCAGTGCTGTTTGCTTTTTGCAAAACACCCGCTAATGCTTGAATGTAAGCTTCGCTGTTGTCAACCTGTGGCGCTGATAAAGTTACAGGCTGTCCAAACCTGTTCCACCCGGCAAAAATAGCAACGAGTAAAATAATTGTACCCTGTATCAAAACCGGAAATAGAGGAGTTTTGGCTAAATAAGTGAATAAATTTCCCTTGTATTCGCGTTCAATAACTTCTGAATCTTTGTAGCCGTGAATGTATTCGTCTACCCAGAGTTTATTGAGGATTTTACTCGTTTGCTGGTTTTGGGGGTCGCTCGAATTTTGGATTAATTTCACTGCTAGAGCCTGCTGGGCCCCTTCTATTTCTTGTTCTTCACCTTCTAATTGAGTAACCAGCCGTGCTAAAAATTCATAATTACCTGGAAAATCCTGATAAGCATTAGCAGCTAAATGGGAAGTGCTGGAAAAATAAACTGTTCCCTTACCCAGTGCTTTTTTCCAAACAATTGCCCCAAATTTATCGTCTAAAACTTGTTTTTTGTCACTGGGATATCTCCGCCCCGTGTCAATCTTTATTTCCCCGGCTGAATCTGGGTGCAAGCTACTAAAAGGTGCTGGTGTCACCGGTGTGCGAACTCCCAAAATTACTAAAGTATTGCCCTGTTCCACCCACTTTGTCTCTGGCTCAGAAACAACTTCTGGTATCAAGCTACTATAAATACGTAAAAGTGTACTAGGCGGTTTGGCATCTTGGTTTTTAGCAAAGTCTTCAAAAGGTTTTTGCCAGCGCTGAACCTCGGTTCCCCGTTTTGACATAAAAGCATACCATGCTCCGTAGCCGTCCGGCGCTCTATTATAAGTAGAACCGCTGTTGACTTTGTTGTTAGCAGGAGCAAATAACAGGGTAATGATAATTATTGCAGTAAGGGCGATCGCTCCCAACAACCATAACCTACGCTTTGACAAGTTCATCGCTCGTTAAGTAAGTAAATACAAATAAATATAACATGAGGGCGGGTTTTGAATGAATCAACTCACTCCTCATGTAGAACATATTTGACATCTTTTAGCGATCGTCAATCACATTACCGAGCACCAATAAACTTGGTTTTTTACAATCGCATTTTTAATAGCATCAGATTTAACTTACGCCCGAACCTCAATTTTCAGGAATGCCCAACTGGGTGATGCTTACACATATAAAATCATGAGTATTTTTACTCATGATTGTCTCTCCTGATTCACTTTTGCCCGCTGAATCAGTGAAAGCTGCCTCTTGGGGGGCCGAAATCTGGGATTTAAGCTCTCCTCTACAGATGTGGAAAACCCGCTTTTTATAGGGCTGAAAAAAAGATCGCAAATTTTCCGGATCAAACTTATTGATGATGAAAGTTAAACATCTCTATGTAAATAGGTCTAAGTAGGTGTAATTATTTACACCAAACATTCGATCGGGGGCAATAATACCTTCAGATGCTGATTGGGCAAGCATTTTTACTGGATTTACCTGCACGTATGAGGAAATTTTTCTTGCAGTGACCGATCGCTACAAGAAAGCCCAACCTCTGGTTTTCAGTCACTTTTAATCCTTAATTACTCATCATTAACACAGAAGCTATGGCTACTCAAATCACTGGTTCTTTGGGTACAAGCACTAATTACAGCAGCATTAGTGACCTGATCGCAAAATGGCCTACTGCCGCCCAGAATCAAGGCATCCAACTGTCTGGGATAGCTTTTGATGGCGTGGAAACGAACTACACTAACCCTACTGCCATCAGCAACCTCACCTTAGCAACGAACGAAAACCCTAAAAGCTGGTTGAGCTACGGCGCTCCCGGTGGTATTGGTGCCGCATCTGATTATCCTGGTTGGTTCACCGACGCCACTAAAAATCGGGCGGAACTCAACCATGACCCCAACACCAATAAATCTCAGGTGCTGAAGGTGAAATGGGCAGATAATAAAGATATCACTAGCGCCACGATCGGCCTGAGTGGATTACTTCCCAAATCAAGTTCTGCAGTGAACGATCAAGGCAATGAAGTTGGTTTGCTGAAACTCTTTAATAATGGGGCGGAGGTATCGGCCAGCAATTTTACGATCACTCGCGTCAACGCTCCTGCCACTGCAAAACCGATCGGTGTGTCTTCAGATGGAGTGACTTTCACTGGCGATCGTGCCGATGGCAATTTCACATTCCAGATACAAGCAAATTCCACTAGCGTTGCTTTTGACGAATTACGGTTCTCCGCCAAACCCTACGATAGCCCCACCGCTGCCTACGCCACTAGCACCTCCATCAAAAGCGATAGTTCCGACTACCTAGTGCGGAGTATTCAATATCAAGGCCTTGATGTGACGCCGACGCCGACGCCGACGCCGACGCCGACGCCGACTCCGACTCCGACTCCGACGGCGACAACTCCAAGTATCTTCCAGTTCGCCCAACCAAATTACACGGTGGCTGAAGGCGGCGTGGCTACGATTAACGTTACTCGCACCGGTGGTACAGAGGCTGCATCGATTAACTACGCTACTCTTGACGGTTCGGCAAGTTCAGCAGGCACTGCACCGGATTACACTGGGACGGCGGCGGGGCTGTTGAATTTTGCTGCGGGGCAAACAACCGCTAGTTTCACCGTGACGGCTTTGAGCGATTTGATTGTGGAATCGCCGGAAACGGTGAATTTGGTGCTCTTCGGTGGCAATGTCGGCAGTAGTCCATCAATTTTGACGATTAATGATGTGCCGCCAAATGGGACGACGCCAACTCCGACGCCGACGGCGACAACTCCAAGTATCTTCCAGTTCGCCCAACCAAATTACACGGTGGCTGAAGGCGGCCCGGTTACGATTAACGTTACTCGCACCGGTGGCACGGCGGCTGCATCGATTAACTACGCTACTGTTGACGGTTCGGCAAGTTCACCAGCGGATTACACTGGGACGGCGGGGACGTTGAATTTTGCTGCGGGGGTAACTACCGCTAGTTTCACCGTGACGGCTTTGACTGATTCGATTTTGGAATCGGCGGAAACAGTGAATTTGGTGCTCTTCGGTGGCAATGTCGCCAGTAATCCGTCAATTTTGACGATTAATGATGTGCCGCCAACTGGGACGGGCACAACTCCGGCGCCGACGGCGACAACTCCAAGTATCTTCCAGTTCGCCCAACCAAATTACACGGTGGCTGAAGGCGGCGTGGCTACGATTAACGTTACTCGCACCGGTGGCACGGCGGCTGGATCGATTAACTACTCTACTCTTGACGGTTCGGCAAGTTCAACAGGCAGTGCACCGGATTACACTGGAACGTCGGCGGGGGTGTTGAATTTTGCTGCGGGGCAAACTACCGCTAGTTTCACCGTGACGGCTTTGACTGATTCGATTTTGGAATCGCCGGAAACGGTGAATTTGGTGCTCTTCGGTGGCAATGTCGGCAGTAGTCCGTCAATTTTGACGATTAATGATGTGCCGCCAACTGGGACGACGCCAACTCCGACGCCAACTCCGGCGACAACTCCAAGTATCTTCCAGTTCGCCCAACCAAATTACACGGTAGCTGAAGGCGGCGTGGCTACGATTAACGTTACTCGCACCGGTGGCACGGCGGCTGGATCGATTAACTACTCTACTCTTGACGGTTCGGCAAGTTCAACAGGCAGTGCACCGGATTACACTGGAACGTCGGCGGGGGTGTTGAATTTTGCTGCGGGGCAAACTACCGCTAGTTTCACCGTGACGGCTTTGACTGATTCGATTTTGGAATCGCCGGAAACGGTGAATTTGGTGCTCTTCGGTGGCAATGTCGGCAGTAGTCCATCAATTTTGACGATTAATGATGTGCCGCCAACTGGGACGACGCCAACTCCGACGCCGACTCCGACGCCGACGGCGACAGCTCCGGCGCCAACCACGTATTTCTTCAGTGCTGCTAATTACAGCGTCAACGAAGGCAGCACTGCGCCGATTACCATCAATCGCAGTGGCAACGTTACGGCACCGAGTGTGATTTTGTTCAGCACGGGTGACGGTAGTGCTCAGGCTACGGCAGCGGATTATGTCAGTGTGGCTCAAACGATCAATTTTGCAGCCGGACAAACCAGCGTACAAGTTCCGGTTCAAACTTTATTTGACAGTCTCACTGAGCCGACTGAAACGGTGGGTTTGTTCTTGAGTGGTGGCAGTTTGGCTAGTCCGTCACTGGCAGTTTTGAGCATTATTGATCCTACTGCTGTGGCTCCGACTTCCTTCTATTACGGTTCGTCTCCTGATCCTATTGCTGATGGTGGTTCTGGAACTTTTACAATTAATCGGACTGGCAATACTTCGGTTTCGGCTTCGGTAGACTATTTGATTGTTCCTCCTGGTCCTGGTCAACCTACGAACACCATAGACTACACCATTATGAGTCCATTTCCTACGAGTTTTACTGGAGGCACGGTTAACTTTAATCCCGGTCAAACTAGCGTTAGTCTGATGATTAACAATACTCCTGGTTTGACTGGTGGGGGGGTGAGTTTAGGCTTTGGCCCCGGTGCGAATATCGGCAATCCGCCATCGACTGCAATTACTCTGATTTAAGGCTGTTAGTAGGGCGAGGAATCCTTGCTCTACTAATATGTCCCGCAAGTAGTTAAATGCGTTTTATCAGTCGGGCTCCTTACTACAGCTTTTTTCAAGAAAGTAAGGTACGCAGGTAAAACCTTCACTGTGTGACAGTCGCTGGCACCGACAACTAATGGGATTCACCTACAGGGCTGATTGTGGGCTATCTCGACCCGAATCCCATTGCTGGTGCTAGTAGTTTCGTGGCTTTCAATCCATTTGCTACTCCGGTCTGATAGCACCCTTTCAAGGTCGTACTCTTAGATGCTACGCCGGTTATTATAGTACGACCTTGAACCCTTGTATATTGAAAGAAGTAGATTGCAATTGGCTATTGGGTGGGGGTTTTTGAGTTTGTCTGTTTTTGGTAATTATTGTTGATAAAACCAGACCCTAAAATTATCGATTCGATATTATTGTTTTTTTGCGTTTACCTACTTAATCCTTAATTTGTTGATAAGCTTGCTGACACTGTTCAAAGGTTGAGGCGGAAGCTTCTGTATTCCCGAAATATAGTTGCTGATGTATTGTTATCACAGTTTCGTAAGGCACTGGCTGGGGTAATTGCTGGATTAATTCCAAATATTCGCCATCAGTGCGACTGGGTTGGTGAACCACGGTTCCCGCATCATTTAACCGCTGCAACACCGCCATGTAAAGACAGCGGCAAGCTTGGCGGTATTTCCCTTGTTGCTGCAATTTTTGCGATCGCAACAACCACTCGGCTACCGACAAATCGTTAATTGTTTTTTTCGCACTTCCATCAGTTGTTTGATTCCTCTTTTTGAAATTATGAATATAAAAACGTAACAGTTGCCAAATCTGCCAACTCGCCCAGGCTGCGAGCAATGCTAAGATTAACCAAAAGGCTGCTTTAGCGATCGCCCCCAAGATGGGGGAATCAAACCAAGATGGTAATTTGACATTCGGTATATTTTGGGCAGTTTTTAGTTCCCACCACTCCTGCAATCGCTGTTGCGACTGTCCTAATTGCCAACCCAAATTAGTTTTATCAAAGGAACTTTCAGACATAGCTTTACATCAATCAGTAGATTTTTGATTGCGGATTGGAAATTTTTTTCTTATATCATTATCCCCAAATCCCCGACTTCTTAAAGAAATCTGGGATAAGAGAGCGCGATCGCATTTGACGTTTGATAAGGTTGACTTAAATGCCAAGTTATTGTCCCTCATCCAAATTGCCGCGCGATCGAGAATCGCATTTGAGTGATATTCTTCTAAAGTGGCGATCGCCCAACCGCTTGATCTCACTTTTGTTACCACAGAGATCAGTTTATTGTCAACTGTTTATAGACCCAAAATTGATTTTATTGAATTTTCCTTCTTCCTCAAATCCGTTACATCCCTTACAGTGCTTTGTTGCCGAACTGCCTTACGCCATAAATTTTGGGATACTTAACAGCCTCATAAGAAATTTTATAAAGATTTACAAAAAAAACGTGTCAGAATGGAAACAATAAGGTAATGGGTAATAGACAAGGAGGCACTGATGGTAGCGCTGACTGAACGAGTCCAACGCAGATTGACGGTGGAAAAAGTCGAAATTGCCTCTGACACAACGGCAATTCGATGCCTGGACTGGGATAGAGACCGCTTTGACATCGAATTCGGGCTCAAAAACGGTACAACTTACAACTCATTCATCATTCGCGGTGAAAAAACCGCCCTCGTCGATACCTCGCACGAGAAGTTTCGCCAGCAATACATGGACACTCTGACGGGCGAAATTGACCCCAAAGAGATTGACTATCTAATTATCAGCCACACCGAGCCAGACCACAGCGGTTTAGTCAAAGACGTGCTGGCGCTGGCACCCCAAGCAATTGTCGTGGGGGCGAAAGTAGCAATTCAATTTTTAGAAAACCTTGTACACCAACCATTTGAGCGATTGGTAGTCAAAAACGGGGACAAACTAGATTTAGGAAACGACCACATTATCGAATTCGTATCGGCGCCAAACTTGCACTGGCCCGATACTATTTTCAGCTACGACAGCAAAACTCAAGTGCTGTTCACCTGCGATGCTTTCGGGATGCACTACTGTTCCGACAGCACCTTCGATGACGATTTAGCAGCAGTTGAGGAAGATTACCACTTTTATTATGAGTGTTTAATGGCTCCCAACGCTCGATCGGTACTCGCTGCAATGAAGCGGATGGCAGAGTTGGGAGAAATCGGTTTAGTTGCGACCGGTCACGGCCCCTTGCTGCGGCACAATGTGGTGGAACTTACCGGACGCTACAAAAAGTGGAGCCAAGCGCAAGCTAAGGCAGAAACCACTGTAGCGGTATTTTACACTTCCGATTACGGATTTAGCGATCGACTCAGCCAGGCGATAGCCCACGGTATCACCAAAACCGGTGTCGCTGTGGAAATGATGGATTTGAGAATCGCCGACTTGCAAGAAGTTGCGGAACTTGTCGGTAATGCTGCCGGTATCGTAATTTGTTCGCCCCCGAGTAGCGGTACTGCTGCTGTGAATGCCGAAGCTGCCATCAACACAATTTTAGTTGCGGCTAACAACAAACAATCTTTCGGTTTGTGCGAATCTGGCGGCGGCGATGACGTATCTATTTACCCGCTGAGAAACAAGTTCAAAGAGTTGGGTTTAAAAGAAGCATTTCCCAACATTTTAATTAAAGAATCACCGACAGAAGCGAGTTATCAACTTTGCGATGAAGCCGGCACCGACTTGGGACAGTGGCTGACGCGGGACAAAGCAGTCAAACAGATGAAATCCCTCGACAGCGACCTTGATAAAGCTTTGGGACGGATCAGCGGCGGACTGTACATCATCACCGCCCAAAAAGGCGATGTTAGCGGTGCGATGCTGGCTTCTTGGGTAACTCAAGCTAGCTTTAAACCGCTGGGTTTAACAATAGCAGTTGCGAAGGATCGGGCGATCGAATCGATGATGCACGCGGGAGATAAATTTGTTCTCAACGTGCTGGAAGAAGGCAATTATCAAACTTTGATGAGGCACTTTTTAAAGCGTTTTGCTCCTGGTGCCGATCGATTTGCCGGAGTTAAAACTCAACCTGCTACCAACGGTTCTCCGATTTTGACAGATGCTTTGGCTTACATGGAATGCGAAGTAGTCAGCCGGATGGAACTTTCGGATCATCATATCGTATATGCGATCGTTGATAGCGGCCGCGTCTCCAATCCAGATGCACTGCCGGCAGTTCACCACCGAAAAGTCGGAAATCATTATTAGGAAGTCAGTTGACGGTTGACAGTTGACTGTTGTCAGTTGACAGTTGACTGTTGGCAGTTGTCAGGTGCAAAGGGGAAATTCAACGATATATTGATTGACTGTCTGAGTCAACACCCCCCAAAGGTATTAGTAAGGTGCGTCAGCCGATGTTTTATTCGACTTCATCATCGACTATCTACTGACGCACCCTACAATTACAGTCCACGACACAACTGGCTACGCAAAAACTCTCAACGTTGGGTGCTGGTGGCGCACCTTACCGGGTTCTGGGTGTTGGGTGCGCCAGCAGCAAACCGGGCAAACCGTTGTCATTTTGACTCCATTTTAACTAGGGGAATTGCCAATGCCTGCGAATCTTTTAGAAGACCGAGATTACACAATTATTATTGCCAGAAGCGATGCCAGCCGAGACCCTCACCATCCTTGGTACGAGGATTGGGTAGAAGCACAGGCATCTCTGATCGACTTAGCAAAAAAATGTCAGCAATTTGACAGCGACGGCATTACCCTTTACGAAGCTTCTACTCCTATGTGGAAGTATAAAAATTCCAATGTTGCCCAGTTAGCTGAAATTTTGCAGCGACAAAATACGGAACCGGATTCAGCAAACCCCACTGCAATTAATTTGGAAGAAGCTCTTAAAGCAAGTTTTAGCGATTATTTCGCCAACAAAACAGATGGCAAAGGGAAGAAAGGAGCAATAATTGTTGCAGTCCTTGATGAAAAACCCGAAAATACCGCTGCTGTCGCCGAAATTATTGTAAGTGCGGCAAATAAAATAGAGAAAGATGAAGAAATTGGAGTGAGCTTTATCCAAATTGGGGATGATTTGAAAACCCGGGAATTTCTGACTGACCTGGATACCAATTTACAGGGTCGAGGTGCAAGGTTTGACATTGTAGATACCAAGTTTTGGCACGAAATCAAAAGAAGTTCTGTAGTCCAGTTTCTCATAGGTGCAATAAATGACTAACACTTTGATTCCTAGACTCGCATCGGATGCCAAACCTCGCGACGTGCAGTTTATCCCGATCGCACTCGATACTTTTATTGTGCGATCGCGCACTTGGGACAGACTCAAATTTGAAGTCGAGTATTCGCTGCAAAAGGGTACGACAGCCAATAGCTATATTATTCAAGCTGACCAAACTGCTTTGTTCGACCCGCCGGGGGAATCTTTTACTCAAAATTACCTGGAATTTTTGCAGCAACGGGTGGACTTGACCAAGCTGGATTACATAATTTTGGGGCATTTCAATGCTAATAGGTCAGTAACAATTAAAGCTCTGTTAGACTTAGCTCCTCAAGTAGCTTTGGTTTGCACCAATCCCGCCGCAATTAGTTTGCGCGCAGCTTTTCCCGACCAAGAATTAAACATTATGATCGTTCGGGGAGAAGAAACTCTCAATTTAGGAAAAGGTCACGCCTTAAAATTCATCGCAACTCCAACTCCCCGTTGGCCTGATCAACTTTGCACCTACGATCCGCACACTCGAATCGTGTTCACTGACAAACTATTTGGAGCTCACGTTTGCGGGGATCAAGTATTCGATGAAGGGTGGAGCGTTTACAGCGAAGATCGGCGCTATTATTACGATTCCCTGCACGCATCCCAAGCAAAACAAGTGCTGGCAGCAATGGATAAATTCGCCGATTTACCAGCAGCATTTTATGCTCCCGGTCACGGCCCGATCGTCCGTTACGGCCTTAATGAACTGAGCAATTTGTATCGGGAATGGAGCCAGCAACAAAATTCAAAAGACTTGACAGTTGCTTTGATTTATGCTTCGGCTTACGGGAATACGGCTACTTTAGCGCAGGCAATCGCCAAAGGAATTACTAAAGCCGGCGTTGCGGTGGAAAGTATTAACTGCGAATTTGCCGAACCGGGAGAAATTAAAGAGGCGATCGAAAAATGCGCGGGATTTATCATCGGAACTCCCACGCTAGCAGGACACGCTCCGACGCAAATTCAAACTGCTTTGGGAATTGTTTTATCTACCGCAACTAAGAGCAAATTAGCGGGGGTTTTCGGTTCTTTTGGCTGGAGCGGAGAGGCGATCGACTTAGTGGAAAATAAGCTGAAAGATGCTGGCTATAGAATTGGATTTGAGCCGATTCGAGCAAAATTTAAGCCGACGGCGGCGACAATTCACGAGTGTACAGAAGCGGGCACAGATTTTGCTCAAGCTTTGATTCGAGCGCAAAAATTGCGGGCACCGAAACCGCAGTTAGCAGCAGGGAGCGATCGCACTGAACAAGCAGTAGGGAGACTCGTTGGTTCGCTGTGTGTAGTCTCGGCGAAGCGGGAGGATGTCACCAGTGCGATGCTGGCTTCGTGGGTGTCGCAAGCAACTTTTAATCCGCCCGGTGTGACGATTGCGGTGGCGAAAGATCGATCGATCGAAGCTTTGATGTATGCCGGAGATAAGTTTGTGCTGAATATCTTAGCCGAAGGGCGACAGTTGCGGAAGTATTTCATGAAAAACTTTGCTCCGGGAGAAGACAGATTTGCGGGAGTCGAAACAATGGAAGCTAGCAACGGCTGTCCGGTTTTGACTGATGCTCTAGCTTATCTCGAATGCGAAGTGATAAGTCGGATGGAATGCGGCGATCACTGGGTAGTTTATGCAGCGGTTGAAAACGGTCATTTGCTGAAAAATGACGGCGTGACAGCGGTGCACTATCGGAAATCTGGGACTCATTATTAAGGAATTTGTCATTCGTCAGAATTTTAGATTCGGGGTTCTGATTTCTGACGAATGACTTTCGATCGCCAACTCAGAAATATGTCATCATAAAATAACTGATCACTTGGACAGAGCGTGAGTCAACCAGACAAACTGCTAGCTAAAATCTTACTCGGTAATTCCGACGCCAATATACCCTTTGCTCAACTTTGCCAACTTTTACGCAGACTCGGCTTTGAGGAACGGATTCGCGGCAGTCACCACATATTTGCTAAAGATGGTGTTGAAGAAATCCTAAATCTTCAACCCAAAGGCTCGCAAGCCAAAGTTTATCAAGTCAGGCAAATTCGTGAGGTAATTCTCAAACACCAACTAGGAGGTGCAAACGATGCTTCGCTATGAAATTATCCTCTACTGGAGTCAAGAAGACCAAGCATTTATTGCCGAAGTGCCGGAATTACCAGGATGCGCTGCGGATGGCGAAACTTATCAAGAAGCACTACAAAATATAGAGATTGTTATGCAGGAGTGGATTGAGACGGCTCAGGAATTGGGGCGTTCTATTCCTCAACCGAAAAATCGCTTGATTTCGGCTTAGTTTAATAGGAATTTAACTCGTTACCAGGAATAGCTTGGGAACGAGTAATCAAGAAGGTAGCTTACTTTTCCTCAGCAGTCTTTTCCGGCCAGAGATAAATAGCGCCAGAAATCAAAGTTAAAGCCACAGAAACCCAAAAAGCAATTACTGCGGGAAAATTCCACGCTTCAGACAGAGGGGCAATTAAAAGTGCGATCGCCACAATCTGACTCACCGTCTTCAATTTGCCCCAAATATTAGCTCCCGAAATCGTAGTTTTATTAACACGCCACCCCGCAATTGTCAACTCCCGACCCAAAATCAAAAACACTCCCCAAGCCGGGACTCGACCCAACTCAATCAACACTAAAAGCGGCGCGAGCACCAACAATTTATCCACCAAAGGATCGAGAAACTTACCCAAATCGGTAATTTGATTCAGTTTCCTAGCCAAATAGCCGTCCAGCCAATCAGTAGCCGCAGCTACCACAAAAATTGCGGTGCAAATCCAGCGGCTTTGAGCGCTTGGGTCGTACAAACCGTAGAGCAGAAAAGGCACTCCCAGCAAGCGAGAAAAAGTAATCAAATTAGGCAAATTCATAAATCAAAAATTAAGGGCTACTCTACGAATGCTTTCCTTAATTTAACATTTACACGCCTGATAATCACGTGGATTTACTTAATTTCAAAACATTCTGATTAGAGTTGTCACAAGATTGGATAATTTATCGGCTCAATCTGTTGTGTCGCCTCGCGCGATCGAATTCGATTTTTACTCCCGATTGGCGATCGTAACTGGCTAGAAACATTCTGAAATATAGTTCACTAGCTCAGGGCAATCTTTGGCGTTCACGGCTACCTCCTGACCAAACTGGGCAGGGAAATTGGCATGAAAAAAAAGAATCTGCGGATTCCTGCTCCAAGACTAAAATCCTGTTGCCTTTAAAGAGACAGCAGGAGATAAAAACTGTCAAGGGACAGAATATAGATTTGCGCGGTGGTGGCAAGAAAAGATGAACTTATTTACCGCGTCTAAAGCCAGTTTGCGCTTGGTTTGGGCTTAAAATTTGTTTAAGTCCCGTTAATTAAAAGGGTGATTCCTCAACGAAATGCGAGGCGTTAAATTGACGCACTCCTTGAACCACAGCTAGCGTTTCCGCTTGAGAAATCGGAATTCCGGCTTCAGGCGTGACGTAGATCCGCGTACTCGGAGTAGCAACCCCGTTAACTGTCAGCGAGATGTTCTGGAACGATAGCTGCTCAAAGGTAATCCCCTCCAGTAAGAAGTAGTCAGTCCCCTTCACGAAGTCAACGATGTAGTCACCAGCAGGAGGAGTAACAACTGGCTCACCGGGCTCGATTGGTTCGGGCGTAAAATCGGTGAACAGCAACTGGAAGTAGTCGGTGTCAGCCCCGCCGGTTAGCGTGTCGCGGGCGGTTTGAGTTTCCGCATCTTCGCCGCCAAAGAGTAGGTCAACGCCAGCGCCACCGATGACACGATCGACTCCTGCACCAGCATCCAGGAAGTCATCGCCTGCGCCACCATTGAGAATGTCATTGCCAGCCAGTGTTTCAGCAACTCCCTCGTCGCCATAGATAGTGTCATTGCCACCCAGACCACTGAGGTTGTCATTGCCCTCTCCGCCATCAATGAAGTCGCCTTCAGCGCCACCCCTGATGGTTTCTAAGCCAGTGCCACCTAACAGGGTGCTAGAGCCAGCGCCACCATCAAGGATGTCATTGCCATCGCCACCATCGAGGAAGTCAATGCCATCGCCACCATTGAGGAGGTCATCTCCGGCATAGCCAAAGAGCGTATCATTGCCTACGCCGCCATCGAGGGTATCGTTGCCGCCGCCCGCTAAGCTGTCCCCTTCTCCGTAGAGGGTGTCGTTGCCGCTGCCGCCAACCAGGGAATCGGCTCCGCCAAAAATTTCGCCTTTTTCATCATCGCCGTAGATCACGTCATCGGTAAAGCCACCAATAACGGTGTCATCGCCAGCACCACCAAATCCTGTGTCCTCGAAACCTACAAAGATTCGGTCTTTCCCAGCCCCACCATCGAGGAAATCTTTGCCATCGTTGACATCGTTGGCGTTTGAGCCTCCGTACAGGATGTCATTGCCATCCTCGCCATACAATGAGTCTTCGCCTGAATCGCCAAAAAGTTGATCGGCTCCCATTCCACCATGCAGGCTGTCCTTCTCCAGCCCACCGTAGAGGAAGTCGTTACCATCCTCACCATATAGATCGTCTTCGCCGTTTTCTCCAAAGAGTCGATCGGCTCCAGCACCACCATACATGGTGTCTTTATCCTCTCCACCGTAGATGCTGTCGTTACCGCCTAAGCCAGACAGCAGATCTTCCTTACCAAAGCCACGAATTATGTCGGCGTTATTGGTTCCGGTCAGAGTATCGGACTCTGGAGTTCCATTTCTGGTAGCCATAATTTTCTCCTGTTGTTATGTAAGTGTGTCGTAGTGTTATGTGAACTGTCGGCATCGCACAAAAGTGATTAGTGCACCCTAGAATTCGGTGCTTCGTTACTGCTGGCAATCCTCACCATTTCCCCCCTTTCCAACGTTGAAAAGGGGGATGCCAAGGCATGGAGAGGAGAACTAAAATGCGAGAAATCATCACAAAGACTCCGGTTGAGATAATGTCCGATCGATCGCCTTAATAGAAATATCGAAAAGCCTTAGTGTCAAAGCATTGTCATTATGGGTCCAGCGAAGCGGAGGGAATTGCTCGGACTTGATAGGAGGTTACGAGAACTGGAAGATTGGACGATTGGTCGAGCTGATATTGGTGCTGACATTAGCCGCCGTAAACGAAGTGTTGGCTAGGGTGATCAACAGCGCGCCTGTGCCAAAACCGGCATCGCCAGCAATGCCATTGCCCAATCGCAATTGAGTGTTCGCGCCAGATGGCACCACATCGATCGCTGCAATGCCACTGAAGGATAGGATGTCTCCGCTGGCTCCGAGGGTGAAACCATTCACGCGATCGGAACCATGACCACTGCGGTAGTGAATGGTATCTCTGCCACCACCGCCTGTGAGGGTGTCATTTCCCGCAGCACCAAACAACGCATCATTGCCGGGGCCGCCTGTCAGGATATCAGCACCACTGCCGCCATCCAGGTAATCATCCCCGTCACCGCCATTGATGGAGTCATCGCCGTCGAGCCCGAAGATATTATCTTTGCTGCCGGTTCCAGTTAGGGTATCGTTACTGCCAGTCCCGATCGTTAGACCCACGACATCCACTGCATTGACCCCGGTCAGGTTCGCCCCGACCATCGTGGCATCGGTGAAGTTGGCTTTGACCAGGTTGGCATTGCTTAAGTTGGCATTAGTGAAGTTGGCACCGATGAAACTCCCCACTTCCAGGCTCGCACCTGTCAGATTGGCGTTCCTAAAATTGGTCAGGTTATCTCCAACTGCCTCCTTCAGGTTTGCCCCTGCCAGGTTTGCCCCCGTAAAGTTGGCTCCAGCCACATTACTCTTCTCAATAAGAGCGTTGTCCAGTTGAACTCCACCCGTCAGGTTAGCGCCAACGAGAATTGCTCCACCCAGATTGGCGTTGCTGAGATCAGCACCAACCACGATTGCATTGCTCAAATCTGCACCCTTCAGCTCTATGCCTTCTGCAATCACCTGAGTCAGGTTCGCGTTGTTCAACTCAGAATCTGCGAAACTAGCACCGCCCATTTGAGTGCGCGTACCATTTGCATGGGCGCTGAAGTCAGCACCAGCCAGATTGACATCTTCGGCACTAAAGCCAGTCATATTGGCTCCGCGAAAGCGAGAAGTTGTCAGTGTCAATCCATCGGGTGGGTCGGCATCCGTCAGATTAACCTCACTCAGGTTGGCAAGGTCAAAGATGGTGTTGCTGAGGATAATGTCTGTGAAATTAGTCGATTCGTCGAATTGAGCGCCGGTAAAGTTCGCATTGATCAACAAGGTTCCATCCAGCTCAGCACCCTGGAATTTGGCATTGGTCAAATTGGCGCCCGTAAAGTCAGCCGCTTTCAGCTTAGTTTTATAGAAATCAGCACCCGTAAAGTTTGCTCCTCTTAGGTTCGGTCGCTCCGACTGTTCGCCGCTGAGATTGGCCTCATGGAGAATGGCATTGGTCAGGTTGGCGTTGGACAGGTTGATGAATTTTGTGCTGATCAGCGACAGATTTACTCCTGTTAGGTTGGCGCGACTGAAATTGACGTTTTCTAAGGTCGCTTTATAAAAATTCGCCGGTTGAAAGTTGGTATTGGCAGCAAAGATGGCATTCGTTGCATCTACATTCAGCAGAAATGCCTCTTCAAAGTTGGTACCTCTGAGTTGAGTGGAAATACCTTGAGCGTTGCGCCTGAACAAGACGTTTTCTAGTCGGGCTTTGAAGAATGTGGAACCATTGAGGTTTTGCCCACTAAAGTTATTGCCGACCAAACTTTGATTACTAAAGTTTTGCGCTACCATTTGTAGTTACCCAAAAGTGAAAACTTAGGTTTTGAAGAGCATGAAACAATTGGTCTTGACTTGAGACTTTAGACTCAAATATTTTTAATGGCTGAATCTGGTTTACATCTTATGAGCCTCCCAAATTTCCCACAAGCGGCAAATCCTTTTCTTTACAGAATCTTTAAAAAAAAGCACACTTTTATAAAGATGGTGTGAATTTATTCTAAAAAAGCATAACTATTTCTAACAAAATCCCGTATTTTTACTGAAAAAGCACAAACTGATTCTGACTATTCGCTGTTATGGCCTTCGTCAGGGCAACGCTTTTGACTCCTGAATTATGCTGTAAGTGCTGCGGATTCTGGGTATGCTGTTTTTTATTCAAAACTTACACAACTGGCACAATTGGTAGGGTTGCCCAAAACCTTAAACATTTGATAATCGCCCGATAACCACGAGGTCTGACGCACCATACAAGTTGACTTAAATGTGACATTTGCGTAAGTCCTATGAGCTTTATCTAAGGGCGATGATAAGTTTATATACTTACTGATAACTATCGGTGCGAATATCCCAAGTAATGGTGAGTGCCTCTAACAATTTTTGGCATTGCTGCTAGAGGATAGAGAGCCAAAGTCCCCAACCGGCAGGCAACTAGACTATTTTTTTTTCTGATAATTTTGTAATTTGAGATACAGAATTTAATGGAGAATTGTGGATTTTAAAAATATGTCGATCGACCTGCAATTCCTGGTCTTGAACGACGATCGCCTTCGGCAGCTTCTGCCGCAACCAGCAGGCGATCGATCGCAGACCAAGCACCCATAACCCCCGCAGAAATCGCCTGATTAATCCCACTAGCGACATTCCCGCGCGGCTGACCAAAGTATTCAATTCGCGGTTCAACTACTGCACAAAAGGCACTCCCAGCAAGCTATAAAAAGTAATCAAAGTAGGCAAATTCATAATAGAAATAAGTTCGGCCACAAAGCAGTGTACGGGATTTAAGGGATCTAACATATCTCAGGAAGAAGTCAGAAGTCGATCGCGCAATTCATTAACTGTCGATCCAGTTCTCTGATATAATCTCTGCCGTAAGATTTATTTTCTAATCCTTGTACCAAATTTTCTGGCAGGTCTTGGGCAATTTCATTGCTACAGGAACCAGCAGCTAAAGCAATAGTTGCTACTGTATCGACATCGCCCGAAAAGGCAATGCAATCTTGGAGGAGTTTGCTCATACTATCATTTCGCATGACAGCAGTAATAGCTGCTCTCACACAGACCAAACCTTTAACGCTGACTTCTCCTTGCCAAGGTATCGACCACTCACCAGCTACGTGCTTTTCTAGAAAAATTCCCAAATTCTTCTTTAAACCTAGCTGATAAATAAAGTAATGGGACATCAAAGCGGCCGCTATAGCTGCTTTAATGCCATCAGGAGTATTGTGAGTAATTGCAGCTTGAATGGTAGCATTTTCGATTACTTTTTCAATAGTAGGAAAAATGCCTATGGGGCATGCTCGCATCGCCGATCCGCTTTTATCGCTAGCGGAGTGAATTTTTTCTAAGAATTCTTTTCCGTCTTGAACTTGTAGCAAAAAATTGTAAAATTTACCAGCATAACCAAATCGCCGATCGCGCTGAAAAGCTGCAACAAATTTGCTGGCTAAAAGTTCCGGTGTCCAAGGTTGTCGGCTGACGATAGCTTCTGCGACGGCTAAACTCATCTGCGTATCGTCTGTGTAACATCCAGGCGGGATATCGTGACGGGGATGCTTGATGTAGCCGTTGAGATTGTTGTACATTTCGATCGTCTGCTGGTCAACAAATTCAAAACCCGCACCGTAAGCGTCACCAATCGCTAATTCTATTAACATATATTTAATCCGTTTCCTACTATTTCATCCCCTATTTTTTCCTAAAATTTAAAATCCAAAAACACCCCAAAACAGCAAGTCTATTAACACGCACCGTTTTTGCTGAAGACCACCCAAATTGTTTTGCAAATCAAAGTGATGTCGTAGACAACAGACCACTTACCCTGATAGTCGAGATCCATGCGGACAATCTCGTCAAAGTCTTTAACTCCAGACCGTCCGTTGACTTGCCACTCCCCAGTCAGACCGGGTTTGACATTTAAACGTTGCCAGTGGAACTCGTCATAGGCAGCAACCTCATCGGGAGTTGGCGGTCGAGTTCCCACTAAACTCATGTCGCCCACTAACACATTCCAGAATTGAGGCAACTCGTCCAAACTCGTGCTCCGCAAGAAGCGGCCGACGCGGGTAATTCGCGGGTCATTTTCATTCTTAAAAATGTGACCCTTGGCTTGATTGCTAACTAAATGTTTGAGATTTTCTGCACCGACAACCATCGATCGAAACTTCCATATTCTGAAAGGTCGCCCTTTGAAGCTGCAGCGGACTTGACTGTAAAGCAGCGGACCCGGATTGTCCAACAGCATCGCCACTGCCACCGGCACCGCCACCACTGCAGCAATTGCCAGTCCCAGCAGCGAGCCCAAAATATCGAGCGCCCGCTTTACCTTGCTCGTTACGGATCGGTGATGCTGTTGTTTTGATACACAGACTTTGTAAGTATATTCTTGAAAAAATAAGGACAGCGTTTCTGATAATGATGATTTCGACGAGGCACCCATCGGAAATTTCATATGATTTCTCTCAACTTTAACGATCTCTTACGTCCATCTTATTAGCCATCCCAAATCTGCAGAACCTGAAATACTCAGCTTTGCACAATCTTTAAAAACCAATCACACTTTTATAAAGTTTCTATGTATTTTTTATAAAAAAGTATAAAGTGTATGTAAAGTTACGTAAATTTACAGAAAAAAGTTAGTCCTGGACACAAAAAAACCTGGTTTCGACTAGGACTCTTCCCGAAAGACAGGGAGGATTCTACTGAGAAACCGGGTTTTTTGCCGTTTAGCGATAAATATCGGTGCGAACATCCCAAGCAAGTGTTAGCGGTTCTAACAATTTTTGCTGGCTGCTAGAGGCGAGTTTGGCTAAATATTCGCGGACAACAAAGGCGTGTTCGAGATTCAAACGATAACCCCGTGAGACATCTTCAAAGAAAAGCGGCTCAGCCAAAATTGCTTCCCAATCAGGATTTTGTCTCGACTCCTCGGCCAACAGCATGAAATCTTCCTCCGCAGGCACAAGTCCCGCCGGCAAATTTCCTTCCAAAATCCGCAGAATCCGGGGCTCGCAGGTGCGGGTATTCACGCCCTGGCGTTCCAACAACTGCAAAATTTCCTGAAAGCTCAGAGTTTCCCCGCCCAAAACCTGCATTAATTCCCACAGCAGAAAAAAGTCGCTGTACTGCTGCTGCGACACATCCAAAATGTGAGGATATAGACCCAAACTCGCCAACCCGCAAGCAACTCGACCAATTTTTTGGAAAAAATTTGTACTTTGAGATACAGAATTTAATGCAGAATTGTCAATCTCAAAAATATCTCGATCGCCCTGCAATTCCTGGTCTTGAACCACGATCGCATTCGGCAACTTCTGCCGCAACCAGCGGGCGATCGCAGGCCAAGCACCCATACCCCCCGCACAAATCGCCTGATTAATCCCCGCCGGCGACATTCCCGCGCGGCTCAGCAAAGCATTTAATTCGCGGTTCAACTGCTGCACAAAAGGCACTAAAACCATACTTTCCAAATCTTTGCGCTTCACATCCCAATGCTGCTGGCCAATATCCAAACTAAAACTTTTTTGATGTTGCAAAATAACTTTTATTTGCCTTGCCGCCTCTAACAATTGCAGGCCAAAAACAGAACCTTGCAACTGCTGCTGCAATTGATAGCGGTTCGGCAAATCTGGATGACCAGGACGTGGCAAATCGAGCGACATTCCCCAAGTTTCATTTTTAGCCAACAACTGACAGATAATATCCTGATCGAAAGCATCGCCAGCAAAACCAAAACTCTGGCAAGTAAAATCAGCACGAGTTAAATCTTGAATATTGGACGGCAACTCAACTAAAGCTAATTCCACCGTCGCCGCCCCCGCATTCAAAATCAAAGTTCCCCCGCTAAAAGACGAAGCATTCACAGTCAGCGGTGCAACTTCTTCAGCGTCCTTAGCAGAATCCACGGCTGACGACTCGACTTCCATGCCATTTTTCACAGGAGTTACAGCAGCAAGCAAAGTGGCGATCGCATCTTCCACCACAAAAATTTGCGAACCAGAAGCCACCAGAGACGCGCCCAAAACCGCCTCCCGCAGATTAAACATATAAACATCCGACCAACCAGCCGGAGTCCCCAAAATTACACCCTGCAAGTCTAAAAGCGCCGCATCGAGAGTTTCGGGCGTCAGTCCCGAAGCCCTACAAATTAAATTAGAAACTGGCAATCCTGCAAAATTCGCCCTCGGCATTGCAGAATCCAAAATTTCCTCGGATTCGGCAAATTTTTGCCCCTGCGTCCTCGGATTCAAAGTAGCCAGCAGTGCCCGCACACCTTGCAGCGGCAAGGCGATCGAAAAAGGCTGCAAGGGCGACCACTGCAACAGCGGTTCGTACATCCCAGCAGCCTCCCGCTGATAAGGAATGCCCACCTTTAAAGGCAATTTAAAATTTTCCAGTAAAAATTCTCCTGCAGCCAAAGCCTGGGGTCGGAATCCCACCGACTTGACTGTCACCTCTGACCCTGGGCTTCCTGGGGCTGTGTTCGCCAGCACCGCAGCCGAGGGAATCCGAAAGCTGGCGTCTGCAGCGGAACCCTCAGCCTGCGATGCTTCCCAGTAAATCGGGTGCAACTGGCCGCTGGTGCGATCGAGCAAAGCCGCAGACAGCCCGCTGGAACCGAAATCAATACCCAAATACCAGCTAGAATTCCGGCGTTCTGGGGATGGGGCGATCGGACCAGCGGCCGAATGCCCAGCCGAGTCTTGCTGCTGTGGCCCGGCTAACTCGCTAAAATCGGTTTTCCCCTCAACAACTCCTGCTTTACTCTCTATCGAAATTAGGTTTTTTTTTTGACTTTCTAGAGGACTCGATCGCAGTTCGTTAGTTTCGGCAGTTTCTGGAGGGGGAGAATCAGTCAAAGGTCGATCGGTCTCGGTTAAACTAGCCAAAATCTCGTCTAGCGTCAAATTCGAGTCGTCTTCCTCCGCAAACAAATCATCCTCAAGTTCGTTTTCCAAAACAAAGGGTTCATCCTCAGAGGAGAGTTCCAACACATCGGAGAACAAATCCTCCAGCGTGCCGAGTTCTTGCTCTGCCGCCTCCGCAAAGGGATTGTTTGCAATGCCTTCGGGGGAACTCGCCGATAAATCCAAGCTGTTAGCGACTGAGAAATTCGATCGCCCGAAGCTAGTATTTTCCAATCCCTCCAAATTGTAGAGGTCTGCCTCCAAAAGTTCCAGAGTATTGTTGTCCAAATTTAGAGCTCGATCGAGGTCATCTTCTAATGCCTCGACCGGCAGCAAATCCTCGTCCGGCGAAGCTTGGATGTACCCATCATCGAGCCGCTGTGAGGATGAGTCGAATTCACCAGTTTGAACGTCATCGGCACTCGGCGCAGCGGGCGTGGCACTGGGTCGGTTCGGGCTAATTTCGGCAGGCGTTCTCAACGGCGAAGCTGCTGATTGAGGCTCAGTAGCGCTGAACTGCTCGCTGAGGTTTTGACCAGTTTCTAGATTTTCTCGATCGTCCCCGTCAAGTTGCACCTCAGCGGTTGAGGGTGGTGCTTCTGAAACTTGAGGTACTGTTGCCACTTGCGGTTCAAATAAATCTGCACTATCTAAAGTTAGAGACTCTACTGAATTCCCCATTACAAAGTCTGAATCTTCATCTACTAAAGTCTCTTCCAGAGATTCGCCTTCATCCAGCAGATTTACAAACAAATCTTCGGTCATTTTTAGCGATTCGGCAGTTTCCCGATCCGTCGCCGCTTGATATTCTACGCCTTCAGTTTTTGCCTCAACGACATTATTTTCTACCGGGAAACTTTCGATTTCTAATTCTACTTCAGGAACCGCTTCTCCCGCAAACAAACTGGCATACAAATCCTCAATTTCTTCTTCGGTTTCTGTTAACCTATTCTCCGATTCACCGCCAGTAAACCGAGCTGCATTTTGAGATATTTCGGGGGTAGAACCCAAGAAATTATCTGCCAACTCCGGGAGCAAACTTGGGGCTTGAATGCGGTCGCGATCGCGCCTCAACTGTCTGAATTGCGGAGAAATTTCTGTACCGGCGTAGGGCAATCTGTCTTGTTCTCCGAATTCGCCGGTGCGAATTTCCTGCACCGAGTCTTCAGTCAGAGTCTCTGTGGCTGAGTGCTCGATCGAAGTATTTGAAAGGGTGGGAGCGACAGGAGATCGATCGGCTGCGGTTGGGGTGACAGTTTCGAGATTATTTGCTAAATCGATCGGCTGTTGAACGTAGGAAGACGCTTCTCGCCCCAACTGTGAGGCCAAGTGGTTGACCAAAGCCGCGAACATCGCCTCGCTCTGCTGGCTCAAACCGTACATATTTTCGAGTTCTTGTCTCAAGGAAGCTTGATAGCTTTGCAGATTTGCTTGCAAAGCTTCGAACACGATAGCCATCCTAGAATCGAGACTCATCAGCAAACTGTCAGCATGAGATTGGAACAGTTGCATTTGCTCCAACCTCTGAGCCGGCGTCAGCAGCGGCTGTTCTTCTGAGGTTTGTCGGTTAAGTGTTACGTCAATAGCCGATTGTTCATCAGGCGCACTGCCCAAAGAGTATGGTGCTGAGATGCTTTGCAATAACTGATTTTCTAGGGAACTTAGAATTTGGGAGAAATCGCTACTCAAGGTTTCTTCCAAGCGACCAGTCAGTACCTGCAAGAATTCAGCAATGATTTGCTGTTGGTTGGCTTGTTGCTGAGCTAGGGATTGTTGCTGCTGCCGTTTTGCTTCTAGCTGTTTGATTTCTTGAATTAGAGCTTGCTGCTCTTGCCGCAAAGCTTCTATGTCTTCTTGGAGTGGCCCTGTCAGGCTGGAACGCAGGTGGCTGATTTCTCCGGTTACGGCAAGCATGATTTGCTCTGCGGCTGAGGGGCGAGGGGCGGGCAGAGGCACTTTGGGCACTGGAACTGGCTGCGGGGGCACATTTGGGCGGGCGGGGGCCTTTGGGGCCGTTAGCTTTGAGTCTGAGGAAACCAGATAAGCGCGAACTCGCTCTAAAAGTTGGCGCTGGTGGACAGTATCAAGAGAACCCGTCCAAGGCAAGCGGGGTGCGGGCTTGCTGAGTACCTCGTCTATCTCAGCAATCAGTGCTTGAATTTTGTACTTCTGAGAATTCAAGGGCGGAACCTCTGGGAATGCGGCTTGGGGGAAACTTTACCGACAAAAGACTGAAGTCAGGTGGCAGCGATGCCAATAGATAGAATAATCTGAATGCGAGTCCGTCAATAATTTACTAATATTTTCTGACAACTGTTAATTAACCTTTTGCCTTCGGAGCGCTTCTATTGCCTATGATAGGTTAGTCGGTACTTCCGCACCAAATGCCCGCTTCTATCAATTCCAAGTGCTTTCAAATTCTGCGACTCAGGGGCGAGTTTCCCTGCCCGGAGGCTGATTCCTGCTCGGAATAGCTGCGAGCCCGACGAACTTTTGCCTTCACCTGCTTGAACGGCGGGCCGCACACTGTCACCGCGAGTTTCATTAGCATGGTGGCGCGCCAGTGTCTGTTCATTTTTCACCGACTTGGAAAAAACCTCAAACACTTTGGGATTGGGGATACCGAGATTCGGGATTGTCCCCGTATACTGGATTAGAGTAACCTTTAATTATAGCCTATTATCTGTATTCATGGCTAGATACTAATGGTACAATAATCTTGGGGTAGCAGAAAAGTTTGCTGGGAAGTGGGTGGGTTTGGATCGCCAAGAGCGCCTGTCTTTAGGCTCGCAATGGCTGTGGATTTTGCCGCTCGTGCTGACATTGGCCAGGTTCTAGGTAGTTTGGACTTGGGATCTGTCTACCGTGCTTGCAGGCTGGTACTCCTGGATTCTGCGTTCTCGACTGCAGGGCCGAGTGACAACAAATCTCTCAGCAGTGTTAAGCTTGTCTTCGCGAAGTGCTTTCAAAGGTAATTCGATCGGCTCAGTCGTTTGCCACATTGCTAAAATTTTGTTAATAAAATTTGCTCAGTGGTATATATCTAAAAAATTATGGTATATTCTTTAGTTTCTAGCTCCCAATCAGAGCTTGAGGCTATTAATTCCCATATTGAGCCTTTGACCGCAAAACTTTAGAGGTAAAATTGCCGATTTTAGATCCTTGATTTTAGCTCCTTGTTTCTCAAATCTTGAATCTCAAATCGAATGACTCGGCTGCAAGCTATTTGTAACTGCCCAGCGCAGCTCAAGCGCATAAATTAAAATGATGGCCTCATGGAAGACCGCTTTAACACCCGAGATCCGAATTCTAATATAAATCAATTGATAGTTTCTACTCCTTTTTTTGCAGGATTACCCGATCCTGTAATCGAGAGAGCAACTGTCCACATCGTTACCCGCAGTCATCCGTCAAATCAAGTGATTTTACTCGAAAATGACTGGGGAACATCAGTGTATTTTATATTGGATGGTTGGGTGAAAATTCGCACCTACAACCTAGACGGAAAAGAAGTAACACTGAATATTTTAGGGAAAGGAGAATTATTCGGGGAAATGGCCGCGATCGAAGAAGCACCGCGATCGACAGATGTGATCACCCTAGCCCCGACACTGATCGGCAATATGCCATCTCAGGATTTTGTGCAGCTCATTCATACCGAGCCGCTAGCAGGCATTCGCCTCGCTCAACTGATGGCGCGCCGCCTGCGACAAGTCAATCGCCGTCTGCGTTTGCGAGAGTCGGACAGTACCTCGCGAGTAGCAGATATTCTCTTATTTTTGGCCGAGGGGCAAGGCAAAAAAATCCTGGAAACAGGAGGTACAGAAATACCGAACCTGCCACACAGAGAATTAAGCAGCCTCAGCGGGCTGGCTCGCGAAACAGTAACGCGAGTGCTGAGCAAGCTGGAAAAAAAAGGAACTATTCAGCGCGAACGTGACGTTTTGTGCATTCCCGACCTGCACGCCTTAGAGCGTCTGTTAGTCTAGAAGTATCAGAGTTTGCTTTTATTGAATCTTATTCAAAAGCACTCTCTGTTACCTAACTGATATGAATGATTTCCCGCAGGAGGTAAAGCTGTGAGTTTTAAGAAAATTTTCGCCGCCTTAGATGATTCTGAACTGGGCCACCGCGTCTTCACTCAAGCTTTAGAATTAGCTCTGAGCGATCGCGCCCAGGTGATGCTATTTAACTGCGTTACTGTGAGCACGGTGGGTCAGACTGCCGTGCCAATTCCGGTAGATTTGGGCATGAATGTCGAGTTAATGGATCAAGCTTACCAAGCTCAACGTTTGCGGCTGGAAAGCGAGGTAAAACACGCTTCGGGTTTGCTGAAAAATTACTGCGACGCCGCAGCAAACAAAGGATTGCAGGTGGAATTTGACTGCAAAATGGACGGCGATCCGGGGCGTTGTATCTGTGAATCCGCCGAAAATTGGGACGCCGATTTAATAGTGTTGGGAAGGCGTGGCCGCACGGGGTTCGCAGAAGCTTTCCTCGGCAGCGTCAGCAATTATGTCGTTCACCACGCATCTTGTTCGGTTTTGGTAATCCAGGAAGTCAAAATCGAAAAATAATGCTGCTGAAAATTTGGGCTGAGAAAATCCATCTAAAATAAGACTTGTGTTCCTACCTAAACCCGGTTTCTGCGAACAATATTAAATTTGGCGGCGAGGCATCCAAACACTGAAACCGGGAATCAGCCGTATCGGGCGCAGATCCCGTAAAATCTAAAATCTAAAATCTAAAATCTAAAATCGGGAATCAGCCGTATCGGGCGCAGATCCCGTAAAATCTAAAATCTAAAATCTAAAATCTAAAATCGGATGAGTGATTTTTTGTCAGCAGATGCTGCGTCTAATTCGGGTAGTTCACCCAATACAAATAACGAGCCACCCACCGCCGATATTTCAGCAATGGCTGGCGATCGCACCAATCCAGATCCGGAAAAGCGCGCCTCTGGGGAAGCGCCTTTAAGGCTCGTAGAAACGGCTTTTTTGGCAAGTACCGCTAGCTTAATTTGGCTGGTAAATTATTACTTTCCGTTGGGGCCTTTGCTGCGGGTTTTTTTTCCGATACCCATCGCCCTCGTTTACTTGCGCTGGGGCAACCGAGCCGCTTGGATGGCAGCTTTGGTATCGGGTTTGCTGCTGTCGGTACTGATGGGCCCGACGCGGAGCATTTTATATGTGATGCCTTTTGGAGTTATGGGAGTTGCGCTGGGAGGACTTTGGAGGCGCAAAGCGAGTTGGTCACTCTCTATTAGTGTGGGCGCTCTCATTGGTACTGTAGGCTTCTTTTTTCGGTTTTGGCTACTGTCAGCGTTGGTGGGTCAAGATCTATGGGTTTACGTAACGGCCCAGGTAACAGAGATGGTGGAATGGGTGTTTGTGAAGTTGGGCTGGCTTAATGTACCGACTTTGAACACAATTGGGGCGATCGCCGCCGGGATGATTTTGGTTAACAATATTGTCTATTTATTTGTAGTGCATTTAGTAGCTTTGCTGCTATTAGATCGGTTGGGAAATCCAATCCCGCGGCCGCCAAGCTGGGTTCAAGTTTTGATCGATTATGAAGAGTAGTTATTGGGAGTTGTTGACTGTTGACTGTTGACTGTTGACTGTTGACTGTTGACTGTTGACTGTTGACTGTTGACTGTTGACTAATAACTAATAACTGATGACTAATGACTAACTATGATTGGTATTTATACAGAAATAGAACAGGGGCAGCGGTGGCTCGATCGCTATCGGGGACGAAAACCGATATTTACCTGCGTGTTAGGATTTACCGCTACTGGCTTAATTCCGGGGATTTCAGCAGCAGGAGCAACTCCGCACGATCGACAATTTACTTGTTTAGCCGATGCAGAATTTTTGTATAACGGCCCCCAACCGTCGCCCCAATATCCTTTGCCGCCCCTAGAAGCGGGTGCCTCGCCGGTATTGATATCTCGCGCTGTAGTCGAAGCTTTGGAACTTCCCCTTTACCTATTTAATGCTGGTTTGCCCCTCCCACCTCCCGTACCTGCAATTGATTTGGGCGGCACTCCGGCAAAGTGTCTGATTTCTGGGAATGCTTTAGAACTCGAAACAGTCAAACATTTGCTCGAACAAGGATTAATTTGGGGAGCTAAATTGGCCGCTCAAACTAATGACAGCTATTTAATTTTAGGAGAGTGCGTGGTTGGGGGAACGACTACTGCTTTGGGCGTGTTAATGGGTTTGGGTATTGCAGCGGCGGGCAAAGTTAATAGTTCTCATCCTCGCTGCAATCACGCTCAAAAATTGGCTGCGGTGACAGCGGGACTCAATAATGCTGAGTGGGAAATTGGCGGACAAAACAGCACTCCACTGGAATTGGTAGCGGCGGTGGGCGATCCGATGCAAATAGCGGTGGCGGCAATGGCGATCGCCGCGAGTCGGACTTGCGGGGTGCTTCTAGCCGGGGGCACGCAAATGCTGGCAGTGTACGCTTTGATGCAAGCCTTAGCCCGTGAATATGCTCTGCTATGGAGTCCCGAACAAGTTGCGGTGGGGACTACGCGCTGGGTGGCCGAAGACCCTACAGGAGACACTGTAGGACTTGCTAATGAGATCGGCGGTGTGCCTCTGTTGGCCGCGCAGCTAAGTTTTGCTGGATCTCGCTACGGGCAACTGCAAGCTTACGATCGCGGCTATGTTAAAGAAGGTGTCGGTGCGGGAGCTTGTGCGATCGCCAGTGGTCTGACTGCAAATTGGACTCCTCCTCAACTCCTTCAAGCTGTTGAAGCTTTAGCCTCGCGCTGTGAAATTAAACATTAGAGAGTCCTGGAGGAAAAAAACCAGGTTTTTACTGAAAATATTGGGGTTTTGCAGCGACGAATACACTCGCAAACCGGGTTTTGAGTTTTCTGTTCACCCAGGAATGTTAGGAATTAAACATTAAAAATTCAGATGCGGCGATCGAGCTGCGAACATGGTTTTCCTGCTCACCCAGCTTCGTTTTGGCTGAATAATTATATAACTTTCTGTAGTCTTTCTGCTCTCAGATTTACAGAATTTCCTACACAATATCTGGCTTTGATGCAGTATTCCCCCTGCTAATTGCGGGAGATAAAAAACTCTATGCAATGAATCTATAAGTAGACGAGCATAAATCAATGCAACTTGTATTTTTTTTGAATTACTACCCGAGCCCCGCTAGCAATATTTAATTAGGCCCGCCTAGATGTTGTGAGTGCATTCTTTTGGAGAGCAACTGTTCTTCCAAGGCGGCAATTCGATTGTAAGCTGCTGTTAGCTGAGCAGTTAATCGCTGGATTTGAATCTCTGCGCTCAGCTCTTTTTCCAGGCTTTGAGAATTCTTGTCGAAGTAGCTGTCATCTAACAGTATGTCCTTGTGTTCGAGGAGGCCGTCGAGACTGCTGTAGCTTTGATAGGACGAGGTTTGGTCATTTCCTAGGGTTCCAGAGCGATCGTTTCTCTGTTGCTGGGTCAGCTTCGTCTCCTTGGCCGACTCCAAGAGCTTTTCATTGAGGTTTTCTATGAGTTTGTAGAGGGCCTCGACTTGTTGGCTCAATACTGTAACTTGCTGGCGGAGCGCTTCCATACAATCATCCTTTGGCTCGTAACTTATATCTTTACATTTTAGGTAAATCTTTACATAACTTGGATTTATCACTAAATTATTTAATTTTTGACGTAATTGTTGTGTTCCCAGTCCTGACGGTAGATTTAGGGAGCCAGCTTGAAGATAATCGCTCGCCATTCGTGAGTCGATTGTAGATTTTAGATTCTAGGTTTTACACAGTCTGGGACACAGGAACCGGGTTGGTTAACCCCCATACTTCGTTCAAACCTTCAATCAGAGTTAAAACGTCGGGTTTCTGAGAGTCGGATCGCAGAGCGTCCTATTAGATTGACTTCGCTCTCGCGCGTGCTTTCAGGATTTAGATAAATTGATGTTTAGTTTTTTTAGTTATTAAGCTGTCGCCGATTTAAAAAGAATTTTTTACTTCGGTTGTGTAAAAAGCGTCATCCAGCGGCAGAGGGCAGCGCTCTCGTTGTTTCGTTATATTAAAAAATGTAACACAGATGCAGTCGATCGACCCGGCTGGCGAGCAAAACTGGCTCAAAGGAACTTTTCGCAGACAAATTAGGCGTTAAGTTGACGGACTTTTCGGCATCGGAAAGCTCGATCGACAAGTTAGAAGGTAGAATCAGGGCAAGAGTCAAACAGACTCAGAGCGCAGCAGAACCGAGTACAATGGCTCTGTGTTTGACAAAGAAATAAGACAAATCGGCGCCAACTACCGGACTCGACAAACAATTATTTCCCGGGCTGTAGAACACAAAACGATGGGTCAATATTTAGAAAAGCGGATTGACAGGTGAAACGAAGGTCTTTGCTATTGGGGGCCGCCACCCTAACTTTAAGTCAATTGGCGGCAGGGTGCGACTCGAAGCCGATTCTCAAAATTCGATCGCTCAAAAACGGTATTCCGGCCCAACTGGTAAGCAAATTTAGGCGCGATGTACAACCGTCTCCGCTTTTACAGGTAACGCAAGAACCACAATTAAAAGAATTATTCGCCATGTTGCAGGAGTGGAAACGGGTTCCCGAATCAAAAAATCAAGCTAACTTGGTGATGTTGGGAGATTACTGGCTGAGTTTGGCAATTAGGCAAAAATTGATTCAGCCGATCGATCCTGCTAAGTTTGCTAATTGGCCACAATTGCCAGAAAGATGGCAAAAACTCGTCAGACGCAACGATGAGGGTAAATTAGATCCTCAAGGTAAAGTGTGGGCTGCACCTTACCGCTGGGGAAGTACGGTAATTGCCTATCGAACCGACAAATTTAAGGCTTTGGGGTGGACTCCGACAGATTGGAAAGACTTGTGGCGATCTGAATTGCGCGATCGAATTTCTCTGCCGGACAGTGCCAGAGAAGTTATCGGTTTAACATTAAAAAAACTCGGAAAATCTTACAATACGCAGCAATTAGATCAAGTCCCAAATCTTAAAAAAGAACTTGCAAATCTGCACCAACAAGTTAAACTTTATAGTTCTGACGCTTACCTGCAACCATTAATTTTAGGCGATACTTGGTTGGCCGTAGGTTCCTCTGGGGACTTGCTGCCCCTGCTGCAAACTCAAAAGGATATTGCTTTAGTAATTCCAGTTTCGGGAACTGCACTTTGGACAGATTTGTGGGTACAACCAGCATCAGGGAATCCAGTTTCTTTAGTGGAAAAATGGATTGATTTTTGCTTACAACCTCGGGTTGCTCCTCAATTATCTTTGCTGGCTAAGGCTAGTTCGCCGATAATTGTCGGCATGAAGCCCGAAGATTTGCCGGAAGCTGTTCGCACTAATCCTGTGTTGTTGCCGGATGCTAAGATTCTTGCTGCTAGCGACTTTCTGCTGCCTTTTGGGGATGCTGGTATTGCCCAATATCGATCGCTCTGGCAAGAAACTAGGCAAGTAGTGAGAACTTAAAATGTAGAGTGCGTCAGCTCTTGATTTATCAATTATCCAGAAAATTACTCGCGGCTGACGCACCCTACTAAAATCCTTTCACCCTTCCTCGAATACCGGGATTTGAGAGAGATTCTAAATCAATCCGACAGTTAAGCCGATCGCCCTTGCACGAATAAACTGCCAAAGCAGTGCCTTGACGGTTGCAAACTCGCACATTGTAACCATAATCGTTGGCGACAGTGCCAAAGCGGTTAACAAACTGATAGCGTTCCATATAATCGAGCAAACTCCAAAGTTGGCGATTGACTATGAGAATTACCCAACTATTGCCGGGATCGACAAACCAGCGATCGAGCAATTTGCCGCCATAGAGTTTTTGAGCTAACCACAGACTCGGCACGCTTTTTTCGGTTTGCGAAAGCGGGGGCGACGGGAAATTAGCAGCGTTGCCAGTCGGGCAGACTGGCTGCTGGGAAAAAGCCGCAGATTGTCCCCACAGCAAGGCTCCGATGCACGCATAACAGGCGATAGAGAACAAAAATAAACTTTTTGTCAAAATGCCGTGTTTGCGGCGATAAACTTGATTTTCGTGGCGCATTTTGTGGTAATTCATCATATTATTAGACAAGATTGCATAAATCATTCATTGATACAGAAACCGCAGATTTAAGGCAGATAAACACGGATAAACGCAGATAATTTTAAATTACTCGTTACTAGGCTGGAGCCTAGTAACGCAGATCCGGAGGCTCTGCCTCCATGTTTCCAAGCGAGGCAGAGCCTCTAGATTTAGGTTCCCAGGCTCCAGCCTGGAAGTTAATTTTATTATTCTTCAGTCCGCAGAGGCGGATATTGTTTGTATAGTAGCGGTTTCAACCGCCGACTCTTCTTGCTTTTATTTCTGCAAAATTATTAAAATTCCGATCGCCTAAACAATGAAGCAGGCAGACAAGCAGTAAAAGTAGAACCGCAATCTAACTCGCTAGTAACTTCAATATCGCCGCCCATCATCTGACAAAAACGCTGGCTGATAGTCAGTCCCAAACCAGTACCGCCATACTTGCGAGTAGTTGAATTGTCAGCTTGAGTAAAAGGTTGGAACAGTCGCTCTTGCTGTTCTTGTGTCATGCCGATGCCCGTGTCCGTCACTCGGAAAATTAAAAAATCTGCATCCAAAATTAACATTTGAGCAACTCTCGGTTGATATTTATTTTTTAATTCTTCGCTGGTAATTCTTTCGACAGTAAGCACGATCGTCCCATTAGCAGAAAATTTAGCAGCATTGCTGAGCAAATTCAGCATTACCTGCCGCACTTTCATCAAATCGCCGTGCATCGCGCCGATATTGTCGGAACTCAATACTTGCAAAGTATTGCCGTTTTTATCCATTAGCGGTTTGATAGTTGTTACCACCTCCTCGATTAAGCCTCCAACATCGAAGCTTTCGAGGTAAATCTCCATCTTGTCAGCTTCAATTTTGGAAATGTCAAGAATGTCGTCAATTAGGTGGAGCAAGTGTTTGCCAGCAGTGCGAATTTTGTCTAGATCCGAGACTAGCTCTAAGTTGCCTAACTCTTCGGCATCTTCCACCAGCATATCGCTGTAGCCGATAATCGCGTTGAGGGGAGTGCGTAACTCGTGGCTCATGTTTGCCAGAAAAGCACTCTTGGCGCGGTTGGCGAGTTCTGCGGCTTCTTTAGCCAACTGCCATGCTTCCTCAGCGTCTTTGCGTTCAGTGATATCCCGCAGTGTCGCCACCACCGCTTCGACGCTGCCGTCTGTCGCACAAACCGGGCTGAGAATGTACTCGTAGTCGCGGGTTCCCCAGCTTGCGGTGGGGACAATTACTTCGCCTTTCACGGGTTCGGCTGTGACAAATATGCCGTCGCATTCTTGGTGAACCCGCTGCATAATTGTTGGCGACCAGCCTAATTCCTGCCAGGTTTTGCCAATCATTTCTCTGGGGTTCATGCCAGCAGCTTGAGCGGCGGTGCGGCTGACATAAGTGTATTTTCCCGATCGATCTACTAGAAAAATTAGGTCAAGAGAAGCGCCGAGAATGCCGTCAACTGTTCTGGCGTGTCGGGCTACCTGAGCCGTCATTTGTCTGACTGTGATTGCGCCGCGGACTCTGGCGGCGAGTTCAAACCGCAAGAGTTCGTTGGCTTGTTTGAGGAATAGAGTGCGCTGTTCGACTTCTATTTCTAGTTCTGCTTTGGCTTTTTCTAGGGTGAGTTCGGCAAGTTTGCGATCGCTCACATCTGTAGAAATTGTACCGACTGCATAAGCTTTACCTTCGGAGTTGCAGAGGGGAAATTTCAGAGAAATATAAGTGTGTGGGCCGTCGTCTTGAGGGATGATTTCTTCGAGGGTTAGGGGGGAGGAGGATTCGAGAACTTTCAGGTCATTTTCTCGCAAGGCTGCTGCTTTGTCTTGGGGAAAAATATCGCCGTCGGTTTTACCTGTTATTTGCTCTTTTGCGATGTCGAACAAATTGTCAAAATGGCGGTTGGTGAGCAGGTATTTTCCGTCAATGTCTTTGATGTAAATCACTGCTGTTGAGTTGTCTAAAATCGCTTGCAGCAGTGCTTCGCTCTTTCGCAGGGCTTTTTGAGTGTTTTGGCGATCGAGTATTTCTGGCTGCAATTCCAAGTTGAGGCGATTTAAGTCTTGCCAAGCTTCCTGGACTAGATTTAAGGCGATCGCGCTTTTTTCTAGTTCTGTATTTACCTGCCGCGAATGATTTGAGACGGAGTTTTCGGGCAATTCTAGGGGTTGGAAAGCCAGCGGGATGTGGGGATTTGCGATCGAGCGAGCGCCCGCCAATTTTTTATATTGAAAATCGACTGCTAATTTACCGTTTAAACTCGATTGTTTGGGAAATAAATCGGGAAATCCGCCGAAATTTAAATTGTCATAAATTAGATCCAAATTCCGGGATCGCTGCGGCGGTTCGGCGCTGGAGTTAGATGCCCAATTCCCCTCTGCTGTTGATAAATCTGAGTTAGCGGGTTTGGCAATCCGGCGGGTGACTGCAACTCCCAAGGCGAAGGGGACAAGGGCAGCCGCAGACAGTGCCAGCAGCCAGTTATTGCCCCACCCAGTTGCGATCGTGGTTTTGGGGATGCCCCGCACTAAAATTGCTGCGGGTTTTCCCGCTAAATTGCCAAGGGATTTGGCAGCTACTGCATAAGTTTGACTGCCTGTTTGTAGGTTTCCGGCGACTGGTTTGCCGCCACCAGCGAGTGCAGATTTCAGCAGCGATTGTTCTGCCAGCAAGTCAGGTAACGATTGGTTTTTTGTAACTGCTTGTGAACTTGCCAAAACAAATTTGCCGTCAGCCAGCGGTGCGTATATAGCCTGATATCCCCCGCCCTGTAAATTGAGGGTTTTGCTGCTAGCAACTACCGACGTTTTGCTGATAATTTTTCCTAATACTAAGGCAGCAATCACTGTCTGAGTTTTTGGATTTTTTACGGGAATTGCTGCGTAGCGGACGAGAACAGGGCGATCGCCCTTTCCGGCAGGCAAAGGTCCCAATTGTTCCTGAACTTCTGATTTGGCAATGATTTCGGTAGCCGTAATTGGGTTTTTTGTACCAAATGCTCGATCGACTATTTTTTGCAGGTTAAAACTTTTTCCTTTCTGGTTGGAGTTGACGCTAACCACAATCTGCCTGTTTTTTCCCACTAAAGCCGCGCTGTCTATTTCCCCTGTTTTGACTTGATTTTCTAGAATTTGCTTGACAGATTTTTGCAAATCTGATATCTTACTACGGCTGTTGTAAGCTAAGGCTGTTTGGGCGATCGTTTTGCTGTCAGAGGAGTTTTGCAAACGGTCGGCGGCGCGATCGAGTTGGAGATTGTAGTTAATTTCACTAAGGCTCAGTTCGGATTTAGCTTGATTTTGCAGTTGATTGCTTCCAACTGCCGATGTTAGCCAAAGTGCTGCTGCCGTTAGTCCGACGGGCAAGATTGTTTGTAAAGTCAGCAGTCCGATTAGCTGTTTTCTGGTAACAGATAAGTTGTAGGTACACGGCTTGAAAGCTGCTTTCAATCTTCTTTCGGAAGTCGCCACTTTAGTTTGCTGCAGACAATTTGGCTGGCTGTCGTTTAACTGAGTATGAGCCATAGTAGTAAATACGGGATCGGTTTTAGATGACAGGCCATCAATTAATCGGAAAGGGAATCAATTTGAGATTTTAGATTTGAGATTTTAGACTTCGGCGTGAGCGCTCAGTCGAACGATTTTATATTTTATATCGAGTTCGCTTAGTCACTCATCATAAAATTGTTAGCTCTCGCCGGGGGCAATAAAGCAAGAAAATGACTGGGATATTTTTAAATAAATCAATTTCTCGGTGTTCAATCAGATTGTCTTATTTAGTTGTTTTTCCATATACTGTCGGCTCCTATTTAAAGTTTGTTGCGAGCAGACAGGGGACATGGGTGTCAACTTCAGACTAAAACCATTTGTATCTCTCGTTTATAGCCGAGTCTCGCTCCCCGTAAATCCCCCTTAAGAAGGGAGACTTTGACGCTCTTGTCCCTGGGGGGTTAGGGGGGATCGGGAAGACTGTGAACTCAAACAGTAGATTGGTACAACATAAGACGTTAAGTGGACACCAATGCCTGCCGACAGTCCGCAAGCTAAGTAGTTTTTCGATCGACTCTATCGTAAATTCACTTAAACCAAAGTTTAACGTAATTATTGCAACACTTAGATACGCTCGATCGCCTTTTCCCTGCTTCACCTTTTTTTCAATCCCACAACCGCCTGCCTGCTTTGCCCCCGAGTCGCTGGTGAGTATCTTTGAGCAAAGTTGGGATGTCTAACTCTTCGGGACACTGGGGCAAACATTCGCCACAATCGGTGCAGCGGTTGCCTTTGCTGCCGGGAAACCAGTGTCCGGCATTTTCAAACATGGCGTAGCGGTATTTGCCAAAGTCAGTCATGTCACACCCCACGGCGAGATTGCGGAGTCGCAATACTTCGGGAATGTTGATGTTTTCCGGGCAAGGCAAACAGGCATAGCACTGGCTGCATTTGTCGGTTTTCAAAGTGGCTGCAATAGCCGATTCTAGCCGATCGAACGCAGCGATTTCGGCGTGCGTGAGGGGAAAGTCGCGATCGCAATATTTCAGAGGTTGCTCTAATTCTGTCGCATTTGCAGGGCCCACACTCAGAGTCCCAATCCTAGTATCGCTCAGTAAAAATCGATAGTTCAACTCTAAAGGCGAGAAAGGCGAACACAATTGTGCGAGAGTTTCCGGAGGCGTGTAGAGTTGCCCTCCTTTATCGGCTGGGGAAATTATGAAAACGCCCATATCTTTGTGCTTGGCGAGTTCAATTGCCGGGGCGTTGCGCTGAAAAAAATAGTAATAATGCAGATTGACAAATTCAAACAAGTCTGTATTTATTGCAGCCAAAATCAGATCCAGAGGCCCGTGAGTCGAAAAGCCGACGTGCCGGATGCGACCGTCAGCCAGGGCTTTGCGTACAGCTTCCATGCAGCCTGTGGGATCTCGCACCCAAGCCAAATGTTCCCAAGTATTCAAACCGTGAATTGCCAGACAATCGATATAGTCTAAATTCAGGCGTTTGAGGGATGCGTCGATGCAGCGTTCCATGGCTGCTGCATCCTCGGTTGGGGAAATTTTTGTAGTGACGTGGAGGCGCGATCGATCGACAGACAAACCAGCCGAAAGGGCCGCGCCAAGATATTCCTCGCTGCAACCGTAACCAGCCGCAGTTTCCAGGTGATTGATTCCCTGAGACACCGCCTGTTGTACAGTCTGACAGGCAGTTTCCTCAGAAGCCAAATAGCGCATGGTTCCCAAGGAAAATACCGACAGGTGCAACTCCGTTTTGCCAAAGCGTCGATAGCGCATAAAGATTAGGAAGTTTCGCCGGGGCTGAAGCCGCTTCTCTTGATCAAATCCTCTGGACGGAGGTTTGAGATAAATTCCCGGAAGGCCCGGCGTTCGGCCTCATCAGCATCTCGATCGACCGGTATCGAAGCATCGGCGACGACTTCTTCCATCACCCAGATAGGGCAGTTCGTTCGCAGGGCTAGGGCGATCGCGTCGCTAGGTCGGGCATCGATCTCTTTTTTAACTTCTCCCTGACGGACGATCAGCACGGCATAAAACGTGTTATCTTGCAGCGAGTGAATAACTATACGCTCCAAGGTAAGACTCCATGCCTCTAAGAAATTGACCATCAGATCGTGAGTTAAGGGTCGAGGAGGCTTGTGACCTTCGATCGCGCTAATAATAGCCTTTGCTTGCTCCTGACCGATATAAATAGGCAAAGCCCGTCGCTCAGTAGCGTCTCTCAATAGGACAATAGGACTGCGCGTGGCTGCATCTAAGGCAATTCCAGCGACTTTCATTTCAATCATTCGATCGGCCTCATAGAATTAAGAAACTGTAAGGCAGTAGAGAACTTGGACATAAAGATCACCTAAATCCAGTATGACTTGATCTTCGCCTGAATCTGCAACAGATCTGGGACTGTCGATTTGAGATTTTAGATTGACTCCAGGGGACAAGGGGACGGCAAAACCTCCTGTCTCTGGTTTGTCCCTATGGTTTGATGTAAATAAGCGATCGACTACGGAAAAATACTTATGTTTACAGGACTAATTCAATCTCTCGGAAAGCTGAAGTCGCTAGGCAACGATTATTTCCAAATTTCCTGCACATCAAACAACTCCTACCAGATTTTACAAGATTTAGCCATTGGGGACAGCGTAGCCGTGGATGGAGTCTGTTTAACGGTAGTGGAAGTTCTGCCGCAAGGTTTTGTCGCCGTCGCTTCCCCAGAAACCCTCCGCCGCACAACTCTGGGATCATTCCCCGATGCTTTGGTGAACCTAGAAACCTCCCTGCGCGCCGGTAGCAAATTGGGGGGACATTTTGTGACGGGGCACGTAGATGCGATCGGCACTTTAGCAACATCCACCCAAACCGCCAACGCTTGGGAGATGCGGTTTACTGCCCCACCAACAGCAAATTCGGGATGGCAACGTCAAATCGCACCTTACATCGTTTCCAAGGGCAGTATCGCCGTCAACGGCATCAGCTTAACCGTGGCAGATTGCGATGCTGACGGCAATTGGTTTGAAGTTGCTGTCATTCCCCACAGTTTTGGTGAGACAAACCTCAGCTATTTGCAACCAGGAAGTTTAGTTAATTTAGAAGCAGATATTCTGGGTAAATATGTCGCCAAATTTCTCCGCAGCGGCTCAAAATCCCATCCCGAACCTTGGGAAGAAACCCCCACAATCAACAGTTTGGGAACAATTACACCCGAATTCTTAGCCGAACACGGATTTATTTAATCTGTGGGTACGCACCGCGCACCTTGCTAATATCTGAGATATTACACCATCCTCAATCAGCCTTTTACGCGCGGGTTATCCTGCCAACCCCACAAGAAAACTCACTCTTTGTGGAACAGGCAGGTGAGCCTGTTATTGAGTTGTAGAATGCGTCAGCAGCGAATTATTCTATCAATAATTGACGGATCAAAGCCGACGTACCTACTAACTCTTACTTCTCTCTTTGCGCTCTTTGCTGTTCATTAATTAAATTGTATTCCTCACAAAAAAATATCCCGAAAAAATATTGCAGCAATTACCGCCTGATAAACTAAAAACCCTGCTGCAATTAATAGCTTTTGAATGCCCGCTGCGTGGTAAAAAAGATAAGAAATTAAAAATAAATAAGGTGACTAATAGAGCAATAGTTTACCTTGGATAAATGCTTCTGGGGTTTAACTGTGCAAGTTATTGATTAATTGTCAGATATAATGAATAACAGCACGCTTATTGCATATTGTACCCCAACAGAAAATTAGATTTTTTCCTTTAGGATAATAACTTACATTTAAACCATCTTTTATTCTAGTTAAGTTTAGTCAGAAATGAAGAAGTTTTATAACTCTTGCTTTTTAGAAATTTTGAACAATAAAATTTTACATAAGGTATGCAGCGATAGAGGGTTAAAAATTGATTGGGATGGGGTGGAACTAGAAATAAAAAATTAATAACTTGATTAATTTTTTTTTCTAAGTTGCAACAAACGGAAGATTTTGATTTGGTTCATAGAAAATATGTGTGATTTTCCACATCGCCCAATACTATGGATGGCTTCGTTCTTGGTTTAATATTTTATGTTAAAATTTAAATATTTTCACTTCAGTCTGTTTCTTTGCCCAACTCTACTCACAATAGTCCAGACAGTTTTTAGTTCGTAGTCTGAAACCCCCGATTTTCCTTTAGTAGCGAACTGGCCTTTGAGCCTCGAAACCCTTATTAAGCTGTTACGCATCTAAATTGTATTTTTGGGCAGGCGGGACGCCCACCCCACAAGAATTTGCTCGAATTTGATTGTCAAATTTAGATGCGCCTCAGCTTATACGGTTCCCGCTCAAAAACCGTCCGAAGTATTGTACTCACATCTTTTTTAGGTATTCACAACATAAATATTGTGTACGATTATAATTATTTCGTAAATTAATTAAAATAATTACAAATAGTAAAAACGGATAGATTACCCAATATAAAGATTAACTAAAGCATTTTTTTACTAAAATTTAACACATTTATAGAATTACTTTATCTGTGGGTAAAATGGTAACAGTTAACACTTATGGTTAGAAACAAATTTTTGTCACTTCGGTAACTTTTATTTGCTCTCTTGGAATTTATAAATTGACATCTCTTTACCTCTAAGAATATGACTTTTTGTTTTAGTCTATCAGCATTGTCTTGATTTGCACAACTTATTTAAACGTGCTATGTACCATTGACTTTCAACTGAGAAGGCAGTATGATTATTCTTAGCGGAATCTTGGCTGTCTCTTCCACCAAATGTCTAAGTCCTGACGGCGAGAAGTATAAGGTATATCCGCCAATTTAAAAAGCAACAAAAATATTGGAAAACCTTGTTAAAACCTTATGCTGCCAGATTCTCCCAAATCCCCCTCTTTGCCTCTCGTCTCAGTCATTATCCCTGCATACAACGCTGAGCAATTTATTGAAGAAACTCTGAAATCGGTTCTCGCTCAAACTTATCCAGAAATTGAAGTTTTAGTAGTCGATGACGGTTCCCAGGATCGAACCGCGGAAATTGTCGAAAAAATCAGCAAAAAAGATTCTCGCGTTCAGCTTTTGAAACAGCAAAATGCTGGGGTCGCTGCTGCTCGAAACTTAGCAATTCAGAAGTCGAGAGGAGAATATATTGCCCCCATTGATGCCGATGATATTTGGTATCCTGAAAACATAGAAAAACAAGTTCAATGTATGATGGAGGGAGAGCCATCGCTAGGAGTTGTCTATTCTTGGTCATTAGATATTGATGAAAAGGGATTTTTAACCGGGGGAATCCGCGCTTTTACGATTGAAGGTGAAGTTTATGAAACCTTAATTTGCCACAACTTTTTAGGCAATGCTAGCGCTTCGATGATCCGGCGTTCTGCTTTAGATAAGGTGGGCTTTTACGACACTAGCTATATAGAGAAGAGTGCTCAAGGCTGTGAAGATTGGGACTTGTACCTCCGACTGGCAGAATACTATCAATTCGGAGTCGTGCCGGAATTTCTAATTGGATACCGCAAAGTTTACAGCAGTATGTCTAGCAATTATGTGGCGATGGCGAAGTCCCACGCCTTAATGCTGCAAGATGTAAAGCAACGGCATCCTGAAATTCCAGAGTTCCTACACCGATTGTCTGCCAGTAATTTTTTGATGTATTTAGCACACCAAAGTAGTCGAAATGGCAGCGATCGCACCGCGCTATTTTGGTTATTCCAAGCTTTAAAAGCTGAGTGCATCTCACCTTTGTCCCGTTATGGTTTTTACAGAGTATTGGGGAAGAGCCTTTTAAACCTATTATCCCATTTTTGGAAACCTCAAGCTGCTCTGGAGACCCCTCTGAGTTCAAAAGACCGGCCATCCTCTGACTGTAAACTGAGCAGCCGAGAGCTGCTGGTTGAGAGTCGGCGCAAAAATATCGAATCCATGGTAACGATTGGGAACATTTTTCACCGCTCAATTTCCCGCATTGTCAAGCGAAATCAAGCAGATATTGACACGCTCCCTCAAGTGAACATTAGCGCCACTCCATCGGCACAGGCAGAGTTGTCTTATGAAAAAAGAAATTCAGGCTATTAAAACTCTGCTTCCCCTCCTCAAGATATACCCTTGGGCAATCCCGGCAATGATTTCCTTGGGTATGCTTGCTTCCCTTTCCGACGGCTTTGGGATTAGCTTATTCATTCCATTTTTGCAAACTTTACAGCAAGAGCAAGCTCAGGTTATAACTGGCAATTCTTTCATTGATTCTCTGAACAAGATATTCGCTGCTGTCCCTGCTGGCTACCGCGTCTTAATCATCCCCTTGTGTATTTTAGTTAGCATCCTGATTAAAAACCTGATTGTCTATAGTAATTCTATACTTTTTGCATGGTTAAACTCACGGATTAGCCACCGATTGCGTTGCAAAATTTTCAACCAAACTTTAACCGTGAGCTACTCTTTCTTAGAGCGCAGCGAATCGGGAAAGATTATGAATATTTTGGCGACAGAGAGTTGGCAGACTAGCAAAGCTTTGAGTTTGTTTGTTAACTTGATTACGTGTGCTTGTACGATTACTGTCCTGGCGACGCTGTTACTGCTCATCTCTTGGCAACTCACCTTAATTATCACTATAGCGCTCTTCCTCATCTCACAGTTCATCCAGTTTGTGACCCGCCGAGTCAAACATCTGGCACAGCAAGCTGTAGACGCCAATTCTCAGCTCGCTGTCCGAATGTGGGAGGGATTAGGGGGGATGAGAGCCATCCGCTCCTTTGGACGGGAACCTTACGAGCAAGAGCGCTTCGATCGCGCTTCCCAGCAGGTGCGAAACACCTTTTTGCAACTCGATATGCTGGGAGGGCTCATCAATCCGCTCTATGAAGTTTTTTCCGCACTCCTCCTGCTAGGAATTTTGGCGATCGCCCTTTTGCAAAACCAGTCAGCTATGCCAACGCTGCTGACTTTTTTATTCATACTCTACCGCTTGCAACCCCAGGTACAACAACTAGATGTAGCGAGGCTAGGTTTAATATCTACCGCCAGTTCAGCAGAACTGGTGATGTCTTTTTTAGAGACTGCTGATAAACCTTACATCCGCTCTGGTAATGTTCCCTTTGACAAGTTAAAGCAGGCGATATATTTTGAGTCAGTTTCCTTAACTTACAATCCTGAAGATCAGCCTGCAATAGAGGATGTCTCCCTCGAGTTTAAACGCGGCCAAACTACTGCTTTAGTGGGACCATCGGGTGCGGGTAAATCCAGCATTATCAGCCTACTGTGTCGCTTTTACGAGCCAACTTCAGGAGAAATTTATATTGACAACAGCCCCTTACAAGAACTGAATTTAACCGACTGGCGAAAGGGAATTGCGATAGTCAGCCAAGAGGTTCATATCTTTAGCGGGACGGTGAAGGATAATATCGCCTACGGACGCTTGGAAGCAACAGACGCAGAAATTTTTGATGCTGCAAAACTTGCCAATGCTCACGGTTTCATCAGCCAACTGCCGGAGGGGTATGACACAAAAGTCGGCGATCGTGGCGTTCGCCTTTCTGGCGGACAAAGGCAGCGTATTGCCCTCGCTCGCGCGATTGTCCGCGACCCCGATATTCTAATTCTGGATGAAGCAACGAATGCTCTCGATAGTATTGCTGAAAACTTGATTCAGGAGGCCCTCAACACGCTCAGCCAGAACCGCACCGTCATTGTCATTGCTCATCGCTTATCGACGATTGAAAATGCCGATAAAATTATTGTGATGGAAAATGGCAGGGCGATCGAACAAGGGAACCTCCAGTATTTGCTAAAACTCGATGGCTTGTTTGCGAAGCTTTATCACCTGCAACACCGCAACTTACACAACTAATAGAAATTTGGTGAATCACTTATGCCTTATCCGATTATTGACATTGAAGTGACACAGCCCCTTCCCACTCTGACAATTTCTGAGGAAGATACAGGAATTGCCTTAGTGGTGCGGCGAAAAGATAAAGCGGTTGGTTTGATCATGCAGCCTCTTCCTCCAAAGAGCGTCCTTTCTCCTGAAGATTTAGCTAAAATGATCGAGGGGAAAGTCGGCGCTAAGTTACTTCAGGAAGCGATTATAGAAGAGTTAAATCCTGCCGAAAATGGCGATCTATTTCCCTCGCTGACAGTGGCAATTTGTACGAAAGACAGACCGGAAAACCTGGCGCGGTGCCTGCAACATTTACTCAAGTTGCAAACACCTATTTTAGGTGAAAACCTTAACTTTGAAGTGTTAGTCATTGACAATGCACCTTCTAATGAAAAAACAAAAGAATTGGTAGACTCTCTACCAGGAGTTCGCTATGCCCGGGAACCAAAACCCGGTTTAGACTTCGCTCGCAATCGCGCCTTGCAGGAAGCAACTGGGGAGATATTAGCTTTTCTCGATGATGATGTCACGCCCGATCGCCAATGGCTAAAAGGATTGAGGGAAGCTTGGGCAGAAAATCCCGATGCGGGAGGTTTTACAGGGTTAGTGCTACCTTATGAGTTAGCCACTGAAGCCCAAATTTTATTTGAAAGTCGGGGCGGTTTTCGGCGCGGATTTGAGAAAATTCGTTATGGCAAAATCTTGCCTTACAATCCGTTATACCCCTGTGGTGCAGGCATATTTGGAGCGGGCTGCAATATGGCGTTTCGCCGCGATGTTTTACTGAAAATAGGGGGATTTGATGATGCACTCGATACAGGTGCGCCCCTCCCTGGCGGTGGCGATTTAGATATTTTTTATCGAGTCGTTCGCGCTGGCTATCCCCTCGTCTATGAACCTCGCTATCTGGTGTTTCACCAACACCGCCGGGAATATGAAAAACTGCGTCGCCAGTATTGGACTTGGGGGTTAGGTTTTATGGCTTTTGTGGTAAAATCCTATCAGACAGATCCTGCCAAGAGATCACAGCTAATCCGGCTGATCGCTTGGTGGATTGGCTATCAGTTAGATGAATTGCAAAAGAGTATTAGGGGCTGTCATCCTTTGCCCCCAACGATGATTTTAGCTGAAATGTGGGGTGGTATCGTAGGGCTTTTTGGCGAGTACCCGCGTTCTTTAAAACGTATCGAGCAGATTCGGCGGCAATTTGCCTAAAAAAAGGAGATTGGTTTCAGAAATCTATTTCTCGTTCAATGCAGGAAACGACAATTAAATATGAATAAGCTTCCGCCCATTGATATCGTCATCTGTACTTATAACAATGCTCCTCTTCTAAACAAAGCTCTATCGGCCCTTGCCCAACAGCAAGTCTCGCCTGAGTTAGAGTGGAAGGTGTTAGTTGTCGATAATAACTGCACGGATAACACGCAGGAAGTTGTCGAAAAACATCGAGTGTCGGGAACAATTCCCTATCTTTCTACAGGCTCAGAAACAAAGCAAGGATTAACCTATGCCCGCCACTACGGGGTTCAAAATACAACGGCTGATTGGATTGCTTTCGTAGATGACGATTGCTTCCTGGCAGAAGATTGGGTGGATCAAGCTGTTAAATTTGCTGCCACTCATCCTGACTGCGGCGCTTTTGGTGGTCGAGTGATTTTAGATTGGGAAACTCCACCGCCTAAATATGTATTGAATTATGGTTACTCCTTCGCACAACAAGAACACGGCACAGAACCCCAAAAAAAATCTTGTCTCGTGGGAGCAGGATTAGTGTTGAATAGAGGAGCCCTCGCTCATACGGGTTGGATTGATAAACCCCTGCTTCACGATCGCATCGGCACCAAGCTCATATCTGGGGGAGATGTAGAAATAGCTTTACGGATTTATGGAGCGGGATACGACCTGTGGTACACTCCTGATTGCCAGTTAAAACACTTTATTCCGGCTAGGCGTACCACTCAAAAATACTTGATAGATATTAACTACGGTTTAGGAACCTCTCAAGTTTTGGGCGATTCTCTTCTCTGGTCGGGTTCTTATCAAGATTGGTTGTTGAAATTTATGGGGGATGGGGTGAAAGCTTCCCAAAATATCGTATTTCAATCTTTAAGAGCGGCTTTGGGGCGAATGAATCCGGCGGAAGTGGAGATTAACAAAAGTTTTGTGCGGGGTAAGTGGGCGGGAATTAACCGGATGATCCGCATGAACCCGGAGGAACGCCGAGAGTTATTGGGTCGGGCCAAATTAGTCGCTTAGCCACCCGATAAATCTATTGCTACTTTGAGGTAATTTCTGTGAGCAACCCCTGGAAAGTTATTAACGTAGAGCTAAGTAAATCCATTCCTGACTTGCCTTTAATGCCTGGTTATGGGGGCATTTACACGGTGTTTTGGTGGCATAATATACCCCTTGGTCAACAGGAGATTTTAGCCGCTCAGTTGCCAATGTCAGCAACAGAATTGACTAATTTAGCGGTACAAGCAATTACTCCTACCATCGGTAGCCATTTGTTAGAGCAAGGTTTTAAAGCAGCTTTGCCAGTTATTTCCAAGAATCCGGCGCGCGATCGCCCCCCTGAGTTCCAAGCTCTAATGGCTTTGGAACAACCCCTTGCGAAGCTTGAGCAACACTTTTCACACTTAAATAGTGAAACTGTTTCTGTTGTGATATGTACTCGAAATCGACCAGAACAATTAGAGCGATGTTTGCAATCCTTCCAAAAGTTATCCCATCTTCCCCACGAAATTATTGTTGTTGATAATGCTCCCAGTTCAGACGCTACGCAGCAATTAGTTGCCAAAATACCAGAGGTTAAATATGTCTTAGAACCTCGCCCTGGTTTGAGCGTGGCCCGCAATACTGGCATCGATCACAGTACAGGAAATATAATTGCTTTTACTGATGATGATGTGATTGTTCATCCTGATTGGATTGCCAGAATTGCCCAAAGTTTCCAGGGCGATCGCGTCATCGCCATGACCGGACTTATTCTACCTGCAGAACTCGAAAATGAAGCCCAATTGATCTTCCAAAAAGGTCATACTGGCTTCGGATGGGGATACCGCCCTACAACCTTTGATACTCAATTTTTTGATGAAATGAAGCCCTTAGCGGTCCCCGTTTGGCGCATTGGTGCAGGGGCAAATATGGCGTTTCGGCGCGAACTTTTTGATAAAATTGGATACTTTGACGAACGGTTGGGAGCAGGCGCTTCTGGGTGTAGTGAAGACTCAGAAATGTGGTATAGAGTGCTTGCCGAAGGCGGGTTTTGTCGCTATGAACCAACAGCGGTCGTTTACCACTACCACCGAGGCGATTTGGATAGCTTAAAACACCAAATGTATCACTATATGCGCGGACATATCGCAGCGCTTTTTGTGCAGTTTGAAAGGTACAAACACTGGGGCAACTTGCGTCGCGTTTTCATCGCTTTGCCTAGATATTATGTCAAGCGATTCATCATAGGAGTGTTAACAGGGTTTAGAGGGGTCAATAAAACTCTCTTTTCTGAGGTGTTAGGCTGTTTGGCTGGAGTACAATTTTATATCCAGAATCAGAGTAACAAAAATTAGACTCAGAAAAATTAGTAATTTTTGGAGTTATAGGAAAAAAACAATGGTAGCAATTCATCAGTCAGAGACAATAGGAAATAAAGAAAATTTGGGTCGTTTTTTATCCCGCAACCCGTTTCCTCATGGTTTGACTCAAGGATTCTTTTATCGGGAAAAGATGCGAGCAATTTACCGAATTGCCCCTGACGTTCCCTGTAAAGAAGTATTAGAAGTCGGAGGCGGTCAAGGCGGCTTGACCGCTTTACTCTATCCGCAATCACAGATTACCAACATTGACCTCGATCCTAAATATGCAAATGCCCCTTGTAACCAACAAGAAAAAGTCCGCTTTATCTGCGGTGATGCCACGAATTTACCCTTTGAAAATGAATCATTTGATATAGTAACGATGTTTGACGTGATCGAGCACGTTCCCGACCATCAAAAAGCAATATCAGAAGCGCTGCGAGTGCTCAAACCCAAGGGATTTTTATTAGTGAGCACTCCCAATGAAAATTGGCGGTTTCCCTACTATGGATTTATGAAACCACTTTGCCCACCGGAAGCGGAGGTGATGGCAGAATGGGGTCATGTCCGGCGTGGATATACGCTCGATGAACTGACCGCATTAATTGGTTTTCCTTGCCAAAGCTCTGCGACTTTTATTAATCCATTGACGGTAATTTGTCATGATGTTGCTTTCTCCCGTTTATCTCCTCTCAAGCGCCTATTTTTTTGTACTGCACTGAGTCCTTTAACCTGGGTGAGTTATTGGCTGCATAAACCTGAATCATTGGGGACGGAAACTGCATACGCTTGGCAAAAGCCAGCCTAATTAATTATCCATGCTTCAACAATCAAGCAACAACAATAAAATTTATAAAATTTATGAACTTGATGAATACTAAGCTTAAGGCAAGGTTCAACAAACATCTTTCCTCCCTTATTTGTTGGCTGTTGGAGCATCAACAATCAATCACTATTGTTATCTTGTTTATCCTGAGCTATGGTGTCTTTTTGTTTCGTCTCCATTTGCCTACAATTCGGATGTGGGATGAATCGAGATTAGCTGTAAATTCCCTCGAAATGCTCATTAATAGTAATTTTTTAGTGACTCATTTTGATGGAAAACCCGATATGTGGAATACCAAACCACCCCTGTTAATCTGGTTGATTGTAGCTTCCATGAAAATATTTGGTGTGAACGAATTTGCCGTGCGATTTCCTTCGGCAATATCTGGGATAGCTACGACTTTCATTTTATTAAAATTCTGCAATAGCTATTTTCAAAATATTAAAATTGGTCTGGTCAGCGCTCTAGTTTTAATCACCAGTATTGGATTTGTAGGAGAGCACGTTGGCAGAACAGGAGATTACGATGCTCTGCTTGTGCTTTGGATAGTCATTTATTCACTATCCTACTTTAGCTATTTGCATAGTGATATACCTAAAAAGCGCTATCTATATTTGGTTCTAACAACTATTGCCTTAGTCCTAGCAGTTTTAACTAAAAGTATCGCTGGATTGATGTTCTTACCGGGGATTTTAATTTATACGGCTTGGCGAAGAAAACTTAGAAAAATTTTATTTGCGCGAGAAACTTATTTAGCAGCTACATTTTTTATACTTGCAGTGTCTAGTTATTATATATTGAGGAATTATTCTAATCCGGGTTACATTAAAACTGTTTTACAAATTGAAGTTACAGGGCGATATTTATCATCATTGGAAAACCACAAAGGCGAATTTATTTTTTATCTCAAAGGTCTTTTTAACTCAAAATTTATTCCTTGGGTTTATTTTTTGCCTGCTTGCTTTATTCTGACTCAAATGAGTACTAAAGCAAAATTAAAAGAACTTAGCTTATTTGTTTCTTTACAAATAATCTGTTATTTGCTAATCATTTCTAGCGCTCAAACGAAATTGCCTTGGTATGATGCACCTTTATATCCGATGATGTCTTTACTGATTGGTTTAGGAGTGGCCGAGTTTTTGCAGAGTCTCGCTAATTACTATAGCATTAGCAATAAGAATTTAAAGATAGCTTTTTTAGCTTTAATGATAATTGGGTTATTCTCATTGCCCTATCTTGATATGTTGTACTTAAAAATTTACAGGCATCAGGGCATGATCTATGATTGGAGCAAAAAAAATGACCCACAACTAATGTACGGCTCGTACTTTAAGCAACTGCAACAAGAGCAACCAACACTGAAAAAGTTTTATGTAGCTAACAATGATGAATATAATGCTCATCTGCTATTTTATACAAAAAAATACAATCATTTTAACAACAATGAAATCAATGTATTGCCGGCAAAGCATAGTTTTAGGCAGGGTGATATAGTGGTCAGTTGTGATCCTGAAGTCAAACAATATTTAGAACATAAATATAAATTAAATTGGCTCCATACCAACGGTTTCTGCCAGACTAATTCCATTGAATTATAAAGTAGTGATAATTGGTAATTATTTCCTAGGTATGGTGTTGACAATTATTGGTGAGAAAAAATTCTGTTAAATGTTAAAAATAGTATCGTTTTGATCTCGCTATTTTCCTTAATTTCTCAGGCTGTGCCGATTTATTTGCTAAGACGAAGACCGCTTTACACTTTAGCTGAGGTGGTAGGATTTTACGAACGCAAACAACCTCAGTCAGGAGATTAGAATTCGTTAGTCAATAAAATTAGAAAAACAGTAAACAATGAGTAGAACACCAGAAGTCACGATCGCTCTCCTGCACTGGGGCGATTTAATCGAAGATTTTTTAGATACCATCGGGGTTTCCTTTGAAGCTTTCTGCAACGAAATGACGGGCGGCTGGATGTTTGGCTACATTGAAGCGCTGCGACGGGTGGGCGTGCGGACAGTGTTATTCTGCATTTCTGCTAGCGTAACGGAACCCGTGCGCTACACCCACAAAGACACAGGAGCAACAATCTGCGCCCTACCGGCACCTCAACTCTACCAAGCTGTCCGCCGTCAGATGCTCAACCCTCAAGGGTGGACAGTTCAGGATATGTTTGGAGAGGTTCGAGGCATCCGCCGCCTGGTGTTGACAGGGGTGAAAAGCGTGGCTCCTTACCTGGCGACACCGTTGGGGTTGCTAGCGGGCGAACTGCGACGGGAAAACTGCCAAGCGATTCTCTGTCAAGAATACGAGTATCCGCGCTTCGACGCTTGCACTTGGTTGGGGTGGCAAATGGGGCTGCCTGTTTTTGCCACGTTTCAGGGGGGCGATTTTCAGGTTAGTCCTTGGGAAGGCTTGTCCCGCCCGATCGCCCTTAAAGCGAGCGCCGGTTTAATTATTGCTTCCCAAACCGAGGTGGAGCGCGTGCAAACTCGCTATGGCGTGCCTCATGCCAAGATTACTCGCATTTTTAACCCCCTGGATTTGGAGCTGTGGCAGCCAATGGAGCGCGGGGAAGCTCGACAACTGCTGGGTTTTCCCAGTAATGCTGAAATCGTCGCCTGTCACGGGCGGATTGACATCCGCCGCAAGGGGTTAGATATTTTGCTGGAAGCTTGGCAGCGGGTATGCAGCGATCGCCCAGACCGAGATTTGCGACTGTTGCTAGTGGGGACTGGTAGCGACGCCCAGGAATTGAGCCAGCAGCTCGCTCAGATGCAGCTTTCGGGTATTCTCTGGATTAATGAATACGTGCGCGATCGCGCTTTGATGCGGCAGTACCTCTCGGCGGCTGACGTTTATACTTTGCCTTCTCGGCATGAGGGGTTTCCGGTGGCACCGCTGGAGGCGATGGCTTGCGGGTTGCCCGTTGTGGCTGCTGACGCACCTGGAGTGCCGGATATTTTCGAGGGGGGCGAAGCTGATGGCGGGATTGTTGTGCCCCGTGAGGATGCAACAGCTTTGGCAGGGGCGATCGGGCGGCTTTTGGACGATCGGGCGTGGGGGCGGGAGTTGGGCAAGCGCGCTCGCATTCGGGTGGAAACTCATTTTTCTCTGGAGGCGATCGGTGTCCAACTGCGACAGTTTTTGTGCGCTCTTTAGCGCACATTCCGCCCATCTGACTCGCTGCACTGGAAATGCTTGAAAAATCCCAGCCCTAAAAATTTATTCCTGCCTAATTTTTCGGGCTTTATGGTCACTTTTTGTTCCCATAATCGGAAACATAAGAAAGTTAAATTGACGAATTTTTTTAAGAAATTCATTCTTTCAATTAATCAACTTATTTGGGGAAGGGAACAAAGATGTCTAAGAACTAGACTGACTCAGAATTTCTGCCCCTATACCCTGTTGAGTAAAGCGAAGTTTATCACGAGCTAACTTGCGTTTAGTCTTGCACAGATTCACTATATTGTTCCAGATAATTGACCCCATGCCCTCTATATCAACCAACGCCAAATGTACTCCGTCTACGGTATTTGTTTGAGTAGTAACCCACATTCCGCAGATATTCAAGCAGAAGGAAAGGAAGATAAATTCGGAAACACAAAACTCCCAAACGATTGCCGTGCAATCGTTTGGGAGTTTTTAGTGTAGAATAGATTTCTGCAGTAAAGCAACTCTAAAAATCATGAACCAGCCATTATCGGGGATAAATATCGTAAATTTAGACCACTTGGGAATAGTAGCCGGGATAATAGATGAAATGG
>NZ_JAMPLN010000019.1:0-136580 GCF_040004035.1 Microcoleus vaginatus FACHB-2002 | reverse complement strand
AATGTAATCGATAAAATTTATGAAACTGGTCGAAAAGTAGCTAAGGGATTTAAAGAAACAATGAAAATTATTTTTGATGAATATCTACCAAAATGGAATTATCGTGCAGTTCCGACTATTTAGCAGACGCTAAAGTTATTAAATTTTCATTCCTAAGGGGGGGTTGGTCTATAATTTCTTGCCCCCCCTTACTAAGGGGGGGTTGGGGGGGTTTGGGAACATTCGCACTCGGATTAAATTCGGCGGGAGGATGCTGATTTTGAGAGAGGAATTGGTACAGTTGAAGTGAATTGTGCGATTAACTTATGCCTCTTACCGAAATTTTACCCCTCCTCAAAGAGTTATCTCACTCCGATCAAATTTTGCTACTAAATTTGGTAGTAGACTAATTATTGAATGAATCAGGTTTAATCCCATTGGATGTTCAGAACAAAGTAGCTAATCAAGGTTTATATGATTCTTTTGAAGCTGCTGCTGGTTTAGCGAAAGCACTAGCAGAGGAAAAAGCGAAGACACATGGTTAATATTGTGCTTTGGTGGTCTAGATGGTTGCTTTTTCGGGGTACACTAAAACTTGATAGAAAACCTGCCTTTGTCTGTGGGAGTTGTTTTCCTCCTCCGAGTTCGGGGCGTCTCAGGAACAGCGGTGAATTTGCTGATTGTTGCGTACATCACAAATTAGCCCAAGTACAGTCTCGGTATTTTTAAAGATGAGGGTAGCCATGAAACGTAAAAAACAAGACCAACTCAGCCGCCGCAATTTTCTACTCGGTTCGGCAATTGTAGGTAGCGGTATTGTTGTCGCAAACCTGCGATCGAAATCTGGGTTAGCACAATCTTCTGCACCGGCAATTATCACCTCGGCTCGGATGCGCCCCAGCATTCCATACGGTGTTGCTAGCGGTGATATTACCGGCAACAGTGCGGTGATTTGGAGTCGGTGCGATCGCTCCTCCCGGATGATAGTCGAATATGACACCGCCGACTCCTTCGGCAACGTGCAGCGCATCATCGGACCTGCAGCGTTGGAAACTAGCGATTACACGGCGCGTATTAACCTGATTGACCTACCAGCCGATCGGCAAATATTCTACCGAGTCAGCTTCCAGAATTTAGCCGATCCAAACATCTACAGCGCCCCCGTTACGGGGAGTTTCCGCACACCTCCAAACAGCAAGCGCGACATCTTTTTTGCCTGGTCGGGAGACACCGCCGGACAGGGTTGGGGTATCAATTCTGAATGGGGCGGCATGAAAATTTATGAAACTATCAGGCAGCTTAAGCCAGACTTCTTCATTCATTCTGGCGATTACATCTATGCAGATAATCCGATTAAATCTGAGGTAAAACTTGACGACGGTAGCATCTGGAAAAACATCACAACAGAAGAAAAGTCAAAAGTAGCTGAAACCTTAACAGAGTTTCGCGGAAATTACATTTACAACCTGCTAGACAATAACATCCGGCGCTTCAACGCCGAAGTGCCTCAGCTAGTTCAGTGGGATGACCACGAAACTACAAACAACTGGTATCCCGGCGAGATGCTAATGAGCGATGACCGCTACAAAGTCAAGAGCAGTTCTTTACTGGCAGCGCGAGGCAAGCAAGCATTTATGGAGTATACGCCGCTCCGCTTCGATGCCAACGACCCAGAACGGATTTACCGTTCGTTCAATTACGGTTCTTCCCTGGAAATTTTTATGCTGGATATGCGTAGCTACCGAGGACTAAACACTACCAACCGTCAGACAGCAGCAAGTGAAGAAACGGCGTTTTTAGGTAATGCTCAAGTTAGCTGGTTAAAGAAAAAATTGCAGAATTCAAAGGCAAGGTGGAAAGTAATTGCTAGCGATATGCCGCTCGGATTGGTGATTGAAGATGGCAAAAACAGCGGCAAATTTGAGAACCTCGCCAATGGAGATGGTCCTGCATTAGGACGCGAACTCGAACTTGCCCAATTGTTGCGCTTTATCCAGCAAAACAATATCCAAAATGTCGTTTGGCTGACCGCTGACGTGCATTATGCTGCCGCGCACTACTACGATCCCGGTCAAGCTCAATTCACTGATTTTAAACCGTTTTGGGAGTTTGTTGCCGGGCCGCTTCACGCTGGAACTTACGGACCAAACAAGCTTGACAATACTTTTGGTCCCTTAGTTAAGTTCCAAAGCTTGCCGCCGGGAGAAGTAGAAAATCTACCTCCTACAAAAGGTTTTCAGTTCTTTGGTACGGTTAAAATTAATGGCGATAGTCAGGTGATGACTGTGGCGCTGCACAACCTTGAAGGCAAAATTCTCTACAGCGTGGACTTGCCGCCGGAGGTTTAAAACAGCTTCTAAACATTATTAGATCATTGCCCGCAACGAAGCAATCCCAATCCCAAGTCTGAGCGATTGCTGCATTTCTATCTGCTGTTTCCTTAAACTTTGATGATTTTTGAGTGCCTTGAAATACTATAGCCAACATCCTAACGCTTTCTCGATCGACTACCTCAACGACTTGCGAGGAGCAATTCTAGCCTCCCCTTATCTAGCAATCAACAACCTCAATCGCGATTTCATTGGCACAAAAGGGTTTTCCGTGGTGTTTCAACGTTCGGAAATCGCCGAAGTAGAACGGCGGTTCCCTTTGTTCAAACCCTATCTAGACCAAGCATTACAGCCTGAATGCAATGCTTTTTACCTCAACCCCCTGTTGCTGGGTGAAGGTTCCCGCGTCGATCCGCATATCGATCGATCTTTGCGATCGTACTGCAAAACGGTTGAACCTCCCGCAGCCGTCAGCGTTTTGTACGTACAAGTACCGCCGAACTTGCAAGGGGGAGAGTTGATACTGCGGCGCAACAAACAGCAAGTCGGGCAGATTAAGCCGCAAGCCAACTCGCTGATCTATTTTCAAGGAGATTTGACTCACTCTGTCAACGCTGTTAAAAGTACCGGAACTCGTTTGAGTTTGGTTTGCGAACAGTACAGTTTGAGCGAAACAGAACTGCAAGATATTCCAGGATTCACAGTGGAATCTAGGGCCGTGAAAGCAAAAATTAAGTAAGGTTTATTCGATCCTGGGTTGGGTCGCTTTCACTTGGGTTTACGGTAAACTTAAGGCTCAATCTAAATTGGGACTTTTGAGCATTTCCATCAACTTCCGCTTCCGACTGTGTACTTGCATCAGTTGAGAACGATAAGCAGACCACTGAATATTTTGCCCAGTGTGTAAATAGGCAGCGCGGGCTTTTTCCAACCACTTAATCGCAAGATTGTACTCGCTTGATTTCCCTTGATCCATAATCGATGCAGCCCGCCCACAAGCATTAGTGATTACCCAATCGGGGCTGTGGCTGATAGCAGCCCCCATTACTCGGTGAATCAGTGCTGAGTGGTAATAACTCAAGCCATCAGCAAGGGCGATCGCATCTTCAATCATTCCCTCATCCAGAAAAATATCAACCTTCGCGTCAGTAAAATTCCAACTTTCATTACTTTTCAGAGTTGCTAACAAATCTGCTTTCAAAGTTGACCAACTATCCCTGGCTAACTCCTTCACTAAACTATAATCGCTAAAAGATGGTTTTAGTTTAAATATCTGGATTCTAGCATTTAACGCAAGTTCGTCTTCGCCCAACTCAACAGCCAACTCACTCATCGATGTTGCCAGTTGGTAATGGCAATGACCTGACAATTTTAACCCAGCTTGGCAAATTTTCAGAGCTTGTTCTAAGGCTCCCTGTTGTTTTAAAGTTTGAACGAGAGCCAAAGCATCTTCCGCTGATTGCATCTGGGTAGCAGCAGCTTCCACTGCTTCTTCTACTCTCCCCAAACGAGTTAACATCGTCAAGTATTGTTGAGCACAACCTTCTGCTTGGGCTAAGTATAAGTATTCTTGATCGCGTTCCTGGCGATCGAGGATTTGCAAGCGAATCAATGCTAAGTCGTGAGCACAGTTTGGTGCGTCACCAGCCCAAACTCCTTGCCCAGTAATGTTTCCTTCCAGTACCTGTTGGAGTAGGGGGTCGTCCCAACCTTGGCGTAAAGCTTCCAAGCTCATGCTGAAATCACAATCCCATTCATCTTGCCAAGCTTCTAACATCACCTGGAGATCAATCTCTTCTTCAGCAGTTAGTTGAGCCGTCAAAATGGCTTCTGTCCAAGCTTCATTCAAAGCGTTAGCTATCTCATAATTTTCAGCGCCATATTCTGCTACATCATTCCAATTTTCAACGCAGGCTGTGGTGATGGCTTCTAAAATTACTAAGGCGTTGTTGCCATCCCCCTGTTCGCTGAATTCCTGGGCTCGCTGAATTACATCTAAAAGTTCTTCTGTAATCGGGTCTTCTTCCTCCCATCCATCCTCGAAACACCTCACAGCCTCTCGCAAAATTCGTCGTACTTGGTGTCGAAAGGGAGCAGGATCGATGGAGGTGTGGCGGGGTGCTTTGGTTGGTTGGTTTGAAGGTGCAGGAATAGCACTTAAGTTAATGTATCGTTCGATCGCATCAATGAGTGATGGTTCTTTTTTTACTAAATGCTGTATTAATTGCTGGGTTTGTACATCGTTGAGGCGATCGAGCAATTGTTCCAGTGTCGGGCGCTGCTCAATTATTTCGGGTTGCCGCAGACACAATAACAGCGTCGCCACAATGTGTTTACACCACCCACCGTTCTCGTAAGCACAAGTGCAGAATAATGTAGATGCTAATCCGGCATCATCAAAGGGCAGGGTAACACGGTAGGGTTCTACTTCGGAACCCTCCACTACTGCTTGCACCATATTGCCACGCCGGACTGCGCTAGTAACATTGCCAGCTAAATAGTAAGCTTCACCCCGCTTGAGGGATTGGGCAGAGGTGTTATGCTCGATCGTTGTTTCACTGAGTTTGGGAATGGGCATGAGACTATGCCTCAGCAGTTAAAGGATTAGACTCGATTTTACCTGAGAAATACACTTGCTATACAATTTAATTGCGTTCCGATTTGAGGTTTCCATCTATTTGAAAAATCTGTAAAGCAAGCACTGAGAACGTTGGCAGCTTAACAAAGCAATCGATCTTGTTATTAGAGCTTTACATTCTGTGACAATGTAAAGTTTATTTGCACCTAGCTAGTTAGCGATCGCTATAATATAAAATACCTTGAAAAAAACTAAGGAGTCTGTGAGAAATTAGTAGTGTTGGCATCCTTTTTAATGGGGTAGGGCTAGAGAAATGTTAGGCTGACAGTCCAGGACGCAAAAACCCAGTTTCTTCACGTAAATTGGCCATTTTAGCTCGATCGCGACAACGAGAAACCGGGTTGTTTGGGTTTAAGCTGTCGCGCATTTAAATTGCATATTCTGGGCGAGCGGGACGCCCACCCCACAAGACTTTTATTGTTTTTTGACAGACAATTTAAATCCCGCAACAGCTTATTCTTTGGTTTAATAGTGTTCCCGTTTCCTATTAAATTAATCATTACGATCGAGTCAGATGAAGAGCGAGCGCGCTTATCATACCTTAATCCAGCAACGCCCGTTCTTCATTTTTCTAATTCTTCAATCTGCTTTCCTATCTGCGGAATGTCGGTTGAAAGCGCGGCGCAAAAAGTCGAGGGCAGACTTGGCTGATATGGAAGCAGTTTTGGAGATACTCAGCTACTTAGAAGAGTCGGACTGAGCGAAGGATGAGCGGAAAACAGAAATTTTGCTAGGGTGGCAAACCTAAAAGTCTGGATTTATAAAGCAGGGAAATTAATGGACACAACTGGACTCGAACCAGTGACCCCTACGATGTCAACGTAGTGCTCTAACCAACTGAGCTATGCGTCCTCACGAATTCCTAATGTAGCAGAACATTCGATCGCCTGTCAAGCATAAATATGAGATTTTTTAAGCGGGCACTCTTGACATCGCCCCTAATGCCCAATCCCCCGCCAAATCTTCACCGTTCGATCGCCCGCACCGCTAGCCAAACTCCCCCCATCAGCACTAAACGCCACCGACAAAACCTCCCCCCCGTGGCCCGTCAGAATTTCCAGCAAACCCCCCGTGCCCGCATCCCACAAATAAATCGTGCCATCCCGACTCCCCGTCGCCAAAACCCGACCATCGGGACTCAACGCCTGACACAAAACATCCCCAGAATTGTCCCTCATACTCCGCAACAGCGTCCCTCGCCCCTGTCCATCCACCCGCCACAGCTTCGCCGTACCATCCCGACTCCCCGTCGCCAAAATCAATCCTTCTCCTACTCCCCCCCTTACCAAGGGGTGGCTGGGGGGGGTCGCAAAAACGATCGCCCGCACCCAATCCCCGTGCTCTGCTAAAGTACAAATCGATCGACCATTTTGCCAATCCCACAACTGCACAGTCTTGTCCCGACTCCCACTGGCCAAAAACTCCCCGCCAGCACTAAAAGCCACCGCCTCCACCCCCCCAGCGTGACCAGTCAAAGCCGACATCCCCTTTCCCTTATTCAAATTCCACAACTGCACAGTTTTGTCCCGACTGCCACTAGCCAAAACCTGACCATCCCGACTAAACGCCACAGCACAAACCCTGTCAGAATGACCAGCCAAAGCGTACCACCACTTACCCTTATTCAAATCCCAAATATGAATCATTTTGTCCCGGCCGCCACTAGCCAAAGTCGCGCCATCAGGACTAAACGCCACACAAGTCACCCAGTCAGAATGACCCGTAAGAGTGTACCACCGCTTACCCGCATCCAATTTCCACATCTCAATCGTCTTGTCCTCACTGCCGCTAGCTAAAGTCGCGCCATCAGGACTGAAAGCTACTGACGTAACAGCATTTGAATGCCCTACCAGAGTATGAACACACCTCCAAGTAGGCGCGCGTGCGGGTACAACCCGCTGCATAGGCGGCACAGGTAAAATTGTGCCTGCAACCGTTGGCGGCACTGCATTCTGCACCACAGGCGTTCTCTGCGGCACGGAAATTTTAGGCGGTGGTAGGGGCGGTGTCCCCATGCCCGCCCCCGCCGACTGAGGCTGCAAATCTTTCAATACCTCAGCTACAGATTTGTAGCGCCGACTGAGACTCGATTCGATCATTTTGTCGAGGATGCGACTTAATTTCGGATCGATTGGAACCTTCAAAAAGTCTCGCCAAACCCAAATATCTTGATTAATATCAAACAAATCAAAAGGAGATATTTGAGTTAGCAAATAAATGCAAGTTACTCCCAAACTGTACAAATCGCTGGCATAAACCGCTTGACCTCTAATTTGTTCCGGCGCCACGAATTCGGGAGAACCGATGACTGTACCGGTTTGTCTCAAACCCTCCACAACTTTTGCAGCGCCAAAATCAACTAAAACTAATTCCCCGGTTAATGTTGGGTAAGTATAAATGATGGGAGTTTGAGAAATGCGACGCCGGATAATATTGGGGGGTTTAATATCTCGGTGAATTACACTGCGATCGTGCACGAACTGCAATACTGGCAATAAATCCTTCAGCAGACTGAGAATCTGACTTTCGCTGAAAGGCCCAGTCCGCGCCAACTCTTCCTGTAAATTCTGACCTTCTATAAATTCCTGTACCAAATACTGATAGCGTTCCTGCTGAAAGTGCGCCAACAATTCTGGAATTTGCGGGTGTTTCCCCAATTCGTCCAGCCGCACCGCTTCTCGGTTGAATAATTCTGCTGCTTTTTCACTGCTGCTAGTACCTTGAGATAGCGGGAAAAACTGTTTAATTGCACAGCGGGGTTTTGAGGGTTTGTCTTGGTCTATGGCTAAAAAAGTGCGACCAAAACCGCCGCGCCCCAGGGGTTTGATGGCGCGGTAACGCTCTCTCAGCAACAGTTTGGAGCCACAATTCAGGCAGAATTGGGTACGATCGGCATTTTGCGGGTTTTGACAGGCGGGGTTTAGGCAGTAACTCATAACTGAACCGAGAAGGAATCAGCAGCACATCTCTATGATACTGAGGCCGGGGGGCGATCGACTCTCGCGTTACAATTAAAAACCACAGGACTTTAGTCCTCAGAATTTAAGATGTCGCTTTCACTTTCAGAGCATACTCTTTAAACCTTTCCAAGTCAGCCATAAGAGTCGATTCAACTACTCGCGCTAGAAAGGAATTGTCCATCAATTTTGCCAGCCAGCCGGGAACTCCATAAGCTACCGTCAGTTTGACAATGCTGCTGTTTTTGCGATCGTAAAATCTGATCGCACCCCGATTTGGCAAACCGTCTACCGATTCCCACTGAATTATCTGATGGGGCACTACTTTGAGAATCCGAGAAAGCCAGCTAAATTCTAACCCGCCAGTTGCGAGTTTCCAGCGCGACAATTCCGGGTTGTCTTCGAGAATGCGAACTGATTCGATCCACTTCATCCAGCGCGGCATTTGCTCTAAGTCTGACCAGAGTTGCCACGCTAATTCGATGGGAATTGCTATTTCTACTTGGACGCTATGTTCTAACCAATCAGTCATGCGATTTTAGATTTTAGATTTTAGATTTTAGATTGAAGAATTGTTTCTTTTTTCTTGTTACCAGGCTCTGCCTGCTAACGCAGATCCAGAGGCTCCGCCTCGCTTTTCCTCTCGAATACTGGAGGCAGAGCCTCCTGATTGGCATTCCCAGGGAGAGCCTGGGAACGAGAGAAAACGAGAGAGGACTAATGACTAATGACTGTAAGCTTCGAGAATTGCCTTAGCCGCTTGATGGCCTGAAAGTGTCGCTCCTTCCATGCTATCAATGTAGTCTTGCTGAGTGTAACTTCCTGCTAGAAAGAAATTGGCGATCGGAGTTTTTTGAGCAGGGCGGAAAACATCCATTCCCGGTGCTTCGCGATACAAAGATTGAGCGAGCTTCACTACACTGTACCAAGTCATGTTTAATTCCCGCGCTGAGGGGAATAAATCCTGAACTTGCTTAAGTACGTGTTGGGCGATCGCCTCATTGCTTTGTTTGATAAACGGATCTCCCGGTGTCAGCACCAACTGCAACAGCGAACCTTTTCCTTCTTGATAATAATCCTTGGGACTTGTCAGCGCCAAATCTGCAAAACAAGAAAAATCTGCATCTGCTGAATATAGCAAATTATCGATTCCTACAGCATGGCTCAACTGTTTGCGCTTAGCTTCGTCTTCCAGTTCCGTTACCCAACCGTCGAAGCGCAATTGTACTGTAGCAACCGGCACTGCATCTAATTTATAAATGTTGTCAAATTCCGACCATTTGCGCCAAGCTGGGGGCAATATTTTCTGAATTCCTGGTACGTCGCAGGCGAAAACGTAAGCGTCTGCGGTAATATTTTCTTCTGTTTCGCCGTTAGCTACTACCAAGCCTGTTACGCGGGTTTCTTCGCCTTCTTCAAACTGAATTTCTCGGACTCTGCGCCGCGTGTAAATTTTGGCTCCTTTGTTTTCCAAATATTCCACAATTGGTTTGTGCAAATATTCGTTGGGAGAACCAGCTAGCATCCGCATGACAGAGGCTTCGGTTTTCGATGCAAAGAATTGAAAGATTGTCAACATACACCGGGCAGAAATATTTTCAGTGTCGATAAAACCCAGTGCGTAGGCGATCGGATTCCACATTCTTTTGAGCGAGTTTTGGTTGCCACCTTGACTGCGGAACCAGTCAGCGAAGCTAATTTTATCCAAATCCCGGATAGTTTTCATGGCCCCGTCAAAGTCTATCAAACCTCGCACGATCGGGCTAGTTCCCAGGGCGATCGCATTTTGAATTTTGTCTTGTACGGATAGCTGGGATGTAGTAAAAAATGCCTTCAATCCGTGCAAAGGAGCACCCACCGGAAAGCGAAAATCCAAAGAACCGGTTTCGCCGCCTCGATTAATAAAAGTGTGGACGTGTTCTTTGAGGAGCAAATCGTCAAAAGCTCCCACTTTTTTCATCAGCGCAAATAAGTTATAATAGCAGCCGAAGAAGACGTGCAAACCCATTTCAACGTGATTGCCGTCGGGATCTACCCAACTGCCGACTTTGCCGCCGACAAAGGGGCGGGATTCAAAAATTTCTACTTCGTGGCCGGCCTCCACTAAATCGACTGCTGTGGTCATTCCAGCTAGTCCCGCACCTGCGATCGCAACCCGCATTTTACCTATCCTTTACAGTATTTTTACCAATTGTAACAAAATTTATAATTTCCGAAACATTCAAAGTTCATAAATGCCGATCGACACTTGCATAGCCCTCTGAATTCTGGCTAGGACATCGGTACTAACTTGACCGTAAGAGCCTTGTTCTAGGAATGTCTGCCGCAAAGCAGAAACGTTTTCACATACAGCTAGAGACTCAGCTTGCAATCCTCCCTCACCCGCAGGAATCAAGACACGAGTAGGATGTTCTACTCCTGCAAGGTTAGTGGTGAAAGGAACAACAATGACAGAATCAGTAAACTCGTTGCGGATATCGGGAGAAACCACAACTACAGGTCTTTTTTTAGTATCTCCTAATTGACGCAAAGCCCTTGAAAGATAAAGCTCACCTTGGCGGGGATAAGTTTTTCCTGTTGAGTTAGAGTCCATCGCTGCTCCATGTTTCTTCTATCTGTACCTCTACAAAATTAAACCACTCTTTTTCCTCCTCAATATCTTCTGGGCTGCGGTTTTGATAAAACTTCCGCAACTTATCTTCTATTTGCTTAGCGTACCAGAGACGGAGAGCTTGTTCGATCGCCTCCGTCCAATCATCAGTAAGCTGGTCTATTTTATCCGCGAATTCAGCATCAAGGGCGACTAACACTTCTCGCTTTTGAGTAGAATCTGACATAATCATTTTCCTTAATAATTTAAAAACAATGGTGCGCTGGGGCGCACCTTACAAATTACTTTTACATCTTCTTTCTTCCTTCTTCCTTCTTCCTTCTTCCTTCTTCCTTCTTCCTTCTTCCTTCTTCCTTCTTCCTTCTTCCTTTAAAACATTGGCATCAACTGAAGTGGCCCGATTCCCAACTCTTTAGCAGACACCCAGCGCACCTCAAGCAAAGCGATCATATCCTTAAACTGAGGCTGACCGCGAGAAGCACCCATCAACCCTTTAGCAATAATCAAACCGCACCAACCGTTGGTTAATTTACAGCGACGGTCCCACTTTTTGCGAGCTTCCTGATGCACCGGATCGTCTTCATTAAACTCTCCAAACAAATACAGCTCCCCATTTTTTGTTTGCAAAATACCCAAGTCGAATTGCTCATCCTGAAAAGGATTTTCGCCCGGATTAAAACCAATCCCCTTGACGCCTCCAGCTTCTTTCAAATCCTGAATCATAGTTTTTGCCTTCGGATGAGAAGTTTGGATCATCACCACCGGCAAACCATCTCCGGCGGTATTAATATCAACTTCTGCACCTTGGTGAAACTGGACACTTTGGCGCAGGAAATCTACCGTTTCCCAAGGTACGGCGCCGAGACTCAAAAATGAATTTTGCGGCACCAAATCGTCCCGCAGCAGTGGCTTGTCAAATTCATCATCATCATCATCATCATCATCATCGTCATCACCGAGCATCTGTAATAATTCGTCTGACACTTCGGGCATCGTCGAAACTTTAACGGATACCTGTTGAATTTCTCCGTCAGCCTGCGGAACTGGGATGCGGTAGCGACTGCTAAGAGTGGGAAAAGTGTCTGAACCCAATTTCCGGCGGCCGTTGCGGAAAAAGCGGTGAAATGCTTCGAGAGCAACTAACATCGTGAGGGCTTCTTCTTCGTAAAGAATCGATCGCAATCCTTCTAAAGGATGTAGGTTGCCGAAATTTGGTTCAATTTCCGATGGAGGCAAATTGGCTAAATCAATTTCTTCGTCGTCGTCCTCATCAATATCTGCTGCACTTTCAAAGGTGAGAAACAAACAGTCTTGCCCTAAAAAAGCCTGTTCTAAATCTTCAAAAGATTCATCATTATTGACGACTCGTTCTCGAAACCGTTTCAAGGATTCTAGAGAACGGTACAGTAAAACTCCGTAATCCATTCTGCCTTGCCCCAATACGGACACGTAGAGGCTGGCGACATCCCACTGATTAATTTCAATAGATATAATTTGGTGTTCGCTCAAAGTCCGCCACGGAGCGTCCTGCCAAATTTGAGCCGCTTTTTCCATTAAAACTTCAGCATACTGAGGGGGCAACTCAGGAGGTCTGTTGATCGCGACCTCTTCCATGCCGCGAAAGATTTCGTCAATTAGGGGCAATTCCGGCACGTAGTCAATGGAAATGCCTAAATCTTGAAGTACGCCCCGCAGATAAAATTGAATTTCTCGGTTTTTGACTACTATTTTTTGGGGACGGACTGCGGGAGCCGGACTTTGGGGATGTTCCATTGCCCGTAGCAGGGCCCGGACGATCGCCTCTGGGCCGGCATCTGGGCCTACCATGTCCATAGCCCTCACGACTCCTTCGGAGCCATCCACCCAGAGAATGCACTCGCCACCAGCTTCTAGAACGTCATCGTCATCTAGCATCATGTGCGAGTCAGCATTAGATAAGGGTCGGCGATCGCCCTCCCACACGCTGGGAATTTGAGGTAAGTTTTGTAGCCGACGAAGAGTAGAGCGATTCAGCGCTGCCATAGAGTAAGCCCGTTGGGTGAAGCATTGGTGCGGTGCCGGTAGCCGGTCAACCGCTGCTTCTCAATCATAAACCCTATAGGGGGAGAGGACATCAAGCTGGGGAACGAGGCCCCACGGGAATTAAAAGTTAGAAGCTAAAAATTCGGCCTTCAGCATCTAACCGAATGCCTTCTGGCGAATGCCTGTACAATGGAGCAATAAGATTAAACTCTTTGCATTAGACAGTCTCAGGAGTTCGGAAATTATGACTCAAGCCACTTCACAAAAGCGGGGAATTCAAATGACGGACTCTGCTATCCGTCAAGTTTTAGCCCTGAGAGAAAAACAAGGTAAAGACCTCTGCTTGCGGGTAGGGGTGCGCCAGGGCGGATGCTCTGGAATGTCCTACGTGATGGATTTCGCAGATCCAAGCACTGTGAAATCCGACGATGAAGTGTTCGACTACGACGGTTTTCAGGTAGTTTGCGATCGCAAAAGCATTCTTTATCTCTACGGTTTGGTTCTCGACTTCAGCGATGCTATGATTGGGGGCGGCTTTCAGTTTACTAACCCCAACGCAACTCAAACTTGCGGTTGTGGCAGTTCTTTTTCTACATAAATCGGAAAAGAGGGCATGGGGCAGAAAGTTGTTAACTGCCCCATGCCCTTTTCCGTGCAACATCCCAAATCTAAAATCTAAAATCGAATGACCCCTGAAGAATTGTTTAAAGACGGTTTCGATCGCTACCAAGCTGGCGAAGCCCCGGCTAATCTGATCCCCGTGTTTAAAGAAGTGTGCGAAAAAGCTCCCAAAAATGGCAATGCCTGGGCTAGCCTCGCGTGGCTCTACCTGTTGGAAAATAAACCTGCACCGGCTCAAAAGGCAGCGAAAACAGCCGTTAAATTGAACCCTCATGACCCCCAAGCTCGCATCAACCTAGCAGTAGCGATCCTGGATCTCAAAGATAAAGGAGTGCGCCCCCACGTCGAAGTGGCTCAGCAACTTCTCATGGCTTCCGAAGAGTTGCTCGACGAAGTTAAAAAAAATTTTGAAGAAGGATTAAAGAGAAAACCCGACTGGAAGAGTCTCGCCCGCGTTAAACAGTGGCTTCTGGAGCCGTAACCACGCAAACAAGTCGATTTTTGGGCGGGGATCGACGAAATCGGTTTTGCGGTTTATTACGATATCGTAATAAATCAATAAATAACTTTATGGAAAACTCAGAAAGTCAGTGCTAGTATTTGAAAACTTAGACGATTCACAAACCCGCTCAGCGGTTTTCAGATTTTACTACGATAATACTAGGAGTTGTAAAAACATGAGCACTGACAGCCACGTTAACATCAAACCAGCAACCCGCAACCACAAAGGTTTCTTTATTCAGCCAGCTTCTTACAAGTTGATGAGCATCGATAAATCCGGCTGGGCCTTGATTTGCATGGACAAAGCAGTTTGTCACTACGTAGACCCGGATGATTTGCAATTGCCGAATAAATCAGGAATGTCTGAAGGTTAATTCTGAAGTTTTGAGAGACTTTAAGATGCTTTATTTGAGTAGCTGCCCTCTGTGGAGGGCAGCATCTTTTTTTTGTCAGAAAAAAATTCGGCCACGCGCAGTGAATCGGGATTTAAGGGATAGAAGGATAGAAGGAAAAATTACCGGTTAGATTTCAAGGCAAAAAGCATCTCCAACTCAGCAGTTGTCGGTTGGGTAGAAGCTGTAGCTACGCTAACTCCTCGGAGAGAATTCAGCAATTCAGCAGCGGGCGGCGAAACTAAATTTGGCTGTACTGCGAGCAAATATTGGTTAGCCCAAGACATGGTTTTTTCCATATCTATGTAAAAATAACCTTGATTGGCCCGCGGTAAAGAAGTAGCGATCGCCTGAAAACTCGGACTGCTGCTTAACGGTTGCGGTGGCGTCGAAGTAATCACATCAACTAAAGGCCCGCCGAAAGCTACAAACACGGAATTTTCATTCAGCCAACCGTGCCCGAATAAAGTGCCTTGCTGGGGTATTTGCCACTCCGTAACTTCTTTGCCTTGAACTTGTCTGGGGGCGACACTGACTGTAGGATTGCTTTTGGCGATCGCATCAAGTTTTTTCAGGGTTGCTTCTGCAGCAGGGCGATCGCTGGTTTCAAAAATCATCGCCGCCCCCATTCCCAACTGAGACAAAATCCCTTGATTGGAACCGATCGCCCCGATCGCAAATTCCCCGTTCATCCAACCAAAAACCTCTCGATCCGCATCCAAATCCAACCGCTTAAAACTACTCCTCACCTGCTGAACTCCCCTGTCAACTTCCGGGCTATCTTTTGCCTCAGCGGTTGCTTGCGACCAAATTTTATCGATTCCCTTGCCGCCGACTAAAGCAATAGTTTCATCCGGAAATCTGGGCAACAACTTCGATGCGAATTGTGGATTTTTCTGAACGAATTTAGGGTCTAACTGAGCAATAGTTTTTACCCTCAATCCCTCACTATCCGCTCCAATTCCCGCTACCAAAGACTTAACTTGTTTGAACTGCGAAAACACTGTCCAAGGCAACTGGATATCTGGGGGCAAATTAGCTTTCAATTGCTCAATTGCCGCCGGATAGTCAGCAATATAAACAGTTGCGATGGGATTCTTGACACCAGCACTCTCTGCAAAAAACTTAGTTGTGCTCTGCTGCGTAGCGAGGGAGGGTTCTCCTTTAAAAGTATCGATCGCCAATTCCACAGGCTTTCTCAAAGGAGCCATCACCAATTGGTCGTTCAGCAAAGCCACACTGTAGCGCTTGCCAGTTGGCTCTGCAATCTCAAAAATTTTAACTCCTTTATACTCGGTTTCTTGAGTAGTTGCACCCGGCTGAGATTTCAATTTATTAGCAAAATTCCAAGCGCTAATTTTATTTTTCACGCTGACTACTACCAGCAGTTTTGGAGGCTCTGTATTCGTCACAGCATCAGGGGGCAACAAAGCGACCATCGCCCCCCCCAGCCAAGGTTTTAAGTCCCTGTCAAAGTCGATTTGAGTGCCTGCCAAGCTTTGTTCTTGAAAGGCCTTCAAACCCTGACCGACCAACTTTTGAGCCCCTGGCGTGCCAAATCGCTGCAATTGTGACAACGCTTGGGGATTGGGGGAGATAAACGCGGCCATCATTGCTTCGTCGGGCACAACTTTGGCGCTGTCTTGAGGGTTGGATACTTGTTGGCTCAAACCCTGGAAGTAAAAGTAGACCGCAGCGCTACCTGCTGCGACGGTGGAGGCAGCAATTAGAAGCTTTGATTTTTTTGCTGGCATGGTTTGTGTTCCTCGCGTCCATATCAGTTTAATCAAAATACAGAAAGCTTGTGGGGAGGCGATCGGGCCGGCGCTCTAGTTTTGTATAATTCAAAACAAGTTTGGACGATCGTCTAAACTGCTAGAACTGTGCATTATTGGTAAAAGATGAAAGTAGCGATCGCGGGAGCAACGGGATTTGTAGGTAGCCGGCTGGTGGAGAAGCTGCAAGCTGCGGGACATCAAGTTGTGGTTTTGAGCAGGGATGCGGCGAAGGCTGGCCGAGTTTTTCCGGCTTCAGCTTATCCGAACTTGGAAGTTGTCGCCTACACTCCTGCGGAGTCTGGTGATTGGCAAAAGTCGATCGCGGGCTGCGACGCTGTTGTCAATTTAGCAGGGGTTCCGATTGCGGAGGAAAGGTGGACGGAGGCGCGCCAGCAAGCAATTCTGGACAGTCGCAGAGTGACTACGGCTAAATTGGTCGAGGCAATAGTCAATGCTAATCCTAGACCATCGGTGTTTGTGAGTGCATCGGCGATCGGCTATTACGGAACCAGCGAAACCGCTGAGTTTGACGAAACGAGCCTCGCGGGAAACGATTTTTTAGCAGTAGTTGCCAAAGACTGGGAAGCAGCCGCCCAACCTGCAAAAAATGCGGGAACGCGGCTAGCAATTTTGCGGCTGGGGATAGTTTTGGGAATGGGAGGCGCGTTGGCAAAAATGCTGCCACCTTTTAAACTATTTGCAGGCGGGCCGCTGGGCACTGGGAAACAGTGGTTTTCTTGGGTTCATCGCGAGGATGTGGTTGATTTAATTTTGTACGCTTTGCAAAATTCGCAAGTTGAAGGCGTTTTGAATGCGACAGCACCGAATCCGGTGCGGATGAATGAATTGTGCCAAACTTTAGGCGAAGTTTTAAAGCGGCCTTCTTGGTTGCCGGTGCCAGGTTTTGCTTTAGAAATGCTGTTGGGAGACGGGGCAAAACTTGTTTTGGAAGGGCAGAAAGTGTTGCCAAAACAAACTTTAGCTAGCGGTTTTCAATATCAATATCCGACGCTGAAATTAGCACTCGAAGAGATTTTATCGGGAAGTTAGGAGCCTACGGAATAGAACCCGCCGAATAGAATTCGGGGCTAAACAAACAAAGTCCGCCTGCGCGGACTCAAACAAAATTCCTCGTTACCAGGCTCTGCCTGGTAACGCATATCCAGAGGCTCTGCCTCGCTTTCCCCGAAAGCAGATGAACCATCAAGAAATAGCAACCGGGTTGACAATTCCCGCCGAACTCCCATTCCTTCAAGCTATCTGCTGGCAAATTGCTGATGTAAAAAAATTGAGTTTCAAGGAAATGCTATGCCGCTACGAATCTGGCTGGCATTATTGGGGAGTTTTGCGAACACCTAGCTTTGAGGAACTGGCTTTTATTCAACAAATCAGCCAACACTATCAGTCTTGGTTAATAGCAGAACTGGGAAGCAGTTTTCCGCCAAAAAATCCAGAAAAGTGGGTAAGTTCTCAAGCAATGTTTAAACGCGAAATTCATCAAAAGATATTAACTGTACTCAGCCACTTGAATGTCGAATTTCTACAGGAATGTCGGGCGTATTTGGGCGGCGGAACCCTGGTAAGTATGGAACACGGAGAATATCGGTTGAGCCAGGATATTGACTTTATGTGTCCGATGGATGATGGCTACCGTCTCCTGCGCCGAAAAGTTGCCGAAGGAGGCTATGATGCGATTTTTGCTAGTCGGGATTCGCTTGGGGATAGCTTCGTTTCACGCATTGTTCTCCCGAACGATATTCAAGCCAACCAGTATGGGATAAGATTTCCTGTTATTGTTGACGGCACTACTATTAAATTCGAGATGGTTTGTGAAGGGCGAATTGAGTTTGGCGAACCCAATTATCCAAAGTGGTCGCCTGTTCCTTGTTTGAATCAAATTGATAGTATAGCAGAAAAGCTTTTGGCAAATGCCGATCGATGGCCGAGCGATCGGGTAAATTCTAGAGATTTAATCGACTTGGCTATGCAAAGGTTAGCGACTCCGATTCCCCAAGAGGCGATCGACAAAGCGGAAACAGCTTATCAAGTTATGGAACCGCTCGATCGAGCAATTCAGTATTTCCAAGATCGTCCCGATTATCGGGAAAAATGCTATGAGGTTTTGAGTATCGCAGAGCCAAATAAAGTTATTGACGGTATCGATTTACTAGCTCAGGATTTAGGCCGGGAAATTACAGTCAGGACATTTAGCGAGACTATAAATGATGTTGATTAATAAGCGGTCAATTTCCCGACGAAACTCAACGGTGCAGAATGCTAAGGCGCGTGCTTGCGGGTAAGGTATAGCTGTCCCGCAGGGAATCGTTGAATCAGCTTCAGAGAAAACCCTTTTAATGTACTCTCCCTGCACTAGATCGCACTGCTACGAGTCAGGCGACGGATTTGGGCCTTAAATACGGCAAATCCGATCCCCACGATCGCCAAAAACCCTCCGGTGATGGCATAGACTGCACCCAAACCTACTGCCTTTGTCAACGGCCCAGTCACGATCGGAGATAAAAATTGTCCCAGAAACATCGCCGTAGACAAACCTCCCAGCGCACGTCCTCTCACCGCTTCGGGCACAGCGGCACTCAGCCAAACCGTCATGTTAGGCATCAAAATTCCCAGTCCCATCCCGGAAATAGCCAACCCAGTCAATACCTGCGCCCAGTTGGCGGATTGACCGATTAACAGATAGCCGATGCCCATCAACCCAAAAATTAAGGGCAGAAACGTGACAAACTCCATGCGCTGTTTGAATTTGCCATAGGTGAGGGATGCGATCGCACTCAATAGCGTACAAAGTGCGATCGCCATCCCACTTTGTGAGGGGGAAGCCTGGACCAAAGTTTCCAAGAAAAAGGGCAATTGAACGGGAATCAGATAAAAGGCAACTTGACTCAGCGTTGTCAACCCATAAACAATCCCCAGAACCCCTACAGGCATCGACTTCGGCGGTGCCTCTGCAGTAGGCGCTTCTACTCCTGGGATACTAGCATCAGTCCGATTTGGTTCTAAAATAAACACCAGGATAAGTGGCACAATCAACCAGGCAAATAGGTAAATCACAAAAGGATAGCGCCAGTTTTGCTGTGCCAGTATTCCCCCCAATGTCAGAAACAGCACGCCGCCCAAGCCCATAAATCCCGCTTGCAATCCCATAAATGCGGCACGGGCGGGGCCACTATAGTAGTCGGCAATTAAGGTGGTGGCTGTTACCATAACGCCTGCTACTGCCAAACCCAGAACCGCACGCCCCGCCAGAATTGCAGTCAAGCTATCGAAAAAGAGTCCCGAACTGCCTGCTAACCCATATAACAGGGTGGCGATCAGTAACAAGCGTTTGCGGCCAAAGCGATCGACAATTAACCCCGCAATGGGCGAACCAATCACAATAAATAGGGCGGGCAGGGTGATGATTAGTTTAACTAAAGTGGTGCGAGTATCGACATCGGCGATCGCGCTTTCAAAATGTTGTTTCATCGCCGGCAGTGCGGGAGAAACCGTCGCACCGGCCATCACAGTGAGGCTGCTGGCCAACAACAGCGTCATTTTGGTTGCCCAAGATTGTGGATTTTGCTGTGGATGCGATCGGGGATTTGGGGGTGAATGTGACATCAGCTTTACTCGCTATTTCTCATCTCAATCTATCTCAAAATCTCAGTGCAGTTAACTTCATCCCCCATCTGTACTGTATCCAGCCGAATTTAGGCTAAATTTGCATAAAAATCAAAAATTTTCATGATACCTTGTATTAAGACTTATAAACGTCAGTATCAATAGACTTCTGTTGTAATTCCTAGGCATTGTGTGCTAAGTCAGGAATTACAATCGTCTTCCGGCTTTCTATGAACAATCTTTGATTATCGCAATCAGTCAGTTTTGACATATTTTAACAGGCTGATGCAACTACATCGCTCAATATATTTGTAACTTTGGATACATTATATGATCAAACCACGAAACAACCTACAAAACAACAGATGGTTCAGAAGAATTCAAAATAGAATTCAAAATTTTCAAAGCCTCCCATCTGTCACAACCTTTCTGGTTATACTCTCATCATTCCCCTCGTTACCAGGCAGAGCATGGAAGGGATTTCCTATTTAAATTCTCACAGTATCGTAATAATGGTGTCAAGATAAAAATATTAATACTCATCTACAAACTGCTCGTGAACCCACAGAAATTCGCGGCGTCTGTTCTGCACCCGCACCAAGCCACCAAAGCCAGGATCTTTTGCTTTTAGCAGGGCGTGTAATTCTCGCAAAATCGAGCCTTGGGCGCGGATGGCTGCTTCGCCCTGTTGCCAATCAGGGGCATCTCTATCGGCAGATAAATTAGTAGCTAAATCGCTTCCTTTCAAGGTAGACTCGATACTTTTTTGTCCTAAATCGAGTTCCTCTTCAATCCCTTTGTAGGTTGCTTCATCTAGCATTAGCTTGGTTGCCGAGGCTGCTACAGGTAAGACTAAACTAAGGGTTCCGCTCAAAATTTTGAGATAGGGGGCTGCGTTGGTCAACCATTCGCGCGACACTTCCAATTCATAAACCCCCTTCTTCTTGTCGTTAGGATTTAAGGCGGGAAGCGGTTGACGAGAGTGTTCGCACCAGAGTGTAATTTGCAATTTTGTACTTATCCATTTGGGGCGATCGAAAAACTTTGGATCGACGGGCTTAAAACTGAACAGGCGCGGGCCATCTTTCGCTTCATCGGTGAACATTTGCATCAGTGACGCAAATTCCTCATCGATTTGGCTGAGAATCTTGCGCTGATCTTGAGACAATAACTCAAAACGTTGTTGACCTCGACGATCTAAAATTACTAAATCTTTGCGGATAATTTTTAGCTCTTTGACAATATTTCGGAACTGCTGAATGCCGATTTCTTGGGATAGGGGTTGAGCAGTGGGGGCGTTATTCAGCAGACGATCGATGTTTTGCCATTCACCACAGCCTGAAATGGGACAGGGATACTCATGACGATTCTTCTTTTTGCTCTCAATTAGTTTCTCTACTTCAAATAGCCCGTTTCCCGGCGCATTCATACCGCAAGGCGCAATGCAGGGAACCATCACATTACATCGCAATCCTTCCCAGAAATTCTCGACTAGCCATTTAATCTCTTCCGTGAGATAAGACAAAAACCGTTCTGGATAAGCTGCCCGCACGGTAATTTTTACATCAGTGTTAACATATTCCAGCAATGCCCGACCGTTGTAGTCGTTATCAAGCATCAAACCCCGTTGCCAATGGATACTTTTTTCGTAATTGCAGCGCCCCAGTGAGTATTTGTGCAAGCGCACAATCAACTGGTAAAACAATCCTTCTGCTACTGCAAGTTGTCCTCGATCGTCCACAATTCGACAGATTTGCACTTGTTGTCTGTCTCCCGCTTCCGGTTGCTCTCCCCAATTGGGCAATTCCGGGCGTGTATCGCGTACAAGTTGAGCAATCAAGCTGGTATTGCTGGGTTTAGCTGGGTCGAGCACCACCCGGTAGGACAAATCGAAGCGTTCCATCAGCTTGAGAAAGATGGGATGTAGTTCTTTCGGGTAGCCGTCCTCGCCTGGAAACGGGGGATTACTCCATAATTCGCCCAGATGCTCAAAATCTACTAAACCGTTGCGGCGGCGGGTTGTTTCATCATCGAGTACGAAGCTGATTGCCTTTGCTAGCCAGTCGGGTTTGAGGATGACGATATCTCGCAGTATTGGATCGTAATGGTAATGGATGAAATGCCCCAAGGTATGGGAAATGCGAAGGAAAAGTTCTGCTTGTTCCTTATCGATTCCCTGTTGAGCGCAGATGGCAAGGACTTCATCGTAGGGCAGATAGGCTTTGTCGTGTGTCTGCAAGATTTTCCGCACTCGCTGCCACTTGGCGGGAACGGAACGTCCCATTTCCGGAAGAGATGCGGCGACACTAGCAATCTTTGCTTTTAATTCTGCCAGCCCGGTGCAGGAGTTCTGAAGGTCAGGTTTGCTGTCTACATGGAAGAAGTCAAGCACCGTATCGCTGCCGAATCGATCCTGAATTTCCTGTCTGTCAATGTCCGGTTGTCGCTGTCCGGGGCCGCCGTGGGTTGCGACTACTAGCACCTTGGCATCTGGTTCCCGATGCTTGATTAGCGTAATCCACTCTTTGACCAAGCCCTGCTGGGGGCCTTCCCGCGGCTTCCACACTACCAGATACACGGCTGGTGCACTGAAAAACAACTGGTGGGTGGGTCGATAAACGGGTTGACCGCCAAAATCCCAACCATTGAGTGATATCTCTGTGCCACTGTCGGGATGAGTGACAATAACTGGCTTAATTTCAATGCCGTGAGTGGTGGGACGACTTTCTAGCCATTCATCTTCCCGCAATGCCCCCAATAGACAACTCTTACCCACGTCGCCTTCACCGATCAAAATCAGCTTGGCTTCATTCAGCGTGATTTGTGCTTCTGCCTTTGCCCGCAGGTATTGCCAGAGCGCTTCAGTACCTTGTTCATAGGCAGCAGCGAGGTCAGGATTGAAAGGATTGTTGTCAATCTTAAGCCCTCGCAGTTTGAACTGTTTAAAGGAGACGATCGCGTCTGGTAGTTCTCTCAATTGGTTGTCGGAGAGGTTAAGCTCTTGCAACTGGGTAAGGGATGCGATCGCTTCTGGCAGTTCTCTCAGTTGGTTGTTGTAGAGATCAAGCTGTCGCAATTCGGTGAGGAAGGCAATCGCCTCTGGCAGTTCCCTCAGTTGGTTGTTGTGGAGATCAAGCTGTCGCAACTGGGTGAGGGAGGCAATCGCCTCTGACAATTCCCTCAGTTCGTTGTTTTGGAGGTAAAGTTCTTGCAACCGGGTGAGGGATGCGATTGCCTCTGGCAATTCTCTCAGTTCGTTGCTCTTGAGGTAAAGCAATCGCAACTGAGTGAGAGATGCGATTGCCTCTGGCAGTTCCCTCAGTTCGTTGTTGAAGAGATAAAGCGTTCGCAACTGGGTGAGAGATGCGATCGCATCTGGCAGTTCCGTCAGTTCCAGACCGCTAAGATCGAGTTCTCTTGCTCCCTCTTGCCGTGCCTTTTCAATGCGCCGTCGTGCTTCCCGATCGCCCTCATTTCTTAACATTGCCAATTCCTTGTTTGGATTTTTGTATATAAGTACGATCGCCTTTTGAGATGACTCGGGCGATCGCCAGACATGATTTGATTTTGAATATTGATTAAACTCACTTCAAAATAACATCAATATTTTGTCGATCGTGAGGTTTGGGTAAAGGAGAGAATGGAGGGTTTGTTGGAGGGTTAAGGCGAGGCAGAGCCTCTGGATATGCGTTACCAGGCAGAGCCTGGGAACGAGCTAAACCCGGTTTCTGATTTCCTGCGCGATCGCCCAAGCATCCTAGAAACCGGGTTTCTGCGATTATTCTGGCATCTTCACGCCTGATTTTGTTAAGAAACCCGGTTTCTGAGCCCTGCGCGATCGTGAGCTTTGAGCAAACTCCGCGGATCGGGCCCAGCGGGGATAATGCAGCCAGGATTCAGCGGGAACAAATTGCCGTAATAATCGCGCTTCACAGCCTCCAAATCGCAAGTGCCAGCAACTCCCGGTAACTGGTACAAATCGCGCAGATAAGCTCCCAAATGCTCGTAATCTTGAATGCGGCGCACATTGCATTTGAACAAGCTGTAGTAAACGGCATCAAAACGGAATAGAGTAGTAAAAAGCCGCACGTCTGCTAATGTCACCCGATCGCCACAAAGGTAACGACTCCTCAAGAGCGATCGATCGATCTCGTCTAAAACAGCAAACAATTCACTGCAAGCCGAGTCATAAGCAGCTTGAGATTGCGCGAAACCGCAGCGATAAACGCCGTTATTCACCGATTGGTAAATCTTGTCATTCCACTGGTCAATTTGCGATCGCAAATCCAGAGGATAAAGATCCATTTGAGGATTGCTAGCAAACTCGTTAAACTCCGAGTTTAGCATCACAATAATTTCCGAACTCTCGTTATTGACGATCGTCTTTGTCGAGTCATCCCACAGCACCGGCACAGTACACCGCCCCTGATAGGCCGGTAAAGCCAACTGGTAAAGTTCCGGCATCGTGTTGCAGCCAAAAGTCTCCGACTCCATCACCCACATTCCCCCTTCCGAGGGATAGACAATAGACACGGATATCGCATCTTCTAGCCCTTTGAGCGCTCTCGTCACCAGAGTGCGGTGCGCCCAAGGGCATCCCGTACCCACGAAGAGGCGATACCGTCCCGCAGCGGGCCCGTGAGGGTTGTCTGGTGCAGTGCTGACAAAGTTGCGGAAACTGCTGCTGGGCCGAATGTATGCTCCCGTGCGATCGGGCGGCGCTAGTTTTGACATCATTAATTGCCACATTGATGTCCAGACAAATTTGCCTAGCTTGACTGTTACGGATGAAGGAAGCGATTTGTTTTTCACAATGCGATTAAAAGAGGTTTGCTAACATAATCTGCTTATTTTAACTCACATTGCGAGGTTTATTCCCTCGTTCCCAGGCAGAGCCTGGGAAGGCAGATCCAGAGGCTCTGCCTCGATCTGTTCCCTCACCTGAGAACGAGTTTTCTAAAATCTGCCAGAGGCTATTTCGCCATAAGCTCGATCGATCAATCGGCGAGAAACCGTCTGAATTCCCGTATGTTCGTAATAATTGGTAGTCATGTCTAAAAACGCCGCCACATAATCCAATTTGTCATCGGCAACATCAATGTATTGCTTGAGATGGCCTAAAACTATAGCGGGAGTTAAGCCGCGAGACTGTACTAAATTGTTCATCCAACCTTGCGCTGAGGCGAAAGTTGCCGTCAAAAATCCGAACTTTTGTGAGTTATTTGCGCCGGGAATTAGGTTACTGATATTTTGGAATGTTGAGTTTTGCTGCAAGGTTGAAGGATTCAATCCGCCTATCGTATTTTGTGCTACTCTAATGAAGTCCGGGCCAAGGGGAATTAAACCGTCAGCACAAACTAAAGCAGCCATCCGCATCAGAGATTCGCCTTTGTAATGAGATAAATAATTACCAAAGCTTCCCACATTGTCAAGGGAAATATTGTTAAGTTTGCAGTAGGCAATTAGCTCGATCGCCACTTTGACGCACAAGTCGATCGTTTGAGTTGTGTCAGCTTTGGGAGTGAGGCGGTTGAGAAAGGAAAGAAAGCCGATGTTTTCGCCGATTTTACTGGCCATAGCCGTTGCACCTAACGCACTGTCGGCGCTGTCTGCTAACTGGTAAAGCCTGACTACGCCTTGATAGGGCTCGTTGGGGTTGGCGTAAAGCTCGATCGCGCGATCGCGAATTTTCCCAACTAATTTGCGCTTTGTTTCCCCTGTCACCGCTTCAATAGTATTATCAAAACCCGTTAGATTGTTCCACTCCCCCGGCACCACAAAATCGAGAGATTTTAACATTTTCACAGTGATGCCATCAGACGGCAAATTGTCAACCAATTCCACAATAGATTTGCTCATCACAAACTCCTAAATAGCCAGATTTAAAGTGTTCTTCCAAATACTCCAACTTCGGCAAATCCGATTCCAGATTGCGGGTAAATTCCCCAGCACTAAGTAGGTAAGCACAAATAAATATTATACCACCCGATCCAGTTTTGCCCTACAGTTCTCTTTTCTCTCTTCTCGCTCCTCTGCGTTCTCTGCGACCTCTGCGGTTCATTAAAAAAAAGTCTTTTCCACAAAACATTTGCATTTCACTTGCCCTCACCAAGTTAAGTTTCATTATATTGACCGACTCAAAATCCTCGCACTGTGTTAAAATAAATGGCGCAAAATAGAAAAACATAAAATATGACGGTTGCAGTTAACAAAACTCCGGGATTAGCCTCGCGTTTAGTAAATGGCGTACTCTCCATCAAACCTTTGGCTAATCTAGCCAAGCACCAAGCGCGGGAAATGATGATAACAAGAGCAGAAAAAATCGGAGTGCATTGGCGACAAGAAGCCCAAGCACTTTTAGCTCGAAATTGGGATGCAGAATTGCTCAGTGTCCAAAATCCCGATCTTGTTTACCCAAAATATTATCTAACTTCATTTCACGCTTACGAACAAGGTAATATGAGCTGGGAAGCTGCTACAGAAGTAGAAGTTGCCGCCCGTACAGTTCACGCGGGAATTTGGCCGGAAGCGGGTGCAGAAGGCGATGCAAAACTCCGCGCCAGCTATCACGAAGTCATCAAATCTCAAATTGCTTCTTCGCCGCGAGATATTGTTGATTTGGGATGCAGTGTGGGAATGAGTACCTTTGCACTTGGGGATGTTTACCCGGAAGCGAAGATGACTGGGGTGGAGTTGTCTCCTTATTTTTTAGCAGTTGCTAAATACCGTTCCCAACACCGAGAATCTGAATCTTTAAATCAAAAATCTCCGACTTGGGTTCACGCTGCTGCTGAATCTACTGGTTTGCCTGCGGCTGCTTTTGATTTAGTTTCTATTTGTTTAGTTTGTCACGAATTGCCGCAGAAAGCTACTAGAGAAGTGTTCCGGGAAGCGAGGCGTTTGCTACGTGTTGGCGGACATTTGACAATTATGGATATGAATCCTCAGTCGGAAGTTTATGCCAAAATGCCTCCTTATATTTTGACTTTGCTCAAGAGTACAGAGCCTTATTTGGATCAGTATTTTGGGTTGGATATTGAGCAAGCTTTAGTTGATTCGGGTTTTGCCCAGCCGACAATCACTTGCAATACAGTCCGACACCGCACTATTGTTGCTAAGGTAATAAATAGTCCGGTTTGATATTTGAAATATGTTGGCGGTATAATAAACTTTTTAAGTCTATTATACCGCAACTGCGGTACAATTAATAGTTAGCCTGCTTCATACTATGGCTGAGGAATTACAGTAAAGCTATGTATCAGTCTCCGAGGCTCATCAGGAAGCAGTAAAGCGATCGCATATCTAATTGGTCTTGAGTAGTTACAATCAATTATAAATTTACAGGTTACTGCAAATGTCTGACTTGTCGAGCATTGAAAAACTAAAACTTGAAAAAATGTTTGAGATGGAAGGTGGTTATGTTCTTGATTTTACAGACAGAACTTTCCTGGAATTCATAATTGAAAATACAAATATTAACATATATGACGGCAAGTACGATTACGCTAGCGGATCTAAAGCTAATCGATTAAGAGCCTTTTGGACTCAAGAATCTAACTATACTGTTGGAAAATTAATTGCAGATTTGTTGGAATATTGGAAAACAAAAAAACTGATAAATCACATAGAAATAAGCCAAGCCCAGCAAGCCTTGTTTGATGATTGCTATACAATAGCAAAACGACTTAAGCAAGATAGTATCGTTGAAAATATTGATGCAATTCAACCATATTCTAATGACAAAGAGTTTTCGGTATTAGCAAAATCAATAAGGGAAAGTATTCAAAATAATGAGCCAGAAGTAGCATTAGATAGACTGCATACTTATATGGTGAAGTATACAAAGAAGCTATGCGATAAACATGGGATCAGTTATGACAAAAACAAACCATTGCATAGCCTTTTTGGAGAATATGTAAACTATCTAAGACAGAACCGCTTTATTGAGTCACAAATGACCGAAAAGATTCTAAAACATTCGACTAAAATTCTGGATGATTTTAATCATGTTAGAAACCACCAAAGTCTGGCTCATGACAATCCTATTTTGAATTATCATGAGAGTGTTCTGATATTTAACAATGTTTCAAGCGCGATTAAGTTTATAGAAGCCATTGAAAAAGAAAAATCAGAAGTTGATGAACAAGACGAAGTTCAAGCAGAGTGGGATGAGATTCCCTTCTGAATAGGTTTGCTGTTTTGTCAATCCGCACCCTAACAATCGTGTTGCAATATCGTTCCTGTTTACAGGATACCCCATCCTGGTTAAATACTTCCTCGATCTCGAAGTCCGCCTGCGCGGACTTCGTTTGTATAGTTGCGGTTTCAACCGCCCTATGCTCTTTTTACTGAGATTAACATATCGCGCTATGCTACCGTAGATACTTTTTCGTACTCTTCACTGTGTTTTTGCACTGCATCCCAAATATCAACCTTTTGCTGAAGATTAAGCCATAGTTGAGGGCCATTCCCTAACGCTTTCCCAATCCGAATTGCCATGTCTACTGTAATTGGTCTTTGACCTAAAACAATTTCGTTGACACTACGGCGGGATACACCAAGTATCTCAGCAAACCTGGTTTGAGTCATTTCAAGATCTTCAAGCACATCTGAAATGACCTCGCCCGGATGTACTGGTCTGACTTTCCTCCCTTGAATAATGTTTTGTATGTCTTTCATGCAATTCTCCTTACGCTTGAAGTTAAATTTTTAGATTTTGTTTTATGGGCTAGTGATAATCTTCGAGATCTATATCGTATGCGTTGTTATCCTGAAATGTAAAAGTTATACGCCAGTTACCTGATACTTTTATTGACCAAGTTCCCTGTCTATCACCTTTAAGCTCGTGTAAATCATAGCCTGGTATTCTAATATCATCTATAATTATTGCTGTATCTATTACTTCAAGTCTTGTTCTTATCCTTTTTTCAAGTTCTTTAGGAATTCCTTTTGTATTACCTTCCCTCAATAATCTTTCTAATGCTTTATTTTTAAAAGTTTGTATCATGTGAAATAATCCTTCAATCAAGGCTGAATATCCAGTTCATAGCACTTATATATTAATTAAAAGTTTTTGTAACCTTTGAGATTACTTTACTACTGTAACCTATGAGATTACAGATGTCAAGCCTAAAATGATTGCAAAAGCAAAAATCCCTCCCATCTACTAACAGGGCTGGATCTGGGAGAACGAAAAAGTGATCGTAGCGGCTGAGCTAAGCGGAGGGTGTTGGTGGTCAATGACGCTCCAAAACTGGATTCGATCGCAATAGGGGTACAATTAATCGTTAGATAGCAGTCTGAGCTAGAACATTTTAATAAAATCCTAAAAGAAGGACATCATCATGAACTCGACAGCCCCCTCTGAAAACGTCATCAATTGTTTGCACGTTATTTTGGATGCGACTGCATCGAAAAATTACGAGCTTTTTACCACAGTGGGCGATGCAGGCTACAAAGCGAGCATTACACAACAAATGTTTGACGATGTTAGCGAGCAGCTCGCTTCACGCCTGCAAAAGGGATATTCAATTACTTATTTTGGTGAGATAAAACAAGGTAATAGTCCGATTTATTTGTGGAAGCTGAGTTTTGAAGATGGTGGAGATGAATTTGTGGCACACATGACGATGAATGGAGACAAAGTTGCTGGGATTTTCATCGAATAACATATCTTTCTTGACACGGCGTTTCACTGAATCTAACGCCGATCGCCCACAACCGTTAATCGAAACCGATCGGGCGGCACAAATGTGATTCCCCGCCGCGCCGGACGAATTGGCCGATCGAGATTCGATACAAACTCACGCGAAGACAGCACCGTTGCTAAAACCAGCTTCATTTCAAACATCGATAACGCCATCCCGATGCAGCTTCGACTTCCGCCTCCAAACGGTAAAAATTCAGAGGCGGAAAACTTGCGCTCTAAAAAGCGATCGGGATTGAATTGAGCGGGATTTTCGTAGGTTTCAGGGCGACGGTGCGCCAAATAGACACAGGGGATTAAAATCGTTCCCGGTTGATATGTATAGCCTTCGAGTTCGATCGTCCGTTTCACCTTGCGCGGCTGCGAAATTAAGGCAATTGGATAAACCCGCAGCGCTTCTTTGCAGACTGCTGTTAAGTAGGGCGACTGCGAAAGCGCGATCGGATCGGGATTTTCCCCTAATTCATCCAATTCCTGCCGCAACCGAGCAAGGCATTCGGGAAACTGATGCAGCCAGTAAAACGCCCAAGTCAACGCCGATCCAGTGGTTTCATGTCCCAACAACAACAGCGTCATCAACTGATCGCGCAATTCTCGATCGCCGATGGATTCGCCGGTGTCGTCGCGGGCCATCATCAACACCGACAGAATATCCGTGCGAGACGAATCGAGAGAATGCGATCGCCTCTCGGCAATTTCCGCATAAATCAGCGAGTCAATCTGCGCCATCTGCTGCAAAAACTGCCCCCACGGACTCCAAGGCCCCAAATTTTGCTGCAAGGGCTCAAAGAAAAATTGTATCGAGTACAGCTCAGAGGTAATCGCCTCTAAAAGCTTGCTGAGCAATTGTTTCAGCCGTTCGTAGCGCTCTCCCGGCACTAATCCAAACACGACTTGCAAGATTACTTGCAGCGAAATTTCTGACATTTCTTCGCGGACTGCGATCGCATCTGGGGCTTTCCAGTCGATCGTCTGCTTTTTCGTCAAATCAACAATCAAATGCCCTTGACTGTGCAACTGTTCCCGATGCAGCGCGGGCATTAATAGCTGTCGCTGTCGCAGATGTCGCGGCCCTTCATTCATAATTAGGGATTCATTTCCCACCAGCGGGCGAAATACGTTGGTCACTTTGCCAAACTCAAAGGCATCGGCTAAGGTCGTAAACACCGCCTGAATCGCTTCTGGACTGCCCAGAAACACCACGGGGGGCGAAGAGGGCCCCAACACGCGGGCGGTAAATGTATCGCCGTATTTGGCAGAGTAGCGATCGAAAAATGCGATCGGGTCAGCTACCAGCGAAAGCGTTTGGAACAGAGCAGGAGAACGAGATCCGGTAGGCAGCGTCATTGAAAAACTGGCGATACACAATATTTCTAGTGTATTTTGACATACTCCGAAGTCCTCGATCGACCTTGCCGCCTTAAATTTATCTGCGATCGATTGCGAAGGCAAGTAGCAAAAATAGTAATGCTATCGGGATCGATCGCAGATTGTACGGCTAGCTTCCCAACCTAACATGACTGTTTTACGCTCTAGTCCCCAGCAATAGCCACCGAGTTCTCCAGATTCTCGAATGACTCGGTGACATGGAATTAGATAGCCAATCGGATTGTTACCGATCGCATTTCCTACAGCTCTAGCAGCAGTTGGGCGAGCTACCATTTGAGCTATACTCTGATAAGTGGCGATCGCACCAAAGGGCAATTGCAAAAGTGCTCGCCAAACTTGAATCTGAAAGTTAGTGCCTTTTACCAAGAGCGTTAGTGGTTTTTGCTCGCTGAAAGTTTCTGAATTGAAAATCAGGTCACGCAATGATTGAGTGGCTTGCTCATCACGAATGATTTCAGCGTTTTTCCATTCCAATCGCAGTCTTTGTGCAACGGTTTGTTCGTCTGTTGTCTCCAAGAAATAAAGATTACAAATACCACGGGCAGTTGTCGCGATTAGAGATTGGCCAAAGGGGGTATCATGAATGCCATAGCGAATTTGCAAACCTGCTCCGCCTGCTTTGAACTCCCCTGGTGACATTGCTTCCAAGGTGACAAATAAATCGTGTAATCGTCCGGGACTCGATAGCCTCACGTCCAATGTTAGGTCTAGAAGGCTTTTAGTCTGAGTGATTTTTGACTTGGCATATTCAACTGTCAGATATTGCAAAAACCGCTTGGGGCTAATGCCGGCCCATTGAGTAAATAGCCGTTGAAAATGATATTCACTCAGTCCTATGTGTTGGGCCACAGTTGCCAGATTGGGCTGGTTTAGGTGGTGTTGTCGCATAAAGGCGATCGCCCGAGCAATCCGGTGATAATCTTCGCTAGCATAGACACTCGCATTCTGCATCGAAATCATCTAGTGTAAGTCAAGGGAATTTTGATGTTTCCTCACTTTAGCCATAGACTAGGCTCAAAGCCACCCGTTTCTTGCGGTGAATCCAGTCAGTAGATTTTAGATTGAAGAGATTGAAGAGATTGAAGAGATTGAAGAGATTGAAGAAAGCTACCTCACCGATCGACCCGGGGGCTGGCGATGAGGATGAGCGAGCTTTTTTATCGATCCGCAGATGAATCGGGGGGCTTGTAACCAAATTGCTTCATTGTCAATCAATTAACCGAACTTTCGCCCTCACCCACCGCGCAACTGCGTCACCAAGTGAACTAATTCAGGTAAAATTAGCTTTTCCACAGCTAGTTTCACACCATTGCTAGATCCCGGAAGAGAAAAGACTAATTTGCCTTGATACACGCCTGCAACTGCGCGAGAGGCGATCGCCCTCGAACCAATTTCTTGATAGCTCAAAAACCGAAATATCTCACCAAATCCTGGTAAAATCCTGTCTAGCAAACTCTCCATCACATCATAAGTCGTATCTCGCGGAGCGATGCCCGTGCCGCCGTTAAAAATGATTGCATCCACATCTTCACGCTGGGAAAAAGCCTGCATTTGCAATACAATTTTGGCCGCATCATCTTTAACAACAGTGTAAGCTACCACCGAGTGACCCGCATCTTTTAGCAGCTTCTTAGTTAACAAGCCACTATTGTCGGTTTCAGCGGAGCGCGTGTCGCTAACAGTAATGATAGCGCAGTTTACGGTTATTTTAGATAAGTCGGGGTGAGGAATTTGCGTCATAGTTTCTTCTTCTAAGCAATCGGCAACCGGCAACCGGCGATCGGCTAATTACCAATTACCAATTACCAATTACCAACTACCCATTATGCCTTGCTAAATCCTAAACCGTTAGCTTCCGAGTAGCGTTCCATGAAACGCATAAATCGATCCCATTCGGCGGAACTTTTCATTATATAAAGAGCTTCCAAACCCGCAGGCTGACCGTTGATGAACTTAGCCTTAACCTCGCGAGTGAGGAGTTCGCCTTCGTCGTCGATCAGGTACATTCCAGTAATGTCTTCGGTACTGGTGCTGCTGAGAGCTTTGGGATTTTCAAAGAGAAACGTGGCAGTGCCTTGCTCTCCGCTTTTAGAACGGGTTAGGCGCACTTCGGGCACAACATCTTCGTCTATACCCCGAGAGAATTGAATTTTAGCCATAATCTGACAGTCGAACCTTAAGGATTGCTTAATTTCTTAATGTTTAATCATAAAACGATTCGGGTACTCGCAAATCAAGACTTGGGAGAGTGTGAGTGGGTGAGAGTGGGTGAGAGTGGGTGAGAACGAGGCAATCGGTGACAAGGGCGAGGGGATATGGGTTGGTTATTCTGAGATATTGCACCATTCTCAATAATCCTTTCAGGGCGGGCTCTTCGGCCCACCCCACAAGAAAATCTACTCTTTGTGGAACAGGCCCGAAAGCCTGTTCTTAAGAATGGTGCAAGAGGTGAGTTCTTTGTACCCCAAGTTATCCTCTGCCTTGTCTCCTAATTCCCTTAGACGATGTAGGGAGAGTTAATGGGCTCGGTTCGCTTTGTGGCTACCAGAGTTTGGTAGATGAGGGCGGATATCTCGCCACGGGTGATGTCGTGGGCGGGGGAAAGCTTTTCGCGCACGGGATAGTTGACCACGATTTTGCGCTCTGTGGCGGTTGCTATCTCGTCGGTGGCAAAACTGGGAATCTGAGCTCGATCGACATAAACGCTCAAAGAATTGGGGTTGCCCCCCGCCAACTGCAAGCCGTTTACCAAAGATACGATCGCCTGAACCCTAGTCAAATTCTGCTCCGGGCGAAACGTGCTGTCTGGATATCCAGCCAAAAACCCAGCTCGATTAGCTTGGTCGATCGCTCCCTTGGCCCAAAAATCCGGCGCCACATCTTTAAAAACCGTCGCCTCACGGCGCGGCACCAATTCAAACGCCTTCGCCAACATAGCCGCATACTGAGCTCTAGTTACAATCTCGTAAGGTTGAAAAGTGCCGTTGGGAAACCCGCTAACAATATTCATCTTTGCCAAGCGCTCGATAAAATCCTTGGCCCAATGCGTGCTGATGTCGCTGAACTTTAGCCCGCCTGGAGTCGGAGTTGGCGTCACATTGCCCCAATCAAATAAACCTTTCACCCGCGAAGAATTGAGTTGATTTCCCACCGCAAAAATCTTAACTCCAGTCGCATTTTGCAAGTCGAATTCGCCGTTATTCTGAAAGATATTGCCCCCCAAATCTTGAGCATTACCCATATCTGGCAAGGACTTCTCCACCGCAGTCAAACCGTCTTCGGTATTTTTTTCAATGCGATTATTGCGTAAAATTGGCTGAGATTCCCCCGCTAAAACGATACCGGAGCGATTTTCCAAAATTTGGTTATCAGCAATCAAAGGAGCCGACTGAGCTTGCAGAGAAATGCCGAAACCTGTCTTTTGAAAAATATTGCGCCGTATTACTCCCTTAGCAGTTCCCGCCATAATCACCCCAGCCGCAGAGTTTGCCACAAATATGTTGTCGAGAATCGCAGGATTAGCGCTGCCCGTGGCAAAAATGCCTTCGCGCTTGCATTGAGTGAAAGTGCAGTTAGCCACAGTCGGAGAAGTTGACTCAATCCAGACTCCCGTACCGCGACTATCGAGATTAGTAACAGTTACTCCGCGCAATTGGGAATTACTTGCTAGTAGTATGGTGATATTTTGGCCTGCGGCGGTGGGACTGACAAATTTGCCGCTGCCTTGAATCAGAATCCCTCTACCTTTGTTAGTTTCATTACCAATAACTTTTACTCCAGAGGGAATTTCCAAGGGGAATTTTTCGCCACTAGCAGCGCTGTAAGTTCCCGCTGCTAGCTGAATCGTAGTTCCCGATGCAGCGCGACCGATGATCGCGCGGGCTATAGTTTTGAATGGAGCCGATTGGCTACCGACTGCGGAATCGCTGCCTGTTTGCGGGTTGACGTAAAGTGTTGTCATGTTTTTGCCCAAGAGATAATTGGCGATCGAGCTTTTGTGCAATTTTCATTGTCTGCGAACTTGACCCCGGATCTATATTCACCTTTGATTGCGGAGATTATTTAATTGCACGATATCTGCAACATTACCTCTCAGGAGTGGCAACCGCAGGGGGATTGTCCCTACAAATCACTAAATTACTAATTTTAGCGTCTGAAACCGAGTTTTTTGCCTCCGGTTAAACCTAAAAACCAAAATTTTTAGTTAAGAAACCCGGTTTCTTCCTAGTTACCCGGATCTTCATGGGAACGCATATCCCAAGGCTCTGCCTCGCCTTAACTCCCAGCCTATTTCACAATACAAGACGCCTCCAAAACCACTAGAATTTCATTCTGAAAAACCGCACAACTTGTCATTGCTGAAGCTAAGGCTGGAATTTTCCCTTGTTCTAGAGAAAGCCTCGCCTCCGGTGTAGAATCAAATTGATTTAGCCAGCGATCATCCTTGACATACTGAAGAGTGAAAGCATTGCGATCGAGCATCCAAAAATCTACTCCATATTGATTAATAAAATTTTGCAATACAGCTCGATCGGGAGTGTATTGAGCGCGAATTAAATTGTTAAGTCGCTGTTGATATTTGCTGTAATAGCCTTTCTGATAAGGCACTGCATATTCCTTGGCCACCAGAACAGAACGCTGACTAAATGTTGGCAAGTGGTCAGTCTCTCCCGCTATTGAAGCAATCAAGATATCTTTAGGTTGTTGCTGAAAAAATTTGTACAAACCCGATATTTTACCTTCTACATACCCGACGGTGGGAAATTTTTCGGTCAAGCAGGGATAAAGGACAACGGCGATAGCGATAATCGCTGTCGTAATTAGTGCAACTAGGTTTTTTACATCAAATCTTGTTGCTGTTGTTGATGCCCAAAGACAGACTCCATCGATAATTAAAGTTAGGGCGATCGCAGTTATCAACACAACAATAAATCGCAAGCTGTAGGCAGTATAGCGACCTGGTTGATACAACTTAAAAATGGTAGCGTGAGCCGCTAAAAACATCGCCGAGGATGCTAAAAATAGCTGAAGCAAAAGCCACATTTTGCTTTGAATCTGATTTGCTAAGGGAAAAGCCGATCGCAAAAACAGCAGCAGCGGAAATAACAGCCCGACACAGTGAGTTACAGGCGTAAACAGCGACTTGGGAAACATCCCGCTGCCCCGCCCTGTCAACCAATAATCTTTAGGATTTGGACGAAAAAAAGCATTTCTGCCGCTGGGAACAAATTCGGCCATTTGCTTCGCTTCTGCTGCGGTATAAGTTGGGCCAAATTCAGAGTTATCTAAGGCATAGGGCAGCATTACTAAAAAGATTACTCCCAAACCTGTAGTGCAAAATAGGTAATTAGTTCGATCGCCCGACAAGCGCAAACCGCCGTTTTTCCAGCATAGCAGGCGCAAAACTAAAATTCCGGCAGCAACCAAGGCGTAAGGAGGATAGAATAGTCCGATCAGCGCGATCGCCCCCAAACAAGGCAGCAAGGAAGTGCGCGACAAATAATATAAAAAACCCAGAAATATCGGATAGATAAAAGCTCTTGGCGTTGTGGAAGCCAAATCGTCGGTCATCCACATATGCTGATTTAGCAGCAAAGATGCAATAAATCCAGTCATCGGCACTGGCAGCATTTCTAGGCACAGGCCAAAACAGTAATAAGTGGAGATTAAGCCGAGAAATAGCGGCAATATTTTGTGAAGAAATAGCGGATGAATGCCAACTGTTGCGGCTAATTTGTAGAGCGTGCTGTATCCTGCAGGGGCGACTGATTGAAAGTAATTAGCAATGAAATCGTTGGGGAATAATTCAGGATCGACAAACCGCATCATCCAGAAAACGTGCTGCCTCGCATCGTCTTGCACCATATACTCGGCGCTGAAGACTTGCTTGAGTCCTAAAATAGCATAAACTGCGGCAAATGTCAAGCTCAGAGTTAACCAAAATATTGTGTGCGATCGGGATTTTTCATCCACAGTCGCAGTCAGAAATTTATGCAAGCGGGCTATGAACATCGCAGTCAAAAAATGTCTTCAATAAAAGTTCGCAGCAGCGCTGAAGAACTACTACAAACAAATACTTTATATGAGATTCGCCTGCAAATGTCACTTTACTTTCAACTTCCCCCGATTTTAGATTATTTTCCAGCCCGCACGCCCGGAATTTTAAGCCGAATCCGATAAAGACTTTTACTTGCAGTAATATAAAGCGTTTTGCGATCGCTTTCTCCCCAAGCCAAATTAGTCGCAGTCTCAGGTACAGAAATCTTCCCCAAAAGCTTGCCATCCGGCGAGAAAATCCACACTCCCCCCGGCCCGGTGCTGTAAACATTCCCCTCTACATCAACTTTTAAACCGTCGGGAACCCCCCCTTGACTAGCGTCTTTTAACTCCGCAAAAAGCTGCTGGTTGGTAACAGTTCCGTCCGGTTTTACATCAAAAACCGCAATGTATCCCGCTTCCGAATTGTTGACATAAAGTTTTTGCTCGTCTGGTGAAAAAGCGATGCCATTCGGCAGCACCAAATCCTTAACCAGCAGAGTTAATTTCCCGTCTGATGCCAGCCTGTAAACACCGTAAAAACCCAATTCTTCCTGGTCTTTACTAACACCGTAGGACGGATCTGTAAAATAAATGCTGCCGTCGGATTTAACAACCAAATCGTTCGGACTGTTGAGCTTTTTTCCCTCGTATCTATCCGCCAATGTGATAACTTTGCCGTCTTTTTCAGTGCGGGATAGGCGGCGATTTTCGTGTTCGGCAGTAAGTAAGCGGTTTTCTTTGTCTAAAGTATTCCCGTTGGCTTTTCCCGAAGGGCGGCGAAATACCTCAACTTGCTGATTTGAGCCGAATTTATAGATAATATTGGCGGGAATATCGCTAAACAGCAAAAAGCCGTCTGGATGCCAAATCGGGCCTTCTATAAATTGGAAATCCCCAGCTAGTTTTTCTAATTTTGCGCTGTCATCGAGAATACGTTGCATGGTATTTTTTTTGTCCTGGCTTTCCGTTTGGGAGGTCAATTTGGTCAAATCAGATGTTAACTGGTTGGACAAATTGGTGTCCTTGAAAGGTTTTAACAGATGATTTTTGAAAAGCGTGTTGCTGAATGCTAGAGTCAAAACTATAAACAAGAGGCTGAGGGTAGCAATTTTGGCGATCATGTTTGCCTTGTTAATTGCATTGAGTGAGAGTCGTAGTAAAAGCGATCATACCGCACCTATATTACATTTATATTAAGAATACAAAATTGTGGCTTCCAACAGACCGCCGCGCGGATAACATAGTATAGCAATGTCCTTTAAATTTGCGATCGCCACCTGCTGACATTCCTGAAGTTAACACGCCGGAGCATGGATTAAAATCACAAATAATATCTAGCTATATGCTTGCTACCTTAGATATCAAACTACTAGGCGGATTCTGCCTTTCCTGTGCAGACAAGCCCGTTGTCGGTGTCACCACAGAGCGCCCGCAAGCTTTGTTGGCTTACCTGGTACTGCACCGCGATATCCCGCAAACCCGTCAGCGGCTTGCCTTTCAATTCTGGGCCGATTCAACCGAGGCCCAAGCTCGCACCAACTTGCGCCGGGAATTGCATCATTTGCGTCAGGGACTCCCCGATGCCGATCGCTACCTGCTGGCGGATGCCAAAACCCTGCAATGGAATCCCCATGCCTCTTTCGTGCTGGATGTGGCTGAGTTTGAACGGGCATTCGCCGCAGCAGAAGCAGCGGAACGAGCCGCAGATGTTAACGGTGCCAGAACAGCCTGGGAGCAAGCGATCGCGCTTTACGGCGGTGATTTGCTGCCGAGTTGTGAGGATGAGTGGATTTTTCCAGAGCGCGAACACCTGCGACAGAAATTGCTTCATGCGCTCGAATCTCTGACTCGCCTGTCGGAAGCTCAGGGTGATTATCGGGCTGCAATCCGCTCTGCACAGCGCTTACTGGAGATCGATCCGTTGCACGAAACCAGCTACGCAGCTTTGATGCGATCGCACCATTTGAACGGCGATCGCGCCAATGCACTGCAAGTCTACCACCGCTGCATGACTTTGCTGCGCGAGGAACTAGGAGTTGACCCTAGTGCGAGCACTCGCAAGCTCTACGAGCAACTGTTGCTGGAAGACGCAGCGCCCGACATTCAACCATCCTCTCACTCCGCCGGGCCGCCCCAAACGAATTTGTTTCCCTCGCCTGTGGCTTTGTCGCCTCTAGTGGGACGCGATCGCGAATGGGCATCGATTCAACAGTGGGCAAAGCCGATACTGCTTGCGAACTGCGGCGCGATCGCCAGCGCTGAGGCATCGCCAGTGCTCTTGCTCGCGGGCGAACCCGGAATCGGCAAAACTCGCTTGCTGGAGGAGCTGCGATCGGCGGCAGAGGCGGTGCAAGTGCTGTGGGGACGAGGATTTGCGGCCGAGATGGTGCGACCCTACGGCATCTGGATTGATGCCTTGCGATCGATCGTTATTCCCCCCGCCCTCAACATTCCGCCGGAGCTAGGTTTCTTGCTCCCAGAGCTCGCTCAACCTGGGAAAGCTCCGCCCGATCGCAGTCATTTGTTTGATGCGGTGGTACAATTGCTGGCTCAATCTGCCAGTGAGGCTGCATTAATCGTCATTCTGGATGACATTCAGTGGATCGATGAAGCCTCATCGGCCTTGCTACACTACGCCATCCGCTTGCTGAGTCATAAGCCGATTTTATTCGCCTGCACCGGGCGTTCCAGGGAACTAGAGGAGAATGCGGGCATCTCGCGGGTGGTGCAGGCACTCAGACGAGAGCGACGGCTGCTAACGCTGGAATTGCATCCTTTGGATCGACAACAAACGGCTGAATTGATTCGCAAACAGCCAGCGGTTAATCCGTTAGAACTCTCTCCAGAAGCGGTCGAGCGCGTATTTATCGATAGTGGGGGGAATCCCCTGTTTGCGCTGGAAGTTGCCCGCGCATTGTCCCAGGATCGGTCTACTCATGCTGATAATTTAGAGGCTTTGATCCGCGATCGCCTCCACCAATTGGATGACACGGCTCGCGAATTTTTGCCTTGGGCCGCTGCATTGGGGCGCAGCTTCAAACCGACAGCGGTGGCTCATGTGGCAGACTATCCGCTGCCCAAATTGCTCGCGGCGATCGAACAGCTCGAACAACAAACCATTATCCGTCCCAGCGCCTCTGTCGGTGACGAAATCGGCTATGACTTTGCTCACGATATTGTGCGTCAGGCTGTCTACCGGCAGTTGTCACAACCGCGCCGCCATTTGATCCATTTGCAAATTGCCCATAAATTGAATCAACTCTCCACACCAGACAACGCCTTGGCTGGCGATATTGCCCGTCACGCGGCCATCGGGGGCGATCGCGGATTGGCCGCGTCTAGCGCCTTGTCAGCCGCCGAACGCTGCTTGAAATTGTTTGCCTACGCGGAAGCATCAGAATTGGCTCAGCTTGGGATCGAGCAGTGTCAAGGACTTGACGATCGCACTCGCATTCAATTGCATTTAAAATTGTTGCGGGTTAGCGCGATCGCAGGCGTTACGGGCGATCGAGTTTGTCAACTCGACAGCGAGGTGCACCGCTTAATCGATGAAGCCAATGATCTAGGTTTAGAAGAAGCAGAAGCCACGGGACTTGAGGCATTGGTGATCCTGCATTTCGATCGCAGCAACTTCGCTAACGTTCACCAACACTCGCTGCGGGCAGCAGAGGTAAGTCGCGCATCCAGTCCAGCTACTGCCGTGCGATTGCTGGTATATAGCGGGTCTTGCTTGGCGGAAATTGGACGGGAAATGACGCGGGCAGAAGCATTGTTGCTGGAGGCGCAGTCCCTGGCGGGGAGAGTTGGCGCTAAAAACATCGGAATTGCCCAAGGGTTGGGGGCTGTAGGGCGCCATCACGGGAACTATGCCCAAGCGCGAACTCTGTTGCAACAGGCGTGGCAATTGGCCCAGGCCCAGCAGGATCGCTGGTGCGAGTTTTATAACCTCAGCTATTTGGCGATGACGGAACTGGAAGCGGGCGATCCGGCTGCGGCCTTGCCTTATTGTCAGGAAATGGCGATCGTCTCCGCGAAAATCCAAGGCGAAGGCAGTGAAGGTGCGGTGGCCAATGCGCTTTTAGCTTTAGCAAACTATCAGCTTCAGCAAATTGGTGCGGATGCTGCTTTGGAGCGGGCGATCGCGACTTTGCAACAGGTGGATGCCAAACGGATGCTGTCTTATGTGCTGATTGGGGCGGCTCAAGTGGATTTAGAGTGCGATCGACCTCTTTTGGCAACAGCCCGCGCTGAAGTTGCTTTAGAAGCCGCTCAGACGGTCGAGCATCCCAGCGAGATTGCTCTGGCTTGGGCGATTTTGATTCAGGGTGCTTTAGCTTTGGGCGATCGAGAAGGGGCGACTGCGCGGTTTGAATCGCTGCGAGATCGCATCGATCGTCCTGCGCTGAGTTTCCGCGCTTGCACCGAGGTCGAGCGGGCGATCGTGCTAATGCAGAAAATTCTCGAACAAAACCATTAAATTATCTTAAAGAGTTTCTGCTTCTTTCAATCATTTTCTTATCTAAGCTACAAGCTTAGCATAATCTCCTAACCATTCTGACTTGGGGTTCAATTCAAATTTCCTCACTTCTATCATCGCCAACAGCAAAATTTTCTTTTTCAATGCTTGTTTGCGATAAGCAACAGCCTCTTCTTCGAGTCTTACATAATTTTCCCAGGAAATATCTCTCAGTAAAGCTATCCCTAGATCTGTCTGCATTCGCTGTCTCCAGTTTAAATGATTTTGCAACAGGTTATCTAAGCTAGAGATAGGATGGTAAATTCGGATTTTTTTGCCATTTCGCCAGAAACCATAAGCAATACTATCTGTAATATTGACTTCTCGGTTAATATTCGCTAACTCCCATCTTTGCTCGAAAGCACTGAAAATAACCGCTTGTCTAGAAAATGATTCGCCATTTGCCTTGAAAACTTGACACACTTCAGCGTAGCAATAATGTTTTGGGTGAGCAAAACACCTGGCAAATGCGGGGTTAGCACCGGTTGTATAATCAATTAATTGAACAAACCCTAAACTTTCTAATTCTTGAGTTTGTCGATCCAACCAAGTAAAACTTAGCAAAGGATAGTCTTGCAAAATTGCTGGTGTATAATCGAATCGATCTGGTAAATTTCTCAAAATTTTTTCTTTGGTATCAGACAAAAACCACAGAAAGCAAAGGACTAGAAAAAAAGTAATTGTGCTTCCCATCTGCCATCCAAGCGCCAAAAAAGCTATGACAATTGTCAAGCCTGATGAAAGTAGGTAACTCCTGATTTGTGACCAGAAATTTTGCGTTCCTTCAGTTAATTTACTCATGTCCGATTCAAATAAAACGTGAAATCAAGATTTACTACCTGCCTGGATTACAACCTAGATTCCGCAAGTTGAGGAAGAAAGGAATGGTATTTTTATAGGATGAAATCTATAGCATCTACCATTAGAGTACAATATCTAGACGCCTGCGGTCTAGTCGCGGGAATCATCGACCAAATGGGTCTGCATGAATATCACTGGAATGACAGGTTTAACCGTAGCACAGATAGTCACGCTGAAAGCTCTGGGCGCTATAGAAAAAGGCGAAGTAGTTCAGGGGGCGACAAGCGCCCCAGAACCAAGATAAATAAGGGGTTGTAGGATAGAGATTGTTGCGTTTCACTTCGTTGAACCCAACCGACAGATCAACTATCAACTCTCAACTATTGAATTATGGCTCTTATCAAAGTTGAAACCGTTGCCGATCGACCCATAACCGCAGAAATGTTAGCTGATACGCGAGTTTTGGATTGTCTTGAGGCAAGAAATGGCACGTGGCGCTACTCTTTACTATCAGCCGATCGCCATCGCATGATTTGCACTTTTGAGGCACCAGATGCAGAGTCTGTCCGACAAGCTTATCGCCAAGCTGATGTTGGGTTTACCAAGGTTTGGACAGCCCAAGTTATTGAACCTGAAGGTGTGCCATCTGTATGGAACGAACCAATCCTCAAGCTGTTGGAGGGAAGCTATCCGAATGGCTTTACCGATGAAGAGTGGAAGGAAGCCCAGCGATTAATTTTACAGTGCTATCAGGAACGAGGTATTGAATGGGTGCGTTCCTATGCGTCGCAGGATAAAACTCGTGTGCTGTGGGAACTGAACGCGCCCGATGCGGAAGTGATTCGAGAAGCCCACCGTAAAGCTGGAATTCCCTTCGATTGCGTTTGGTCTGCGGAAGTTCTGAGACCTTGAATTCGTGCGGAGATCGCGCTTGGAGGCTTTGGGAACGCTTCGAGAACGCTTTCGGAACGCTTTCGGAACGATCGCCTCGTTAGATTGATATCAAGTTAAGCAAACAACCAGCAAATTAACTAATCCCTTTACACTTTAAGGAGAAATAAAATGGCTGAATTTAACCTTGGTACCTTGCCATCTAATAGTGCCGTAGTAGTTCCGCGCCGCACTATCAGTAATCTCAACAGCAAAGACACCTACAGTTTCCGTCTGGATAGCGATAAAAATATCAACCTTGGGCTGGTTGGTATGACCGACGATCTGAATGTTCAACTATTTCGCGATTTCAATGGCAATGGCTTAGTTGATGGTAACGATAAGCAAATTGCTATTTCCGATCGATTGCGTTTGGATGAAGTAATCAACTTGTCCTCAGCAGTTGCTGACGTTGATGCAGGCAATTACGTGGTGCAAGTCAATCGGAACCGTGCGTTCAACGATACTCCCTACAATTTGAGAGTATCGGCTGACGCGATCGGAACACCCAGCAAAGTCCTCGCCGTAGAAGATGATTTCGGTGCCGTCTTTTCCAACGACAAACCAAGAACTCATCAAGGTTCTGTGGGTAACACCGACACCACCGATACTATCCATCTGGCTGTCAATACCCAGGGATTTTATCACTTTGGTCTCAATAATCTCAGCGCTGATGCCGATCTCCGATTGATTCAAGACAAAAACAACAATCGCGCCGTCGATGCAGGTGAGGTAATTGGAAGTGTGGTTAAGCGAGGCACTATTTCCGAAGGATTTGTCCAAAACTTGGCTCCTGCAACTAACTACTATCTTCAAGCCTCTCAATTCACAGGTAACACTAATTACTCTGTTACCTTGACTCCGATTCCCAACTAGAAAGTCCTGGATGTAAAAACTTTATCTGTAGGGTGCACACTGTGCACCTTACCCTACCAATTGTTCGTTCAAATGACTTTAATTGAAGCCAGACAGCTATGACCGCAGTTTTATTACAAATCCGCAATCGCACCCTCTGTGGGGAGGAGATAGTTCCTCGACTTGCCAGCTACCAAATGCTGCCCCAATTATACCGCGAGAGCATCATTGATGAAGCCATCGCCCCCATCGATTGCACCGCTGAAGAAATCGTGAATGCCAGCCAGCAGTTCTACGAACAAAATCAACTGCTCGACCAAACCACACAGCAGCTTTGGCTAAAACAGCACGGGATGAGTCGGGATTTTTTAGAGACAGTTTTCATTCCGCGGCTGCTCAAAATTGAGAAATTCAAACACCAAAATTGGCATCACAAACTAGAGTCCTATTTTCTGCAACGCAAGCGATCGCTAGATCGAGTCATCTATTCTTTGATTCGGGTTAAAGAGGCAGAAATTGCGCGAGAACTCTATTTTCGGATTCAAGAAAAAGAGCAATCCTTTGCCGAACTGGCGCGCGAGTATTCCCAAGGCCCAGAAGCTCAAGTCAATGGGATTCTTGGCCCGGCGGAACTCGGCACAATCCACCCGAATTTGGCGCATCTGTTGGCGATAAGCCTGCCCGGTCAGCTTTGGCATCCTATCCCTGTAGAAGGATGGCTGGCGATCGTCAGATTAGAAACATTGATTCCGGCTCAGTTTGATTTAGCGATGCGTCAGCGTTTGCTCCGCGAATTGTTTGAAATTTGGGTGCAAGAACAGATAGGTGAAATGTTGAATTGACGGGCAGGAATCTGACGATCGTACCCCTGCCAAAATCAAATCTTCCCAATAGAAACTTTTGAATACCATCACTATTAAATTATGAAGACACAAACATTCGATCAAACCAAAGCAGAAGCATTCGCCCAACGGATGCTGGACATTCTCAACAGTGGCGCACTCGCAGTCATGATTTCGATCGGGCATCGCACCGAACTGTTTGACACAATGGCAGAATTGCCGCCCTCTACCAGTCAGCAAATTGCCGATGCTGCCGGATTGAACGAACGCTACGTGAGGGAATGGCTCGGTGCAATGGTAACGGGTCGCTTAGTGGATTATAATTCGATCGACAAAACCTACACTTTGCCGACAGAATATGCAGCATTCCTGACACGGGCTGCAGCTTCTGACAACATTGCCCCCTTTGCTCAATTCATTCCGGTGTTGGCATCGGTGGAAGATCGGATTATCGATTGTTTCTACAAAGGTGGCGGCGTACCCTACTCCGAGTTCAAACGTTTTCATGCCGTGATGGCAGAAGATAGCGGTCAAACCGTGGTATCTGCTCTATTTGACCACATTCTGCCACTGATTCCCGGACTTAACGAAGCGTTGGAAAAGGGTATTGAGGTGCTAGATGTCGGCTGCGGTAGCGGGCGAGCACTCAACAAGCTGGCGGTCGCCTTTCCGAATAGCCGATTCACAGGCTACGATTTTTCGGGAGAAGCCATCGCCACTGCCAACACCGAAGCGCAATTGCGGAAGTTAAATAATATCCAGTTTGAGGTGAAGGATGCCGCCACATTGGATGAGTGCGATCGCTACCATTGGATCACCACATTTGATGCAATTCACGATCAAGCCAGACCCGATATTGTACTCCACAACATCTACAAAGCTCTGCGTCCCGATGGTGTTTACTTGATGCAAGATATCCGCGCCACAACCGATGTCGGCGGTAATCTAGAGCATCCCATTGCGCCCTTACTCTACACCATTTCTTGTATGCACTGCATGACTGTTTCTTTAGCCTACGGCGGCATGGGATTGGGCACGATGTGGGGTCAAGAAAAAGCGCTGCAAATGTTGAGTGAAGCTGGGTTTAGCAGCGTTGAAATCAAGCAACTAGCCCATGATTTCCAAAACGACTATTATATCATCAAAAAGAGCTAAAATCATGTGCAAAATTTGTGCGATCGGTAAACACTTGCAGAAGAAAAAACAACTTAAATCCGGGTTGTTGGATACCAGCCAATTTTCGGTCTTCATCGATTTGAAACAATTGTCCTCCACACCGGAATTCAAATCTGCTAAACCACCTAACAATCCTCAGTCATCAGTTAAGCCCCTGGTTTAACACTCAGGGATTCTAATCAGGAAGATGTTAATCTCTCAACTGCTTATGTTGGTACGAATGCTTTCCTCCTTAACCCTGACTTAAGGCGAATAAAGTCTTCACTATGAACCTATTTGTAGTAAAGACTTTATTGCGTTCAACTTTCAAGCGGGAAATCAAACAAATAGCGCCGCAATACCAAGAACGATCGCACCGATACTCATGACAAAAGACCAGAAGCGGTGATAACTCTTAACCGTCGTACCGCTATCGCTTTCAAGCTGAATCAAATCCATCCAAGGTGCAACACCCCGGCGGAACCAACCCAAAGTCCTAACATCCATCCCAATCAAACTTTCAACTCGTTTCATGCCAAACAGAAAATTACCAATTGGCCCAAAGCGAGAAGCATAGCGCAGATAAATCATTCCCGTTCTATCTTGCAATTTCAAATCAGAACCGAAGGTATAACCCGCATCGCCACGACCAATTAATTCGCCTTGTAGTTGCGCCGGTTGACCCCGCAAAGGACTTGCATAAGGGTCAGACATTAAAGTTAAAACATCCAAATGTTCTGCTTGTTCGTAATTCGGGAACATCACCAAAGTCTTGAGTAAAATTCCCGTCCCTAAACCGATTAAGGGACAAGCAACCATCATCATCGGGTTTACAGCATACAGGGAAATGCCGATCGCAAAACCCACCGCTAACCCCAGAGTTTCTGCACTGTACAGCAGTAAATCGAACACAAAATTGCCGTACAATCTCCGCTTGCTCAAATCGTTGCCTTCGCCGACAATCCGGCCCATGTCAAACTCAATATCCAAGCCTAATTGTTCGGCATAAGTGCTCAAAGCGCGAACTCGTTTACCAGTCAGCGGGTGAGTCGAGTTCAACTCCATCCACCAACCCCACGGATTAAACATATCCCACAAAAACACTCGCCCAATCTTTTCTGCTTCCGAAGAAATCCGGTAAGCAGTGCCAGTAGATGTGGCAGCTTTGGCATCGTAAATGCCTAAAGCGCGAGTTCCTTCTAATAAGCGGCTGGGTTCGGTGGCTCTTTGTCCTTCTTCCAAAATACCGTAAGCAATTTTTACCAAAGCGCGAGACAAAGCATTGGGATTTCCGGTTGTTTCGGCTGCAAAATGGTCGGCAAAATATTCTCGCGTCCGCGACAAATACAGCAATAAATAAGTGCCAGCGATGTAAAACAAATAAGCAACAGCAGCTACCGTACCTGCAGCATCTTTAGCTTTGTCGCCACCACTTCGACCCATTCTTTGAGTTGTAGTGTAAATTAAATAAGTAATCTGCACCAAAGTCGAAGCTAAAGTCATTACTGCAAAGTCCCAGTGGACGATATGACCGAGTTCGTGGGCGTAAACAGTGGCAATTTCTTCGTCGTCTAAATAGGTGAAAAGACCTTGACTGACGACTAAGCGAGCGCTGTTTGGAAATGAACCGTAAGTAAACGCAGTAGGGTTTTGGTCGTCGATAATTCCTAAACGCGGCGGCTGGAGTTTTTTCTGCTTGCAAACCTTCTGAATAACTTTCGCTGTTTCGGGACTTAGGCTTTCAATTTCTGCTAGGGAAACCCAGCGGGTATTGTAGAGCCAATTTTGGCTTAAGTCCATCAAGTAAGGCGATAGGAAAAAAGCAGCGATGTTAAAAATCAGAGTTATCGGAAGTGCGATCGCCAATCCGGCGACTGGATCGGGACTGTTGAGAATCAAAACTGAGGCTAAAGATAGCGCTAACACCATACCAAACAGCAGGCTGATGGTGACGCCGGAAGCTAAAACGAGATTTCCGCCAGTTTTCTGTATCAGTTTAACGCCGGCTTTGGCGGCTCGCCCTGCCTTGCGTAAAGGGGCGTGAGATGACATAATACTCTCCAAAGGTTATTGACAAATGGAAATGACCGTGGGATTTTATCTATACTTCACTGTTTTAACCTGTTAATGCGGATTGCTGTAAGGAGTCTCAACAAAAATATAGAATTTCCTCTAGAATTGTTAAGACTGAAAACCGCCCCGAAATTTATTTGTGCGGATTCAATTCAACACTCAAAATTCAAAACCCAACAATCAAAACTATTTAAAAGTTACTGCCATGTCTATTATTGAAATTGCCCAAAAAACGCGCGTATCTGCTAGAAAATTGGCGGTTTTGTCCGCTGAGGTCAAAAATCAAGCTATTGAAGCTATAGCTAAAGCTTTAGAAGCTGCTGCGCCGGATATTGTGGCGGCGAATGCGGCTGACTGCAAGGCGGCTGAGGTGGATGGAATTGCGAAACCGCTGTACGATCGCCTCAAGTTGGATGAGAGCAAGTTGAAAAGTGCGATCGCGGGCGTGCGCGACGTTGCGAAACTCCCAGATCCCGTAGGTGTCGTGCAAATTCACCGTGAATTGGATACAGGATTAATTCTGAAGCGCATCACCTGTCCTTTGGGCGTTTTAGGCATTATTTTTGAAGCGCGCCCCGAAGCTTTAATTCAGATAGTATCCTTAGCAATCAAATCAGGAAACGGCGTTATTCTCAAAGGTGGCAAAGAGGCAGTCCGTTCCTGCGAAATATTGACAAAAGTGATACATCAAGCATTAGCAGAAACTGCGGTTAATCCAGAAGTCGTGCAGTTGCTGACCACGCGGGAAGAAACAATCGAACTGCTGAAAATGGATGAGTATGTAGATTTGATTATTCCCAGAGGTTCTAATTCCTTCGTGCGGTTCGTGCAGGAAAACACCCGAATTCCCGTCTTGGGACACGCCGACGGAATTTGTCATTTGTACGCAGACAAAGCGGCGGATCTTCAGAAAGCAGTAGACATTTCTGTCGATGCAAAAACCCAGTATCCAGCCGCCTGCAATGCCATTGAAACCTTGTTAGTTCACAGTGCGATCGCCCCCAAATTCCTGCCCGCTGTTGCCGAAGCTTTGCAGCAGAAAAAAGTCGAATTGCGGGGAGACGAAAAAACTCGCGCCATCCTACAAAATATTGCCGAAGCGACAGAAGCGGATTGGTCTACAGAATACAGCGATTTAATTTTGTCAATCAAAATAGTAGATTCTGTGGAAGAAGCAATTAATCACATCAATACTTACGGTTCTAGACACACAGATGTCATTGTCACCGAAGACAGCGAAGCGGCCGAAACTTTTTTAAATGGAGTCGATGCGGCAGGAGTTTATCACAATTGTTCGACTCGATTTGCCGACGGTTTCCGCTACGGTTTCGGTGCAGAAGTGGGGATTAGCACGCAGCAAATGCCGCCTCGCGGGCCTGTTGGTTTAGAGGGGTTAATTACCTATAAGTATCGAGTTGTTGGAGATGGTCATGTTGCCGCGAATTATGTAGGGAAAGATGCTAAGGAATTTACGCATCGAGATTTGTAAGACAAGATTTACGCAACTGGCATAATTAGTATGGTGGGTCAGAATTCTATGCCCTGAATAATCACCCTAGAACTGAGTTTGACCCACCATACAACTGGATAGAAGTGTGACACTTACCTAAGTCCCGATTATGACAGAAAATCCAAATCAACCCAGAGAATACGATGCTGTCCTAGGCGGTGAATCTCAAGTGGCATTGTCTGCGGCCGTTTTAGGCGGGATTCCCGGCGTTAAAAGTCGGTTAGCTTCTCCCATTGTTGAGGTAAAAATTGCTGCACTGTCTGAAGCACTAAAATATGGAGATGCAGGTTTAGATTTAATAATTCGGGCACTGCAAGATGAATCAATTGCGGTGAGATTTGCAGCCTATTCGCTGCTGAAGGATAGAGATGAACCAAATCTAAAACAGCAGTTCCAAAAATATTTGCCTACTTTTGAGTTTGATGTAATAACAGTAAATGCTCAAGGAAAAGAAAACAGTCGCCACCGTCATTATGCTCACTTCTTCCCTGAAGACTTAGGGAATGGAAGTGTACTGGAAATGGTTTATATTCCCGGCGGCACATTTATGATGGGTTCCCCAGCAACAGATAAATATAGAAGAGATAATGAAAGTCCGCAGCATCAAGTGACAGTACCTGCTTTTTTTGCAAGCAAATATTCCATCACCCGAGCACAGTGGCAACCACTGATGGGAAACAACCCATCGTGGTTAAATTTTGAAAAACGTCCTGTAGAAGTATCGTGGGATGAGGCCGTCGAATTCTGCGATCGACTCTTGCAACAAACCGGGAAAAAATATCGCCTCCTGAGTGAAGCAGAATGGGAATATGCCTGTCGTGCGGGTACAACAACCCCCTTTCATTTTGGGGAAACCATTACTCGGAAATTAGTCAACCATGAGGAACACTGCCCCGGATACCCCGACGACATACCACTCCACTCGAAACAACCAACCGATGTCGGGAGTTTTCCCCCCAATGCCTTTGGACTGTACGATATGCACGGCAATGTTTGGGAATGGTGCAGCGATAGGTGTCACGAAAACTATAACGGCGCACCAACTGACGGAAGTTCCGGGGAAACCACAAATAATTACCGAGTGATGCGTGGGGGCGACTGGGGTAGCTTGGCGGGCGTTTGCCGCAGTGACTATCGCTGCTTGGTCTCGGAGGATAGGAGGGGGTACGGGGGTTTCCGCGTAGCGGTTTCTTCCTCGTCCTAGTTTTCCCGGCGAGGACTCTTCTCTACCCTTTTACCCTTTGCACTTTTTCCTTTTCCATGAAGACCGGAGGGCGATCGAAATCGAATTGTACCTAAATTTTAAAATAGAAAGCTGTTAGAAGCTTTCAAAGAGCATAAGTTAGCAGAAAAAGCAGGTAAATAAGCGCGATCGCAGTGGGGATGATTTTAAGAGTGCGCTGTTATATTATTGTTTGTTTCCGACATACATGGCTGGTAAAACCCACCCAATAGCCTGTAGATACTGCATCTTAAGCAAAGTGTCTCTTCTCCTTCATCCATCCCAAAAAAAGCGATCGCCCTGACATTCAAACAAACTTAGCTACAATAAGCTATACTGTGCTCGGCGACTCCCCAACTCGAACAATTTTCCGTTGTTTATGTCTAACTCCTCCCTCCTCGCCCCCGGTTCGACTCTCGAAAAACGCTACCGCATTCTCCGCGAATTAGGCCGCGGTGGCTTCGGGCGCACTTACCTCGCCGAAGACATCAACCGCTACAACGAACATTGCGTGCTCAAAGAGTTTTCTCCGGTAGTTCACAGCCCCAAAGCCGCCGAATTGTTCGATCGCGAAGCGAGTATGCTTTACCACCTCCAACACCCGCAAATCCCCAGGTTTCGAGAACTCCTGCGAACGGATTTGGGCGGCAATCAATCTTTATTTTTAGTCCAAGATTATATCAAAGGTCAAACCTACGAAGAAATATTGATATCGCGCCAGCAGCAAGGTAAAAATTTTACCGAAGCCGAAGTTACTCAACTGCTATTTCAGCTTTTACCCATTTTAGAATACATCCACTCGAAAAATTTAATTCACCGCGATATTTCCCCGGATAATATTATTCAGCATGATGCTGACAAACTGCCATTTTTAATTGATTTCGGTTCTGTCAAACAAATCGCAGCAAATGCCGTAGTTCAGTTTAACGGACAATCGGATACGGCGATCGGCAAACAGGGTTATTCGCCAGCCGAACAAATGCGGCTGGGGAAAGTTTCTGCTGCTAGCGATTTGTACGCTTTAGCCGTCACGGCTTTGGTACTGCTAAGCGGCAAAAAGCCTCAAAAATTGTACGATATCAATAATAAAACTTGGGATTGGCGATCGCACGTCAGTGTCAGCTCAAATTTAGCCACGGTATTGGATCGGATGTTAGCAGAACAACCGGGCGATCGCTACCAATCTGCAAAAGCAGTCCGCGAAGCACTCAAAGATCCAAAACTCTCTCACATTGGCAGTATAATTTCCCAAATGGTGACAATGAACTTTGTCGGCCGCCCCTTCAAAAACACCACTCAAAGTGCTACCAGCAATCATACTCCTGTTCACCAAAATCCTCAAATTGTTAACCACAACAGTACATTCAAGTTAATTCCTTGGAAAACCCTAGGCAGTTTAAGTGTCATTTTGGTGCCGGGAATTTTAGCTTTTAGTGTAGTCAAATCTGGTTTCACGTTTCCCAAGTTGCCGGATTTACCTAAATTTTCTTCGCGCCAGCAACCTCCCGATACATCCTTAGAGCAAGCAGAAATAATTCGTCAAGAAAAGATTGGTAAACGGCGCAAAAATCTCAACATTAATCAAGATATTTTCTATCAAAAAGTGGATGAATTATATTACAATAAATATCCCCAATTCCAAGGTCGTACCTTGACAGAAAAGCCAGAAGATGCTGAAATTAGGCGGAAATGGTATGAAGTTGCTGAGGATTTATTGGACAAGTTGGAGAAAGGAGGAGAGTTGTGAAATTTAAGATAGAATAAGAGTGATTGAACCGCAGAGGGCGCAAAGAGCGCAGAGGGAGAAGGAAAAAGCTAAAAAAAGAGAGGGAAGAGAAAGAGAACTTTATCTGGTTTAATACAAATTGGTATAGATAACGCACTTTTAGTTTATTGCAAAATGGATTCTATTCAACTTACAGGAATTCGCTGTTACGGATATACGGGCTATCTTCCGGAAGAGCAAGTTTTGGGGCAGTGGTTTGAAGTGGATGTTACTCTCTGGCTGGATTTATCGCAAGCTGGAAAAAGTGATGATATTCAACATACTCTTGATTACCGCAGCGCAATTACTCTGATTCAAAAGCTAGTCCAAGAGTCGAAGTTTTTATTAATCGAACGCCTAGCAGATACTATTGCTCAAGCGCTTTTAGAACTACCGTTAGTCGACAAAGTCAAATTACAACTCTCAAAACCTGCCGCCCCTATCCCTAATTTTGGTGGCAGAATTACTCTAGAAATTACTAGAAGTCATTAGTCAATAGTCATCAGTCATTAGCCCTTAATACTTAGCCACTCTACTGTCTTCCCGATACCCGCTAGGGCGTGTTTTCAAACTACTGATTGTGAACTTCACAGCTCGGAGATTTCCCTAAATCCCCCTTAAAAATACCCACTTTGAGGTATTTGCTCTTTTGAAGGGGGATGGGGGAATATAAGGGTTTGAAAACACGCCCTAGTTCCTAGGCACAGTCAAAACCCATCTCCGCGATCGCACTTGATTAATCTCAGTACAGCTCTTAATGAATATCTGAGAATTTGATTGTGTATAAACTGTCGGGTTCTTGATTAGTCATAGGTTCGATTTTATCAATCTTACCTTTATAGAAATAAGGTCGAATTGTATTAACCGATGGCATTTGCTTGAAGGCGTAGTACAGTACCACTGGTTCCTGATGAAACTGACAGGCTGTGATATACCCAACCAGAGCGTGTTCAAAAGAATGGTAAGCATTTTTCCAAGGCCACTGTTTGGGTAGCTCCTGAAGAGGTTTGTTCGTTGAATCATCAACGCCAGTCCAAACTTCACCGTACTTCCGATCAACAAAATACTTGAACCAGTAATCGTAAGTTTGTGGAAGGTAAATTGCTAAAGATGGGTTTTCTAAAGCCAGTGAGGCAGCAAATTGGTCGAGTTCTGCATATATCCACCAATCTTTATTTATGTTAACTTTACCCCCTTGATTGATTTCGGATGCCCAGGAACCCGATTTAGGGAGATAGGCTCGTTCTAGAACCTTGGGCCCATTTTTTTCGGCAAACTTGACCAGTGTCTGGTTGCCACTAAGTAAACCAGCCATACGGATCATCCACATCGCTTTAATAGTGTGTCCAAAATCAACTTTTATGTTTTGGATATCCCTATCAAAGGGTGAATTCGCGGCATAAAAAAACAAATTCTCATTAGGAAAATAGAATTGATTAAGCATAATATTTGAAAGATCTACCAAATCCTGTTTCCATTCCGCTTGGTATGGTTCAGGCAGGATTGGAGTAATCAGAACCATGTATGCGTTCATCTGGTCTAGTTGAGCAGTCAAACGCTTATCAAGAGCTTTCCCATCGTCTCCGTCTTTTAACTGCCACTGTAGCGCCTTCAGTTTTGGGTTATAGTATGTTTTGAAAATATAATCTTTGACGGCTAGAATGTCGGGTAAGACTTCTGGATCACGGGTCAAGTAGTAATAAAAGCTGATGCCCAGAAGAGAATAAGCCAGTTCTTGAGGATTGCGGTACTCAACCGATGGTTGCCAAGACTTTGTTTCACCATCCCAGAAGGCATAGGTGCCACCATGTTGGCGATCGAAACTGTTGTGACGCAGATAATCTACACCTGCTTTCGCATACTGCAAATAGTTGGAATCACCCGTTAAGTGGAAGGCTACTCCATAGCCATAGATCTGCCGAGATACAGAAACAACATAGTTGCGATTCCTCATCAGCCAAGCGTTGTCTTTAATTTCCGGGCAGGGATTGCTACGGTCAAGCAGTGTTCCATCGTTACAACGAACAGAAGGGAAATTGCCGATTGGATCTCCTAAAGCAGTCGGCATTGTCCAGAAGGGAAGAAGTTCATTCTGGACATGATTCAACCAACGTTGGGCAGTTGGAAGTTGGGAGGGAAGATGGTTAGTAGAGGTTAGGGCAGGCAGAATAACTTGATGCTGAGAATAACCTGGCCGGGCATTCGTAGCCCAAGAAGCCACCCCAAAGTAGCTACCAAAAGGTAAAACGCACAGTAAACAAACAGCTAAAGAAGTGATGGTAAATTGAATCGAATTCCATCGCATATTTTTATAGAGGAAGAGCGAAATGTTTGTTTACTCGATCGCGATTGGGCTAAGAAAGTCCTTCCCAGAGGCAAATAACCAAAAACTCCCTAAGTCCCCCAAAACATCGGGGGGGACAAGAGTATTTCTCAAAGTCCCCCTTATTAAGGGGAGCCGCTGCCGCCAGAAGGGTCTCCCCAAGTATCGCGGTGGGGCGTGGATTTAGGGGGATATAGACTCGACTACAAGCGAGATTTACAGAGGTTTTCAGTCTTAAGTTGACACCAATGCCTACTGCCTATGGCTAACTGACTAATTACCACTTCAACAAGTTAAATTCTTCCATGTCTACGGTATTGCGGTTGCGATAAATCGCCAAAACAATTGCCAAACCCACCGCAGCTTCAGCCGCCGCTACCGTAACTACAAACACGGTAAATACTTGGCCCTTAATTTGTACGGGGTCGAGATAATTGGAGAAACCCATCAAATTGAGATTGACAGCATTCAGCATCAACTCGATCGACATCAACACGCGCACTGCATTTCTGCTGGTAATCAAACCGTAAATACCAATACAGAAAAGTGCGGCGCCTAATAACAGGAAATACTGGAGTTGCAGTTGCATAAATTTTTTGAGTCTTTCTCAATCCACATTACTACAAGACAGAAAGATAGGTGCAGTGAACACCCTACTATAGCGTGTCTAAATCATTCATACAGTAGGGGTAGTGCTCCGTACCTACCTCCGAACTGGGCAACCACGGGGAAATTGCCCCTACCTTAATTGTACGAATCATTTAGACTCACTACTTTTACTTAGATTCTGGCGAAGACACATCTCCGGCAGAAACTAATTCGCGAGGTCTTTCCGGCAAACTCAAAGCAGGTGTTTCGGATAGCTTCTTTGACAGTTCATCCGGGAAAAAATCGCGGCGCGCCAACACAATTGCTCCCACCATTGCCATCAACAAAAACACTGATGCTAACTCGAAAGGCAGCAAAAAGTCGGTGAAGAAATGTTTGGCGATAGTGACGATCGAACTTTCGGCAGGTGATCCTGTCGTCGCGACAATAGCCCAAGGAGTAGACACCACCATCGTACCCAACAGCGCAAACAAGCCTACGCAAACTACTGCTGTTGCTACTTGACGCACCCAAGCGTTGGGAATTGTGCGGAAATCTTCTCGCTTGTTCACCAACATAATCGCAAACAAAATCAAGACGTTAACAGCGCCAACATAAATCAATACCTGCGCTGCTGCTACAAAGTCGGCATTCAGCAACAGGTACAAGCCGGCAATGCTGGTAAATACGCCGCACAGCAAAAATGCTGAGTAAACGATGTTGGAGAACAGCACTACTCCTAATGCTCCTGCAATCATCATTACCGACAGTATGCCAAATGAAACAATTTGAACCCCTTCAGCTAGATTCACAATTTTTTATCCTCTGTTAATTGGGCATTGGGCATTGGGCATTGGGCATTGGGCATTGGGCATTTGGCATTGGGCATTTGGCATTGGAAATTTGTTATTTGTTATTAGAAAAACTACTAACAAGTAATCATTAACCATTAACCACTAACTACTAACTATGCCCCATGCCCCATGCCCCATGCCCCATGCCCCATTACTTACTTTTCGATAATTTCCTCTGGACGCAGACCGGCGCGGCGATCGGTGTAGGAAACTTCATGAGGGTCGATCGCACCTTTCGGCAAATAAGCGAATTCGCGCATCGGTGTCACCATCGGGTCATCTGTAACCTTGTAGGGCAAACGTCCGAGGGCCACGTTGTCAAAATTCAATTCATGACGTTCGTAGGTGGCTAACTCATACTCTTCTGTCATCGACAAACAATTAGTCGGACAATATTCTACGCAGTTGCCGCAGAAGATACAGACTCCGAAATCGATACTGTAGTGCTTGAGTTGTTTCTTCTTAGTTTCTTTGTTAAATTCCCAATCCACTACAGGTAAGTTTATCGGACATACCCGAACGCAGACTTCGCAGGAGATGCACTTGTCAAATTCAAAGTGAATTCTGCCCCGGAAACGTTCGGAAGGAATTAGTTTCTCGTAAGGATACTGCACCGTAATCGGCCGGCGTCTCATGTGGTCAAATGTAACAGATAGCCCTTGACCGATATACTTAGCAGCTTGAAGAGTCTCTTTGGCGTATTCGCCTACTTGATTGAGGAATTTTAGCATGGTGTTCTCTCTCTGTACTTGAGTTTTTGGTGATTGCTAATTTATAATAGGTAATTGGTTAACAGCTATTTTTGTTTAGCTGTTGCCCTTTACCTATTATTAATTAACCGCCAAAAGCAAAGGGAAAGGCAAGTTTCAAAGCTGCGGTCAATAGCAAATTAACTAGAGAAACAGGAAGTAAAAACTTCCATCCCAAATCTAGCAATTGGTCTATCCGAACTCGCGGCAGAGTCCAGCGGAGCAGAACTGCCAGAAACAGGAAAAAGTAGGCTTTCAACATGGTCATCGTAATGCCCACCAAGCCAGTAATTACCTGCAACCAAGGAGTCGTCTCGCTCAATCCCAGGGCATTTGTCAGCACTTCGACAGGAATCGGGCATTCCCAGCCGCCGAGGTACAAAACTGCTACTAGCAGGCAAGAAAGGACGAGGTTAACGTAGGAAGCGATATAGTACAAAGCAAATTTCATGCCTGTGTACTCAGTCTGATATCCTGCTACCAATTCTTCTTCTGCTTCCGGGAGGTCAAAGGGCAACCGTTCGCATTCTGCTAGTGCTGCGATCCAGAAAATCAGGAAACCTGCTGGTTGCCGCCAGATATTCCAGCCGAGAATGCCGTAGTCGGCTTGCTGGTGTACGATGTCGATCGTACTGAGGCTATTGGACATCATCACGACTGCCAATACTGCCAAAGCTAGGGGAATTTCGTAGCTGAGGGATTGAGCCGCGGCTCTGAGTCCTCCGAGGAGGGCGTATTTGTTGTTTGAAGCATAGCCGGACATCAGCAAGCCGATCGGCTGAATGCTAGACAGGGCAATCCACAGAAATATCGCTGTCCCCATATCGGCGATCAGCATATGCTCTCCGAAGGGGACGATTAAGTAGGAGAGAAAAACTGGAATCACCACAATTACCGGGCCTAGGGTAAATAGCAGCGCGTCAGCTTTTGCAGGTACGATGTCTTCTTTGAATACCAACTTCAGACCGTCAGCAACGGGTGCTAAAACTCCCAGAGGGCCGATGAATTCCGGGCCTACCCGCTGTTGAGCGGCGGCGGAAATTTTCCGTTCCAGCCAGACGCTAGTGAGTACCCCGAAAACGGCAGCGACAATCATCAGCAACATTGGCAGCGGTAGCCAAAGCACTTGGGCGATGTCCGCCGGTAAGCCCAAATTCATGAGGGCTTCTACGAAACTTCCTTGTAAGTCAATTCCTGGGTTCATTTGTCCAGCTTTTGAGCGATCAGCATATAATTTTTCACCCGTCCTTTGTAGGAGTAGGCTTAGAAATCGGGGTCTTTGTAAAGATTTTTAATGCTTTACCGCCTAATAGTATATCGCCCGACAGGCTCCAAGAACGCACAGACAGGGTGAAGTTCTAATTATATGAGCCCGCAGCGTAGCTAATGGGTGGGTAACTTATGGTTGAGGGTTGGCTGTTGACTGTTGACTGTTGACTGTTGAGTGCCCGATCGATTTTGAGTAAGAAATCAATCTGGATTTATGCAGTCTCGTGTCTCAAACCTCGATCCCCCCGACTCCCTTTAATTAATTATGGGGATGCGAGGCAGGGCTGTTTCATTCTCGCTCCGGGGCAAACCCCCCCGTCGTTGCCCCGATGCCTGAAACGCCCATTTGATCGTCGGTGAGGGGGTAGGCACAGGGGCACTACCCCCACAAAACCCTGATTTTCCTGAGAATGAAACAGCCCTGGGATGCGAGGGGGATCTAGACTCAGCTATAAGCCAGATATAGGCCAAACAAAAGGGCCCAGAGTTAACTCTGGGCCCTTTTAATGCTTTAAAGTAACTTTCAAATGGCTTAAACCATTGATTTTACGCTACTTTTTTTATGGAACTGGGCAGAATCGAACTGCCGTCCAAAGCGGGTATTTACCTTCCGATCGTTCACAGGTTTATCCCCTCTAATCCTCGGGGCGGGAACCATTTTTATCCCAAATGGGGGGATTTTCTAGTGATTGCTTTCCTAGCTAGCCGACTAGAAACGTTTAGCTAGGGCATCCGTTGGGGGTTGTTATGCTACCTTTAACGGAGTGAGGTGGCATACACTCTAAACCGAGCTCAAGAAGTTTTTAGGCTACAGCTACGGCTTTGCGAGCGAAAGGAACGATGTTGTTCGCATTTACTATTTTTTTTGAGCCGATATTAACGAGAGTAGACTCCCTCTCGACCTGCATCACGGAGCAGCTTTCGCCACCCTGTCGAAACCATTACAGCCCCTCGTGTGTTCTTTTATGATAGACAATATTTCGTGTTGCGTCAAGTCAACCGATTTTAGGTTTTGGATTTTGGATTTTGGCACAAAGCTGAGTCGGGAATATTTACATCGTGCACCATTTTCTTGAACAGGCTTTCCGGCCTGTTCCACAAGAGTTGAGTTTTCCTGTGGGGTGGGCCGAAGAGCCCGCCCAGGTTTATTGACAAGGGTGCAAAATGTCAGCCCTGCCAAGTTTAATGCAAATTTTCGTCCCAGACGCCGATGTAAATCCGATCGCGCTCATTGCGTTCGATCGTCCCTTCCAGCGAACCCTTCCTAAACGTAAACCGATTACTCCGGCGCTGCTGCACGTCGCCGAGCCCTTGCAAAATCTCTCGGCTGGCGCCGCCCACCATCCCGTTTAACGCGGTTCGCACTACCAAAGCGTCCACTGACTGGGCAAAAGAACCCTCTGTTTGTACTAGCTGGCCCGAATCGCGATCGTAAATGTAGCCGAGAGTAATCCGATTTGGCAATATTTCGTAAAGTGCGGTGCGAGTATTCGGCCAATAGCCCCGCGCTTGAGAGTCTGTCGGTTCTCCCAATTCGGATAAAATCTGACTTTCCGGCGTACCAACGGCATACCCAGGGATGGTGGGAGTCTTCTGATAATTGGTTCCCGGTTGTTCGCTGGGTGCGGGCGATCGATCTGGCGGCAACTCTTTGTCAACAAGTTTTTCCGTTGGTGTGGGTTCGACAGCCTCGGGAGAAGGCGCTGGTGTTGGCGCTGGGGCTGGTGTTGGAGTTTCAGCAGCGGGCGCTGGAGTTTCAGCAGCAGGCGCTGGAGTTTCAGCAGCAGGCGGCGGAGTTTCTCTGGGAGTCGGCGAGAAAGGCGTTGGTGTGGGCGCGGGAATTGGTGCGGGGCTTGAGCGCGCGTCTGGATCAGCAGGGGCCGAAGTGCGATCGTCCTGGACCACCGGTGCGGGTTCCGAAGACGGCCGGCTGAGGAAAACCCTAGCAATCCCGACCAAACCTGCCACAAAAAGTGCGATCGCCACGAACCCCAAAATCCACCAAACCTTGCGGTTGTTGTCCCCAGAAGACACCACAGCAGGCGCTGTTCTGGAACCCGCAGGCGACTGAGGCCCGTGTCCCGGAATCACCGCCACCGTCGGCCCGGTGCTCGGCGACGCTGCACCATGAGGCTGCCCATGCAGCAGCGACAGCCACTCATCCACGGTAGCAGGGCGATTTTGAGCTTCTACCGTCATCCCCCGCATCACCGCAGAACTGACAGCCGCACTTAGCTGAGGCTGCAAGTCGCGGGGTGAAGGCATCGGCTGACTGGTACGCAAAATTGCAGCCACCGGCACCTGTGCTGTCAGTAAAGTGTAAAGCGTCGCCGCCATACCATAAACATCTGTTGCGGGCGTATATTTTCCTTGGGCAAAATACTGTTCTGGTGGCGCGTAGCCGTCGGACACCATATTAGTGTGACTTTGGGTTGCACCGGGAGTAAACTCGCGGGCAATGCCAAAATCAATCAGCACGACTTCCTGAGTACCTTGGCGCAAAAGAATGTTTTGCGGCTTGACATCTCGGTGCAGCAAACCCTTTTGATGAACTGCCTTCAAAGCAGCCCCAATTTGAGTGATGTAGAGAATTGCGAGATTTTCTGGCAGCGGATTATTTGAACCAACTACATCGCCCAAATTCTGACCGGCTATGTAGTCCATCACCATGTAAGGCTGCCCGTCTTCCACAAAGAAATCGCTGACGCGGACAATATTCGGATGAACGCAGGAAGCCAACCGCCTCGCTTCGTCTTGAAACTTGCGATCGAACTCAGCAAAATTGGGTTGCTGCCGCAGAGATTCGTTGAGGGTTTTAATGACTACAGGCTGTCCTAAATAGCGGTGATTTGCCCTGAAAGTTATTCCAAAGCCGCCGCGGCCCAATTCTTGTTCGAGGGTGTACTTTCCACCCTGTAAAGTTTTGCCGATTAGCGCATCCATAGGTTCAGGCGATCGCGTACCAGATAATATGGCTGATTATTGCACGTATGGTCGGCTAAGTTACCAGTCTAAAGGGCGATCGAGAAGTGCGATCGGCGTTGCCATTCCTTCCCGAATTGATTCCCCCCATCGTGCTACAACTGCCCCAGCAATTTATCGTAATCTGCGTGTGAACCAACCCAAAACCAGATCGCAGTGTCTCCATCCAACTGACCAACTGCTCGATAGTTTTTGCTAATTCGGGCTGAGTAAATTGGTAAGTCAGGATGCACCTTCTTGAAACGCAGGCTTGGATGACTTGGGTCTTCCTTGAACTGGCGATACGCCCCGCGTGTCTGCTGTTGAACTTGTTCGGGTAAATCAGCAAATAATCTACGGAACTCGGTTGTAGTGTTTGACTTCACAATGTTTCTGGATCGAGTTCTTGGGTTTTGCCTGCACGATACTCAGCCATTGCGGCCGCTGCGAGTTTAGCAAGAGCATCTGGGGAACGGGAGAATGCTTGATCCCAGCGCCTATCGTCTTCAAGTTCTTCCAGAATCATTGAAGCGAGGGCATCTTGCTCGCTGGCAGACAATGTTTTTAACTTGGCGATCGCACGTTCGAGTAACTCAGTCATGGCTACCACACTTTTACAATGAAAATGGCATCCTATCTATTATCCCTTGTTTCAGCCAAGTTGAGGGTAGGTCGAACAAATGGCAGGCTAATTATCATCATTAATAACTACGGGAAACCCACTTCTATGTTTTCTATTAGCTTTTTCATGCACTTAAATACATCTCTATATATCGCAAATGCAGGGATTCCATTATTCAGTCAGAGTGTTTTCTATCAAATTATTTTGCTAATCCCAATTATCGCGATAGAAGCTTTCCTTCACAAAAAAATACTCAATCTCAGTATCCTAAAAGCAATTTTTATTGCTTTTATAACAAATATCATATCGACGATTGGGGGAGGTTTTATTATCCTCTGTATTGGGGCGTTTATTGGACATATCGTCTTCCACACAACCGTGCGTGTACAGCCTGGTTCTTTTCCATTTCTGCCGTTGGAAATTATGATTACACTGATTCCTATGTTTTTCTTTTCCGTTTACCTAGAATTATTAATAGGGAGTTGGGGAGTAAAAAAAATTGAAAAAAGCAAAGTGAAGAAATCATTCTTAATAGCTAATTTATTCACTTACTTAATGCTTGAGATATTAGCTTTTACCCAACTTGTCAAGGGATACATTGAAGGGCGAGGCTAACCAAAACGTTCTATATCGTCACCTCACTGATTGACATCTTGAGCCACCATCATTGCATTGATATGGGTAAAGATGCGATCTAATTCCCCAATGGCGTCGAGTTCGGCTGCCTCTTCTGCCATTAGTTGGTCTGCCTTCTTCTTCTCTAACAAATTTTCCCTGCGCTGTTGGAGCGACTCACTAAATTTGAACAACTTCCACCGATCGACTTTTTCAATGCAAATCTCATGGATTAACGAGGAGGGTTTGTTGAGAATTGAAACCATTGTAGGCTCCGAGCTTCGGGTTTTAGGTAGTGACTAGATTATAGCTTTTATTCAATCTGCCAGATTTAATGTTCCAACCGAGAACCTTCAAATTACCGCCAAAACCAATGACTTAAACAGCGAAACGGCGTTACAGTTCAAGTCGGATGATATTCATCCCTGCTTATTTGCCATCGCCATATCTTGCCTTCTTCAGGATCGTCCACCTCTGCAATGAACTTCATTCCCACTTTTTGCAACACGCTATTCGAGGCATTTTTTTCAGCTAAAGTGTGAGCGATGACTGCTTTCACCTCCTCGTGAGCGAAAGCATAATCGATCATTCCCTGTGCCACCTCAGTTGCAAATCCACGATTCCAATATTCGGAAGCAATTTCATAACCTATCTCTATAGTCCCCGATTCATCAGGTGAGCCTTTGAAACCTCCGTTGCCGACAAGCACTTCATTTTTTGGATGAATAAAGAAGTAGCTGTGCCAGTCAGTTGGAGGCGGATTGGATTCGCAAGATTCGTCAGCAGGGAGGGAAAATGCTTCCGGGAAAAGAGGCCAGCTATTAGGCACTATGACATTTAAAATTGCTGCCAGCTCGCTTTTACTTCGTAAGAAAGCTTCTATGTGAATCCTTTCGACGGCAAGTAGTTGAAGATTCTTAGTTGTAATCATTTTTCTACCTTGTTCAACAAGTATGAGTTCACACTATAGGCACTATCGAAACGCTTGTCTCGGAACCCTGGCGAGTTGGTAAGCGCCCCGACTGTCCAACAATTGATATTGATTTGGCTGCAATCCTAATTGCACAAATTTCTCTGGATATCCCAGCAACAAAACAGAGGGAGAAGTTTGGTTTTGAGCTTCCTTAATGTAGTCGATCGCCTTTGTGACAGCTCGGTAGTAAGTCACCGGCTCTTGGGTATAAAAAACCAGACTGGGTTTCCAGAAACCAACCATAATAAACTCTTCCCCCGGCAGTTTTTGTTGAACCGCAACCTGCGCTAACTGTCTCAGAGGTAACTGGCGGTTGATATCGACCAATTTGTAGGCGGGAGTAAGACCAAAGATGATAAATGCTACTAACCCGATGAGGTTAGCAACCAAAATCCAGCGCTGTTGCCGCTGCCAAAGTAAAAGTGCGATCGCGACTGCTGTAATTATCCAAATCGCACCCCCTACAATCAGCAATCCCGACTGCTGAATTGCTTGGGGAAAATTGGGCATTGCCGGGTCGTCTCCCAGCCAGTTGTAGCAGTAGAAAGTTGCTCCGGCTACAATTAATAAAAATATGACATTGAAAATGTATGTAACTAACAGCCCTCGCGGTAAAGAATTCGGTTTCTTTTCTAACTTTATCCGCCTGTTTTCTGGTTCGTTACCTGCAATAATATCGCTCCACAGTAGCGTTACCAAAATCGCAGCGGCGGGGATTAAAGGCAATACATAACTCGGCAATTTTGTCACGGCAATCGTAAAAAAGCCAAAGATGCAGCCGAACCAAAATAAGGCAAATAAACTCAACTGAGCCGATCGCGGTTGACGGCGCCAGTAACTGCGCTGCCAAAAACGGGTGCGGGCGATCGCCACCGGCAAATAAATCGACCAAGGTGCAAAACCCACTAGCACTACAAAAAAGTAAAAATACCAAGGCGCCGAGTGCTTGTTGACTACTCCAGTAAAACGCTGGAAATTGTGATAGCCAAAAAAGCTGTCAATATAAGTTTGACCGTTGTCTAAAATAACCAAAATGTACCAAGGCAAGGCGATCGCCAGAATAATCAAGATTCCCGACACCGGACGCATTTCGCGCCAAAGTTGCCGAAAATTTCCCAAATAAAGCCCGAAGCTGCCAACAATCAGCGCTGGAATGACAATTCCCACAGGCCCCTTAGCCAGAATTGCTAAGGCAATTAGTACGTAAAAAGTCAGATACCACTTATTGGGAAATCTGGAAGCGGAAACAGTGGAAAATTCTGCTTTTTCTCTCTGTTCTTCTAGAGTGTAACCGAGGAAAAATGCGAGTAGTGCCGAACACATACAACTAACTAATAGCATATCTGAAACGCCAGTCCGTCCCCAGGCTATAGTTTGGGGATTTAAAGCTATTAGGGCAGCACCAATCCAAGGAGTAGAAAAAAAGAGGGGAAGACGGGGAGAGGGGGAGAGTGGGAGAGTCGGAGAGTCGGAGACTGAGGGAGGAAAGACAGTTACATTCATCCGTGTATCCGTGTCCGAATCCGTGTCGTGCCCTTCTTCCTTCTTCCTTCTTCCTTCTTCCTCCTTCCTTCTTCCTTCTTCCTTCTTCCTTCTTCCTTCTTCCTTCCATAAGGTATAAAATCCGAGGCAAGTCAGACCGATCGCGCACAAGGCCGAGGGAAGACGCACGGCCCATTCGTTAACGCCCAGAGTGCGGTAAGCCACCGCCATCAGCCAGTAAATCAACGGCGGCTTGTCAAACCTGGTTTCGCCGTTGAAATAAGGAGTGATCCAATGTCCTGTCACCGTCATTTGACGGGCGGCTTCGGCAAACAACGGTTCCGTTTCGTCAACTAAACCGATGTTGCCGAGATTCCACAAGAAACCTACCCAGGCGATCGCGAACAGCCACAACAGCGACAGCAGCTTTGGTGCGATCCGGCGATTTCTAAACTCTGACAAATTTTTAATAACTTCCTTCACCCAAACTTCCTGCGATTTTAGATTTAAAATTTTAGCTCGCTTAGAGAGTCTACCGAAAGATTCGCATTCTCGAAACTCCCAACTCGATCGAATCCGATTAAACAGAGATGTTGCAACATTCTCAACAAGGCTTTCATGGGCGGGTTCTGCTGCCCAAACCCTACTCGCCACAAGAAAATTCACTCTTCGCTTCACAGGCATCTTGCCTGTTCCTTATAATGATGCCGCTATCTGAGGTTAACTCCCATAGCGGCACCATTCTCAATAAAACCGTATCAACCGGCTTTCTCGACCAAAATCTCGGCATCTGCAGCTAAGCGTTCACGGCTGCAAAATTAACTGCCATTCTCCGGCTGTGCTGTTCCAAGCCGGCGAGGGTGTCTCCCCGGCGACGAAAGGCCCCCAGTAGCGGCGAGAACCATCCTGAGCAAAAACCACCAGAATGTCTCCCCCTTTGACTTTTAACTTGCCCTCCGGCAGCGATAGCATCAGTCCCTTGCCGCCGCCTTCCCCCGGCGCAAAATCCCAGTGCGCGGGTTTTCCATAGGATTCCTTGGCTTGCCGTTTCGACAGCAGGGCCACTCGCACTGGGTGTTCGCTGCGGTTGCTGACGCGCAAAAGGCCGGAGGCTTTAGCATTTACAGGGACTGAGGAAAGCAATTCCTCCTCTGGATCTGGGGGGGTTGGTGTTGAGTCGGGCTTGGGCTCGCTGGCGGTGTCGGCAGAAGCTGTCTCAACTGGGGAAACGGGGGGTATTGGGGGGAGTGCGGTGGCTTGTGAGGGCCAGTCGCTCGACTGATTTGAACCGTTGGAGATAGTGATTTCAAAACGTCCTAGAAACATTCCTGTAATTAGGACGATCGACGCTCCAATTACGATCTGGTAAATTTTAAGATTCATAAATTTTAGGCTTACAGGATAGACTGCACCGGTAATGAGTCTTAACTATTTTTAATGTAAAACCAGGGGCTGCTGTGCCACAAGATACAGTTACACTTAATTACTTGACCGTTCTCGGCTATAAGTCCGCGATCGCTCAATACCATCTTAGATGTTAAATTTGAGATTTTAGATGGCGACATACTGACTCCGGTAAGGATTTGGAGTTGGTCGGGAGGGTCATTTGTTTACTCATCGGTATAGCTTTTAATAGCAGTTGAAAAAAAGAGTACCACTATAGGCCCGTACTGCCAACCCCAATATTCATCAGTCATTCCGCATCTCAAATCTCAAATCTCAAATCTCAAATCGTATAACTTTTATGCAGAATACCCGAATTAACAGATTAATTGATGTTCTGGGCGATCGCTTCCGAGGCTGGCTGAAAAATCCTTGGCGGCGGATTTCGCTCCTCCTAATTAGCCTGCTGTTCGGCACTTTTTTGGGAACAGCTATTTCGACGATCACTGGACAATCTGCTGATTGGGATATTATCGCGGCCGGGCTGTTGGTGTTGTTGACGGAGTTCGCCAACTGGTTGGTTTACGCCGGGCCGCGGCCTGTAGCAGGTTCTTTTTGGGTAGATATGCTCAATGCTCTGAAAATTGGCGTGACTTACAATTTATTTGTGGAAGCTTTCAAACTAGGTTCTTAAAAAATGGTGAAATATTGGTCTGCTGTAGATAGTATTTATAAAAACGTGATCTTAAAAAATTTTAATTTGAACTAGGGTCGGAATTTTTGAACTCTCCACGACCGGAGTTGGGGCTTGTATTCGTTGTTGGGTGGGGTCAAATATTTGTCAATTACAGATAGTATTTGTACAAAACCCGCCCCCGCATAGAGAGTTTTTAGGATATGGATCGATCGACTGTAACCCCTGTTGAAATTTTACATCGATGGCAAGCCGGCGATCGCCCGATCGCTGCCGACTTCGATCACCTGGCTTTTTGGGAACTTGCGGATGATGGGCAATCCTCTTCGAGGGCTTCGCTAACGCGCGCTTTTGGCATTACTCCCGACAATGTAGCCGATATTGTCCGCTGCAAAACCGATTTATTCTTTTCTCTTCTTGACGAACTGCATACTTTCCCCATAAAGTCAACTGTTTTCCTCGAAACTTTGTGGAATCTGTGGCTGCCGCTGGCCATGCAATTATCGACTGCAAAACAAAGTTTAAACCGTCCTTTAATTCAAGGAATTTTAGGAGTGCAAGGAACGGGAAAAACTACTTTATGCCAAGTTTTGAGGCTGATTCTGGGAAAATTGGGATATTCTACTATCAGCCTTTCTTTAGACGATCTTTACAAGACTTATGCCGATCGCCAACAACTCCAAAAAGCAGACCCGCGTTTAATTTGGCGCGGCCCCCCCGGCACTCACGATATTGACTTGGGAATCGCAGTTTTAGACAAGTTGCGCGGTTCTCAAACTCACAATTTAGCAGTCGGGGAAAATCCTAAATCTAATGCCATCAAACCGGATATAATTAATAAAAATATAGAAATTCCCAGGTTTGACAAATCTGCCTACGGAGGTGCTGGAGATAGAAGTCAACCGGAAATTATTTCGGGTGCGGATATTGTACTTTTTGAAGGTTGGTTTGTCGGTGTGAATCCGGTGGTTGATGCCAAATTGAACGAGTTTTTGGCGGCTGCACCGTTTCCGATTTCCACAGAAAGCGACTGTCAGTTTGCGCGCGATATGAATGCGAAGCTGCACGACTATCTGCCGCTGTGGAACCGATTAGATCGGTTGATGGTTTTGTATCCCCAAAATTATCGCATTTCTCAAGTCTGGCGCAATCAGGCGGAACGGGAAATGATGGCGGCGGGGAAGTCGGGAATGTCAGAAGCTGAAATTAATCGGTTTGTTGAATATTTCTGGAAAGCGCTGCATCCAGAGTTATTTATTAAGTCGATGCTGGAGGGCGATCGCGTGGATTTAGTAATTGAAATTTTGGGCGATCGCACTGTCGGCAAAATTTGTCGGGCGATCGACTTAAAATTAAACCTTTAAGGACACAACATAGTTGTGTCCCTACCCTATTGCAGCCGTTAAGGACACAACTATGTTGTGTCCCTACTGTATGGCAGCTTATCCTGCACTCACTTGACAATTCAGGACTTATGCAAAACGTGATTTGACGCGGGAATTATAGGGGTAAGGCGGGGCATCAGCACCCTACAATACAGAGGTTTTGCATTGAGGAGCGAGAATTTATAAATTAACTGCCAGGAGTACCAAGATCGATCGCTTTCTGGATCAAATCGTCGCTAACATCGCCCGGTGTACCTGCAGGCTTAATTTCCTGAGCCATCGAACGAAAATCATTGGGATTGCCGCTTGTATCTGCCGGCTTTGCAATATTATCTTGAGCAGCGGGAATAGGAAATTTAGGTGCAGTTGCAGCGGCGGCAGCTTGAGCGCCGGCACCCGTGCGATCGATGTCACTAACGCTGAATTCTTTTGAAGCTTCGTAGTCTGCTGATACATTAACGGTCGGCAACTTTTGTTCTCCAGCTTCCGCGCTTTCATTGATCTGCTGAGCGTCAAAGTTTTCAATGTTATTGACTTCTGTATTGATTTCAGACATAGCCGACTCCTTGCTAGTTTTATTTAACAATTCACTGTATCAATTATTACTTTAGTTCCCGGCTTTTTCATCTACCCGCAGATGTATCGTTGGCTTCTATCTTAAGGATGATTTATTCTAGGGTGGTGTGTTAACATTACACCACTTTCCGAAAAAAATGCAGCTTTAGGCAAGCTCCCAACCCATACATACTAAGCCATTCCCCATTGTTTAATCTCAAATCTCAAATCTCAAATCTCAAATCGTATTACCTCTAGGGGATGGTGACTTGCACTTACAAATCTTGATACTTATATATTCTGGAAACATTTTTTAAGGAATTTTATTTATGAACTCACCCGCCGCGACCAATCCTCACTCTCTCTCCAACGACACTCAAAACATCGTTCAGACAATCAACGGGTTGGGTACAGATGAAAAACTGGCGCTGCTCTACTTTGTTTATGAAAAAATGGGAGATTCAATTACACCAGCCGCTCCCGCCGCCGCCGAACCAGAATTAGCTCCCATGCTGCTGGATGATTTTTACAAGCTTTCCCATGACCAACAACTGAATATAATGCGGGGTATTGTCAACCGCGACGACACGCCCTATTCCCACGCTTACGGAGCTTTAACTGCTAACAATCAGTTGGTGGTTTGGTATGCTTGGGCTATTGGTATGGGAGAAACAATTGTCGATATCCCCGAAGGATATGAGGCAACTGAGGCTGTCAATGGCGTGTTGGGTCAAATTGAAGGTCTTGAGTTTGAACAGCAAATTACAGTGCTGCGCGACGTAGCTAATAATATGGGCTACACCGATGTTAAACCAATTGCTACTCAGGCGGAAGTAGGGAAAACTTCTAGTCTGTAGATAAGAGTCTGCTGTTGCAACCTATCCTACACAAACTCTCCTCCTAGCAGAGAGGGACTCAAAAATAAAGGAATTACCCAAAACCTCTATATGTAGGGTGCACCTCGGCGCACCCTACCGCTATAATTAGTAGGTAAAACCTTTTTTGGCTCTTACTCATATTTATTCTTTCGTGTCTTAGAGAGGGACGAAGGTTTTTGTATGATCAGTTAAAATCGGCTCGTCTGAGAAATATAAAAAGGTCTTCAGTCAGCAAGTGAGTTTTTTAGGGTAAACTTTTCGCGGGAATTCCATCCGAAATATCGAACCTTTTTTGGGTTGACTTTCGGCAGTAATTGTACCGTCGATCAGCTTGACTAAAGAAGCACAAATAGCTAGTCCTAAACCGGTGCCTGGATATTGGCGAGTTGTGGTTTGGTCGCCTTGGTGGAACTTGTCGAAAATGTGGGGAAGAGCCTTTTCACAGATGCCGATTCCTGTATCCCGAACGGTGATAATTAGCCGATCGCAATTTAATTCCCGCACCTCAATGTAAATGCTCCCCTCATGCGTGAATTTAACCGCGTTGGAAACGAGATTCACCAAAATTTGCCGCAGGCGTAATTTGTCATTAACTATCAACTGATCCTGCAAGCACACGCTGACGGACAAGGCCACGTTCTTATCGGTGGCTTGATTTCCGAATTCCAGGGCGACATCCATTACTAAATGCGCTAAATTAAATTTTTCAATTTTTAATTCTGTGCGGCCACTCTCGATTTTGGAGAGGTCGAGGATATCGTTAATCAGCAGTAGCAGATTTTTGCCGTTATGTAAAATGCGCCCCACCATCTCTGTTTGCTGGGCGGTCAGCAGTTGTTTGTGCTGGCGCAGCAGCAATTGGGAAAAGCCGATAATCGAATTCATGGGAGTTCGCAATTCGTGGGACATAATGCCCAAAAATTGCGATTTTAACTTGGTGGCTTCTAGCAGTTGCAATTTTTGCTGTTGAATGCGTCGCCCCTGCTTTTCCAGTTCTTCCTGCTGGCGAATTAGCAGCTCGTTTTGCAAGTCTAAAAGCTGTTCCTGCTTTTTTAATTTTTCGATCGCCAGCGCGTTGTTAATCGCGATCGCAGCTTGTTTTCCCATCACCGCCAGCAGTTGCTGAGTATCCCCGTCAATCGCCGTGCTGTCTTCCCCGTTGCCGATGGCCAACACACCCAAACGCCCGCTTGGCCCCGACTCGATCGCCGCTGCACAAGCCGCCGCCGGCAGCCAGCCTAGGTGGCCCTCCGACCGCCACAGTACAGACTCTCCCGTCGCAAATGCTTTCCACAGCAGCTTGTTTTGCACGTGCGGGGTTTTGCCCTCACCAAAGTTTTCCGTGCCCCCGACAGCGCTGAGTTTGAGGCCGCTGCAATCCGACTCCAGGAGAGCAACTAGGCAAAATTCCGCTCCTGCTATCGCCTCTACAGTCGCATCCGCAATGCCTTGCAACAACTGGCACAAGCTACCCGCGCGCTGGCTCAATATATTTGTAAACTGCTCTATCACCTCTAACTCCCGCCCAGCCTCTATTACCGTCGGGGCTTCGCACCATTTTTGATCTTTGAAGTTAGCTTCCGAGCGCGCTTGATCGCGCCAAAACTCTTGTTCTGCTGGGGGCTCGGCTTGAGTTTGTTTGATCGGCTCCATATCTATGTAGGTTCCCACCCACTCCAAAACTTCCTGACTGTCGGGGTTAGCGGGCCATCCTCTGGCTACGTTCCAGCGGTAAGTGCCCTCTCGCGTCTGCAGACGAAATAGAATTTCGTAGCTTGGCGGCGGGAACTTAGAAGTGTGCGATCTCGCCAATAGACGAGGGCGGTCTTCTGGGTGGACGCGCGCCAGATAGCCGAAACCCAAAGCTGCTGCTGCTGGTACCCCGGTGTACTCCTCCCAGCGCTGACTGAAATAAGTCGCCCAGCCGTCGGCATTTGTTTTCCAAATTATGTGAGGAATTGCCGACCACAGGCGATCGTCCTGAGTTGGGCAGTCGCAAACTTGCGGTTGGGGGGATGTTATTTCAGATACTTTGTGTAATATTTCCGAGTCGGAAATCTCCGACGGAAAAGACTTATTGCCGTGATACTGAGTCATAACAGGTTATATAAATAAGCATAGGACTAGACCCCTAACACCGGCTAAAGACTCGTGCTGCTAGCTTTATTGATTTTGAGGGCCCAAGTGCATCAAAATTTTTATACTTTAAATTTATCTGGGTAGTAGAATCTTTACCTCTATCAACGGGCGGACAAGGAGATAATTCAGTTAAAATGTTGAAACATTGAGAGCTTACCTGTCCCGAGGAAGGCTCGTGCAGGCATCGCCGCAAAATAACTTAAAAATTAACTTGCATTCTTGGCGGCTGCATGAGTATGCTTTAAAATGATGTGCGACCTGTAAAACCCTAAATCAGGACACATTCTCAAATTTACTCAGTTTAGCTGAGTCAGTTGACGATATTTTAAAAGTTTAGCGGACTATTGGAAGAAAGATGAGTAAAATTCGCGTTGCTTTGGTAGAAGACCATGACCTGACAAGAGTCGGCATCCGCACAGCTTTACAACAGCGTGACACGATAGAAGTTGTCGGCGATGCGGCTAACGCTACAGAGGGATTGAAACTGCTTCAGTCTTCAAAACCTGACGTGGCAATTGTAGATATTGGCTTGCCGGATTTTGATGGCATTGAACTTACACAAAAATTCAAAAAATCCGTAGCGGAGTCCGATCCTGATACAAAAATTTTGATTCTGACTTTCCAGGACAATGAAGAAGAAGTTCTAGCAGCTTTTGCCGCTGGAGCTGACTCTTACTGCATGAAAGATATTAGCTTCGATCAGTTATTAGATGTAGTAAAAGTAACTCACGAAGGTAACTCTTGGATCGATCCGGCGATCGCCCGTATCGTTCTGAAACAAGCTCGCACTCAGGAGCCTGCGCCGGAAGAACCGAAGGCTGAGGGCAAAAGAGTCACAATTAAGGCTGCTGAACCTGAGTTTAGTCACATCATTGAGACTTACCCTTTAACGGAACGGGAATTAGAGGTTTTGGAACTGATCGTGCAGGGTTACAGCAATGCTGCAATCGCCGAAAAGCTGTACATTACTGTCGGTACAGTCAAGACTCACGTCCGCAATATTTTGAACAAGTTGTGTGCTGATGACCGCACTCAGGCTGCCGTTCTCGCCCTGCGTTCTGGCTTGGTTGGATGAAGCCTTATCATCAGGCAAAATCAAGTTAAAAGTAGGGTGCGCTAGGCGCACCTTACGACCACTGATTTAGGGTGTGCACTGCACACCGACTTACTAATTGTTTATTGTTAAAAAAAGCCAAACTTTAAGGCCGCATCTATCCCAGTACAGATATTTTATTTAAACTTTTGAGAAGTAAATCTATCTTGAGATAGATGATAAAAAGCTACCATATTACTAATACTTATTGTTGAGCGATCCCCAGTTAGATAAATTTCGCTCGCACTGCCAATATTGCGCGAGATCAATTCAGAAAAGGCGCAGGCAGAGGGAAGAATAACATACTTTTAGGAATACTTAAGCCTTAAAAAAATTATATCCGCAGAGCGATGCTGAGTTCGCTTAAAGTTGCGAAATTAAAAGTATCAACTGCTACTGAAATATTTTAGAAAGAGGTATTATGGCCGCCCCAATTGAATTCAAGTTATTTGCTCCCTATAACAAAGGAGCGGTCTTGATTGGCTCTTTTTCTAATTGGGAAGAGATTCCGATGGAAAAGGACGAAGAGGGTTATTTTCGCACGCGAGTTGAGTTGGAGGATGGCGTTTATCAATACAAATTTCGCGTTCAGTCGAAAAGCTGGTTTCTGGAAGCCGATCAGTGGGTAGATATAGTCGATCCCTACGCGACTGACATCGACGATCCTACTCAAAACGGCCTTGTTCGGATCAAAGATGGCGATCGCATTGTCGATACCTACGTGTGGAAACACGACGACAAACCGCTACCCGCCGATCGGGAATTAGTGATTTACGAAATGCACGTTGCTGACTTTTCCGGCGGCGAAGATGATCCCTTCGCCCGCGGCAAGTACAAGCACGTCGTCGAAAAACTCGATTACCTAGTCGAACTCGGCGTCAACGCGATCGAACTCATGCCCCTCAAAGAATACCCAGGCGACTACAGTTGGGGCTACAACCCCCGCTACTTCTTCGCTGCCGAGTCCAGCTACGGAACCACAGAAGAACTCAAAAACCTGATAGACGAGTGTCACGGGCGCGGCATTCGCGTCATCATCGACGGGATTTACAACCACTCGGAAGCATCGAGCCCCCTCACTCAAATCGATCACGATTATTGGTATCACCACGAACCCCGCGATCCAGACAACAATTGGGGCCCGGAATTTAACTACGAATTCTACGACGAAAACTTAGACACTTACCCGGCCCGCAGATTTGCTGGCGATACAGTCCGCTTCTGGATTCAAGAATATCATCTCGACGGCATTCGTTTCGACGCGGCGCGACAAATTGCTAACTACGATTTCATGCACTGGGTCGTTCAAGAAGCCAAAAGTGTCGCCGGCCCCAAACCATTTTATACCGTTGCCGAATACATTCCCGAAAATCCCAGCATCACGAATTTAGACGGGCCGATGGACGGCTGCTGGCACGACAGTTTCTATCACTCCATAATTCCACAACTCTGCGGGGACAATTTTGATTTAGAACGGCTCAAAGAGGTAATCGACTGCAAGCGACAAGGTTTCTTGGGTGCTACGAATGTAGTCAATTATTTGAGTAATCACGACCACGATCGCATTTTTGCCGAATTGGGCGAGCGCGGAATTTTGGATGAAGCAGCATTCAAGCGGGCGAAGTTGGGAACCGTGCTGTTAATGACAGCAGTTGGCGTGCCGCTGATTTGGATGGGCGAAGAATTTGGCGAATACAAAGCCAAAACAATTGAGCAATCTAAAATTGACTGGACGCTGCTAGGAAATGACATGAATAAAGGTTTGTGGGAATACTACAAAGGCTTGATTCACCTGCGTAAAAATAACCAGGCACTTTACACAGAAAACATCGACTTTTTCCACGAAGACCCCGACTCGAAAGTTTTTGCTTACACTCGCTGGAACGATGAAGGTTCGAGAGTTGTAGTAGTGGCGAATATGTCGGAAAATTATCTAGCAGGTTACAGCGTTCCCCACTTCCCGGCAAACGGAACTTGGCACGAATGGACAGGTAATTATGATATTGAATCTGGCGATGACAATATTATGATTGACTTGCCGGAATACGAAGCGAAAGTGTTTGTTTGGCAGTAAGCTGTCCTATCGATTCCGGCTGCACTCCTTATCATTGTTGACTGTTGACTGTTGACTGTTGACTGTTGACTGTTCACGGTGAGTCAACAGTCAACAATCACGGACGGTGCAACCGGAATTGATATTATTTCCCCGATTGATTTTGTAAGCACAATTGGGTTATAGCCGCCGCCGGTATGGGTTTGCTAAAGAAGTAACCCTGACCCATATCGCAGTGATGCGATCGCAAAAACGCCAACTGTTCTGCTGTTTCCACTCCCTCAGCAATCACCTGTAAATTCAGGCCCTGTCCCAAGGCGATCGCCAGTTTCACAATAGTAGCACCGCTGCTGCCAGTCACCAAATCGGCCACGAAAGATTTGTCTATTTTTAAATTATTGAGGGGAAAGTTTTTCAGAGACCACAGCGAAGAATAACCTGTGCCAAAATCGTCCAGAGCAATCTGAATTCCCATGTCCTGCAACTGCTGCAATACCGACACCGTAAAGCTCACATCTGTCATGGCAATGCTCTCAGTAATTTCTATTTCTAGATACTCGGGATTTAACTTGGTTTCGGATAAAATTTCAGCGATGAGTTGTACCGTGTGAGGTTGCAGAAACTGGCGGGCTGATAAATTCACCGCTATCCGCATCGGCGGCAATCCCTGTAACTGCCACGCTCGATTTTGCAAGCAAGCAGTCCGCATCACCCATTCGTCAATCGGGCAGATTAATCCTGTTTCCTCAGCTAAGGGAATAAATCGATCGGGAGAAATCAAACCGCGTTCGGGATGCTCCCAGCGAATCAGAGCTTCCAGGCCCACTATTTTGCCAGTCTTTAAGTTTATTTGCGGCTGATAGTGCAGCACAAACTCAGAATTTTTTAGAGCTTTGTAAAGATTATTTTCTAAGTTAAGATCCTCGGAGACTTTACTGCCGATCGCCTGTGTGTAAAACTGATAATTATTGCGACCTTTCTGTTTAGCTTTGTACATCGCAGCATCAGCATTTTTCAGCAAGGTTTCTGCATCTTCTCCGTCGTAAGGAGCCAAAGCAATTCCCAAGCTAGCCTTAATATAAAGTTCCAGACCCTCAAAATCAAAAGGACTGCTTAAACTCTGGATAATTAGCTGGCAAATTTTAGTTGCTTCCTCTGGGCTGTTGATATTGTACAGCAGTACAGTAAATTCATCTCCGCCCCAACGAGCCATCGAATCCCCCACGCGCAAACAGTTAGTCAAACGCCGAGAAACACTTTGCAGCAACAAATCGCCCACTGGGTGACCGAGAGTATCGTTAACATTTTTAAATCTGTCCAAATCTAGAAAGATTACCGCCAGCATTTCTCCCTTTTGGTGAGCGCTAGCTAAAGCTAAAGACAGCCTTTCATTAAACAGTAATCTATTAGGTAAACCCGTTAATGGATCGTGAGAAGCTTGATGTCGGATCATCGCCTCGACGCGCCTCTGCATTGCAGCCATGTACAGGTGAGTTCCTAAAGATTGTGCTAGCTTTTGTTCCTCGCTGGTCCACTTTTGAGCTTCGCCTGTTTTGATTTCTTTCCAAGCTGCAAAGGACTGTCGGGGACGATCGTGCCGCGCGTCCGAACTGCAACGGCCCGCCCACAAAATTTCGGTTTGTATAGGGCTGCGAAAAACGGTGAGACAGCCGATGCACTGTTGGCGATATTGCAGCGGTACTGCCAAAAATGAGCGAATGGAAGCTGCGACTAAATTGGCAGATACAGATTTGAGTTGAGGTTCTTTAGAAATATCGGAAATTGCGTACAAGTGCGGTACGATCAAACTGGAAATATTGCTGTCAATTGAACTGTAATGCTGGGAATAGAGATTTTCAAAAATACCTAATTGGCTTGTATGATTAGCAGTTTGTGATGGATCGTCTTGGTTTGCCCTCCCCATGATCTGCTGCCAAAATGGGCTGAGTTCAAGGTCGATGTCCGCGGGCTGCTGGCCACAGGTATAAAGCAAAGCAGGCCGATCGCCAAACTCGGCTGCAATGTAGAGTCGCCCTCCTGAACCACGCAAATGCTTGACAGTTTGTTCGAGAACTGCTTTCCGAATTTCGTTGATTTCCAGAGGAGAATGCAGCAAACTGGTAATTTGGTTGATAACGGCTTCGTCACGCGCTTGCTGTCGAGCTTGGCTCAGCAGAAAAGATTGGGCGATCGCAATTGAAAGTTGATCCACAAGCAACTGCACCATTTTCAATTCTCGATCGCTAAACCGTTTCGGTTGGCTGTGGTGAGACACCAACAGTCCCCAAAGCTGATTTTGATGCACAATCGGCACTGTCAGAGAAGAACGTGCCCCCATAGCCTTCAGATATTCAGCGTGACAGGGGTCTACAGGACGATAGCTAATATCTTCAACTGCTAAAGTTTTGCCGGTTTCGGGACAATCTAACCGATTAATTGTTTGATGCTTCAATTCCACATCTACAATCACTCGCTGCCGCGCTTTGAGAAACATTTCCCGAGCACTCTGGGGAATGTCGCCTGGTGGAAAGCGCAAACCCAACATAGAGGGCAAATTGTCGCCGTTGATGGACTCAGCAATGACCTCACCGCTACCGTCGGCCTCAAAGCGATAAACTTTTACTCGATCGCTCTCTAAAAAGCTGCGGATTTCTCGCGCAGTTGTCGTCAAAATCTCTTGCAGTTCTAAAGAGTTGCGGATGCGATTGGTAATTCGATTGAGTAAAATCTCTTGTTTTAAAGTCGATCGTGACATTTGTCTAACTTTGGTGCGGGTCATGCCTTTTGATCTCCCGGGCTGTTGACAGCATTTTTAGGAGCCACAGTCTTAACTTGCCCTGTATTATACATTACAACACTTTCGCGGCGTCTAGCGGCTTGACCCAACCCAAGAGCGAGAAACTCGGTGCTGGGGATATTTCGGGTTTTTCGACAAATTTCGGTGATAAACCGGGTTTTTCACAGCACTTACAAGGCAAGGAAAGAGCGATCTGACAAGTAGTGAGGACGAAAGTCCGATCGAGTTGGATCGGGACTTTCGTCCTCACTACAAAGCCCTTGCAGAGTTACAAGCCAAGAGGTATAGAGAAACCGGGTTGACCAACCAGTATTCTGCCCTCTGGAGGGAGAATACTGGTTGGTCAACCCGGCGGGTAAGTATTTATACCTTAAAAGGTCTCATTAAGCCGACTCCCAAATTCCCCGAATTCTGTCCGGCAAAAAGCCAGCTATTTCCTGAATTCGCTCCTCGGACAGCTCATCCTTCGTTGCCGAAAATACAGCCGCGATCGCAGTTTCCGGTTTTACTCCTGAAGGAAGTGCGCCTTCTAGTTCCACCCTCCGTGCAAACAAATTGCCATCGATCCCCGCAGGTGCAGGCGGGCCGGTCAAAGGCTGACGTATCCGGCTCAGCAATCCCACCAGCGGATTGGTATCTTTCCAGAGGTCTGCTATTTCTTGTTGCAGGGTTTTGTCATCCGTAGGCAAAACTTCTTTGTGCAATTCAGATTCCACGTGCTCGATGGCGTCTTTTGTCATCACGTCGCGCATGACCCGGTACACTACTTCGGTAATGTCGCGGGCATCAAAAATATCCTCCAAGTGACCGTTTACCATCACTTTTTCCAAAAACGGCATATCCTTTGAAGCGATAGGAACTGCCGATCCTTCGTGGTGGAGCGAGTTCGGAGGATTCGTCTCCATTTTGTGTAACAGTTTGCGACCTTTTTCTGTTAACTCAGCTTCTTGAAATGCCACTAAAGGCGGCACTAACTCAGCTCCTCCATAAGGCTCGCCACTAAACTGAGCTTTGATAAATTCTCTTTGATTGAGGTAGTCCAAATGACCGAGCAATTCCGCTTCCGCCACCGGGTGACCGACATATTCTTCCGCTGCCTTCCTAATTTCCGACTCTCCCCTGCCGTTGCCGCTGTCAATCTTTTTGAGCAAAATGTAAGTCAGGTCGTCTCTGATTGGAATTGTCATTAAAACCTCCTAGGTTAATATCCGGTAAAGCTCATGTAAAAACTGATTTTTTTACTGGCTTAAATTGTGATGATTACTACTTAAAAACATTGAAGTATAAAGTAGAGTAATCAAGTATCTCTCAGCAGGTGGAAGTTAGGAAAATTAAGTATCGGTTAGAATCTTCCTTTAGGTAGATCTCTGTAGGGGAACCCATGTTTAATGTGGTTAATATCCTAAGAAGCTGTCGCCACTATTGCATGCTATTAAGTGAGGATGCTTTATTGGTAAGATTTTTCGTATTTATTGCGTGGGTATTTTTACCAAGGCTGACGCACCAAGAGGGCGTCAGTTGGTAATTGGCGCTGGGAGAGGTAGAATTAAGCAGATGCTATGCGGTTAATCAACTGCGGTCGTTTTGCCTGCAGCTTGTAGCGATATTGTATCGGATTAGACCAAAAACTGGTCATCGGATAGCTACCAATACGAGCCAATCTGTTTCAAGTGCCGCAGCGCCACTTGAAGAATGCCTCGGAGACAACTTTTTTGATCGTTTCGCTCGGCATTTATGAACTACCCTCATTGGAACAATAAATTGGAATCCTCGTCTTTCACTAGCGCTCAACCCCCGGTTGAGAATCGTCCTTTAGTGTTGGCTGTAGACGACAATCCGGACAACTTAGAGCTGCTGACACAAATACTCGATTTATTCGGCTGCGAGTGCGTGGGAGCAGTTGACGGGTACGCAGCTCTGGCAGCAGCAGTCGCTCGACAGCCCGACCTAATAGTCCTCGACATTTGCCTGCCGGATATAGACGGTATGGAAGTAGTAAAGCGCGCCCAACAAAACCCCGATATCAGACATATTCCGATTGTTGCTGTCACAGCACTAGCAAAACCAGAAGACCGCGCTCGAATTCTCGAAGCAGGCTGCGTGGAATACCTTTCCAAACCTTTTAACATCAAAGATTTAGAAACAGTTATCCGCCAGCATCTCAACTCTCAAATGGTTTTGGTTGAGTTTTAGATTTATAATTAGAATCACGAACTTGAGGTGCAGAGTCCAAAATTGCGATCGTTCCAGTGCGACCTGTCTCCAAGGTCGCATCGCGGAGCAAATCAGTGACCCCCACGCCCAAAACCTTTTGGATTAATTCTTTCAGTGGCAATTCCAGAACAGATTCTAATTGTGTTCGCACCTGCAAAGCCAACTCTTCCTGACCGTTATCAGCCAGCAGTTTTTCGGGTTGAGTAAGCCCATTTTCGACAACTATTATCAATTTGTTATCCAAAAGATTGCAGAGCGCCTGACTCGTTGGGTGTCCGAGTTGAGAGCGGTACAAAGCTTGAATTCCCTGCGAAAGAGTCCGTTCTAATTTCCCCCGAGTAGGTTCTAAGGTTTCCCCTGTCATATTTTTTATTGAAACCATGATAGATAAAAAAGACAGTTAACAGTTAGTAGTTAAGTTAACTGTTAACTGCTAACAGCTAACTATTAGAAATAACCGTCGCGTTAGCCGACAGTAACTTCATTAGTTTCCACCCCAGTTGCGCCCTTAACACCTTTAGCAATTGTCACCAACTTGTTGACAATTTCCTGACTGGGAACTGTACCTTTGAGAACCACCGTAGTCCCAAGTTGAGCCACATAAACAGTCTCAATATCCGCAACATCTGGATTTGCATCGAAAGCCTGAGCCACCCGTTTAGCTAAGCCACTTTGATCGTATTCTCCATTCAAGCCCATGCGTTCCGGCGGGATTGTCTGAGCGCTCGCAGCAGGTTGAGCTTGAGATTGAGCTTGAGCTACAGGTGCTTGGTAAGCAGGAGCGTCAACAGTTTCTTGATTTTCTAGTTTTTCTAAACCAAACAATCTTTTTAACCAGCCCATAGAGTTTGTCCTCCGACAAAGTTTGTGTTAATTGACGTGTTAATTCACGGTTGGCAAGTCGCCCTGTAATTGTTATTCTCAATACCAGGAATTACGATCGCACTCTTGGATGCAGAAACCGAGTTTTTTTACAAAAAAGTATCGTTACAGCCATCCACCTAGGTAGAAAAACCCGGTTTGTTGAGTTTGGTGCGCCCGTCCTAAATACAATTTACTGTTGTACAACTCCGCCGCTCATCTGCCTGGAGACATAATTCTCCGGCTCTCAAACAAATACTTGCGCTGACCATTCCGGCAAATCAAACTTAAATCCTTCTTCCTCAACTTCTACTATTTTGTTAGACATCCACTCGTGCCAAGTTCCCGCCGCCGGAAACTTAGGAATGCAGTAACCCGATAGATAAGTATCCGAAAAATTAGCGACAACTACTACTCGCGTTCCCTCATCGCTCCAGCGGTAATAAGCCAGCACTTGGGCTTCTGCATTTTCGTGGATGAATTCAATATTTTCGGTATAAAGTGCCGGCAAATGTTGCCGCAGCCGAATCATGTGTTTGTAGTATTCCAATAACTCATGATTGGGCTGATTTTTCAACAAAGACCATTGCAGCTTATTCGGCTGGTTGGGAGTTTGCCCAGTGGATTGTCCAAACTCTTCGCCCATCCACAGCATCGGTATTCCTACGGCTGTCACTAACAAAACCGCTCCCAATTTAGCGCGTTTAAAAGCAGCTTCTCGATCCATATCCCGAAAACGGCCTTCTGCGAGCAAGTGGTCACGGTCGTGACTGGCTAAATAATTGATCACATTAGTTGTGTTTTGATAGCCTTGTTGTTTGGGTTCTAGAACTTCCTTGAGCTTTTCGATATCGAAAGTCTTCCCCGCCAGATTTTCTATGGCAAAAATGCGAAAACTTTCGTGCCAGCACCCGTCCATCGGCCCGTCTGCAGCGACGAGTTCGGGAAGTTCGGGAATGTGTTCTGCTATGTTGTAAAATGGCTTGTTACCGGCGGTTTTTTTCGCTTCGCGAGTTATCCAGTGTAGGAAATCTCGATTGTCCAACTGCCGCACTGCATCGTAGCGAATGCCGTCGATATGATATTCTTGAATCCAGAAATTAACGACATCGCCGATGAATTTCCAAGCGGGACGAATGTCGAGTTTTGGGTCGAAGTTTTCGTAGTTAAACTCCGGGCCCCAGTAGTTAGCAGGATCTTCGGGATAGTGTTTGTCGCGGTAGTACCAATAATTGCGATCGATTAGCAATAAGGGACATTCTTCATCGCAGTGGTTGTAAATGCCGTCCAGAATCACCCGAATGCCGCGTCCGTGGCACTCGTCAATCAATTGCTTTAAATCTGCGGTTGCGCCGTAACTGGACTCTACGGCAAAGAAATCGCGGACTTTGTAGCCCCAGCTATAATCGCCCGGATATTCATTAACTGGCATTAGTTCGATCGCATTTATCCCCAAATCGCACAGATAATCTAATTTCTCCCTCACCTGCTGGAATTTACTGCAACTGTCGGAACCATCCGGCCCGGAAAAATCAGCAACGTGCAGTTCGTAAACAACTAATTCTTCATTATTGGGGAGTTCTTGGTCGTCGTGCTGCCAAACATAGGTATCAATAACTCGCGGGCCTGCTTTGATGCGAACTGTACTTGTATTAGTAGTGCGGTCAATTTCAGTCGCGTAGGGGTCATTGACTTCTACCCATTCGTCCGGTTCAAAACATGGACTTTGCGACTGAACTCGGAATTTGTATTGATAAATACCGTCTTCTAACTTAATCTTAGTGCGGAAATAACCTTTGTCATCTTTTTCTAAGGGAATTTCTGCCCATTGGGAAAAGGAGCCGATCACTGTAGCTGCTTTGTTGTTGGGAGCGAAGAGTTTGAATTCAATTGCAGCGGCCATGAATACTTTGTTTTCAGAACTTATGAGTGTGATTAGTATTGATTTTTACAATTTGGTAAATCTGTCGCCATCGTTCTTAAGAGTTAAACCTGTAACTCTTATGTTGTAAGGTACTTGGGGGCGCAACCGGAAGATTTAGTAGTGCGAACCCTAGCGATTGAGTAAGGTGCGCCCCTAGGCACCCGGAAACCAGATTTTAATCAAAAATGTAGTTAAAGTAACTAAAAATTATTAAGTGCTATTTATGAAAAATAGTCCGGGCTGTTTTGAGTTCGTAGTCGGAAACCCTAGATTTTCCGTTGGTAGCGAACTTGCCTTAGAGCCTTGAACCCTTATTCTACGGTTGGCTATCAAAAACTGTCCCAAGTATTGTATGAAAAATAATTTAACTTTTGATAACTAAATAAATCGTGGTGAACATTTAAGATTTGTAACTAAAGAAACATTTTTTAGCAGACAGGAATAATACCGTAGAAAGATGTCATATTATGCGGAAAGAGCGAGGATGAGCGTGTAATTATAAGGCAAGGGAAACCAGAAACATGAATCATTTATTCAACTGGGTTTTCCTGGGACTTTAAGCCAAGTTTGAGCCGAGAATAGCAATGATTATTTTTGCTTATGTCTTGGTAGCACTTGTTTTATAGTTTTTGACTGGTAAACTTTGTAGAACCTTTCATCAGCTTTAACGACTGCTGCTACCTCAGTAATTGGTAATTGGTGAAAATCTCATGCGTCCCTGTTACCCGTTAGATATTCCGAGCAGTGGCTCTAAGGCTCTAAAAGTTTAATGTGGGATGTTGGCGAATTACCGTTACTGTAAAACTCTGGAGTGTTAAAAATGCTAAAACAAATGTGTTGGTTGCCCAGACTCGGAGGCAATGGAGAAAAGATATTGCACTTGCGTACCGATGCCCGTCAGGCGTGGCGGCCTTATACAGCTTTTCCGCAGTTTGCTGTATCCGACTACCGGGAACCGGGCGGTTCTAAGGGATGGGCAACTTATCAGAAGCTGAGAGTTCAAGGGTGGAATTTAATATCGACTGAAGAAGGGCAGCAGTCGATTTTTGGCGAACAGAAAAGTGCTTAAAAAATCTTAAACCGCACCAATAAAAGAAGAGGTAAAATCCTCTTCTTTTTATTAGTTGGGAAGACAGAAACTGGGTTTTCAACCATCCTAGTTGGTAGAATGGGTAAGGTGTGCAGTGCTCACCTTACATAATTTTAAGATGTTTGCCAGTTTCAAGTAAATTAGGCGATCGCCGTTTCTCTCTCTGCTGTAGTTGCTACGTTATGGAGTACCGGCTGGCGAGTTTTCAAGTTAAACCGGTATCCGTGGGGGAGTATGTGCAACTTGGCGCCGCAAATCGCCAAAGCCTCATCCTTCAACAGTCCATCTACATTGTCGTGGAGTTTTTCCGACTCGTCGATGACAGTTACAGCGCTTTCGCCAATGACTTCCAACTCGTCACCGTGGACTAAAATAGCTGTATTTTCGTCAATACCAAATCCCAACACGGCCGGTTGCAGCAAGAGTGCGGAAACTAAGCGTCCCAGACGACCTCGCTGGGCGAAATGCTGGTCGATGACAACTCCTGGAAGGAAACCCATTCCGGGGCCCATTGCTACCACATCAACGCGGGGATTTGTCTCCGAGTCTCCTTCAATAATCATCATGTCTGGCATCATGGCCGCGCCGGCACTGGTGCCCCCAATGATAATCCCTTCAGAGAAGCGTTTGTGCATAGCTGCGTCAAGTTTTGTGTCTTTCAAGCAGCTAATAATCCGCGCTTGATCTCCGCCGGTAAAGAATATGCCGGTCGCTTGTTCGATCGCTTCTAAATAATCTGGATCGCTGGCATCTTCGGGTCTCTGGGTGTCAACAACTCGCACATCTTCAGCGCCAAGTCGCTCAAACACTCGGATGTAATTATCTCCTACTTCTCCCGGTAGGCTTGTTGCAGCCGTCATTACTACAATGCGGGCTTTAGTGCCTCCGGCGCAGCGCAAGAATTCCCGCAGAATTTTGCAGTCCCCCTCTTTGTCTTCCGCGCCACCAATAATTAGCAACTTCCCCTGAACTTCGTTGCTCGCCATAATATCTCCACTGTTAATTTATTTAATTTCACTAAAACACAAACTTCTTTTTTCGGAAAACGGCCCAAAGGTATATATAGATACCAAAAAAAATTCATACTCCTACGCCTGTAGGATGCACACAGCTCAAGCGTTCGGGTTGTTTTTTACTCTTGCTCCGGGCTGTAACGATGGTTTTGTAAACAGTCCTGGAGGGACTAGACTAAAGAAGCCGGGAACAGGAACGAAAATTCTACGTTTGAAGGGAAAAATTTAACTCAGAAACCCCGGTTTTTGAGAGAGCTTTTGCGTCCGCGACTGGTAAAAAAAACCGGTTTCTGCGTCTAGGACTATCTACTTAACTCATCCTCGATGATCGACACAAAAAACTTACCCCCCCTAACAGGAGATAGGAGGGGTCAAGAAATGAGCTTAAATTACAGGGCTGACGCGCGCGGGGCGATCAATCCGGTTTCTGACCAGATTCTTCGCTAATCCTCCTCTGATTGCTCGTAGAAATCGGGTTGATGAGCGTCAGTCCTCAATTAGTCCGATCGCCCGTTAGTGCGATCGCTCGATCAAATTGCTCAATATGGTACTCGCCCGTTCTAAAGGCAGGTGTCTGGGTTTGCCATTCCAGACAATCTGATATTCGTTGCTGTTTTGACCATCGCCGTAGCCAGAAATTAGCTTCCGGTGAAAGGCTTCCTCAGCTAAGTGGTGAACTTTGTCCCTGAGAGCAGTTTGTGCGATTTTCATAATTTGCTGCCTCTTAAATTTTCTTTCACTGTCATAAACAATTATAAGTACAGAGTGTACCTCTCAAAAGTTATAGCTTTTTTTGGGAGGGGGGAAAGAAGTAGTCATTAGTCATAAGTGCTTAGTTATCAATGCTTAGTTATCAATGCTTAGTCATCAATACTTAGTCAGATGTTGAAGGAAGAAGGAATATTTTCCCACTCTCACCCTCTCCCCCTCTACCCATCTCCCCTACTCTCCCGCTCCCCTTTCGGGCCATACCGAAGCCAGAATTGGTCGGAGTATTTATCTCACTGCTGGAATATCTATGCCCGCAGGTAGTATCCCATGCACCGACTATAAAGTTACCGTAAAAAATTAGCTAAAAGGAGGTTAAAAAATGCTGCAAGAAAAAAGCACCGAAACAGCCCGCGTCAATGCTCGAAAAACCGATGTTTTTGATGTTTTCAACTTCAAACACTATATGGGGCCTAACCCTTACTTAGGGACAGCGGCTTTAGTTTTCGATTTGGCACTGACGGGCGCGAGCGAACCTTTGCCGATCGCACATTACCAGGAAATTATTGGCGATCGCTACCCGCAAATCCTGCACGAAACTTTCTCGAACCACGCCCAACTGTTCGGCCGTACCGCCTCAGAAGTAGCCAAACTCGACATGGGTTTGCACTTCCAACACTGGAACATCAAGCCGTTTTCTCAGTTTAACAGAATTAGCATAGAAGCAGTTCACGCCCGCAGCGCGCGAGCCGTAGTTTACGCTGTTTGGGATTGGTTTGAAGCTATCAATCAAAATCAAGATTTTCCCTTTGATGCACAAATAGATGTGCTGCAAAATATGTTCCGGCAGTCAGTTTACGGAGGTCCGACAGTTTATTCGTTAATGCGAGCGGCATCCCAAAAAGGCATTCCCGTATTTTATTTGTGGGATGAAGGATTGATGCAATACGGTTACGGCAAAAAACTCGTGCGCGGCTCTGCAACTACTTTTGATTCTGACAGCCATTTAGACTCAGATTTTACCACGCGCAAAGACGATTGTAAAGCTTTTCTCGCTACATTAGGATTTCCTGTTCCCAAAGGCGATATCGTCTCCACAGAAAGCGGAGCTCTGGCAGTTGCTAAAGACATTGGCTACCCAGTTGCTATCAAACCAGTAGTCGGTCATAAAGGAATTGGCGTAACAGCAGATGTCCGAGATGGTGAGGAATTGCAGGCGGCTTTTAAAAGAGCTGTTAAGGCAATTCCCGAAACAGAACCAGTGCGAATAATTGTGGAAAACAGCATCAAAGGATCGGATTTTAGGATGTTGTGCGTTGACGGCAAATTTGTTTCGGCAACTGAACGCCGACCCGCTTGGGTAACAGGTGATGGCGACTCAACAATTCGCGAATTGATCCGTCGTGAAAACCGCAAATCCCAACGTCTGGATACGCCAACTTCGGCCCTGAGCAAAATTCAGTCCGACGAAGCGATGGAAATGTATCTGGCAGAACAAGGGCTGTCATTGGATAGTGTCCTAGAGCGCGATCGCATTGTGTATCTCCGCAAAGTCGCAAATCTTTCCGCAGGCGGAGTCAGCATCGACGCTACCCGCAATATTCACCCGGATAACATTGTTTTGGCTCAAGATATCGCCCTACATTTTCGGTTAGCTTGTTTGGGAGTTGATGTGGTAACAGAAACTCTCGCCAAATCTTGGAAAACAGGCAATTTTGGGATTCTCGAAATCAATGCCGCGCCGGGAATTTTTATGCACCTCAACCCGGCTGTCGGCGAAGGTGTTGATGTGCCTTCGCATATTATCGAAACTTTCTTTGACTCGGGCAAATCCGCCAGAATTCCGATTATTACTTTCAACCGAATTTCGGTGCACGATCTGCAAGAAACAATCGACCACATTCTGTTGCAGCATCCCGATTGGACAATCGGTGCTGTTTGTCGCGGTGGACTTTTTGTCAACCGTTCTGAGAAAGTCTTGAATAAGAATTACAATCTTAACGTGCAAAGTTTGCTGCGGAATCCCAAGCTCGATTTGTTAATTGCTGAATATCCCGGAAATGTTTTGGAAGCTGAGGGAATGTTTTATCAGGGAAGCAATATGGTGGTGCTGGACAATCCGGGGGAAACTGAGATGATGTTGGTCAGAGAAAGCACTGATGACGATACTGTTGTGATGAGGGAAGGAAATAGTATTTCTATTCGTCGGCAAGGGTTGATCGAACAGTATACTCTGGGGGATGATGAACCGTTTACACGGGTTTATTTGAAGGAAATAGGGACGGTTTTGTAAGCTGTTCCACATTTAAGTTAGCTGTGTAGGGCGGGTATTCAGTACCCGCCCCACCAGATCAAGGCTTTTTCTCGTTCCCAGGTTCTTCCGGGGCAGGAACTTGGGAGCGCCCAGATGGGTACTGGCTTCGTTACACTTAGTTACAATTGGTGGCAATCTCTCAGTCGTGGATGCACTATTGCTAAGAAACCCGGTTTCTCCCCAGATTTCTCGTTACCACACCAAGATTTTCGTAGAAATTGGGTTTCTTACGGTAAGTTCTATTTCTGCGATCGTAAGTTTTTAAACAATTTAGTTTCTGGGCTGTCCTTCGTGCTATCAAGGAATTTTACAAGTCTTTAAAAAATAGCACTCCGGTGGCAGAAGGTCTGGAAATATGAATGTTGCGAGCAATTGGTTTAATTCGCTGACCGAAAGTTTACTGTCGCACCGTCGTTACATTCCTGCAGCGCTGACTCTTTGCACCGGTACGAGTTTGTCATTGGCAGCCGCAGCCGTAGTGTGGCATTCGGAAAACCACCGAATGCAAGCTGAATTTCATCAGCAAGCCGATCGCCTGAATGTGGCATTGCAGCAAAGCATCAACAAAAATTTAGAATTTCTGTACTCACTTGAAGCATTCTACAGGGCATCTACTGAAGTTACCAGAGAAGATTTTAAGCACTTCGCTCAACCTGCACTTGCCCGAAATGCTGCTATACATTCTGTTAACTGGATTCGGCGCGTACCTGCTGCCCAAAAAGCAGCTTACGAACGGAGAGTTCGAGGCGAAGGCTTTCCGGCATTTCAAATTTACGAGCGAACTCCTGACAAAAAGCAGGTCAAAGCAAAAGTGCGATCGGAATACTTTCCCATTATTTACAGAGAAGCATTAGAAGAAGATAACAAAGTGATCGGTTTTGATGTTGCCTCCAGCCCCGATCGCAAAGCAGCTTTAGAGAAATCGGTGAATACCGGGAAAATAGCGGCTTCCGCGCGGATTAGATTAGTCAGCAACAATCAACCGGGATTGCAAGTATTTCTGCCAGTACCCCGCCGCACAACTTCTGGTGATAACTCGGTTAACGGCCGCCAAAACCTCATGGGAGTTATTGCGGGTCTGTTTCAGATCACGAGTATGGTCGATTCCTCTTTAGAATCGCTAAATTTAGACAAGATTAATTTTTACCTCTATGACAACTCTGCTATAGAGAAAGAAGGCTTTCTGGTACGCTACGACTCACAAGCTAAGCAGTTGATAGATAACCCAAAACACGAAAAGCCAGAGTTAGCTAATGTGCGGGGAAAAATCTGTCAAAATCCTAGTGCTTGCACTCGCTTATTTAACGTAGCAGACCGCCAGTGGAGGCTGCTAGTTTTGCCTGGGAAGGGGTACAACAGTATGAGGACGCATCAGGGTTCGCTGGCAATTTGTGCGATCGGGCTATTGATGACTGGCAGCTTGACGATTTACCTGTTGATGTCTCTAGAACGTACTGCAAAAGTAGAACAGCAAGTGTACGATCGCACAATTCAACTAAAACAGCGCACCGCTGAACTAGAAACTGCACTAAAAAATTTGCAGGAAGCTCAATTTAAACTAATCCAAACTGAAAAAATGTCCAGCTTGGGGCAGTTGGTGGCTGGAGTTGCCCACGAAATTAACAATCCTGTGAACTTCATCTCTGGCAACCTGATCCATACAGGCGCATATACTCGAGACTTGCTGGAACTTGTGGAAATATACCAGCAGCAATATCCGAACCCAACGCCCGAAGTGCAAGCAAAACTAAAAGATATTGATTTGGAGTTTATCACTGAAGACTTGCCTAAAATCCTACAATCTATGAATATGGGAGCTCAACGGATCAGCCAGATCGTGCTTTCTCTGCGGAATTTTTCGCGCTTGGATGAAGCTGAAATGAAGTCAGTTGACATTCACCAAGGCATTGACAGCACCTTGATGATTTTGGATAGTCGGCTGAAACCAAAAGCTGATTTTTTGGGCATTAAACTCATCAAAGAATACGGAAATTTGCCATTAGTAGAGTGCTGGCCGGGGCAATTAAATCAGGTTTTTATGAATATTTTGAGCAATGCAATTGATGTTTTATATGATGCAACCAATCAAAACAAGCTCGACAACAACGCCTCGAATTCTGCATTTTTACCTACTATTCGGATTCGCACTGAACTTTTAAGTTCTAATTGTGTATGCGTGCGAATCGCTGACAATGGAACGGGCATGACGGAAAATGTCAAAAAGCGTTTGTTTGATCCGTTTTTTACTACCAAGCCTGTAGGCAAAGGTACTGGATTGGGATTGTCGATCTGCTATCAAATAGTGGACAAACATCAAGGTTCGCTCAGGTGCGTATCGGCTCCGGGAGAGGGAACTGAATTCTGGATTGAGGTGCCGGTGCGGCAACAGTCTAAGCAATCTGTTTCTAAGGTTTCACCTGCGATAGGCGCCAGTTGGAATTAGCGGAACAAATCTCGCTTTTAGCTGAGTCTTGATGGGAGCATCTCAATGAAAGCAGCCAAGCTAGAAATTGGAGTTTGGAGGCTCTCTTGCTGTGAGGCAGGAGGAAAGAGTCAGACGAAAGGAGCCAGAAGAAGTGTTTTTACAAATATGAGATGCTCCCTAATTCCTATTTATAAAAGGTGAACTATCTGCACTTTACTTGGGAAAGTTTCGGATTTCGCACTCTACTTTCAACAGTCTACTGTTAACTGTTAACTGTCAACTGTCAACGGTTATAGTTATTAACAAGCGCGTACTAATTTCCAGTGGAATATTGCCGAAAGCAAATATCTGGGGTTTTACCCGTCGTAACAATTTATAATTGTAGCAAGACCAGATTACCAATTATTAACTACGATGTCTTTACAATCTATTAGCATTCCGCCCACAACGGATCGCAAACCTGTCGCTTTGATTGTCGCTTTGCATGGATGGGGTGCTAATGCTCGGGATTTAACTTCCTTAGCACCCTTTTTCAATTTGCCGGATTATCAGTTTGTATTTCCCGATGCCCCCTTTCCCCATCCCCAGGTAACGAGTGGCAAAGCGTGGTATAACCTTCAAAGCAAAGACGCTCAGGGATTGGTAGAAAGCCGGCAATTGCTGAGGGAATTTTTGCTGTCTTTGGAAAGCAGCACGGGCGTGCCTTTGTCTCGCACGATTTTAGGTGGCTTTTCTCAAGGCGGAGCGATGACTCTAGATGTGGGATTGACTTTGCCCCTAGCTGGTTTAATTTGTCTGAGCGGTTATTTACACCAGATTTCACCAGTTGCGGGGAGTGTTTTGCCACCTGTTTTAATCGTACACGGTACTCAAGATACTATTGTGCCTGTTAGTGCTGCTGTGCGATCGCGCGAGAGTTTGACGGCTTGGGGAGCTGCGGTGCAGTATCGAGAATTTAACATGGGACACGAGATTCTGCCGGAAGTTATAGAGGTAATGCGAAGTTTTGTTGTACAAACTGTGTCGAAATCTGATTAAAGGTTTAGTATATAGTATGGCGGAAGTCTCGGGCAGGGGAAAAAAATGAAAACTTTAACCAAAGCATCGCGCGATATAGCTGTACTTACTTCTCAGGACGTGGCAGAATTGGCTGTCCGTTTGGAAGTTGACGATTATACAGATCCTTTTGAGGGATTGAATGATTGGCATTTGTTGCGATCGCTTGCCTTTCAGCGGCCTGAGCTAGTTGAACCTTATCTCCACCTTCTGGATATGGAAGCCTACGACGAAGCATAGACTGAAAAATCTAGCTCAAAAATTTTCGACGGAATTGAGGAAGAAGTTAGCAGCATATTTTGTTGCGGATTAAACAGATGAATTAGGAATTTTAGCCTGTTTTTATCTTAATTTCTTTCTTGATTCTTTTTTATGGCTGAAGGAAGAAGGAAGAAGGAAGAAGGAAGAAGGAAGAAAGAATGAGGAAGAAGGAAGAAGGAAGAAAGAATGAGGAGATGCGATCGGGCAATTCTCCGCACTGGTTTCAGGAATTCATCAAGTTCTCATAACCTCGAAGGTTGCTGTATTACCAAAAATCATGAAGGGCAGACGAATTTTAATCGGGGTTAGCGGTGGGATTGCGGCTTATAAAGTTTGCGAAGTAGTTTCAACTTTAGCGAAAGCTGGAGCGGAAGTTAAAGCTATTCTTACTGATGCGGCCGGGGAGTTTGTCACGCCTTTGACTTTTGCTACTCTCTGCCGCCATCCTGCTTTTACTGACAAAGATTTTTGGCAAGCAAGTCACGGGCGCCCCCTGCATATTCAACTGGGAGAATGGGCGGAAGTTTTTGTTATTGCTCCCCTGACAGCTAATACTTTGGCTAAGTTGGCGGGGGGTTTTGCTGATAATTTGTTGACTAATACAGTCTTAGCTTCTAATTGCCCAATTTTGCTGGCACCGGCGATGAATACGGATATGTGGGAACAGCCCGCGGTGCAGCGGAATTGGCGGGAAGTGTTGACTTATCGGCGCTATCATGCTGCGAATCCGGGGGCGGGAATGCTGGCGTGCGATCGCGCGGGTGTCGGCCGCATGGCAGAACCTTATGAGATTTTGCCTCATATTGAATCGCTGTTGTATGCGAAGGGCGATCGAGATTTGGCGGGCCTTCGGGTGTTGATCAGTGCAGGAGGAACGCGGGAACACCTCGATCCGGTGCGGTTTATCGGCAATCCTTCCAGTGGCAAAATGGGTATAGCTTTGGCGCAAGCTGCACAGCACCGCGGCGCTACAGTGACGCTGGTACACAGTATAACTGGCGAGTTGCCGCTCTCAGGTGTGCGGGCGATCGCAGTAGCGAGTGCAGAAGAAATGCGGCAGGCGATGCTGCAATGCTTTCACGATGCGGATTTGACGGTGATGGCTGCGGCGGTAGCGGATGTGAAGCCGGCCGAGTACAGTCGTGAAAAATTGGCGAAGCGATCGCTCCCGGATTGTTTGCCTTTGGCACCGGTAGCGGATATTGTGGCAGAGTTGGGAAAATTGAAACAGTCGCATCAAAAATTAATCGGGTTTGCAGCACAAACTGGGGATATTGTCAAGCCTGCTTTGGAGAAATTGCGGGCGAAGAAACTGGATGTAATTGCCGCAAACCCGATCGATCAAATAGGTGCCGGTTTCGGCAGCAATACCAATCAAGCAATATTAATTAATGCCGCCGGCAAGCAAGTAGAAATAGCACCTTGCAGCAAGCTAGAAATGGCTCACCGATTGTTAGATTTTGTGAGGGAAGGGTGAGGGCGCGATTTACTCATTAACTGGGATTAATTACTACTGGTTCGGGCGATAATTCTGATTCCCCAAAATCCGTTGATTCCGAGTCAGGGGGTAACTCAATATCTGCGACAGTAATTTCTAGTTTAAATCCTAACGCTTCGAGCAATTCTACAAAGCTGTAAATTTCCGAACCGCCACTTTCGGTCAACATCTTGTCAAGCTTTTCCCATTGAATTTGAGCTGACTCTGATAAATTGTTGAACTTTAGCCGAGAATCTACAACATCTTTGAGTACCATTTGGAGCAATTTAGGTTCATCGCTGGCTTCTGTCAATGTCACCTCGATATAACCTGCTGCTTCTTGGGCATTTCTCAGAGATTCGATCAGAAATTCTTGGTAACTCCTACTCGTTGGTGCTTTCACGTCTTTCATAGTCTCTCCAATATTGAATAGCTTTGCCAATATCTCGCTCTTGAGTGCTCTTATCTCCACCTATTAGCAGAAGTACAATTGTCAGCCCGACTTGTCCAAAGTAAAGCCGATATCCAGGGCCAAAGTCAATTTTGAGTTCAAAAACTCCTTCTCCGACGGACTTACAATCTCCTAGATTACCAGTCATGACTCGCTTAAGCCTTAACCGAATCCTATTTTTTCCTGTGGTATCCCGGAGCGAGTTATACCAATCTTCAAAAGGACTTGTCCCATCTGCTCTCAGATAGTTGCGAATTTCCCTGGGTTGTACTTCCATGATTTTATCGTACTTGATTAACAATTTGTATAATAGGGCGATCGACAGTCCATTCAACAAGCAAATCATACTTAAGACAGAGGCATTCGAGCGACCAAATAGTAAACCTTGTTTGAGGGAACAAAGTTTAAATCAAACAGGGGATTGTGAATGAATTTTAAATCGATCGCAAAAACCAATCTACTATTCGGCAGCCTGATAATTAGCCTCGGATTGCAAGCACTTCCAGCAGCAGCGCAAGCAGTCACCGACGCGCAAGTTTCCGCCCTCGTAGAAGCGCTGCGACAAGCCGCCCCGCCACAAACCGCAAATGACGGAATGTACAGTCAGTGGCAAGTTTTACCGAACAATATTTCCCGCTGGGCAAAATTCTGTACCAAACAAGATTTAACACCGCAACAATTTGAGGCCGACGCGACAAAAGCCAAATCAATTGTTACCTGTATCGTGGGCGATTTGCTGCGCGACGAATACAAAGCTAGCAGCAACAATGAAACAGCCGCTGTACGCCGCGCCGCTTGCTGGTGGATGACTGGGGAATCGGCAGCTTGCAAAAGTGGTGCAACTGCTACTTATGCCGATAAAGTGGTCAACGTTTACCAGCAGCAGCGGGCTAAAAAGTAAGGTTTTTGCTGCGGGATTTAGATTTTTTTACCGCTGATGCACGCGGATTAACGCAGATGAATTGCGCGGGGTTTCATTCCCCGCCAATTCATCTTCTTTTAAAGTAACTTTTAGTCTAAATCCTAGCGCATCCAAATACAATTTCTGCGTTCAGGACTAGCCGAATTTCCCTCGGTTATACTTCCCTGATTTTTGTGAAATATACATATTAGCCTGTGCAGGTTTGACTCTGCGACTGAATTACCCATTTTCTGCCTGGCTTCTCATCAACTTTTGCACGCTAGCTAAAGCCCGATTTAATTCATAATTTTTTCTTTCTGAATTCTGCAAAAAAGCCTGCTGTTCTTCTTCAATCATTAACACATCCTGTCGCACCAAACCATCTAATAACTTTTGAGCCGCGCCGAAACAACTATCTTTGATAAACCTGCGAAACCAAACAGGCAGTTTGTGCAGCCGCCAAAACGCATTTAATGAGGTAAAGTGAATTAAATAAGCACGAGTTGCTGTCTCGCTGACCGGACAAACCAAGCAGTAAATCTTAAAGTCGCTTCCCAAAGTTGAAACCCAGTGCGGGTAAACATAACTCACCTCCAGCGGTTCCGGGTGCAGTCGGCGCAGAGATTTAAAAAATAACTGAGAAATTGACCAAATTTTATCTATTTTGTAATAACTTTGCGCCTGATAGCGAGCAGTTACTTGATGCTCGTTTTCTTCTAAAGTATCTAACACCGGATTTGCCCAAGCTTGCCAATCATCGTGCAAGTGCCCGTGGTACATATCCATCAAGTTTTCAATTAAGAATGAATAGTGCGCCTGACAGTCGATGACTGAAACAGTAGCAATATAATTGAGATGTTCCCACTCTGGCAAATCCAGTAAATGAGTTTTTTCTGCTTGCGTTTCGTCGCCGGGAAACAGCCAGATAAAACCGTTTTTTTCCTTGACGGGATAGGAGCGAATTTTGCAGTTAGGTAGCTTTTGATTTTCGGCTAAATAATCGACTTCGGCGCATTCTCCCCTTGCATTTAACCGCCATCCGTGGTAAGCACATTCGATTAAATCGCCTTTAACTTGACCGTGGCTGAGTTTAACTTGTCGGTGCGGACATCTATCTTCTAAAGCGTTGATTTTGCCTGCACTGTCGCGGAAAAGTACGATCGCCCGATTCCAGATTTTCGCAGCGACGGGCTGAGTTTGCACCTCGGTGCTGCGGGCGATCGCATACCAGCGATCGAGATTAATGCCCAACTGCCGGATGTGAGTTTTTTGTCCCCTTGCAGCTACCGATTTTATCGCGTTGTTTTGCATTACAAATGTTCCCAAATTACGCCCATAAAACAACCCAATTTTACAAAATAACAGCCCGGAAAGCAACGACCGTAAATTTTTCTAAATTTCCGTTCTGACAAATACCTATCGCTAGCTAAATGCTTCAACCACCCTGGGGACAATCGAAATTTTAATAATCTTAAAGCATTGCGAAATCCGTAGGTGGAACAGTCGGGTCTAAAATCTCTCGCTGCACCTAATATGTAGCCTATTGTAGCAGGTGTTTCGACCTCCGAAATATTATCTAAAAAGACGATTTTTCCGTGCGGATTTAACAATTTTTTAATTGCATGGAGGGCGGCGGGGAGGTTGGGCAGGTGGTGAAAAGTAGCAGCACTAACTATTAAATCAAATTGGCGATCGAGCGCTAATTGACTGGCATCCATTTGGATGTATTCGATATTGGGGGCTGAGCGTTTTTGACGGGCTATATCTAGCATTTTTGCTGACAAATCAACGGCGACTACATGATCGTAATACTGGGCTAATTCAAAAGCAAGAATTCCCGAACCGCAGCCAATATCTAATGCTGCACCTTTGCTGGCCGATAGGTTGTTAGTAAAGAAATCGTTCTGGTTTTGCAAGGTGGCAGCAAAATCGTATTCTGTTGCAAAAGCATCAAACGTTACAGATTTATTGCGAATTTTGCAGTTACTATTCAGCATCTATTATTGCTTTATACTCATTCAATAATATTTTAACCGCATATCCACCCCGCTTAACGCAGATATTTTTTGGGTTCGCAAGCTCTGCCTTTTCCCATCAGGGAAACCACACCCACAAACCGTAACTCATCTTAAAAAAAGAATGCAACTGTAGGAAACGTCCAAACCCTACTTGAATCACTCATCCCCATTTCTTCACATCTAAAATCTAAAATCTAAAATCTAAACTGGTAGGGCTGGGGGCGGGTTTCACCGAGGATAGCAGCCGATAATTGACGATTTATAAAACCCGCCCCCGCTGCCAAGCTTAGATTTTTAACACGCCTTCGGGATTCACTGTCAAGAGCGATCGCCTCTGCAAACCCTCCTGATATAAAATAGCATTAGCGGCCAACAAACCGCTGCTCACTGCCCTTTCCATTAAACCACAAGGAAACGGCATTTTCACCCAATCTCCGGCAAACAAAAGATTAGGTACAGCGCAGCAAGTCTCCGGGCGTTCTGCATAACTACCGGGCGGATATCCAGAGAAATTCTTTTGATTTACTAATTCCCGGTGCAGCATATTTGCCTCTTTTAATTCCGGTACAATTTCGTACAATTCTTGCTCAAAAGTCGCCAGCAAAACTTCCTGGTTCGGAAATTCCTTCTCCTTGTAACAATAAGCGTGCAGTTCCACAACACTACCGCCAGTTTTCTGATTCCACTCGATGAACTGATCCTGAATTCGGTGGTAAAGCGTGATGCTGTCAGTCAGTTTGTAGCCGGAAAGCGAACTGAAATTGCTGTGTTCCCAGGGAAATTCGCGATCGAACCAAAAACGGCCCACCGCAAACGGATCGGCTATTTTCAAACTCTCGATCCGCTTCTGCACCTGGGGATTCACTTCACCGCTGGCCAAACTAAACAAATGCTGCATCCCCGGAACATCTGCCGCCAAAACATAGTAATCAGCCTTCAATGTTTCTCCCCCATTCTGCGGCTGCGATTGGTTAACGGCTGCGGCCAACTGTACCTCATCTGCTTTTTCATCGACTACCTTAAATCGAGGCAAATCTCGCTGAGCAGGCCCACTCACAACACGCCCTTCGGCATCAAAAACGGCCCCGTGACAAGGACAGTGAAATTTACCGTCGTTCTGTTTCTGAACTGTGCAGCCTTGGTGAGTGCAACTCAGAGAAATTGCCTCTTTTCCCGACGGTGCGGCGGCAAATACGCTGTCACCAGCGCCGAAATATTCGGTAGAGTTACTGTCAGTTAACAGCGCGTTTCGCTTCACCCAAAAAGGTATTTTACTCTGCACATCTCCCGACTGATAACTCAGAGAATCAATCTTGCCGTTTTCCCAGCGTATCTCACTGACTGCGACATCTGTCAATACTTTGCCACCTTTGCTTTCAATCGCTCTGGCAATAGGCTGCACCAAACTCGTGCCCATATCTTGTCGCGTGCCGTTGAATGCCAAACCCTCTGGATTTCCGAAAAAGTAAAAGTGGAAAAATTGCATCAATTCTCCCGCGCTCAATTCGTCTGGAGCGTTGAGGCTGGATTTGGCAAAAGGCAGAAAATACAAGTCATAAAGTCCGCGCGGGAATTCACCTTTTACCCAGTCGGCAACGGATATATTGTCGAGGCGATCGAAAGTTTTTTGAGTTTGAAAACCGCCTATTTCCCTAAACACTTGCCAGTGAGCGGGTTTTGTGAGATTGATTCCCCACTTGAGCCGATTTGGAGAAGATATCCCCAAATCAACTATATTCCAGGGAAAAGCTGAATGGTTGGGACGGAAAACTTCGGGTTTGTATTTGCCGTCTCGAAACAGAACGGCGTAGGATTCTAAAGATACAAAGTTATCAGTAATTTCTAGTTCTTCAACCACACTTTTGAGGTTGTAGTATTGCGGAAAAAAACCGTGGAAACCGTGTTCCATCATAAAAGTTTCGTTCCCGACTTCAATCGGCCAACTAGCAATTTTGCCACCGAGTTGGGGCGATTTGTCGAGCAATGTTACGGCGAAACCTCGCTGGGAGAGCTCGTAAGCACAGGCGAGCCCTGCCAAGCCTGCCCCCACAACTGCAACGGTTTTGCGGTTATTCAGCATTCGCGGCAAGTCAAGAGAATCTTGCACAAAAATGGTGGGCTCTGGCTTGGAAAATCGAGAGTAGCCCAGCAGCCCGCCTGCGGCACCGACTCCGAGGAATTTGAGGGCGGTTCTTCGCGAAACAGTTTGGGATAGCGGTGAATTGGTTGATTGACTCATCAGCGGTACGCGGTAACGGGCTTTAAACACAAATACGCCATAAGGCATATATCATAGACCGAAAGCAGGATATGTGAAGAAATACTAAGACATATTCCCCAGTCCGATCGCGATCGCACCGTGTCAAGTGCGATCGCACACAATGTATAGTGCAAGCAAGAAGGCTTCAGTTATCTAGGACAGAAGCAAGAATCAACAAGGAAAAAGCCATCGACCGCATAGCGTAAAATTCTCTAAATAATTAAGTGTTTTTATTTATGTTGCTCAACTCTTGGCAACCGCCGCGATTCTAAAAAACTAGGAGATTTTCAGGCAAAATCTTAGGCCAAAGGCAGTATCGACAAATTGTACGAAATAACCGCGTAGATATCCGATGCAAAACAATTAACCAGTCGAGGTTTAAGTAAGTTGGTGCGAAAAAACCTAACTATTTTAAAAACAAGTAAATACAGAGAAGATATTTGCTAATATTACTCAATATATGGTCGCTCGATTCATGATATTCTTCATTCAACAACAAGACCCAACCCGATTCCACTTGAGAAGTGCGGATGTGCCGCAAAAAGTCAAAGACGCCCGTAGAGGTAATGCCGGTTAAACTCACATCTTACACCCTTCTTAAGAACAGGCATCTTGCCTGTTCATAAAATGATTATTGAGAATGGTGCAATATCTCAGTTAAATGTACCTGGCTGCTAGATAAAAAACAGGACTTACTACGTGAAAAAATCGGGTTTTTCCGTAAGTCCTGTTTATGCAAAACTTCTGCATAATGTACAAAAATTTACATAAATGGTGATTTTCTTGGTGCGGGGAGTCGGTTCGTGCTGGTATCCACACCCTACGGTAGATATTTGGGGTTGGTCTTGAATGCTAGACTTGTGCCCCGATCGCCAGCACAGTCAAAATTCCCACCTACATCCAAACTTTTGCCAACTGCTGCCGCCAACGGCGCCCTTAACCGCCCCAAAATCATGCACTACCAATCCCAGCAGCAACGCCAAAAACACACAACTCAGAAAAAAATTAAAAAAGCTATTTTTTACTGTTTGACAGCAATATTTTTCTGTTGGAGTACCGCGAACCTCGCTACAATTGCCCAAAACACAGGCCAGGGCGGGCTTAACGGGCAAGAAATGAGAAATTTGCTCGATCGGGGAAACCTCACCGAAGCCGTAACCAGAATAGAAGAAAGCTGGGAAGAAGACTATCAAACATACTTTGAACAAGACTTTGAGACCCGTGCGAAAACCGCCGAAGCAATATCAAAAACTCTCTCCCGCCTAGCAGTTCAAACCAAGAAAAAACCCGCTTTAATTTACGCTATCCCGCGCACCGACCAACTAGAATTAATCTTAATATTACCCGATCGTCCGCCCATTCTCCGCAGCGTCCCGGAAGCCAAACAAGAGAAACTGCTCTCAGTAGTCCAAGAATTCGGCAGCGAAATCACCAATCCCGTAAAACTCAACACCACCAGCTATCTAGAACCAGCCCAACAACTCTACAAATGGATAGTTGCACCCCTAGAAACAGATTTGCAAACAGCAAAAATTGAAACATTGCTGTTTTGCGCCGGCGCAGGTTTACGAACCGTACCCTTAGCAGCAATGCACGACGGAAAGCAATTTTTGATCGAAAAATACAGCCTCGCCCGCATCCCCGCATTTAAACTCACAGACATCAATTACGCGGACCTCAGAAACGTACAAGTCCTAGCAATGGGAGCATCAGATTTCGCAGAAACGGCAAACAAAGAACCGCTGCCAGCAGTGCCATTAGAACTAGGCGCGATCGCCCGACAGTGGCCCGGTCAATCCTTTCTCAATCAAGACTTCACCATAGTAAACTTGCAATCCCAGCGACTGCAACAAAAATACGGAATAATCCACCTTGCAACCCACGCAGAATTCCGCCCCGGAACCCCAAATAACTCCTACATTCAATTTTGGGACACCCAACTGGGTCTCGATCAAATGAGAGATTTAAAATGGAACAATCCGCCCCTCGAACTATTAGTATTAAGCGCCTGTAGAACCGCCTTGGGAGACAAAGAAGCAGAACTGGGATTTGCAGGTTTAGCACTGCAATCAGGAGCAAAATCAGCCCTCGCCAGCTTGTGGTACGTCAGCGATGCGGGGACTCTCGCCCTGATGACAGAGTTTTACCAGCAATTAAAAATCCGCAGGCCAAACGACCCTCCAATCATTAAAGCTGAAGCTCTCAGGCAAGCACAAATTGCCGCGATCGAAGGCAAAGTGACGATCGAAGGCGGTCAACTGCGAAGTTCCCGAGGCGACATTGCCTTGCCCCCGTCCATCCCCAAACTCGACAGCAAAGATTTATCCCATCCGTATTATTGGGCAGCTTTCAGCATAATTGGCAGTCCTTGGTAAGTCAACTACCTACACTGACCTTCGGTGAGCGTGTAGGCTTACAGGAAACTGTAAGCCTTATTGACCAGCTTTAGCTCCTAATAGGAACTCCGTTATTTGAGTTATGACACCTGCTTAATGCCTGCCAGTTTTAGGCTCTGTCGTCTGAAGTTAAACAGGCTATAGGAAAAACCAGTGCTTCAGGCTTAAAAAGCTCTTATAACATTAGCGAGGGAAACTTTACCAGCAATGAGAGGCAGCCGTAATGCGCGTTTTCGTACTAGACAAGAATTTGAAACCTCTTGACCCCTGCCATCGGGCACGGGCAATAGAACTACTGGACAAAGGGAGCACGGCGAACGCATTTAAACTTTATGTTAACAGAATCTGGTATATTGGAGAAGAATTATTGAGTACCTAAAAAACTTTTAATTAGAGTTTACCCTGCATGAGACTCAAACCTAAGATCCTCGCTGTGGCAGTTAACTAAATTCTCACGAACAACTCATTACTAACTATTATACAAGTTGTCAACAGTGGTTGTAATAGTTTTTTTATCAAAATTAGTATTAAGTAAAAACCACCATTAATCAGTTCCTGTTTTATCTAAAAAGTCATTACAAAGCGTGTCTGTAGCTTCTAAGAATGGTGAATTTATATCAAAATATACTCACGACTGATGAACAGTGTTCAATAAGATGCGTTCGCCCTGGGCGCGGGGAGTAAGACACGGCATTCCCCATTGGTGTTGTCAACTTAAGCTTTTAGTCCGCCACTCCTCCCACTCAACCACCAGTCCGCCAGGGCATGAATTCCACGGGACTTATAGCTAAAATTCTCTCAAAGAGGACTGAAGAACTCATTAGTCCTATGCAAGAGGACTCGCAGCTCTGAGGCAGGGGTTTCAACAAGAGCCGGACTATTGGTGGTACGTTAAGTTGCCACTAATGGGCATTCTCATGTCTCTACGGTTCGCTTTGACTTTTCATAATTTTGTATAACATTGAGAATTGTATAAACGATATCAGGTCTTCCTTGCGTAAGTTGTGTTTAAGTACAAAATGGTTTATGATACTTACCAACGGTAAGTCTTCGCTCCAAGTATTAACTGGGTTTTTCAACCTAAACTAATGTTATGTCCACTCTTTCTCTCAAGCACTTAGTGGCAAAACTTTCAAGAAAAGTAACGCTGCAAACCGTACTCATAGTTCCGTTTGTCTTGCAAGTATTTGCAGCGGTGGGTATTGTAGGATACTTATCATTTAAGAACTCTCAAAGAGCAGTGAATGACCTTGCCGATCAATTGATGGGCGAGGTGAGCAATCGCATCGAGCAAAATTTGAGAACTTATCTGCAAACTCCGCACCAAATCAATCAAAGCAAGCTGGATGCGGTGAAACTGGGTTTTGTGAACATGAGAGACTTGTCAGCTTGGGAAAAGTATCTGTGGCGACAAGTGCAATTATATCCTTATATCAATTTTACGTCGATCGCTAATCAAGAGGGAGAATATCGCACTGGCGAAAAGATGTCTAACGGCACTTTATTGATTAACGCAGCGGGCCCCTCTACAAATTTTGATTTTTATTCTTACAATACTAATGATACGGGCGATCGCACTACAGTAGCCGCCTCCGTTAAAAACTTCGACATCCGGCAACACCCTTCCTACAGCTATGCAGCTTTAGCAATCAAACCAACTTGGAGTTCAGTTTATATATCCTTCCTAGAACCCACATTAATCCTTAGCGCCCTGCAACCAGTTTACAACAGCCAGAAACAGCTAGAAGGAGTATTAATTGCTGCGTTGCGTCTCGACAGTATCGGTCAATTTTTAAACAGCCTCAAAATAGGCAAATCTGGTCAAACTTTTATTATCGAAAGAAACGGCACGCTGCTGGCAACTTCCACACCCGAAAAACCTTTCCGCACCAAAAACGGTAAAAAAGAACTATTTAAAGTTACAGAAAGCAGCGACCCAGTAACACAAACTACAGCTAAATATTTAGAAAATTACTTTCACAACTTGCACCAAATTACAAAATCGCAGCAAATAAATGTTGAGATAAACGGTCAGCAGAAATTTTTAAAAGTCCTGCCATTCCAAGACGACAAGGGTTTAGATTTGCTGATTGTCGTTGTCGTTCCCGAAGCAGACTTTATGGAACAAATTCACGCCGGCAACCGAACTACAGTGTTGCTCTGTCTGGCAGCTTTGGGCATGGCAAGTGTGTTAGGACTTCTCACTTCTCGCTGGATTATCAAACCTCTTTTAACATTAAAAAATGCAGCAATAGCTTTGTCTGAAGGACAATTTGACCAAACTGTAAAGCTCGATCGTTCCGACGAGTTGGGCGTACTTGCCGCTGCTTTTAACAGCATGGCAGCACAATTGCAAGCATCTTTTACTGCCTTAGAAACTAAAAATACCGAATTGCAGCGACTCGATAAACTGAAAGACGAATTCTTAGCCAATACTTCCCACGAACTCCGCACTCCCCTCAACGGCATTATTGGGATTGCAGAATCTTTAATAGACGGTGCTACCGGACAACTGCCAGAATCTACAAATTTTAACTTAGCTTTGATTACATCATCGGGGAAAAGATTATCTTCTTTAATTAACGATCTTTTAGATTTTTCTCAGCTCAAACACAAAACTATTGAACTGCAAATTAAGTCCGTCGGTCTTCGAGAAATAGTCTCTGTAATTGTCACTTTGTCTCAGCCATTAGTAGGCAAAAAAAACTTGCAATTGATTAACTCAGTTGCTCCTGAATTGCCGCCAATAGCAGCCGACGAGAATCGCTTGCAGCAAATACTTTACAACTTAATCGGCAATGCGATTAAATTTACCGAAAGTGGCCGAATAGAAATTTCCGCAGAATTGGTAACGGGCAGCGCACAATCACCGTCTAATTCCCAATTAGCCATTACTGTATCTGATACGGGCATTGGCATCCCCGAAGATAAATTAGACCGAATTTTTGAATCCTTTGAACAAGCTGACGGTTCTACTGCTAGAGAATATGGCGGCACTGGTTTAGGGTTAACGGTTGCCAAGCAATTAGTTGAATTGCACGGAGGGAAAATTGGGGTATCTTCAACTGTAGGCGTCGGTTCCCAATTCATCTTTACTTTGCCCGTATCTGAGAGTCAGCCAGATTTTAGTAGCATACAGCCGCGTTTAACCGATGGTTCTCCCATTTTAATCACTCCTGAATTCGCGGGGAAATCCTCTATAATAAATTCTCAGCTATCAGACAATAGCGACTTGCTAGAAAGTGAAAAACTCAAAGTTTTGGTAGTCGATGATGAACCCATTAATATTCAGGTCATTATCAACAGTCTTTCTCTAGCCAACTATGAGATAACTCAAGCGAGCAACGGCTTAGAAGCTTTAAATCTGATTGAATCAGGATTTAAGCCCGACTTAATTTTACTCGACGTAATGATGCCGCAGATGACGGGTTATGAAGTGTGTCGAGAAGTTCGCAAAAAATACTCGCCTTTAGAAATGCCGATTCTGATGCTGACGGCTAAAAATCAAACTACTGACTTGGTAGAAGCTTTTAACTTAGAAGCAAATGATTATGTAACTAAACCTTTTATAAAAAAGGAATTGTTGGCGAGAATTAACACGCAAATTCGCCTTGCTAAACTGAACGCAGCCTACGGCAGGTTTGTGCCACACGATTTTCTAAACTTGCTGGAAAAGCCGAGTATTATTGAAGTAAAATTAGGAGAAAATCAGGAAAGAGATATGACCGTGCTGTTTGCTGATATTCGCTCGTTTACGGCGCTTTCCGAACAGATGACACCACCTGAAAATTTTGCATTTATTAATACTTATTTGGGAAGGGTTAGCCCTGCCATCAGGAAAAATAACGGGTTTATTGATAAATACATTGGTGATGCAGTCATGGCACTGTTTCCTACATCTCCCGAGGATGGTGTGCGAGCAGCAATTGATATGCAAAAAGAAGTGAATATCTACAACCAGCAGCGAGAAAAAAATGGCTTGTTTCCGATCGCGATCGGCGTCGGTTTACACGCGGGCAATTTGATGTTGGGTACGATTGGCGAGCGAGAACGGATGGAAAGTACGGTGATTGCTGATGCGGTGAATCTCGCGTCTCGGTTGGAAGGATTGACTAAGGTTTACGGCGCGGGCATTCTAGTTAGCGGTGCAATTATCGATCGCCTAGACGAGCCCGAAAAATATAAATACAGATTTGTCGATCGAGTAATGGTGAAAGGAAAGACAAATGCTGTGTCGGTGTTTGAAATTTACGAGACAGAAACAGAGCAGAGCATTGTACTTAAGCAGCAAACTGCCGAGGTTTTTCAAGAAGCTCTCAATTTTTACTACGATCAAAAATTTGTTGCCGCCCAAAAAGTATTTCAGAATATTTTACAAATCAATCCGGACGATCGGGTAGCAATGCTGTATTTCAAACGAGCTCGCAAGTATAGAATGTACGGAGCCCCGGAGGGGTGGTGCGGGGTGGAAACTTCGACGGAGAAATAGGGCGCACACTGCACGCCCTACTCTCTTTAACAGATGGTTGCACAAACTTTAAAATATACTTGTACAAACACCCAATTTATTCCAAGTTTTAGGGCCTACAATGCCATCAGCAACGATTTGTTGTTGCTTTTGAAAATTGATGACTGCTTGTTGAGTTTTCGGGCCGAATCCTCCATCAGTAGTTACGGAAAATCCGTTGGCGTTCAAGAGTCGCTGGAGGTAGCGAACGTCCTCATTTTGCGTGACGCCATCGTTGCGTTTGAGTAGGGGAAAATAACGGCAGGAAGGTAATTCCATGTGAATTGCGTTTGTGGTTTGCATAGTTTGAGTCTCCATTAATTGTTGGCAAGTTGTTTAAAAGCCGGGCAGCGGGAAAAGATGTTAATTAATAGTCCTGGATGCACTTTTGACGGGCATAAACGAGGTTTAGGCTTCGCTCAACCACCAGATTTTTTAGCGTTTCTGGGGGAGTAAAGGAAGTATTGCTGTGAAAAAAACCTGTTTCTTACTACCCGTGCGCCTAGGATTAGTTAACTTAGATTTAACATCCGGGTTCACCTGTATAACAAGCGCCTAATAGACTCCAAGTTTGAGGGCCGACAATGCCATCAACAGCAATCTTATTTTCCTTTTGAAATTTGATGACTGCTTGTTCGGTTTTTGGGCCGAAGAATCCATCAGTTGCTACGGGATATCCGTTTTTAACTAAGGATTGTTGGAGATAGCGCACGTCTTTATTGGCAGCGGTGCTATTATTTCGTTGCAGTGTGGGCAGTGAAGAGCAAAGAGGCAATTGAGCGTAAACTGAATTTGTGGTTTGCATGGTTTGATTGGGGATTAGTGGTTTGCAAGTCGTTTGAACTTGCTATTCCCCAGTTGTAGCTGTGGGGGGAAGTGCTTTAACAGTCGCTTTTTATAGTGACGCTTATCTGGGGTAGCTCAGATGAGTGACAGCCCGCTATGAAATCCGTTGTGTATAAAATAATTGTCAAAGGCAAACAGCAGCGAATTTCCATTTTTTATCAACTTTTAGCATCTTTGCCACCAGCCCCCACACCATACCTGTAGGGCTGTTGCTGCCGCCGGGATGGATAGGCAGATTGACGTAGGGAAAGCGAGGCAATCAATCCTGTCACGGTTTCATCACTCTACTCTTATATAAGCTGAGTAATGGTCTTTTCTATAGAGGAGGCAAAAATACTGTATTTAAAGCTAGTTAACCATGTGAGCGAAAAGGGCGATCGAGAAAATGGCTCTGGGGTTGGGACTTTAACTTAGAAGTGATATCATAGTATCGGTAGATAGTAGATTTCCGGCTGTCAAACAACTTGAGAATTGAATCAATGACAATTTCTGTAACTATCGGGTTAAAGTCGGAAATAAAGTCGTCGGCGTCCAGATTTTGTAGAAAAAATTCCTTAGCCCGATCGCACTGATAGCGCATTTCCTCAAAGCCAACAATTTTTACCACAAACGTTGTCAGGGGCGAACTCTCCAAATCGGTATTAGAAGTGCTTTTAGCCCGCCCATTTTCTAATAAATTCAATACTTCCGCTTCTAAACCAATTTTAGGTTGGTAAGGTTTCTCTATTTCTGGAAAAAAGCTTTCCAGGCGCACGCAGTTAGGAGATTGAGCCGGAATTCCTCCCATCATCATCGCCAGAGAAACCTCAATCCCCAAATCCGAAGAAAGAGCTTCTAGCAGGCCTAGGGCAGACAGTTTGCACCCCAAATAAAGCTTCGCAATTTCGAGATTGTACTTAGCAGTAGTTTCCCAGCGCTGATAGGTGCGATCGTCTGGATATCCCTCAAACTGCCGGAAAATTATCTCTGGTTTGAGATAATTCAGAAAACCTTCCATTTTGAGCAAAGCAACTCGGTAGTCGCGAACAGTGTAAAAACCGCAGCAGATGAGATTGTGATTGGTTTCCGGCAGTAAATTCCAGGTATTTGCCAAAAAATGGGCTGAACTATGGTGAGCAAAACTCATCACATCCCGGTTAGAGATTCGCACAGCTTTTTTCACCGTTTCCCGCATTTCCTCATCAGTCAAACTGAGGTTAAATCGGCTATTTATTGCTTGCAAGCGACCATAAAGGCGCTGGCTTACCGTTACTCCCGACTCGGCAGCGCGAAACGGAATGGTTGCTTCAATGCAGCCTGCAATTTGAAGCAATTGCTCGCGTTTGAGAAATGGTTCTAGAGCTTTTGCTGCTACGACAGCGCTGAGAAATTCGTTTTGTCCGGCGAAAGGATTGAGGACTTCGCCCGGTACAAAATTGAATACCAGCATTACCATCTCGAAGATAGCATCCGCCGGCAGTTCAGATTGATCCCTAATTTGTAGCTGTTTGTTAACCTCTTTTGCAACAGGAGTGATGTAGTAGCTGACGTTAAAGTTAATGCTGCGATCGACTTGCACGTAGACGGTATCGTGAAATAAAGCTGCTAAAACCTCGATCGCATCTTCATCTCCCCCCACCTCAAAAATATGTTCGGGAGTGTGAAAAAACCGCCAGGGCCCCATCATCGGCTGAACAATCAGTTCGGCAATCCGAGCGACTTCACTTGGTTCGACTTTTGCTTCCAGGCGATCGAGCGCCCAAATCAGCCTTTCTAAGCACTGTAAGTAGGCTTGTTTGCTATCCATCACAGTCTTTCCCAGTAACATTGCTGTCAGTCGATTTTAGATTTTAGATTTTAGATTTTAGATTTTATCCACAGATGAATCTGCAATATTCAACCTTAGTCTAAAATTTTTATATCTCCACGACTGGAGTCGGGGGCTTGTATCGGTTTTTGAGCGAGTTCACGTCACGCACCCTGCTGTTAGTTTAATTTTTTCCTAGAGCGGTTCCCCTTTTTGGAGTTAGGATTGTTGAGCTTTTTGTCCAAGACTTTAGCTGCTATTTAAAAGGCAAATACTTACTTAAAGTCCCCTTAATTTCCGGTAGCTGACCTCCCATTTTTTCCTAGTCTAATTAGCACAAAGTATGACAAGTAAATTACATAGATTCCTAAACCTATCAGACCCAAAAATCCCAAAAATTGAGGGGTTGCCGTAGGGTGAAACATTTGTTTGTAGAGCCAAGGTGGGTCTAACCAAACGCGGCAAAAAGGTTCGTCAATTATCTGAATTTGAGATTTAAAGGCACAGCTTAAGAACGGAAGTTGAGCTAGGGCGCCCAAACCGCTGTAAACAGTAATCGCCCACCGCCAAGCTGTAAAAGCCAGTTTGAGGGGCGACTGCGGTCGATCGGCAATTTCTTCGTTTAAATCCTCCCAAAACCACAGACTAGCAGGAATTAAGGCCCTCGCAATCACCGACGATACAAAGCTCACAGGCAGCGCAGCCATCATCAGGTAAAGTGTAATTGCCAGCAAACTCGCCACCCGCCAATAAATAATCGACAAACGGACGATCGCCTCAGCTTTTGCCACAACAGCCCAAATCAGCACTACCAGCGGGATCGAAATTGTTAATAACACAGACAACCGGTAATCCATCCAGACTAGCGGTTGAAACCAAGGCCCGGTGGCTGCCAATAAAAGACTCAACATCTTTGGGAAAATATACTCACTTATTTGTGACAAATTTTACTACAAAAATGCTAAAAAATCAGCAACCTAAAAATGGTCTTAATGTTTTAGTTACTGCTATTTTTTCTAAGGTACTTGGCGCGCTTTGAAGGGTACTTGAGACGCGATAGACGGCAATATGCTTGGATTAAAACTGTTTATTCCTCAAATCTCGCCTTCCCATCCCCCGAACCAAGGCGCGCCAGAGCGAATTATTATCCCCCTTGGTTCGGGGAGTGAGGAGAAGCGGCCTGATTTTAACCGTATTGGGATAGAGGGCAATTCTCGCTACTATTTCAAGGCTCAACCCCTAAAATAAAATTCTCCCGCGCCAAAAGTTAGATTTCGGCGCGGGAGGGAAGGGATAGAGCTAAATGGCTCGTTTATTCCTCGTAGATGCGGCACTCAGCAGCGTCAGGATTGTCGTCGCAAAATTTTTCAAAAGAATTCTTAGGTTTGACTTGCTTTTGGTGGGAAGCTTCTGCTTGCAGTTCTTCAACTGCGTCCCACGCCGCCGCGCATTCCCCGGAAGTGGCGCCCTTGACGTCACAGACGGCACGAGCGCTTTCTAGTTCTTCTTCAATTTTTTCTTGGATGTTGCCTGCGGGTGTTGTTGTCATAAAGCTTGTTGGTATGAATGTGTAGGAGAATATGGTGGTCCCCGACCTATTTCTAGGTAATGTTAGCACGCCCTTGGGTTTAGTGAGCTTGTTCGGCTAACGGCACATCCTTAACCCAAATAAAGATGTTTAACCGTTAACGACAGAGCAAGGGGCTAGCTAAGCAGCCGCTTGGTGTCATCACTCAAAAAACTTAGACCTCTAGAGTCTTAGGCTGGTCAAGTAAAACTGAAGTTTTAGGCCAGAAGCCCAGTCACTTGAGTGTTGAGTCGTTGACTGTCACCTTATTAAGTAAGAAAGGTTTTCTTTTTGGATGTTTGTTTGGGTTGGATTTGCTGTTTCGGTATGGCGACCCCAGCTAATAATAGCTTGAGATGCGCTGCTGTTGCAGCAGCCCAGATAGAAACCATCCATAAGTATGATGCAGTAGCCGTCTCTACTCCCTGCTTTACTAGCCCGTAGGCGGGTTCTAGTCCACAGGCATCAATGTAGGTCGAGCCAACCTTACTTTTGATGAAAACATTACACGAGGTTGGTGTGTCAAACTGTATTGAGCTTTATCTTTTAAGATTTAGCTGAACACGGCATTTCACACTTAACAAATTAAGGGGACTCTCATGTTAACTTATGTTAACACAAGAACGGCAATCGAGGGGGAATCGATCGCCGAAGAATAGCGTCCCCCCAGTGGCCAGTTCCGGTTAGCGTAATGTATAGAGATAGTTTTATAGAGAAGTTTGCCTTATGTACACCCAAAACCAAATGCAATGGGTCAGCGCTTTATCAACCCGTCCCTCTTTGGAATCAGCGCTCAAAGAAGTTATAGAACAAGCCGATCGCAACCTAGAAGGCCCGGCCGATTTAGCGCTGATATTTATCTCATCTGCCTTTGCCAGCGAGTATTCTCGGCTGATGCCTTTACTCCGAGAACTGCTGCCAGTGCCTGCGATCCTCGGCTGTGGCGGGGGAGGAGTCATCGGCACGAACCGGGGCGGCCTCACCGAAGAAGTCGAGGGATCTCCGGCAGTCAGCCTGAGTCTGGCACGCTTGCCGGGAGTGAATGTCAGAACTTTTCACGTCGGTGCAGAAGAACTGCCGGACTTAGATAGTCCCCCGGATACTTGGGTGGATCTCTTGGGCGTGCCGGCCCAGGAAGAACCGCAGTTCATCATCTTGGCCGACCCCTTTTCCGCAAAAATTAACGATTTGCTCCAAGGGCTAGATTATGCCTATCCGGGCGCGGCCAAGGTAGGGGGACTCGCCGGGGGGGACGGTGCGGGCAGGGGCGCGGCGCTGTTTTGCGACTATCAGCTTTACCGAGAAGGGACGGTTGGGGTAGCTTTGAGCGGCAATATTGTTTTGGAAACGATCGTAGCTCAAGGCTGCAGGCCGATCGGGCATCCTTATCGGGTGACGGAAGGAGATCGCAATATTTTGCTGAAACTCGAAGAACAAACCGACGATACCGGCAGCGGGGGCATCGAGCGATCGCCCTTAGAGGCTTTGCGAGAGTTAGTTCAAACTTTGAGCGAAGAAGACCGAGAATTAGCCCAGCACTCGTTATTTGTAGGCTTAGTCAGCGATGAATTCAAGCTGACATTAGAGCCGGGAGATTTTTTAATCCGCAATCTGTTGGGAGTAGATCCGAAAGTAGGAGCAATTGCGATCGGCGATCGAGTCCGTCCCGGACAGCGCATCCAATTTCACCTGCGGGACGCGCGCACCTCGGCAGAAGACCTAGAAATGCTGCTCGATCGCTATCAGCGGGCCGCCGAGTACAGCGGTACATCCAGCGCCGGCGCCTTGATGTTCTCTTGTCTGGGGCGCGGTGAAGGGCTTTACGGCGAATCGAACTTTGACTCCCGACTGTTCGGCCGATACCTCAAAAACATTCCCCTGAGCGGCTTTTTCTGCAACGGCGAAATCGGCCCCGTCGGTGGCAGCACATTTCTGCACGGCTACACCTCCGTATTCGGGATTTGTCGCCAAAATTCATAATTTGTGAACTGTTGACTGATGACTGATGACTGTTGACTGTTGAGTGTTAACTGTGGAAAATCTAAAATCTAAAATCTAAAATCTAAAATCGCCTGATGACCAATAAATAAAAGCGGCAGTTGCCTGCCGCTTTTAGCTGTAACTAGATGTCTGGAAACCCTAGAAACTAAAGGTAGTACGGAGGAGTCCGACCCAGATATCCTCGTTGTGGTTGTTGTGTTCGGGATTCAGAATCACGTAAACGCCCGGTGTCACCGAAATAAAGTCATTGACTTGGAAGCGATAGAAACCCTCTAAGTGATAAGAGGTGTTGCGGTTTCTGGCGACATCGCTCTCGGTAACTTTTGGCGGTACACCAAAGACGAAGCCGAGGACGTTGCCTTGTCGGGCAAAATCTCCCAGGGCCACAGTGATAGCACCATTTTGGATGGTAGCGTCATTGTTGCCGCCCCGCAGTTGTTCAGCCTTCGTATAACCGTACCAACCGCCAATCTGAAAGCGACTGCTGGGTTTGAAGTTAACTTGGACCCCATAGTTATCTGATGCGGTGGGTGATTGATCGAAGGGCCGATTAGCCAAGGCACTGCCGACGCCACCCATGAGGCTAACATCGCCTGCCCGATTGTATTTCCGGGTGTAAGTCAAGCCCAAGTCAAACGGTCTGCTAAAAAAGCCGATCTGACCCAGAGCGCTGAAAGAACCGTTGAAAACGCCCCTGCCCTCTGCGGGGTTGGGAGCATCGCTGTCGCCGGCGAGATAGCCCGCGGTAGCTCGGAGGCTGCCCAAGTTGAAACTCACACTTGCGCCTGCTCCCTGCGGGCCGCGGAATACGGCCGGGTTGCGAACTCCAAATCTGGAAAGTGAACCGCTACTCGTAGAGTTACCAAAGGTAGAAGCCTGGTCTGCAATTTCATCTAGGTCAAGTCCTTTAGGACCGACAAAGACTGTAGCTTTACCCATCGGGAAACGATAGTACAGTTCGTCTAGTGTGAATTGGCTGCCGTCATCGCCGTCAAAGGCCAAGCGAGCCATGTTGGTACCGGTAGCCGTGGCTCTGTCGTAGCGGGCGGTGTTGACTGCTTGCAAGCGGGTTCTGAGCAAGTCTCGACCGGTGAAGCTGGTATTGAAGTTCAACCGCACCCGGTAGCCGAAGTTGGTAGACGTTTTGTCGTCGTGAAGGCCGACACCATCTCCGAAGGTGTCGCTGACGGCAAAAATGGCTTCTCCAGCCAATTTGGTGGTGGTGGAGAACTGGTTGGCTTCGAGTTCTGCGGTGCGGGCTTCTAGGCCGTCTACTCGTCCGCGCAGGGTAGCAAGTTCGGCTGCAAATTCTTCTTGCAGGCGTTGCAGGATGGCTAAGTCGTCTCGGGTAACTAAGTTACCTGTTGACCCAATTAATTTGGTTATGTTGTCTAAGCAAGCGTTGACGCCGGCTGCAAATTCGTAGCGAGTCAGGGCGCGGTTGCCGCGGTAGGTGCCGTCGGGATAACCTACGATACAACTGTAGCGTTCGACTAGGGATTGCAGGGCTTGGAATGCCCAATCTGTCGGGCGCACGTCGGAGAGCTGAGTGACTGATGTCACCTGGGACATGGTTCCGGTCGGTTGGGCCGGCAGCGCTTGGGGAGCGACAGGGACGATGGGGCCGCCCATTCCGGCGGCTGGTGTCTGAGCAATTTCTACTTTAGTAGCTGGGGTAGTAACTGGGGTGCTGGCGACTGCTGGCACTTCAATTTTCCCAGGGGCGTCTGTCTGGCTGCTTTGCACTGCCAAGTCTGATGCTTGAGGCGAGGATTCGGCTGTGCCTCCTGCTGCTAAGGGTTCAGCCGCTGCTGCTGCGCTGGCAGAAGCGATTGGGGCTGCTAAGTCGATGTCGCTCCCTGTTGTTTGCAGTGTTGTTTGCAGTGTTGTTTGGACTGCTGCTGCGCTGGTTTCTGGTTCGATTGAGGCGAGTTTTTCAGCATCTGCTTCGTTAACGACCGGGGTTGGGGCCGCTTCGACGCTGCTGTTTAAAGCCAGGTTTTCTGGGGCAGCAGGGGCTGCTGCAACTGGTTCTGCAACTATTTCTCCAACTATTTCTGCAATTTTTGACTCAGATGACTGAGCTGTAGCTAGCTGGTTGGCTTCAGCGGTTGCGGTCGCTTCTGCGGCGATCGCACTGGCACTCATGACTGATGATAGCCCCAGAATTGCCGGGGATACTAGCAGTAAATTCCAAAAAGTTCTGTTCATTTTCCTCACACCTTCACACTCTATTCAACTCGACGAGCAGCAATTCCCAACTGCTAATTTTTGTGGTTGCTTGCCTGTTGACAATAACTGCCAAAATAGAACCTATCCATAACTGTTGATTCACAGTTGATTCACAGTAGGCGTGTCTACTTCTGCTTGAACGTAGGGAGCTGAGCCCTTATACCGCCCAGGCATCAATTCAGGTCAAGCCCACATTACATTACAGTTGATTATACCATTACGTGCTAATTTCATCTCTCGATCGCCCGACTTGCTTGAGTTGCTCTGCGGGCGATCGACAACTGGTTCTATGGGTTCGACCACAATCTGCCTCTAACTGACAACTGCCCAGAGTCCTCGGTTACGCCAGACTTAACACACAGTTATAGGTAGGATTGTGGCTGCTTGTCGCATCCCTTATACAGCTTTATATCCTATAATGTCAACCTTTTTAACCTAACTTTAAACCTCGCGACCCGGCAGGGGCTATTTTCCCGCCCTGAGTGGGGAACTGAGATTTAAAGGCTGGTAGATTGACCCTATCCAAACCAAAGTTCAGGCTTGACCAATTTGGGTTTTTTGATGCCCCCTGCCGTCGGGACTTGCCAGGACGATCGCCTTTTTTGAGACTAACCGCCGGCGCGTTTAATTTCCCGCTATTTTAACACAACTTTTTTGTTGTTTGAGTGCGACTGCAACTGGTGGTGATTGACCCGCTGTTGGCCCAAGGAAAGCTCACTTGCTTGACAGACCAACTAGGCCCAAGATTCCTAGCGGTTTTAACGATGTTTTTGCCTACGGACGATCGGAGGAGTTTAGTGTTAAGCTGGCGAAAAAGCAGAACTCGAAAATAGAGCTGCTGTCAGAACAAAAAACCCAAACGCTGGGGGTAAGCAAGTTATACCATTTTAGATTAAATAATTGGCAATAACTTATGACATCAAGGTTTGGAGCTTGCCTACAGTCGCATTATTTTGGGTAACTCGTATTAGTAAAAGAGTGAGGGTTTATGGAAGATTTTGGTATTATTATTGCCTGCTGCGACCAAGATTATCTGTTTGCTAAGGGTTGCTGTGCTAGCATCCGCTATTTCCTGGGAGATGTGCCGATTTGTCTGTTGATTGACGGTACGTTTTCTGTGAGTGCTTTGGAAAAAGCCTATGGGGTGCGAGTTATCAACCGCACAACTGTTTCTGAAGAAGTTCTCAGAAAAAGAAGTTTTGGTTGGGGCAAAACTAAAATGATTGCTTTCTGGGAAAGTCCTTGGTCAAATTTTATGGTTTTGGATGCCGATACGATCGTCTGGGGCGATGTTCTCAAATTGGCTAATTTTCAAGAGTTTGATTTTATTGTAGACAAGCCTTGTTACGATTACCCGGATGCGGATGTTTCGGAATTTTTCTTTGACATTCCGGGCGTTGAGAAGCATTTCCCGAATTTTCGTTGGTCGGAATCGCGATCGAACTATTTCTGCACGGGTACTTTCTTTGCTAAACGCGGCGTTTTTAGCTTGGAAGAATACGTGGAAATTTTAGATTTTACGGCGGCAAATCCGGGGATATTTAAGTACGGAGAAATGGGGTTTTTGAACTTTATGATTTTCCGGGCGGCACAAGAAAATCGACTGCGGGTGCAGAATGTGGATATGCAGTTGTTGGTGCCGGATTTTGACCAGGATTTGCTGAGAAAGCAGTTTCCGGTGGAAGAAAGCGGACCTGCGGGCGATCGTACTCAGGCGACTGTGATTCACTGGTGCGGCCCGAAGCCAACTTTATCTAGTGGGAAAGTTTACTCGGAACCGATGAATTTCTGCCGTCGCAAGTGTCAGGAGGATGTTTGGAACCGCACGGGTTTGGCTGCAGAGAGGTCGTTGCAAGCTGAAGATTTACAGCGATTGATCTACGTGTATAAGAATAAGTTTAAGAAGAAGTTTCGGCAGTTGGCGGGTAAGTAAGTAGGATTTTTTAACCGCAGATGTCAGCGGATGAAGGCGGATGCACGCGGATTTGGGCTTACCCTTCGAGGGGTAAAGTTGGCCCGGCTGGGGGTAAAACTTGGCGGTGAACGCTTATTTTGTGGCTTTCCCGCTGAGTTTGCATTTCGACGGCGATCGCCTCAAATTCGACTTCCATGCAGCCGTAGGGAATCTCTAACTCGACACTTGCTCGAACATTTCCCAACCCGTTAGATTTAAATTCGGTAATCCAGCGCGGCCCGTCGAGAATCAGGTAGGTTTGTCGATCGTACACCCAAACTTTCACATAAATCCGGGGCATTAATTCCGGCAGTTGCACTTGTACTTTTACAGCGTGGCCCGCGATGATTTCGGCACGCGGTAATTCCAAAATTGGCATCGGTACTAACTCGTCTTCTGGCAAGACGTAAGGAGTCGGGGGAGTTACTTCTGCGGCGACAGTTGTGGTTTTTTGACCAACTTTTTTCGGTTGCGGGGGTTCGTCAAAAACCACAAATTCTCTGGCTTCGGGGCTAGTAGATTTGGGGTCGGAAATTGTTTCGCTGGTTTCGGGTTGCTGTTGGGTTAAGCTGCTTTCTTCCACAACGGCAATTTCGTCGCTGCTATTTGCGGCGGCTGTTGGAGTTGGTGACAGGGTGGTTGCTTTGAGCCAGTCGGGGGATTCGCCGTTGCTGGCTAAGGAACTCAGTCGCGACCAAAATCGACTTTCGACGTTTAAGGTTTGAAATGCCTGTTTTGTGGGTGCTGGCTGGGTTTCTGGGGCTGTTTTTTCTAATTCGGGGCTGTTGTCGGGTTTTTGGTCGATCGCTCCGATTTCCCCTGTTTGAGCGGGGTTTGGGATGTCTGAGGGTTTGGTTTGTGGGTCGATCGACTCTGGGGCAGTTCGAGGCGAATTGGAAATTTCCGACAGCAATTGCGATCGGCTGCTGTCGGGCAGTTTGTTACCGAATGCGGGCAATTCTAGACCGCCTGCACTTGGGGTGTGACGCGAAGCCAGTAAAGGGGGTAGGGCTTCCTTGCTTGGGGGTTCGGCTGGGGAGGGAGGGTCTAAGGATTTTTCTACTAGCTTGAGGAAGGATATATTTTTGGCGCTTCCCGGCTGTTTTGAGGCTGTTGGGGAGGGTTCAGCTTGATGCTTTTCTTCGATGAAATTGTCTTTAATTTCCTGTAGAAGGTGCTCTAAACGAGCTGTAATTGTGAATAGTTTGGTGGCTAGGGTGACGCCGCCGCTGCTGAGAATTGCTTCTCCTAAAATGAGGCGGCTTTTGCACTCGGTTGGGATGTAGGTGACGCAGGCAAAGATGCAGGGGGGAACTTGTTCTGGCATCGGCTGCTGGATTTCTGCGAGAATTTTTGAGGTTTGGGGGTCGCGCAGGTAAATTTGCAGTTGTGCTGAACCGATCAGTTGTTTGAGTTCTATCGCTTCGGATTCGGGAATGAGACTTGCTGTTTTTCTGCTTTGTTGGGGGGGTTGGGGAATGTCGATTTTGCCGGAAATAATTAAGGGGCGACCGAGTTTGGTGACGAAGGTTTCTTGATCTAGGACGAGTTCGAGTTTGACGCCCGGTTTGGGTTCGGGGGTTTGGGGAATTGGGAATTGGTAAATTTTGGTCTGCTGCTGCGGTGCTGAATCCGCTGCTGCGATTTGTGGTGCGGGGCGATCGACCGGTGCTGCGATTTGTGGGGCTGGGCGATCGACCGGTGCTGCAATTTGTGGGGCGGGGCGATCGACTGGCGCTGCAATTTGTGGGGCTGGAGGGGAAGTTGCCGGTTCGGTTTGGTCGATCGGCGGTAGGGGTTCGGAGGTTTCCGATTCTGCGGGCAATACTTCCAACTGAACGCCGTACTGCCAAGGTTTTAGTGGTGTTGCTTTGGGATCTGGCAAGCAGGAGAGTTCCCACAGTCCGGGTTTGAGCCTAGTGTAGGGAATGATCACGACTAATCCTTCGGGGTTGGTGCGGGCCGATCGGCTTTGGACTTTCCGCTGCGCCCCTGGGTCGAAGGAGGTATGGGTAACGCGAATTTCGATGTCGGTGTTGGGGTGCTGAATGCGAGCAACAACACGGTATTTACCTTCTAGAATTTCCACGTCGGAGGTTTCTAGGGGCAACCAGGCGCGATCGCCTTCTTTCTGTAGCAAAAATTCTAATTTTTTCATCTTTCTTTCCCCTTGAAGGCTCCCGCTTGATTCGTCACAGGTTGGTGGTGGTTTGTTGAGCGACAGCTACAGATATTAAATTACTTATGTTTTATAGCCTATCACCACTGTCGGTCAAGAGGCCCACCTAGAATGCGGCAATTCCCCAGACGCTATAACCGAGGCGGATATATCGAGTTCCGCGAGTTCCGCCAATGGTGAGCGCGTCTGGGGAATTGTCGCCCACTAATAAATTGAGCGACAGCGAATCCTTTGAGTCAGGAGGCATATTCATATCCGTCAGCCTTATGAATGGTTTTCAAATACTTGGGATGTACGTCAAAGCTTTTACCTCCTGTTGTTTGTTAACTTGAAACTTGGTTTGAATCGAATGGCAATTCGACCCGTGTAGTTTCCTGCATACTTCCCTGTAAGAACATGGGCCTTCACTAAATCCCCAGTTTGGAATCCCATAAACAACTTTTGAGCTGGAGCATGAGGAATTGGAAAGCCAAACTTGTCAGTGCCGCAACGCTGTCTTCTGCCATGTCCTTTAGCTTTGACAATCAAGGGTTTAATCCCATTGACAAGAAGTCGTTCTGGAGTAGATGCACCAACACTTGCTGCATCTGTCCAATGTCGCTTCTCAATCCCTCTAGTCTGGCGATTAAACTTTGTTCGACCACCAGAACCTATTTCTACAGACAAGCCAGTAGATTGAAGCCTTCTGTACAACTCCCAACGAGTAGCGTTAACAGCAGCGGCATCTTTGAGAGATGCTTTCGCTTGAGCCATTACTCGCTTGAGAACTTCTGGCTTCTTTTTCAAAAACTCCTCAACAGGTTTGTTTCCCTTGGTTGCAAGAGTGACAACTAAGACAGAGACAGAGGTTAGTGACTCGATTAGAACCTCCCTTGCTTTTTGCAAGAATGTGTTCGATCTCGAAGGGGACATTTTCAACGCTACAGTAAGCACATTTCATACCCCATTTTTGAAGTAGGTACTCTTTAACCTCGAAGCCGAACAATTCGCCCCTTTGGTACTCAACCGGGGCGAACGCATCTTATTGGAAACTGTTCATCAGTGATGAGTGTATTTTGAGATGAATTCACCATTATTAGAAGCTACAGACACGCTTTGTAAGGGCTTTTTAAATGGCGAACTAATTAAGGAGGGGTTTTACTTAAAACTAATTGTGAAAAAATAAAAATATTACAACCACTGTTGACAAGTTGTAGAAGAGTTAGTAATGATTTGTTTGTGAGAATTTAGTTAACTGCCACATCGAGAATCTTAGTCACATATTCATCATCCCACCCCGCTTGAATTCGCTTATTTATTGCGCCGGATTTTGATGTTTTTTGTTGTCAAAAAATTGAAAATTTGTGTCTAATCATAGCAAAGTTTGGCGGAGCATTATCTTTTATAATCCGACAATTATCTTCACGAAAACCCACAGTTAATAGCCAATGTAAATAAAAGTCACTTCCCAATAGCTGCGGACTGATTCACCAAAATGAGAGAGCATCATTTGGTAAGCTACTAATGTAATAACGAGTTTCAATAGTTGTTTTTACTTTCACTATTCTCACTGATTGTATCAGACCTATACTGTGAACTTTCTCCCATTGATTGTCGGGGTTAATCAGCTCTTTGATTCTACTTAAGATTAAGTTATCTCGGATTTCTGAGCGACCGTGGTTGTTCTCTTTCTTGGTCGAATAAGCCCTATGTATCAATTCCGAAAATCCTCCTCTAATTGCTTGCTTAAACAACTCTTTTACTCTGGCATACAGAGATGGCTGGTTCTTTTTTAAGGTGATTACATAATCTCCTTCTTGTACGACAATTGACTTCCCAATTGACCTCGGACAGCCCATCGCATCAATGGTTAAAATGCTTACATTTAATTCTAATACTTTGACTAAAGCCGCAATAGCTGTGATTTTATTGGATTTTTTATCAATTTTAACTTGAGCCTAAAACTAATTTTTGACTGTCGCCCAAACACTGACCGTATGAATTGCTTTGTTATCTCCTCCCCGCTCGTAATAATGGCGAATAGTTTTGCCATCAATTGCAATTAATTATCCTGGATTGAAGCAGCTAATAGATTGAATCCAAGTCAAAAAATATTTCTGGAATTGCTCCGGTTTTAGGCGAGAAAATACTCGCGCAATTGTGTCATGGGTCGGGATGCCCTTCGGCAATTCTAAAATTTTATTTAACCATTCGTATTGAGCTGCGCCCATCACTTTCGATATCCACCCATGTATCAGCACCGCAAATCACGGCACAAATTGAGATTGTTGGTGATAATATCAATTAATTGATGATGTTTCGGTCGCTCAATTCTTGGCTCTTCTCAGTCAAAAAAATGGGCAGATTTTTTGCCTTTTACTGTGACTCGATCGACAAATCGGCACATATATTTTTCTCGATCGCCCAAACCCTCTAGAATTGAGTCACTAACTAAAATGCCCGCCCCCTAAGCTGTCGCGCATTTAAATTGTATATTCAGGGCGGGTGGGACGCCCACCCCACAAGACTTTGATTTTTTTTGACATACAATTTAAATACAGAACAGCTTAAACAGTTATTTATGAGCTTTGAGTTACAACTTACCAGAGCTGCTCTCCAGCAAAAAACTAGCATAAATAGCAGCGTATATCCCAAGCAAAACGCTGTTTCATCAAATTTTTACGGGACAACGATAATTAAAACCTAGTCTTTATGTGGCTCACAAAATATCGGACAACTAGGCTTTTCCTGATTCAAATGGTTTGTTTTATTTAGATAAATTATATTATGTGCGCTTACTTCCTGCTATTAAAAACGGTTGAATTAAAAATAAAAAATTAGCTGTCTGTCCCTGAAAGTAGCCACAAAATTAAGCTATATTATAGCAGATTTCAGGAAAGTGAGATTTGCTATGGCTGACTCTATTGCTCGTCGCTTGGAACAATACACGGTAAAACGATCGCACGAAGTTTTAATCGTCAAGGCCGAAATAGACGGCGAGTTCGATGAAATTGCTATTTTTAAAGGCTTTTCTAGCTCCCTGACGCGATCGACCGCTTTCGATCCAGAGGTTCCTGTTTTGCCGGAGGAAGCAAAAATTGTCAGTGTCGATCGCGTGGAGAGTCCCTACAATCCAAATAACCCCCGCTATCTTCAGCAGGGGTTATCTTGGGAAACAATGCAATCTCTATTGTCCGAAGCGGGAGTTTAGCAAAACATTAGGGACACAACGCGAGCAAAAGAGTAGGGACACAACAATGTTGTGTCCCTACTACAAAAGCACTATGTCCTTACCCTGAGAGCTAGAGCGTGCCGCCGGCAGCTTGGAAACGAGCTCTCGCGCGTTTGATTGCTTGCTTAGCTTTAATTTGCTCTTGGTCAGTGCCACTAGCGGACTTTTCCAAACGAGCTACTGCTTCGGTGTAAGCAGTACGAGCAGCTTCTTTATCAATGGTTTCGCCTTTTTCAGCGCCGTTGACAAGAATAGTAACTTTGTTTTCTTGGATTTCTGCAAAGCCACCCATCAGAGCAATAGACACCCATTCCTTGCCGGGACGGACGCGCATCACTCCGGTATCCAAAGCTGTCAACATTGGAGCGTGACCGCTCAAGATACCCAGTTGGCCTGTGGTGCTCGGCAGAATTACTTCTTCAGCATTAGAATCCCAAACAGTTTTGTCTGGGGCCACTACGCGCACAGTTAATGTCATAAATTGTCAGTTGTCGGTTGTCAGTTGTCAGTTGTCAGTTGTCAGTTGTCAGTTGTCAGTTATCAGTTGTCAGTTGTCAGTTGTCAGTTGTCAGTTGTTACCAATAACCAATAACTAATAACAAATAACTAATAACTACTGACTCATGACTCATGACGACTGACTACTGACTCATGACTAAAATTACTTGGCGTCAGCTTTCATTTTTTCAGCTTTGGCGATCGCCTCGTTGATATCGCCGACCAAATAGAAAGCTTGTTCCGGTAATTCATCAAGTTCGCCAGCCAAAATCATCTGGAAGCCCTTAATGGTGTCTGCCAGCTTGACGTACTTACCGGGGGAACCGGTGAACACTTCTGCTACGAAGAACGGTTGAGACAAGAACCGTTCAATTTTGCGAGCGCGCGAAACTGTCAAGCGGTCATCTTCTGACAGCTCATCTAAGCCCAAAATTGCAATAATGTCTTGCAATTCCTTATAGCGTTGCAGAGTAGACTGCACCTGACGAGCAACACCATAGTGCTCTTCGCCGACAACGCTAACTTGCAACATCGTAGACGTAGAATCCAGCGGGTCAACCGCAGGATAAATCCCCTTCGCAGCCAAACCGCGAGACAACACAGTTGTAGCGTCCAAGTGAGCAAAAGTAGTAGCCGGTGCGGGGTCAGTCAAGTCATCCGCAGGTACGTACACAGCTTGAACCGAAGTAATGGAACCTTCGGTAGTCGAAGTAATCCGTTCTTGCAAGTCGCCCATGTCTGTACCGAGAGTCGGCTGATATCCTACAGCCGAAGGCATCCGACCCAACAGAGCCGATACCTCAGAACCCGCTTGCACAAACCGGAAGATATTGTCAATGAACAGCAGCACGTCTTGCTTGCTGACATCACGGAAGTATTCGGCCATCGCCAGAGCCGACAGGCCCACGCGCATCCGAGCACCAGGCGGCTCGTTCATTTGACCGTAAACCAGAGCAATTTTTGACTTGCTGCGGTCTTCTTCGTCAATAACCCCCGACTCGATCATTTCTTTGTAGAGGTCATTGCCTTCGCGGGTACGCTCGCCCACACCCCCGAACACGGACACGCCACCGTGAGCCTTGGCGATGTTGTTCACGAGTTCCATCATAATCACGGTTTTGCCGACGCCTGCGCCGCCGAACAAACCGATTTTGCCACCGCGACGGTAGGGCGCGAGCAGGTCAATCACCTTGATACCAGTTTCAAACACCGAAGGCTTGGTTTCCAGTTCGGTGAAAGCCGGCGGGTTGCGGTGGATGGGCATACTTTCGGAAGTATTGACCGGGCCGAGGTTGTCTACGGGTTGACCGATGACGTTAAAAATCCGGCCGAGAGTTGGGATTCCGACGGGAACTTGGATCGCTTCCCCGGTATCTACTACTTCCATTCCACGCACCAAGCCGTCGGTGGTACTCATAGAAACGGCGCGCACTTGGCTGTCTCCGAGCAGTTGTTGAACTTCGCAGGTAACGGCAACGTCTTGACCTGCTTCGTTTTTGCCGGAAATTGTGAGAGCGTTATAGATTTGGGGCAGTTTGCCGCCTGGGAATTTTACGTCTACAACTGGCCCGATGATTTGGGTGATGTAGCCTACGTTCGTTTTTTCTGCGGTGGATACCATGAATAGTGCCTTTGTTAGGATGCTATTTTTCCCGTTATGGAAAAAGTCTTAACATTTAGAAATGCTATTTCTCAGAGTACCACTGAACAGACGCACTATTTAGATTTGTATGGGGCTGGTTAATACTCATTTTTATGGTTACTGCCCTCGCTTTTTTTTCCTGCGAGCTGCAGCCAAAGCTCCGAGCCCCAGCATAGTCCCGAACACTGTGACTGGTTCGGGGACTGGTTCGGGGACTGGTTCGGGGACTGGTCCGGGGACTGGTTCGGGGACTGGTCCGGGGACTGGTCCGGGGACTGGTCCGGGGACTGGTTCGGAGACTAACTGAGCCGACACGGTGAAGTCTTCGAAGTCAAGCTCGGTTCCTGGTTGGGCATCGTCGAAGGAGATTTGTGTGCCATTAGCCAGTTCGGCCATTGTGAGGGATGAAAATTGCTCTGGGCCTTTACCGCCGTTGATGTTTGTAAATGAGTCGCTGGAGTTGGGGTTGAGCATAAAGTCACCAAACACAGCAAGCTGACATCCCGCCACCAGACATTCATCTCTTCGGAACTGGGTGCCGGCGGCCCACCATTGGGGGCTGTTCATGAAGGTACTCGACGAGACGTATTGCTCGAAAGGTCTGCCGGTACCCGTGTCGCTCCACAGCAGCAGGGCATAAATTTGATCCTTCAAAAATCTGAAGGTTTGGGTGATGGAGCCGTTTTCCGAGGTGACTGCGTTGCCGAAGGTTCCTTTCCAGTTGTTGGCAGAGCCGTTATCTGAGGGTTTAGTCTCGTAAAACAGTCTGGCGAGGTTGGTGTAGCCATTGTTTCCTGACTCAGCTTGGGCCACCCACAAGCTTGACTGGTAAGGGCTGTGAGATTGGTCGAAGGTAAAGTTTATATTGGTATCTTGCTCGAACTGGATGCCTACAGTGCCGAACGTGAAAGCTCGGACGGGCGTGCAGATGCTGAGCAACATTGTGGTTGCCAAGCTGGCGACTGTAAAAGATGTTTTTTTGACTAGCGTTAAGGTAGTCATAACCCTGATTCCTCCAGTATTGTTAGGTAGTAAGGCGGAAAATGCCCTAAATGCCATGTTGCCGTGACGCGAATCGACGATCGGGAGCCTGCGATATTTAGGACGATCGTCAAACCTAAAGAAGAGGCTCCACACCAGTGAATCTACATACAGATCTCACTTAAGGGTGTTTTGGAGTAAATGAGTGCTTCTTCTAAGAGTTTTCACTGACACCACATTGGCACAGTTTAATCTGTCAGAGCAAGATTTTCATCCTGCCTAGACTTCCAACCTACTATATTTACTTCGTTTTAGTAACTGTCTAAAGTGGAGTGCAAGACTTGCAAATATTGGCTTTCATCAAAAATACATAAAAATTTTAATCGAGCTTTATAAAGTTTTGGTAAAGTTAATCCAAAAAATATAAAGTTTTTGAGAGAAACTCGGCTGTTCGCTTCGTTGTTCCTGAAAGCGTGCTGCAAGCTGGTCGCCGGATGCAGAAAGAAGCAGCGGCGACCGCGAGTAGGGATTTTATCGAGTTTTTTGTCACTCTAAGCAAGCTGTATAACAGGCGAGCGGTACTTACGTAGTTTTGACTAAAGTTCAGAGTTTTTTAAACCCCTAACCCTCGCATTTCGCGCCCTATTTTTCCCCACAGTCCCGGACGCATTAACCCGGTTTTTTAAGGTAATTGGGTCAGGGAAGCAGTGAAAGTCGAAACAATAAACCAAGTTTTATTTTCCGCGCCTGATTTATAGTAAAAAAACTGTTTCTAAGTAAATCATAGTAATTGAAAACATACATTTCCTTGTCCTCTCGTAATTATTCGGCAACCAAAAATAGGCTGAGCCTATTGACATGAGAAATTTTTAGGAGTAACAATAGTAGAAATAAATACGATCGCACTTTAAGCACCATCTTTAAACACAATGACACCTAACAAACTACATTTGCTCGGATGGTTATTCATTGTTGGCTGGCTGAGTGCAGCGGCGGGTTCGGCAAACGCGCAACCCATCGCCCCCGCACCAGACGGCACTAACACACTTGTCACTCCCAACGGCAACCGCTACGACATTTCCGGGGGGTCTTTCAGCGGAGATGGGGCTAATCTTTTTCACAGTTTTACTCAGTTTGGTCTCAGCGAGGCTCAAACGGCTAACTTTCTGACCAATCCCAATATTCAAAATATTTTGGGAAGGATTACTGGGGGTAATCCTTCTTTAATAAATGGCTTAATTCAAGTTACGGGCGGGAATTCCAATTTATTTTTGATGAATCCTGCTGGCATAATTTTCGGACCGAATGCCACTCTCAACGTGCCTGGATCTTTTAATGCTACTACGGCGACAGGGATTGGTTTTGGGAACAATCAGTGGTTTAGTGCGATCGGGCATAACAATTGGGCAACTTTAATCGGGGCACCGAACAGTTTTGCGTTTACCAATTTGCAAGGGGGAAGCATAATTAATGCAGGCAATTTGACGGTGACACCAGGTCAAAGTTTAAGTTTGATCGGCGGTACGGTTGTCAATACGGGTCAGGTAACTGCGCCCAGCGGCAATATTCTCATCAGCGCCGTACCGGGTAACAATTTGGTGCGAATTAGTCAAGCTGGAAATTTATTGAGCTTGGATATTCAGCCGACAGCAAATCAAAGTTCGCTGCCCAACAATTGGACGCAGCCGGTGTTATCTTTGCCGGAGTTGCTGACTGGACAAGGTGTGGCACAGGCGACGGGTTTGACGGTAAATCCCAATGGGGAAGTTGTGTTGACGGGGAATGTTGCTGTGCCGGTAAATGCGGGAACGGCGATCGCATCCGGCACTCTCAATGTCTCTGGCAACACTGGCGGTACTGTAAATATTTTAGGCGACAAAGTAGGAGTTGTTGCAGGCAACATCGATGCTTCTGGGATTAACGGCGGCGGTAATGTACTGATTGGCGGAGATTATCAGGGTTTGGGGACTGTGCCCAATGCTTTGCGGACTTTTGTTAGCAGCGACTCGACGATTAATGTTGATGCTATTAGTAACGGGAATGGCGGGCGAGTCATAGTTTGGGCTGATGAAACTACTCGCTTTAACGGCAATATTACGGCCAGAGGTGGCTTGTTTTCTGGGAATGGCGGCTTTGTGGAAGTGTCGGGAAAGCAATCGCTGGATTTTCAAGGATTAGTTGATTTGCGATCGACCTTTGGAATTGCTGGCACCTTATTATTAGATCCTACTGATATTACTATTAGTACAGGTGCGGATACAGGCGGCACTTTAGCAGAGGGAGCATTTACGCCCTCTGCTGGTACTTCTACAATTAATAATGGGACGCTGCAAACACAGCTAGGTTTGGGAAATGTGACTATTTCCACTGCGTCGGATTTTGCGAATCAAGGTAATATTACCGTCAGCGCTCCGCTCGCTTGGACTAATAATAATTCGCTGACTCTGAATGCGAATAATAATATTAATATTAATAATACCACTATCACCACTCAGGGAGGCACTATTACTCTGAATGCTGATAGTGATAATAATCTAAACGGTGGTGCTGTCAGTATCGTAGGTTCGACGATCGATACTAATGGTGGTAATTTCCTGGGTAATGGTCAGGGGAATCTTGGGTTGGGGCCGGGAATCAATGTCAATAACAGCACAATTAATGCCGGGGGTGGAAACATTGACCTGAATGGTATTGGAGGAAAGGCGACCGCAAACAATAATGGTATTTTGATTTCGGGTGCCACACTACAAACTATTGGCAGCGGGAATATTACTCTCAACGGTACTGGCGGAACCAGCGCATTCACGCCCAATGAAGGTATTGTTGTTACAGGCGAGTCTAAGGTGACTTCAGCGAATGGAAATATCAGCCTGACTGGGATTGGCAATAGTAACGGAACTGGAAGCGACAACAACGGGATTAATATTAATACCAACAGCATAGTGCAATCGGCAGGAACAGGAAGTATTACTTTCAACGGTACTGGCGGGAACGAGACATTTAATAATCTAGGGATATCTATTGACAGCAGTACAGTAGGATCGATCGGAACAGGAAGTATTACTTTCAACGGTACTGGCGGGAACGGGACAGATGGTAATCAAGGGATATCTATTAACAAAAGCACAGTGCAATCGGCTGGGGGAAATGTCAGCCTGAGTGGAACAGGTGCGGGGACAGGAATCCAAAATAGAGGCGTTAATCTAAACAACGCTACAGTCGAGTCAACGGCGGGGAACGGGACTGTCACTATCACCGGGACTGGGGGAAATGGGACGAGTGACAATCAAGGGATAAGGGATTTGGGCAGTACGGTAAAATCCCAGAATGGAGATATCGCCCTAACAGGAACAGGCCAGGGGAGCGCGGACAACAACAGGGGTATTTTGGTGGATGGGGTGGTGGAGTCCACAGGCACCGGGAATGTGACTCTGAGCGGTGTTGGGGGCAATGGGACTAATGAGAATGAAGGGATATTAATCGCCGGCACAGTGAAAGCGCTCTCTGGAAATGTAAGTCTGACTGGTACAGGTGGTGGCACTGGGTTTAGCAACGAGGGTATAGAGATATATTACGGTTTTATCCAAACCGCAGGCTTGGGGAAGGTGACGTTGACGGGGACGGGCAGTGCAGGCACGGACAGTAATTCCGGGATCAGACTCAACTCAGGCAGTGTACGATCGGAGAATGGAGATATTGTTTTAAGCGGTACGGGTGTAGGTGCAGCATTTAGCAACTACGGCATTCACTTCCTCACGTTCGAGGGTAGTAGCAGCGTGCAAGCTATGGAAACGGGTAATATTAGTCTCACGGGAAAGGCTAACAACAATTCCATTCCAATTAACCTCACCGAAGGTGTGATTCACGCGACTAAAGGCGGCACTGTCACTTTGACGGGCGATGAAATTCAATTGTCAGGAACAATTCAAGTTAAAGGTACTGGAACTATCCAGTTGCAGCCGCTTACTCCCACTTTAGATATTACTGTGGGGGGTGATACTGCGGATGCTCGTTTGAATCTCAGCAGTGCTGAACTCGCACCTCCGTTTTTAAATGATGCGTTTTCCCAAATGATTATCGGGCGCACGGATGGGACGGGGAAGATGGCAATTGACCCCGCTGGTGTTACTTTTAATTTGCCCGTCACAATGCAAGCTGGCACAATTGCAGTCGATGGAAACATTACAGGTGAAGACAAGGCTTCAATTACTTTTAAGGCTCCAACGACTAACTTAAATGCAAATATTCTTACCAACGAACAGAATATTACCTTTGGTGGCAAAGTTTCTCTTGGTACGGGTTCTAATGTCACTCTCGATACTGGGTTAACGAATGCAGGCGATATTAGTTTTGGGGGAACGGTTGACGGAGATGGCAACCTAGTTTTAACTACGGGAACAGGCGTTATTAATGTCAACGGGCTAATGGGGGAACCAAAAGCTTTACGTTCCCTGACAACAATCAATTCTTTCGATGTTAAGAGCCCGATCGATTTTTCGATTAAAACTACAGGCAATATTACCGTTGGTAGTATGAGAAATCCCGGACTGGCGATCGCCCTTACCAGCACTAATGGTGATATTGATACGACTGCAGGGGCAATTGATACCACCTCCACTACCGGAAATGGTGGCCCGATTACACTCACTGCCAACAATATTAACGCTAGTAATCTTAACTCCAGTTCCACTGCTGGCAATGGCGGAAAAATCACCCTCACAGGTCAAACAGGCAACATTTTTGCATACTCAGGAGTGGTTAATTCTAGCTCTACTTCTGGTGCCGGTGGAGAGATCGCGATCGCCACTCCCAATGAAGTTGGGATAAATAGCATTGATGCTAATGGATTGCCCGGTACTGGAAATATTAGCATTATCGGCAATGAGATTGGCTTTTCGGGAGCAGGTTCGGCGCAGGGTAAAGGCACTTTTTCAATTCAGCCTTTTTCGCCAAATGTAGGAATTCGCTTCCAGGCTGGACTTCCTGTCGATCCGCAGGCGATCGATATAGGAGCACCGTTTTTATCCTCATTGCGTAATGGCTTTAGTGCCATTGTTTTCGGAGGGAAAACTACTACAGGCAATATCACTGTAGAGAATTTGCCGATATCTTTTCCCGATCCTGTGACTTTCAATACTCAAGGCACTATTTCTGTAAATCCCAATCAATCGATTTCGGGAACTGATAATGCTTCAATTACTCTGAATGCTACAACTAATAACCTGAATGGCAATATTACCACCCAATCTCAAGATATCACAATTAACGGCAATACCCTAGTTGGAGATAGCGTGTTAGTCAGCAATGGCACTGCAGCAGGTGGCAATATTCTGTTTAACAATAACATTGATGGCACTGGCAATCTCACTTTAGAAACAGGTACTGGAAAAATTGAGGTTAAAGGTTTGATCGGCGACGCGACAGTATTAGGAAATCTCACCGTTAACAGTGGTGGTACAACTACCTTTAGTGCTGTCAAGGCTACCAGTTTCACCACCAATGCTGGCGGCACAACCGAACTTAATGGCGATGTCACTACAACTGGCACTCAAACTTATGGAGATGCTGTCACAATTGCCAACAATCCGATTCTCACAGGCAGCGACATTACTTTCAATAATACTGTAGACGGTACCAGCGATTTGACGGCGAAGGCGGTTAGCGGTAATGTTACCTTCAATGGTGCAGTTGGGAATCCAACAAATGCGATCGGCAATTTAACAGCTAACTCTACAGGAACAACCGCATTTAATCAAACAGTCAATGCCGCGAGTTTGACTACAGATGCTGGCGGTACAACTCAAGTCAAGGGAAATGTCACTACAACTGGCAGTCAAACTTATGCAGATGCTGTCACAATTGCCAATAATCCGATTCTCGCAGGCAGCGACATTACTTTCAGTAATACTGTAGAGGGTACCAGCGATTTGACGGCGAAGGCGGTTAGCGGTAATGTTACCTTCAATGGTGCAGTTGGGAATCCAACAAATGCGATCGGCAATTTAACAGCTAACTCTACAGGAACAACCGCATTTAATCAAACAGTCAATGCCGCGAGTTTGACTACAGATGCTGGCGGCACAACTCAAGTCAAGGGAAATGTCACTACAACTGGCGCTCAAACCTACGGAGATGCAGTTACAATTGCCAATAATCCAATTCTTTCAGGCGACAGCATTACTTTCAATAATACTGTTGATGGTACCAGCGATTTGACTGTGAAGGCGGCTAGCGGTAATCTTACCTTCAAAAGTGCGATCGGCGAAACAACTCCTCTCACTAATTTAACTGCCAACAGCAAGATATCTTTAGGGGGCAATGTCACTACAACTGGCAGTCAAACTTATGCAGATGCTGTCACGGTTGCCCCAAAATCGGTGTTTTCAGGCAGCGACATTACTTTCAACAAGACAGTTGACGTAGCTGGTAATCTGGGTATTGTGGCTGATAATGTCAATCTCAAAGGAACTGTAACAACAACCAATGACGGGGCGCTCACAATTACTAATAAGGTAAATCTCAATATTGAGAATAACCTGAATTTAGACGGTGCATTTATTCAAAATGGCGGGGGAACTGTTGCGGTTAACGGAAATATCGCCACAACTAATGATAACATTAGTTTTAGCGGCCCTGTGACATTAAAAGCGCCTGTAAATTTTACACTCGGAGATGCAACTATTGCTTTCGGTTCTAGTTTATCAGCAGGTAGTAACCCGCTGACTTTAACAGCCGGTGAAATTGATTTTTCTGGGAACGTTTCTGGTACGGGCGCGTTAACACTGCAACCCGCAACAGCGGGACAAAATATTGTTGTTGGGGGAACTGATAACAATACTAGCGCTTTAGATTTGACTGCATCGGAAATTAGTTTAATTCAAAATGGATTTAGCTCGATCGCGATCGGGCGATCGGATAGCAGCGCTAATATTAGTATTCCCTATAATCTCACATTTTTAGACCCAGTAAATATTCAAACGGGAACTGGTACGATCGCACTTGATGGCACTCTTACGGGCAATGACAACAGCAGCATTGCTCTCAACGCTGCCAAAATTAATTTGAATTATGGCATCAATACCAATAAAAATCCGATCGCTCTCAACGGCACAGTCACACTCGGCAACGATATTAATCTCAGTACCAGCGGCGGAGATATTAAGATAACTGGTGCGATAGACGGTAATCATTTGTTGAACTTAGATGCGGCTACAGGCAATGTGCTGGTACAAGGAAATATCGGAGGAACAGCACCACTTTCTGTTTTGAATGTTACGGCAACGCAGGCGGAATTTATTAACGGTAATATTGCGAGCAATTCTGGTTTTAATATTGCTGCTGCCAGCACTAAGTTGGGCGGCAATGTTACTACTAATAATGGCAATATAAATATTAACGGTGTTCTCGGGCTGACGAAAGATGTGAGATTGAGTACCGCTGGGGGGAATATTGCCTTTGGAGGTGCGATCGACAGTATTGATGCGGCCCGCAACTTAACTCTAGCCTCCGGTAGCGGCAGCATCACTTTCAACGGTTCGGTGGGGGCTACCAGCAAGTTAGGAAATGTTGCGATCGAAAATGCTGGCAATGTGACAGGAAACTCAACAATTAACGCGCAACAATTGACAGCACTAAACACGGAAAAAGTCAACTTATCGGGAGATGTCACCGCCGCCAAAGTCGATATTACTGCCAAGGGCGATATAAGTGTTAAAAATATTACTACTAATGGCGGAGAAATTATTTTTACAAGCGGTAATAATTTCACAGCAGGTAATTTGAATACATCGGCAAACAGTGGCGGCAACATAACTGTTAAGGCGATAACTTCAATTACCACCCGACAAATTAACTCTAGCGCTATAGTCGGAAATGCGGGCAATGTGTTCTTAGATCCGATCGGCGATATTCAAGTAGAGTGGATCAATGCCCAAGGCGGTACAGGCGGCACCGGTGGCGAGGTGACAGCAATAACAGGCAATTTTTTCCGCGCTACGGGTGCTTTTTCCACCCCACTATCGCCGACGGGATTTGCTAGCATTTCTACTGCTGGCGGCGCCGGTGGTGGCAAAATTACAATTGTGCACGCTGGGGGAGATGGAGGGACGCCGATTCAACCGTTTGTTGTGGGGGATGCTGCTAGCAACGGTACGGCGGGTGCAATTACAACGGGACAATCTAGCATTACAGATCAGTCGTTTCCGCGTTCTAGTAGTGTTGGTAATATTGCGTTTGTGACTGATGACGCGATCGACCCGACGCCAACACCAACTCCAACTCCGGTAGTAACTCCAACTCCCACTCCAGTTGTCACTCCAACTCCGGTAGTAACTCCAACTCCCACTCCAGTTGTCACTCCGACTCCGGTAGTAACTCCAACTCCCACTCCAGTTGTCACTCCGACTCCGGTAGTAACTCCAACTCCCACTCCAGTTGTCACTCCCACTCCCACTCCAGTTGTCACTCCGACTCCGGTAGTAACTCCAACTCCGACTCCGGTAGTAACTCCAACTCCCACTCCAGTTGTCACTCCGACTCCGGTAGTAACTCCAACTCCCACTCCAGTTGTCCCTCCAACTCCCACTCCGAGTGAAACTCCCACTCCGCTAGTAACTCTAACTCCCACTCCGAGTGAAACTCCCACTCCGCTAGTAACTCCAACTCCCACTCCGAGTGTCACTCCCACTCCGCTAGTAACTCCAACTCCCACTCCGAGTGAAACTCCCACTCCGCTAGTAACTCCAACTCCCACTCCGAGTGTCACTCCCACTCCGCTAGTAACTCCAACTCCCACTCCGAGTGTCACTCCCACTCCGCTAGTAACTCCAACTCCCACTCCGAGTGAAACTCCCACTCCGCTAGTAACTCCAACTCCCACTCCGAGTGTCACTCCCACTCCGAGTGTCACTCCCACTCCGAGTGTCACTCCCACTCCGAGTGTCACTCCCACTCCCATAGATCCTACGGAAATACAAGTGCCCGCACCTGTGACAGCACCAAAATCGCCCACAGCCGCCGATACACCCGCACCGCAAGGAGAATCTTCAACCCCTGATTCAGAAGACTTTCAACGCCGCCAAATTCCACCGCTAGACAATCCCGGTGTAGCAGCCGATCGAATTTTAACCATCGATCAAAGTATCACCAGTCAATTATCCGCCGACATCGTACCATCCCCACAAGAATCAAAACAACCACCTACAGTCAACCCTACTTCTAATGTAGTTCTGGGAGATGTTCCGTCTCCCGATCGACTTTTTGAAGTCAACGACATACAGAATATAGTGTGGGGAATTGAAGAAATGAGGAATCAAGAATTTGGAGAATACTTGGGGGTAAAAGCTAACCTCCCAGAGGAAAATGTCTTGATTTCGACATTCCAAGAAACTTTAAAAAATATCGAACAGCAAACCGGCAAGCGGTCTGGTATTATCTACATAGTCTCGCGAGACGAACAATTAGAACTAATTTTAGTTCCTCCCGTGGGGCGACCGATTCACTACAGCGTCCCCGAAGCCAACAGAGCAGCTCTTTTCCCCACCGTCCAGGAGTTTCGCGCTGAAATCACGAATCCCGCAAAACGCGATACTACGACTTATCTAGCCGCCGCCCAGCAATTATATAAATGGGCGATCGCGCCCCTAGAAAAAGACTTACAAAACTTAGGAATTCAGACTTTGTTACTGTCAGTCGATGCGGGATTGCGAAGCCTGCCCTTTGCCGCTTTGCATGACGGTAAAGGGTTCTTAATGGAAAAATACAGTTTCAGCCTAATTCCAAGTTTTAGTTCGACTAATACCGATTATAAAGCTGTTAGAGACGCCACCGTGCTAGCAATGGGAAGGTCAGAATTTGTTGACCAACAGCCCTTGCCCAATGTGCCGATCGAATTGCAGGCGATTTCGGCTCAGTGGCAAAGCCCATCTTTCCTCAATTCTGCTTTCACTTTAGATAATCTCAAGTCGGAACACGTCAAGGGAGGATTTCGGATCGTTCACCTAGCAACTCACGCTGAATTCAAACCGGGAAAACCCAGCAATTCATACATTCAACTGTGGAATTCCAAATTGCAGCTCGATCGCATGGAGAGTTTGAATTGGCGCAATCCGCAAGTAGACTTGTTAGTATTAAGTGCTTGTAGAACTGCTATGGGCGATCGGGAAGCAGAGTTAGGTTTTGGAGGATTAGCAGTAAAATCCGGCGCCAAATCTGCTTTAGGGAGTTTGTGGTATGTTGACGACGGAGGCACTTTGGGGCTAATGAGCGAATTATACCACCAGTTGCGAGGAACAACAACTAAGGCAGAAGCTTTGCAACTGGCTCAACAAGCAATAATGTCCGGTAAAGTGCGACTGGAAAACGGACAGCTAGTAACAACAGGCGGCCAGTTAAATTTACCTGCTAATTTACCACAAACCAACCAAAACTTTTCTCATCCTTACTATTGGAGTAGTTTCACCATGATCGGAAGCCCTTGGTAAGCTGCCATCTTGATTTCTTGAGTCCGCGAAGGCGGACTTTTGTTGTGTAGTAGCGGTTTCAACCGCCGAACTCGCGAGGGAGAAGTTCTATTTCTGTTTCATCACCACCAAAGTAATATCATCAAAAACCTTCTGAGCGCCAATATACTGCCGCACATCATCAATTACAGCTTCCCGAATTTCTTGGACACAGCGCTGACGATTTTTAACCACCACTTGCCACAACCTTTCTAATCCGTACTGCGCTTTATTAATATCTTTAGCTTCAGGAATTCCATCAGTATAAAGCACTACCACATCCCCAGGATTTAACTGCACTTCTGCTTGAGAAATAAAGTCGCCAATCTCTTCAACTAAGCCAATGGGAAAGCCTAAATCCATCGTGTCTATGCACTCCCGTTTCCCATCCGCGCGCACCACAATCATTTCCTCATGTTGTCCGCTTAATTTCAGGACGCCTCCGGCATAGTCTAAGATAGCTAGAGACATATTTCTAGAGGAGTCCATGCGCTGGAGATTGTCATAAAGAGTCTGGTTGAGGACATCCAAAAACTTCACTGGATCTGTTTCGTTCATTTTCTGAAGCGTCCTCACGGCTGTTTGTGCCATCATCATCAACACGCCACTTTCTAAACCATGTCCCGTGACATCGCCAATGCTAATTTTTACTTGACCATCCTGTTGTAATATGTCGTAGTAATCGCCACCAACTTCATCTGCTGGTTCCATAAAACCAGCTATTTCTAAGCCTTCAATTGCCTCTAATTCTGACTGTTTTGGCAATACCATTTGTTGGAGTTGCTTGACAATATCTAGTTCTGCACTCATGCGGACATTTTCCGCTTTTAGTTTTTGATTCAGGGTGCTAATTTCTTGATTCGCTTCAGCTAGTTGAGCAGTGCGTTCTGCGACTTTATCTTCTAAGTTTTGATAGAGTCGGGCATTTTCAATCGAAATAGCTGCTTGGGAGGATAAGATTTTTAAGACTTCCAATCTATCTGGGGTAAACGCCCCGGTAGTCAGATTATTTTCCAGATACAGAATGCCGATAAGTTTGCCTTGATTAATAATAGGAGCGCATAAAATTGACTTAGGCCGGTTTTTGACAATATAGGGCTCGCTAGTAAAAACTCCGTCGTTAGTAGCATCCAATAAAACCACATCTTCCTGAGTCCTCGCCACATATTGAATTACACCGACTGGCAGGTTTTCGCTATTTTCAATCTTGATTGACTGCAAAACTTTGACTTGTTCTGAATCTACAGCCCCTTCAGCTTCAATCAGCAATTGCCCTTGAGATTCTAAAATTAGGAATCCAACTTGCGCCCCGGCATTTTCGAGCAGAATTTTAATCAAATTCGGTAATAATTGCTCTAGGAAAGTTACCCCAGAAATAGCTTGAGAAGCTTTGATTACTGTTGCTAAATCTAAAACTTCTCCCGAAGTCGTGCCAGTATTAATGCTTGTTGTTGTCGTGTTAGTGTCAATAATTCGAGTAGCGGCTGCAACTTTAGATATTAATTTCGGGTATTTTGCTTCTAAATCTTGGCGTTGCTGAATTGATGTATGATGTAGCGATCAAGAGCCAAAAACATTATTCAAAACAGGATGGAATCTTTAGCTACATTTAATAGTTAGCAGGATATGGGGTGGGAACATC
>NZ_JAMPLN010000018.1:0-140320 GCF_040004035.1 Microcoleus vaginatus FACHB-2002 | reverse complement strand
GGTGCGCTGATGAGGAAACTGGTGCATTTGGCTTTTGGGATTTTAAAATCCCAAAAGCCTTTCGACCCAAATTATTTACTCGCGACCCCTTGACAGTTCAAGACAGTATCTACGGGGGCTACGCCAACGAAGAGGATCGAACTCAGCGCCAGTTACGGTTTTCTAAATCCCGCATCTGACGTTCCAAACGATCGAGCCTTCCCCGCAACTCATCCATTTCGGACTGTCGGGGAACTCCCATATCTTGCAGCATATTCCGTAGTTGCCGCTGCAACTGCGTATCCCAATTGCCCTGTTCAGACTTGAGGTGCTCCGTCATGTCATCGACAAAGGTTTTGGCTTGCTCGGAATTGATTTTGCCATCTTTGACCCATTGCTCGCTCACTTCCTGCAATTTCTCTGCCACCAGAGAGGTAGTACCAATGCCCAGCATTACCAGTTGTTTGAGTAAGTTGCTATTGTTATCCATAGATTTTTCCTAATGTTGGCCCTTTCATACCCGATCGGCTCAGGTCGCCTGCTGTCGCTGCGAAACCATCTGTAAACTTATATGTAAACTTAAAGTTACATCAGCGCACACCTACCTTTCTATTTTGGAGCATCCAGCCGCCTGATGGCGAGCCGATCGCGCTAATCGGCGTTCGGAAAACCCGCTAATGAGCCTACCCACCACATTACCCCATAACCCTGCTGTCTATGCCTGATTGCCCCCGCTGTCACCAACCTGTAGACGCCCAAGCGCTCGCCTGTCCACACTGCAAAATCCCCCTCAAAGCTTTCGGTCATCCGGGTATCCCTCTTTATCGATCGAAACCCGAAGAATTTCTCTGCACTACCTGTATTTATCACGAAGACGACACTTGCAACTACCCGCAGCGTCCCTTTGCCAAAGAATGCACGCTTTATCACAATCAAGCTGAGCCACTTGTGCCACAGACGAGCCGTTATATCAGCAGCGACTGGCCGCAATCGATCAAAAATTGGTGTCAGCGCCATCTGGTTTGGTTAGCTTTATTAGGTTTAATTATTATTAGCATTACTCTGTCGATTTAATCGGATTGTACAAAGCGTAGAATAGAGATATCTCTGTTAATCTGGGTTGCTCTATTATTCTCTAAATTATTCATGAGCTACGTATTCGGCATCGACGGCGGCGGCACTAAAACTATCTGCCTTTTAATGGATGACAACCACCTTGTTTTAGGACGGGGTGAAGCAGGGCCGTCAAATTATCAAACCCTGGGAATTGAGACAGCAAAACAATCCATCCAATTGGCGATCGAACGAGCAGTTCTGTCCGCTCAGGTCGAGGCTGTAGGCAATCTCAACATCGAAGCAATTGGTCTGGGACTAGCAGGTGTCGGGCGTCCAAAAGATCGTGAAATAGTGCAATTTGTAGTGCAGAACTTGCAGTTGACAAATACTTTACCAGTAACCCGATCGTTCCTGCCCAGGAATATAGTAATTTCCAGCGACTGCGCGATCGCACTTGCTGGCGGTACAGGTCATCCAGTGGGTATCGCCGTTATTTCAGGAACCGGTTCGATTGTTTTCGGGCAAAACCGTCACGGGAAAACTAAACGAGTCGGCGGTTGGGGATATATTTTAGGCGATGAAGGCAGCGGATATAACATCGCCCTTCAGGGTTTGCAAGCTGCTTTGAAGTTCTATGACGGACGCGAAGATTTTACCGTGCTTGCGGAAAAATTTCAAACGCATTTAGGCCTCAATAACCTAGAAGAATTGGTAGAAGTCGTTTACGGGCGCGGTTGGGGAGTCAAAGAAATTGCAGCTTTAGCGCCGATTGTCGAGGGAGCAGCAGCAGAGGGCGATCGCGTCGCTGACTGCATTATCAATAATGCTGTGGCAGAATTAACCTATGCAACAAAAATAGCCATTTCAGCGCTATTTAACCAAACAGAAGAATTTGAAATTGTGATCGTCGGAGGTGTGTGGGGCGGAGAGGCAAATTGCCGAGGTCGGTTTGAAGCCGCCATAAGTGCGATCGCCCCAAAAGCTAAGGTAATTTCGCCCCGATACGAACCAGCTTTCGGTGCTGGATTGCTAGCCTTAAACGCTCTCAACAATTAATCTCGTGTCCCGAGGCTTCGTGCTGGGATTTCACCTTAACTAATTAGAGGCTAAGGGGGACGATGAACCGAAATCTCTCCTTTATCCTCCTTATCTTCCCACTCTTGCTGATTTTATCTATTTTTCCAAATTTTAAAATTCTGAATTATCTACCTTATCTTCCCAACTTCTATAATTCCAGCCTGCCATAATTAAAACATCAGATGAATGCGAAACCAGAAACAAATTTAGCAGTAGTGCGTTCCTAAGTAAACCAAAACCGAAGCAAGGAGACAATTTATATGATTACTTCTCAAAAATGGCGTTCAGCAACAGCAGCAATCCTCGCACTGGGCATTACAGTGGGAACCAGCGCGCCGCTGGTGGTAGCTACTCCCGCAGAAGCCCAACAACGAATTTCACAATTTGATAGCATCCGAATTCCGTCAGGCAGTGTAATTCCAGTTAGCTATGAAAAAGACAAAATAGTTGTCACCCGCGAAGAAACTGCACCTTTAACTTTAACAGTAGCGCAAGACATCCGCACACCTCAAGGCAGAGTATTAATCCCCAGAGGCAGCCAGATAGTCGGGGCACTGCAACCTGTCAGAAGAGGCAATCAAATCGGTACTCAATTTGTTGCCAGAGAGTTAGTTATCAGCCGCCGCCAACGCTATCGGATTGATGGCTATTCGGGAATTATTACCAGAACCGAAAGAGTGCAAAAAGGTGCGGGCACAGGTTCAGTAGCCCAAGGTGCAGCCTTGGGTGCAGCAGCAGCAGCAGCACTCGCAGGCATTACCGGCGACAAAGCGATCGCGACTGAAGAAGTCTTAGGAGGCGCTGGGATCGGCGCTTTAGCGGGAGTATTGTTGGGGCGGCGCAGCGTTGACGTGCTCGTGATTCGCCCGGAACAAGATTTGGCAGTGAGATTGCGATCGGACATCGTACTCCGCTAATATTGGAATCTTCGGATTAATTATTTGCAGTAAAACATTGTCGATCGCTAACTTGTGGTCTCCCGATAATTGGCTAGGCATACTGTTAAGGTTGTGCCTAGCCATGTTTGTTGGCGGAATTATTGGATGGGAGCGCCAACTCAGAAATAAACCAGCGGGGTTGAGAACTCATATGCTAGTAAGTATGGGTTCTGCACTGTTTGTTTTAATGCCGCTGGCAATGGGTAAAAATGAAAACGGAGGAGATGCTGTAGCGCGCGTAATTCAAGGCATTGCTGCCGGGATTGGGTTTTTGGGAGGCGGAGAAATCCTGCGGCAAAATCGACAGGAAAGAGGCAAAGTTGAAGTTCACGGGCTCACCTCTGCCGCCGCTATTTGGGTATCAGCAGGTTTAGGAACTGCGGCAGGATGCGGGTTGTGGCAACTGGCATTAATTGGCGCTTTCATGTCGCTGTTTGTTCTGAGAGTAATTAAAGAGTTAGAGCGTCGGAGCCGTAGGAAATAGTCTCAGTGATGATATAAAAGTGGGTATAATAACCGTTATAAAGTTTGTAGTGACGACGACGGAAGTACGAGCGAGTTTTATGATGGTTAAAGTCCTCACTACCAACTAATTTCATTGCGCTAGATGAAGGGTAAATAATATTAGCTGTTTCATACCAAGTCCAGTAACTCACTGATCATAAATTGTTTGCCCTCATGCCAGCCATACCTCTCAAGATAGTGAAAAACGGACGTTACACAATTTGAGGATAATGATTGTGGACATTGGTGTCAACTTAACGTTAAACCCTCAGTCGGGCAGGGGTTGAAACAAGAGCCTCAAAGCGAAAGTCCTCGCTATGAGGACTAATGAGATATTCAGTCCTCCTTGAGAAGACTTTAGGTATGAGACAGGGAATTAATTCCCTGGCGGACTTCCGGGTGAGCGGGAGGACTGGCGGACTAAAAGCTTAACTTGACACTAATATATTGTGGGGTGTTCCGCCTGCTGTGAAAATACACGCCTTCGGGCTACGAGAACCCATCCCACAAAAAAATAATCCATCAAAATCAACTTAAATATTCATTTAAATATTTATTTCAATTTTAGTTAATTTGCTCAAGACCCATTGAACCAAAATGCCAATATTTTTTAATTAATTAGTATATAAATCAGCAAAATAATTATATTTAATCAGCATTGATTAATTAGAAAACTTAATATTTATATCGCCCGAGGGCTGAATAAAGAAATTAATTTCTATCCGCAAAATCTGGCATTTTCCTCAATTCCAAAGACTCTTGCCTCACGCGGCCGGCCATCGCAGCTAACTGCAAGCTCATAAAAGCATTCAAATCTTCCAAATCACACTTAGCTGAGGAAAAAATCTTCTGCATTTCATTTTCCGCTTCCAAACTCAGATATCCAGCGGCAATAGCTTGTTTTACAACTTCACGAATCTGCACGGTAGGAATGTCCCTTACTAAATTTGAACTAATCAAAAGCCAACTAATTACTAACAGGAAGTTTCGGAAGCCGTCTCGCGAAACATTTCAAATTTTTTGATCTCGCGAGACTCTTGTTTGACTCCTCCGGACATAGCTGCTAGTTGCAAAGCCATAAAAGCATTTAAGTCTTCCAAGTCATATTTGGTGGTAGTTAACATCCGCCGCAGTTGATTTTCGGCTTCAATGGTTAGATAGCCTAGAGCCAGAGCTTGCTGGACGAGATCGCGAATTAGTACCATAACACTTCGGGATTTTATTGGTTCAAGCCTAAGTATCAACTGTTTTCACAGAATCAGCAGTGACGGCTATTGCTCGATAGGTGTGACATTGTTACGGGCCACTCGTGACAGCCGGAGTCGCAGAGTGTGACTAAGTATTTGCACGGTTGTGACGGCGATCACGCGGGGGATGCCAGAGGAGGAGGAGGAGTGTGGGGAGTCGGAGAGTGTCCGGGTGTCTGGGTGGGGGAGTCGGAGAGTGTCCGAGTGGAGGAGTCGGAGAGGGGGAGCATTTTTCTTCTTCCCTGGAACTAATGACTAACGACTACTGCCTTCTACCTTCAGAAGACGCTCAACGTCTATAATCAGCAAGTTAAATATTTACGCCAAGACATATGGAACTAGATCATAAAGATTTGCTACAACAAATAGCCCGACTATCGGAAACTTATGCTAATTTGGCCGATCGCCTATCCCAAGCTGCAAAACAACTGCAAGACTCGGGCCTTCCTCCCTCTGACAGCTTGCTGCAGGAAGTAGCCGCCTACAGCCGCAACTTTGCGGCAGTCCAAAAACAAGCTCTAGAACTCAACAAATCCGCGATCGCGCCGGGGGAAATTGCTTCCCTCAAAGAGATTCAAAACTTAGTCGAGACTGCAGCAGCTTCTGAAGGTAAAGCAGAAATTCGCGATGCAGCATTGAAAGTGATCGATCGAGTATTGGCGATCGCCCACCGCGAACAAAGCGACTTCGCGCCCTTACAATCAGTTCATGCCAGAGCCCGCGAACTGCAACGCGCGATTTCCGAATCAACCCCAACTCAACTGCATTCCGACGCAGAATCCTTAGTCAGCGGCAAACACCCAGTTTCAGCAGTGCTCGCCCTGGTGGAACAGCAAGACAAATTAGATGACGAACAGTGGGTAATTCTCGAAGAAACAGTCAGCGCCGCATTTGGCAAACAAATAGCCGTAGCCATTTCCAGAGGCAAATTAACCATTGCTGAGATGGTAAATGCAGCACCTGCAAAAGTCGAACCAGCATTTAAAGCAGCGCCAGAACAAAAAATCAGCGCCGAACCTTTGCCAGAAGTGATTGTCATCCCGTCAGGAAATGTGGCACCGAAACAAGTTACAGTTGCGCCACAGATCCAGATTTTGGAATCCCCCGCACCTTCTGTCCCCATGCACGAGGTAATTATTGTTCCCAGTGTGGAAGTACCTAAGTCTCTTCAGACAACCGGTTCCGGGAACATTGTTTTTGGGGCACCTCGGGACATTCAACCAGCGGTGGCAGTAGAGGGCGCTTTGGGAATCAAAGTGTTGGTACACATTCAGGGAATTGGCGATCGAACTTTCGGTTCTCAAGAATACGCGGGTTCTAAGGGCCGGGGGCTGCGCGTCGAAGGATTTGCGATTAATATCGATCCGCCAATTCCCGGCTTAAATGTCGAGTACATGGCTCACGTCGAAGGTGTTGGCGATACTCCCTGGCTTAGCGAAGGAGAATTGGCAGGTTTTCGGGGTCAAGCGAAACGAATTGAAGGATTTGCGGTGCGGTTGAGCGGGCCGCAAGCTGATAAGTACGACGTATTTTATGGCGCTCACATTCAGAATATCGGCGACACCGACGTGTCCTCCAACGGCGAATATTGCGGCACTCGCGGCAAAGCTTTGAGAATAGAGGGTATCAAAGTTTGGATCGCGCAGTCTGCGAGTTCCCAAACAGCGGCGCCTGTGGGTTTAAAAGTGTTGGCGCATATTCAAGGAATTGGCGATCGAACTTTTAGCGATCGAGAATATGCGGGTACTAAAGCTCAAGGCCGCCGCGTGGAAGGATTTCAAATTAAAATAGAGCCTCCCGTTGCCGGTTTAAATTTGCAGTACATGGCTCACGTTGAAGGAGTTGGCGACACTGCTTGGATCTCAGAAGGGGAGTTAGCTGGATTCCGGGGCAAAGCCAAGCGCATTGAGGGATTTGCCGCGCGCCTGACTGGGCCGCAAGCTGATAAGTATGACGTATTTTATACGGCTCACATCCAGAATGTGGGCGATACTCCTGTTACTGCTAACGGTCAATATTGCGGCACTCGCGGCAAAGGTTTGAGGGTTGAGGGGATGACTGTTTGGGTTGAGCCGAAAGCGTAAAATTTGAGAATGAATGGAAAATTTTAAATGGCTTTTTCCATTCATTTGCTGTTGTTATATCATTGGAAATTGGTTGTTTTTTGTATGATTGGCGCGATGGTAGGGGGCGGGTTTTACCAACCATCTACGCCAAAAACTAATAATCCCATAAACCCGCCCCCTCTCTCAACGGTAAACGTCAATGTACATTTTTTCCCGTCGATCAACGTCAAGGTTGATATAGGTTATTAGTTGTTGGCGGGCGGGTTTAGGGGATTGTTTGTGTGCGTCAAAGATTATTCGTAAAACCCGCCCCTACAGCATCAAAAACACTTGGACAACTTACGCTAGCAGACACGATATTAATGGTGTAGCACGTGCAACAAGCCTTCTACCACATGACCGATCGCACTTGGAGCAGCTTCGCCAGTGGCAACTTCGGCGGCGCAGTGGCTGGCGTGGAGTGCGTTTGAGACTGTTTTCGCCCCGGAGTCGATCGCGCCATTGCCTACATAATGAATGGCTGTATTGAAGTGAGCGAAATAAAACCGATAAAGTCGCTAAACTATTGGATGATGCAGAATGGTGCTGACGAGAGAAGCAGTGTTAACTTAGAAACAATTTAAGAGAAACTAAACCACATTCGGTTCAAAACAGACTCGCCTGTAAAAAGGTCGGCCTACCCCGATTTTTTAAATGGGTTAAAAATAATGGTTGAACAATCACTAAAAGCTTTAAAAAAAATAGTTAAGTTTAGTAAATTTTTGTAGAGTAAGTATGTAAAAGTGCTATGACACAAAATCCTAATCAGCCTAGAGAATACGATGCCGTCCTTGGTGGTGAATCCTCAACACCAGCTAACGCCGCTATTTTGGGAGGTATCGAAGGTGTAAAGAGGCGCTTGGCGAGTGTAGTTATCGAGCAACGAATTGCTGCTGTTTCCGAGGCGCTTAAGTATGGAGAAGCTGGTTTGGACTTGGTGATTCGGGCTTTGCAGGATGAATCACAGCAGGTAGAAAGGGCTGCATATCGGCTATTGCGGGAAAGGGAAGAACCGAGAGTTAAACAGATTTTACAAGAGTACAACCCCTGGCGACTTTTTGAGCGATCGTATACTTTTGGGGAGCATTCAGAATCCGTTTTTTCGGTGGCCATCAGCCCGGATGGGCAAACTATTGTCAGTGGGAGTTTGGACAAAACCATCAAAGTCGGGAATCTACACACCGGGGCATTGATCGCAACTCTTAGAGGACATTCAAAATCCGTTTTTTCGGTGGCCATCAGCCCGGATGGGCAAACTATTGTCAGTGGGAGTGGGGACGGTACCATCAAAGTCTGGAATCTGCACACCGGGGAATTGACCAGAACCCTTCTAGGACATTCAGGCGTGGTTAAATCCGTCGCCATTAGCCCGGATGGGCAAACTATTGTCAGTGGGAGTTGGGACAACACCATCAAAGTCTGGAATCTGCATACCGGGGAATTGAGTAGAACCCTTGCAGGAAATTCAAGCAATGTTTTTTCCAAGGTTTTTTCCGTCGCCATTAGCCCGGATGGGCAAATTCTTGTTAGTGGAAGTGCGGACTGTACCATCAAAGTCTGGAATCTCCACACTGGGGAATTGATCGGAACTCTCGAAGGACATTCAAACTGGGTTAATTCCGTCGCCATTAGCCCGGATGGGCAAACTCTTGTTAGTGGAAGTGTGGACAAAACGATCAAAGTCTGGAATCTCCACACTGGGGAATTGAGCCTAACCCTTCGAGGACATTCAGAATCAGTTTTTTCCGTCGCCATCAGCCCGGATGGGCAAACTCTTGTTAGTGGAAGTGGGGACAAAACGATCAAAGTCTGGAATCTGCACACAAGGGAATCGATCAGAACTCTCGAAGGACATTCAGAATTGGTTAAATCCGTCGCCATCAGCCCGGGTGGGCAAACTATTGTGAGTGGGAGTAGGGACCAAACCATCAAAGTCTGGAATCTGCACACTGGGGAATTGAGCAGAACCCTGGAAGGACATTCACACTCTGTTAATTCCGTCGCCATCAGCCCGGATGGGCAAACTCTTGTTAGTGGGAGTTGGGACTATACCATCAAAGTGTGGAATCGGCACACCGGGGAATTTACCAGAACCTTTCTAGGACATTCACACCGGGTTCATTCCGTAGCCATCAGCTCGGATGGGCAAACTCTGGTGAGTGGGAGTGCGGACTGTACCATCAAAGTGTGGAATCTGCACACCGGCGAATTGAGCAGAACCCTTGCAGGACATTCAGAATCGGTTTTTTCCGTAGCCATCAGCCCGGATGGGCAAACTCTGGTGAGTGGGAGTGCGGACTGTACCATCAAAGTGTGGAATCTGCACACCGGCGAATTGAGCAGAACCCTTGCAGGACATTCAAACTTGGTTAATTCCGTCGCCATTAGCCCGGATGGGCAAACTCTTGTTAGTGGGAGTTACAAAACCATCAAAGTTTGGAATGTGCACACCGGGGAATTGATCACAACTATTAGAGGACATTCAGGCGTGGTTAAATCCGTCGCCATCAGCCCGGATGGGCAAACTCTTGTTAGTGGGAGTTTGGACAAAACGATCAAAGTCTGGAATCTGTACACAGGGGAATTGATCGGAACTCTCGAAGGACATTCAGAATCGGTTTTTTCCGTCGCCATCAGCCCGGATGGGCAAACTTTTGTGAGTGGGAGTTTGGACAAAACGATCAAAGTCTGGAATCTGCACACCGGCGAATTGAAAAGAACCCTGGAAGGACATTCACACGAGGTTTATTGCGTCGCCATCAGCCCGGATTGGCAAACTATTATCGGTGGCAGCAAAGGGGAGATCATAGTCTGGGAAATGCGGTAAAGTTTTTGTTGGGTAGAAGTTCGATCGCACTCTCGAACAAAAAGCGCAAACAAAAAGCGCAAGCATTGCATCTTCACCCTTCCAGAGCCGCCAAAAGACACAGCAACAAAGCCTCCGTCCACTCGACTACAGCACCGTAAGTATCGCCCGTGTGGCCGCCCAAACGGTGGTTAAACCAGGCTCCGGCAAAAATTCCGATCGCACTTCCCCCCAAAGCCATCCCCACCGCCAACAGCCACCGATCGCCCTCCAAGACAACTTGCACCACGCTCAAACTCAGCAGCAACAGCACTCCCGGTATAAAATCAAAAGGAGAATAAATCGATTCCTTGTGAAAAGCTCCCTTACCCTCGGCCCGGAGATAGGGATAGCGGGCGATCGCCACCAGTTGGGCCCACCTCCCCCAACCCGCGACACCCATCAAAGCCAGCCACCGATAGTTATTCAAGTCCGAGAGAGCGGCAGTTTTCAGCAGCACGATCGCGATCGCAGCCATCGCCCCAAAGGCTCCTGTAACGCTGTCCCGCATGACTTCCAGCCGACGCACGGGGTCGGGTACAGCCAGCCCGTCCGCCGCGTCCATTGCCCCGTCTAGGTGCAGCCCCCCAGTCACGGCGATGCCCAAGACTACCACCAAAGCCGATCGAGTCAGAGCAGGCATTCCCAACAACTGCAACCCAACATCCGCCAGTCCCACCATCCCCCCAATCAAAAGCCCGATCGCCGGTGCCAAGCGGGCAATGCCCCGAAACTCCAAAGTCCAAGACACCGGTACCGGCAAACAAGTATAAAAAGCGACTGCGGCTGCGATGGCAGCGCCTTGATTCCGGAAAAAGTCGATCGTAGAGCGAACCCATTTATCATGCACCATAAGATAGAAAATTTTTCATCTGGTATGCAGTTGTCAATCGATTAGCGTGTGCCAGAATTGGACTGTAACACCCTAGTTTTTTGGATCGAGCATTCCTCCTGTCGCCCGCTCTTTTCCCCGGAAAACCTCTGTCGGCAGCGATCCCAAAGCTCCCTATCTAAAATGACTAAACTCAAGATCCGCGTTTCCCTTCCCAAGAATTCTAGCTAACTCCCTGATGTTCAAGACGGGAAAATACTACAACAGAGGCTTTTACTACATGAGTCACGATCAATTGAATAACAGGGTAGTTGCTCCTTGCATCATCGATACAGGGATTGTCGTCAACAAACGCGATATCAAAAGATTGCTGTTTGATTTAGGACGTGTCCGCTACCTTCACATACAAGATGGCGAGATTTATAGCGAAGGAGAAGGTTATGTGCTCGAAGTCTTCGCCAACCCCCACCGTTCTACCCTGATTGCCAACCATGCGCTTTATTTGAACGTGTATAGTTTTGATTACCTGGAACTGAAACAGTCCCCTGAAGATGGTGCTTATTTTGACCTGATTCAAGATGGACGGCAGTTGCGGTTAATTCCCCTCTCCAATCCTTTGCAAGAGCAATTCGCCCGGAATTTAAATGCTGCGGCTTTGGATGCGGTTGTCGATCAGGTACTCTCAGGCAACTGGGATCTGCAATTGGATGATGATGATTCCCCCTTTTAATGGTCAGTCAGTCGATTTTAGATTTTAGATTTTAGATTTACTCGCAGGTTTGAATCTGGGAGGTAGAACTAAGGTCTAAAATTTTTTGCCCTCCACGACGATTGTCGGAAACTTGTCTCCGTTTTTGGGCGGGGTCATGGTTTTTTTGGTCGCGATGTCAACAACAATAGATTAAATAACACGGACGGCCGAGTAGCGGTTAACGAGCATCGGGGACTAATGACTGAGGACAAGGCGAAATTTTCTTTTAAATGTCAGGCTAATTGCAGCCATACCCAAGCCCGTGCAGGGGTTTTTGCCACTCCCCACGGTGTGGTGGAAACGCCTAAATTTATGCCAGTGGGGACGCTAGCTAATGTCAAAACTTTGACCCCGGCACATCTTGAGGCGGCGGGTTCTCAAATGGTTTTGGCAAATACTTATCACTTGCACTTGCAGCCGGGGGAAGCAATTGTCGCAGGCGCCGGCGGATTGCATAAATTTATGGCTTGGCCGGGCCCGATGCTGACGGATTCGGGTGGCTTTCAGGTGTTTAGCTTGAGCCAAATGCGGAAGATTACTGATGATGGGGTGACTTTTCGCTCTCCCCGCGATGGCCGCATGATTAATTTGACGCCGGAACGATCGATCGAAATTCAGAATGAGTTGGGCGCTGATGTGATTATGGCCTTTGACGAGTGTCCTCCTTACCCCGCTACGCGGGAGGAGGTGGAGGCTGCCACAAATCGCACTTACCGCTGGCTGCAACGCTGCATTCAAGCTCACTCGCGCCCGGATCAAGCTTTGTTCGGAATCGTGCAGGGGGGCGTTTTCCCCGATTTGCGATCGCGCGCGGCGAACCAGTTGGTAGATTTGGATTTACCAGGCTACGCCATCGGCGGCGTTAGTGTGGGGGAATCGGGGGATTTGATCGCAGAGATTGTGAAGGTGACTGCGCCTCTGTTGCCGGCAAATAAACCGCGTTATTTGATGGGGATTGGGACTTATCGGGAAATGGCGTTGGCGGTGGCGAGTGGCGTAGATATGTTTGACTGCGTGATTCCGACTCGGCTGGCCCGCCACGGGACGGCTTTTGTTCGTGGGGAACGCTGGAGTTTGAAAAATGCTCGGTTCCGGGAGGATTTTGCTCCGCTGGATGAGTCTTGTCCTTGTTATACCTGCCAAAAATTCAGTCGGGCTTATTTGGCTCATTTGGCGCGGGCTAACGAAGTGCTGGGGTATACTTTGCTGGCGATTCACAATGTGACGGAGTTGATTCGCTTTACTGGGAGGATGCGGGAGGCGATTTTGGCCGATCGATTTACTGAAGAGTTTGCCTACTGGCTTGCACCGAGAGTCGATCGATCATGATTGCCTTGGGTAAAGATATGCGACAATTATGAAAATTCTGTTGGATAGGTAGGTTGATTCATGGAAGCTGCATTACTCTTAGCAAAACTGCCCGAAGCTTATTCGATTTTTGAGCCTTTGGTTAATGTTTTGCCGGTCATTCCCGTATTTTTCTTGCTGCTGGCTTTTGTTTGGCAGGCGGCTGTCGGATTTAGATAAGTTTGATTTCATTAAAAGCAGGGGCAATTCACAAATCGCCCCTGCTTTTAGGTATTAAGTTTTGTTTCGTTCTTCTTTCTGCCTTCAGCTACCGCCGATCGCACTTTTGAATGCCGGTCTTTCAGAGATCCGCTTGATGTAATCTACCACAGCCGGATAAGCACTGAGGTCTAGTTTTAACATCATGGGAATGTAGGCTAAAATTGACCCGACTGCTGCGTCGGCTACGCCGAATTCATCACCCATTAAAAACGGCTGTTTCTCGAAGATTTCATTTAACGGTTTTAACAACTTGGGAGTTTCGCGATCGCGAGTTGCTTCTGTAAATATTCCCGGCCCCAACGTAGCGTTAGCAAACGTGACCCACTGCACGATTTGAGCTTGCTGCTCCAAAGTCGCGGGCATTTTACCATATTTTTGAGCTAAATACAGCAGAATTGCACCGGATTCCCAAAGTTTAAAATCTCCGTCGGCGATCGCGGGTACTTTGCCGATCGGGTTAATTTCGAGATACTCTGGCTGCAAGTGTGCCCCTGCTTGCATATCCAGCATCACGAATTCGTAAGGAATTCCTATTTCTTCTAGATACCACTTGACAATTGAGGCCCTGCTGCGGGCTCCGCCGTAAAGTTTCAGCACGAAATTTTTATCCTTTAACACAATATTGCTGTTATAGCATTTTTTGGGAATTGGTAATTGGAAATTGCAGCCACCAGAGACTTTGATGTCACTGTTCGACTACTGACTAATGACTAATTGCCGATAACTAATGGCACTTCTGTCAAGTGCATAAACAAGATTCTGCTGCCAATGAAAATCAAAATTGCTCCGCCCAATATCTCAATTTTATTAGCAAACAAGTTGCCGCACTTGTGTCCGATAAACACCCCTGCAAAGGCTAAAAAGAAAGTAATAAATCCGATCGCAGTCACCGCAGGAGCAATAGAATCTTTCAGGACAGCAAATCCGAGGCCAACTGCGAGGGCATCAATACTCGTCGCCACCGACAGCGTTATCAAAGTCCCAGTATCTAAGGGATTGAACTTTGTCTCGCATTCTTCGCTTTGCAGCGATTCATAAATCATTCTCCCGCCAATGAAACTCAACAGCCCAAAAGCTATCCAATGGTCGATCGGTGTTATCAAAAAACTAAAACTAAGACCTATTAACCATCCTATTACGGGCATTAAAGCTTGAAAACCTCCGAAAAATAAGGCAATTTTTAAAGCTTTATTGACCTTCATGTGTTTGATTGCTAAACCGCTAGAAACAGCAACCGCAAAAGCATCTGCTGCTAGTCCCAAGGAAAGTAAGACGGTAGTGGCTGCATCCATTTTTGTAAATTGTTAGATATTATAGGTAAAGTCTTCCTCTTGACTTTTTTAGTTTACACTAAATTTTGATATAATTGCGTTTTTGTCATAATCTATTCATTTTTGACTCACATTTATTTCACAATTGGCGAGGGTTGAAAAAATCAGCGCTTAGCTGTATTCTCTAAAAGATTATTTATGAAGTAGCAGAATTGACTATGCCGCCATCTAGACCCTACCAGCCATTGCTGCTCAGATTACTGCATGGGGTTAACGCTGCGATCGCCCTTTTAGCAATTTTGAGCGCATTTCTGGTTTACAACACCTACGATGGGCGGTTTGGCAAAGTCCCCGTGCCTCAGATTGCAGATATTATCGGGATTCACGGCACTTTTGGCAAGATGTTGCTGTTAGGAATAATGCCGGCTTTTGCATTGTACAGTTTCCACGCAGGTCAAAAACTTTTGGTGCAGCCTGATTCTTTTGGGAAACTAACGCAATTGGGAAAACCGATTTGGTGGTACAGTTTGCACCGGATTGTGAATACGTTGATGTTGCTGGCACTGACTTTTTCGATCGCTTCTGGGAGTATGGTTAAGGAAGAATGGCTGCCGGCTGGGGAATTGATGCAGGTTTGGTATTATTTACACGCTTCGGGTTGGGTGGTATTGGTATTTTGTCTGGCAATGCACTTGTTGATGAGTGCGAAGGTGGGGGGTTTGCCGCTAATTTTGTCGATGTTTGATGCCGCCTATCGCCCGGAAGATTCGCCGGCGGCTTGGTGGAAGAAAATTCGCTCTTTGGTCGATCGCTCTTAATGTGAAAATGCTTAATTTGAAAATGAACAGAAATATTTTATTAATTGTTGCGGAAGTCTTAGTAATGGGAGGTTGGTTGTTTGCTGTGGTTGCACCTTTATTATTTCCCTAATCCTATCATAGCAATTTAGGTTAACAAATGATCGTTAGGTTTGTAGTGAGGACTTCAGCCCTCCGTTTGATGAGGACTAAAGTCTTGACTGTGAAGCCACATTAAGCTTTTCGCGCCGCTTGCTAGCAAGATTTGCGACGGGTTTCCCTGGCGGCAAAATGCGATATCAAACGATCGGCAATTTTACCATAAACTCAGCACCGCCCCCAGTTTTAGATTTAATTTGAGGTTGAACCGGAGATTCAACTGTAAAGCGGCCGCCGTGCAATTCTACAATAATTTTATAGCAAACCGACAACTCCAATCCTGTAAAATTTTTAAATGATTTAGTATGGCCAAACTCCTCAAATATTCTCGGTTGAATTTGCGGCGGAATTATTGAGCCATTGTGGGAGATCGATACAACAATAAACCTGCCTGTATAATCATCAACTATATCGGTTTTGATTGTAATAATTTGAGCCGAATTTTCAATACTTTTAACTGCATCTATAGCATGGATGATCAGACTCGCGAATACCAGGCTCAGTTGACCGGAATAACACAAAATTGGCGGCAGGTTGTTGTACTCCTTGACTACTAATATTTTTTGCTCTAGTCTGTGAGCCAGCAACAGCAAAATATTGTCGATGCTCTCATTAACGTTGGCGTGTTCTTTGTTGGCTTCGTCAGGAAGTGAAAATTTCCTCAAAGCCAGGACTATCTGGCGAATGCCATCGGCTCCTCTTTTCAAAAAATTGAGGATTTGCGGCAACTCTTGGCTGATAAAATCTAGGTCGCAAGTCTCTATTTTTTTGGCAATTCGTGGCACAGGTTCGGGATATTGTTCTCGATAGAGGCGAATTATATGGAGCAAATCTTTGATATAATCGTTGAGGTGAATCAGGCGGCCGTAAATAAAGTTAATCGGGTTATTAATTTCCTGGGCAACTTCGGCGGCTAGTTGACCCACCATTGTAATTTTTTCGCTTTGTACTAAATGCTCTTCGGTGATTCTGAGTTTGGCTAATACTTCTTCCAAAAGTTTGAGTTCTTCTTGAATTTGCCCGTGGAGTTGGGATTGGGAAATTGCGATCGCCAGCGAGTCGGCAATTGCTTCCAAAACTTCCACCTCGTCGGGAGTTGCAAACCGCCGATTTGCACAGGCGAACAGATATCCCAGCCGATGATTCTGAGTTAGTACGGGTACTGCTGCGTAGTGACTATTTGTGAGTTCGATATAGGCGTGTTCCTCAGACGCTGTGGCATCAGGGGCGGCGGTTTTATGTAGCAGTATCGTTTCGCAGCGGTGAAGCCGTGCAGCTAAATCTCCAGAGGGCCCTCCTGCAACACCAAAGATTCCCAAGCGCCCCGGCAAACCTTCCCGGCAATATTCCCAGCCAAATTCTAAAGTATCTTGTCGGGGATCGTACCATGCGAAAATTGCTCGATCGAGCTTAAGTAAAGTACCGAGTTCGTCTACTGTAGTTTGGAGGATGCGATCGAGGCCCAAGCAAGCGCGAATGCGGCCGGTCAAGCGGTGGAGAAGGCCTTCTGTGCGACTGCGAATGCAATTTAGGGCAAACAGCTTGAGCGCCACAATTGCTGCGAGAATAGCTGCGGTGGCAAGTACGCCGACGGTTACTGCTAGTATCTTGAAAGGAAAAAGTTCTTTTTCGAGATTGTCGCGGGGAATTACGAGGGCGATCGACCATTCAGCTTGTTCTAAAGGAAGATAGGCAACATAAACTCTGGCGTCGTTGATTTGAGTCAGCACAATGCCCGTTCTTTGATAAACCATCTCCCTGGCTACATTTGCCAAATTAGCATCTGCAGACTCTAAAAGACTAGGAGCAGAATTGTCGATATTCCCGATTAATCGAGCGTCGGGATGCACAATCGGCACTCCTTGAGAATTGAGAACAAAAGCGTAAGTTCCGGGGGCATATTCCAGCTTTCTTACTACTTGGGCAATGCGGTCAATGCTAATGACGCCGTTCATTACTCCGATCGGCTTTTGTGCTTTTTTCTCAATAGAATTTGCCGAATTTGACCACACCGGAGCCGAAATGGGAACAATACTTTGTCCTTTGAGCGTGCGAGAAATGGTAGGATCGGAAACATAGACTTCCCCAGCCATTGCCTTTTTGAAGTGTTGGCGATCGCTAACATTAATCAACGCTCTGCCCACTTTTGTGGTGAAATAAGAGCCGTCGGGAGCAATTAATGCCAAGTGCAGGAATTCTTGCAGTCGATTTACTTCCGATTTTAAATAAGGCTCTGCCACTGACCAATTCATCGAACGAACGGGAGGAGTGTGGGCGAGGATTTCGATCTCAGCCTTTCTAGTGCCGAGCCAGCGATCGATCTTGTTGGCGCGATCCCTAACTTCTAACAAAGCATTTCGCTCGCTTTTGGTGATCATCAAGCGGCGAACGCTTTGATAGCTAATACAACCAGTGATGCTAGCTGCCAGAATTGTTACCCCCAAAATTAAGAGCGCAGTTTGATACCCAAGATGGTATTTGCCCTTTAATTCTGCTGGCAATAGTCGAGTTAATTTCCACCACTTTACTCTCGCAAAGCTTCGCATGGTTTGACCAATTTGTGAGATTGAAATCCTTAGCTCACCTACGATATACTCGCCCGCCTGCCAGTAGTATTAAACTACTAGCATTCAATAATTGCGGGGATTTTTTAATTTTTTCCCGCCGAGCGGCTCCTATCGTTTCCGGTTGCACTCCTTATGATCTAAAGGACACGGCAGTGCCGTTTCCATACCCAGATTAATTGTAGGGACACGGCACTGCCGTGTCGAAAGCGGTGGGTAATATTAATTCCGAGGCTACCGATTTGATATCACTTTGTTAAACAGGAATAATATCATACCACATTTTTGAGCACTTAAAAAAATCATCAACTACTTAATTCTTTTTTACAGTCGTTAATAATTGATGTTATTTAGGTGATGTGAGCAGTAGATTTTTTAGGTTGAGATGTTTGGTGTGTGTCTTAATCAATAAGCTGTTCTGCATTTAAATTGTATTTCAAAAAAACATAAAACTCTTGTGGGGTGGGCGTCCCGCCCGCCTCGAATATGCTATTTAAATGCGCGACAGCTTAGTCCAGACTGCTTTTATTTCCTAATTTGAAACCCTAGATATTCCGTTGATAGTTAGATTTCCGAATTGTATTGAAACCCTTATTATACAGTTAGTAATCAAAAACTGTCCGCAGTAGTGCTTAATAACGAAATATTAAAAGTTTTTCGTTCATTATTAATGAATGAAAAACTTGTTAAATCTTTAATTTATATCTCAACAATCAAAAGTATTTTCGGTGCATCCGCTGGCTGAGGCACTATTAAATTGCCCCAGTTGCGGGATGTGTTTAAAGAACCTTGTGAGTGTGTTCGTGCTGTTTCACATTGTCTTCAGTGCGAATGACGCGCTCGGAGTTGAGCACCCTTTTACGTTCTAAGGAATAAGTAAAGTCGTTGCGAACTGTTCCCAAGGGAATGTGAAGTTGAGCTTGGGGGCGGATTTTGTAAGTGCGGGCAGCAGCGATCGCCCGAAAGGCAAATTCTTCGCTAAACTGAGCTGATGTCGGGAATTCTGGCAACATTTTGGGTGTGTCGCCGTCGAGCACTGCTCCCAAAGTCGTCCCGCAAATCATTAAATAAGATGTGGGAATTCCCTTCAAAATTGCTTCCAAAGCTGCTGAGGGAATAGCTTCGATTACTTGCACTTCAAAAACTTCGCCTTCTTCTTTGATGAAGCAGGTAGCTACACCGACTGCTATGTAGTCGTCGGTGCAGAGATCGGGAGCGTTGGGATAAACTGTTGCAGTCGTCATAAAAAAAGCTTGGTAGTGTGGAAACCGGGAACGAGAAATTATATCATTTCCGGTAACACCGGAATGATGTTGACTGTTGACTGTTGACTGTTGACTGTTGACTGTCAACCGTCAACTCGAATTTACTATTCCGATGCTAACGGATTTGATATTAAGCGATTTTAGATTTTAGATTTTAGATTTTAGATTTTTTCCAGCGTTTTTTTCGGGGATTTTACGGGAAAAATATCAAACCGGCTGTTCTAACACCTAAAATTTTTGGGTTAAGCTCCAAGGAGCCGATCGCACGATTGTGTCGATCGTACCACATCAAGGTAGATGCCGGATGATTCGGCTAGGATTCCCCGCCGCCACGACGTTTGCGGGAATATCTTTGACAACAACACTGCCTGCGCCGATCGTGCTATTGTCGCCAATAGTGACGCCTGGACAAATAATACTGCCGCCGCCAATCCAAACATTATTGCCAATATTAATTTCAGCGGCGAGTTCTAGGCCAGAAAGCCTCATTTCCGGGTCTGTGGGGTGAAGAGCGGTGTAAATTTGTACGTTGGGCCCGCACAGTAAATTTTCGCCAATGTTAACTCGATTGCAGTCGAGAATCACGCAGCCAAAATTCATGTACAATCCGTTTCCCGCATAAATATTACTGCCGTAGTCGCAGTAGAAAGGTGGCTCGATTTCAACTTTTGGGCCAACTGCACCGAACCATTCTGCGAGAATTTCTAACCGTTTGTCTGGTTCGTCTTCGCGGGTAGAATTGTAGGTTCTGGCGAGGCGACGGGCTCGCTGGCGATCTAAAATCAATTGTTCGTCGGCAGCTAAATACAATTCGCCGGCGAGCATTTTTTGTTTTTCGGTTTTTTCCACAGTTTTTTCCACGGTAAGAATCGGCGGTTGAGACCGCTACTTCACCAACGAACTTCCTCTCTATCTAAGAGACTGAAGAATAATGTAGGGTGCGTAAGGGCGCACCTTACGGCTATAATTAGCCCGTCAGATCATTTTTTGATGTGACCGCATACATTTAAGGTTCAGGTTTTGACTGCAAACAAACAGCTAAATCTAGAGTGGCTAATTTCTCAAAAGCTCGATCAATCGCTCCTTTTCCCCGCAAAAAACCAGTATTTGCACCGGGACAAATATACTGTAAAGTTTCTGGCGAAAATCGATCGATAATTGACTTGACGCTGTTAATTTGCCGGGGCCAGTGAAAAGTTTTTGGCGTCCACAGCGGTACTGGGGCGGCTTCTCGGTTGGGGAGCAAGTGCCTACCCGAAAACAGCACTCCACCGCTGCCACTATGATAAAGGCAAGAGGAACCAGGAGAATGGCCAGGAGTCCAAAATGCTTTGATTCGATCGCTCACAACAAATTCTCGCTCAAAAACCGTCACCTTCAAACCCGGCAGTAAATAAGCTTCCTGCTCTTGAATCAGGATCTCGCACCCCGTGGCTTCCTGAATCTCCCGCGCCTTGGCGATAGCGCCACGGTGGGTGAGAAACAGCAGTCGCACGCCGCCGTGTTCCCGCAAAAATGTTTGGTTAATCTCATCCCAAGCGGGACAATCCACCAGGATGTTAGTTTGGTTTTCTACAATGAAATAGGCTGTTGCACCCAGAGTTTCCCGGTTAGGCGGGAAAGCAAGGATATTGTCGAGTACGGGCCTGGGTTGTTTGGAGACTAAACTCTGTTGTTTCAAGGAAGTATTTCAGAAGGGAATGGGATAAATATTATGTTCTTTTTACTATGGTTGTTCGTATTGGGGCTGATATCGTACTACTTGTTGCAGAACGGCACCAGCCGCATCACCCGGACTCCGATATGGCTGCTGTGGCTGGTAATGATGGCGCCCGCGCTGATTTGGAGTGGTTGGATTTTAGTTTACGGTACCAGCAAAACTGTACCGCCGGAGTTGGTAATTATACCTTTTCTGGTTTGCCCTTTTTTGTATTGGTTTTTGGTACAGTTGGGGCGCAAGAAAATTACCGCCGAAACTGCTGAGCAGCTAGCAGACTCTGCGACTGAACCCGTAAAGCCAAAACCGCCTGTGCGCCCGATCAATCAAGAAGAAGAAGCGAGTTTACGCGATTGTTTTCCTTGGTCAATTTACTTTTTGCGAGATTTGGAATTTCGGCCACAGGCTGTAATTTGTCGCGGACAGTTGCGGACGAACCCAGAGGCGGCTTATCAGGCAATTCGGGAGAATGTGGAGAGGCTTTTTGGCGATCGCTTTTTAGTAGTATTTCAAAACAGCTTGAGCGGTCAACCTTTTTTTGCTATAGTTCCCAATCCCAGCCACCAATCAGGGGAAACTCCTGTCCAAACCGAATCTGTAACCCGGCCATTTTTCGCGTTAGCTTTGCTGCTGATCACGGTGTTTACGACTACGCTTGTCGGCGCGCGACTGGCCGGAGTTACTCAACAAGCTTTGCAATCCAACTCATCAATGTTGCTGCAGGGTTTGCCTTACTCGCTGGCTCTAATTACATTTTTGGGGATTCACGAATCCGGCCACTATTTAGCAGCCCGATTTTACAAAATTCGCACGACTTTGCCTTATTTTATTCCGATTCCTTTTTTCTTAGGAACTTTTGGCGCTTTCATTCAAATACGGAGCCCCATTCCCAACCGCCGAGCTTTATTTGATGTTAGTATTGCCGGGCCCCTTGCCGGTTTAGTTGCGGCAGTGCCATTATTGATTTGGGGTTTGAATAATTCGACTATTGTACCGCTGTCTGAAAAGTCGGGAATGTTAAATTTTGAGTCTTTTAAACCCAATTTTTCGCTGCTGATGACTCTCTTGAGCAAGTTAACCTTGGGTGGTGCTTTCAATGCGGAAACTGCGATCAATTTGCATCCGGTAGCGGTGGCGGGTTATTTGGGTTTGATCGTGACGGCGTTTAATTTGATGCCGGTGGGACAACTCGACGGCGGACACATAGTGCACGCGATGTTCGGCCAGCGAGCGAGTATGGCGATCGGGCAAGTTGCTAGACTTTGTATGCTGCTGCTTTCTTTTTTGGAACAGGGTTTGCTGCTGTGGGCGATTATTTTGTTTTTCACGCCACTAAACGACGAACCGGCGTTGAATGATGTCAGTGAATTGGATAATCGGCGGGATTTTTTGGGGTTAATGGCGATCGGGCTTTTGTTAATGATTTTGTTGCCGGCGCCCAGGGTACTCCTTGAGTGGTTAAATGTTTAGAAGGAAGAGGGAAGTTCGGCAACGGATTATGTAACGGATGTAACGGATAGAAAAAAAAGAAACAATAAAGAGGGCAGAAGGATTGAGTGATCGGGCGAGAGAAAGAAGAGGAAAGAAGGAAGAAAAGAGAGGTTTACCACTTCTGCAAGGGTTGCTATATTAGGACTTACGCGGTGAGAACCGGGTTTCTTCCTAGAGACTTCGCTACCAAACCAAGATTTTTCGCAGAAACCAGGTTTCTTTGGGGGAAGTTTTTATACAATCGTATTTAGGATTTCTCAACTCGCTTTCTATCTCGAAGTAATCTTTATTTTCACCGACTGATTATAGAAATATGTCTTACAAATCCTTTACTTTCCAACAATTAAAAGAGCGATTTGGATTGGAACCGTCACTCAGTCCTATTTGGAGTGCCAAGGTTGTTCCTGTAGAACCCTCCGAATGGTTTTGGAGAACCCTCGAAATTAGTTCTCACACTGCTGTTACAACTGCCAAAGAACGTTCGGAACGGATTATTTCTCCTCTTCTGTTAGAATTTAGAGAAAGGAACAACAGACAATTTTCTATTTTTTCTGGTTGGTCGTTTGATGTAGATGTTGAGCAGGGATTGAATGGGGAATGCGACTTTCTATTGTCTTCCGTGCCGTTTGATTTTAAAATTAAAGTTCCGGTTTTTGCATTGAGAGAAACGAAAGGCCCAGAAATAGAATCTTGTCTGCCGCAGTGTGCAGCACAAATGGTAGCGGCTCAGCTATTTAACGAACGCGAACACAATTCCATACCTGCAGTATATGGCTGCGTAACTACTGGCGTTGTCTGGCGGTTTCTTAAATTAGATGGAAATAATTTAATTATTGATGCTGATGTTTATTGTGTTGATAATGTTCCTATGATTTTAGGTGTTTTGCAAACAATTGTTAATTCATACAAATAATTTAACGGCTATAATACAATAGTTTAGGAGTGAAAATTCCCGTCTGTACTATAAAGTTAATTAGATTTTTTACCGGATGCGAGAGCGAAAAAGTTTGACAGAAAATCAAATAATCTAGCTGTACCTATGAGCGCAATTACTTCCGAACAAATAGCGCTAATTCCGATCTATCGCGAGAAGTGGCGACAAATTGGACTTTCGATAAAACCAGTCGATCGCCCGCAAGCGACAGCGGCCCTCAACACCGCCTACAACATCATCGGCTGTCCTGAACCGGAAATTATTTTCTGTGACAGCCCTTACATAGCTTTGCAAGCAGTTGAACCGCTAAGGATACGGGATTCTGGTCTGGGAATGGCCAGCGAAATCAGAAACAAAATTCATAATGAATTGTACGATATATTAAGAAGTCAACTCGGCATGGCTCTGGAAAATAAAATTTACAGCCAACTCTATAATCCGCTGTACGCTCAACTGATGAATCAACTGCACCTTCATGTTAAAGACGAAGTTTACGTCAAATTAGCAAGGAAGTTGGGCGGGAGATTTCAGAGGTTTCTGATCGATCAAGCTTATCATAATAACAGCATAGTTTCAGAACTGTCAGCCTGTCACGGAAGTTGGGTGGATTTTTGTATTGGCGTGTTAAATTTGGAGTACGATCGCCCTTTATACTCAGCCTTTAAATCCTTGGTGGAAAACTGCGGCTGGATTTACCCGTTTGAGAAAAAGTGCTTTGTGTGCGATCGCCCGATCCAACTTCATTTTGATAGCGAATATTTGCTCCACGCAGAAGGTCAACCAGCCGTTGAATTTGCTGACAAGTTCAGTGTATACTCTTATCGTGGCGTCCGACTGCCGGAAATAATTGGTCAAGTTCCGCCCCAATCTTGGCAAGCTTCATGGCTGTTAACAGAACAGAATGCCGAAGTGCGGCGAGTTTTGATTCAGGCGATCGGCTATCCGAGAATTTGTCAAGAATTGCAAGCAACTGAATTGGATAGTTGGCAAGAATATACTTTGTTGAAAATTGAGAATAATATTGACATAGAGCCAATTTATTTGTTAAAGATGACTTGTCCGAGTACGGGACGCCTTCATGCTTTGCGAGTACCGCCAAAAGTGCGATCGGCTAAAGAAGCGATTAGCTGGTTGACATACTCCCCTGCCTAAAGGCGAAGGGATTCTAAGCTCAGACAGCAATTGCAGGCATAGCCTGTCTAACATCACCTAACTTAGCGGTTGATGCCCCAACCGCACAAATATTTATCGCGGCGTTCTCGTCTCTGTCATTCACCTTTTGACAGGACGGACAGCGCCATTCACGAACTGACAAATCCAACTCTTTCAGAACGTGTCCACAATGCGAGCAAGTCTTACTAGATGGATACCAACGGTCAATGAAAACTACTTCTTTTCCTTTCTTTTTGGCAACCCATTGGAGAATTTCGAGAAATTCGCCGAATGCAAGGTCTGAGATTTTACGTCCCCAAAGTCGTTGCATTCCTTTTAGATTCAACGTCTCAAAGCACAGCACGTCGAACTTATCAGTTAGTTCGTGAGCCAATTTCCAGAACCAATCAGAGCGACGATTCACTACGTCAGGAGTGTTTGCGAACTAGATTAAGTCTTGCTCTTTCTCGGTTCGCTGAGCCTTTCCGTTTTTTGGAATGCTGACGATTTGCTTTCTTAATAGCGTTGAGGGACTGTTTCAGAAATTGCGGTGATTCGATTTTTGTTCCATCTGAGCAGGTGAGAAACGTTTTCAAGCCGAAATCAAAGCCCGCGATTCTACTCGTCTCGACTTTGGTTTCAGGCTCTTCAACGCTGTCAACGACCACAACCATGAACAACTCTCCTAAGGTCGTGCGTTTAATGGTTAACGTCTTAATCTTCCCTTCTATCTCTCTGGAATTCCAATACTGATAAACGCGATTTCCAATCTTAATTCGATTGCCGCCTAAGAATTGGTAGCCAGCTTGCTTGAGAGTGAACGATTTGTATCTGCGAACTTTCTTGAATCCGGGCGGTCTAACTCCTTTCTTGTGATGCTTAAAGAACAGTTGATAGGCTTTTTCAATGCGTTGACAGATATCCTGTACAGCCTGAGATCCAACCTGTTGCCAGAATGCTTTACGCTTTCTGAGTTTGGCGATATGACTTTGAAGTTTGCTGCAATTCAAGTGCTTACCCCACATCCGGTAGTACCGTTTGTGAAGTGCAATGCAATGGTTATAAATCACCCCGGCAGCATTGATACTTCGCTTGAGGTGTTTATTTTGGTTGCTTTGATATAGCTTGAACTTCAATGTTTTCATGCTAAGTATGATAACATAATAGGTAGCAATTGGGTAGCCAAATGGTCAGAGAAAGATTAAGTATTCGCATTGTCGTGAGTCGGCTAGAGAAGTTGCGGAGAATTGCCAAACAGAAAGAAAAAACAATGACCCAACTTGTAGAGGACTGGATTGATAAACTTAAAGAGGAAAAGCCGTCCTAGAAGGACGGGGCTTTAAACCCAGTTTTCCGGTAAATTGGGGAATAGATCCCGAAGAATTTCAAGTCCAGACTTGAGGGGAAAATTTAGAGTTTTGAGTGCGCGAGTTGACAGTTAAAGAATTACAGCGCCACAAAAGCAGCCTTCTGCACAAGTCCAGAACAATTAAAAAATGTAGAATTGCAGCCACCGCTTGATACTATGTACTCTGGCAGCTAAAACCCACAACTTCAAATCGACATGAGCCAGCATTCAGACCGCATTGCCCCTCACGGCGGCACCCTGGTCAACCGCATTGCCACACTAGACCAAAGACAAGAATTTTTCGACAAAGCAGAAGTCTTGCCGCGAGTCCAGCTTTCGGATCGATCGATCTCTGACCTGCAAATGATCGCCATCGGCGCCCTGAGTCCCCTCAAAGGGTTCATGAACGAAGCTGATTATCGATCGGTCGTTAAACAAATGCGCCTCTCCAACGGCCTTCCGTGGTCGGTTCCCATCACCCTCTCGGTAACAGAAGAAGTCGCCGCCCCCCTGAAAGCAGGAACTTTAGTGCGCCTAGACTCGTCGGCGGGCAAATTTGTCGGGCTCTTGGAACTTGCAGAAAAATATCACTACAGTAAAGAAGAAGAAGCCCTCAACGTCTACCGCACCGACGACCTCAAACACCCGGGCGTCCAAGTAGTAGACAAATCCGGGCCCGTTAACCTCGCAGGCGACATTTGGCTGCTGGAACGCGAACTAGATGTCCGCTTTCCCCAATACCAAATTGACCCGGCGAAATCGAGAATGCTGTTCACAGAAAAAGGATGGAAAACCATAGTCGGTTTCCAAACCCGAAACCCCATCCATCGGGCCCACGAATATATCCAAAAATGCGCCTTAGAAACAGTAGACGGCTTGTTCTTGCACCCGCTAGTCGGGACGACTAAGGACGACGACATCGCCGCTGACGTGCGGATGCGCTGCTACGAAATTCTGCTAGAAAAATACTATCCAAAAGATCGCGTAATTTTGGCAATTAATCCGGCGGCGATGCGCTACGCCGGGCCGCGAGAAGCAATTTTTCATGCTTTAATCCGCAAAAACTACGGCTGCACTCACTTTATCGTGGGGCGCGATCACGCTGGAGTTGGCGATTATTACGGCACTTACGATGCCCAACATATTTTTGATGAATTTGAGCCGGGAGAATTGGGAATTGTGCCGATGAAATTCGAGCACGCTTTCTATTGCACACTGACGGAACAAATGGCTACAACTAAAACAAGTCCCAGCACTCCCGAACAACGGGTGCATTTGTCTGGAACCAAAGTTCGGGAAATGCTGCGCGCTGGAAAATTGCCGCCGCCGCAGTTTTCCCGACCGGAAGTTGCCGCAGAATTAGCCAAGGCAATGAATATTTTCAATTACGAGATTTAAATCTTGAACTGTGGTGTGGGCGACATTCTGAAGAGTTTTGAATTTTGAGTTTTGAGTTTAAATTTTACAGTTTTAAACTTAAAGCTCAAAAGTTAAAACTAAAAAAAAATATCTTATATCAACTCGGTTTGATTCGGACTTGTATTAGAGCGAGTTCTGTTAGGTCGTAAGATTAAATGAACCGCGAAGACGCGAAGAGCGCGAAGGAAGAACTGCACCTTCTTCTTTCTCTTCCTTCGTGTCCTTTGCGCCTTCGCGGTTTAATCATTCCGATGCAACCGGATGCGATATTAATACTAAACACTCACAACTTAATTAAATCCCCTAAAATTATTGAGGGGAATTTAACTGAAAATTCAAAACTTAAAATTCAAAGCTATTTAAAAATGGGACTCAAGCGGCGGGAATTTTTACAGCAAGCTGGCCGGGTGCTGGCCGCCATCGGAATCAGCGACGCCTTGTGGCTGCCGTTGAGCGATCGCTACCTCCAAGCCTTAGCGCAGCCGACAGCCAGGAAATTGGCTTTGTTGGTTGGCGTTGACAAATATCCAGACTCGCCCCTGCACGGCTGCGTCACGGATGTGGAATTGCAGCGGGAACTGCTGATATATCGGTTTGGGTTTGTGCCGTCGGACATTTTGACTTTGACTGACGCTCAAGCTACCAGGGAGAATATCGAGACGGCGTTTGTAACTCACTTGAGGGAACAAGCAAAACCCGGTGACGTGGTAGTTTTTCACTTTAGCGGCTGCGGTAGTCGAGTAAGTTTGGGCGAGTCTCCCGGAAAAATGCACAACAGTTTTGTGCCGGCGGATGATGTTTTGCCGTTGTTAGCAAACCGAGCGGTGAACGATATTTTAGAGGAAACGCTGTTGCTGTTGATGCGATCGCTCGCGCCAGAAAATGCGATCGCCATCCTCGACACCAGCTACCACTATCGGGGTTTTCCCACAAACGGCAACTTTCGCATTCGCTCCCGCCCCCGCCCCACCATCGGCGAGCCTCGCCTCGCAGAATTAACGTTCGCTCAAGACCTGCGCTCCCGCACAAATCTCCGTCCTGCGGCCACCATACTGGCCGCGGGTGCGGATTCCCAACTCGCCGCCGAACAAGAGTGGGGCGGATTTACCGCAGGTTTGTTTACCTACGCCCTCACCCAAACTCTGTGGTTGGCAACTCCCGCTAGCAGCTTCAGCGTCAGTTTCAGTCGCGCGGCGGGTAATGTCGAGCAAATGGCGGGGTTATCGCAGCAACCGCAAATTCTCAATCACGATTTAACAGCCGCGCCGGCGGTGAATTTTTCAAATTTAATCTTGAATTCCCCTGCATCTGACGGCGCTGTGACGGCGGTGGAAGATGGGGGCAAAACTGTGCAGTTGTGGCTGGGGGGGTTGTCGCCCTCGGTTTTGGAGTGCTCCGGGGGTTCTGTGTTTGCTGTGGATTCCTCGGAGGGCGCGAGGCTTTTGCTGCGGGGACGCACGGGCCTCTCTGCTAAAGCCCAAGTTTTAGATGGGTCTGCTCAAACAGACGGGCAATTAACAGTCGGCGAACTCGTGAGGGAAGAAATTCGGGTATTGCCGCGAAACATCGGTTTGACAGTAGCTTTGGACTCGGGTTTGGAACGCATCGAGCGGGTGGACGCTACCAGCGCCTTTGCGACTGTGCCGCAAGTTTCGGCGGTAGGCAGCGAGCAATTGGCTGACTGTCGGTTCGGCAGAGTCCCGGAAACAACTTTAGCCGAAACAGTCTCGCCTCACGAGCCTGCTTTGTATCAAAGCCGTTACGGTTTGTTTTCTTTGGCTCAAATGCTGATTCCCGATACTGAGGGCGACGGGGGAGAAGCAGTCAAGGTGGCGGTGCAGCGCTTGACTCCGCAGTTGAAAGCGCTGCAGGCTGGGAAGTTGCTGCGGCTGACAGTCAATGAGGGGTCTTCGCGCCTGAAGGTGCGGGCGGTTCTGGCAACTACCGCACCGCAAGCGCGGGCTGTGGCGCAGCGAGAGCCGGTGCGGGCCGGCGGTGATTATCGGCTGGAACCGTTGAGCGGGGAAAGTGAGAAATCCGCCAGCGCCCATATATTAAGTGTGAGCAACAGCAGCCGAATTCAGTGCAGATTGTATAACGACAGCGATCGCCCGGTTTACTTTGCGGTGTTTGACTCGGGCAGCGCGGGACGGCTGTCAGTGCTCGGTGCTGAGGGCAAAGACGGTGTGGGGGGGATGTCGCGGCCGATCGCTCCGGGGGAGAATTTGATTGTACCGGCGGCTGGGGGGAGCGGGTGGGCGGTATCCTTGCCGATCGGACTTGCGGAAACTTTCATTATATTTAGTGAGAGTCCCTTCGCTCAAACTCTAGCTGCAATAGAAGCCGAAATCCAGCAAACGAGGGCTGCCCTGCCAATTCGAGTGCTGTTGAATCCTTTAAATGTGGCGCGGGCGGTGCTCGAAGATTTGCACGCCGCTAGCATTCCGGGGGTGCAGAAAGCGGGGATATCGACGGACGATTTGGCTTTGGATGTGAATGTTTGGGCAAGTCTGAGTTTTGTTTATCGGGTGGTTTAATTGTTAAAAACTCCTCGATCATAGTCGGCGATTGAAATCGCTTTTAACCTCAAACTACACCAACGAAGTCCACCTACGCGAGACTGAGAAATCATACCAAATCCGGCTTAAATACCCCCTTGATCTCGCTTGTCTGCGGAGGCGGACGAAAGTTTGACTTGCAGAGCGGTTTGAACCGCCGAATCAGAAAAAAGGTGGATTTCTGCGGATTTGGTATAAGAAATCAAGACTGATAAAGCTTTTCTACCATTTGAGCCAACCGTTTCATGGCAGTTTCAATCTCATCATTTGTTGCAGTCAAACTGATGCGTAAACACTCATGTTTGTGCTGCCAATCTTCCCGCAAACCAGGGAAGAAAGAACTTCCCGGCACGACAATTACGCCAACTTTTTTCAACTCTTGATACAGTTCCCAATCAGTCATTGGCAAATCTTTCAGCCACAACCATGCGAAAATTGCTCCTTCGCCCCGGTGCAAAAACCACGGCAAATCCTTCGGCATTGCTTGTTCTAGGGTGGTTTCTACGATCGCAAATTTGCTTTGATAGTACGGGCGAATTACGTTGATGGAAATATCGGCAAGAGCGCCGGACGTAATGGCACGAGTTGCGATCGCCTGTCCGTATCTCGGCGAATGAATGCACATATTGGTCTGAAAACATTCTAATATTTGAATGATTTTTTCATCGCCGATCGCAATTCCGATTCTTTCACCCGGTAATCCGGCTTTCGACAAACTCATACAGTGCACGATATTGCCGCCAAAAATCGGCGTCATTTCGGTAAAATTCAAGGACGGGAAGGGAGGGCCGTAGGCGGAATCAACCAACACCGGCACCTCGAAAGCGGCCGCTAAATCGGCAATTTTCTTAACTTCGTCGTCGGTGAGAACGTTGCCGGTGGGGTTGCAGGGACGGGAAAAAATGACGCAACCGGTGCTTTGGTCGATCGACAATTGGCTGAAATCCGGGCGGTATTTGAACCTGTGGGCGGCTGCATCAATATCGAGGGTGGGTTTGCAGGCGACTACCGCTTCGGGAATCAAGCTAACGCCGCCGTAACCCGTGTAGTCTGGGCTCAGCGGTAAAACAATATTTTTAAGCTGTTTGCTGGTAGTGTAGCCGCCGAAAGCGTTGGCTGCGTAGAAGTAAATCGATTGACTTCCGGGAGTAATTAGAATATTGCGATCGGTCAAATTCAGTCCGTAACGCTGGTTGAAATCCGCCAATACCGCATTGATAAACGGCTGATAACCTTGACTGGAACCGTAGCGACAAACCACCTCACCGTATTCCGGGCTGGCCAAAAGTTCCGCAGTGCAGTCGCGCCACAACTGCTCGACTTCCGGCAAAATCACCGGGTTTCCGGCGCTCAAATTGATAAACTCCTGCCCGCTGCCGGCTCGGAGTGTTTCAATAATATCTTTCATAATTGCCCGAACTCCCGTGAGGTGGGACATCTGAGCGCCAAATTGAGTCAGGGCAGGGTTCATAGCAAATGCAGCGACAATGATAGAAGTTTACAGTTTACCCATGATAACTCCAGTCGCAGGCGTTAGCCTAGCTTATCTGGGGCATGGGTTGTCGATCGAGCTTCTGATTAATTCAATAAACTCGATCGCACAGCGTTTTATTTCTTCCCCTGTGCGCCTGCCGGAGTAGAAGATTGTGGCCATTTGTGGAGTTCGATCGAACAGTGTTTTTTGCCTACAATTTAGCGAACGGAACAGCAATCTCTAATTCAATAGTTGTGGTAAGATTTCACGCCGTCGTGCCAGATGAATTGCCGATACTTGACAACAACCATTGGAAAAATCTAAAATTAGTCGTAAAACCCGATCGCAACAGAATTTTCTGGGCTCCTGTTACTGCTATAATTACAGGTTTAATCCAGCCTCAAGAATCAGATTTGTTGCTAGCTCATTTTCATGATTCGCGGTTTGTTGACAGCGGTGCATTTTATTATCAATCCGACTAAAGCCAAAATAGCTCGTAAGGTCGCCCTTCGAGTGGCGTTACATAACAAAAACGTAAATTCTCCCCCAATTAATTGCCGTAAAATTCAACACACCAATGACACACTTTCCACTTATAGAATACGAGCAACTTACAGATCCTAAAGCCAAAGCAGTGTACGAAGAAATTTTGACAGACTTGGGGTTTGGCATCGTCCCCAACCTGTTCAAGTCAATGGCAATCAACCCTGACATATTAGAAGCAAATTGGAAAAAATTCCGGGGAACAATCCTGCAAGGAGACTTACCCCGCACGCTTAAAGAAATGGTCGGCGTCGCTATTTCCCAATCAAATAATAGCGAGTACGCTCTCCAAGTTCACCTGCACGGATTGTCAGCCTTGGGGATGAGCGAAGAACTACTGCGAACCCTAGTTTCTGACTTTGCCAACTGCCCTTTGCCAAAACGTGATAAAGCCGTAATTACCTTTGGCTTGCTGGCTGCTACAAAACCCCTGGAAATGACAGAGACTGATTACCAAAACCTGCGGGATTTAGGACTTGATGATTCAGAAATATTTGAGATTATTGCGACAGCAGACTTGTTTAGCTTTGTCAACCGATATACTGATGCAATAGCCCTCGAAATAGATGCTTTGTAATCTATATTGTATACCCATATTATGGGCGATCGGCTAGAAGATCAAGATCGAGAAGAACTTCTGTTAACAGCCCGCCGTTTGTTAGCAGAAGCTCAAGCGCTTTCCATCCGCATTTCCGCTGTCAACGAAGTTGCCACTGCCATTAACCGCACCCTCGATCTCAACCAGATTTTGCGGGTACTAGGCAAGCAAGCCAAATGGTTGCTAGACTTTGAACACTGTAGCGTTTGCCTGCACAGCACTAACGCTTGCATGACCTTATTTGGCCGGCATATCCCTGTAGATATTGCAGCCCTCCCAGAGGGCGGCCCTATTCACAAGGCTTTCACAACACGTCAACCTCAATTAATTCAAGAAGCGGGTGCTACTGCTATTTTATCTCCCTACGCTTCGCAAATTATCCTTCCTTTGGAAAGCGAAGGTAAGGTTTTAGGAACCATTAATTTTGCCACAACCAAGTCGAGAGCTTACACTCAAGAAGACTTGCGGATTGGCTATCTTTTGGCTTTGCAACTATCTTCAGCCATCCGCAATGCTGAACGCTTTAAAGAGATAAATAGCCTGTATTCCGAGCTCGATGCCGAAAAGCACAAATCTGATCAGCTACTGTTGAACGTGCTGCCGGTTGAAATTGCCGAGGAACTCAAAAATAACGGCAAAGTGGAACCACTTTATTATGATAGCGTATCGGTTTTATTTACTGACTTTAAAGGCTTTACTCAGTTATCTGAAAAAATGACGCCGCGAGAGTTAGTTGACGAACTAGACTATTGTTTTTCTTATTTCGATCGCGTGATGGATAAATACTCTATGGAAAAATTGAAAACTATTGGCGACAGCTATATGTGCGCGGCGGGAATTCCTACCCCTCGCCCAACACACGCCTTTGACGCTGTACTTGCTGCCCTAGAAATTCGACAGTTCATGGATTTGCGAAAAATACAGAAAGCTCAACAAAATATCCCTTATTGGGATATCCGTATTGGCATTCATTCAGGTCCAATACTTGCTGGGGTAATTGGCCATAAAAAGTTTTCCTATGATGTCTGGGGAGATACAGTTAATACTGCATCTCGGATGGAATCTTCGGGCGTACCTGGAAATATCAATATCTCTCATGCAACCTTTGAATTAGTTAGAGATTTTTTTGAATGCGAATACCGAGGAAAAATTTATGCTAAAAATAAGGGCGAATTGGATATGTATTTGGTTCGCCATCTTAAATAAATTTGGGCATGGCTAATTGCTAAGGGAAAAGGGCTAAGGGAGCAGTTATTCGATTTTAGATTTTAGATTTTAGATTTTAGAATGGGGAATTGGGAATTAGTGATTACTACCACGGTTGGGCTCACTGGCTTACAGTTGCAGTTTTTTTTAACTGGTGTTAGATATGCCAATAAAACTCAACTATGAACTGAGAATATATCGCTCGAAGTTCTTTTTTCATAGTTCGGTATTGTATCGCAGTGCGCCAAACTATATTAAAATGATCGAGTTGTATATTTTATATTTTAATTATTTATGAGTATTTGGCAAGCCGATTTTTACCGCCGTCCTCTGCAAGACGAAACTGGCAAACCACTGTGGGAACTCTTAATTTGCGACTCCGAAGGCAGTTTTCAATTTAGCGCTGTTTGCCGCCAAGGGGACGCAAATTCTAATTGGCTAGCTTCGCAGTTGCAGCAGCAGGCTCAAACCCAAAATTTGCCCGAATTGATTCAAGTATTTAGACCTCAGTCTCTGGGCTTAATCGAAGCGGCGGGCAAAGTTTTGGGTGTCAAGGTAGAAGCGACTCGGCGCACTGCGGCTCTGAAATTGCTGCTGCAACAACGCGCAAAGGAATATTCGAGTATGCCTAATTATACAGGGGAAGCTTACAGTCCGATCGCCCTCGACTCGCCGCCGCCCGTGCCTTTACCCGAAAACCTCTGGGGCGATGGCTGGCGTTTTGCTTCCCTACCCGCCGGCGACATTGAAGATGCTTTCCAAGGGCGCCCCCTGCCAATTTTGGAAATGCCAGAATTTCTGTTACCGCTGAATTTGGGCTTGGCCTCAACAGTACCCGTACCGGGAGTTGTAATTGACGGCGGACGCCAGTCTATGCGGTTGGCTAGATGGCTTCAGGATGCCAAACCTTTCGCTTTGAATTATATTGCTGGAGAACCAGACGGATTGATATTGGAAGCTGGGTTAGTAGATAGGTGGGTTGTGGCTACTTTTGAAGATAGCGAGGTGAAAGCCGCGGCCCAAATTTACCAACAGCGTAAGCAATTAAGTAAAGGATTACATTTTTTGTTAGTCCAGCCCGATGATAGTGGCATGACTTATACAGGCTTTTGGCTGTTGAATTTTGATCGATAAGATGTAAATAATATTATTTGTGATGTCGAGGGTTCGCGCGCCGAAAAATAGTAAAAGACCGCCCGAACTCACTTCCCGCCGATACAGACTCAAGCACAAATTTTAAAACAGCTTCTTGAGTCAGCAAGAGATAGTGCTGCGAAGTTATTCTACAACTAAAATCAATCCGTTGCGGATGCCCTGACACACTCGGTTGATGTGAGAGTGGTCTTTTTCGTTAAGACCTTTCTCGGATAGCATTGCTGACTTCAGCAGCCGTCTGTCAAGGGGGGTAATTTGACGAAAAGCAAAAATACGCTGGACTATCGCCTCGATCGAGATTTTGGGGAGGTTAGCAGAGCTGACTGTCATGGTCTTAACACGCTAAAAATAAGTAACAGAACTATGTACCTTTATTTTTAAAGATTTTGTGAAGCTACTTTGTGATTAAGATCACATATATTTAGTGACAAAATAGTGTATGTGGGGTGACTGCTGTCACGAAATCTTCAATTATCTTTACCCCAACTTAACGATGGCCCGATAGAATCACTGTGGTAAAACTCCAGCAGAGGGTAAAAATGGCACAAGCAAAAATCGGAATTATCGGCGGCAGCGGTTTGTATAAAATGGAGGCCCTCAAAGATATTGAAGAGGTGAAAATTGATACACCTTTTGGAGCGCCATCGGATGCCGCAATTGTGGGAACATTGGACGGTACGCCAGTAGCATTTCTGGCTAGACACGGCCGCAACCACACTTTTTTGCCCTCAGAAGTGCCTTACCGGGCAAATATTTATGCAATGAAGAGTTTGGGAGTTGAGTATTTAATCTCAGCGTCGGCGGTTGGTTCTCTGAAAGCTGAGGCGAAACCTTTAGATATGGTAGTGCCCGATCAGTTTATCGATCGCACAAAAAATCGAGTTTCTACCTTTTTTGGAGAAGGAATAGTCGGTCACATCACTTTCGGCGATCCGGTTTGCGGCGAATTGGCTAAAGTATTGGCAAGTGCGATCGAATCCTTGAACCTCCCCGACGTTACCCTGCACCGGGGCGGCACCTACGTCTGCATGGAAGGCCCCGCATTTTCCACAAAAGCAGAATCCCACCTTTACCGCAGTTGGGGGGCGACAGTCATCGGAATGACAAATTTGCCGGAAGCAAAATTAGCCAGAGAAGCAGAAATTGCCTACGCAACTTTAGCATTAGTCACAGACTACGACTGCTGGCATGAGGATCACGACAGCGTAACTGTAGAAATGGTAGTTGCAAACTTGCACCGCAATGCAGCAAATGCCCAAAAAGCCATTCAAGAAACAGTCCGCAGGTTAACAGAAAATCCCCCCGTTTCCGAGTCGCATTCAGCTTTGAAATATGCAATTCTGACTCGGCTGGATCAAGTGCCGGCGGCAACTAAGGAGAAAATGGGTTTGTTGTTGCAGAAATATTTGTAGTTGAAAGTGAGGCGTTGCATATTTGCGGGATGATTTTGAATTTTATTAACGCTGAAAACCCTTATTTTTCTGCGTGGCTATAAGAGTCCCCCCTACAAGAGTCCTCCCAAAATTATGCAAGGCCGTAAAATCAATATCAAATTGAGGTGAATCACTATTTGCCAATGACTGATTATATTACGAGGGTTTTTTCTATTTATGTAATTTGACGCTAAGTAGACGCTAATAGGTTCTTGGAGTGTCCTGACGCTGATTGATCGATAAGTATTTTTTTAGGTGTAATTTTACTAGGAACTTATGAGTAATAGTGCAGTTAAGCCAAATCAAATGATTGATGTTGCAGTTGTGGGTGGTGGCGTTTCTGGGGCCTACGCTGCTTGGCGGTTAGCATCTCATCACAAATCTTCTAAGATTCGTCTCTATGAATTGAGCGATCGCATTGGTGGTCGGTTACTATCAATGACAATGCCGGGGATGCTTCATGTTCAGGCTGAGTTGGGTGGGATGTATGTGACGGAATCTCAGGCTATTGTCTGGGAATTGATTAAGTTGCTGAACCTGAAGACCACGGTTGTTGACTTTAGCAGTCCGGGAGTACGGGCATATGTTCGCGATCGGCATTTGTTGATGAGTGAATTTAATCAACCGGATAAAGTACCTTATAATTTACGGCCGGATGAAGCAGGTAAAAATTATGAGGAATTGTTCGATTTGGCTGTTGGGCGGGCGATTCCAGGAAAAGATTTAACTCCTGCTTATTTTGCTTCACCGGAGTGGAAGCGCGATCGCGAAACGCTGAAAATTGACGGTCAACACTTGTATGATTTGAGTATTTGGGAAGTGTTGCTGAAGGAAATTAGCAACGAGGCTTACAATCTCTGTTTGGATACGGGCTTTTTCTATTCGGATTTGGGTACTTGGAATGCGGCTAGTGCGATCGCAACAAGTATGTCTCTTCCATACAGCGATACTTGGTACATGATGGCTGATGGCTACCAAACATTACCGAAAACCCTCGCGACAGAATTTGAGAGAGAGGGTGGGGAAGTATGCCTAAATCATCGCTTAAAAACCTTCGATCGCACCACTGAAGGGCTGATTAGGTTAAATTTTGTCGATCGCGCTGGCCATTCCCTCCCGCCCCTGTTCGCGAAACATCTGATTTTAGCAATGCCGAAGCGATCGCTAGAACTGTTGGCAGTAGAAAATCAGCAGAATTTCCTATTTAGCAATTCAACTTTTCAGGATAATATCCAAACCGTTAGCGGCGATCCCGCTTACAAACTTTTCCTCGGTTATCATCATCCTTGGTGGCACGCACTAGATATTCATGGTGGTACTTCAGCTACAGATTTGCCGATGCAAAAGTGTTACTACTTCGGTACAGAAAGCGCCCAAGGGGGCGATCCAAACAATCACAACTCCCTATTATTAAGCCTGTTTCCTGATAATATTGCTGCGGGTTTCTGGCGAACGATGGCCTATAATCCAGATGAGCCAGAAAAACGTCCCGCCTTTCGCGGAGAACTAGGCGAAACACGGGAATTGAGAGCTTTTCAGAAAAGTGATGGTTCTATTACGACAGACCCCTTAGTTCCTTCTCAGGATATGGTACGGACGGCCCAGCAACAACTCAAAGCCCTACACAATTTAGCAGATATTCCAGAACCTTATACCGCCCTTTATATCGACTGGCAAAAAGATCCCTACGGGGGTGGGTGGCACTCTTGGAACCCCCGCTGTCAGCCCTGGGAAGTGATGAAACAGATGCGGCATCCGATTCATGGTGCTAATGTTTATGTCTGTGGCGAAGCCTATTCAAATATGCAAGGATGGGTGCAAGGAGCGCTGAATAGTGCAGAATTAATGTTAGAGGAAAACTTTAACTTGAATCGGCCTGCATGGTTGCCACCCACTTATGATTTGGGGTCATAAAATTCATTTTACTGTTTCCCAGACCGCCAGGGACTTAAGTCCCTGGCTAATAGCTAAAGTCCTCTGAAGAGGACTAAAAAACTCATTTTACCTCGACCATATTTCTTGTGGAACAGGCATCTTGCCTGTTCAAAACTCGCTTTTTTGGAGATGTCTATTAGTCCTCTTGAGAAGACTTTCGCTTTGAGACAGGGGTTTTAACCCCTTTCGGACTAATGGCTTGACGTTAAGTTGACACCAATGGAAACTAATCACCGACTCCCCAAGATAAACTCTCCCACTGAGGATTCGGCAAAATAATCGCACCCCGCCGCTGCTGCAAATAACTCGGAATTTCCCCCGCCCACCCCCGACGGCGCGAGATTCATTGCTGTTGCCACTAAATACATCGTTTGATACAAAATCCCAACGTGCTTTAATATTAGGCTATATGCCATTGATTCATAGCCCCAAGTTACTCTCGAAAACCGAGAGGATAGCAGAATTAAAATCTGTGGTTCTACCTCTATCTGTACTGACAATCCTGCACTTTTTAGCAATGCTTCTACCTGCTTGGTTTTCCCAGAAATTTTACAAAGTTGGTGTTCTTGGGGTGCATAATAATACAAGCCAGCCTCAATATTTTCACAGGAATTGATAGCAGTATAAATTTCTAAATCGTAGCAAGCGCCTCCGGTTGGATAAGGTCTATTGCTGCAATCCATGTTATCTCTGGGGACAATCTCGCGCAATCTCGCGGAACGATAGAGAAATTCTCCTAATTGTTCGACAGTAATCGGCTTTTCTCCCTGTTGCCGAATTGTCTTTCTTGATTCTAAAATTGCTGTAAAAGGTGTATCTGTTTGTTTCAAACTGTCGATGTCGGGTTTATACAGATTGATAATCTCGTTAGATGGTTTGGCTTTGAGTACGGGTGTGGGTTCGATTTCTCCTAAAAATCGAAAGGTTTTGCCAATCAGATTGGAATGTCTGCCGCCGCGACTGCGGGAGTGAAATAATAAATCGTGAAATTCCCATTGAGTTAGAGTTTCACTTTGTTCTAAGCTGCTATTGTTGTTAACAGATGATAACACTTCAGTAGTTAACAAAAAGCTGAGAAATAATCGGGCGGTGGCTTCAGAAATTCCCGGAATTGTGGTTAAATCGGATATGGCTTTAGGTTGCGAAAGTTCGTTGATTAAAGCTGCACTGCGCCAGTCTTCGAGGATAATTTTGGCTTTGGAAAGGGGGGATTCGACAACTAAATGGGATTTTTCTGAGTGGCAATAGGCAAAGCGTGAAAGTTGATAGTTATTATCAGTAATTGTCTCTAATAATTGCCATTTATAGGGTGTGGCTATGGGGACGGCTGTAGCGATCGCACTGCCGTCTATTTCTAAAGTATGGTAAACTAAACCCAGGATGACAAATTGTTCTAGGTAGTAGTAGAATTTAGCGAGGGCGGAACTGCCATCGGTAGAAACTACCAGTTGAGTTAGGGCTGTTTCGGTTGCGCCTGCGGTAGAAATAACTTTAATCGCGGCGACAATTCCGGGGGAGAGTTTGTTGAGGTTAAAGTCGATGTAGGGGGCTTTTAAAATTAAGCCTTTTTCGGCATCCTCAATTATAGAAATTTCTGGCTTAAAAGAAAGGATGATTTGGGGGATGGTTTCACTCATAATTAATCTTAAAAGAATATCGGGAATGGGTTGATTTGGTGTTCGGGGATTGGTGCATCTAGCCAGCCTAATTTCACGGGAATGTCATAAAGTCGCCCTGGTGCTAAGCGTTTCCAAAAGTGCCGCATTCCTGGTACTATAACTTTGACGACATTTAAGCCAATGTCTGGCCGGGTTTGATCTAAAACAAAGGTTTCTAAGCCTAATGTTTCAGCTATTTTTACGCACTTTTCAACGTCGGCTTTTAAATCATCGCTGGCTAAGGGGGGATAGTCAGATAGTAATTTTAAAGGTTGGGAAGTATCGGGCGTTAAATAAGATTTATTTTCTAGGGTGGCGGTTTTGTACCACTCAACGGTGAGGCCGTCGGAAACGCCGTAATTTGTGCTACCATCGCTGTTAAAGGTTAATACTGATGGTAACGATTGATTGACTTCTGTTAAAGCGCGAGACAGGGCAATTTGGGGGTCAAAATGTGCGCCAAAACCAAAAATGATGTCTTCGATTTCTCTGTCGATGCGGTGAGAAAGGGCGGCAAAAACGGGGATGTTAAAATCGCTGGTGAGGTCTAAAACCCAGAGACTTCGCTCTATACTTTGATAATAGTTTCTGAGTTCTTGAATGTAGGAATCGTTAAAGCTATCTAAATCAACGGCGGGGACTTTAACTCGATTGTACCACCACAAGGCAACGCTATCTCGCTCGACTAATTCCATAAATCCTTGCAAAATTGCCTCTTCTTTGGTATAGCCGGCGGCGCTACCGTTGGAGTCCGCCCAACAGTCGGGTTTTTCGGGTTTGGGATAGCCGTAATAACAGTAAGCTGTGGGTAAATATTTGACTCGTTGATGAGTTAATGACCAAATTGGTGTCCAGTCAATTTCTCGGCTGGTATCGAAGGGTTCGGGGACTCTTTGAAAGAAGTTTTTACAGGTTTTATTCCATTCGTGGCGAGTGCTATATTGCGCTTCACTAAATCCTATGCAATCATTGGGGTGAATGGCGGCTTCTCCCATTGTTTGATAGCTGCCTTTTTTTCGGATTTCGTCGCCTTGAAATACGCCGGAATATCTCTCAATGGCTTCTCCCAAGGCGCTGGCTTTGGCTTGTTCGTCGGTTTTGCCTTTGCCGGCACTTCTGCCGCGTAAGTTTTCTTTAAGGAAGTACAAGTCATCGAACATCGTAGCGAAATTGTGGCCGGCTAAGTAGTTCGGTGTTAAAGCATTGGTTGTTTGGGGAACTTTGAGTAAACCGCGCACAACTCCGGTTATGGGACTGATTTGGCTGTCAAATTTTTGCAGGGTTTCGGTTGGGGAAAAGCCGCGATGTCCGCCATCGGCGGTAAAGGTTTTTTTCTGGCTTTGGAGGACAAAGGGCTGGATTTCTTGGGGCGGAAGTTGACCGCATTCGGGGCATTGGGGGCGTTTAGTTATGGTGTGATTGGTGGTTTTGAGGGTTTTGGTGTCAAAGGTAATTATTGTATTTTCTAAGGTTTTATTGTCCCCTTGGACAATCCATTTGGCTAGTTCTGTGGCGGCTAAATTTAAGCTTATTTGTAGGGTGGAAGGTAGGTAAGATGGGGGATTTAATAAGGGTTTTGAGGAGTTTTTTTGACGCTGGATGAAGCTTTGGGTGGGGCGATTTGCTCTCAGGCGTTGGGCGAGACATTCCCAGCAGGCCGTGGTTTCGGGGTGGAAAATTGGGCCGATCGCAATTGTGGAACTTGTAGGTTTGACGAGTAGCCAAGGGTTGCCTGTTTGAAGGGCTTTTTGGTTGAATTCGCCCAGTTCGGGTTGCAGGTAATCGTCGGCTAGGATGACGGTGATATCTGCGGTGGCCGAGGTTTGAATGCCGAGGGTTTCTAGGGCGCTAATGCAAGTTTCTGCTGGAATTTGGCTGTAGGAAATGACGGCAACTTTCAGGGATTGTAGGCGCGATGTGGCTTGTTGGGGGGAGATGTTTAAAAGGGTGTAGAAGGCGGCGGTTTCTTCGGGGAGGGAGGTGTCGTTTTCGATCAGGTGGCCTTGTTTTTCTAGCAGGGCTAGGGTATAGTAAATTTCTGGCGGTGAGGCTTGACCTCGCAGTTGATTGACGATTTCGTCGGCGGTGTTGTTACCGTTAATTAAGGGGGTTAATAGTTCGTAAAGGTGGCCTGAGAGGACGAAGGAATCTGACTCGGAGATCAGGAATACTCCCACCGATTTGATGATTTCGACGGTGAAGCAATTTTTAAACTTTGGTTGGTAGAGCATCCTGAAGGGTGTTTAATATAATTTTTGGATGGATTTTAGCGTCAGATAAAAGCCGGGGCGGGTTCGCGGTGATATGGGATAATTATTAACAAATTATATAAACCCGCCGCAGCCCTATAATTCAGATACGAGCCCAAAAATAACGGAAGTAGGTTGGGAAAAATAACGTCTATTTACTACAGCTAAATCTCCTGAAGCGGCCCCGCTGCGACTAGACAAGCGGGGCCGAAAAACTGGCAAGCTACGGGTGCAGCCTGGGAGAAGCTAAACGGACTTTAGGTGGCAACCTAGCAAGATGACTTTTTGAGATTGCCAGGTTCTATATCTCCAGCCAGCCAAGCACGAATGGGTTCCTCTACCAGATCATCTGGCCGAGGAGGCAGGGGGAGGACATAAATCACCGTCTCCCCTGAAGTACCTTGAAGGACGGGAACTGCATCGGGACTCTGATTGATGCGGACTTCTACGAAGTCTTCAATTAATCCAGCCTCCCGGAGGGTAGCGGTGGGTCGAGTGAGCAAGTTATTGTACAGCTCAGGGTTTAACCATGACTGAGCAATGAACCGAGATATTTCAGCTTCAGCGCTTCTCCAATCCTGCGGAAATGCCATAATTTTCTCCGAGCTCGCTTTTGTGGGAGGTAATTGATTTTGCTATTATTCTATAGCAGAGGCGTTCTCTAAACTCTCGCGCCACAACTCAACTACTGACCGAGCCCTAGCTTACAGTCGGCAAAGCCCAACACTTCAAAGTCTAGGAAGCTGGCGATCGCCCTTTTTTGAGAAAGAGAAATAATATCATTTGCCTTTGACTGGGAATTGTATCATCCTAAATGCTGTAGGGGCGGGTTCGCCAACCATAATCGCCAAAAACAAACAATCTCGAAAACCCGCCCCACCCAACGAACAATCATCATCCACATTGTAATATTCGATGCAAATTTCTGGTTGATGTGGGCGATTGGTGGGGTTGGGCGGGTTTATTTAGATTGTTGGTTATCGTTATATATTGTTGGCGAACCCGCCCCTACAGCTTTTTGATCGTGGTGCAAAATGTGAATTTTTACGGATTTTCTTGATGATACAGTGGTTTTCACTCCCGATAGGTTAATATCACTAACAAGTACAATACCAACTAGCGCAGGGACTATGCTCGGACTTAACGGATATCGCATTGTACAAGAAATTCACAGCGGCGTAAAAAGTTTGGTTTATCGAGGCTACCGCGAAGCAGACCAGCAACCCGTTATCGTCAAACTTATCAAATCCGAGTACCCCACTCTGGAAGAAGTTACCCGTCTCAAAAATGAATACAAAATTGCCCAACCCCTAGACTGTCCCAGCATCACGAAAGTCTATAGCCTAGAAAACTATCGTAACAGCTTTGCCCTGATCTTAGAATATTTTGGCGGCTCATCCCTCGACCTGTTACTTACTAACCAAACCTTACCTGTAACAGAAGTTCTGAGAATTGCCATTGTCTTAATAGATTCCTTAGATTACTTGCACCGCCATTCGATTATTCACAAAGATATTAAACCGGGAAATATTATTATTAACTCTGCCACAGGTGCAGTTAAACTCACTGACTTTAGCATTTCTTCCCGCCTGCAACAAGAGAATCAAGCTGTTAGCAATCCCTCGGAACTGGCTGGTACTCTCGCCTATCTCTCCCCAGAACAAACGGGGCGAATGAACCGCTCGGTAGATTACCGAACCGACTATTATTCTTTAGGAGTCACTTTATACGAAATGCTGGCGGGTCAGTTACCTTTTTCTACGGTCGATCCGATGGAGTTAATACATTGTCATTTAGCTAAACACCCTTTACCACTTGGTGAAATTAGAGAAATTCCTCAAGTTATTTCCGATATCGTAATGAAACTCTTAGCGAAAAATGCCGAAGAGAGATATCAAACCGCAGCGGGATTAAAATTTGACTTAAAAACTTGTTTAAATCAGTTCCTGGCTACCGGAACAATAGCGCCTTTTGCCATTGCTACCCGCGACAAAGGTAGCCAATTACTGATACCACAAAAACTTTACGGTCGCGAACAGGAAGTAATAGAATTATTAGCCGCTTTTGAAAGAATTAGCCACTCCTCTATAACCCCCACCCTCCTTACTAAGGGGGCTTTAGAACAAGAAGCATCCACTCTTACCCCCCCCTTATCAAGGGGGGCCGGGGGGGATCAAAGCTATGCTTCACAAGAATCCTCTGTCGCCCCCCCAATGAGATCCCCCAACCCCCTTAGTAAGGGGGCTTTAGAACAAGAAGAACCCTCTCTTACCCCCCCCTTTTTAAGGGGGGCCGGGGGGGATCAAAGCCATGCCGAAATGATCCTAGTATCCGGTTATTCGGGCATTGGCAAAACCGCCATCGTCAACGAAGTTCACAAACCCATTGTTCGCCAGCGGGGTTATTTCATTTCCGGCAAATTTGACCAATTTAACCGTAACATTCCCTACTCAGCCATCATCACAGCTTTTCAAGCCTTAATCAACCAATTACTCACAGAAAATGCCGCCGAAATTGCCAGTTGGAAACATCAACTCTTAGATGCGCTGATCCCCAATGCCCAAGTCATTATTGATGTCATCCCCGAAGTTGAATTCATTATCGGTCCCCAGCCAGAAGTACCGCAATTAGGGCCAACAGAATCACAAAACCGCTTCAATCGAGTTTTTCAACAATTCCTCAAAGTCTTTTGCCAGCCACAGCACCCCGTTGTCATTTTTTTAGATGACTTGCAGTGGGCAGATTCAGCCTCCCTGAAACTGATGCAACTGCTGATGAGTGACTCCGATAGCCAATATTTGTTAATCATTGGAGCCTATCGCGATAACGAAGTCAACCCCACTCACCCTTTAATTCAAACCTTAGAAAAAATCCGCGAGTCGGGGGCAAATCTCAACAACATCACCGTCCAACCTTTAGCGCTAAATCATGTTAGCCAACTGATTGCCGATACTCTCAATGAATCCGCAGCCACAAAACGCATTCAATCCTTTTGCGAACTCCTGTTTAGCAAAACCCAAGGCAACCCTTTCTTTTTAACCCAACTGCTGAAAACCCTTGCCTTGGAAAGCCTGCTGCATTATGAAGCCAGCAGCGATAAATGGCAATGGGATATTGAGGCAATACAAGCCATTGGTATTACCGATTTAAACGTGGTCGAACTCATTGCTAGAAACATTCAAAAGCTACCAGAGGTTACTCAGAAAGCCTTAAAACTTGCCGCTTGTATTGGCAACACTTTCAACTTAGATGTGTTAGCCATTGTCAACCAAGCATCAGAATTAGTATCCGGGGCACAGTTGTGGCCAGCGCTTCAGGCGGGTTTGATTTTGCCCCTCTCCGAAGCCTACAAAATTCCCTTGGTATTTGCTGAGTCGGAATCTGAATCAGTGCGGCTGCAAGATGTGAAAGTAGATTACAAATTCTTGCACGACAGAGTGCAGCAATCTGCCTATTCTTTGATTCCCGAAACCGAGAAAAAATCAACTCACTTTCAAATCGGTCAATTGCTGCTGCAAAATACCACAGCCGAAGAGCGCAAAAACAATATTTTTGCCCTGGTTAATCAATTGAATTTTGGTATAGAGACAACCACAGAAGAATCACCCCTACTAGCCACCCAGTCAGACAAAAACCTGTTAGCAGAACTTAACTTGATTGCAGGTCAAAAAGCTAAAGCATCCGCAGCCTTTGAAGCGGCGGTTAATTATTTTAAGATCAGTTTGGGACTGCTGGCTGCCGATAGTTGGCAGAGTGATTATGACTTGACGCTGCCTATCTATGTGGAAACCGTAGAAGCTGAATATTTAAACGGTAATTTTGCACGGGCGGAACAGCTTTTAGAAGTTGTGCTGCAAGAGGGAAAAACGCTTTTAGACAGAGTGAAAGTTTACGAGGTAAAAATTCAGTCTTATATTTCTCAATACAGGCTCTCAGAAGCCATAGAGACAGGGGTAGAAGTGCTTGAAAAATTAGAAATATCGCTGTTTCAAATGTCAGAAGATCCCATAATTTTGATTCAGGCAATTGCTACAAAACTGGCAGAAGAGAATAAACAAATTGAGGATTTAGCAGACCTTCCCGAAATGAACGATCCTTATCAGTTTGCTGCAATTCGGATTCTTTTAACAGTTACTTCTGCTGCTTATATTACGAACCCCGCCTTACTGTCTAGGCTTTTATTTGCAATGGTGGATCTCTGCCTAACTTATGGCAATCCTCCTTTAGCTGCTGGCGTATACGTTAATTATGGTGTCTTTTTAACTGTTGGTGGAGATATTGATTCAGGATATAGATTTGGTCAACTATCTTTAAGATTATTGGATAAATTTAATGCCAAAAATATTACAGTGTTTGTACAACATTTCTTTAATTCATTTATTCGCCACTGGAAAGACCATGTTAGAGAAACCATAGAACCTTTGCAAGATGCTGTTAATAGTGGGTTGGAAACCGGAAATTTAGAGTATGCCTGCTATGCAATAATCAACTATAGTTACCATGATTTTTTTGGTGGAAATGATTTAGAGTCCCTTGAAGTTAAGAGCCAACAGTATCTATCTTTAATTAGTAAACTCAAGCAGTTTTATTCGATTGAATCTATCAATCTGTACAGACAATTCCTTTTAAACTTACTAGATAAATCGAATAGACCAACTCAGTTAACTGGCGATGAGTATAATGAAAGAGAGGCTATCCAAGCTGCATTGCAAATAAATAACTATTATTCCCTTTTGTTTCTATATGCTCTTAAAACTTTTCTATCTTATTTATTTAAAGAACGGGAAACCGCAGTTGAGAATGCTCGACAAGCAGATAAATATAAAGGACCTGTTCGAGGGATGCTGGTGACAGCCCAACTCAACTTTTACTACTCCCTTAGCCTCCTAGCTCAATATCCCCACGTCAGCGAAACCGAACAGAGAGAATATCTCGAACAAGTAGCCACCAATCAACAAACAATGAGACATTGGGCTAACAATTGCCCCGCCAACTACCAACACAAATACGAGTTAGTAGAAGCAGAAAAAGCGAGAATTTTAGGAGACTACCCCGCAGCCATCACCCTCTACGATGCGGCCATCACCGGGGCCAGAGAACAACAATACACCCAAGAAGAAGCCCTCGCCAACGAACTCACCGGCGAATTTCACCTAACTCGCGGCCAAGAAAACATGGCCCGCTTCTTCCTACTAGAAGCATACTACTGCTACATCCGCTGGGGAGCCAAAGCCAAAGTCAAAGACTTAGAAACCCGATATCCGCAATTCTTCGCCAAAATCAACGCTCAAAAACCCGCAGAAACCAGCCTCACCTTAGCCACCATCATCACCAGTAGCAGCAATTCCGAAGGATTTGACCTAGCCTCCGTCTTCAAAGCCGCCCAAGCCATCTCCAGTGAAATAGTCCTCAGCGAGTTGCTAGCAAAACTAATCAAAATCGCCATAGAAAATGCCGGCGCACAAACCGGATATTTGCTACTCAAACACTCAAAAACATTCACCATAGAAGCCGTCGGACAAGTCGAAGGCGACAACATCACCCTCTCACAAATCCCCCATCTGCCCCTCCACGAAATCCTCCCCATCAGCGTCATCAACTATGTAGAAAGAACAAAAAAACCTGCCGTCTTAAACAATGCTACCACCGAGGCAATGTTTGCTGCAGATCCCTATATTGTTGCCCATCAAACCAAATCCATACTCTGTACTCCCATCATCAATCAAGGTCGCTTCATGGGCATAGTTTATTTAGAAAATAATCTAGCAGAAAAAGTATTCACCCCAGCGCGAATAGAAGTTTTAAAACTCCTATCTTCCCAAGCTGCTATTTCCCTAGAAAATGCTCAACTTTATCAAACCCTAGAACAAAAAGTAGAAGAACGCACCGCACAATTAGCCCAAGCTAATAGAGAAATATTGGTTTTGAACGAACGGCTAAAAGTAGAAAACCTTCGCATGAGTGCCGAACTAGACGTAACCCGCCGCCTGCAACAAATGATTTTGCCTCAACAGCAGGAATTAGAGTCAATTGCAGGGCTAGAAATTGCTGCATTCATGGAACCTGCTGATGAAGTTGGCGGTGACTACTACGACGTACTAAATCACGGCGGTAAAGCCACAATTGGCATCGGCGACGTGACAGGACACGGTTTAGAAAGCGGCGTGTTAATGATTATGGCGCAAACAGCAATTCGCACTTTGCTGGTTCACAAGGAAACCGACCCAGTTAAATTATTGCAGACAGTCAACCAAACGCTTTTTGACAACGTAGAGCGCATGGATTGCGGTAAAAATATGAGCCTTTCTTTGCTGGAATATCGGGGGAACAACATCCTGCGTTTGAGCGGACAGCACGAAGAGGTGATTGTCGTGCGTTCCAGCGGCGAAGTAGAGCGGATTGATACCATGGAGTTAGGCTTTCCCATCGCCTTAGAACCAGATATTGCCGATTTCATTGCTACTACTGAAATACAATTGAAGTCGGGGGATGTTGTCGTACTCTATACAGATGGAATTACCGAAGCTTTTGATATGAATCAAGCTCAATACGGTATCGAACCCTTGATTGAAGTTGTTGTCCTTAACAGGAAACAGCCAGCAACAGAAATCAAGCAAGCTGTTATTGACGACGTGCGGCGATACATCGGGGAGCAAAAAGTATTTGATGACATTACTTTGGTAGTAATCAAACAGAAGTAAGTAGGTAGGCACCAATAAACCTTGCTGTATAACCGAATGTACAACTGCCAGAACCGAAAGCCAATAGCTTCGTTTCACTCGCTTTTGACTACTGAAACCAGATTCTATGTTTATGAAGTACCCCCGCCTATCGTTCTATCCCCGTAGGGAAAAGGCGAAAACCTTTGTCCCTACACTTCATAAACCTGGAATACACTGTATGTATTTTCCCATTCATCTACTTAGTTCCCCTCAATTAATCAACTGCTTAAATGCGTCGTGTTCGCGAATTTTTTCTAAATCAGCTTCACTTTTTGCCAACTCTTTACACACATTCGGATTGAGATTGAGGGCGCGCTTTAAATTTTCAATTGCTAATTCAATTTTACCTTGTAGGGCATAACATCGGGCTTTATTATACCAAATTCTGTAAAAATCAGGCCGAATTTTAGCAGCATTGTCGTAGGAAGCGATCGCAGCTTCGTATTTTTGCAATTTGGAGAGTGCAACGCCTCGATTGTTCCAAGCGTCAGTATAATCATTTTTAATTTGTAGGGCTTGATTGTAAGAAATTACTGCTTGTTCGTACTCCTGCATTTTGGAAAAAGCAACGCCTCGGTTGTTCCAAGCATCGGCATAATCGGGTTTGGCTTGAATTGCCTGTTCGTAACAGCCGATCGCCTCCTGGTACTTCTGCAACTCCAACAATACCACACCTCGATTGTTCCAAGCATCGGGATAATTGGGGCGAATTGTAGTAGCTTGTTCGTAAGAGGCGATCGCCTCTGGATACCGCTGCATTCTTGTGAGCACTACTCCTCGGTTATTCCAAGTATCGGCTAAATCCGGCTGAATTTGCAGGGCCCGATCGTAAGCTGCGATCGCATCTTGATAACGGTTTTCAAAGAAACAAGCATCTCCCTGTTTAGCATAGTCGCCGGCCGTCAATAACTGTTGGTAATTGCCATAGTTAACCGGAGCAAATTCTTGAATTTGGGCATCGGGGAATAAAAGGTCTGTTTCTGCCTCTGCCGGGTGACTTTGGTGTTGAATTTCGCCTAAGATAGTTTCAGCGTCCGAAATTAATAGTTTTAATTGAGAGATTGTATCGTAATGGAGACTTTCTATTTCTTGGCGGGCAATTGTTGTCTGCTTGGACAATTTGCTCAACAGAAACCAAACCCCGACTCCGGCTGCTGTCGGAAACAAAGTTAGGGCAAATATCAGCCCGTTCAGCAGTACCGCCGTGCGCCCAAAAGCAATGTCAACTTCTTCTTGAACTCGATCGCGAATTTCTTCTTTAAGTGGCTGCTGTGAGAATTGCTGCTGAACCAACAGTGCCGGCCTCGGTTCCGAGGCAGAAACGCTACTGGCGCAGACTAGAATAGTTGAAAGGGCGATCGGGCTAATACTTTTTCTAAAGATACTTGACAAACGCATTGCCTTAGTGATACGCACCTGAGTTGCGATTTCCATGTGTCAAGAGATGCTGATAACGATGATCCCAGACTAGCCCATTTGTTCATAAACTATTAAATACAGGATATCTGTTGTGCAGTCCCCTCCGATCAAATTGCTGACGCAAGAATTGCTAGACGAAGTTGCCGCTTCCTCCCGCCGCAGTCCCCGCCAGCGACAAAACTACAATTTCCATGATTTGTCTGAAAAAGTGCAGCGATTTGTCAACGTGCTGCAACCAGGCACTTACGTCCGCCCTCACCAACACCTGCGCCCGCCTGCAGTTAACGGTTTTGAGTTTTTTGTGGTGATTCAAGGCGAAGTCGGTATTGTTATTTTGAACGAAAACGGTCAAATCCTGCGCTCCTTGCGAGTCAGCGCGGCCGGCCCGACTCGCGCTGTCGAACTGCCAGAGGGCACTATTCACACGTTAGTAGCTTTGACACAGGATACTGTGATTTTGGAGTTTAAGGAAGGGCCTTACGACGTGGGGGCGGATAAAGACTTTTTGGCGGGTTTTCCTGCTGAGGGAACTGCGGCGGCGCGAGAATTAGTCTTGATTTGGGAAGCGGAATTTAACAGTTGAGTAATGACTGATGACTGATGACTGTTGACTGTTGGCTGTTGACTGTTAAAAATCTAAAATCGATGGGCTGATTACTAATTACTGATGAATCTAATTGTCGTCATCCGATTGTATAAATCCGGGGCGGTGCGAATGATTTTTCTCAGGAGATCATCAGTCACCCAAAAGACGAGGGGAAACGAAAATGTTTTGCTGAATTCGCTGCATAATAGGTTGGTAGAAACGAGCAATCTATCGATCGGCTCCACTGATTCCAAACCGAGGAGCATTAAAGCTGGAGGCTTTTCGCCGTCTATTTCTGCTGCGATTGTCCTGTAGAGAGTTGTCGCCGATTTGGGCAAAAACAGTTGTCGCGGTTTCACGGGACAATTTGCTTGCAGCCGATCGACTATTTGCTGCCGCAAAGTTAGCGAGTTGCAGTGGACTAAAACGAAAGAAAAGTAACCTTGGGAAAGACGGAGCGCCCGCATTAAAGTTGAGAACGACCGCTCGTTATATTTAGCTGAGTCGTACTTAGCTGCATTGTCTTTAGCTGTATTTCCTGAGCTTTGCTCGATAAACATAAATTGCATATTTTTTATCTAGTTTTATAGATTTTCTAGATTAAATGATGTTTCTAAAGAAAATGTGAAGATCGAAAATTTATTTTTCATTTAAAAACTTTGGGGAAGTATACCACGCTTTTAAATTAATATCAATAGTCCGATCGAAATAGTCCGATCGACAGATTTGGCTTGAACCACTCAAAAAGCACTTGCGACGGCCCAACAAAAGTATAGCCGCAGGCAGAAGGAAGAGCATATTTCGCAAGGGTTTCAGCAATTAATAACGTTCTAAATATCTGGCACGATTGCTAGATTAAATGTAATTTAAAATACAAAAAAATTACCGGAAATTCTCAGCCAGCGGCAAAGTAAACCAAAAACTTGCCCCAGCACCGGGAGTGCTAATTACCCCAATTTGGCCGCCGTGAGCACCAATAATTTGCCGACAAAGATAGAGACCCAAACCCAAACCAACCGAGTGTCGGGATCGATCGCCCCTAACGTAAAGGTCAAAAAGATGTTCGCACTGTTCCGGCAATATACCCACCCCGTCATCTTCAACGGTACAGTAAATCATGCTACTTGGGGAATTGGGGATGGGGGATGGGAAATTGGTAATTGGGGATTGTGGATTGGTAAGCGGTAATTTGTCGATGTCTTGTTTTGCTGTGCTTTGATTTATACTTAATTTATCCGCCTTGATTACTTGAGCCGAAACTGTTAAATTTAGTCCCGGCCTATTGTGTTTCAAAGCATTAGCAATTAAATTAGATAAGACGCGCCATAACTGAGTCTTGTCAGCCTTCACGGCTGGCAAATCATCCGGCACCAAATTTTTAAAAGTAGCTTTACCCTCATTCATTAAAGGCTCCAAATCTGTCGCAGCCGCTTCCACTACCGCCCTCAAATCAACCGATTCGCAGTGCAGAACCAAACCGCGCAATTCCCCGGCGTGAACTTCCAACAGCGAATTTATCAAGCGCAATTGCTGCTCGCTACCTTGAATCATGCGCTCCAAAATAGAACGGGGAATTGCGATCGAATCCCCGGTTTTCGTCTGCCAATTTTTCAGCACCATTAACATTCCCGCCACCGGGTTTCGCAAGTCGTGAGAAAGAGCGTGGATAAACATCCGCAGCGATTCTTGGGCCTGTTTGCGCTGGGTGATATCCTCAATTAAACCCTCATAATAAAGCACGGCGCCGCTGCTGTCCCGTACAGCCCGCGCTTTCTCAGAAATCCAGACAATACTGCCGTCACAGCGGTAAATTTTAGATTCAAAATCCGATACTGTGCCGCTTTCCTCGATCGCTCGCAAAAACTCATTTCTGCGAGCCGGCTCGACGTACAACTGCCGCTCAATATCAGTAAACTTTGCCGTCACTTCTTCCGGGGAATCGCAGCCGTAAATCCGCGCCAAAGCGGGATTTGCAGTAATGTAGCGGCCGTCGGGAGTGCTTTGAAAAATTCCCTCGCCGGCATTCTCAAAAATGCTGCGGTACTTCGCCTCCGCCACCTCCAACTGCTGGTAAGCAGATTCCAACTCCCGCCTGGTACTAAACTCTTTCCGTTGCAGACATTCGTACCAATAAACCGACAAATCGCAAATCAAACAAAACCAAAACAAATATAAGTAAAACCCGGTCAACTTAAAAGGAGTATACTTAGCAAAACTTAGATTTAAAACCAAATTTATCCCGACGTGGCAACACAAAACGCCGAGTTGAGAAATCAGGTGGAGACGCCAGCGGACGGGCATCAGCGTAGCTTGGATCAGAAACGCTAAACTCCAGGTAAAAATTGGTACGTCCCCGGCTTGTGCGACAGCTAACCCAAGCTGTACAATTACCGTCAGCGACCACGAAAAACCCAAAAATAGCAAACCGGGATAGCGCTGTCCGAAGGAGGTTTTTTGCAACACAAAACAGGTCAACAAACCCAATTCTACAGCAGCGCTCGTGTACAAATAAACACTTTCAAACTCCTCGCGAGCGAAGAATCTTTCGCCCAGAAAATAGACCGTTATTGTGAAGGCAAAAAAGATGGCAATTCCGACAGCAGGGCGCAGCCGATCTCGGAGGAAGCGATCGCGCCACACCTCGTAAACCGTTAACGCCTGAACTGATTTTGCCTTGCCCAAAGAGTTCATACCATTTTAGATTTTAGATTTTAGATTTTAGATAGACAAAGATCGATCGTCCGAGTTGACAGCAGGTAGCGAAAACCAGAAAGTCGAACCACCGCCGGGAGTGCTTTCGACGCCAATTTCGCCGCCGTGAGCTTTGATAATTTGCTTGGAGAGGTACAAGCCCAAACCCAGCCCTGTTAATTGTCGGCTATTAGGGTCGTGAACGTAAAGTTCAAATAGAGATTCCCGCTGTTTGGCGCTGATTCCCACTCCATTATCTGTTACAGTACAGCGAACCATTTTTACGGTGACTCCGGGCAATTTGCTGCCGATATTGCCAATTTGGCCCTGATAGCGGGGCATTTTGCAACTGCCGTCGAGGTTAAATTTGGCCAGGGTTTCCTGATTTTTCTGGGTTGTCTCGCCTATCCGAGGACGATCGCCCGCAGTAGATATCCGGTTAGCGATACAGCGAGCGAGCTGAGTAGTTTGAGATGTTAAAACCTGGGAATTTTCTTCATAACTTAGCGCTGTTTCAACAGCAATTACCTCGGCTTTAAAAGTTATATTGACTCCCGGAGGATTGTGTTTAATAGCATTAGTCAACAGATTTTCTAGCACCCGCTGCAAGTGTTTGCTGTCGGCCTTGACTTGTGGCAAATCCACTGGTATTTCCTGAGTTAAAGTTGCTTGATTTTTGGCTAGCATCGGTTCTAAATCGGCAACAAGGGCTGAAGCTAAAGACTGCAAATCTAGCGGTACAGTATTGAGAACAATACCTTTAACCTCGCTAGCATGAGCGTCGAGCAGGGAATTAACCATAGTCAACTGGTGTTCGCTGGCTTGAACGATGCGCTGCAAAATCGATCGAGAAACCGGAACATCTTGTAGAGAATCAGAGGCCGATTTGTTGAGCAAATTTTTCAGCAGTATTAACATTCCCATAACTGGAGTGCGGAGATTGTGAGAAACTGCGTGCAAAAATAGGTCTTTGAGGCGGTTGCTTTCTTCCAACTCGTGCATTTTTTGCTGTAGTTGGCGGGTGCGTTCCTCGACTTGAGATTCCAAGTTGGCATTGAGAGCTTTTACCTGCTGCAAAAGTTGGGCTTGCTGGAGAGCGATAGCCACTTGGGTAGCGAGTTTTTCCAACAAATCTATTTCAAATTCCTGCCACTGGCGGGGTCCGGAGCACTGGTTGACGGCCAAGATCCCGAACAATTCATCGCCCAGGACGATCGGCACATTTAACGTCGCGCGAATTTGATAGTCGCTGTACAATTGGGCAATTGGAACGCTGAGTTGAACGCTAGCAGTATCGGAGATAGTTCGGACGCGGTTGTTAGCATAAAAAGTTTTCTGGCTTTCGAGGTGATTCTCGTCAGCGAGTACCCACCCCAAAAGAGAACGGCATTGAGCATCCACAGACTCGGCCACAACCTTACCGTATACCGGGCTAGGAAGATTTACCCCGTCCGCGTCCACAATACCGATGAAAGCGCGGTCTGCCTTGAAAAATTGCCGGACTTCGGCAACAGTAGTGTTGAGAATTTCTTCGAGGTCGAGGGAGTTGCGAATTCGCAGGGCGATTTCGGAGAGCAAGCGATCGCGATCGGAGGACGCCCGCAAAGCGGTTTCCGCGCGGTGGCGTTCGGTAACGTCTTGGACTGTGGCGGCGATCGCCCCTGATTGAATGGCCGACTGTTCGCAGACAGTGCGTTCGGAGCCGTCTGCTAGCACAATTCGGTAGTTAATGCAATAGGGTGTGCGCTCAAACATAGCTTGGCGCTGCGATCGCGCCACCAATTCTCGGTCTTCTGGATGTACAGCCTGCAAAAAAACTTCTGGTGTGGGTTTGACAGTTCCCGGAGCAAAACCCAAGAGGCGGTAAAGTTCGTTTGACCACCGCAATTCGATATGGGATATACGATCTTCTGCGGATTCTTCGGAGTTGTCAGTTGCTGTGAGGGCGGCGCAATTTAAATCCCAATTTCCCAACTGAGCGATGCGCTGAGCGTTGGCTAAACTAGCTTCGCGATCGCGCAGTATGGCGGCCGTGCGGCGCACCTCCACCAGCGCTTGCTGGCGTTCTGCTACGGCGGCGGCCAACATCAGAGCCACAAGGGCGATCGTACCGGTAAAAGCTTGTAAAAATAAAACCGCCTGTTTGAGATTATCGCTTTTGGCCAAAAACGGGCCGCCTCCCTGTACTGCTCCCCAAATCGCGATGTAAGACACGATCGAATAAGCAAAAATCGCTCCCGCCGGTTGAAACCGCAGGGCAGCCCAAACTATTAGAGGAAAAGGCAGATACTCTAGCGGATACTGAGCGATATCCGCCTGTATTTTAGAGCAAAAAAACAGCCAGCTCACGCTCAGCAAGAGAGTCAGCCAGAGCGCTATTTCTGAATAATTAACAATTAAAAATAGAAGATTATAGCGTTTTTCACTTGCAGAAAATTCGCTTGAATAATTTGTAACTGGGGATTGGTAATTGTCCCAGTTAAAAAAGGCTTTTAAATTTGAAATAATTCCAGGTTTAATCTTACCTTTTACACGATTTTCAAGAACAGGCATCTTGCCTGTTCCACAATCAAATTCATCTCTTGTGGAACAGGCATCTTGCCTGTTCCTAAACAAGTAATTGAGAATAATAAAACATCTCAGTTTTAGTGGAGATTTAAAACTATTAACGGCGTGGTTCAAAGTCAGCAGAACGGGCGTCACAATCAAAATTCCCATGCCGTCTCCGAGCCACGTAGTCCACCAGTTGCGAGAGAAATTGCTCCACTGAGCCCAACCAAAAATGCAGGTTCCCAAGTTGCCGAGGATAGAACCGACCAAAGTAGACCCGATGACAGCGCCCGCCACTAAAGCCAGAACATCTCGCAATCGATCGAGTTTGGTAGAAAATCCGCTCTCCCTCAGCAAAGCCTCTCCAGCCAGCGCTTGCAGGGTGACGCTAAAGGCCGATGTGGTAATGACAGCCGACGGTATACCGGCGGTAGAGTTTAACAGCACTGAACCGAGGACAATTCCCGGCCACATCCGTCGCCCTTGCAGTAGCAGTGCCGCTAGAGCAATACCGGCGGGCGGCCACACGGGGGAGGGTTCGGCTTGCACCAGTCCCAGCATCGACGCTGCGAGTTTTCCGGTAACAAAGTAGGCCAGGGCCAGGATGCCGGTGTACAGAAGCGTTCGAGTGCGGGGGTTGAGCAGTTTCATGTTTAGGTGCGATCGAATCCTCCATTCCTAGTTTTTAATTTAGGCGGCTTTGGGGCGATCGAACTTCCTCCTGACGACTCACCTGACTGGGGGAGTGGGAAGTGGGGAGAGTGGACGACTGGAAGAGTGGGAGAGTAGGAGCATTTTTTCTTCTTCCTTCTTCCTTCTTCCTTCTTCCTTCTATTAAAATCCAAAACTCCGCTTACCATCCGGCTTAATCGTAAGCCAATTGGTCTTTGCCATTGCCAGTTGTTCCTCAGAAACTGTAGCGTTCGTAAGATTCGCCCCGCACAAATTTGCTCCCCGCAAATTCGCCTTAGTCAAATAAGCCCCCGTCAAGTCAGCACCTCGGAAATCCGCCCCTTCAAAATTGGCAGTGCTGCAATAAGCCTCAGTCAAATTAGCATCTCGCAAATTCGCCTGAATTAATCGGGCGTGACCCAAATTCGCCCCCGACAAATCCGCTGCTTGCAAATTTGCCTTCACCAACCTAGCCTGATAAAAATTCCCCCCCGCTAACTGCGCTTTTTGCAGTTGCAGGCCAGACAGTTCGCAGTCAGCAAAATCGCGCTTGCCTTTAAAATATGCCGCTCGCAAGCTGTTCGTGTCCCACTTAGGAGCAACTTTCGATAGCTTTGACGCTGCTAAATTGCCGCTAGAAGGTCCAACGGTTCCCAAAGTTCTGCCGGACTCAGCCAGAGTTCGGGAAACTCTCGGCTGCATCCCCGTGTTCCCGGATTGGCTGAAGGAAGTTCTACCAGTGCGGCTTTGGTTCGATCGTAAATCTTGATTAATTTTGCTCTCAGGCCGTGACCACGAAGAACCCTCGTCATTAAATATTGTCGGTTCTTCAACTGTACGAGAAGAGCCGTTGAATTGAGTTGCCAAGCCATCCATCAGACTTGGGTCTTCAAATTGGCCAGAGAGAGCTCTGAGGACATCTGCTGCCGATTGGAAGCGGTGCCCAACCATCGGCTTGAGCATTTTTTCGAGAATCCGCGCAAAATTTGGGCTTACCTGAACGTGTGGCTGCCAAACAATTTCGCCGGTTACTCCATCAAAATCTAAATCCTTGGGCGATTTTCCTGTCAGCAAGTACAAGCAAGTCATGCCCACCGCGTAGATGTCGCTGGCAAATATCGGCCGCAGCGCCATTTGTTCCGGGGGAGCAAAACTAAATGTGCCAACTGAAAATTTCGTGTTGGCGCTTTGGTCGGCGGGGTCTAATAATATTGTTTGGCTAACTTGGTCTTTTACCGCTCCGAAATCAATCAGAACTAAGTGGCCGTCTTGAACTCGGCGAATAATATTTGCCGGTTTGATGTCTCGGTGAATTACTCCTTGGCTGTGGATATATTGCACTACTGGCAGAATTTCTAATAGAAAATTTTTAACATCCGATTCGTTGAAACGGCCTGAGTGCTTGACTTCTTGCTTCAAAGTCGAGCCTTTAACATACTCTTGAACTAAGTAAAATTGCTGTTCCGTTTCAAAATAGTCTAGCAGCCTCGGTACTTGGGGGTGGTCGCCCAGTTGGCCGAGGGTTTTGGCCTCTCGCTTGAATAATTCCCGCGCCATTTCTAAAACTCGCGGCGACGAACTACTGGGTCGCAGTTGCTTGACTACACAACTCGGTTGACCGGGCAATGAGATGTCTTTTGCCAGAAATGTAGCTCCAAAACCTCCTTGTCCTAACGGTTCAATGACTCGGTAGCGAGCGCGCAGCAATAACCGCGCACCGCAAGTCTGACACTGAAGAATAGAGTCAGCAGGATTTTGAGGATGGGGACAGCCCGGATTTACGCAGTAGCTCATATTGATTGAGTTTGCCTATGTTGTTCTGATCTTGTCAGCGTCGCTCGACTGCACAAATGGCCTGTTCCTGCTTCTGGTAGACATACTAATCTATCAGTTTTCGGCAAGCCGTGCCTTCGATTGCGAATTGGAATTGCACCTAAGTCTTTTAGGCCGATATCTTTTCCCTATTTTGATTATCTCGCTGGTTTGAGTTTTTTCGGTTGATTATCCTTGAAGATAGTTTAAAGACTTGCTAAAGTTGTGCTTTTTTGTGTAAAGTCTTTCTAAACTTAAGTGCTTTTTGCGTTGTTAGATGTATCTAGCATACCTCATTATCTGAATGAGAATGCTACTCATCCCTCCGTAGCCATCCACCTTTGGGCAGATCCCTAGTTTTTGCTGATGTATACCATAACAGTCTTGACAAAATTGAATTAGTATGCTAAGAAAAGCTTTCCCGAATAAATTCTGGGACTCAAAAGTCGTAGCCCGTAGGCGCCGACTAATGACTAATAACTACAGAGCACTGACAACTAACTACTGACTAAATTATGCGTATTTCTCTAAAGTGGCTGCAGGAATTGGTGGATGTGGCGATATCGCCGGAAGAATTAGCCGAAACCCTGACAATGGCAGGCTTTGAAGTCGAAGAAATCGAAGACCGCCGCCCGTGGGCAAGCGGCGTAGTTTTGGGCAAAATCATCGCCTGCGAACAGCATCCGAATGCAGACAAATTGAGAGTTTGTCAAGTGGATGTCGGCTCCTCAGAAGCTTTGAATATTGTTTGCGGCGCACCGAACGCTAGGGCAGACATTTACGTGCCTGTCGCTGTTGTCGGAACTTATTTATCGACTATTGATTTAAAGATTAAACCTGCTAAATTGCGGGGCGTTCCTTCCGAAGGAATGATTTGCTCTCTGGCAGAATTGGGACTATCTAAAGAGTCAGCCGGCATTCACATTTTTGAGTTAGAAAATCCCAAATTGGGCAGCGATATTCGCCCACTTTTGGGTTTAGATGACGTGATTTTAGATTTGACAGCAACTGCCAACCGTGCTGACGCTTTGAGCATGGTGGGCGTAGCGCGGGAAGTGGCGGCGCTGACTGGGGCGAGTTTGAGAGTTCCCGAAGCGAATGGTGTGGCGATTGAGGGCAAAGAAAGTCCTGGTTTGGCAGTAGAAATATCGGAAGCGCAAGGCTGCCCGATTTACATCGGCACGGCAATTGAAGGTGTGAAAATTGCTGCTTCTCCAGCTTGGTTGCAGCAGCGGTTGCAGGCGGCGGGAGTGCGGCCGATTAATAATGTGGTGGACGTGACTAATTACATTTTATTGGAATGGGGACAACCGCTGCACGCTTTCGATCGCGATCGCCTGCAATCTTTCACGGGTACTCAAGATATCAGCATCGGCGTCCGCTTTGCCAAAACAGGGGAATCCTTCAAAACTTTGGACGGACAAAACCGCAATTTGCAAGCACAAAATCTGTTAATTACTGCTAGCGACAAACCTGTTGCCTTAGCTGGGGTAATGGGTGGCGAAGACACGGAAGTTCACGAAGGAACGCAAAATTTAGTTTTGGAAGCAGCGATTTTTGACCAGGCAACGATTCGCCGTTCTGCGCGCGCTCAAGGCTTGCGTAGCGAGGCATCGATCCGCTACGAACGGGGGGTGAATCAGGCGGCATTGACGACGGCTTGCAACCGCGCTGTCGCCCTAATTTTGGAGTTGGCTGGAGGCGCTGCGACTGTGCAGAAAACGGCGAGTTCTGGCGACGATTTGAGTTTTTCGCGATCGCTCGAATTGCGTCTAGATCGAGTAAATCTGGTTTTGGGGCAGTTGAAAAGAGGGGAAACTGGCGGTTCTAAATATCTGGAACCGGAAGAGGTGAAAAACATTCTCATAGCCTTGGGATGCGAAGTTGTTCCAACGGAAAAAGAACGGGTGTTTGCGATAACTGTTCCTCCTTACCGCTACCGCGATTTAGAAAGGGAAATTGACTTAATTGAAGAAGTTGCCAGACTCCACGGTTATGACAATTTCTGCGATACTTTGCCCAGCAAAACGGAACCCGGTTATCTGTCGCCGGAATATGCGGCAATTCGGAATGTGCGATCGGCTTTTCGGGCGGCCGGGTTGACGGAGTTGATGCACTATTCTTTGGTGAAAACTGAGGGAGACAATCAGGTTGTGCTGGCGAATCCGCTGTTTGTGGAGTATTCGGCTTTGCGGACAGAAATGCTGTCGGGTTTGATTGATGCTTTCCAGTACAATTTGGAACAGGGAAATGGGGCGCTAAACGGTTTTGAAGTCGGCCGCATTTTCTGGAAAGATGGGGATGCCATGAAGGAAGCCGATGCAGTTGCGGGGATTATCGGCGGCGATCCGACTGTGTGGAAATGGCAGCAGTCCGGGCGCGATCGACCTTTGACTTGGTTTGAGGCAAAAGGTATTTTGGAAAGCGCATTTCAAGAGTTGGGTTTGTCGGTGGAATATCAAAGTGATTCCTCTAATACACGCTTGCATCCGGGCCGGACGGCTGCGTTATCGTTAAACGGGAAACATTTAGGAGTTTTCGGACAGTTGCACCCGCAATTGCAGCAAGAAAAGGATTTGCCGGAGCAGGTTTACGTGTTTCAATTAGATTTGGCGGTGCTGTTGGCAGCGTTGAATCGATCGAACAACTTAACTCGCAAGTTTGCGGGTTATTCGAGTTTCCCCGCTTCTGACAGAGACATTGCATTTTTCGCACCGGTTGAAGTTCCGGTTGTAGATATGCAGAGTGCGATGAAAAAGGCGGCGGGTAGTTTGCTGGATTCCGTGGAACTGTTTGACGAATATCGGGGCGACAACGTACCGGCGGGACAGCGGAGTTTGGCTTTTCGGTTAGTTTACCGCGCGGGCGATCGAACTTTGAGCGAAACCGATGTCGAACCGGCACAACAAAAAGTTCGCGATGTTTTAGTAGAGAAATTCGGCGTTAGTTTGAGAAGCTAAAATAGGTCCCTACTCACTAATAAACCGCCAGGGAATGAATTCCCTGGCGGACTCAGGGAAAAAGCGTTAAATTGACACCAATGGCCGCAACATATCCCGAACCCTAAAGGAAAAATCGGGAAACTGCAAAGGAGAAATACTCCCATCATCCCCGAGAATCACCCGACTTTGATAACCATCCTGACTCGGTTCTCGAAAAACGTGGAGTTGCCGATTATTAACATCCAAAACCCAATAATCAGCAATTCCAGACTGAGCATAAATAGTCGCTTTAATCCCGCAATCTGTTCTCAGCGTAGTATCGGCAACTTCAATAATCAGATAAATTTCTGAGGGAGTTGGATGGTGGTCTTCATAGTAAAGTGGATCAGGTATGACTACAGAAATATCTGGTTCTGGTTCAGAGTAATTATTGAGCCGAACCGGGTCTTGCAGCCGCACAAAAATCTGCTCTCCTAAACGGTTATCCAGTAATATCTTCGTGCGCGCAATCGCCGCACCATGTGCTGTTCCTTTTGCTGCCATCTTTACTATTTGTCCAGCCAATAATTCTACTCGTTCATCTTCGTCAAAAATACCAATTTCTGCCATACGGTGATACTCTTCAACCGTCAACAAACGAATGTCTAATAAAGTCATAGCCATCTTCTCCTATCTAACAATCATCTCTCTTTCCCCTCTTCCTCTGCGCCCTCTGCGCCCTCTGCGGTTCATTAATCTTATCGTTAAAATATTCGTTAAATCCTGTTACTCTTATTGTACAATAACTTTTAAACAAATTCATCTAAGGCTCAAAACCGTGACTAAATATGTGATGTGGGGAAGTTACTGCGAAGACGTTCTAGAAAAACGCGCTCCGTTTCGAGACGCTCATTTAGCCGGATTGGCTAAGCAGAAGGAATCGGGTGTGTTAAGTACGATCGGGCCAACGAAAGATTTAACAAAAGTTTTTGCAATTTACGAAGCCGAAGATGAGGCGCAGGTGCGACAATTGGTGGAAGCCGATCCTTATTGGGTAAATGGGGTTTGGACTGAGTACGATGTGAAAGAGTGGATTCAAGCTTTTTGAAGGGGTTAACAGGGTGAACAGGTTAACATTGGGTGACAGCGATTTAGTTCCAGTTGACTATGGCGATTTGCTGGACAAGATTTTAGAAGTTTTGCAATCGAAAAACCCGTTTAATATATCAGATGACCGCCGCCGTCTGATCGTCGATATTGATGCGATCGCTGCTGATGTTGCAAAAATGCAAGTGCGGACACCCTTGGGTTCCTATGAACGTCAAGCAGATGCTGCTACGGTTAATTTTCCGCCAGAAGTTGAGGAGATTTTTGGCGATCGAGTCAGGAAGATTAAAGAGTGTTTGCGGCAGCACTTAGCATCTAAATTGCTGCCAAAAAATACTTCAATTGAAAAGTTTGTCGCTAGCTTAATCAGTCCTTTAGATTCATCCTCTTTTCAGGGAGACGGCAAAAAGTTAGGTCTCAAATACGATTTTGGGACTCGCCACACTTCTTTAGAAAAAGAAAAGCTAACTTTGGAACGCCCGGTTTCTGGGAGTCCTGGGACTTTAAAACTGCATAAATTGACTATTGCTGTGCGAAATACCGATATTTTTCAACAACAGCTAAAGGAGGGTTTAGAAAACTACATTAGGGAAAATGCCGAGAATAGCGACGATAGGCAAAAACTTAACCACCGTCTTGATGAGATGGTTAATAATGAATACTCGGATTTTCATAAATTGATCCGACTGGTAGACAAAGAAACCCTAGGAAAAATCAACAAAGAAGCCAAGATTACTTATTTGGAGTATCTGCTGGAACACATCAGCACTAGCAGCACAGATACTGTAGGAATCATCTATTTAAAAGATTTGATTCGTCGTCTCAGATTGATAGAAAATTACATCAACGACAGTAATAAATCCGATGGCGATTATGCTGCCAATTATGCTGGTGTTAGAGTTAATTACAGAGAAATTTTTGCGCGATCGGATTTTTTAGATGCGCTGCCAATTATTCCCCTTGTAGAAGGTTATTTGGGAGAAAGCACGGACAATCATCGGAACGAACGTAAATTTATCTTTGGCCTCAAACTAAAATTAGACAACCCAGTTCAAGCGCGCGGTGGAAAGGACGTATTTGAATATCATCTGAATCTGCTAAATCCAGATAGTGAAGAACACAAAGCAGAACTTACCGAAGATGCTAATACCGAAACCTTCGTCCGCAAAGTGTTAAAAATAGCATTTTTGTATCACTGTGTGTTTGCATCTCCCCACACTCCAGGATCGCCAAATTATAACCCAGAATTGGAACTTGAATTTAATCCTATTCCGGCTTTTGAGCAACTAATGAGAGATGTATTAACTCGCGATAATGACGAAATCAAAAAAAGACTTTTCCGAAATTTTGTCACACGCTTTAAGCAGGTTAATGTTAAACATAAACTTAACCATCTTAAAAGAATGCTGAAAGGCTTTCTCGAACGCCAAACAATTTTGCCAAGCCGTACAGAAACGCGACACGTAAACCTCAAAATAGGTCTGTTAGAAGACATTGAAAATATTTTGCAGAATAATAAATTTTTTAATGAAGTTCTGGATCGAAATTACAAGCAGACACTCCATTATATTGTCGTTGAACAGCCTAGTGTTGATGAAACAGCAATCTGTCAGCTACCGATAAATATTACTATCGAAGATGTCCGCTATTTTCCTACTGATGAACGCCACAATTTCAGCATGGAATACAATATCAAAGGTGTCGATATCTTGCCGATGCTTTCAGCACCTAAAGCCGATCGTTCTAGAAAAATCTACAGCCAGCATTTTTTAACAAAATTAGTTTTGTTTCCTTATGACGACAAACGACTAGACAGCGGTGATAAAGGTTTACCACCTGCGGCGGCTTTTGTGTATAAATTTACGATGTTGCTGCTGTCTTATATCTGCCTGAGAGTTTTACTCGAAAATACTGCAAAAAACTTATTTATTCCGATGGTGAGGCTGCATGAAGGTGACGACAAACACCCTTCGCCCTCAGAAAAATTTATGGCTAACCTTTCCAAAACATTATCTCACATTTTGAGTGAAAAACAACGCTCAACTTCTCAGGGATTTCGTATTAGAGAAGATCCAAATAGTTACAAAGTTCATAACGGTTTGAGTTCAATGTATTCAATACTGCCGAAAAAGTTTAAATTTAGCAATGTGCAGTTATCTCCAGAGTTAGATAATTTAGCAATCATTGTTGTTTCCAGTCGCGACAGTGATGCTAAAAGAAGTAATAAAAACCGCTTCCAAAGAACAGCTAGTTTAATCGGAGAAGCTATTGGGATTAATCGCCTCGAACACGATGCAATTGAAGTCAAAGTCCTGAAAACTTTTTCCGAGAATTACAGTGTCAGCCGCCTTTATACTGAGCCGTTAATCCTTGAAGATGCAATGAGTCAGCTTTATCAGCAAGGATATCGAAATTTCGCATATATTTCGCAAGCACCTTACATGAGTACGCTGCATATTACCAAGACTGAGGAAGACGAGGAATTGTCTTTTATGTCAAAAAAATTGCTCCGAACTTTGAAGGGAGAGCGACGAGATATCAAAATTTATCCGATGTTTTTTGATAAATACTATGTCCGCAGTTTTCTAGGTGATAAGGGAAAACCTTTTTACATTCAGGATGCTATGGAGCTTTCGAGCTTGTTTGCAGATACCAGTCAACAAGCTGTGATGTTTTTTAACTTGTTTAACGGACTTAAGGTAAAGGAGGAGAAAAACTTTTATAACGGTGTGATTTCCTACTCGACCCTGTTGCATATATACGACGGGATTCTGGACGATCAAGACCTTCACCAAGGGTTGATTTACGACGGTGCAATTAAAGATACTTTGCTACATTATTTAACAATCTTTCACTTTTATCGTTATGAAGCTCGCAAAAAAGACCTGAGTTTTAAACTTGACCCCTACGAGCAGATTATCGGAGATGATTCGGTTGGTACTTTATCTGTGTTTAGTCATCCGGGCGGGAATGCTGAGTTTAACTCGCTGGCTTTTTTGAATAAGGTAAGAGAAGTATTAAATGTCGGTGAGGTACAAAATAATGATTGGTGAAGATTTTGGGCGGCTGTTTGAAGTAGGATTCAATATCGGGATTCTGGCATATATTCAGCGGGAAAATTTAAGTCACAATTTTGGCGATTCCTACCGTCTAGATTTGCAGAGGCTCAAATTGCCAAAAATGACGGCGGAAATCGTTAGGGAAGCCAATCTGCTGGCTAGTTTAGATGCTGAAATAGTTGAAAAATGGAGTTTGTTTTTTGTCCAAAAAGGTTTTTTGGGTGGGTTGAATTTTTTCCGGGAGTACGTCAAATCTACTGGCTGGAATTTGCAGCGGTTGAAAATTGTGTATTGTCAGTGCAGTTTTAGTGATGCTAACAGTATCAGAACCTATAACAAGGGTGACAAAGAAGCGTTTAAAGGGTTATTGTCTCAGTTGACAACTGCCAAACTTAGTTTATCAGATGATGAGATTAACTCGTACATCCGCCGCTACTCGAAAAAGGGTGAGTTTTTGCAGGCTGATACGCTGATGCTGTTACAGTATGGCAATGATTTTAGAATTCTCTGCGTTGATTTGTCTGTGTTTTCTCCGACGCTAGCTCCAAAAACGGAGGATATTAATGAAATAGAGGTGATACGCAAATATTTGATGAGAGAAATTAGCTATTTGCGATCGAAAAGTGTGTTTTCTAATCTGCGGATGGATACCAGCACTTTAGGTGTGGATTTCTCGGAGGATTTAAAACGATTTTTTACAGCTTTTAAGTATAAGGATAAGGAAAGCGCTAAGCTGATTCAGGCGGGTAGCTACGCTCACAGCTTCTATGGATTTTTGCAACAAACAGGTATAATTTCCAGTGATGCTGAGGTTTTGTTTAATGTGGTGGGTTATGGCGATCGCAATATTAGCGCTATTTCCCTACGCCCGGACAAAATTAACTTATTAGCAACTTGTGCCCAAATTTACCAGAATGAAGCGAAAGGTAAAGAGATTAGTGATGCTCGCACCGAAGTTTTAAAGGTTATTCAACTCAACGCGGCTCGCAGTTTTAAAGAAGGCAGAAAGTTTGTTGATTCTCTGTTAGGAATTGGAAAAAATGTCACTGAACCTGTACCTCATACAGAACGGATAGACGATTTTGTTAATTCAATAGATATTATATCAGATAAACTGGCAGATGACTTGCAAATTTCTCGCGGATTAGACCTGCGAAATGCTCACGCTCAATTGATTGTGAAAGCGCTTCAATCTGATGAAACTTATATCTTTTTGACTGGAAATCCGGGAATAGGTAAAACCACTGCGATAGCCAATTTCCTCAAACGCCATATCGACGATGGTTTCTTATTTCTGTACGTCAGTCCCCGCAAGCAAGTAAACTTGGATATTATCGAAAAATTCAAAGATAAAAATACTGGTTTGCTGTGCAACGATCGATTATTTTGTATCAACACTAACGCCGATATCATCAAAAGCAATTCAGGACACTGTACCGTCAAGTACGCATCGAATAGCTATCGTGACGATTTCACCAAAAAAACTGTTCGCTTCCTCAAGGATGATTCAGAAATTCAGAGGACGGAATATCATCAATCAGAACTTAAAAAAAAGGGAGAAACAGTAATTAAACCCATTAATCCCAAAGGAAATGGAGTGCTTAAGAGCATTTGCGAAGGTATATACGCGCTGATAAATGGCCAGGTATCTAATAATATCGTAGCTACCGTTTCTATTCAATCGGTGAAGATGAAAGAAAACCGACAAAATACCCTAGAGCATTTAGATAAAATTTTTCAAGATACTTACAATAAACGGGACAAACGGGTCATTCCCGCTAAGATGCAAGAAATCTCCAGTCGCATCAAACATATTTTCATTATGATAGATGAAATTACGGGAGATGATGGTGGCGTTGAGTTTTTAGCCGGAATTGCCAAGATTATCAAAAAACATGATTTGCACAAGCGAGAACACGGCTTTAATACTAAAATTATTGTCGCAGATGCTTCGATTGTTGACTGCGATGTGATTAAACAGCACCTTGATAACACGTCACCGGAACCGGACAAAATCTATTTTAAAAAGTTAGCGAAAGATTCGGAAGAAATTCAACCTTTACAAGCTATTCCTTTTAAATTTAACAATCTAGCTGCCAAGGTGATTAATGCGAATTCCTATCCGGCGCGCAGTTTAGAGATAACTTATAAGGTATTTGTCGAAACTGTTAAATACAGTGAAAATGCGCCTTTAAAACAGAATAGTAATTTAGTAAAGCGGGTACAATCTCAAATAATTGAGGATATCAATCAGCGATTAGCCATCCCCGGTGTCGAACAAATTATAGTATATATTCAAAACAAGCAAAGATTGGCAGAATTAATTGAAAAAATTAAAGATAGTCGCGAAAAGTTTGAGCCTTTCACCGGTTATCTGGAAATTCACGCTAATCTCTCGGAAGAGGAGAAAGAAAAAATACAGGAATACAAAAATACAGCTAAAGTAATCTTTATGACTGCATCGGGAAGTCGTGGACTTTCTTTCCCAAAAACCCAACATATTTTAGTTGATATTCCCCGCTTCCAAATAGAGAAAAATCTGATGGAAATCATACAGGTGATTTATCGGGGACGCGGAGAATATGACAACGGTAAAACCCTTGATGGTGAAGATAAGAAGTTGGTATTTTACCTATCAGATACCGCAGTTTATTACGCTGATGATGCGGAACTTTCCCTGCAAGAAAGCAAATTGAGTTTGTTGAATTTATTGCTAATTCTCAAGACGGCGGTGATGACGCGAATTTCGGGATACGGTTATTTAGGTAGGGAAAAGTTTTTGATCATTCCCATCGGCGGTAAGTCGGTTTCCGCAGTAGGGGATACTTTTAGCAGCAAAATGGCTGCTCTAATTAAGACATTAAAGAGCGAGAGCCAGCGAGGAAATATGTTGTTTAAGGAGGTTTATACGAGTCTGGAACAGCTTTTGGGTCGCGGGGAGTTTGTTTTAAAAAATTCTGATAAGTCTCGTCAAAAGGGCGATTCTTATCTGGAAATGCGGGAAGATTTTAATCGTAAATTTTTGGAAAAGTGCAATCCTCTTGATGGTTTGTTGAGCTATGATAATTTAGAACTCGGTCATGTTTGCGGTAGTTTGTTGCTCGTACCTCTAGCTAAGCAAAATTTGGCGGAAACATACCAGATGCGGCTACATCGGGAAATTCAGAAATGTGTAGATAATCAGTTGCTGCACAAAATGTATCGGATTAGGGATAGTGAGTCGTACCCGGAGAATGTACGATCGGCAATTAGAGGAGGTGCGATCGAGCTTTTGCAATTTCTCAACAGCGATGTGGAGAAAACTCAGTATTTTGAAGAGCAGAGTCAGCAGTTCGATCGCTATTATGCCATACCGCTGTTTGCCTTTGTCAGCGGGGAGGAAATGCAGGAGTATTTTGCTGACAGTAAGCTGGAAGAACCGGAAGACAGGCGGTTTCGGGATATTTTGTCGGCTTATGTGCGATCGATCTACCCTGTAGATAGTGTAATGCCGATCGGGCACAAGTATCAAGACTTCCCGTTTATTGTGTTTAGAAGCTACAGTTTAGAACAAAGTCGAGAAAAAATATTTACAGATAAATATCTTTTGAGTTCCAACGAATTGAACGTGCTCAATTTAATTTTGTCAAAACAGATAAACTAGACCTCTTGCATTCCCAAGCTTTCAATTCCTTCAAGAATCTGGGTTTATCTGCGTTTATCTGCCTTGCATCTGCGGTTTCTGTATCAATCAAAGACTTATGCAATGCAAGGCTACTGAAACTTGTAGGCTGCGTCAGCTAGCTGTCACCCCGCAGAGAAAATAAAACTCTTCCGGGGCACCCTACTTGCTACTTGCTAACTTCAATCGGCGTGTATTTCCCCCCTAAAGCTTCGACGATGGCGCGAGTATTAGCCGACATCATTTTAACATAAGAATCCCCCTCGCTTCCGGGCGCCCCAATCGAATCCGAATAAAGTTGCTGCGCCGCCAATTTCACCCCCGCTTCCTCCGCCACTGTTCTAATCAGTTGTGGGTTAATTGTAGTCTCGGCAAAAATAGCAGGAACTCCTGCCGCTTTCACCGATTCTACTAACTTTTGCACCGTTTGAGCGCTGGGCTGTTCCTCCGTACTAATCCCGATCAAACTGTTAGCAATTCCCAATCCGTAGGCGCGGCTGTAATATTGAAAAGCATCGTGACTTGTGACTAATTTACGCTGATTTTCGGGGATAGTTTTAATCTCTTGTTCGATCCAACTATCCAAACGTTTTAACTCTTCAGTAAGTTTCACAGCATTCTGCGTAAACTTCTCCCGATCTTCCGGCGATAGTTCGATTAGCGCATCCCGAATTGCTTCTACCATTTGAACTGCATTTTCCACATTTCCCCAAACGTGTGGATCGGGTACGGTATTCCCTTGTTTATTCAATAGCAAAGGCTTGACAACTTCCCCCACTGCTAATTTCCGCGCCTTAATTCCGGCGGCATTCATCATCCTAATTAATCCCGGTTCCAAATTGTAGCCGTTATACAAAATTAAGTTAGCTTGTTCTAAAGCTTGAGAATCTTTTGGCACCGGTTCGTAAACGTGAGGATCGGTTCCCGGCTGCAAAATTCCTGTTAGCTGAATTTCGCCTCCCGCTACTCGATCGGTCAAATCCTCAATAATTGTGCTGGTAGCAACTACCTTGGGTTTAGCATCTGCCTCTGGAGAGAGGCGATCGCCCTGGGTTTGAGCGCAACTAAATAAGCCCAAAGTCAAAATGCCGCAGGCAATAGTTCTGATAAAAAATACTTTGGACTTGTTCAATCCAGGGCGGGAGGTTTCAATCCCCGACTCACTGCTAAACTCTCCTTGATACGATTGCTTCACAATTGCCGTCGCTTTTAATTCACATCTGACACCATTCTCAATAACCCTTGTCTGGGCGGGCAGGATGCCCACCCCACCAGAAAACTCACTCTTTGTGGAACAGGCATCTTGCCTGTTATTGAGAATTGTGGAAGATATGAGTTTTAACCGACTTGAGATTTTCGCCGCCAAACCTATAGTTTGAGGGGTTTCGAGCTGGCACTGTCGCATTATCTACCTCTCCTGAGTTCCAGATTATTCCTATTTGCCGATGATTTCATATTCTTTTCATTTTTACAGTAAACTTAATAAAAAGGAGATATAGTCATCCCCATGAATACCGCCGCCTTGCCCAACGAAAATCCTTGGTCTCAAATGGTTTGCCACCTCAAAGACAGCGCTACCGACACTGAAATTATCGCTGTTAAGCACTTAGCAGTAAACTACCGCACGGTAGAGGCACTCAGAGATATCAGCCTTTCCGTCAAACCGGGAAGGCTGACGGGTATTATTGGCCCCAACGGTGCCGGCAAAAGCACGCTGATTAAAGCAATGTTGGGCTTAATTCCCGCAGATCGCGGCACTGTTACCTGGGGCGAAGAAGCGATCGCCGATCGACTCGAAACAGTAGCCTACGTGCCCCAGCGATCACAAATTGACTGGAACTATCCCGCCACCGTTTGGGATGTCGTAATGATGGGAAGAGTCAGAAAAGCCGGATGGTTTCGCCGCTTCTCGGCAGCTAGCCGCCGCACCGCTGCCGAGGCCTTAGAAAGAGTAGGCATGAGTGCTTACAAAGACAGACCGATCGGACAACTTTCCGGCGGACAGCAACAGCGAGTATTTCTAGCTAGAGCCTTAGCCCAAGAAGCCGCTATTTTCTGCTTTGACGAGCCGTTTGTCGGCGTTGACCAAAAAACTCAAAATATCATTTTCGACATCTTCCACCAGCTAGCAAATGCCGGAAAAATTGTCTTAGTAGTCAACCACGACTTAGGCGAATCAATCACCAATTTTGACGATTTAATTTTGTTAAATACAGAATTAATTGCCGCTGGTTCCCGCCAAGAAGTGCTAACAAAAGAAAACCTTTACCGCGCCTACGGCGGACAAGTAATGTTCTTTGCCGGACAAGCAGCTTAATTAGCCAGCAGTCATTAATCTAGGAGTTACGCTCTCGATCCCGGTTTCTTTGATAATATTGGGTTTGGCAACGATAAATCTCGGATCAAACCGGGTTGCTTTGGTTGTTAGTCATTAATTAGCTGTTATTTTATCGTTTTATGCTACAAACCTTAATTGAGCCGTTGCAGTACGGATTCATGCAGCGATCGCTCGTAATTGCCATTCTCGTCGGCATCGTCTGCGCGATCGTCGGCAGCTACCTAATGGTACAGCGGCTGGCATTGCTCGGAGACGCCATCAGCCACTCGGTTTTGCCCGGATTGGCGATCGCATTTATCCTCGGAGCAAACATCTTTGTCGGCGCCTTCATTGCGGGAGTTTTGAGTACAGTAATCATAGCTTGGATCAAAGCTCGATCGACAATCAAAGAAGACGCGGCAATGGGCATCGTATTTTCGGCATTCTTCGCCCTCGGCATCACCTTAATTACGATCGTCCAAAAAGACAACAAAATCGACCTCAACCACTTTCTTTTCGGCAACATCCTCGGCGTTACCCCCCAAGATGCGATCGACACAGCCGTCATAGTCGCCGTAGTCTTATTAGTTGTAGTATTGTTTTACAAAGAACTGCTATTTTACACATTCGATCCATTAGGAGCGCAAGCCACAGGTTTGCCAGTAAACCTGCTCAACTTCGGACTGATGGTACTCATCGCCCTCACAATAGTTGCCAGCCTCAAAGCTGTTGGCGTAGTGCTAGTCTTGTCTTTATTAATTACACCCGCAAGTACCGCCTATCTCCTAGTCACTCGCCTGCACCAAGTAATGATTTTAGGCGCAATAATCGGAGTTATTTCCAGCATTAGCGGAATGTATCTCAGTTACTTTTATAACTTGCCCTCGGGCCCCGCAATAGTTTTAGTTGCATCGGGATTATTTGTACTATCATTGCTGTTCAGTCCCACTCAAGGAATCCTCACCCAGCCCCGAACACACTCCGGTCAAATTCCTCCTATATGGCGGGAATTAAAAAATTTGACTAAAGGTCGATAACTACTAACTTTGTAGTAAGGCTTCAGCGCCGCCCCTCCCATTGTTAATCAAAATCTTCGTTAATCCCCGTGGATGTGCGGTTCAAAAAAGCCTCTTCAATTAATCCGCGTAACTGCGAATCGTTGGCTGCATCCAGATTGTGTAAAAACGGTTTTTTTTAGGATTGCGAGAAAGCACAAATGGGAGGCTGCCGAATCGGGCGATCGCAACTGCGAACTATTGGTCACAAAAAACTGTACAATAACAAAAGTTCAAATTTCCCGCAAACAGCTCTACTAAGTTAAAAAAACATGACAGTCAAAGTAGGAGACACCGCACCCGATTTTACCTTACCATCTCAAACTGGCACATCAGTCAGCCTCAAAGATTTTAAAGGGAAAAAAAACGTCATAGTCTACTTTTATCCCAAAGACGACACACCCGGATGCACCACCCAAGCTTGCGCTTTTCGAGATAGCTACGAAGTCTTCAAAGACGCAGGTGCAGAAGTCATAGGAATTAGCGAAGATTCGCAACAATCGCACCAGCAATTTTCTGCCAAATATCAGCTACCCTTTACACTGCTGAGCGATAGTGGCAACAAAGTGCGGCAATTATACGGAGTTCCAGCTACGCTGTGGATTATGCCCGGTAGAGTAACTTATGTCATTGACAAAGAAGGCGTTGTCAAGCATATTTTTGACTCCATGTTAGACTTCAAAGCACACGTTGCCGAAGCACTCAAAACTTTAGAAGCTATTAAAAGTTAGGTGGATTTGTTTAAGTATATTGTTGGTAGTGAGGACGAAAGTCCTCATCCCTCATTGTCTAAAAAACCCGAAAAAACTAAATTCCTGACTGCGAACTAAGGGTTTTTAGTGAGGAAGAAAGTTTTCAGACTAGAGGTTTTCCCGTACCCAATTTTTAAAAGCTTGAATAGCGTGAGTTCTACCAGCAACTTGACTCTGCTGAGTGTACTGATTCACCAGTTCGACAATCGGGATATTAGGGAAAGTGGGACTAACCTCAGACTCAATATATTGTTCGGCTTGCAAGACGTTGATTTGTAGCCCTCGCCGTGCGTATCGCCAAAGTTCCGGCACTCCTAGAATTTGATAATTATCCAACTGCGTGCGAGAGGTGAGATCAATTTCTATAGCTAAGTCTGGGGGCGGATCAACACTCATATCGAGGCGATTTTTACCGATAACGGCTGCTTGATTTTGAATGTAAAAACAGGTATCCGGTTCTACAGCCTGACTCATGCGTTCATTTTTCAACGTTGTCGAACCTAACGACTCAAATGCTATTTGTCGTGTTTCCAACAAAATTTTTACCATGTCGCCAATAATTTCTTTGGCTTTTTCATGTTCGGGCAGAGGAACCATAATTTCTAACCGTCCGTTACTATAAGAAAGTCGGGAAGCACGACGTTCTCCTAATTCCGCCAAAATACTTTCAAATTGTTGCCAGTTAACATCCTCAACCAGTAATTGCTGACCTGGCTGAATCTTCAATTGTCTTAACTCCAATAGCATAATTTTTCATCCGTTTTCTGTAGGAAATATCGCCCAAGTCCTGACTACGAATTATTATCTTAAAAAACCAAGAAAGGACTAAAGTTCTTACTAAAAACTCGTGGTTCGTAGTAAGGACTTTAGTCCTTTTTTGCTAACGGCTTGCAGCCATTAACAATTAGCACTCAGCAATTATCTAGCTTTTTGCAACACTCGATTTTTCCGATGTAGCGCTTTCGGCAGTTTTGCCATTTTTGCTATTACCGTTACCGTTGCTGTGGCGGGGTTGAATAACTCCATAGCCACCGTGAGTTTTTCGTTCGTAGAGTACGTTAATTTCGCCTGTTTCCGCATTACGGAACATATAGAAATCGTGATCGATAATCTGCAATTGTTCCAAAGCTTGTTGCACAGTCATTGGAGGCATAGCAAAATACTTAGTCCGCACCACCTCAGCAGGAAGTTCGGGAGTTCGATCGCCAATCAGATCCGCTACTACAGGATGTTCATCAACTACCGTAACCGTTTTGGCACTACTTTGGGTCTTGTTGTCGTGGCGTTTTTCCTTAAATTTCCGCAGTTGACGAGCTATCTTGTCGGCAACCAAATCGATGCTAGCATACAGGCTTTCCGTGCTTTCTTCAGCCCGAATCACGCTGCCGTTAGCATAAATTGTCACCTCAGCAGTCTGCTTAGGATTGATCCTGGGGTTACGAGCCACCGATAGATGTATGTCCACTTCTGTCGTCAAAGTTTGAAAATGGCTAACTGCCTTTTCCACCTTTTGATTGACGTACTCGCGAATCGCATCGGTGATTTCTATATTCTTACCCTGGATAACAAGCTTCATAGAGCTCCCTCCCTTCTGTAACGTGGGTATATTTTATACAGTAGCACTATGTATTCTGGAAAACACTTATCTTCCAAATCTTTTATTATATGTTGACAATTCTTGATTTAAATTGCGCCAATATTCCGTCAAAACACTATTGATTTTTTGCATGATTTCCCCTCTCACCCCTCAACAGCTAAATGCACAACCCTGCTTACTCCTCGATTGGGGACTTGTTCCCTACTCCCAAGCTTGGGAAATCCAGCAAAAACTCGTGCAAGAGCGCCGCGACACGCCTGATTTGCCAGATGTCCTGATTTTGTTGGAACATCCGCCGGTTTACACTTTGGGACTGGGAGCAAAGCTGGAATTTCTGAAATTTGACCCAAGTCAAACTGGGCCGGAACTGCACCGAGTTGAGCGGGGCGGCGAGGTGACTTACCACTGTCCGGGCCAATTGGTGGGCTATCCGATTTTAAATTTGCGGCGCCACCAGCAAGATTTGCACTGGTATTTGCGGCAGTTGGAGGAAGTGCTGCTGGGGGTGCTGGAAGTTTGCGGGTTGAAGGGTTCGCGGGTTCCCGGTATGACTGGAGTTTGGGTGAATGGGTGCAAGGTAGGTGCGATCGGCATTAAAGTCAGCCGCTGGATTACGATGCACGGTTTTGCTTTAAATGTTTGTCCGGATCTCGCAGGTTTTGGGCAAATTGTACCTTGCGGGATTCCCGATCGACCTGTTGGGAGTTTAGAGCAGTTTATCCCGGGAATTGAGGTCGATCAAGTGCGATCGATCGTTGTCGCTGAGTTTGCTCGCGTTTTTGCAGTGGAAATTGTGCGATTCCCTACGGGATAGCTTCGCTTCACGAATGTGTAGGGTGCGTCGCTGTCAACACTACTAACTATCGCAGTCGGTTTTTTAAGTGCGATCGGAATTTTCCTCCTCATACACCATTAAATCTCCCGGTTGGCAGTTTAGTGCTTTGCACAAAGCATCAAGAGTTGTTTCATCAATTCTTGTTAGCCGGCGGCGGGTTTTGATTTTAGAAACAGATGTTGGGTGCATCCCAACTCTAGCCGCCAATTCTTTATTGCTGATATTGCGATCGGCCATCACAACTGCCAATTTCCAACGGATCACTGCGGGTACTCAACTACTAGCCAGGACTTTGCAAGGTGATGTTAGCATCCTGCAACCTTCACTAACACTTGTATTGCCGTAGAGGCAATATTTTTTGTCGTATCGCTTGACTTGCAGCAGCGAATGAACTATGCTGAGGATGTACAAACGGAAAAGCGATCGCCCCTTTGCCTCGAAAACTCAAGGGCGATCGCTATCCGACTATTTGTGTAGTTAAAACTTATGATATCACAGCCAAAGTCAGTTCCCGAACTCCTGCGCGAAGAAATTCCCGACGCACCCATCGGAAAGCAACCGATCCGATTGTTGATTTGCGGGATTCCCAAAGGAGTCGAAAGCCTCATCAATCTGCTGCACGTTTTAGGTTTTGCTGAAGTTGGGGAATGGAGTCCGCCTTTACCGTCCCCTCTAGCAGGTGAAGTAATGCGGATTTTAACCCGTTACTGGAAAGAATAATCTTTAAGGGCGATCGTCCTTTCTTGAGTGAAGTGCGATCGCTCTTAAATTACCAAAAATATCAGGCTTGATTCTCCACCCAATCAATTAAAAACTCCAGACTAAGGATTCTAAATATCGAATCGAATTAACGCGGCGGTGTTTGCGAGACTTGGGGGTATTCATAGAGAGAATTTTAACGGTCTGTACTTACTGACTCAAGAATTGAGAGAATTGGTAGAATGCGCGAGCGCGGGCTTCTCTAACCTCAGACAGAAGCAAGACCGATGCAGAAATACGTCCTAAGAGTTTTGCGATCGCCCCTAGCGTCAGGTAAGCTTCTTGTTAATTATTGCGCTCAGTTCAGGAGAAAAAATTTATGCCAGATATGTCCGGTCAAGACCCCTCGGAAATTAAAATGGCGACGGTTGATGAAGAAGAAAAAGGCGCAACGTTTAGCGGTACGGTCATCCTTGGTATCGATGTCGAGGGTGCTGGGGAAGTCCTTTTCTTCAGAGACTTTTTGATTGAAGATTATAAAGGCGAACTTACCGCTTATCTGGCAACAGATGGCAATATAACGAAAAGCATTGATTTAGGCGAACTTAAGCATAAGAGCAGCAGCTTTAAGCTGCCAATTCCGCTGGGGACGGATACATCACCCTACAATACCGTCGTGCTGCGCGACGAAAAAAGCAAGAAAAAAGTTGTGACGATCAAGCTGTAAAATTTGCAATTTAGCTCGTAGTTCAGCCAAATTTGATCGCCCTTTTTTTCCTGAAGTGCGTGAAGCGAAGCTATCCCGTAGGGAATCGCTCTTAAATTAAGGTGCGTCACTTTCGATCGAACGGCGAAGTTTTGCGATCGCTCGTAAAGTGATGCACCCTAATTTTTAAAACGGAATCGGATCGTAATCGGGATTTTCCGGTTCGTTAGACGAACCCGACGGGCGATCGGACTCAGAATTAGAAGACTGATGCGAGTTCCAATCCGAACTAGACGTGCGGTTAGCGCCACCTGGAGCGCTGTTAGAACTGCGGTTCCGCGAGCCTAAAGGTACTACGTTGCTCGGCACATTAGCCGGGGCGGTGTCGCGAATTGGAGCCGGTTCGGGGGCGGTTCTAGTTGGGGGAGCCGAACTCATTGCATCAGCCCCGACACTGTAAATCCTTTGAGCTGTCAGTTCAGCGCGCTTTTCTTTAATACCATCTCTTTCGATCGTATTCATGCTCAGCCGTCCCTCAATAATCACGCGATCGCCCTCGTGATATTTCTCGTGAATTTCTTGAGCAAAATTTCCCCATCCTATCACTTTCAAATGTTCGGGCGGATCTTCTGGTTTTGGGCCGGGAAACTGCACCAACATCTCAGCGATTTGAAGTTGATTGTCTGGAGTATAACGAAGTTGCGGTTGTTGAATTATTTCCGCCATCAAAATGCAGCTATTCATCTGTTATCTGTGCGTAATTGGGAATTGGGAATTGGGAATTGGGAATTGGGAATTGGGCATCGGGAATTGGGAATTGGCCCGCGCAGGGACTTCGGGATTGGGAATTGGGCATGAACTTTCAAGTAAAAAGGTAAAACTTAAAATAACGCATTTTATTTTTTTACTTTTGCATTACCAATTCCCAATTGCCAATGCCCAATGCCCAATGCCCAATTCCCGATTACACGTTACCAAATTTATCTTGGAGAACTGCCGCCTCGGCTTGACTGACAAAATCGTGAACGAGGGCGCGGTACTCCTTCAACGTTTCAGATACCCAATCTCGATCCTCACTGTTGGCGAAGATATGAACGGTCGGTTCACTAGCATCGGGTAAAACTAATACCCAATTGTCGTCGCTGTAGTTAAAAATCTTCACTCCATCTAATAATTCTAAACGATCGGGCGAATGAGTTTCTACTAAATGTCGCATCAGCGAACCCTTGATAGTCCAAGGACAGCGGACGCTGTAACTGCGGTGGGTGATGCGGGGAAGTTCCGCCTTGATCTGTCCGAGCGAGCGCTCCTGAATCGTCATCATTTCTATCACTTTAGCAATGCAGAACATTCCGTCAAATCCGGGATGCAACTGCGGGAAAATAAAACCCATAAGGCCGCTGCCGCCTAAAACCACATTCGGGTTCCTGTTAGCGGCTTCCATCAAAGCGGTTGGGTTCGCCTTCGTGCGGATTACCTTGCTTTGATAGCGTCGGGCGATCGCCTCGACCGCAGAAGACGCATGAACCGGCACTACTACTGTACCTTTGGGATGAGAAGTCAGCATTAAATTTACCATCAACGCCGTCAGCATTTCCCCACGAATCGCTATCCCAGACTCATCTACCAAAATGAGCTGTTCGCCGTTAGCCGATACCTGCACTCCAAAATTAGCGCTGAGTGCTTTCACCACCCGGCCGAGTTGGTCGAGCAAATATTCCCGTTCCCCGTTGCTTAGAGAAGTCTGCTTGAGACTGGCATTGAGGACCACCGCATCGCAGCCGAACTTGGCAAGCATTTGGGGCAAAATTGCTCCAGAAACCGCGTAAACGTAATCGATTACCACCTTAGTATTGCTGTAGCGTATTGCCTCAACATTCATCTGCCGCTCAAAAATGCGGTTGTAAACATCGAGAGCTTGGTTAAAGTACGTCATCTCTCCAATTTCGGGAATTAGAGCTCGCCGCAAATCTTCCTTAAAATAAGCCCCCTCGATTTTTTTCTCAGCTCCTTTAGTAATATTGATGCCTTTGATATCGAAGAATTCAATTAAAATGTGGTCGGAGCGATCGGGCGAAATGCGAACATGAATGCCGCCGGCAATTGATATCGTAGACGAAACCGTGCGCGCGATCGGAATTGCCGTCGATTCCAAATTGAGCACATTAATTCCCACCGACATCAAACCCGCAATCAAAGACCTCGAAACCATCCGCGAAATGCTCCGCTGGTCGCGAGAAACTGATACCGAAGTCCCGGGTTTCAAAGTCGAGCCGTAAGCCGCGCCCAATTTCACTGCAAATTCCGGAGTAATATCCACATTTGCCAGTCCTTGAACGCCACGCTGACCGAACAAATTCCGCTTAGCTTGTTCTCCCCAAATTAAATTTTGATTTAACAGAGCGCCGGATTCAATATTTTTGCTCGGCCAGACGCGCACGCTTGGCCCCACTTGTCCTTCTTCTCCCACGATGGACATTGAACCGACGACAGCACCTTCGAGGACGTGAGCGCGCCTGTCTACGCGGGTGCTCCGGCAAATCACGCAAGCCCTAAGATGAGCGTCTTCACCGACAATTGCTCCGTTCCAGACGATGGGACGTTTGAGATTTGCGTCGGCCCCGACAGTCACGTTATCTCCGATCACTGTACCGGCATCGATTTTAACTCGGGCTCCAATTCGGCAATTGTTGCCGATCATGGCCGGTACTTCGACGATCGCGCTATCGTCAATAAAAGTATTCTGACCGACCCAAAGTCCCGATCGAACTTCGTTGTAGTAGCTCAAATCCAGTTTGACCTTTCCCCGCAGCGCATCGTACTGAGATTCCCGGTAAACATCTAGCTGGCCGACATCGCACCAGTAACCCTCGGCGATGTAACCGTACATCGGCTCGTTTTTTTCCAGTAGCAGGGGAAACAAGTCTTTCGAGAAGTCGCACTCCTGATTTACCGGCAGGTAATCCAAGACTTCGGGTTCTAAAATATAAATGCCGGTATTGATAGTATCGGAGAAAATTTCGCTGCTAGAAGGCTTTTCCAGAAAGCGACTGATGCGGTAATTTTCCTCGGTAATCACGACCCCGAATTCCATCGGGTTGGGAACGCGAGTTAAAATTAACGTGGCTTTGGATTGCTGGCTGCGGTGAAATTTGATCGCTGCCGTTAAGTCGAAGTCTGTGATGCTGTCGCCGCTGATGACTAGAAAAGTTCGATCGAGCAGTTCAGCAATATTTTTGACGCAACCAGCCGTACCCAGCGGTTGGTCTTCCTCCACAGCGTAAGTTATTTGAACGCCAAACTCTGCCCCGTCAGTAAAATATTCGCGCATGACATCGGGAAGGTAGTGCAGCGTCGCAATAATTTCCGTAATCTGATGCCTTTTTAGCAAATTAATAATGTGTTCTGCGATCGGGCGATTGAGAATCGGCACCATCGGTTTGGGCAAATCGCACGTCAGGGGTCTGAGCCTCGTTCCCGACCCCCCAGCCATTAGCACTGCACGCATAAAATCCTCCTTGCTTAGAAAGCTCTCTACCGCTATTGTCCGCTAGAAAAAGTTTGCCTGCTGTAATTCGTGGGCCACCAGCAATCAGTTCTTACTTAAATATCTTCGAGTAGTCACACGTTTGGGAAATCCCGTTCGGCCCGGCCGTCCCCCAACAGCAACCGATTTCAACCGAATTAGAACTTGCGGCATCGCACCAATCCCCCGGTCGAGCTCGGATTTGTAGGGGATGTTGGGTAATACCAGTTAAAAAAAGAATGCAACTGTAGGCCCGTGCTCGAAACCCTTATCTCATCAGTCATTCCCAATTCTTTAATTCTTCCATTCTTCAATCGTATAAGTCCTCAGAATCCTCGACTTTTGGCAGAAGTCCCTTCTTGCTTGCTCGGTGAAAGCTATTTCGGGGGTGTTATTTTTAAGTTTGTGGCCAGCGGGGATTTTGAAGTCTCTTTCTGAAGGTGGAATTACTACAGCTATCGGTGCGCCTTGGCGTCTGATAAATGATAGATTAAGGGTAGCGCTTTGACTAGCTGACCCAAAATCCTATCCATTGCTTAGGGGTTTTTTCAATGAGTACGTTAATTAGCTTGGCATTGCTGATCGCTTACGGTGGCGGTATTTGGAAATTTTGGAATGGTTTCAATCGCACTAACTTCGACAGAAGTTTTGCAAATCGCCTGAAGCTCTCGCTGCTCTGGCCCGCGTTAATTTTTAATAAGCCTTACCGCCAAAACTTTACAAAAGCTCTCAAAGCTTCTAAAAGGTAATTCAAGAATGTCTAAAAAGTCCGATCGCCCAGTAGCGGGTCAGGAGCAGACTTGGTTTGCTAAAGGAAAATCAGATAGCTGGCAAGTTTTACTGTCGCAAGTCGCTTCTCGATTCGATCGCGAATACCGGGGAGAAGCTTTCGCTTTACCCGAAGAAGTCGAAGCAATGCCGATTTTCCTAGAATCAGTTGCAGGAACTCTCCAAGAAAAAACAGTTTCTCCCTTCTGGAAAATTGCCAAACCTCAAAAAAATCAGCGCTGTTTAGACATTGGCTGCGGAGTCAGCTTTCTCATCTACCCTTGGCGGGATTGGGAAGCATATTTTTACGGTCAAGAAATCAGCAGCGCAGCGCGAGACGCCTTAAACGCTCGCGGCCCTCAGCTCAATTCTAAGCTGTTCAAAGGCGTAGAATGGGCCCCCGCTCACCAGTTAAATTACGAGGAGGCTCAGTTCGATTTATGCCTCGCTACAGGCTTTAGCTGCTACTATCCCATAGACTATTGGAGTATTGTCATGGGAGAAGTAAAGCGGGTATTAAAACCGGGTGGTCATTTTGTTTTTGATGTCCTCAACCCCAATGCTCCTTTAGCAGAAGATTGGGCAATTTTGGAAACTTATCGAGCCGGCGAAGTATTTTTAGAGACAATAGAAGAGTGGGAAAAAATGATTAAAGCTGCGGGCGCTAAGGTAGTAAAAAAGCAAAGTGGCGACTTATTTCAAATGTATAAAGTTCAATACAATTGAGAGGTTAAGGGAAATAGATAATTAGCTTTGTAGTCAAAAATTCAATCATCCCAAGCCTGGTCGGGCGGACGAAAAACAACTTGATTCTTAGTAGATAAAGTAAGGTGCGTCAGCAAGTAGAAATTAGTTTGAAAAGCAACAAATATTCAAGCTGACGAACTCTACTAACTACTAACTCACAATAGTGAAGCAAGCAGATTTGATATTATATCACATCCGGTTGCATAGGAATGATTAAACCGCGAAGGCGCAAAGGACGCGAAGGAAGAGAAAGAAGAAGGTGCTGTTCTTCCTTCGCGCTCTTTGCGTCTTCGCGGTTCATTTAATCTTACGACCTAACAGAACTCGATCTAATACAAGTCTGAATCAAACAAAATTGATATTACCCATTCCCATAAGCTGTCGCGCATTTAAATTGCATATTCAAGGCGGGCGGGACGCCCAACCCCTACTCCCCACAAGAGTTGGATGGTTTTTTGACAGACAATTTAAATGCCGCAACAGCTTACCCGATTGCCAATTACCGATGCCCAATTAATTTTCGGTAGCCGCAGGAGATGGCGCTGCTTCTGGCGATGGTAACGGCGACACTTCGGCGGCAGGAGATGGCGCTGCTTCCGGCGACGGTGACGGCGACACTTCGGCAGCAGGAGATGGCGACACTTCCGGTGCAGGAGATGGTGCAGCTTCCGGCTGCGGGGACTCTTCGGCTGCAGGAGATGGCGCTGCTTCCGGCTGCGGGGACTCTTCGGCAGCAGGAGATGGCGCTGCTTCCGGCTGCGGGGACTCTTCGGCGGGTTGCGGTTGAGGAGAAGGCGACTGTTCCGCGGCTGGTTTCGGTTCAGGCGAGGGCGACGGTTGAGCCGCGGGCTTGGGTGCGGGCGGCGACGGTTGGGCCCCTGGCTGCGGTTTTGTGGAGGGGGCCGGCGGCTTCTCAAACTGCGGTTTCACTTCAGTAGGCGCTGGGGATGGCTGCTGGCCTGTTGGTCTGCTGGGCGCTGTCGGGGCGGGCGCTGGCTGCTGCTGGCCTGGTGGGTTGGGCCTGGTTGGGGTGGCGGGAATGCCACTACAAAGTTTTTCGTCGTACTTAAACTCGACAGCCAGTTGGTAAAGCTTGTGCGTGCTGGCTGCTTCAAATGTTAGAGAAGGGCTAATAATCGCAATTTTAGCCGCATTATCGAGAATACCGTAACCCGTGGGCATGATCGGCTGTGGCTCGGCCTTGAGCAAGCCTTGAGGGCTGACAACTGCTCCAAAAACTGCTCTTCCTTGGAGTTTTTGCGAACAAGCTGTTACGGGATAAGGGACGTTCACAGGAGTCGGCCCCGTCATTTCCAAGTCAGGATAAGCCTTTTTGAATTTCTCAAACAAAGCAACATAGGTATTTGCAGCCGCCAGCAGTGTCTCTTTGTCGGTGGGTAAGTTTGAACCGGGAACTCCCTGCTGTTCTAGCTGTTGCTGTCCCTGGTCAAATTGTGCCCTCCTGTTTCTTTCTCCGGGAGTTTCTGCGATGAGATTCCTTTTATTGGGATCTTTTTGAGTCAATTTTGGTACTCCATCGGGTCCCACATTCCTGCCAATTGGGAATTCCGGGGTAAAGACTGGAGCTCCGTCTGGAAATAGTGGGAGTCCGCCTCTACTGGCTATGATCTTTTTGAGCGTCTCTGCTTCATCTTCCGAGGGGCCGGCGGGAAGCTGGGGTACTTCACTCAGCGATGGCGGCGGCGGAATATTGCGATCGAAATTACCCGGTAAGGGCGGGAAAAGAAAACCGCTGGGAGGTACGGGTGGGACGAAAGTGGGTGTTGGCTGGGAGGGAGCTCTGACTGTTGGGGATGGAGTTTTGGGAGGTGGCGGGGCTGTTGGGGCCGTGAAGGGCGGGAGAGGGGAAGGAGGGAGAGGGGAAAAGAATCCAGGAGGGGGCATTCCCGGCGGCATGGCGGGCAAGTTGATGGTATCAGGTGCGGGGGGCAAGGGCGGGGCTAACTTGGGTGCTGGCCGAAGGGGAACTGGTGCGATCGAAAATGGCGTAAATCGCGTATTAGACGGTTTCGGTGGTATGGTTTGTGGCAGGCGGCCGGCTTCTGCGGGAGTTAGTTCTACTAAGCCGACAGAACCGGGGATATTTTTTGAGGAATTTCCACCATAAAGTATGTTTGAGAGCGTCGGGGCGGTTGCTCCGAGCACTCCGTGAAGGCCGACAGAAGCTAGGGCTGCCCACCAAAAAGGCTGGCGCAGCGGTTCGGAAAGGGTGTTGGCTAGGGAGGAAGAGTCAGTCATTTAAATTTTAGATTTTAGATTTTAGATTTTAGATTGGGGGATTGGGGGATGGTTAGATTTTAGATTTTAGATTGGGGGATTGGGGGATTGAGTGATTGAGTGATCGGTAATTTATATTGTTGTGGTTGTGATTGAGTGTGAATTCGTTTTAATGAGGAGAGGTTGGGAATTCAAAGGTATAATTTTAGCACGGTCGGTATCGAAATTGCCCGATCGACTTTTATTAAGATTTCGCGACCCTCACATCCAGCACTCAAGCCTAGAAACCGGGTTTTTTGGCTGGTTCAACGCTGTTATAGCAACCGCCAATTGGGTGAGGACGTTGTTAATTGCTGAAACCACTGTTTTTCTTGCCTAATGCCTTTGGCCGAATCCTATACGCGGTTTCTCAGTTATTGTTGAGAATGGTGAGCGGGGCGTCAGACGGGCCGGACTGGGGCGAGCAAAACACAGACTGCGCCGTTGCTATACCGTCTTTTTCCGGGATCTGGATCGCCACTAATTTATTAAACACGATCGATCCGTTCGATCGACCCCTGTTTCCAATTCGGTTACACAACCGGATTCATCCGTGGAAGTAATTATTCAATCCAAAATCCCAAATCCCAAATCCCAAATCGATGGATTCACCAGCGATAGCGGTAATTTTTAAAAGGAGCCCCCTCGATGGTGAGCAAGTCGATGGGATAAATTGGAGCGCCGCTGGCCATATATTGAAACATTTCCCGAACTTCCTCTCCGCGTAGAGACAACTGGTCTAATTCCTTGAGAGAATACCAGCCAGCGCACAAAGTATGCTCATCCGGCTTACTCTTGGGTGGCGTCTTATCTTGTGGACGAGCCACAAAAATGACTCGGAGGCGCACATTGCCCCTAGGCATCACTGTGTGCTCTACCCGGAGAATTCCCTCAACGATGACGGGAATGCCCGCTTCCTCAAGGGTATTACGCATAGCAGCTTCGAGCAAAGTCTCCCCTTTTTCCACTCGCCCTGCTGGGAGATACCACTGCTGCTCGTACTTGCGCTCTTGTACCAGTAGAAAACGGTCTTCTAAGTGAACGACAACTAGGGTAAAATACCATGTTTGAATCGGCTCGCGAGCCATAGAAGTAGATATTCCCTAAGCAAAAGGTTTAACGAGTGGCAGATGTTAGCAATCCAAAGGATGCTTCGGCAAGCGTCTTTGCACTTGAAAAACAGATCGTAGCACTCCGGCCGCAAAATCTAAAATCTAAAATCTAAAATCTCAAATTGACAATGCCATTACCAACCGTGATTTTACCAGGATATTTTGCTGCTGCTTCCGACTATCGGGAATTAGAAAAGTCTCTGGTCGATCGAGGTTTCCCAACAGTAACAGTGCCTCTGGGCAAGGGAGATTGGTTGCCGACTTTTGGCGGGCGGTCGATGGTGCCAATTTTGCGACAGCTCGATCGCACGGTCAAACAAATGTTACAGCAATACGGCGTTCCCCAGATCAATCTCGTCGGTCATTCCGCCGGCGGCTGGATTTCTCGCATCTATTTGGGCGAAAAGCCTTACACGATTCACGGCGACGTGCTTGAGGACGCGGGTTTGTGGGAAGCTCACCCCTGTGTGAATACTTTAATCACTTTAGGCACGCCGCACGTCTCTCAAGAGCGCTGGACGCGCAAAAATCTAGATTTTGTCAAAATTCACTATCCGGGGGCTTTTCACCCGCAGGTGCGCTACGTGTGCGCTGCTGGGAAGGCTGTTTTTGGCAAGCGCGGTTTAGGGACTTGGCTGGCTTATAAAAGTTACGAGTTGACTGTGGGGAAGGGCGAAACTTGGGGAGATGGAATTACGCCGGTGGAAGCTGCTGTTTTGGATGGGGCCGAAAATCTGGTGTTGGAGGGGGTTTGGCATTCGCCTCGTTCTCCGGGGAAGTGGTACGGTTCGCCGGAGGTTTTGCCGGCTTGGATTGGGTATTTGTGTTAGAAACGAACCGCGAAGACGCGAAGGAAGAAGCAGAAGGTTTAAGGGGCGGATTGAGTTAGAATTTGATATTAGGAGCGAGTTTAGTGCGGCAAAACTCGCCCCCGCGATGCTATGTTTACTTAAATTTTTATCGCTAACTGAATAGAGTGAAAAAATATTTTATGTGGCATCATCGGTAAGATTCAGAAGTCACGGCGAACCACACAATCAAATTAGATGTTGGCTGGGGTGGAATTGGGCGACAATGCTACTGTGTGCTTGGACGCAGATAAGGAATTTACGCCGGATGCTTTGTTGAGAATTGATGCGGGAGGTCGATCGCAAATTATGGATGATGATTATGTGCGATCGCCACTCGTAGAATCATCGCAGTGTTTGGTATTTGGTGCGAGGGGCGATCGCCCTTTATTGACTATTTGAGGCGATTACTCTGGCGGTTCAGTATCGAGAGGGGGTTGACGGCGGTGACGAATATGTAATATCGCAATGGTATCGCCCTCCACCACAAACAGAATCCGATAGGTTCTTCTTTTACCAACCCAAAGTTGTCGAATTTCCCGACCAATGATGGCAGCTTCGGGGGCAACTGAGCAACGGTAAGGAAACTGTTGCAGGGATGCGATCGCATCTTGGAGGTCGTAGTACCACTGATTTGCGGCATCAGCACTCAGATAATCGCACATCCAACGGTAGGCGTTTTCAATTTCTTGAAAGGCGGGTGGTTGGATTAGGACTTGATAACTCATAGACGAGGAGGGATGTTGAACTGCTGCTGTAGCGCTGTCATGGCTCTCTCGGCTGGAATACCTTCACCTCGATCGAAGCTTTCGAGTCCTTTGCGGATGCCGATGATAGCTTCGAGGTAGTCGATACGTTCTAGCAGTTGTTCGTAGGTATTGAGTTGGCGGTGTGGAGTGGATTTTAGCGATCGTACCAAGCTAAGAAGATCTGCGAGCAGTTCGTCAGGGGTGCTATCGATTTCTTGGATGAGGAGTTCTTTGATGGTCATCGCGGCATCTGGTGGAGAATTGATACTTTGATTATAACGAGTGTCGATCGCCCCTTATTGACCTCGACCCGGTTTACTATCGGCAAAACCTGACCCTTCCGAGTATAAGAAAGTGGCGATCGCACTCTGTAGAATCATCGTAGTGTTTGGTATTTGCTGTGAGGGGCGATCGCTCTTTTTTCACTCAAGCATCGCTTTCCGTCTAATCCTCGCATTATCATAGTAGAAATAGAATAAGATTGTGAAAGGTGAACAAATGGCACTAATTACCACTACTGAATTACCTCAAACCCTCCAGACTCTACTTATAGAGGTCGAGCGTACCAAAACCCCTTTAACCGTCATCCATGAAGGAAAAGCATTAGCGATTATTTATCCTGCCACTACCCAAACCCCACGCCCCGTGTTTGGCACAATGAAAGGAAGCGGTGAAATATTAGGAGATTTAATTGCTCCTGTTGCCTAACTGTGCGAATTTTTGGAATGAAACTTTTACTTTATACCCGCATTTAGCTAGCGATCGCACTAGACTGTTGCTTGAACAAGCATATCCTCTATTTGCCTAATTTGCTTCCAATCAATTACTGCAACCCAAAGACTTTCCTCTTCTGAATATTGCACTACGCCATCGACTTCTAATTCTTCGTCATACAATGCTAGCAATTGACCATCTTCCAACTTAATATTTTGGTGACTCAAATCTTCAATCGTACCAACGCAATTTAGGCGAAGGCGACCTTGTTCATCCGCATTATGAAAATCTGTAAAGATTCTGGGATATTTCATATTTTTACTTTACTCAGGATAATTGCTGTGATGGATTAGGAATCGTTGGTGTCAGCAGCAGACTTGCTTTTTCTGGTGTTAAGCCAGTTAATGTTGCATGATTTGGGCAACTGCTGCGAAGTACGGATGACATCTCCATCGGACGATCGAACCTCACCCACTGTGGTCACACCAACTTGTCCATGAGGGATTGTCACTGCTAAGGAATAAAAAATCAATAACTTGCACAATTAAACCCCAGAAGCCTTGCTCCAAGGTAAACTATTGCTCTATTAGTCACCTTATTTATTTTTCATTCCTAACTCTGCTACAGATAATCCTACTGCACATTCTACAGAAATTCCCGTGATGCCGCTGGGGTGAGTTGCCGTGCTGCGTTTAATATCTTCTGGGCGATTACGACCGCCACGAACTACTAAGGCCTCGTTTGGAATTCTTTCCACAAGTGTAGGGTGTTTGATTTAAGTACGCGCTATACTTTAGCAGAAATCTTTGTCTATAGGGCGATCGCTCTTTATGATTGGTGAGGCGCTCGCTATCTTTACAAGCATCCTATGAGAATGGTGGAAATGATAACATTGTGATTGTAAAAAAAGGTTGGGTTGAATTCATAAAACCCAACCTACTAGCGCATCCAGCATAACTTACTGGGTAAAATAAATCCCAAAAACTAGCGGTAAAATTTCTGACCATCTGAATAAAAAACAATATCGTTACGGATACCATTGGGATAAAGGTAGGGCATTTTCAGATCAGACAGACCATCATTATTATTATCGATGGACTCAATCCGCCCAACAACAGAATTTGGGTTCAAGTTACCTTTACCGCTTCTCCACCAGATGCTAGAGTTAAAGTTCTTCCCGTCCGAGGTCAATACCCATATTCCAACATCAAAGTTTCCATAGTCATACAGACAAGCAATATCGGACTTTTTATCACCATTGAACTCACCAACAGTACAACTAACTATTTTTGAGAAGTTCGTATCTCCCCGACGTGTTGCATACCATTGTTGCCAGGTTTTACCATCATTGACTTCTACTGCTACAGCAAGAGAGCCTACCTCTCGAATCCGAGCTTCCTGAGTTTGTGTGCCATCAAACTTTCCTCGTAATCCAGATATTTGTGAATATGCTGCTTCAATCGAACTAAAAACTGTAGCTACGACACCGATAGAAATTAAAAGTCTCATGAGTATTTTCATAATGGCCTTCCAGCTAAAAATGTACAAAAATGGTCGATCTTCTAGCTAACTATTTATTAGACCGCAACAGCGGCATAACACGCTACTACAGGGTATAAAACGGCAAGCATTCTAACCATAAACTTAGGTTTAAATAATTTTCCCATTATTTATTAATAAATCCGGGCTTTTTTTAGTCAAAAAAGTCCTATTTTGCCGATAACTTTCTCCTACTTTCACTCTCTTTAAATCTAGTTGTGTACTAAAATATCTAAAAACCTACTAAAATATCCAAAAATGTGATATGATACCTAAAAAATCCCATCCTCTTGACCCGATGAATCTGAAAGAAATGTTACACCTCGCCGATCGCATAGTCTTCGAGAAAACGGGTCAACACCTTGAGGATTTACAAGAGGCGGTACTGCGGGGAACTCTAGAACGCGAGACATACAAGCACATAGCCAAAGATTTTGACTGTTCTGAAAGTAGTGCTAGGAATGCGGGTTCGGAATTATGGCGGATTCTTTCAGAAGAATTAGGGGAAGATGTCAATAAAAATAATTTTTGCTCGGCAATGGAGAGGTTGCAAATCTCCATTGTTTCGCATTTTGCACAAGACTGTGTGCAAATAAGTTGCGTTAATTATTGTGGAGAAGCTAGACACCCGCCAAATATCCCAAACTCACACCCACCAAATCAGGAAACATCTAACTCAAAACAAACTAAAACTCTACATCAAGATTTAAGCGAAATGCCGGAGTTGGGTGATTTCTACGATCGCCCCCTCGAACTCCAAACCCTCACCACATGGATTCTACAACAACACAGCCGCCTCATCACCCTCACTGGCATCAGCGGTATCGGCAAAACCACCCTAGCAGTGCAACTCGTACAACAAATTAAAGACGAGTTTGAGTACGCAGTTTGGTACACACTAGACGAATTCCCCACCCTAGAAAAATTTCAATCTAACCTAATACAGCTTTTTTCCAATTCCGAAAAACAAAATTCATCCCCAACAAACCAAAAACGCTTACCGCTGATTAAGTATTTACAAAACCATCGCTGTTTAATCGTCTTAGATGACGTTCACAACCTTTTCTGTAGCGGCGAATTGGCAGGAAAATATAAACCAGAATCCGAAGACTATCGCTGTTTATTCAAACAAATAGAAAAATTATCCCATCAAAGCTGCTTTCTCTTAATCGGTTGGGAACAACCGAGAGAAGTGAGTCAAGTTAAAAGCCAAAATACTTCTATTCGCACCTTCCAACTCAAAGGTTTAGACATCGCAGCCGGACGGGAAATACTCAGAGATTATGGGTTAGAAGAAAGCGACAACACTGAAGCACTCATTCATCGTTACCAAGGCAACCCCCTATGGTTAAAAAGCGTAGCGAATCTGATTCAAGACTTGGGAGGAGGCGTGACAGAGTTATTGCCAAATGATACTATATTGTTGCCGGAAGATTTGAAAGATGTTTTACAGCAGCAGTTCGATCGCCTATCGGAACTAGAAAAACAAGTAATCTCCTTATTAGCGAAAGAAAGCCAGCCAATCAACCGGGCAAAATTGCTAGAAAATGACCGAATTCCGGCTTCAGATTTGCTAAATGCGCTGCAATCTTTATCGCGGCGCGGCTTGATTGAACAACAAGCAAATTTTTACACGATTTCACCTGTACTGAGGCAATATGCGATCGCCTATGCGGTGTAGATAAGTAAGTCTGCGGGAAAGTTTATAACTATGTAACAAAAGATTAAGTGACCAGCTCGGAGCTAAATTTAATACGTTTTGTAGGGTAGTTTCCTTTTTTTCCTCTAGCTTCTACGCCATTAATTACGGCATAAGCCAGCTTTAATTCATCCTCAAACAAATGTCGCCGTTAGCTCGTCTTTTTTGATATGTTGCCACTCCAATTCTATCGGATTCATTTCTGAACAATATTGGGGTAAAAATAAGATATATAGACCCTGGCTTTCCCAGTTCGACCCTAATTGTTGAACTTCATGACGTGGAACATCCGTAGTTCTCAGTTTTAATTGGGTTTTATCTTGCTCTTGACTGAGAAATACCCTTAATCTAGCACCCATATATTGAGTTACCTCAGTAGACGTATTCTCTAGGTTTACTTATTTTAACATAGTTGGGTTTTTTCTCACCGACTTACTTATTTGCAAAACTCAGATGCACCCGATCGCGATTATTCCTCTTTCGCCCGAAACACCTTTTCTACCGACTTCACCAAAAGTTCTCGTGGCATCAATCGAGGCATATTGGCGATGATTTGATTGGGAATTCCCCCTGTGACAACATTAGACTCATTTTTGTCTAAAGCTTTCAAAGCATCTCGCACTACTTCCGCTGCGGGAACGAGTTTTTGCCCGCTGCTGGATGCCATTGATTGAGGGAATTCAGCTACTGCGAAAAAGTCCGATTCTGTCGGTCCTGGACAAAGGCATAAAACGCGAATTCCTAAATCTTTGTTTTCCGCCCAAAGCGCCTCACTGAAACTTAAAACAAAAGCTTTAGTAGCTGCATACATCGACAAGTACGGCATCGGTTGAAAAGCTGCGATGGAGGCAACATTGATGATACTTCCTGATTTTCGCTGCCGCATTCCCTGCAAAAATAAGTGGGAGAGTTCAACTAATGCTACAATATTTAGTTGCACCATTGTTAGTTGTTTCGCAAGCGGGCGATCGGCAAAAACACCGTAATCGCCAAAACCCGCATTGTTCACCAACAACTCAACCGTCCAACCTTTTTTAACAACCGTATCAAATACAGCAGTTCCAGCGCCCGGTGCGCTCAAATCTTGCACAATTACTTCTACCTGAACCTTGAATTGTTGTTGCAGTGTAGCAGCTAGCTGTTGCAATTTGTCTTCGGAACGAGCTACCAAGATTAGATTGTGCTGGCGTTTCGCTAATTCGGCGGCAAAGGCTGCACCAATTCCGCCAGAAGCACCGGTGATTAAAGCAGTGGGCATGAACTTAATTCGGATTATTTGATATAAAGTTTATATATTTTAACAATTATTGTGACTGGGAACCTATAAAATAGTTAAAAGGGAATAGGTGAGTTTTATGGCGCGTCTTACCGATCGAGCTTTTGAAATTTTGCGGGCCGAAGTTGACAAGTGCGCGGCGGCTGATAGTCTAGCGGGTGATGTCTACCGACGGATGGTAATCAAGCGGTTAGAGAAATTACGCTTGCAAAACGGCACTTTCGCCTCAAGAGAAGAAATCCGCGATACCTTCAAAGACGAATTTCCCAACTTCAGCGAACAAGCTCTCAAAGCTGCCGTCAAAGCCAACCGCCCGCCCGGATTGTTCGGTAAAATCATCTTTGCTGGGAGTTTGCTGGGAAGTGCTGCGGGGATAATTTGGCTGCTAAATCTACCTTTTCCGATGATTCGCTGGCCCGTGGCCAAAACAATGCCGATATTGTTGCTGCCGAGTTTTATGAGTATGGATCACAATTACCGGCAGGCGATCGCCCTTGTGGAACAATCCGATCAACTGGTGAATAAAGCTACGGCTGTCGCTGATTTTGACTTGGGCGAAATAAAAGCAAAAGAGGCTCAAAAACACCTCGACGCCTTACCGGTGTGGTTCCTCGGCTATTACCCAAAGAGGTACTGCTCTTTTTTCCGCTGCAGTTGGCAGTTTACATTCGATGAATTTGAAGCCGCCCGCAAAAATGTCGGGCGGATGGAGGCTCAGATTTTCCAGCAAAAAAATGCTTTTACTCAGTTAAATCAAGTCGAACAAACCCTAAAAGCCGCGAAACAGGAGTATCAGCAAGCCAAAACGGCTGCGGATAGACAAAAAGCGACGGTAAATTGGCAAAGTGCGATCGACCAACTCAATCAAATTCCCGCCGAAACCCTCGCGGGAGAAACGGCTAAGAAAACACTCACAGCAGCAGAAAGAGATTTTAAAGCAATGGGCGGTGTAGCCACCGGATCGGTGCGTGCGGACAACTTAATCGAAGCAGCAAAAGAATTTGCCTTAACTGCCGCCGTCGCATCCCAGAAACCGCCCCATTCAGCAGAAAGTTGGCAAAAAATAGCAGATTTGTGGCAAGCTGCCATTGAGAGACTCAGCCAAATTACATTTGATAATCCGGGCTATCTTGACGCTCAAACAAAACTAGCTGAATATCAAAATAATTTAGGCACTACAAAGATTCGACTGACAGCAGAGAGAGAGTCAGTGGAAGCTTTAAACCAGGCTAAGAGCTTGTTTGCTTCCTTGCAAAATAATGTAAATTCTCCCCGTCAAAATCCCGCTTACGCCCTCGGCCAATTGCAAGAAATTATCAATCAATTAGAATCCGTCAAACCCGGCACAACTGTTTATCCCGAATCCCAAAAATGGCTGCAATCTGCTCGCAAGAAACAGCAAGAATGGCAAAAAAATTAGTCAGTTGTCTGTTGTCAGTTGTCTGTTAACAGTCAACCGTCAACAGTCAACCGTCAACTAACAAATTACCAAGTCGGGTCAACATACAGATTAATTGTCACTTGCTTTTTCCCCGAAGGGATGCCGGAAATACAAGCACAAATCGTATCTCCGCCATCAATTTCTACTTCGCAAGCGTGACAAGAACCCATGAGGCAGCCAGTAGGAATAGAAACCCCTGCACGTTTAGCTACATCTAGTAAAAGCTCTCCTGGTTCAGCTTCAACTGTCACGTTATCTGGTAAAAAATAAACTTTTGTCATTGAATTTGAACCTCAACTCTCACAAACAATAATCAACAGTTAACAGTCAACTGTCAACTGTCAACAGTCAACAGTTAACTAATTAACCTAAAATATGCTTGATATCTAAATGCTTTTCCACTGTATCTGCTAGAGAGTCTAACAGAGTTTCTCGGTGTTCTCGGTAATTAGGAATACCTGTAGGTAAGGCGCGGAGTCCCCGCTGCTGCCGCAAGTGATTTAACCAAGCTCGCCGCCAAGCTCCGTTGTCAAAGATGCCGTGCAGGTATGTACCCCAAATTGATTGAGAAGTATTGACAATGCCTAAACTAGCATCGTCAAATAGCGGTTGAGTCAAATCTGACTCTAGGATTTGCGTTTTTCCTTGATGAATTTCGTAACCGGAAACTGGCAAACCCGGTTGAGGATAGTTAGATGTTACGATGCGTTGGCGGGCAATTTTGTTCGGTGCCATCGCAGTTTTCAAAGGCAGCAACCCCAATCCTGGAAATTCTCCCTTTTCTCCCTCAACGCCTTCTTTATCGGTGATACTTTGTCCCAGCATCTGAAATCCGCCGCAAACTCCCATGACTGTACCGCCAGCTACTAAATAATTTTGAATAGCTTTTGCCATACCTGTTTGGCGCAGCACCTGCAAATCCGAAATTGTAGTTTTAGAGCCTGGTAAAATCACGGCGTCTGGATGGCCTAACTGGTCTTTTGGGCTGACATATTTGACCGTGACGGAAGTTTCCGACTCTAGGGGGTCAAAGTCGGTAAAATTGGAAATTCGGGGCAGGCGGATGACCGAAATATTGATGTCGGTTTGAGAATTGGGGGAACGCCGATCGAGCAAATCGAGAGAATCTTCTGAGGGAAACACTTCGTCTATCCAAGGAATCACCCCAACTACCGGGATTCCCGTCCTTTCTTCTAGCCAAGTCAGGCCCGGATCTAAGATCGATTTTTGTCCTCGGAACTTATTAATAATGAATCCTTTAATTAAAGCTCGTTCGTCGGGATCGAGCAATTCCAAAGTACCGATAATGTGAGCAAAAGCACCGCCGCGATCGATATCAACTACTAGCAAAGTTCGAGCCTTTAAATATTTAGCTACCCGCATATTTGTTAAATCGCGGTGTTTGAGATTAATCTCAGCAGGGCTACCGGCTCCCTCACATACAATCATGTCAAATTCTTGGCAGAGAAATTCTAAAGATTCCCGAATAGCTTGCCAGCCGGTATCGAAATACTGCTCGTAATATTGAGATGCTCGCACATTGGCGATCGCCCTGCCTTTGACAATCAATTGAGAAGTCATGTCTCCTTGTGGCTTGAGCAAAATCGGATTCATTTCTACCCAAGGTGCGACACCCGCAGCCCAAGCTTGCACTGCTTGAGCGTAACCAATCTCTCCGCCGGCCGCTGTGACATAGGAATTCAGTGCCATATTCTGACCTTTAAACGGAGTTACCCGCCAGCCTCGCCGAGAAAAGATTCGACACAAAGCTGCCACGAGTAAAGATTTCCCTGCATGAGATGTTGTTCCCACGACCATAATTGCTTTCATAATATTAAGGGAGAAGGAAGTTCGGCAACGCGCAGTGTAAAGGATTTAATATCTATTCCGGTTGCACCGTCCGTGATTGTTGATTGTTGAGTGTTAACTGTTGACTCGGCGTCTACAAACTAAATGGTTGAGTGTTAACTATTGACTCGATTTTATTATTCCGATGCAACGGGAAACGATATAACGGATTTAACGGATTTAACCGGTTTAACCGATCGATGTTGAGGACTGAAGTCAAGCGTGAAGGAAGAGGGCAGAAGAAAAAAGTAAGAAGTAAAAAGTAAGAAGGCAGAAGGCAGAATAAAAAAATTCTGGTTTCTACCTTTTACTTTCTGCCTCAAGATGACGGCTGATCTTCGCCGGATACCTTCTCAGACTTGGATTCAGTGGCCGGTTTAGCAGTTTCGACTAGATTCGGATCGGGGTGATTCGGGGGACTCAATTCAGTTTTTTCTGCCTCAGAAGAGAGTTCTTCACCTGTAGATTCGATCGAGATCACTGATACTGAAACCGTTTCCACCTGCACGCTCAACCCAGGTTCTCCCGGTACTTCTATCTCTACAGGCGCTGCCACTTCCACCACAGTCATTTCTATCGATGCTGCTGGGGCTTCTGCTTCCGGTACGCCTGCTGCTTCCGGTTCACCAACCGCAGCCAGCGGTGTCTGGGCTTCCAGAGATACAGCAGGGGCTGCTGCTTCTGGTTCACCAACTGCAGCCAGCGGTGTCTGGGTTTCCAGATATAAAGCAGGGGCTGATGCTTCTGGTACGCCTGCTGCTGCTTCCGGTTCACCAACTGCAGCCAGCGGTGTCTGAGTGTCAGCGGCCGATCGATCTTCGATCGGAGTTTCCCCTATTTTGTCAGAACTCGCGGTTTCTGTGGCCATCAACTCGGCCATTGCTTCAACATCGGTGGGAAACGGCACTCCAAGGCTTGTTTCAACAGCAGTGTTGCTACTTTCGGCTGCCACTTCCGCAGCCACCTCGGCTAATTCGGATTCGAGAATTTGGTCGATACCCGCTGCAGGAGTTGCCGTTATTTTAGGTTCAGGTGCGATCGATTCTGGAGTCACTGAAGGTTTGGGCGTCTGGGGAGTTACATCAGACTTGTTTTTACCCGCACCGAGTCCCAACATACCGCCGAGACTATTTTTGATATTGCCGAACAGACTTCCGAAACCGCCGGATTTTTTAGCGGGTTTAGGAGTTGGAGGAGTTGGAGGAGTTGGGGTCGCTGCCGCCGCCGCTGCCGCCGCCGCTGCCGCCTGCGACTCTTTAACGGCTGCCCTCCATTCTGTTTCCTCGTCAAAATCATCGACTTCTGGCTGCTGTTGAGGTTCTGGCTGAGCCTCTGCTGGCTCCACACTTGGTGCAACGGCTATTTCTGAAATTTCTAGAGGTAGAGGTAGAGGAGTGAAGCTGCTGGCTAATTCTGCTGGGGTTGGTGAAGTCTCAGCAGCAGGAGTTTCGACTGAAAACACTGGTATTTCGGCAATTGCAGGTGGTTTCGAGTCGGGGATATTCAAGTCAGGGGCGATCGCACTTTCGGCCGTCGGCTCGTCGATCGCACTTTCAGCAATACTTTCAGCTATGGGGGGAATCGCCGGCTGTTCCTCTAGCTTTACCTCGCCCTTATCCAGAGTGGGTGCTGGAACCACATCAGTTTTCGGTTTGGGCGATCGAACAAACTTAGGTTTTTTCGCTGCTGCGGGTTCTTTTTTCTTGGCAAACAAGCCAGCCAACGGCAAGCCTGCTGCAGCCAAATTCGCCGACTGAGGAATCGGCGTTTGCTCAGCAAGGGGCGTCACCTGCCGGCGCAAAGTCAGAGTTTCCCAGGCAAACCAGCCCAACATCGCCACGCCCGCCATTTGACCAAGCAGGAGAGCACCAGTAATTCGTCCCGCACAAGCCCATAAAATTAACGCATAAAAAAGCCCTACCCCGCTCCAGGTAAAATCACTTTTGCGGTGTACTTCTGGAAAAAAGAATGCCGCCATGTAAATACTGAAGCTGCCTAGACCGACCGCCAACGCCAGAATGTATGCAAGCATCTTGTCGGTACCTCCGCTGTGTCAAATAACTTCTACGCGCTAATTCTACCTTTGAGAGAGACTCAACGGCTTCTTTCTCTAGGACAATTCTTGATTTGTAGGGAAGTTTGCCAACGAACCGGTGTAAGCAATTTAACACGTTCAACCGATGTTGACGGTAGAAGTGCGATGAAAGATTTCCCACTCTCCCCCAGTTCCCTAGGGCCCATCACCCCCTATCCCCACACCCCCTATTCCCATCACCCCCTTCTCCGTGGTGATAGATGTCACTTAAACTATGCCCGTGCGATCGCACCAAGCGACTGAGGATGTTTATATGTTGTAGGTGTAAGAGGAATTATGCCCTAGGGCATATGTATGGGAGACAACACCATGTTAGAAAAACTATTATTAGCTGCCGGCTTAACCTTATCGCTTCAAATATTTCCCGGACTAAGCACTTCCGCGCCGTTACCGAAAAATTTGGTATTGCGATCGAGCGATCGCCCGGCTCAAACCCAGAAACTTCCCATCGTTTTAGTACCTGCGGGCATCAAGCCGAATGTCCAATCCTAATCATACGTGCCAGATTATACGTGCAAGTGCGATCGGACTTAGGCAGAGCCTTTCTAATATTTTTTTCAAGCTGTTCTCTTTTTTATGTGACTGTTCACAACTCATCAGTTTGTAGTCAGGGCTTTAGTCCTCATTAATATCACCTAATAAGGACTAAAGCCCTTACTACAAACCGTAGGCAAATAATTAGTAGCAGATAGAACATTAATTCCCATAACATACTAAACAAATCTCAACATTAGGTTGTGTCATAGACGCATTCAAACCTTAAAAAACTTGGGAAACCTTGAGTAAAGGGTCAAAATAGATATATGATGTCAGATTGAGCTTAAAGCTAATAAGCACATTGACTATTAAATCAAGGAAAGTGAAAATGGGACTTAGTGATATTCTCTTGAATGAAAACCACAGAGAAACTTTTGTTGATGACTGTGTAAAGTTGATAGACCAACAAGTTGCTGCCGCGTCAGGATTGGGTGGTATGGCTCTTAAAGCTGCCTACTCTACTGTCAAGGGGATACGGGCTGACTATTGCGCCCAAGTCGTCGATCAACTTCTGCCAGAAATCTCGATCGCACTCGATCCGATGTGGGCTGAAGGGGTAAACAATGGCAACCCAGTAGAATATCTAGCCCAAAGAAAAGGTGAAGTAGCAGACGAATTGCTCCAAATCAGCGACAAAAGAGTCGAGAAAAGCACAAGAGCGATGGTTAAAGGCGCCTATGCCAAACTCCGCCCCTCAGCCAAGAATTACGTGGAAAAGGGAGTACCGGATTTAGCCGAAATTATTAATAAACATAGTGCGGCCTGATAAGTGAGCAACGGCTAAAAAACAGAATACCCAGATACCCGGCTTCTTCAAGAAATCGGGTATCTAAAAGCAGACTTCTTCGTAAGTTGGTAGTTAGGAGGGAGAGTCATAATTTTATGCTTACCCATTTCCAATGACCCATTGATTTGTCGCCAATATTTTAAACATCGCCTGTCCGGTAATTCCCAACCCCAATAACATTACAAACATCGCACTAATTGCAGGCAAAAATTTGACTGCTGTTATCTGTTTTGGCAGTTTATCAAAATTTCGTTTGGCATTAACTAAGATTAATCCGATCGCACTCCGCACTAAAGCCAATCCAATTTACTTGCCGTTACAATATTAATTGTCATTTTGTCGCGCAACGATTCATGAAATTAACGGACATGAGATGAAACATTTAAAATCAAGTTCCGCCGACTTGCGGGATTTATTCAAAGACAGCATTACAGTTAAATACCTCGCGGAACCGCTGAAAGCTGTCCCCGCTTGCGAAGATGCAGCCAAATTGCGATCGTGGATGGAGGCCCGCGATTTTGACGTGCTCGGTATTGAAGAAAACGGCACGGTTTGCGGCTATGTAGAACGATCGCACTTAATGACAGGTAAGTGCAGCGACTACCAGCAAATTTTTCACCCCTCACAATTAATTGCCGCTTCGACTCCTTTGATGGAATTGCTGCCGCTGCTGCGAGAAAAACCGAGATTATTTGTATTGGAAAGCAACAGGATCAACGGTATCGTTACCTGCGGCGATTTGCAAAAAGCACCGGTGCGGATGCTGCTGTTTGGATTGGTGACGCTTCTCGAAATGAATTTATTGCGAATCGTGCGGATTTACTTTCCCCAAGATTCTTGGCAAAAATTCCTTAAGGGCGATCGTATTTTAGCCGCAAAACACCTTTGGGAATTGGGGCGATCCAGAAATGAAGCAATTGACTTAATCGATTACCTGCAATTCTGCGACAAGCGAGATTTAATCCTGAGTTCGGCTGAAATAGTCGATCGGCTGGGGCTCAAATCCAAACGCTACGGGGAGCGTTTTTTAAAGTCAGCAGAGGCATTGAGAAACAAATTAGCTCACGCTCAAGATTTAATCAACGGTTCTTCTTGGCCGGAAGTTATTTTTTTAGCTCAGGAAATAGAAGCGCTTTTGCAGCGTTGCGAAGAAATTGAAATGGCCACACCCGCTGAATGAGAAAGCATTTAAAAAATCAGAAAGGTTCGAGACTAAGGAATGAAAAATCAATAACTTGCACAATTAAACCCCAGAAGCCTTGATCCAAGCTAAACTATTGCTCTATTAGTCACCTTATTTATTTTTCGTTCCTTAGCAATTAGTAAGCTAATTTAACGGTAAATTCCGAAAAATTCAGTAAAAACGATCTGCAACTTTTCCAGAACTCCGACTGCAAGAGAGTGCCGACTTCTTTAAGCAGTCGGCACTATATATATTAATCTCTCTTACGAGCAACTATGTGAAAAATATGCCAGTGTTTTTCCTCGCCTAGCGCCGTTACTCCAGGATGTTCTTCTTCGTCAAACCACTCAATCTCAAAGGACTTTAGCAGCACTTGAATTTGTTCGCGAGTATGATGAGTGCGATCGGGATAAACAGTCCATGAGTCGCGATCGCCAAACAATTGACCGCAGAAATATCCTCCGGGATTTAGCGATGTCACGATCGTTTCCCAAAGATGGGGGAAATCGGCGGGCTGACAAAAAGGAAGGCAAAAACTGGCATTGATTAGATCGATCGATTGAGGCAAAGTTAAGGTTTCAAAACGCATCAATTGAGTTTGCAGGAGATCGCGTTGAATCGGACGATCCAGCAGGCGATCGAAGGCATTTTGTTCCCTGTCAATCGCTAAAACCCGCCAGCCTCGACGCAGGAGCTCGACCGTATCTCGTCCATCGCCACAGCCTAAATCTACAGCGAATCGAGGACGATCGAGCAACGGTTCCGTGTCAAAAATTGACAAGGCTTTCAGCAAAGTTTCATGCGGCGGGCGACCTTCCACCGCTTGATAGTAAGCCACCCAATTCTGTTTCATCTTCTTCTTCCTGCTCTACAAATTTCCCCTCTTCTTCTGACTCTTAATTTTTAATTTTTAACTGCCGATTAGTATACTGAGGAACCCACCCTTGAGCAGTTGTGTAATACTGCAAGGCTTTCAAGTACAGCGACGGAGTGAGATAAAACCAATGTTCGGTATTGGCAGGCACTTTAATGTATTCTTCAGCTTGCAGCATTAATTGTACCTGAGAGCCGTTAGAATACACAAACCCAAAAACGCATTCCCCAGCTAAAATGTGAAGAACTTCTGCATCTGTGTGGGTATGAGTGCGATGGCTTTGAGTCATCAGCGCGTAAATCTGCTGCGAACCTGGATGCAGCACTTTTAAGTCGCACCACCGATATCCGCTGGCGCGCTTAAACTGTTCAAACTCGCTATTATATGCTGCGAGAATCTGCTGTTTTTCTGTAACATTGAGAATGTCTTGAACGAGCAGTTCTTGAAACGCCGGATTTTCGTTTGGGGGCAGAGAATCGATCTCAATATTTAAAACTGCCAGTTGATTCGCGATCGCCCGGATGTCCGTATATGTTCTACCGTCTTCCAGTTGCAGAACAGCCATATTACCACCTAATTTGTTGAGCTTTGAGGGAAATTTAGTTTCCATTTTTAAGCTGCTGTTTTAAGCTTTCGTCAAAAACTAAATTTCTGCTTATTTTCAATAATAGCCGATCGCTAAAATTCCATGTCCTGCCTCGCCAATTATCAAACCAATAGCACCCATCAAATAATTTGGTGGGTTTTTTAATTTTAATTTAATAACATTTACTGGAGTTAATGTAAGGTGCACCATAAGCACCGCACTGCTTAAGTGACAACTCAAAACTTTCAAATCAGCATCCCCGCGATACAAGCAGTCATAAAACAAGCCACAGAGCCAGCAATCATCGCCCTCACGCCCAACCTCGCCAAATCGCCTTGCCGCTCCGGAGCCATCGCGCCAATTCCCCCAATCTGAATCCCGATCGAACCAATGTTAGAAAACCCGCACAAAGCATAAGTCGAGATAATTTGCGAGCGTTCAGAAATCGCCTGTTGTTTCACCAATTCCATCAAATCTAAATAAGCAATAAACTCATTCAAAATCGTTTTTTTTCCCAAAACAATCCCCACCTCTGCACAATCAGCCCAAGGCACCCCCATCAGCCAAGCAACCGGAGCCATCAAATAAGCTAAAATTAATTCGAGCGACAACTGAGGCAAACTAATTAGCCCTCCCAACCACCCCAAAAGCGCATTAAAAAAAGCCAACAAACCCAAAAAAGCAATCAGCATAGCGGCCACATTCGCCGCCAACTTCAACCCGTCGCTAGCACCCGAAGCCGCCGCATCCACCGCATTAGCATAAACCTTTTCCACCTTCACCTCCACCTCCCCAGCAGTCAGCGACTTTTCAGTTTCCGGGTACAGCAATTTAGAAATAGCCAAAGCTGCTGGTGCAGACATCACCGACGCCGAAATTAAATGTTGAGCCGGTACTCCAAAAGAAATATAAGCTGCCATAACTCCGCCGGCAATTGTGGCAAATCCTCCCGTCATGACAGCATGGAGTTCCGAGAGCGTCATCGCCGCCAAATAAGGTTTAATTAACAAAGGAGCTTCCGTTTGCCCGATAAAGATATTCCCAGCACAAGAAAGGGTTTCTGCGCCCGAAGTTTTCATGGTTTTAATCATCAACCATGCCACTGCTTGCACAACTCGCTGCAAAATGCCGTAGTGATAAAGTATGGTGATAAACGAAGAGAAAAAAATGATAGTGGGCAGCACTTTAAAAGCGATAAAGTGTTCGGCAAAATTATCTCCAAATATAAACTTTGCCCCCGCATCAGAAAAATTGAGAAACTGCGTGACCAAATCTCCCAAAAATTTAAAAACAGCCAAACCAGGTGCAGTTTTGAGAATCAAAATAGCAAAAATTAGCTGTAAAGCAATTCCCCACAATACGGGCGGCCACTTGACAGCGCGCCGATCAACTGAAAAGGCGTAGGACAAACCGACAAAAACAGCTAACCCGAATACAGAAATAAGTCGTTCCATTTAGCAATTTTTAGAGAAGGTGCAGCAAGCATTTATCGTTACCAGCCTCTGGTAATCCAGATTAACAGTCCGAGCCTAATTTATCTGGTTTCCAGAGGTTGCCATGAGTTCACGGCGCGGGGATCACAGCCCCGGAGGGCGTATAATACACGATGCAGCCCGATCGCATACAATATCAGCCAGCTTCGCTTACAATAAAAGGCTAAACCTCAAAATTACGGCGCAGCCTAATTGCTGCTACTTTTATGTCTCTACCTATAGTTGCTATTATTGGACGCCCCAATGTAGGCAAATCGACGCTCGTCAACCGTTTAGCCAACACCCAAGACGCGATCGTCCACGACGAACCAGGAATCACGCGCGATCGCACTTACAGACCGGCTTACTGGGGCGATCGGGAATATCAAGTCGTAGACACCGGCGGTCTAGTATTCGACGACGAAACAGAATTTCTGCCTTTAATTCGCGAACAAGCAATGGCGGCCCTGGCAGAAGCCAGCGCAGCCATTTTCGTAGTAGACGGAAAAACCGGGCTCACCGGCGGCGACGAAGCGATCGCATCTTGGCTGAGACTGCAAAAAGTCCCAGTCATTCTCGCCGTCAACAAATGCGAATCGGAAAATACAGGACTCACCCAAGCAGCCGACTTTTGGCAATTGGGACTGGGAGAACCTTACCCAATTTCCGGCATTCACGGCAACGGCACCGGCGAATTGCTCGATAAATTAATTACTTACCTTCCCACAGAAGTATTACCAGAAGTTGAGGAAATTAAAGTAGCAATTATCGGTCGTCCCAACGTCGGCAAATCGAGTTTGTTAAACGCATTTCTCGGAGAAAACCGCGCCATAGTCAGCCCGATTTCCGGCACAACCCGCGACGCGATCGACACCTTAGTAGAACGGAACGGTAAAACCTACCGCCTGATCGACACTGCCGGAATACGCAAAAAGAAAAACGTCGAATACGGGGCAGAATTTTTCGGCATCAACCGCGCTTTCAAAGCCATCCGCCGGGCCGACGTAATACTGCTAGTAATTGACGCAATTGACGGCGTTACCGACCAAGACCAAAAATTAGCCGATCGCATCAGCGAAGAAGGTCGAGCCTGCATCATAGTCGTCAACAAATGGGACGCAGTAGAAAAAGACTCCGACACCATCTACGAGTACGAAAGAGAAGTAAGAACCCGACTTTATTTCCTCGACTGGGCAGAAATGATTTTTGTTAGCGCCATGAGTGGACAGCGAGTTGAAAAAATCATTGAATTAGTAGACAAAGCCTCCGACGAACACAAACGTCGCGTCCCTACCGCCGTCATTAACGAAGTCATAGAAGAAGCCACAACCTGGCACTCAGCCCCAGTTACCCGCCAAGGAAAACAAGGCAAAATCTATTACGGTACTCAAGTGCGATCGCAGCCACCGACAATTGCCCTATTTGTCAACGATCCCAAACGCTTCACCGAAAATTACCGCCGTTACATGGAAAGCCAATTTCGCAAACACCTAGGCTTTACGGGTACACCAATGCGGCTGCTTTGGAGAGGCAAAAAAGTTCGCGCCAGCGAAATCAGTACCACCAACAGAGCACTGCGCGTGAAGTAATTTTAGATTTTAGATTAAAGAAAAAACGCAGTTTAATAATCAAAGCAAATTGCGTTTCTTTCTTTTCTGTTCCTTCGCGTCCTAGCGCTTACGCGCGGCTTCGCCTAACCCGTCTTCGCGGTTCAATAAATTTATATTATTAAAAATCTAAAATCGACAAAATGGATTTATTGCGATCGCTCCCTATTGGACTTTACCTAGAACAACCCGTAACCTGGCTGCACCGGTTAGACTCCCGCGTAAAACTCGCCTGGTTGATGACATTTTTGATCGCCCCAATACTCGCCAATCCCATCTGGCGGCTGATGCTAGTAGGAATGTTAATCGTACTGACACTAACAGCAGCAATTCCCTTGCGCGTGTGGAAACAGCAAATGGGACTGCTGCTGCTATTCTGCCTATTAGTATTTGGCCTCAGCGCGATCGCCCCCGACGGACTCCCCGCAGAACACCAGCCCCGCATCCCCGCCGACGAATTAACCTTTTCCCAGCAGCCCGCAACTCTTCCACCCCGTCAACAGCCCAAACCCTGGTACAAACCTTTTAACTTAGGCTCAAACTCCCCAATCCCCAATTCCAAAGCCCAAAGCCCAAATCAACTCCCTCAACCCACAAACTACCGTTACATTGTATTCAAACAAGGCCCGATTAAAATCACCCGCAAATCCCTAGATTTAGCTATCAACGTCAGCACCTTATTTTTCACAGTAATTTATAGCACCAACCTCTATCTCCTTACCACAGCCAGCGAAGAAATCACCAGCGCCATTGAAAACTTAATGCAGCCTCTGCGCCGCTTGAATTGGCCTGTTACCGAAATAGCCTTAACATTAACTTTATCTTTGCGATTCATTCCCCTAGTATTGGAAGAAATACAAAATTTAGTGCGATCGGTCAGAACCAGAGCGATAAACTGGAAAAAACTCGGATTTCGCAGCGCCGCTCAAGTGTGGTTGATGATAGCGGAGCGGCTGTTAGAAAACTTGCTCCTGCGAGCTGAACAAATTGCCAGCGCCATGAAAGTTCGCGGCTTCACCAGTCCCGATCGACACCGGGTAGAATGGCACCAGTTGCAATTGAAAATCCGAGACTGGATAGCCCTCGGCTGCTTGCTAGTCCTCTGGAGCGCCCGCTTGGTTTGGGGTTGGGACAGTTGACAGTTGAGAGTTGAGAGTTGAGAGTTGACTGTTGACTGTTGAGGATATTGAAAAGCAGAATCTCATATCCCACAAAAGCGTCAATACTAAGTCAGTCCTTATAAATTTTAGATTGAAGCATTAGGAATGATTGGTTGCACACTACTGCTAAAGTAATGGAGACAAATATTTAGAGAACCAAGACCTTGAACATCTATCTTGGGACAGATATCGTATATGTTCCGCGCATACAAGCCGCATTAGACCGGTTTGGCGATCGCTTCCTCGAAAAAGTTTACACGCCCGCCGAACAAAGGGATTGCGGGCAACTAAATTCTCAACACAGGAGCATTAAAGGTAAAATGAATCGAGTTTCCTGCAACCAGCTAGCGGGGCGCTGGGCAGCAAAAGAAGCCGTTGTCAAAGCTCTAGGCACGGGATGGCGGGGAATACGGTATGCAGATGTGGAAATTCGGCGCTCCGAAAACGGTGCTCCCAATGTGCAACTGCACGGAACCGCAGCAGCACAAGCCTCTGTTTGGGGAAATTGCCAGTGGCAATTGAGCCTCAGCCACGACGGAGACTATTGCACGGCTACGGCTATAGCCCTTTGTAGCCCGCCGTCAAACAACGCCGTCGGGCGATCGAACGAAACTAAAATCTAAAATCGAAATCTTTAATCTAAAATTGATAGATTGTGAGTGTGAATGACTACCGAAACTTACCTGAATCATCCAAACTTTGGCCTCCTCTTCAGGGTATCCCAGGTTGAAGACAGCCAAGAATTATTTACCACCCTATACGCCCAACGCCTGTTTTTTTTGGTGACAAACGGCCCTGGTGGGCTGAGATTTGAACCAATCAGCCGCTCCGACGCTCGCCTGATGGTCGAAATTCGCCTGCGAACCCTGCGTCGCAGCGGTCAATATCAGGAGTACGACCAATTGCAGACCATTCACCAGCGCACATTTCAATAACGAAAATCATTGACACTCCCCACGCATAGAATGCGGGGGATTCTTCTCTCACAGGCTCGACTCTAGACCGATATTACTATCGATCCCCGATAGAACGCCTCCAGAAGCAGTTTTAGTCACGGGCTGCCCGACCGCAAGGATACCTCTGTCTCTAATTACTTGTGCTGCTGCTGTATCGCGATGAGTGGTGTACCCGCACGACTGACAACTATGGATTCTGACATCCAAGGTTTTCTTACCAGTATGGGTTCCACATTGGGGGCAAATTTGACTCGTATAGTTTTTATCAACACGAGCAAAATACACCCCGCGCTTCCAACACACATGAGACAGAATCGAGAAGAATTGACCATAGGCTGCATCGAGAGTATGTTTACCGAACATCCCCTTTGCCCAAGCCTTAAAATTGATATCCTCAACGAATATCATTCCTGCTTGGTCACATAACCGATGAGCTAATTTATAGTGCCAATCCTTTCTGGTATCACTGATTTTTTGATGAATTCTAGCAATCTTTTTCTGGAGATTAAGCCAATTATTAGACCCTTTTCTTTGATGCTTTAATCTTCGTTGCAGTGATTTCAACTCGCAGTGAAGTGCCTGAAAAAATCTCGGTCTGTTGACTAATTCTCCATCTGAAGTTGCGAGGTATTTGTCAAGCCCAATATCTACCCCTAATGGATGTCCTGACGGTGGGCGCTCGGGCAGGTTGACTGCTAACTGGTAGGTCAGCATGACAAAATATCCTGATGCCCTTTTAACTACTCTAATTTGCTTGAGTAGAAAACCCTCTGGTGTGGGTCTAGACATTTTCATCCTTACCCACCCAATCTTAGGCAGGTTAACCTTTCCATTCTCCACTGCTGCATCCTTAACAGCCGGGAAAACAAACGAGCGCATCCGTTTTTTGAAGCGAGGAAACCCATGCCCTCTATCCCACATTGCCACAAATGCCGACTCTAAAACCTTTAAAGTTTGCTGCAATACTTGCGAATGAGGGGTCTTTAATTCGGGACAATGCTTCTTAGCTTCTGCCAAACCTTTGCACTGACTAGCATAGGTTGGTCTCGGAGTATCCGGTGAGATAATATACTCACCAACTATCGAACAAGCATTAACAGAAGACTTACGAGAATTCACCCAATCTTTCCGTTCTCGCAAGGCATAGTTATAAACCTGACGACAAACAGACAACCAAATCTCAAATATTTGAACTTGAGATTTGGTCGGACGTAGTTTGTACTCGTGAGTTACTGTTAGCATGATATAATCATATCATGCTTTTAGAAATCAACCAGGATTTTTCTAAGACTGTAGGCTGCCGCATCCGCTGCCGAGTTCATCCCCACGCCTGAAGTCGGGGGCTTTCCTCTCATTTTCCGGTAATTTGGTAATTGGTAACTGTCTTAATTTTCCTTCCCTCCAGTCAAGATCGTTGAGCACCCATGACCATAGCCTCTCGAATTAACAGCATTCGCCAACACTTGCCCGAATCAGTGCGGTTAATTGCCGTTACCAAACAGGTACCGACTGATGCTATCCGCGAAGCATACGAGGCCGGTATCCGGGATTTTGGTGAGAGTAAGGTTCAAGAGGCTGCCGAAAAACAAAGCCAACTGCAAGATTTGCCGGATATCAATTGGCACTTGATCGGCCACTTGCAAGCCAACAAAGCCGCCAAGGCCCTAGAGCATTTCCAGTGGATTCACTCTCTCGACAATTTAAAACTCGCTCAGCGACTTTCGCGCTTGGCAGGGGAAATGTCCTGCTCTCCCCAAGTCTGCCTGCAAGTCAAAATGTTGCCCGACCCGGACAAATACGGCTGGAGCGTTCCAGAACTGCTGGCCGACCTTCCAGAACTCAACAAATGTCAGCCTATCAAAATTCAAGGTTTGATGACAATTCCTCCGCTGGGATTAGATGACTCGCAAATCCTAGAATTATTTAACAGCACCCGCGAACTAGCTGAGAAAATCCAGCAGCAAAATTTGCCCTGCATTCAAATGCAGCAGCTCTCGATGGGGATGTCGGGAGATTATCATTTGGCAATTCAAGCAGGTGCTACTATGGTACGGCTAGGACAAACCTTATTTGGCTCTAGGAGGGGATAAATAATTCAAATCTTCTAATAAAGACAATTTAGGTTAAATATATAGTAGTCAGCCACCCGCGACTAACACGCAACGCGAGTATAGTCGGGGCAGCGAAGTCGTGAAGGAGCGTGAATCATGAATATTTTTTCTAAACTGCGAGATTTTGTAGGCATCAACAATGAGCCTGAGTACGATGACGTGTACGACGAAACGGAAGGGGAGCGCTATCAGAACTTCTACCAAGCGCCTGAACCCAACCCCGCTGCTGTCGCAGCAGCAGAAGAAGAACGTCGTCAAAATCGTAGAATGCGAGAGCGGTCAGTAGTAGGATCGACAGGTATGGATGTCGTTGCACCAACCGGCGGAGTAGGGTCAGTAATGAATAACGTGATAGGAATGCCTGGAGCTATGAACGGGATTTCGGAAGTTGTAGTAATGGAGCCGCGCACTTTTGAAGAGATGCCGGCAGCAATTCGAGCCCTTAAGGAACGGAAGTCTGTGGTTTTGAACCTGACGGTGATGGACCCAGACCAAGCGCAAAGAGCTGTGGACTTTGTGGCGGGCGGTACTTATGCCCTTGACGGTCATCAAGAGCGAATTGGCGAAAGTATTTTCTTGTTTACGCCTAGCTGCGTGCAGGTGAGAACTCAGTCTGGTGTGGTTCACGAAGTGCCTCCTGCTCAAGGACGCCCTCGTCCTGCTGCTCCAGCACCGACAGTCTGGCCGGCAGAACAAGCTCCAATGGCTCAGTAGTTATTAGTTAGTAGTCAGTTGACAGTGGTGAGTAGTCAGTAGTCAGTAGTCAGTAGTCAATAGTTAACAACTAATAACTGTGGAATAAACACTGCGGATTAATAACATTAGCTAACAACTAAGTAACCAATGACAACTGACAACTGATAACTGACAACTGATAACTCAAAAGTGACAAGTGACTAATGACAACTGACTAATGACTAACATAAAATTTGGTACGATCGGCGGCGGGGTAATGGGAGAAGCTCTCTTATCCCGCTTAATTGCACAAAAAGTTTATTTGCCTTCTGAAATATTGGTGAGCGACCCACAGCTTCAACGCCGCCAATTTTTGACGGAAACCTACGGGATTGGAACAACAGCCAGCAATCTAGAAGTTGCTGCCGCTACAGAAGTGCTGTTTTTGGCGATTAAACCGCAAGTTTTTGATACGGTAGCTTTGGAATTGGCGGTGGCGGCAGATCGCAAACAGGGAAATAATGGAGAAACGGCTGATTCCCAGCCAGAAGCGCTGGTAGTGTCGATTTTGGCAGGAGTGCCACTCAGCAAGCTAGAACCGGCTTTTCCCGGGCGGGGAGTGCTGCGGGTGATGCCGAATACTCCGGCGACGGTGGGGGCGGGAATGAGCGCGATCGCTCCGGGAAAACTTGTTCAACCGGCTGATTTAGAATTGGTAAAGCGCATCTTTCAGGCCGTGGGAGAAGTGGTAGAAGTACCTGAGAGTATGCTGGATGCGGTGACAGGGCTTTCGGGTTCCGGGCCTGGTTATGTAGCAATTTTGATTGAGGCCTTGACAGATGGCGGAGTTTGTGCAGGTTTGCCACGGGCGATCGCCTCTCAATTAGCTTTGCAAACTGTATTCGGTACGGCGAAGCTAATGCAAGAAACGGGAATGCACCCGGCCCAATTGAAAGATCAAGTTACAAGTCCCGGCGGCACGACTATTGCCGGAATTGCTAAATTAGAGAGTAGCGGCTTTCGTTCTGCGCTGATCGAAGCAGTGAAAGCAGCTTGTTTGCGTTCTCAAGAATTGGGCAAATAAGTCAGGAATAAGGCACAGAAACCATCATAAACGAGTTCAATCGGACTTTAAACCTGCCGCGCCGCTTTTGCCATCGGATATTTGACTGACGGGAACAAAAGCTACACCAAACTTTTCTTTCTCACACTTGACAATATGCACTAACTCCGGTCGAACATTTTGGCGATCGCCATTGGGATCACACTCAATAGTTCCGGTTGCTCCTGTGGCGCTAAAATTCGGACTCGCAATAGTTTTCTGCATCCCTTCGCGGCTGGGTTGCTGTTGGATTTCTATTGCTTTAATTAGCGTCCGAGTTGCATCCTAGGTTAAACCCACATTCCGCAGGTCTTTAAACAGAATTGATGGTTATACAATTGAAAAATTTAAGCTTGAAGTCATTGCTGGGCAAGCACTCCAGGCTTTTTTGATTTAAAATGAACGACTCAAGGTCAAAGAGGAAAAAAACCATGAATGAGCCTAAAGAAGCCATAAAAGTCCTAAATTTAGACCATCTAGGAATAGTAGCAGGCATAATATAGCAATCCTTGCAGGAGTCGTAAATTTTTGACCCCACCCCAACCATCCCCTTATCAAGGGGAAGGAGTAAGAAATTCACAAATGATTTAGGATGGCTATAGACGAGATGAAATTAGTAGAAGAAGTCAACTTTCATAGTAGGAATAACAACCCAATAAATTCTCAGCCCAGGACAAGTCATGAAAGCAATGATTTTGAATGGAATAGGATTTTTAAGCGCACCGTTATACATATTTGAGTAATTTTTCGTACGAAAAAAAAGATCACATTTAATCGGAAAAGGAACACTACAAAAACATCTAAACGACGATAGAATCGGAATATCCCTCGACAAATATTATCAAATAGGAAGTACAAAAATCTTCACAGCAATCGCCATAAAAGCCGCCCATAAACTTCAAGTAAAAAGGAACAGCCTCCACTTAGATGGAAGTTTAATGTACGTACAAGGAGAATATAAAAATGAAGTCGAAAACACCAATCAAACAGAAAAAGAACCCGAACCAGAAACATCCGAAATGAAACCAATAGAAATAGTACACGGATACTCCAGAGACCATCGACCAGGCCTCAAACAATTTATCATAGATATGATCGTAACAAGAGACGGAGACATACCACTATATCTAAAAATAGACTCAGGGAACATCGACGACAAGAGCGTATTTTTAGAAAGACTAAAAGAATTCAAAAAACAGTGGACATTTGAAGGAATCTGCGTAGCAGACAGCGCATTATATACCAGGAACAACCTCTCAGCAATGACAGGAATCAAATGGATAACCAGAGTCCCCTTCAGCCTCAAATCAGCCCAATATAAAATCTTATAAATCCCAGAAAGCAAATGGCAATCAAGCTCAAAAAAAGGATATAAGATAGCCGAAAGAGCCAGGAAATTTAGAATCAGCGAATGACAGCATCAGAAACCAGGTCAAGAAAATGACAAATAAACCGATAATGCGGTGGGTATTCCAGATGTTTCAAGCCGTACATTTAGTCAACCTAAATGGAGCCGAACAGGTGAGCAACTTAACAAAGAACAGGAGATATTAAATTATTTTTACGGAAGGTTGGCGGTCACTATTATTTAATAGTTGAAGATGGGTAACAATCAAAATAAACCTAAGCCGGAGAATATTGTTGAATAAATTTAAATCATTGGCAACATAACAATCATGTTGCCGGAATTTGGATGTATATCTAATTTATGGAAAATGAGTTCAAACCTTGGCGAAGGAATATATTAGGAAATATGTGTGAATTCAAATTTCTTATATCTCGCCAAAATCGGAAAATAATGATACTAAAATTAGAAAAGGTAGGCACTAATGTTTTTCCTACAATGAATGTATGAAAATCCTTAGTCATCACAGCCAGAACTGCGGAATGTGGGTTGCATACTTTTCTCGATCGCACGATCGCATAACCAGGCAGTGTAACCTTTCTGCACTTATCCAGCAAGCCCTATCTATGTTATGACGGGGGTGTTACCGTCAGAACCCACACCCCCTCACCAACAAATGTCGGGCCGGACATCCAGCCCGCCCCACATTCTCCAAAAGCCCCAAAACCATTCACTTCAACCAGGCAGGGTGAGCCATCAAAGCTGCAAAAGGCTGCACTCCCCGCAACTGATTCGACAGCGGCAAATGACCCCTAGGCGCGCTCAAATCCCAAATAAACTCTTGCGGATACCGCGTCCAATTATTCCCCTTCTTCCAGCCAATTAGCGGCCACAATTTATCCCAATTCTTGCCAGAACTTAGCCAAATTTCCCGCTGCACTGAAAATCCAAATTTGCCTTCGGAATGAACTTTCCACAGGGTATTAATTGTTTGCAAATCCGCCACCGGCAAACTCTCAACTTGCGTAAAATACAGCCACTTTCTCACGGAAGCTGTATCACCCGCCAATTCACAAAGCTTGTCTAAAGTCAAGCGATCGGCTTCTTGAAATTCCTGTAACGCCAATAATTGTTGCAGCGGAGTGTAATCAACGTTAGAGTCCGATCGCAGCGGCACAACCCCAGTTGGAAAATTCGCTTGCAAAAACTCCGCCGCTCTCGGAGAATTAGCACTGTAAAGAATTTGGTAAGCCTTACCCATTACCGCAGTCGGTGCCTCTGACTTGCGCTCTAATAAAAATTCCATCAATACATCCCAACCGGAATCTGCTATTTGTTGTTGTAGCAGTTGCAGTTGAGCTTTTTCCGAACCCGACCTCAACTGAGAGCGGAGTTCGGCTGTATCGGCCGCCGAGTCTAGAGGAGAAGTAGAAATCGAGTCAGTCATGAGAAACTATCAGCTATCAGCTATCAGCTATCAGCTATTAGCTGAAGCCCTGGTTTTCCCCCATTGTACAATGGTACTGACTCCGATTCACTTCTCTGTACTCGCAGGCCTGCGCGCAACGCCGCCTAGTTTAGCCTCACGCCCCCACCCTCTTCGCCAATGGCAGCAATAGCAAATAAGTCTACCATCTGAATTTTACGATCGATGCCATGTCAAAGAGTTTTTCTTGAACCTAGTCGTCCACGATGGAAACCCATGCAGAGAACGAAGGCGGAAAAAAGTTTATGTCATATTCCGAGTCTTCCCACTCTTTGACCCAAAGCGGCACGGCGCCGGGGCGAGGAGTTTCAGAAAAGGTGCGTTCTTTGACTTCGATCGAGTGAAATAGCTGTTTTAAAGTATCTCCGCGATCCAAAGCTTCGCTAAGGATGTCGTCCAACTCAGGATCGACCCGTTTGACACGGTTTTTGTCCTCCTCCAGCCACAGAAGTTTCAAAGACTTCAGATCTCTCGGACTGAGGATGCTCTTGTAGTACACGCGCTTAAGGGTCGCTACGGGCTCCAATGAGCGTTCGATCCGGCGAATTTGCTGAACTCGCAGGTAGTGCCATTCCGCTAAACGCTTGCTTTCCGAAGGCGGGAGAGTACCCTTGCCCGCTGCGTGTTTGTAGTCGTATTTAATCAAACTGCAAGCCATATTGGCTAGCAGATGAATTAACTGTTTTTCTTTGGGTGTTGCCTGACGCCGTTCCTGGGTTCTTGTCAATACGCGCTGTCTGCGGGTAGTTTCGAGAGTATTTTCCATTGGGTTTTTACGAGATGAAATACGATTGTGCCAGATCCAAATCCCGAACATCAGAAGGTAAGGAAGTTGATAGGCGGGGAAACTCCACCGACAGACTCGCCTTACCTATTTATTTTCCCATCCACCGTTCTCTGAAACTGATCCCCACCCCTGGGATTAGGTAGACTGATCTTGGGATCGAGTTTTAACTACCTCGATCAGAGGCGGTTGGGACAACAAGCACCACAACAACAACCACAACCGCATCAGAGCGAACCACACAATAGCGCCAATTATTTCCTGCCTTTACGCGTTTTTACCTCTTCTTGCTCCCCATCCTCATTCGTTCCAGTGTAGTTAAAGTCGGGACGACTCTCCCAAGCCGTCAAACTGCTGGCTGATGAATGTTGTGGGGCGATCGCTAAAGCGCTGGCGCTGCCTGCCTGGAAAAAGCCGAAGCCAGCCGAGGCAATTACCCCTAATACTAAGATGCTGTTTTTCATGTTCGATGACCCTGATTTGCGTAGATTGACACTTTTTGGCTAACCCGATCTGTCAGAAATGGGTTGATGCAATAGCCCACTTGTCTTCTGATAAATCTGCCTGCCATAATCAATTCAGACAGGCACACCCGCTTGCGATCGGAAACGCCGGAAGTGACGTGTTACTAATGTCCACGATCATCCACCAACCCGAATTTTTTGGGTAGTGGAGCGAAAGCCATCAGGGCGTCGATCCATCAGGGAGTTATGCCATCAGGGTGCTAATCCATCGGGTAGTTAAGCCATCAGGGCGCATCTTCTACAATTAGCCACCGACTTAACTTTTATAGTTGAGTGAGTGGTTAGCCTGGTACTGACAAAGCCTTTAAGAATTAAACTTTTTGTGGATGCATCCTGAAAAGTTTGTTCTGAGGAATCCCCAAACGCAAAAGCCCGGGGAAAGTCAGCAGCATGGAATTCCATGCAATCTAAGTCAACTAAAAAAACGCAGATTAACGATATCTCCCACTCAAGCAGTCCTCAGCCAAACGCTGGGGTTTTTTATTGGCAGCCATTGCTCAGCCTTTTTCTGGGGCATCCGGCAGGCGGATCTGAAGGCAGAAGGTTGACGGCGCTGTGGTTAGGAGTTTCCCTGCCCACATCATACCACCGGGTGAATTTTAAAGTATTATTGTAAAAAAATGTGAAAAAAAGGGCGTTTTAGCCTTTTGAATCCGATCGAGTGAAAATTCATCTAATTATGTGAACGAGTGTAAATAATCAAGTGGCGGGGTACGATTGGGCCGATCGTAAGATTTGGGGTGAACGCTTGCAAAGATACGGTAAAGATTGACGAGAAGAAAGCTGAGCTAGTAGACAATAGAGAAAGAGGAAGAAAAATTTTCCACCAAAGTAAGGCCGATTCAAAAAAAACCATGCAAATGCGACAGGCAAACTCCAAACCCTTATTGAATAAGTCCTTCCCCAATCTAAAATCTAAAATCTAAAATCTAAAATGCTATAAGCGGGCCATAATTGCAATTTGTAACCTTTCGATCGCACAGCATAGGGGTGTAAAATCTTGATGAATTCCCAGATGACAGCAGAAGTCAACTCAACGTACCAATATCAAGTCGGAGGATATTTGCCTGCCGCTGCGCCCACCTATGTCAGGCGATCGGCAGACAGCGAGCTCTACGAAGGACTCAAAGCCGGAGACTTCTGCTACGTGTTGAGTTCGCCACAAATGGGCAAGTCCAGCCTGCTAGTGCAAACGGCCAAAAGGTTGCAAGCCGAAGGTACAGTTTTTGCCGCCATCAACTTGAGAAGCATCAGCAGCCCAGATATCTCCCCCCAAAAGTGGTACGCAGCAATCATGTACCGCATGGCAAGCAGCTTACACATTACAAACAGGTTTGATGCCATCAAGTGGTGGAACGATCGCGAACTGCTATCGCCGGTGCAGCGATTGGAGATATTTATCGAAAAAGTTTTGCTCAAGTCACTTCAGCAAAATCTGGTTATTTTCATAGATGACATTGACAGCATCAGCAGCCTAAATTTCAGAACCAGCGATTTTTTTGCTTTGATCCGGGCTTGTTACTCCAAACGGGCAGATCAACCGGAATACGATCGCCTGACTTTTGCTGTTATGGGAGTAGCAGCCCCCTCAGAATTGATCCGAGATCCCAGATGCAATCCTTTTAATATTGGACGACAGATTCATTTAAGCCGATTCCAACTGCATGAAAGTTTGCCACTAGCAAAAGGATTAGCCCTGAAAGCTTTTCGCCCCCAAAAAGTGCTCCAAGAAATATTAGCTTGGACGGGAGGCCAACCGTTTCTAACTCAAAAACTTTGCCACTTGGTACTTGAATACGGGCCTTTCATTGGCCGAAATTCCGAAGCTCAGCAGGTTGAAAAACTCGTCAAACACAGAATTATTAAAAATTGGGAAGAAGAAGACGAACCCCAACATTTGATACCCATACGCGATCGCATTTTCCATAGCCACTGCGACCTGACGCGGCTGTTAACGCTGTACCAGCAAGCTTTGCAACCGATCAATGCAACGAAACCGGGGGAATCCCAGGGAGTACCAGCAGATTACTCTCCCGAAAAAATCGAATTGCAACTGTCAGGACTGGTTATTAAGTCTCACGGTAAATTAATAGTTTCCAACCTAATTTATCAGTCAGTTTTTAATCGATTCTGGGTGGAAAAAGAGCTGGGAAAATTGGCTCCCTACCACTCGGCACTAGCAGCATGGCTGGCTTCAAACCGCGAAGATGAATCGCTGTTATTGACAGGGGAAAGTTTACAGTCAGCTTTGGATTGGGCTGCCAACAAACAATTAAGCCAAGAACACTATTGGTTCTTGAATCCCGATCGAACTTTTGAGGAAAAACCGACAGTGGTTGTCGCACAAGTTGCAGACAGCAGCGTAGACACAGATGCAGACAGCCGCATCCTCACCCCGCCCTCAGATAGTGTTCCAACTGGCAGCAACGAACAGATATTGTACGATCACATCGTCTCCTGCGTGGAAACAGAATCCCCCGCACAGGTGATCGAGCGGTTCCGAAAGCTATTTATCGACGGCATGGGCTATCCCGATCGAGAGATTGAAGCAACTTTGTACAGTATAGTCTCCGTCAAGCGATTGGATCAGCACTTTAAATATATCCTCCACCGCTGCTGTTATATCCCGATCAACCGCTGGCAATTGCAATCACACAACCAGTTCGCGATCGCCAAGTTGGTAGCTTTATTTAAGCAGGCTTCTCCCCGATTCGGGACGGAATTTTACATAGTCAAGCGCTTACAAGAACAAATAGCTTTCTTTACTAAAAGTGAAGAATTTCAGACCCTAGAGCGCTTAGTAAAAGCCTTAGATAGAGAGTCGGAACCGCAGCAACAAGATACAGATTCTCCTTTGGGCGAATTGATTTGTCGGTATCCTTATTTGTACGGGTATTCTCTGCTGAGTAAGGGCAGCATTGAGGAAGACCAACAAACCATTCAAAAACTGGCATTTCAAAGACAGCGACAATTTGAAACACATTTGTCTCAATATTTAAATTATTTGGTTGAGCCGAGAAATACAGAAATAGGAATTGTGCAGCGAGCCGCTAATCCCACACTTTTGAACGATGCAGAACTGCACTTAGCGGTCAGGGAATTTGCCGGAAAAGTAGCAGGCGATCGCAGTTACAAAGAAGCAGCTCAATTTTTCCTGAGAGATTCCAGAAAAACTCCATCTTACGCCTCATTTAAAGTTGATTTATATGAATATTTAATATCGTCGATCGAACCAGAATACGGCGGGCGTCAATTTAATGACCGTTTGTACAAACAAATCAAAAATACATTGCGAGAAAATGACTCGGTGAAATTCAATAATCCATTGTTAGTTCGTACTTGCCACCAGTTGTTCAACTTCTTAGTAGTGGAAAATTCCCAACATCCCAGCCACTACGTTTTTTACGATTTAGTGTACAACCTCGGCGCCAGCAGGACAATGGGTTTACTGCTGAAACTTGTACTGCTTTCGGGCAAAGTCAAACCAGAGTTGGAAAAGCGATTTTCTATTTTGTTTAATCACTATGAAGGTAAAGCTTCTAATGAAATTATGTGGTTTGTAAAATCGTTGGAAAATTTCAATGTGGCTTTGGTTGTGAATTTTGGTAAGACGGATTTGTCTTTGGTTAAAGAGCATCTTATTTTGACTTGAGAATAAGAAAATTGCTCCGACAGGGTTATATAATAGTATTAATTTAAAAAAATCCAGGACAAACAAATGAAAGCCTTTGAAGTCACAGGAACGATCGACGAAAAAGGTCAATTAATTCTCGATCGACCTTTAACACTAGACACTCCGGGCCCCGTGCGAATCATCGTCCTCTTTCAGGAACCTACAGATGAAGGTGAAGACGACCCCGACGATACTCCAGTTGAAGAAGTAAAAGCCAGTCTCAGAAGAGCGTTGCAGCAAGCCAAAGCCGGACAAACCCGACCAATCTCTGAATTGTGGGAGAGAATCGATGCCGAATGAAGCCGAAGCAATCACGATCAGATTTGCGGAGGACTTTGAAGCAAATTTGTATGCCATCGCGAAAAGATATCGCAGTATCCGCAATGATGTCCAGCCCGTAATTGAACAAATACAGGCTGGCAATTTTATTGGCGATCGCATTCCCGGAATGGGCGAAGATTATATCATCTTAAAAGTCCCGGTGAAAAACAGCAACATCCAAAAAGGAAAAAGTGCAGGATATCGTATGATTTATCAAGTCGAATCGCCGTCGATCGTACTTTTGTTAACCATTTACTCAAAATCCGATCGAACAGATATCAGCCTCAACGAAATCCGCAGCATCATCGCCGAGTTTGATGAAAGCCAATAGCGGTGTATTATTAACTCTATGATTAGCTATCTCAAAGGCACAGTCGCCGATATCGCCAAAGGCAGCAACCGCGTCATATTGACTCTGGAAGTCAATCAAATTGGCTATGAAATCCAAATTTTGCCCCGCGTGACCGGTCAATTGCCAGCATCCGGGGAAGTCGCCCAAATTTTTACCCACCAGCAAGTTAAAGAAGACCAAATCGTATTGTACGGTTTTGGCAGCGCGGCCGAACGCGATTTGTTTCGGCAGTTGACGAGTGTCAGCGGTGTCGGTGCTCAACTGGCGATCGCACTTCTCGATACTTTAGGATTGCAAGATTTAGTCCAGGCGATCGTCGGCGGTAACACCCGCATCCTCGCCAAAACTCCGGGCGTGGGAACAAAAACCGCAGAACGTCTCGCCCTGGAACTCAAAAGCAAACTCTCGGAATGGCGACAGCAAGCAGGTTTGACAACTTCAGTCGCCGCCGGAGTCCCCCCAGCTATTCAAGAAGAAGTCGAGATGATCCTGCTGGCGATGGGATACACTGCGGCTGAAGTCTTGCAAGCGCTGCAAACCCTCAGTCAAGACAGCACTTTGTCCGCCAAAGGTGATGCGGATGATTGGATACGTGAGGCGATCGCCTATTTGAGCCGATAGCAACTCTGGACAGGGCAATGCCGTTTCCCTACTTGAAACAAGCTTCTGTTGATGTATACGAGACTTTGAGTCGATCGCAAGTCGCGATTCACTTTTCCCCGCAAGGGGATTGAAACTCTTTAATTGAAGTGAAGGAAGGGGGCGTGGCTGATTATTGCGCGGGGCGCTTAAAGCTCACCACAAAACTTCTCCCTCCGCTCTTGTCTTTGCCTCTTGGCAGCACGCAGTGTTGCCAACTCCAGCGGATTGAACCAGCGATTAAATAGGCGTCTCCTGCATGTTGTTCGAGTTCAAACACGGGGCTATTGGCATCTTTGCGAAAGCCAATGACCCGGTTGTTGGAGAGGCTGATGGCGAGGATTCTCTCTCCGTGTCGGTGGTTGTCGATGTGCCATTTGAACTGGGCCGAGAGGCTGCCGAACCAATCCGTGACGCGGTATTGATTGGGCATCTCATCGAAGAACCCACGGTCTTGTAGGGTCTTCCCCCAAGCGAGCATCCAGGGGCTTGGTGGCGGGGTCTCTTTGCCGGGGGCTCCGCGACGGATGGGCGCGTCGGCGTTTGGGGGTGTGGTTGGCTCGGGGGTGTTGTGTCCGAAGTCTCCGTAGTAGCGAAAGAGTACATCGCCTGGGTTCTTGGTGTACTCGTCATTTGCCACAATGAGGTCTACCTCTTTTTGAGACAGTAACTTGGGGAAGGTCTTTAGACCGGGTGGCTTTGCCATTTTGTTCCGGGGTTTTTCTGATTGTGCATTTGCTGTGTCGAGCGCGCAAGCGGTCACCCACCACAGCGGCCAGAATTTTATTACGTTTGGTGGGTGCCATAAAAAGCATTTATGCAGGGCACTGGGCCTTTATCCACCAACCATTATAGAAATAGCTTGCGACATTATTAGAGGGGTCATCGCAACTCTCGGGGTTGTTTGCGGGGGCCAGACAGAGAGAGTGCGCGCCGTTGCTGGCGCTAAAGAATTTGGTACTGTTGGCGCTCGCTGGTTTCAATGTCGCACTTCACTTTTCCCCGCAAGGGGATTAAAACTCTCTGTAATATCTTTAGGGCAATTAATCAGCTTTAAGAATTGTCGCACTTCACTTTTTCCCGCAAGGGGATTGAAACTCGGTCTGCGAACTTTTGCAGCAAAAATTTCATCCCGCACGCTGCAACCTTGTCCATTCCCTGTGGTACAATTGCAGATTGTGACAATCGTACAAAAAAACCTAAAATCAATTCATGGCTCTTACACAACAGCGCAAACAAGAAATCATGGGCGACTTCCAAACCCATGAAACCGATACAGGCTCAGCAGATGTCCAAGTCGCGATGCTGACAGATCGCATCACAAAACTCAGCGCCCACCTGAAAATCAACCAAAAAGACTTCGCCTCCCGGCGCGGTTTGATGATGATGATCAGCCGCCGCAAGCGCCTGCTGGCATACATCCAAAGGGAAAATGTCGATCGCTACAAAGCATTGATTGCCCGTCTAGGCATTCGCGGCTAAACACCAAAGCCAAAATTTGCGACAATATTCTTTAATCTTGGGCAAACACCAAGACTTATTGAAAAATGTTCGAGATTTCAGGTTAGAGATAAAATATGTCCTCCGAACCACCCCGCAAGCGCTTGCCCTTTGAACCGGCAACAAATCGTAAAAAAACGCCTAAAAAGCCCCCAGAACCCCAAGCAAGCTTAGCCTTAGAGTCGGATTCTGCCGATAAGCAGCCGAAAGCTAACAAAACCGGAAAACAGTCGCAATCCATCCCAGAAGTAGTCAGCCAACGCATGATATCTCGCATAGCGGTATTCTGCGGCATACCGACCCTGCTGGGAATTTGCACATTTTTTGTAAGCTATTTCGTAGTCAGCAAGGGCTTGTTTGATCTGCCCAACACAGCAGTATTGCTGGTAAGCATGGGCTGTTTTGGTCTAGGCGTTCTGGGATTAAGCTACGGAGTCCTCTCGGCTTCCTGGGATGAAGAAATTTCAGGAAGCAGTCTGGGGTGGGAAGAATTTAATACCAATTTTGGACGGATGCGAGAAGCGTGGCGCGCCGCCAAGCCAAAAAGTTAGTCATTAGTTATTAGTTATTAGTCATTAGTCATTAGCTAACAACTAAAATGTTAACCATCTAGAATTTGTTTTTGGGGAGGGAACAAGAACCCGCCCCACAACAATGCTAAAAATACTGATATAAATAGATTCTCGATCGCCATTGCATCTATTTTTCTCAGTGCATCAGAGTCATCATCCGTTTCTAGCCCAACTAAAAAGGCAAAAAAAATATGATTATTGTAATGAAAGCCGGCACTCCAGAAGCCGAGATCGATCGACTAGACGAAGAGCTCCGCACTAACTGGGGTTTGATACCAGAAAAAATCGTCGGCCGTTACAAAGTTGTGATGGGTTTGGTAGGCGACACCGCCGAGCTCGAACCTCTGCAACTGCGCGAAATGAGCACCTGGATTGAAGAAGTGCTGCGCGTGGAAAAACCCTACAAACGCGCTTCTCTGGAGTACCGCCAAGGAGAACCCAGCACAGTAGAAGTTGCTACTCCTTTAGGAACTGTGATGATCGGCTTGCATCACCCGATCGCGATCGTAGCAGGCCCTTGCTCGGTCGAAAACGAAGAAATGATTGTCGAAACGGCAATGCGCGTCAAAGCTGCTGGAGCTCATTTTCTCCGTGGTGGCGCGTACAAACCGAGAACTTCCCCCTACGCTTTCCAAGGCCACGGCGAGAGTGCTTTGGGATTGCTAGCGGCGGCGCGGGAAGCTAGCGGTTTGGGAATTATCACCGAAGTTATGGATGCGGCGGACTTAAGTGCGATCGCAGAAGTAGCCGATGTAATCCAAGTCGGGGCGAGAAATATGCAGAATTTCTCACTGTTGAAGAAAGTCGGAGCTCAAGACAAACCTGTTTTGCTGAAGCGCGGCATTTCCGCAACCATTGAAGAATGGTTGATGGCTGCTGAGTATATCATGGCTTCTGGCAATCCGAACGTGATTTTGTGCGAGCGCGGAATTCGCGGGTATGACAGGCAATATACGCGCAATACGCTAGATTTGTCGGCAGTACCAGTATTGCGGACTCTGACTCACTTACCGATTATGGTTGACCCCAGTCACGGCACCGGTTGGGCGCAGTTTGTACCGTCAATGGCCTTTGCTTCGATCGCCTCTGGTACTGATTCGCTGATGATTGAAGTGCACCCGAATCCGAAAAAAGCTTTGTCTGACGGGCCGCAATCTTTAACACCGGATCAGTTCGACAAGTTGATGGAAGAATTGGCGGTGATTGGTAAAGTCATGGGTCGTTGGCCGCAGCCCGTGCCTGTTTTGGCATAGAAACAGGCGAAACGCCTAACCTAAAATGCGATCGCTGTTAAATCCCCGACTTCTTAAAGAAGTCGGGGATTTTGTTATTCTGTTTTTGGAATAGAGGCCCAGGGGCGATCGTACTTCTAGGAAAGTTGGGAAATTTTGTATAATTGATATTTGAATTAATTAGCGAGAGGGCTGGGAGTCATGGTAGGCATCGGAACCAAACTCACTTTAGCAGAATTTCTAGCTTTGCCCGACGGAGATGTATATTGTGAGTTTGTAGATGGTGAAGCAGTCCCCAAAGTGTCTCCAAAATATTTTCATTCGACTTTACAGTTTACTTTGTGTCGCCTGATTCGTGTATGGTGTAAAGGACGCGGGCGAGTGCTTCCAGAATGGGCAATTTTGTTAAAACGTCAGGATAAAGATTGGGCACCTGTTCCCGATTTAACGTACATTTCTTATGAACGTCTGCCGAAAAGTTGGCGGCGAAATGAAGCTTGTCCCGCAATTCCTGAACTGGTGATTGAGATTATATCGCCCGATCAAAGTATGAAGGAATTTGAAGAGAAGGCGAAAGATTATTTGGCGGCGGGAGTTCCGCGAGTTTGGGTGATTGATCCAGAGGCTATTTTAATTAAAAGTTTTTTGACCGATGGTTCTAGTCAAGTTTATACGGATAATACACCGATTGTGGATGAGTTGCTGCCTGGTTTGGAGTTGACGACTAGACAGATTTTTGAAGAAGCGGAATTGATTGATTGATTGAGGGCGATCGTACTCTGTGCAAGATATCAGTCGTAGGGTGCGTGACCACGGGAAAACTTTAACTCGCGGCGGTGGGACTATTGACTGTCACGCACCGCACGCGGGAAAAGCATTGAATAATACGCTGTCACCGGAAACGATATCACTTACACTTCGAGACGGATTTTGACTGTAGTGCCAAAAGCTTTTCTGAAGGCTGATTCAACATCGGGAAGTTTTTGAATTGCCATTAGCAAAACTGGTGTTGAGGAAACTTTAATTCGGGCTTCGCCATCATTGAGAGCAATCAGTTTTCCGTGTTGTCGCATCAGTTCTTTAGTGCTGCGCGGTGATATGTGAAGCAGCACTGTTTTCCATGTCAGACCTAGCATACTTTGAATTGCTTCTTCCATTTGTTTAATGGTGTCGTTTTTTTTAGGTAAAACGCCTGGTAGTTCCAGTTGAACGAAATTTTGTGCTTGCATAGTCTTAATCCTGATTTGGAGTTGTGTACATCTCTAGAATCCTTGAGGTATAAAAGTTCTATGGCTGTACTTTTTTCACACGGGGCCAGTACCCCCAAAAGTAAGCCGCATAAAGAGCCAAGTAGGTGGTATAATGGCAAGCTCTCTGAGATTATCCATACAAGGGCGAGAGAAAGTTGATCAGGCTAGAAAGAAGAAGGGCTGGACAAAAAGGGCTGCTGCTTGGTATCTGACTGCTAAGGTTGGAGAAGACGCCTTGAAAAAGTTTTGGGCGGGCAAACCAATTGTGCAAGAACACTTTGTCGATATTTGTAGGGCTGTAGGTTTAGAAGACTGGCAACAAATGGTGGATGACAGTCCAATTCAGCCAACAGCTTCATACATAGATTTTTCGGTCTATGACGATAACTGGGTAGGGGAAGAAAGGGAGAAACTGATTGAAGCCTTGAGCACTAAGGTGTGCAAGTCTTGTCGCGTCTTGATCCTGGTGGGCATCACAGGGATTGGCAAAACTGCCCTTGCTGAGAGGTTAGTTGAGGAGTTGCGGGGAAACTGGAGGGAAGACAAGGAGAATTTTGAAAGCAGGGAGCAAGTTCCAGATTTTGCCAGTGTTGCGCTTAAATGGCTGGAGAAGTGGAAAGTAGATGTTCCACAAGATCAGCGTCAGCCACAGCATCTGCGACAACGCTTAGTCGAACGCTTATGTAATCATCAGCATCTAATCTTAATGGATTCTATTGAATACTTACTTACGGGAAATCCAGATGATGGATGGGGTGATTTTGCGGATGAGGAGTGGGGGAAGTTCTTTGTAAGTTTGTTGTATGAACCATCTTGTAAAAGTCGGTTCATCCTCACATCTCAAGATTTGCCAACTAAATTTGAGACAGCAGAGTGCGATCGCTACAAAAATCTCTGGCATTGCCAGCTCTTAAGAGGATTAGAAAGAACTGAGCAAATAGCGTTATTCCAAAAAGCTGAACTAGATGGCGATATACAATCACCAGATAGTCCCCTGGGAGTAATTGGGGAAGTTTATGACGGGCATCCTTTAGCCTTGCGGACAATTGCCGGAGAAATTAAGGGTTCTTATGGTGGGAAAGTTAGAGCTTACTGGAAAGATAACAGTCGTTATATTGAAGAGGTAAAAGAGGCTATAGACGAAGCTCGTAACCAAGGAATAGTTAAAGGCGATGAGGATAGGTGGCAGTTAGCATCATACACGAAAGTCTTGCGAAGAAAAGTTAAGGAACGGATTGACAATATATTGGAACGGTTAAAAAATGATGTTTATGATGCCTATGTTTTGCTTTGCACTGCCTCAATATATCGCTGCGAAGTCAAAGAAAAGTGGTGGCTGATTAATTTAGAAGACGAGGGTTACAGTGAGGGACAGCAAAAGGCAGCAATGCAAACTCTGCGCGAGCGCTATTTAGTTGAAGATGGAGGAATTGACGATGAAGATAATAGGCTGGTGGGACAACATAATTTGATTCGCAGTGTGGCGATCGCTCACAGATTAATCCTTCCATAAAAATGAAAAAATCGGAGAAACTTACTATGCAAAATAACCTGCTCCCATCTGGTGAGTTGATTGTGGAAAAGTTAGGTATCAATCCTCATAATCTTCCGGCCCAATTTCCCACTCGCGAGCAGCGGCTTCAGTACAGAGCAGTTGTACAGTGGCTAACTGATTATAAACCGAAGTCAGATGCTTCCAATCTTGAGAAAGTCCGGGGATATTTGGAAGCGTTTTACCATCTTTGTGAAGTCGAAGACTGGGAAAGAGCTAGTGAAATTCTTTTTACTTCTTTAGATACACAAACCCATCAAAATTTACACAATCAATTGGGTAATTGGGGATACTATTTACAACAAATTGAAGTTTATAGCCGGATTTTACATAAGTTAAACGGTATAAAAAATTATAGTTTTTTAAATGGTCTGGGCAATGCGTATCAAGCTTTAGGAAACTATGAAATAGCGATTGAATACAATCAGCAAGCCTTGAGTATTGCACTGGAAACTCAAGACCGCTATCTAGAAGGGATAGTTTTGGTAAGTCTCGGAAATACTTATTTATCTCAAAGAAAGTTTTCCAAAACAATGAATTGCTATCAGGCTAGTTTAGCTATTGCACGGCAAATTCCAGACCGTCGTATGGAAGGCGTGGCACTAACAAATTTGGGCGGTTTTTACCATACCCAGGGTAACTCTACTCAAGCAATAGAGTATTTAAACCAAGGTTTACTCATTGCACACGAAATTTCGGATCGCCAACTTGAAGGAGCAGCATTAGGAGGTTTAGGAGTGGTTTACCGCTCTCGTAAAGAATATGCTACAGCTATGCAATGCCTACTGGAAAGCAGGAATATAATGCAAGACATTCAATACAGTAAAGGTGTGGAAAAGTCTTTTATGAATGTGGGTGCAGGTTACCGCCGTCTCAAAGATTATACGAATGCGGTTGAGTGTCACAATCAGCATTTATCACTAGCCAAAGAAATACAAGATCCATTGGGTCAGAGACAGGCACTAGCAGATTTGGGATGGATTTATTACCTACAACAGGATTACGATCGAGCCATTAATTTTTACCAGGAAAGTTTGAGCATTGCGCGACAAATAAAAAGCGACATTGAAGGAGAGTTTTTGGTCTTGTTTGGTCTGGGAACAACTTATGTAGCTTCAAAAGATTATGTCAAAGCAATTGAGTGCTATCAGCAGGCTTTACCAATTGTGCGACAGATGGGCAACCAGGGAGAAATAGCTGTATTATTGGGTATTGCAGAAGCTTATAAGGAACTAAAAAGCTATCCTAAAGCTATAGAGTATTATCAGCTAATATTAATTCTTCTAAGTGAAATCAATAACAGTGAAGCCGAAATCTTGGCTCTGGTTAGTGTGGGAGGTATTTACTCTGACCAAGAAGATTACATAAAAGCAAAAAGTTGTTACGAGCAGATTATATTATTGGCACAAACAACAGGGACTCGTGACATGGAAATGGTAGCATTGGCTCGTTTAGGATCTACCAATTTAAAACTAGGATACAAACCACAAGCTATTGAGTTATACGAGCAGACCTTACCAATTGCCAAGGAACTTGGGGAATATGAACGAGAGATAGCAATACTGATTAAATTGGTTTTTCTGTATTTAGAACAACAAAGATATTCCAAGTTATTTAAATCTTTAATTCGACTGGCATTTAAACATTGGTTGGTTATACCAATATTTATTGGATTATTATTTGCCTTAGCCTTAATCGGAATATTTTCTGTTATTCTATCAGTGATAATTTGGGGATTGGCTGCACTTTTCATCAGCGTAATGGTTACATTTATCTTGTGGGAAGTTTTCAAAACTCTTAAGAATAGTCAGGATCAAGGTGCATGATACTCAACTTTTCAGTACGCCAACTGACATAACTTGTAATTTGCTTTGATTTTATCCCTGTTTTGATTATCCATCAATTACTATCCAGAACTCAAAGACATTCATTAAGTTGCTTCATATCCCCTTGCGGCTGCACTTGCTTGTGCAAACTAATTTTGTCGCCCACTTCATACCCCGAATAAAAACCCGCCGCGCTGCTGACTTGAGAACTACTTCTTGTTTTAACTTTAGCCCCTCGGCCCTCTAGATAATCCGCGATCGCCCGTTGATTTTTCTCAAACATCGATCGCACTACAATCCCTGGAGTCGTAGGGTGCGTGACAACGGGAAAACTTTAACTCGTCGCGGTGGGACTATGGGCTGTCACGCACCGCGACAAAACCATAGTATTTACTACTTACTATGGTTTTTTTGCGCTTACCCGTTACTCATTGAATTAGCGATCGCTTCCACCAAAACCTAAACCACCCATAAAACCTCCAGACCTCCAATATCTGAGTTAATTGATGAAGCAATACCTAGTCCACCGGTCCCAATTCCACCCCGATTTTTTGCTATTTCTAAGTTATTGAATAGAGTAACAATGCTAGTGCTAAGTCGCCGAGCCAACTCTTGAAACTATTGTCGGATTGCATAAAACTTTTGCAAGTATCTAGAAAAGCATCGCTATCGAATTGTTAACTATGAGCAATTCTCACAAGACAAGATTTGTTCCATCGGTTCGGGATCGGTGGAATCGACGGTCAAACAAATAGATAGAAAGTTGAGAATTGGTTTTTTCTCAATGAAAAAAAATGTCAATCAAATGCTAAAACTTCGTTGTGCCTACCTCAACGACCTCTTAGCCATTTGAGGCTTTTGCAAAACCGGGATGATCCCCAGTCAACAGTCAACAGTCAACAGTCAGCATTCTTACCAATCAACCTCAGCCCTTTCCTGCACCACCCGTTCATAAACCCACTCGGTTTCTATCGCCAACTTCGGCCAACTAAACCGGCGTTCCAAATCCTGATAAGCATTGTCAACCAACCACTGCGCGTAACCCGGATTTTTGAGAACTTCCAAAATTCCCCAGGCCAAAGAATCCCGATTGTTTGCCTCAGTAACAACGCCAGTTTTAGTGTGCAACACCACCTCTGGAAGTCCGCCCGCATCCGAAACCACCACAGGCACTCTTGCAGCAAAGCTTTCTAACGCTACAATCCCAAAAGGTTCGTAAAGACTGGGAAAAACCGCGCAGTCAGCCACCGTCTGAAATTTATCAAGATGTTCCTCAAACATGAACCCAGTAAAATAACACTTATTCCAAATTCCTAAATGCCAAGCTAAATGTTTAAGCTGGTCGGTATTGCCACCGCCAACAATTACAATTTTTGCTTTACCCCCCATTTCCCAAATTACTTTAGGTGCCGCATTTAGAAATACACCAATACCTTTTTCATAGCTAATTCTTCCTACATAATAGACAATTTTCTCATCATCAGCAGCAAACCTGCGGCGGAAATCCATCGCGTCAAATTCGTGCCACCGGGGCTTTTTATCTGGTCTAATTCCGTTGTAAATTACCTCTATTTTGTTCCACGGAGTCGATAGTACCCGTTCGGCTTCTCGCCGCATATAATCACTGCAAACAATTACCCGCCAAGCGTTGTAAGCGAGGTCGTTTTCCTTGGCGTTTATATAGCGCTGCCCTTCATTGTGGATGCCGTTGAAGCGCCCGTATTCGGTGGCGTGGATGGTGGCAATTAGCGGTACTTTAAAGGTATGCTTCAGGGCGATCGCCGCATCTCCCACTAACCAATCGTGAGCGTGGATGATATCAAAGGGGCCTTCCTCAAGCATCAGTTTCCCGCCTTGGTGACCCATGCTTTGGTTGAGATTCGCCACCCAGTGAAAAAAATCCCTGGCGTGCCCCACCAACACCCGATGCACACGTATTCCTTCCACCACTTCGTACATCGGCGCGTGGCCGAACTCTACTGTAATTAAGTGTATTTCGTGACCCAGCTTTACCAATTCAGGATACAGTTCCGATACGTGGCGGGCGATACCGCCTACGATTCTGGGAGGAAACTCCCATGCCAATACCAAAATTTTCATCTTTCTTCCTCCAAATAATTTATATAACTTAATGTTTAGGATTAACTGATTTATTGTAAAATGATCAGCCTCAAATTTGAGTTGATCGTAAGTTGATGCCCAATGCCTGACTTTTGGCAGCAACAAAGACAGAAAATCATGCCTAAACCTAGTTTTTGCATGAAACTGCTCGATCGCCATTACCTGAAAAAAACAGGTTTCCTCAAGACTTGAGCCACTGAGGGCAGCAATGGCGATCGCGCCTACCCGCTTACCGTTTCTTCAAAATCGGCTCCAATTCGCCGCGAAAACGGGTCCAAGCAGCAGCAGATGCAGAATTAGAAACAGCACCCTGACGCATCAAAATCGCGCCGTCTTCAAAGCCAACAATGCCGTAATCTCCTGATTTGGACATTCGATCGATCGCCGGTACGATCTCCCGCAACTGTCCCCGTTCCCCGCGAAACGCAACCTGATACTGCTGCAACTGCCAGATATCGGCAATTACATATTGCATCTTCACTGCCTTCCCCGCATCATTGCGGAGTTCAAACATCGGAAACCTAAGAATTTCCCGCCTGCTTGACAAAATCGGCACAATAGTATTCGTCGCTGCCACGCTAGCATCAGCAGGAATTTGAGCCAATAGCGGCCGCACTTGCAAAACGTGCTGCCATTGTCTGACGAGAGGAACCTGCACCCAAGGATCGATCGCATCGGGCAAAATCCAAGAAAAAGTCCGATTTGGGTTAGAAGTGAAGGTAAAAAATAGCGACAAACAGATGCAAAACGCCCAAAAGCGGCGAAACTTTGAAGACGAAGGCAGAGGAAATAAAGCAGAAGGAAAACGCAAAAACATTCTTTCCTCTCTCACCATTCTATCTTCTTCCTTTTGACGCTGGGCCCACCACAGAATTGCCCCATAAAAAAGCCCTGGAACCACAGTCATCGCATAGCGAATATTAATTGCCAGCACCGACTCTCCTTTCGCTAAAAATAGCTTCAGCAGCGGAAATCCAGCTATCATCCAAGATGCAGGCGCGAAAGCAGGAACCAAAGCTAATGGCAACCACTGGCCAAGCAGGTATCTAATCTTACCAAAAAACGGCGTAAATAACTGAGCCACCAACCGCCAGGGATTGCTCACCATTCCCCAAATAATTTCTAGAGTAGAAGCTTCATCTCCATCGGCATATTGCCCAAAGCGCTCCATCATAAACCGCTGGGATATGTCAGCAGAAAACAAAGGCATAATCAGATTAGTCAGGAGGATCATATAACCAAAACTGAGTATGCAGACCGCTAAACCAGTCCGAGGGTAGCGCCGACTCAAAATCAGGTAAACTCCGACGCCAAATAAAACAACTCCCCCATCTTCTCGCACGGCCAAAATTAAAGTTGCCAGAATCCCAAACAAGGGCCACCAGCGCTTCTCCATAGCCAGCAGCAAGCTAAAGACATACAGCGGCATTTGACAAATATCGTGAAAATTACCCAAAGTCGGGCCGATGACAGCGTTAGCGCAGTAATAGCTCACAACAATAGTCGCCGACAGCTTTGGTTCCAGATAGTGTCTGGCGAGAGCATAGAGCACTCCTCCAGCCGCCGTAATTAAAGTCACCTGCAACACAGTCAAAGTGACGGGCGAGGGAAACAGCGAGTAAATTGGCAGCCACAACATCAGCGCCGGGGTGAAATGCTGCCCCAACCGGTAGTAAGATACTTCCGGGAGCTGATTTTGGTGAACCACATTAGTGGACAACGCCGAAGAGAGGGAACTCTCAAACAAGTGACCCCGAGTGCCGTTCCAAAAAAGTTGATTGAAAATGCCTTGGTCGTAAGTAGCGTAAAAGCTGTAGTAGCGGTGCAGCGTCAGCAACAGGCACAGCACAAAAAAGGCGGCCGCCACTTGAACCACCACCCGCAGCGACTCATTTTTCTTCCATCTCAAAAATATCATCTGCCCGCCTGTAATGAAATTATCGGACAATAGCATAAATCTAAAGTAAGTATTAAATTAAAGTAGAAGTGAAATAACTCGGCTCGGCAATGCTCAATTATTTTCACCCGATCGAAAAGCTCAACAGCGTCCATCCAACACCAGGCACCAGCGGCACTGACTGTTCTCCCGAACAGCCGGTCAATTCCGCACCGCTTTTACAGCTTTTGCTGTTTGTAGACAAGCGTTCCTCTTCCCGAGAACAGACCAGACACATCCGCAAGTCCCTAAAGGATTTGAAAGCAGACTGCGACTTTGAGCTTCAAATCATCGACGTAGGAGAACAGCCCGATTTAGCCGAACACTTTAAACTTGTAGCCACTCCCTCGCTGCTCAAAATTCATCCCGATCCGCGACAAACTCTCGCCGGCAGCAATTTAATCGCCCAACTCGAACACTGGTGGCCCCGCTGGAAGCGTTCTGTAGAGGAATACGCAGCTCAGCAGCAGTCAGCCCCAGCACTTGCTGAAAGCCTGACTAACCCAAAACCACTCTATTCCGTTGCTTGCGCCGCCGAACTTGTGCAGCTTTCTGATGAAGTTTTTCGCCTCAAACAGGAAAAAGAACACCTGCAAGAGCAGTTGCAGTTGAAAGACCGGATTATTGCGATGCTAGCTCACGACTTGCGTAATCCCTTAACGGCAGCATCTTTGGCTTTGGAGACTTTGGAGTCAAGTCAGAAGGTGAAAGAGGGGGAAAAGTCGCGTTTGACACCGAGTCTGGCGGCTCATTTGATGAAGCAAGCCCGCCGCCAAATCCGAATTGTCGATCGTATGATTACAGATATCCTGCAAGCAGCCCGGGGTACAAATGCCCAACTCCACATTGAACCAAAAAGAATCGAACTGCGGCCGATTTGTCAAGATGTAATAGGGCAATTTCAAGACAAATTTCAGGCGAAAAGTCTGAACTTAGAAACAGACATTCCTGCAGATTTACCCTTGGTTTATGCCGATCCCGATCGCATCAAACAAGTCATAGTCAACCTGCTTGACAACGCCAGCAAATACACCCCAGACCGAGGAACTGTTAATCTTTCCATTCTCCACCGCACCGCTTACAAAGTTCAAGTCAGCATTTGCAACAGCGGGCCGGGAATTCCTGAAGAAGATTGCGCGAGCATTTTTGAAGACAGCTTTCGCTTGCAGCGAGATAAATCAACAGACGGTTACGGCATTGGACTGTCTCTGTGTCAAGGCATCATCCGCGCCCACTACGGTCAAATTTGGGTAGATTCTATACCCGATAGAGGCAGTTGTTTTCACTTTACCCTGCCCGTCCAAAAATAAAAGTTAGCTGTCATTTGTCACTTGAAAAGTAGCAACCGAATTTTCTATTACAGCTCAACTTTTCCGCAGTGCAGCAATAATCTGTGCGTTTGCCTTGGGAAAAGTAAATTGGTCAATTTCGTCGAGTGTCACCCAGCGAATTTCATCGCATTCGATCGTTTGCGGTTCACCGCTGACGTGGCGGCAGTGGTGCACGTATAATCTAACTGTAAATTTAGTGTAGTCGTGGTCAATTGTAATCAAGCGATCGCCCACTTCTATGACAATCCCCAACTCCTCCATAATTTCCCGTTTTATGCAAGCTTCGATTGTTTCCCCAGGCTCTATTTTTCCGCCCGGAAACTCCCAGAAACCCCCGTGCAGTCCATGTTGTCGGCGCTTGTCAATCAAAATTTGTTGGCGATCGTTCCAGATTGCAGCAACGCCGATAACTTTGTGGGCCAAAGGAGGAAGAGACATATTAATTGGGAATTGGGTATTGGGAATTGGGTATTGGGAATTTAAGAATAATATCAATAATTATTCAATTATTTAATCTAAAATCTAAAATCTAAAATCTAAAATCTAAAATCTAAAATCTAAAATCTAAAATCTAAAATCTAAAATCTAAAATCTAAAATCTAAAATATTAAGCCCCCATCTTGCGAGGGGGGGCTTGACACTTGGATCACTTAAATGTTAACAATCTACTAATCGTCCGAGCCGTGTCTCTCACTGGCTTGTAGGGACTTTTCAAAAGTCATTCGCTGTTCGGCATTTTTGAGAAAATAACCGCTAATCATAGCTGAGGCGAGCAATCTACCCAAATGTTCGCGACTGGTAGTCACTGTCACCCCGAAGTGTTCCGAAGGCAAATTCCCCAAAAGTCCAACAATATTTCGCTCCATTACTTGAAACACTTCGTGAGAAGTCGGCTTAGACAACTGAGAAACTGTGTCGGGAGCCATTGACTGCACGTATTGCCATAATAAGTTGGCATTTTCTCCGTCTTCTTCAAAGAATTCTGGGGATTTATTAGATGAGTTGCTCACGAGTACCTCCGTTTCAGACACAGCTTGTTATGTTAGACGCGGGCAGTTAAATTAAATAACCCTTATCTGATCGCTGCTGATCTTTATTACTAAGTAATTACTAATGTAGCAGGACAGTCATAGCAACCAAGTGGGCACAACCGAATTAAAAGCGGCGGTTTTTACGATTTTAGATTGGGGATTGCCAGGGGGGGGAGACCCGATCGCCAATCCCCAATCTAGCTAGCTGGCTAGATAATCGTTGATATCTTGCTTGCGCTTGCGGAGTTTGGTCAAAGCTTCCCGTTCTATTTGCCGCACTCGTTCCCGACTGATGTTGAGACGATCGCCTATTTTGGCCAAAGTTAAGGTTTGCCCGTCTTCTAAACCGAACCGCAAGGCGAGCACTTCTCGCTGTTGCTGAGTTAGTTCCGCCATCAGGTGGTCTAAGTCAGTCCGCAGGGAAGATTGCAGGGCAAAATCTTCCGGGGTAGTACCCGTATCTTCCAACAAATCGCCCAACTCTGTATCTTGATTGTCTCCCACGCGCAAGTCCAGGGAAAGTGGCAGGCGCGCGCGATCGAGATATTCGCGAATCTGTTTGGGAGTCAATTCTAGCTCTGATGCCAATTCAGCAGCCGTGGCCGCGCGACCGAGCTGTTGAGCAAGTTGGCGCTGAGCCTTTTTAATTTTGTTGAGCTTTTCGGTGATGTGGATCGGCAAGCGGATGGTGCGGCCTTTTTCGGCGATCGCCCGAGTAATTGCCTGACGAATCCACCAATAAGCATAAGTAGAAAATCTGTAGCCCTTAGTCGGGTCAAATTTTTCTACTCCCCGCTGCATCCCGATCGTGCCTTCCTGAATTAGATCCAGTAAATCTACGTTGCGCTTGATATATTTCTTGGCAACAGACACTACCAGGCGGAGATTCGCTTCCACCATTTGGCGCTTTGCCCTTTCCCCGTGTTCGATCGTCCGCTGCAACTGTGCCTCAGACAGCCCAACTGCCTGTGCCCATTCAGCCGCCGTCGGGTCGCGGCCTAACTCTTCGGCTAAAATATTTTTCTCCTGATGCAGTGCGGTTGAGCGCTGTACCTGTTTTCCATAGAGTATTTCTTGCTCATGGGTCAACAAGGGAACGCGGCCGATTTCCCGCAAGTAAGCGCGAACAGAATCTGTATCTGAGGACTTAAGAGTTTTCATGAGCTTTTCCCGCTGAGGATCTGTGCCTCTAAAGGTTTGCGGTAGTCGCAAACCCCTAGCTTTAGCTGGGAAGGAAAGCGGGCGGGGACTTGCGCTTTCCTTCCATTTAAAGAGGCTTAATTTTATGGTAGCTAGCTACTACTCCCAGTCAGCACCGTCTCAGGTTAGGTTTTGGTTGGGGCGTGCACAATACTACGTTATGTTAAGAATCTTAACATTTGTGAGAGCACTTGCCTACACTTCTTCATATTTATTTCATGCCAGCCTGAACTTTTGATACGAGAGTATCCGCTTTCCTGGCTTTACAGTTTGCATCAATATAAACAAAATCCGCCACATCTCAGAGGGGGAGATTGGTAGAGGGGGAGGAAACGCTGGGGGGACAGCGAAGTGAAAAATACAATTTAAAGGCCCGGCAGCTTCAGTTGATGATCGCACTCCGACCCAAGAAACCGGGCTTTTTACGGAATCTGCGGGCTGTAACGAGGTATTTTGGTTGAAAAACCCGGTTTCAGGCCAGCCGTCTGTCCAAGGGTATAAATGTGAAGTTACAGATATTGATGAACCCGCCCTACAGATAAGGATTAATTAACAATTAAATAAGAGATTTGAATGGCAGGCATTCGCTCTCCTATCTGGAAATGAATCTGCGTTGCATCTGCGTTTATCTGCGGTTTCTCTATCAATCAAAAATTTATGCAATAAGTCTAATCAGTTCTTTGCCGTTGAGCTTCGTACAAGATGAGGGCTCCGGCGATCGACACATTTAAAGATTCTACGCCACGACTCAGGGGGATTTGGATTTGTCGATCGGCCAAACTCCTCAATTCTTCCGACAAACCAGAGCCTTCGTTGCCCAAAACTATCAGAGTCGGCACTCGCAAATCTACTTCCCAATAACTTAAACTGGCCCCGGCGACGGTTGCTAAAATTTGCATTCCTCGATTTTTATAGGCCGAGACTTCGGCGGTTAAATCTGGACTGACTGCCATTGGCAGCTTAAACCAAGCTCCTGCCGAGGCGCGCAGCACTTTGGGATGGTCTAAATCGGCGCTGTCTGCGCTCAGCAGCAAACCGTCGGCATTAGCAGCCGCAGCCGTGCGGACGATCGCCCCCAAGTTGCCGGGATCTTGGATGGTTTCTAGGGCTATTCCTAAAGTTGACAATTTTGCGAGCTCTGTTGCAGTGCGGGGTGCGGTGGCGACAATGCCGTCGGGTTGGACTGTAGTGGCGATCGACTCTAACACTTTTGCACTTACTAATTCTGTGCGATCGGCTAAATTACCCACTTGCTCCCAAAGTTCCCCGTGCTGATCCAGCCATTCGGGAGTACAGCACACCGTTGCTAGTGTGTATTTGGCAGCGCAAGCTTCCTCCAGCAAGTGCGTCCCTTCGAGTAAAAATAATTGTTGTTCCCTGCGTCCCTTCGAGCTGTGCAGCTTGCGAATTTCTTTAACTAGGGGGTTTTGAATACTTGTCAGCATTGTTTAATTCAGCAGAGCGAATGGGGTTATTGCCTGTATCGGGTTAACCCCAAACTTCCTTCTGCCTTTGGAATGCGGAACCCGGGACTTGAACCCGGAAGGCTTGCACCACATGAACCTGAATCATGCGCGTCTACCAATTCCGCCAGTTCCGCATCGGTCACGATTTACTACTCTGCCATAAGTTCGCTAATCTGTCAAGTGTTTTGGGGAATTTATTTTTTTGTGGGCTGCGAGTAATATTTTGCACAAATTACTGTTGGGGTTGAGAAATGCTTTAGTTTCGAGGATTTACTGTTAGCTAAACATCGCAAAATGCAGTGTAGTTGAGTAGGGTGCGTCAGATCGCGTCCGGTTATTAATAATCCACAAGCTTTGATCTGACGCACCCTACGGGATTTGCTGAAAAAATGGGAATCTAATCGGCCAAATCGGGGAAAACCTCGCGCACGGCCGGATGCACCAATCGGTGATTCTGCACGTTCAATCCCTTCGCCAAACTCGGATTCATTTCCAAAGCTTTAATCCCGCTATTTGCCAACTGCAAAACATAAGGCAAAGTGCTGTTATTCAAAGCTTGAGTCGCAGTCCAAGGCACAGCACCCGGCATATTCGGCACGCCGTAATGCACAACTCCTTCCTCAACATAAATAGGATTGGTGTGAGAAGTTACCCGCAAAGTTTCCACGCAGCCGCCTTGGTCAACCGCTACGTCAACAATCACAGAACCGGGGTGCATCTTCCCAACAAATTCGCGAGAAACTAGCACCGGAGCTTTTTTGCCCAATACCAAAACCGCACCGATTAACAAATCAGCATCCGGAACAACTGCTTCAATTTGCAAAGGACTGCTGTAGAGGTATTCTACTCGGGAACCGAACAGAGTTTCCAAGTAGGCTAAGCGATCGACATTTACGTCTAATATCTGCACTCTCGCGCCCATTCCTACAGCAATTCTGGCTGCTTCTGTGCCGACAATGCCGCCGCCCAAAATCACAACTTTACCCGGTCTTACCCCCGGTACACCACCCAAAAGTACGCCCCGGCCACCTTGCTGTCGTTCCAGAAACCGAGCTCCGAACTGCACGGACAAACGCCCTGCAATAATGCTCATCGGCGTCAGCAGTGGCAATTTTCTGTCCGGGAGTTCGACGGTTTCGTAGGCGATGGCCTGGACTCCGCTGCTGATTAAATGCTCGGTTAATGTGCGATCTGCCGCCAAGTGCAAATATGTAAACAGCAACTGCTCTTTTTGCATCAGCGGATACTCAGCAGGCAGCGGTTCCTTAACTTTAACAATTAGTTCGCGATTCCAGACATCTGAAGCCTTTAAGACAATCTTAGCCCCTGCTTCAACGTAGTCCTCGTCCGCGAAACCGGCCCCAGCACCAGCATTCGTTTCCACAAAAACTGCGTGACCTTTGTCCGAACAAGCCCGGACACTTGTGGGACTTAGCCCGACTCGAAACTCCAAATCCTTGATTTCCTTGGGGACGCCTATTTCCATCTATAACCTCTAATCTCAGGCATACGTAGATCGAATCTAACCTAAAAACCATCCCCAGCGGGATAATACCATTGTAGATTTTAGATTTGGCAATCCGCCAATCCGGCTAGGAGAATATTTGTTTAATTTTTATCCACTGCGAGCGCAATTTCCTCAATTTAGAGTTGAATTACATAATTTTTTGATTGATAGATCGACCGCAGATGTAGGGCAGATTAACGCAGAGTAACGCAGATAATTTCAAGAAGAGTCAATATATTTGATCTGTAACTTATAATTTAACAGGCATAACTCGCCCCCCTATCTAAACAAATGCCACGGATACCTACCTTAACATTCGATCGCGGAACGCTACTGCTACACCCGCCGCCCAAAGGCAGAGACTGGGTGGACTTTGCAACATGGGACGATCGCGTGGAAAAATACCGCATTCGAGCCATTCACTACCGCCCGCTGGTAGAATGCCTCCAAGCCGAGTGCATTCACTTCACCGACGAAGCTAGGGCATACGAACTACTCGAACTCGTACCCAGCGTGGAAATGCAGCCTTACCCACATCAAGAACAAGCCCTCGTAGCTTGGCAGGAAGCAGGAAGCCAAGGAGTAGTTGTCCTCCCCACCGCTTCCGGCAAAACTTATCTGGCACAATTAGCCATGCAAGTCACTGGTCGCAGTACATTAATTGTAGTACCAACTCTCGATTTAATGCACCAGTGGTATGCTAATTTAAAAGCAGCTTTTCCCGACATCGAAATCGGATTGTTGGGCGGAGGTTCGCGGGACAAAACGCCAATTTTAGTGGCTACCTACGACAGTGCAAGTATCCATGCAGAAACCTTGGGCAATAAATACGGTTTGCTGGTTTTTGACGAATGCCACCATTTGCCAACGGACTTTTATCGAGTAATTTCCGAATATGCGATCGCGCCTTTTCGACTCGGACTGACAGCCACACCCGATCGCACAGATGGCCGCCACAGCGATTTGCATTTCCTCATCGGCCCGACAGTATTTAGCAAAAGACCCGAAGATTTGGCAGGGGATGCTTTAGCCGAACATAAAATAGTTCAAATTATGGTAAAACTGTCACAAGAAGAAGGAACTCGCTACGCCGAATTAATCAACATTCGCAACGACTTCTTAAAACAGTCTAACATCAGAATATCGAGCCTCGAAGGTTGGAAACAGTTTATCATGGCAAGCGCGCGATCGCCCCTGGGACGGCGCGCCATGCTAGCCCACCGCCAAGCCAAAGAAATCGCCCTTTGTACCGAAGGAAAACTGCGAATCTTAGCCAAAATACTAGCAGAACACTCTCCCCAGCGCACGCTAATTTTCACCGGAGACAACGCCACAGTTTACCGAATTTCCCAAGAATTTCTCATCCCCACAATTACCCACCAAACCCCTGTCAAAGAACGCCACGAAATCCTCGAACGCTTTCGCAGCGGCGAATACAAAACCCTCGTCGCCTCCCACGTCCTCAACGAAGGAGTGGACGTTCCCGATGCCAGAATTGCTATCATATTGTCAGGTACCGGCAGCGAACGCGAATACATTCAGCGATTGGGTCGAGTTCTCCGCAAAAGCAGCGATGTAAATAAGTTAGCAATTCTCTACGAAGTCGTCACCGAAGACACCAGCGAAGAAAGAACTTCTCAACGCCGCCGAGGAGGAATGCAGCCTCACAAACCCCAAGTAAAAACAAAAATAGAACCGCCGCAGCCAGAATATCAGCAATTAGAAACTATCAAACCGACACCGATTTACGGAGTTAATCGGGAGGCGACTAAAAAAGCAGCAGAATCACCGGCAAAATGGGGAGAAAAAAATGATGATTCTAAGGAAGAGTGAAGATTGCCAACTTAGTGTATAGCCTGAGAATGCCAAATCCGGTTTCTGGCGTTGCTGAATTGATGTATGATGTAGCGATCAAGAGCCAAAAACATTATTCAAAACAGGATGGAATCTTTAGCTACATTTAATAGTTAGCAGGATATGGGGTGGGAACATC
>NZ_JAMPLN010000017.1:0-140586 GCF_040004035.1 Microcoleus vaginatus FACHB-2002 | reverse complement strand
GATGTTCCCACCCCATATCCTGCTAACTATTAAATGTAGCTAAAGATTCCATCCTGTTTTGAATAATGTTTTTGGCTCTTGATCGCTACATCATACATCAATTCAGCAACGCCTTAGATTGTACCTTTGCAGAAGATGCCTGCCGGATTCGCTCTTTCCACAGTCCCCGGAATTTGGCTGTCCTGCGACGTATTGCGCTGAATGCCCTCAACTGCGAACCTACTTACAAACGTAGTCTTCGACAAAAAATGAAACGGGCAGCTATGGATAATGATTATCTGATTCAAATTATCAGTTCTTGTTTTCTTGACAAGATCTTAGATTCTTCGGATTCCTTTTGTCAAGCATGATTGAGACGCTCTTACCCTGCTGGGAATTAGGGTTATTTATTCTTTTAAAACTTACGCATCAAGACCAAAAAAACCGGGTTTTTTGCGGTTTTGCCGACTGTAACGAAGTCTGCTGGTAAAAACTCGGTTTCTGACCACCCGTGCGTAAGTCTTATTCTTTTCAGGGCGAACCGGGATATTTGGTCGATCGCCCCCCAGCTAAAATTACATATACTACAATATATAATACAGAGATTTGAGCCAAAATCCTTGGAGCTCAGAAAAATCAGAATCGAAGCCCCTTGAATGTGTAAAAATACTGAAGCAAACATTACTAAACCCTGCACGGAGCAATTGTTGTGGATTCCAGATATAACCCCCAATCCATAGAAGAAAAATGGCAGCAGACATGGGCTGAGCAAAACTTAGACCAGATGCCAGAAGATACCCAAAAGCCTAAATTTTATGCCTTATCCATGTTCCCCTACCCGTCGGGAAACCTGCACATGGGACACGTCCGCAACTACACAATCATCGATGTAATTGCCAGACTCAAGCGAATGCAAGGTTATCGGGTATTGAATCCGATGGGGTGGGACGCTTTTGGTTTGCCCGCAGAAAATGCCGCCATCGAGCGCGGAATTCCCCCGGCAAAATGGACGTATGAAAATATTGCCCAAATGAAAGGCTTATTTCGCCGTCTCGGCATTTCCTTTGATTGGACAAAAGAAGTTACAACTTGTTCTCCCGATTATTATCGGTGGACTCAATGGATTTTCTTACAATTTTTAGAAGCAGGATTAGCATATCAAAAAGAAGCGGCAGTTAATTGGGACCCGATCGACCAAACAGTCTTAGCAAACGAACAAGTAGATAACGAAGGTCGTTCCTGGCGTTCCGGTGCCAAAGTCGAGCGCAAATTATTGCGGCAGTGGTTCCTCAAAATTACCGATTACGCCGAACAGTTATTAAACGACTTAGACAAATTGCCAGATTGGCCAGAAAGAGTCAAATTAATGCAAGCCAACTGGATCGGCAAATCAGTCGGCGCTTACTTAGAATTTCCGATTGTCGGAATGAATGAAAAAATCGCCGTTTTCACCACACGTCCCGATACAGTTTACGGCGTCAGTTACCTTGTTTTAGCGCCGGAACACCCACTAACTCAGCGCGTGACAACGGAAGACAGAAAAGCCGCCGTAGAAACCTTCATCAAAGAAGTCGCCGCCCAAAGCGAGATCGATCGCACAGCCGAAGACAAACCAAAGCGCGGCATCCCCACAGGCGGCAAAGCAATCAATCCTTTCAACGGCGAAGAAATTCCCATTTGGATAGCCGATTATGTGCTGTACGAATACGGCACCGGCGCAGTCATGGGAGTACCCGCCCACGACACGCGAGATTTCAAATTTGCCAATCAGTATCAACTGCCAATTAAAGTAGTAATTGTGGATGATGATGAGATTCCGCTGACAGAAGCTTACACAGAACCAGGAATTATGATTAATTCCGAAAGCTTCAACGGCATGGATTCAATTAAAGGCAAAGCAGCGATTATTGACCATGCCCAAAATCAAGGTTATGGCAAAGCCAGAATCCAATACCGCTTGAGAGATTGGTTGATTTCCAGACAGCGTTATTGGGGAGCTCCGATTCCCGTAATTCACTGTCCCACCTGCGGAACTGTTCCCGTACCCGCATCGGATTTGCCCGTATTGTTGCCGGAAAATGTAGAATTTACAGGCAAAGGTTCGCCCTTGGCAAAGATGGAAGAATGGGTAAACGTTCCTTGTCCGAGTTGCGGCACTCCGGCGAAGCGAGAAACAGATACGATGGATACTTTTATCGATTCTTCGTGGTATTTCTTGCGCTATCCCGACGCTCAAAATCAAGAGCAAGTCTTCGACAGTGCGAAGACAAATGATTGGATGCCGGTAGACCAATATGTAGGCGGCATCGAACACGCAATCTTGCACTTACTGTATTCCCGGTTCTTTACAAAGGTTTTGCGCGATCGGGGTTTGATCAATTGTGACGAACCATTTAAACGCCTGTTAACTCAAGGCATGGTACAAGCAATGGCCTATAAAAATCCTGTTACTGGCAAATACGTTCCCCCAGCAGATATAGACCCCACACATCCAAAAGATCCTCAAACTGGCGAAGCTTTGGAAGTATTCTACGAGAAGATGTCCAAATCAAAATACAATGGTGTTGACCCCTTGGAAGTTATGGGCAAATATGGGGTAGATACGGCACGGATGTTTATTTTATTCAAAGCACCGCCAGAGAAGGATTTGGAGTGGGACGACGCTGATGTGGAAGGGCAATTTCGCTTTTTAAATCGCGTTTGGCGCGTGGTTACAGAGTTTGCTGGACGAGTCCCTGCCACCCCCGCTCAAGTAGGAGAAAATGCTGGATTAAGTAAACCTGAGAAGGATTTACGGCGGGCAATTCACACTGCAATTAAGGAAGTTAGCGACGATTTGGAGGGCGATTATCAGTTCAATACTGCTGTTTCGGAAATGATGAAACTCAGCAATGCTTTGAATGAGGCTAAATTTAAAGATTCGCCAGTTTATGCAGAAGGAATTAACACTTTGATTCGCTTACTAGCGCCTTTTGCGCCGCATATTGCTGATGAATTGTGGCACAATACTGGTAACAGTGAATCGGTGCATACGCAAACTTGGCCAAGTGTGGATGCTTCTGCCTTAATTACCGATGAAATTACTCTGGTAATTCAAGTTATGGGCAAGACTCGCGGCACAATTCAAGTACCTTCTGGTGCTGATAAAGCTGCCTTGGAAAAGTTTGCTCGCGAGTCGGAATTAGCCAAGCGTCACCTGGAAGGTAAGGAGATTAAAAAGGTAATTGTGGTGCCTGGAAAGTTGGTAAATTTCGTGGTAGCGGGATAAAGATGAGAAACCCGGTTTATTGAAGAAACCGGGTTTTTAATACTTGCATTTAAAAATTAGCCCCTCCAAAAATGAGTAATCTAAAAATTTCCCGACTATGACTTACGCACTCCGCCAAAGAAACCGGGTTTTTTAGGGAATCTGCTGCTTCTAACAAAGTATTTTCGTAAAAAACCCGGTTTCTGAGTACCCATGCGTAAGTCCTATTTAATTGTTAGTTTCAAAAAGCAATTGCACGATCGCTCCGCATTCCAATTTTAATAGAGATTGAGCGCTGCCGCCATTAACGGCAATTTCTACCCAACCGTCAGAACCAATTATGGCAATTAAATCGCCCGGTTGGCTGTCGCTGTAGGTTTTACCGCTGGCGATGCGAATTCCATCAGAACTATTGCTAATTGTCAATGACCAATTGTTACCTATAATGCAATTATTGGGGATATTAGTAATGAGATTGCCGAAGCGATCGACATATTGAATGCAGCCTGCTGCACCTGTGGCTGTAACGGCACAATTTGGTATCTCTAACTCGACTAAACTTGCAGGGTCGATGGCCTCTCCCAAGTCTTCCAAAGCCACCCCGTTCGCCAAGTGAGCGCCCGCTGCTGCAAAAATATCGCGACCGTGAAAAGTGCTGCTGGGTTGAGGTGTGCGCCAGTATTTAGGGTTGGTGAGTTCGACACAGGCGATCGCACTTTCCCGACTCAACACCCCGCTAAACAACCCGTTATCCGGCCCGACAAGAAAGCAATTAGTACATTTAATCGCAACCGGGCGTCTCTTGCTTCCCACCCCCGGATCGACGACAGCAACGTGTACGGTTTCCGGCGGAAAATAAGCAAAAGCAGTCATCAAACAAAACCTCGCGGCCGCAATATTTTGAGATGGTATTTGGTGCGTAATGTCAATGACTTTTAACTGCGGGTTAATTTGGGCGATCGCACCTTTCATCACTCCCACATAAACATCGCTTAATCCAAAATCCGTCAGCAGAGTTATAATTCTATGTTTAAACATATATCCAAAGGTAAAAACATGGTATCACAATGGGAAAACTTTCTGCAAAACTTGGGAGAATGGCACGGTTCCTTCACTCAGCTATCGCCGCGAGGAGAGGTACTTCAAGATATTCCTAGCATTCTTTCTCTCAAAGGTTTCAATGACAACAAAACTGTGCGATTGAATCTCCGTCGGTTTTACCCAAATCCTAGCGGTGTCGGCGAACCGGAAGTCAACGAACTTGTTCTAGAAATTCAAGCTTTGGGACGAGATACCCTATTTTTTGAGAATGGAGCTTTTTCTCTGGGTACTATTCAACTAGCGCCTTTTTCTGAGTGCGGTGCCGAGTTGGGTTTTATCTACAATTATCGCCGGTTGCGCTTCCCTATGATCTACAATACCGACGGCAATTTATCCAAAATTACCTTAATTCGGGAAAAGCAGCTTGATAAAAATGTCCCCGAACGTCCGCATTTAACTGTTGAGGATTTGCTGGGAGAGTGGCAGGGCGAAGCCGTGACAATGTATCCAGATGGGCGTTCTCCTGACATTTATTCAAGCAAAATGCAATTGCATTTAGAAAGTAGCGATCGCCTAGTGTATAAAATTACTTTTGGCAGTAATGCTACCGTTATCAGTTCTAGTGGCAGGATTGACGGTTCAGTTCTGCACTTTAACGAAGGTGCTTCACCCGTGCAAGTTTTGCTCCTTCCTGACGGCGGTTCTTGCACTTTACCTGTCAAGATTGAATTGGGAAAACCTATATTTTTCGAGGCCGGTTGGTTGGTAGAACCTGACTTGCGGTTTCGGATGATTCGCAGTTACAATGAGCGGGGTGAATGGGTGAGTTTGACTTTAATTAAAGAACGAAAAATTAGTCATTAATCCCGATCAGTTGTTGAGGATTAATATTGAGTCTTTGGGGCGGGCTAGGAGGGGAGCATCTCACTTTTGCAGCCAATCTAGAAATTGGAGTTAGGAGCCAGGATTCAGGAGTCAGGAGGAAACAGGAAGAAGGAAGCAGGAAGAAAAAGTGTTTTTACAAATATGAGATGCTCCCGGCTACAAGCCCACCCCACAATAAACTTGATGTATTGTGGAACGGGCATCTTGCCCGTTCTAAACATAGTACAAGATATCAGCACTAAAAACATTTTTCAGATTTAGGAACCGGACTTTGTTTCCTGGGTTTGCGATTGAATCACGGCACTCCAGTCATCATTGTTAACAGCAGCTTCCAAATCCTTAGCGCGTTCGCCCTCACTTTTGGCGGCTGTTTCTAACTCTTTGGTAAGAGTAGAATCTGCCATTGCTTTGCGTAATTTTAGCTTCTTTTCCTCATAAGCTTGTTGTTCCTCAGCAGACATAGCAGCGCGCGCTGCTTGGCCTACCGTAGCCGCCCACATTTCGCTTTCAGCACCGTTTCCAGGCGGAATGCTGCCAATTTCTGCTATCCAAGCATCCCGCAAACTTTCCATTTCTTCCCGCTTGGGGAATTTGAAAGTTTGCACGCGCAGGAAAGCACAATTTTCTGTGCCATTTTGGGCGATGTGACCGTTGAGTGAAAGCAAGATATTTCGCGAATAACCGATAAACTGAGTGTTGCGGGAAGTGTCCATTACAGCGTAAACGCCTGCGACTTTCGCGTTAGTTGCCAAATCGCGCCATGTATCGATCGACATTACTTGCGTGCCGTCATTTTCTAATTCAGAAATAGCGGCTGCTGCGCTGTGTTCTGAGTCGGAACTGTATAAAAAGTTGTGCAGTCCTTCATGGGCGACTGGTACGTTTTGATGTTCAATTGCTACGTCTCGATCGGCATTCACTTGATTAGCTTCCATAAAACCCAATTCCTCAAAAAATGTCAACTTTACTCATTCAATCCCACTTTCAGGGGCGGGCTTTCCGGCCCACCCCACAATAAAGTTCTGTTTGTGGAACAGGCCGGAAAGCCTGTTCTATTGTTTTTTTTGCCCTTATATACTTAACTTGCGGCAATTTGTTGCAATTCCTCGTCAGTCAATTTAACTTCGAGCGCCCCCACAGAGTCCTCAATACTCGATACTTTGGTCGCACCGGGAATCGGAACGACGCAGGGCGATTGAGCCATCAACCAAGCTAATACTATACAGTAAACTGAAACGTTTTTTTCTGCGGCTAATTTGGCGATCGCGGGTATATCTTGCAAGCTGGTGACGCGGCGACTTCCTCCCAAAGGACTCCAAGGAAAAAATGTCAGTTTTTCGGTTTCGCAATATTCCAGTACGCCGTCTGATTCTGGCTGCCTGTGCCAAGGATTATATTGATTCTGAACAGAGACAATTTCTACTGTATCGCGGGCGCGTTTGATTTGCTCTACAGAAAAGTTGGACACTCCAATAAATCGAATCATTCCTGCTTCTACTGCTTCTTTTGCGGGTGCTAGGGCTGCTTCGATGGTATAAGCGGGATCGGGCGAGTGATATTGCCAAAGGTCGATCGGTTCCTTGCCACCCAATGCTTCAAAACTTTCCCGAATTGTCTTGCGTAAATGATGGGGGTTGCCGTTGCGCGTCCAAGCACCTTGAGGCCGCATTAAGCCACCTTTAGTGGCCACAGTAACGGCCCTAACATCTCCGCTGTACTGTTGCAAAGCTTTGGCAATCAGGTGCTCGTTGTGGTGTTTGTCGGATTGATCTTGGCAGTAGGAATCTGCGGTGTCAATTAGGGTGACACCCAAATCGAGGGCCCGGTGAATTACCGCAATTGATTGCGATTCGGGCGGCCTGCCGCTTAAGGACATTGGCATACCTCCAAGACCGATCGCGCTGATAGTAAAATTACTGTTACCCAGTTTTTTTCTTTTCATTAGTTTGCCTGCGTTTGCGTGGTGTATTTCCAGTTTACATTTTAAGGATAGGTTGAAATCTTACATTTATTTAACTATCTAAGTAAATAGAAAAAATATTTTTTAGATAAGCTGTTTTGCCTTGAAAATGTATATTTCAATTCCCTATTCCACCCGTGTCAAATCCTCTCCCTCTCAAACATAATAGACAATATAGATGTGCTGCAGCTTACCTACCGACTTAACTAGCTGGAAGCGCTGGTGTAAAAGCGGAGTGCAAATTGCCAGAAGTAGCGCGAGAAATATAAAAGCCCGATCGCCAATATTCCCGCCCCTGCGAGCCAAACGATTTCACCTCTCCCCAGCATGGCTTCTGCAGGCACAGTCGTCAAGAAGGCAACGGGAACTACGAAAGTGAAGAAAAATCGATAAGCTGCGGGATAAGCTGCCATTGGAAATCTACCCGCTTCTAACAATCCTTTGAGGACTTCGGTAACATTGTAAATTTTGACAAACCAAATGCTGGTGGCCCCTAACATAAACCATATACTGTAAAGAGTAATAGTTCCGAATAACAGCGGTATTGCTGTTAAAAAATAGTTGCCGATTCCTACTCCCAATTTGTTGGCAGCATACAGCAGCAATACGGTGCCGAAGATTAAATCTGGGATTCCCCAAGGCGAAACTGTGTTTGCAGATAGCCAAAATTGGGAACTGATGGGTTTGAGGAGTACGAAATCGAGAGTACCTTGCTGGACTCGATCGACAATACGGCTGAGATTAGGGGCTAGAAACGTTGACGAAAACCCCTGCAAAATCGTGAAAATACCGAGTACAACTAAAGCCTCTTCCCATGAATAGCCCGCAAACCTGTAGCCAGTACGGTAGAACAAAAACAGCCCAAACAAGCTGCCCGCAAGATTTCCGAGGCTGCTGAGAGTCGCGAGGACAAAGTTGATTCGGTATTCTAGTTCCGCTGCGATCGCCGCACCCCAGAACAATTTCAGTACGTGCAAATATCGTCCCATGTTTGTCGCCATTTTTTGCCGTGTAAATACTTAAATTCGCATATTTTAAAGGTTGTGTGAAGTTAACTCCTGTACAGGCTGCTCATTTTACTATAACAATAAATTATTGATACCACTTACCTAAATAATTTTACTGAAAAACAGTATTAAGTTATTTCACAAATTTTAAACAGAAATTACAATTATTAATTTAAGTCAATCTTAAGCCCATATATTTTGGCAATTATTAAGCCGAATTCATGTTTTCACACAAAGTCTCGCTTAATTGATTGGAAATACTAATATGTTACAATTTTTAATATTATAAATATTTGAGAAACATCTAGGCATACCCAAACGGAACACTTAGGATGGTGCATACGTACTCAAAAGGAATACGTAATCAGCAATGCGTAATTATACGTACAAAAGAGGGTGCAAGAAATTGACTTAACTAACAACACGTAAGGAAAAAAAGACATGGATGCGTTAACATTGTCCAGGCTGGGAGTCAAGCACACCAAGAGTGCAGTAGCCGAATCGCTGCGGATCAATACAGGATACGACGTGACAAGCCCAGTCACTTTTTACGGGATTGTAAACGAGCGCTGCAATGTTAAATGCCGCCAGTGCGAGTATTGGCGGCTCAAAGAATATAAAGACGAAATGACGATCGAAGAATGGCAAAATGCCCTCTTAAGCGTCAAAGAATTTGTGGGCGAATTTTCAATCAACTTTAGCGGCGGCGAACCTTATATTAAAAAAGGTTTTCTAGACTTGCTGGCTTTTGCAAATAAAAATGGCATTCACGCCGGCGTCACCACCAACGGCTATTGCATGACCAGGGAAAACGCAGCCAAAACTGTCGCTGCTCGTCCTTTTAATGTGAATATCTCAGTTGACGGGCCGAATGCAGAACTGCACGATTATTTGCGGGGTCAACCGGGATTGTTCGATCGGCTTTCTAAAGGAATCGGCTATCTGCGCGAAGAACAAGAAAAACAGAACGTCTTGTTTCCGATCAACGTCAAACCGACGATGAACCGACTCAATTTCCGCCACCTCCCGGAAATAGTCACCTGGGCTCAGGGAATTGGGGCTACGACGGTGAACTTCCAACCGGTCAACCGCTGGACGCCAGAAACATACGAGGAATTGTGGATTGAAAAAGAAGACATGGAGGAATTTTCTCAAGTAATCGAGCGGCTAATTGAAATGAAGAACAACGGCGCTCCGATTATGAACAGCGATGAAGTGTTACGATTGATGATTCCTCACTTTGCCGAAGAAAAAGCTCCTGATTCAACTCGTCCTTGTCGTGTTGGACTGCGAAATTACTGGATAGATACGCGCGGCGATGTGAAATTGTGCGATGAGTTTCCCGTGATTGGTAATGTGAAAAACGCCAGCGCCCGCGAGATTTGGTACGGCGAAAAAGCTCAGGAAGTCCGCCGCGATACTTTGAATTGCGGCAAGCTTTGTCTGATTACTTGTGTTTCGCAAAAGACGATTTTGGACAAGGTGAAAATGGGGATGAAGTTATTAAAGAATTGAGGTTTGCTCAGTGTTAATATTGCTTTTGTTTAGGGTTGCCGGGTTTTATCAGAAACCCGGTTTTTTGTTTGATGAATTGTATTCCCGTTCGGTTTTGCGAAAGGACACGGCAATGCCGTTTCCCTACGAATACAATGTTTTGTATCAGTCGTAGGGTGCGTGATGGTGAAAAATCATTGCACTGCAGCCCTTTACTATTGACTGTCACGCACCCCTTTACCTGGGCAATATTTTTCTGACCAGTCGCAGGATTCTGGGGGATATTTTTGTCGCCAGCGATAGGATACCCAGTATCAGCAGGCCGAATATTAAACCGAAAAGCAAACTCCAGATAATCGTGGGGGTGAAGGGATGAAGCGGGAGGGAAAAATCTGGTTGCTATTTAATCGGTGTATCTTTGATTAGGAGATAGCTGGCCCAAAAGATTTGTTCGCAGCCGATCGCAGTTCCGACAAAAAAGATGATATTCTCAAGTTGGCGAGATCGCTTTTTCTCTTTGTCTTCGTTCTTCCTGCCGATTTCCATTTGTTCTCGATCGCGCTCTTTCTGCTATTGTTCCTTTTGCTTGTATAATTCTAGTTGTTGGCGATCGCGCTGACGTTCCCTCTCTTCCTGTTCCCGGTTCAATTCCACCTGTGCGATTTCCACCAGCCCGCGAATTGTGGATATTGTCTGCTAGAACAAATCTTGATTAGCAATCAGGTAGTTTAAGTATTTTTCAATTTGACTTTGATATTTGCGATCGCACAAACTCAGGAACTTCTGCAAAAACACCAGTTGCCGCCTTCAAGGGAAAAAATTTTGATTTTAGCATAAATTTCGATATAATTCTCCGCATTAATATCAACAGTATTGCTGTCTTCTCGCAAATGCCACAATTCCTTAGCATAATCCAATACTTGGCTTCTGATTTCAGCTAACAATTTTTTTAAGTTCGCTAGTTTAATTTCTCGATTTGGTTGCGCTTCAATTTGAGTGAATTCTGGCAGCTTTCTTTCTAATTGGCTGGCTATTTGCTGCCCTCGGCGATCGACCTTTCGATGTCAAAAAGAGCAATCGCCTGCGCGTGGAGAAAAAGAGATAAAGTGAGATCGACCTTCCCATCTCCAAAAAAGCGCTCGCGTGCGCGTTGAATTAGTAGGTTAGTCGATCGCACGAACTCTACTTTTGGCCAAACAAATAAGGCCGTTACCAACTAAAAGTTAAAATCTGTGTCAATCGGCAACTACTTACCGCGCCCTGGCTACAGTCTGCAAAGCCCAACGCTAAGCGAGTCGAGACAACTGGCGAGATCCATTTCAACGACAGCTTTGATGGGATACTCAATAGCCGCCGCGCTGGTAATGAGGGCGATGCGGATGCGATTTGGTAGGTAAGCGAGGATGGATTGAGCGTCAGCCGGAATTTGGCGGGCTGCTTGCGGTTGTCCGTCGGTCATGAAGATTGGGAGCGATCGCAACTGAGCGCTGCTAATCTCAAGGATGCTATCATAGATTAACAGTTACTATGTCTTTATAGGTAAATGACATGAACGCTAAAGAATTGCTCCTTAAAGAAGTGGATAATATTCCAGAATTTATATTAGAAGAAGTTTGGGATTTTCTGCAATTCCTCAAAGCAAAGTATGATAAAGAGAAGTTAGAAGCAAGCCTGCTCAGTGAATCTTCTTTGCAAAAAGACTGGTTAAAGTCAGAGGAGGATGAAGCATGGCACAATTTGTAAAAGGTGATGTGATAGTTGTTCCTTTCCCATTTTCCGATTTAACACAAGCCAAGCGCCGACCGGCTTTAGTCATAGCAACTTTGGCAGGAGACGATCTAATTCTTTGTCAAATTACTAGCCAGACGATCGCCGATCGCTATGCTATTACCCTTGAAAGTAGTGATTTTAACGAGGGCGGACTTAACCAAACTAGCAACATTAGACCTAATCGCTTGTTTACCGCTGACCGAGAAATTATACTTTATAAAGCTGGTAAGCTTAAACCTGAGAAGTTGAACGAGGCGATGGCTAAGATAGTTGAAATTATTCACCAGTAATTCTTTTTTGTCAAGCGTTCTTCTGCTTCAAAATGCTGTTTGACTACATTGTGTTGTGCGATCGCCTGTGCGTTGAGAAAAAGACATAAAGTGCGATCGACCTTTCCATCCCAAAATGCGATCGCACTCACACTCTCAACCAAAGCTCGCCCTTCTCATTCCACTCATGGCGATCGCCGCATCACCTATAATTTTAATTAACATCCTGTCCCTCCCTTAAGCAGGGCTGGGGGGACAGGATGAAAGGGGAAACGAGACTTAAAGCGATCGATAAACGCGATAGTTAATTTCAGGGAAAATATTATCAATCTCCTCAACCTTCTCCAACCAACCCGAATCAACTTTCCCTTCTTTCACTTCATCGTAAAGCTTGTGAAAGCGCATTAAGTGCGATCGAGTCCGGCGCACTGCATAGGGCACCATCGTTCCTGTACGCATGATAAATGCCCAGTCAGAAGATTGAGCTAGCAGCACTTCCCGCGCCGCCTGGTTCAAAGCCCGCCACTGCAATTCATCCGCAGGTTCCATGCTTCCCAACTCAATCATCCGTTCCGCAGCTTTGTGCAAGTGCGGGTAAATCCAAGCATTGGTATCGTTGAGCCAATATTCGTGGAAACCCCGGAAACCCCAGCTAGACTGAGACGGGCGGCACACTTGCTGAGTCGGATTTCCCCGCAAATAATCGGCTAAGTGCGTCATCTCATAGGTATTTTGGTCGTACCAACTCTTGCGGAACAGGTAATCTAAGAACCAAGGCCCTTCGTACCACCAGTGACCGAAAAGTTCGGCGTCGTAAGGCGAAACAATAATCGGCGGACGCTGCATAATGCCGTTGAGGTGTTCGACTTGGCGTTCCCGGTTGAAAGCAAAGTTGCTGGCGTGTTCGGCTGCTTTTTCCCGTGCCCAGTAAGGATCGTACAACTGTTTATCGCCTAAACCCAATCCGCGACCGGTGATTTTGTGATATTTAATCCCGGTATTTTTCCGCTGTCCGTTGGGCATGATGTAGGGCTTAATGTAATCGTAGTCAGCTTCCCAGCCCAAATCTTTGTAGAATTCGCGGTATTCGGCGGCCCCTGGATAGCCGACTTCGGAAGACCAAACCTGCTGCGAGGATTCGTGATCCCGGCCGAAGGCTGCGACTCCGCATTCGGTGAAAATTGGGGCGTAGCTGCCGTAGCGGGGACGCGGGCGGGCGTAGAGGATGCCGTGACCGTCTGTGAGAAAGTAGCGGAGGCCGGCGTCGGCTAACATCCGCTCTAAACCTTCGTAGTAGGCGCATTCGGGCAGCCAAATTCCTTTTGGTCGGCGGCCGAAGTTTGCTTCGTAATTGTCGCAAGCTACTTGAATTTGTGCCCAAACTGCTTCGGGGTACATTTTCATCAGCGGTAGGTAGCCGTGGGTGGCGCCGCAGGTGATGATTTCGAGGTTGTTGGTATCTTGGTGTTCTTTGAAGGCTTTGACTAAATCTCGATCGTACTTTTCCCAAAAGTTGCGAACTTGAGAGAAATGGGTGGCGTAATGTTCTGCTAAATAGCGGAGGTGACCGTTTCCGCTGTTGTGTTCGATTTCGAGATCCGCTAATTCTTCGAGTTTAGCCAAGTGGTCGTCGAAGCGGTCTTGCAGCAAGGGGTCGCGCAGCATGGCAACCAAGGGCGGCGTCATGCTCATGGTAATTTTAAAGTCGATGCCGTCGCGCTTGAGCCCTTCAAAGACTTGCAGCAGGGGAATGTAGGTTTCTGCGATCGCCTCAAACAGCCATTCTTCTTCTAAAACGTAGTCGCTTTCGGGGTGGCGGACAAAAGGCAAGTGGGCGTGGAGAACGAGTGCGAGGTAGCCAATAGTCATAAAAAAATTCGGTAAGTGGGAAACGAGCGTGTCTTTAGACCTGAGAGGGAAACGGCTAGGCGGTTTCAACCGCCGTGAATCTTTCCATTACACGGGGATTGCTAGATGGGAGTGTACTTTTGTAATGTACTTTCAGTGGGACAATTACCACATCCAACCTCGCAACAGGCGATCGCATAATGTTCGCTCCTTTATGAGCCTCTATGAGAGGGGTAATGTTAGCTTGCGCCTTCGTTAACAGCCGCTACTATATCTAGGAAACTGATTTAACCCAATAAGTCTGTTTAATCCTAAATTTCGCTTGGCAAGGAACTAGCGAGAGCATTCCCTGGTAGGTCTTTAACTCTTACCGTTAACGTAGTACGCAGGTACGCCTCTGGTCAACTATGGTTTAAGTCTTAGGCCCGAAGCAAGCGTGTCTTGAGATCCGGGTCGTTGACAGTGATTTGGATGCCGTACTTATTAACTGACGCCATTTAGGGACAGCTTTAAAATATTTTAAGATTTTATGCTGAAACGGGACTCACAAAATGCCGTGTTTTTTTAATGGCCTTTCTCTAACAAACTAAATGTCAGCAAATTCTGATTTTCTCCTTGCTGTCGGATTAAGGCTGCTGCTGTTTGAGAGTCTACTGGCTTTGAGAAAAAGAATCCTTGGGCGTACTCACATTTTAACCCTTTTAGTATAGATAGTTGCGAGGCTTCTTCGACTCCTTCGGCTACTACATCCATGCCTAAATTGTGGGACAAAGTGACGATCGACCGCACAATTTCTGTGGGGTCAATGCCTCCTTTACTGAAATCGAACTCACCTCCCATCCTGCTAACAAAAGAGCGGTCTATTTTTAAGGTATTGGTGGGGAAGCGGTGCAGGTAGGAGAGCGAGGAATAGCCGGTGCCGAAGTCGTCAATGCACAAGTGTATGTTTCGGGTTCTGAGCTGTACCAGCATTGCTGTTACTGATTCGGAATTTTCTATGAGTACGCTTTCGGTAATTTCTAGTTTTAAACTGCTGCCGTCGAGGTGAGTTTCTGCGAGAACTTGGTCGATGTATTCGATTAAATCTGGCTGAGAAAACTGTTTGACAGAAATGTTGACGCTAACGCTCAAGGGGGGGTGGTTGGGAAATAGCTGCTGCCACTGGCGGATTTGGTGGCAAGCTGTGCGGAGTACCCAGCGGCCGAGGGGTACGATCAAGCCGGTTTCTTCGGCGATGGTGATGAATTCGCCGGGGGAAACTAAGCCGCGTTCTGGATGCTGCCAGCGCACTAGGGCCTCAAAACTGGTAATTGTGTTAGTGGCGATCGACACGATCGGCTGGTAGTGAATAATAAACTGGGGCGCTGGGGATAAGGGAGGTAAGGCTGATTCGTGGGATGGCGGAAAGTCTTCTTCTCTGACCGGCTCTCTAATTGATTCGATCGCCCGCCGCAGGTCGTTTTCTAGCTGCAACAGCCGCAAAGCGTGGGCGTGCATGGAACTGTTGAAAACTTCGTGTCGGGCTCTGCCGAGTTCTTTGGCGCGGTACATTGCTGTGTCGGCGTCGCGCAGCAGGGTTGTCGGTTCCACGTATTCGCCAGAACTCAAAGCTATGCCGATGCTGGCGGTGATAAATACTTCGTGTCCGTCTAGAAGGAGAGGGGAGGTGATTTTCTTTTGCAGGCGGTTGACAATGGTGGTAGCTTCATTGATGCCCTCGATGTCTTCTAGCAACAGCACAAACTCGTCTCCTCCGAGGCGGGCCACTGTATCTCCGGGCCTCAGACAAGCTTCCAGACGCCGCGCGATCGATACTAGCAATTGATCGCCGATGGCGTGGCCGAGGGAATCGTTGACTACTTTAAATCTATCTAAATCGAGAAACAGTACGGCAAACAAGTAGTCTTTGCGGCGTTTTGCCAGCCTCAGAGCGTGTTCGAGCCGATCGGTAAATAGCGATCGGTTGGGCAATCCGGTGAGGGCGTCGTGAAAAGCATCGTGCAGCAGTTGTTCTTCGGCGAGTTTGCGCTGAGTGATGTCGTGACAGTTAATCACGATTCCCTCGACTGCGGGATCGTACAGCAAGTTGGTGGCTACAGCTTCTACATAACACCAGGAACCGTTGCGGTGGCGGACTCGGTACTCAACAGGGGACTGGCTTCTTTTGGGGTTTTCAATGGCTTTGTGGAGGGTTTCGGTGATCGTGGCGCAGTCGTCGGGGTGAACTATTTCTAAGGCGCTGCGGCCGATCGCCTGGTGGGGCGGGTATCCTAAAATTCGCTTGACGGAAGGGCTGATGTAGCGGAAAATTCCTTCGGCGTCGAGAATGATCGTGATGTCTGTGGCATTTTCTATCAGCGAGCGAAATCGCTGTTCGCTTTGGCGCAGTGCTGATTCTGCTTGTTTGCGATCGCTGATGTCCAGGGCTACTCCGTCTATAATTACGTCGCCGTTTTCGTTTTTGGAAAATTTAGCGCTGTCTTGCACCCACTTGACCTCCCCAGATCTCAGAACGATGCGGTACTGGCGATCGCACGGCAAAAGACTCGCTCTCGATGCTGCTACCCTGCTGTCACACGAGCTTTTGTCCTCTGGATGGATGATTTCTGTCAAGAGTTCCGGGTGCGAAATCACTTCTTCGGCCCCGAACCCAGTAACTTCGCGCACGCCCGGACTGATGTAGGGCAGGGAAATTGTGCCATCTGGATGCAGCACAGTGCGGTAGACTGAGCCGGGAATGTTGGCTGCCATTGTGGCTAGCTGCTGCTGGATGCCGCAGACTGCTGCTTCGGCCCGCTTGCGTTCTGCAAGCTCGGTTTGGGCTTGTTGGTAGAGTTCGGCTTGGTGGATCGCGATCGCGCACTGATCGGCTATGGCTTTGAGTAGCGACAGTTCTTCTGCGCTCCAAGAGCGCGCCCGATCGCACTGATAGAGGCTAATTCCTCCCAAAAATGACTGCTGGTAGAGCAGTGGGGCGATCGCGACGGAGCGAAACCCTACCAACCCTGCTGATTCTTGCAGTGACGGGCACAGTGTCGATAACTCGTCGATGATCAGGGTTTCCCCAGCCGCGAGCCCGGATCTGTAGTGCTCGGCCACTTTGCAATTTAACCCGACGAACCGTTCTTTGTCGGCTGCTTTGCTGATGTAGCGAATTGTGATGCCGCCTTCCTCAGCATCTGGCTGCAAGATGGCGCAGGCGCTGATGTCTAAAGCTTCGTGCAGTTGATCTGCGGTGGTTTGCAGCACTTCGTCGAGTACAAGGGTGAAGCGCATGGCTTGGAGGATGCGGTTGACGATCGCTTCTCGCTGAGCTTGCCGCTGAATTTGGGCGATCGCTTCTTGTTGCTGGCGCCGCATTTTGTATTCTTGGAGCGATCGTTCTAAAACTGTGGGCAACCTAAACAGCCGCCCTTTTAATACGTAATCGGTCATTCCGGCTTTGATGCACTCAACAGCCGCTTCTTCTCCCAAACTTCCCGTTACTAAAATTAAGGGTATGTCTTGCCCTAATTCCTGCATTAATTTCAACACTTCTAAACCGTTGAAACCGGGGAGGCGGTAATCTGAGAGTACAGCATCGTACTTGCAATTTTCGAGCAGTTTTCTGCACTCTGTTGCTGTTTCTGCCGTGTCGCACTTAAAATTTACCCCCCCCGCTTCTAAGGCGAGCACTATTAATTCCATATCTTCTGCCATGTCTTCGATAATCAACAAGTTTAATGTTGATTCCGCTACCATTTTTAGTAGATAGTTGGTCTGATTTATATCTAACATAAGGTATTGGGGAGGTTTTCAATTGGTTATTCGTGTTGTTGCTAGTAATTTATTAGACGGAATTTGATTGTTAATTTTATCTCGATATTTTTAGCAAAATCAATTATATACTCTACTCTCAAAACTTTTATTGAGTATCGGCCGTCGAGGGCTGACAGAACCGATTGGGGATCATCCCAATTTTTTACAGAGCGTTTTTTAGGAGTACGAGCATCTTGCACTGCCAAGCCTAGATCTTTCGCTTCCATCCCTGACAGTGAACATTCCTGTCACACCAAAATTCTGATGCTCTCACGGATTGTGACTTATTTAAGTGTATAAGAGTTTTAAATTCAGAATTTAAAACTCTTATACACTTAACTTATGAATCTATATTACCGTTTGAGATTGTTTGCCCTAGTTTAAAGTAAAAGGTGGCTCCTTGACTAGGTAGGCTTTCGGCCCAAACGGTGCCGCCGTGGCGGTGAATAATCCGCTGGACGATCGCCAAACCGATGCCCGTACCTTCAAATTCTCTCTGGGAGTGCAGCCTCTGAAAGGCTGCAAACAGGCGATCGGCATATTCCATCGGAAAACCCACCCCGTTATCCTTGACAAAAATCGTCCCATCAGGTAAACCCTCAATAACTATTGTAGCCGGAGTGCGTCCGCGGCTGAACTTGACGGCGTTGCTAATCAAGTTGCTGAACACCTGTTGCAGCAAGGTTGGATCTCCCATTACTGTCGGCAAATCTCCGACGGCAAATTCAACGCTGTGGGGAGTTTGGGCCGGATCTGCGACGGTTGGGGGTTTAGTCAATTTAATCGCATTTTGTACCAAACGGCTCAGATCGATCGGAATTTGCCTCAACTCGGTGCGACTCACCCGCGACAGGGCGAGCAAACCGTCAATCAACAGGCTCATTTTTTGGCTGCTGTCTTCAATTATTTCCATATAGTGAACTATTTTGCGATCGCTCAAAGCCTCAGTTAATTCTAGCCGCTGCTTCAACGCTTCTACAAAACCTGAAATGTGTCGCAAAGGTGCGCGCAAGTCGTGGGAAACTGAGTAAGAAAAAGATTCTAATTCTTGATTGGCAGCTTCTAATTGCTCTGTGCGTTCTGACAAAGCTTGTTTTGTCTCTACCAACTCAGTGATATCGCGAGAAGTGCCAATTAAAGCATAAACCTCGCCGTCTAGATTTCTCAGCGGAATTTTAAAAGTATCGTAGTAGGAATGGCAACCGGAAATTACTAATTTTTCCTGAAAGTGCAGAGTTTCGCCTGTTTCAAATACCTGCAAATTTTCCCGGCAAAATCGTTTTGCGAGTTCGTCCGAAAAACATTCAAAAACTGTTTTGCCCTGCATGTCTTTGCTGCTTTTGAAGCCGCACATTTTGGCAATAGTTTTGTTAACAAAAGACAAGCGCATATTGTCCCGTTCTACAACATAAATGCAGTCCGGCAAAGCATCAAAAAATGTTTCTAATTCTGCTGTACGCTGGGCGACTTGAGCTTCTAAAGTTTCGTTGAGTTCTTTGAGTTCTGCTTCGGCTCGTTTGCGTTCAGTGATATCTTGACCGATGCCGATACACCTGCCGTCGGAAAGGCGAACATTTGCCCAAGAAGTGTCGATAATTCGCCCGTCTCTAACTTTTGTTTTGAAGTCGCTCCACTTCTCATTTGCTGCTTGGATTTCATCCAAAACGTATTGACGGTATTCTGGCTGCGGATAAAATTCGGTCCAGATATCGCGGTCTTTAGTTTCTGCCAAACTCCAGCCGAGCACTTGTTCCCAGTGGCGGTTTACCCAGTTTATTTGACCGTTCTTGTCGAAGAATGCGAGCATGATCGGCACGTTGTCGAATATAGTTTGCAGCAGTTCTTTTTGCTGTTTTAATGATTCTTCGGCTTGTTTGCGATCGGTGATGTCGAGTACGGAACCGATAATTTGCCTCATTTGTCCGTCTGGGGTTCTTGTGAAGATTGTAGAGCGATCGTGCACCCAGCGCCATTCCCCATTTTTGTGTTTAATTCTGTAGTCTCTGTCATCCGTTTCATAGGGATTGCTGCTGTGTTTTAGTCGCTCCATACCTGTAATTAGCTTTAACAGCTCCTCGGGATGAACTAAGTTAGCGACAGCATCTATACCAAAATCTTGCCATTCTTTGGCAGTGTAGCCGAGTATGGCTGTGACCGATTCATTTGCATAAATATTTTTGTTTTCTACGGCATCGTAAATGTAAAGAAAGTTGGGGATAGTTGTCAGGATACTCTCTAAAAGTTGTTGATGTTTTTGCAGTTCCGATTCTGCCTGTTTGCGCTCGCTTAAGTCCAGCACAAAACTGACGCCTAACTGCTTCGTCCCTTCTAAAAATGTGCTGCCCAACATTACCGGAACGCGGCTACCATCGGAGCGTATAAATTCTTTTTCAAAGGGAACAACCGTATTTCTAGCCTTCAGTTCGGCAACTTTTTCTGTATCTAAACGCACGTATTCTGGTGGTGTCATTTCTTGCCAATTAACTTTTCCGGCAAGCAGCTCGTCCCGCGTATAATTTACCGTGTTTAAAAAAGCGGCGTTGGCATCTGTAATGCTGCCGTTAAGATCCCAAAAAATTAAGCCGATCATGTTAGAATCAACTACGGCTTTAAATTTGGATTCGCTTTGTCGCCACTGCGATTCGACTTGTTTTAGTTCTGTAATATCGCGGGCGATGGACAAAACTGTTTCTACTGAATTGTCTTCAGCAAACTCGGGAATGACTCGACAGTGGTAATGTTTTATGCCCTCAGTAGTGGGAAACTCAAATTCTATGGTTTCTTGTTTGCCGGTGCCAAAAACTTTCAGAAAAGCCTCATCCCACAGGTTGCACAAGTGCGGCGGCATTCCTGATTCTTGGTTGGTTTTGCCAATCAATTTGGCGGCGGGTTTTCCAATTGTTGATTCTACTGCTGGGTTGATGTAAAGGAGGCGTAGTTTGCGATCGAACCGGGCGATGATATCGGTCGCATTTTCCGCTAGGGTGCTGAAAGCTTGTTCGCGCCGGTGCAGTTCTTCTTGAATGCGGTGGCAATCGGTTATGTCTCTGCCAAAAGATAGAATTGAAACTACTGTTCCCGATTCATCGATGAGTGCAGAATTGTACCATTCGCAGTAAATTATCGAGCCATCTTTGGTATAGTTGCGGTTGCGGCAAACGTTGCGGGTTTCTCTGCTGTCTAACAGTTGATTTGTGACGGCGCACACTTGCTCGAAGTCTTCTTGATGAACTATTGACCATTCGTGCCAGTATTGGCCAATTACTTCTGCTGCACTCCAGCCAAATATTTGTTCTGCCATTGGCGACCAGCGCACTACCCGAAATTCTTTGTCCCACTCTACAACTGCCATTGGGGAGTTTTCTAGGTGAAATTCCCGCCGCGAGTTGGCTTTTTTTATTTGAGTTTGAAGTTGCTGGCGGAGTTGCTTCGCCTCGGCCAAGCGATCGCTAATTTCCTGTGTGTTTGCTGAGCCTGCGTTGGCGATGTGAGCAATGATTTCTGCTATTTGTTTTTCGAGTTCGTGCCAAGCGAGTTCGAGGGCTGATTCGGCCTGCTCTAGCTCAGTGGTGCTGTTCTGAAACAGTGTGGCACTTTCAACTGGAATTTCAGGCATAGTTTTGACACTTAGGCAAGTGTTACTTTGAGAATTCAAAATTAAAGGTTAAAAAATAAAAATATGTAATTTCCTGTTAAATTATACATTTTTAATTTTTAGTCTGTGCGTGGAGCCGATCGTTGGAGGCGGGCGGCGTTATTAAAGACTGCCAGTCAAAGGATTTGGGGTGCAGATTGATTAGCAATTGTGGTGGATCGATCTAAAACTCTCCTGGGTAAGGGAAGGGTGCGGGCAGGAGCAGGCCCTAAGTATATTTTTGCACAGAGTTGTTGTTTGGGGGCGATCAAAAGGAGATCGGCGTGGCTGCGGGCTTGGGTCGATCGCGAATCTGTAGCAGGGTGTTGCGTATGCAGAACCCCATTTGTCTCAACTAAACACGCTTTCTCAAAGTCCGGCAGGGGTTAAAACCTGCCGAACTAAGGGTTTGACGCGCTGGTTGACACCAATGAAAGCCCCCCTACCTACAAATAATCTCCCATCAGTTTGGTCAATAAAAAGCTAAAATAAAATCTAAAGTTATTCAGTCTTTAAAATTGCTTATGACTGCTGCTGCACCCTCTTCGATAAAAAACCGAACTCAGTACGAAGCCATTATCGGTCTCGAAACTCATTGTCAATTGAGTACGAATACTAAAATTTTCTCCAGTTCTTCTACAGAATTTGGCAATGCTCCAAATACTAACATTGACCCAATTTGTATGGGAATGCCTGGAGTGTTACCAGTATTAAATCAAAAAGTTCTGGAGTATGCGGTGAAAGCAGGGCTGGCTCTCAACTGCGAAATCGCACCTTACAGTAAGTTTGACCGCAAGCAATATTTCTATCCCGATTTGCCGAAAAATTATCAAATTTCTCAGTTCGATTTGCCGATCGCTACTAACGGTTGGCTAGAAATTGAACTGGTGGACGAGAAGGGAAATTCTACTAGAAAAAAAATCGGGGTCACTCGCTTGCACATGGAGGAAGATGCCGGAAAATTGGTTCACGGCGGCAGCGATCGGCTGAGCGGTTCAACTTATTCCATGGTCGATTACAACCGCGCAGGTGTGCCTCTAATAGAAATTGTTTCGGAACCGGATTTGCGATCTGGCGCGGAAGCTGCCGAATACGGTCAAGAATTGCGCCGGATCGTGCGTTACATCGGTGTTGGCGACGGGAATATGCAGGAAGGTTCGCTGCGGTGCGACGTGAATATTTCGGTGCGCCCCGTTGGCCAAAAAGAGTTCGGCACGAAGGTGGAAATTAAAAATATGAACTCTTTTAATGCGATCGAACGGGCGATCGATTATGAGATCGAGCGGCAAATTCAAGCTGTGGAAAATGGCGAAACCATCGTCCAAGAAACGCGGCTTTGGGATGAAAACAAGCAGTGTACTTTCAGTATGCGGGTTAAGGAAGGTGCAAGCGATTATCGGTATTTCCCGGAACCAGATTTGCCTCCGATCAAAGTTTCGACCGAGCAATTGCAGGATTGGAAAGCTCAACTGCCGGAATTGCCGGCAATGAAGCGCCATCGCTACGAAACTGAGCTGGGTCTTTCTCCCTACGACGCGCGGGTGCTGACTGACGACAAAGCGGTGGCGGAGTATTTTGAAAAATCGATCGCCGCCGGTGCTGTGGCTAAACAAGCTGCGAATTGGGTGATGGGCGATATAACTGCTTATCTGAAAAATGAAAAACTGGCGATCGCAGAAATTCCTTTCCAACCGCAGGATTTAGCCGAACTGCTGGCGCTAATTGAGGCCGGTACGATCAGTGGCAAAATCGCTAAGGATATTTTGCCGGAATTGCTGGCAAACGGTGGTTCGCCTCAGAAGTTCGTTGAGAGCAAGGGTTTGATTCAAATTTCGGATACTGGGGCGATCGATCAAGCTATCGATGCCGTGTTAGCCGCCAATCCCAAGGAGCTCGAACAGTACCGAGCCGGTAAAACTAAGCTGCTGGGCTTTTTTGTCGGCAAGGTGATGAAGGAAACGGGCGGCCGGGCTGATCCCAAACTGACCAATGAGCTGCTGGCGGCGAAGCTTAACGGCCCAGGCTAAGCAGTTATTAAGGGGGGCGTGTAGCGGATACAGCGGCGGGCGATCGGTTTTTCCTGAACTCGCCCTTCTCGCGGGATCGTAACTTTATAATTAATCTACATTTCTTTACAACATCTTCACGTTTGGGGGTGACACCCCTCATCCCTATCGTGTTATATTGTGTTATGTAGATGCACCCTGATGGCAGAGAGAGTTACTTAGGTAGCTCTCTCTTTTTTTTGTCTTTTTTTTTGCACGGACGTGAAAATACGGATGGGGGAGAGGGGGATTGGCCATACCGATCCCCGATTACTGATTACCGATTAGCAATTACCGCTTTGAGTCGATTAATATCAACTTTAGTTATTAACTAATTTTGACATTATGAGCGAACAAGCTAGCGAGCTAATCAAGCAGGGGATTTCGCAATATCAGGCGCGTCAATTTGAGGCGGCGCTGAATTCTTGGCAGGAAGCGCTGGCGCTATATCGCTCAATGGACGATAAGCGGCGATCGGGTGCGGCGCTGGGTAATATGGGCGTAGCTTACGAAGCGCTGGGAAATTATGCTCAGGCGATCGAGTGCTACCAGCAGCATTTGGTGTTAGCGCGGGAAATTGGGGATCGCCGGGGCGAGGCTAATGCTTTGGGAAATCTGGGCAATGCTAGCTGTGCTCTTGAGGATTTTTCTGGTGCTATTGATTACCAGCAGCAGCGTTTGGCGATCGCGCGGGACACTGGCGACGGGCGCTCGGAGTTGGAAACTTTGGGCAATTTGGCGCTAGCTTACGATGCTAAGGGAGATTTGCCTGGTGCGATCGAATGCTATCACGAGCAGTTGTCGATCGCGCGCGCCTGCAAGGACGATCGCGTTGAGCGCAATGCTCTCAAGAATTTGAAGCTTGCTTATAAGTATTTAGCAGATTACGAGAAGGCCGATGATTACCGACAGCAGCAATTGGCGATCGTCCGGGAACTGTTTTTAATTGATAAAAATAAGAGTTTTGTACAACTTGCAGAAACAGTTGGTTTGAATCCGATTGAGGATTTTGCTGGGGCTAATTTAAGCGGTTTTGACTTGCACTACGCTGATTTTAACGGTGCTGATTTGCGCGAAACCAACCTCCGAGGCGCAGATTTGACTTTGGCCGATCTCAGCGGTGCTTTGCTGAGCGCTGCTATTTTAATTGATGCTAATTTGTGCAATGCTAATTTGCGGGATGCTGAACTCAGCAGCGCCAATTTGAGCGGTGCTGATTTGCGAACAAAGCTGCCGCGGGCGAATTTGAGCGGTGCAAATTTAACCGGCGCCAATTTGAGCAGTGCTTATTTACCGAATGCGATTTTAGTAAATGCAAATTTGACAAATACTGATTTGAAGAATGCTGATTTAAGCGGTGTTAATTTGAGTGGTGCGAATTTAAACGGGGCTGATTTGAGCCGCGCTGATTTGAAAAATACGGTGGTTAAAAATGCGAAGTTTTTTGGTTGTCTGGGAATTTCGGAAGCTGTGAAGGTTGAATTGATGGCACGGGGCGGGATTTTTGAGTAGAATTAATTGGAAAGGTTGGTAATTGTAGAGGGTAAGAAAAGCTATGACTGCCGTAACTGCAAAACGATTCTCGATCGCCGAATATCACCGTTTGGGAGAACTCGGATTTTTCGCCCCCGATGAGCGAGTTGAATTGATTCGCGGAGAAATTATCCTCAAGACTACTAAAACTACGTTTCACTCTGTTTGTAATTCGCTACTGTTAGGAGAATTGTACCCGCTGCTGCGAAAAAGAGCGATCGTGCGCGGTCAAGAGCCAATTATTTTGTCTGATGATAGCGAACCAGAGCCTGATGTTGTGATTGCCCGCAATCGAGCCGATCGTTATTTATCTTCTCACCCGCAGCCTGCTGATATTTTGTTGGTAATTGAGGTTTCCGATTCTACGTTGAAGTACGATCGCACAACCAAGTTGTCTCTCTATGCTGAGACTGGGATTTCTAATTATTGGATATTTAATTTGGTTGATAATGAACTGGAAATGCACAGCGAACCTTATCAGAAACAAAACGGAAGTTATAGTTATCAATTGCAACGAGTTGTTTGGCCAAATCAGACGGTGGTAATTCCGGATTTTTCCGAGTTATCTCTGGATTTGTCTTCGGTATTTCCAGTCTAGGCTTCCTTCGATGATATAATGCAAAAGTGCGATGGCTACACCCCGGCTTGCGCCTACGAACTCTTCAAGAAAATAGCCCTATGACCGCTCAAACTCTCGCTCCACCCGAACAAATTGTCGAGCTATCGGGTATCAGTTGGCAAACCTACGAAACTTTGCTAGCCGAAATCGGCGATCGGCAAATTCGACTGACATATAATCGCGGCAATTTGAAAATTATGGTACCCTCCCCAGAACACCAACGTTTCAAAGAAGTATTGGGTCGATTTGTTGAAACCTTAGCTGAAGAATTAGATGTGAGAATTGAGCCTCTGGGTTCTACGACATTCAAACGTCCTGAACTTAGCGGTGCAGAACCAGATAAATGTTTTTACATCCAGAATATTAGTGCAGTTAAAGGCAAAAAAAGAATCGACCTGACTCAATATCCGCCACCGGATTTAGTAGTGGAAATTGACATTACCAGCCGTTCGGAAAATACCTTGCAGGTTTATGCGGATCTGGGAGTGCCGGAAGTTTGGATTTATAATGGATCGCGGCTCAGAATCAACAGATTAGAAAATGGAGAATACGTTGAGGGCGAGAGCAGTTTAGCATTTCCCAGCTTACCGATATTAGAGATTGTCAGATTTTTGGAACAAGCAGAAACAATGGACTATTTAGAATTAGTAAAAGCATTTCGGAATTGGGTAAAAAGCCAAATTCAGCAAAACCAATGAGTGGCGGATAAAATTAAACAAAATTTACAATTGTGTCCCCAAAAAAAGCTGTGTTGTGATAAAATAGAGATGATAAACTAATTTAAATATCAATTACAGGCTGGTAGTGCCAGCAATTCTACCCGATATGCGATCGCTAGAGTCTCACAACAAATACCCAGATTGCTTGTGGATGCAATTTGAAGCAATTCCAGTTCCATCGGTTGCACCCCAAACCCAGCAGCTCGACATTCACTTGAGCCTGAATTTTAACGAGCATTGGGAACCCCTGCTAGGTGGTCGCGTCAAATTTGGTCTGCAAGGCGGGACGCTCAAACTCTATCTAGAAAACTGCGAAATACCCGTAGCCTCACGTCAGTTAGTCGGTTCTTTCAAGCTTTTGCCAATAGAAGAAACCCTGGCAATTCAAAGCAGTGCAGAAAATTTAGTAACCGAAAGTCAGCGGGGAGTTCAGGGTCGCGAGAATTTGGAAAAAATTAAGGAGACAGAGAGCATATTTTGTCATGTTTCCACAATCAGCGATGATACAACGCCAGCTTGGATTTTTGCAGTAGAACAAGGCAAATCAGTATTAAAAGGTTTGCTAAAAAGTGCTAAGCTGGGAGAAATTGCGGCCAAAGAATTTCGGATGGCGGCAGCTTTTGAAGTTGCTAAAGAAGATATTAATCTCACAGATGCGGAGGGTTTGTGGCCGCACGATATCACGCCAAATCAACATTCGGTTTTAGAAAGAATCCTGACTATATACCTGCAAGCAAATAAACTCCAACCTGCCCTCAGTTGGGCGCTATTGTCCTACAATTTGCCTCCGGTTGAACCGCGCGAAGTGGAAATTGTCCCGGAAGCTGAATCGGAATTGCAGGAAATGGTCGATCGCATTATCTCCGCTGAAACCGACAACTTTGTGGAGTTGGCCCAAATCGCCAATCTCAACCCAGCACTAGATTTCGCGGGTAGCAGCTTGCGCGGAACGACTTTAAGTGCAGTGGATTTTAGCAGCGCAAATCTCGATCGGGCAAATTTCCGGGGTGCAACCTTAAACGATGCCGATTTCAGCGACGCCAACCTGCAAAATGCCAAATTCGGCGGTGCAGATTTGAGTGGCGCTTTCTTAGGAAATGCTGATTTAAGTGGCGCAGATTTGCACAAAGCAAGTCTAGCTTTAGCTAACCTCAGCGGTGCGAATTTGAGCGGCGCAAATCTGCTGGAAGTGAACTTAACAAATACTAATTTTAGTGGTGCGAATGTCGAGTCAGCCAGATTCGGGAACAATTCAGGAATGGATGAGGAGATGCAGGTGAATCTACAGCAGCGAGGCGCAATTTTTGAGGAGGTTTAGTCGGTAAGTGCGAGATCCCTTTGATTCATCCGCCTCCTTTGTGGCACGGGCCTCACGCCTGTGCGATGGAATTTCACCTTTAAACTATCGCCTCTGAAAAAAGTTGCTTCTTAATCCTTAACTCTCTAACTAAATTTATAGAGGGCGATGAACCGTAGCTGTTAAGACTGTAAACAGGCATTTCTTGCCAACACTGACGGCAAAACCAGTATACTTGACTGTGGCGAAGGTGACGCAGCATTTGATTCGTGCAGCAAGGACAGGTTGTCATAAAAACCTCTTTTTTAGAGACGAAAATGTATTTGTCTTTTGTTGCCAACTGCTGTAAGCTGGGTTGAAGCAGCAACTCTATGAATGTAGAGGTAAACTCTTAAGAATCCTGCGTCTGCCATACCGGGGAGTGTCAATCATCCCATCCCAAAATCTCTGCCACTTTTCCCGGCAGGGTAGTGACTTCAAATGGTTTGCGAATTACCCCAGCAACACCCATTTCGGCAAAGTTGGCCATATCGCTTGACATAACTCTTGCTGTCAGCAGAATCACTGGAATCGATCGAGTTATGGGATCGGATCGGAGACGAGCGTACACAGCAAACCCATCCATTCCCGGCATTGATATATCCAGCAAAATAGCATTAGGTCGTTCTGTTTGTAGGATTTGTAAACATTCTTCTCCTGATTCGGCCACCAGGGTGTTCCATCCCGCGAGGTCTTCCAGGCACAACTGTACCAGTTCGCGGAGGTGTTCTTGGTCATCAACGATGAGAATTTGTTTCCCTTTCATCTTGTTTTCGGGCAGGAGACTGCCCTCATAATTAGCTACTTGCAAAGTGTTCATTTTATTTTGATTGATTAGAAATCAATATTTCGGTTGCCAATTGGGTCTCAAATACACATCTTTAATCAATCGCTCAAAGATGTATATTTGAGAGTTGAATCCGAACTTGGGAGGGCGGAACTCTCAATTCTTTAGCAAGCGAATTGTTAAACCATCCTGGTGTATTTTAGCCACATAGATATCAGGATCTACGCGGTGGGGCAACGGGATGAGAGTTTGAAATCCACTAGGAAGGAAATAACCTTTTACTCCAGCCACTTTGGTAGGTTGACCTTGAATTAAAACAGTTTCTGGAGTGATTTGGAGATTCAATTTGACAAGATGAAGGTCAGAAATGTGAACTTCAAGGATAAGTGTCACATCCTTTTCGAGAATTTTAATGCCTGTGATCGGGGTTTCCTCTGTATGAGCAATCCAAGGTGTGGATTGCTGACAACCAGTGGGCAAACCGGAAAATGAACCTGCGAGATCCTGATTTACATCATTCAAAGCCTGAAAAGCATTCATCGAGTCTCCTCCTAATGCAAAGAACTTTTAGCTGCATAACAGGAGACTAAATAGCAACGGTAAGGAATTGGTAAAGATTCCGTTATTGTTACAAAACTTCACAAAAATGGTGAAAGTCAATCATCCCATCCCAAAATCTCTGCTACTTCTTCCGTCAGGGTGATGGGTTGGATCGGTTTGGCAATTATCCCAGCTACAGCCATCTGGGCAAATTTAGCCCGATCGCTGGGCAAAACTTTCGCTGTCAGCAGAATCACTGGAATCGATCGGGTAATCGGATCGGACTGGAGGCGAGCGTACACAGCAAACCCATCCATTCCCGGCATAGATACATCCAGCAAAATGGCGTTGGGTCGTTCTGTTTGCAGTATTTGTAAACATTCGTCTCCCGATCCTGCCCCCACTGTTTTCCATCCGCGTAAATCTTCTAAGCAGGCCTGCACAAGTTCCCGAAGGTGTTCTTCATCGTCAACAACTAGAATTTGTCTGTCTGTCATGGGATTTTGGATTGGAGATTTGGGATTTGGGATGGATGCTACAGATTAATCTATAGCGGTTCTCAATAAAATGAGGTACACACCGATCGCAACTGATGCCCTATGCCCTATGCCCACGGAGGCCTATGCCCTATGCCCGCGAGAGCACCTCATGTTACTGAGAAAGGCTATAAGCGTTATTCAATGATGGCTAAGGGTAGGGTGAAGCAAAATGTGCTGCCTTCACCTAAGATACTTTCCGCCCAGATTTTGCCGCCATGTCGCTCAACTATACTGCGACAGATTGCTAAACCTAAGCCGGTGCCTCCTTTTTCACGGGAGTCGGATGCATCGACTTGTTGAAATCGCCCAAAAATGAGTTCTAGTTTATCGGCAGGAATGCCTCGTCCGCGATCGCTAACTTGAAACAGCACAAAGTCTGTCTGGTTTTCGGCACTCAGATGAATTGTGGAATCGGCAGGTGAGAATTTAATCGCATTACTGAGCAAATTTGTTAAAGTTTGGACGATCGCATCTCCTGTTGCCCAGACTTCTGCATCCGTGGGGTTAACGATTAATGAGATCTGCTGTTGAGTAGCCAGCGCCTGAATGCTATCTACTGCTTGCTGCATCAAATCGGCAGCTTTGCAAACAGTTTTCTCCACAATTGCCCGCCCGGAGTCTAGGCGCTCCAAATCTAAAATATCATTAACCAGGTTCACTAATCGATTGGTATCGAGGAAGGCAATTTCAATCATGCGTCTAGATTTTTCTGGTTTTTTATCATAAACCCCACTTTTTATTAGTCCCAATGACATTTGAATGCCTGTCAAAGGAGTGCGAAGTTCATGGCTGACAATGCCAATGAACTCATTTTTAATCTGTTCGAGCCTTTGTCGTTCGGTAATATCTTCCCCAATGCTGATAGTTCCAATGATGTGTCCCTCTGAATCTTGCAGCATGGTATTGTTCCAGGCAATGAACCGTTCTTCACCCGATTTGGTCAAGATAAAATTTTGATAATAGGGATGATAGTTATGGGCTAAAACTTCCGAAAAAACAACTTTTACTGATTCTTGAAGAGGAGGGGGTAAGAAGTTTTCAAACCAATTTTTTCCTAAAATTTCTGGGTTAGTATATCCTGTGATTTTTAAGAAAAAAGGATTAACATAATTAACATTTCCCTCTATATCGAGTCCGACAACAATCAACTGCACGTTATCCAAGAGCGATCGCCAGCGTCGTTCCGCTTCTCGGATCGTGGCTTCGGCTTGCTTACGTTCTTGCAGTTCGATCTTAAGTTGTCGGTAGAGTTTGGATTGCTGAATGGCGATCGACAATTGGCTGGCAATCTGTTCAAGTAATTCTATTTCCCACGATTGCCATTGACGAGGTGCAGCGTTTTGGTAGATAGCTAACAAACCCCAGAGAGTTTCTCTCAAAAATATCGGGAAAACTGCATAACTTTTTGCTTGCAATTGTTCCAGTAGCTCGATATGACAGGGTTGAATTTCAGCGCTATAAATATTATTAATAACAAAAATTTCATTATTGCGGAATCGACCGCCGTGAGTTTCTTGCAGATAGGTATCTGCACAATTTTTTTGAACATCGCTTCCTATCAGTTTTACCCAACCCTCACCAACTGACTCCACGACAAAATCACCACTCCAATCAGGATTAAAGCGGTAAATGGCAGTGCGATCAGTTTGTAATGTCTGCCTAATTTCAGTAACAGCAGTATTTAGAACGGCATTCAGATCCAAAGATTGGCGAATCCCTTGAGTAATCCTCCATAGCAAATGTTCCTTTCGGGATTTCTGTAGTAAGGCTGCTTCCGCCTCTTGTCGAACTTCTTCGAGGTGCTTCGCTACTGTGATATCTTGATGAACGGCCACCAGAACATCGCCGTAGTCTGAATGCTTGAATACAGAGCAAGTTGCACTGCACCAAAATGGAGTTCCATCTTTCTTGACATTATGAACTTCATAGCTAAATTCACCCTTTCGTAAAACGGCAGACCGAATGGCTTGATTTACATCTTCAGGACTGACCGATTCGCTGCCATAGTTCACTATCGAAACGTGCTGACCGTTGAGTTCGCCAGAGTCATAGCCAAACATCTGCTCAAATTTAGGATTGGCATAGACAATTACTCCATTGTCGGTTCTTACTAAGGCAATTCCTTCCGCCATGTTGCGGGTAATGACAGCCTGAAGCTCCAGCATTTGTTGGGCTTGTTTAAGTTTAGTCAGATCGCGCAGACTAACGATTACCCCTACAATATTTTCGCCTGCATCACGTAAAGGGATATAAGTAACGCTCAAAAATTGCCTGACTAAATTGGGAGAATCAAACCAGTTTTCATACTGAATTTTTTCTCCCGCCAAACATCTGTCCAACCGAGGCTTTATCATGTTATCGAACACGTCTGCATCCAGGATATTTCTAACAGAATTTCCGATAACTTCGCTTTCAGATTTGTTGCACCAAGTCAAATAAGCTTGATTGACTATTTGATAAATATAGTTGCGATCCATGATCACAATCCCATCTGTTGTATTGAATAGGATGCGTTCATATTGGCGGAAGGTTTCTTCAGTACGTTTGCGCTCGGTGATATCAAATACGCTAGAACGACTCATCATGAAGTTACCTGCTTCATCATAAATTGCTGTAGCATTTAAGTTGAGCCACATGGGTTTTCCGTTTTTATTCAACATCTGAAACTCTAAGTTCTCGATCCAGCCTTGTTTTTTAAATAAGGGAAAGTTTTGATAAAAAATATTTTTACTTTCAAGTGTCATTAAATCAACAAATTTCTTTTGGTTTACAATTTCATCGCGGGTATAGCCTAACCACTTCAGTTCCGTATCATTAATCATAATTATTGTTCCTGCTGCATCTAGGGAATGATAGCCACAGGGAGCATTATTATATAGGTCTTCAACTTGATTGATATATTGTTGCAAGGTATGGTTGACTTCAGTGAGTTCGGCTGTCCGTTCTCTGACTCGTTGTTCGAGTTCAGTATTGAGTTGTTGTAGGGCAATTTCTGCTTGTTGGCGCTCCCTCAGTTCCGTTTGTACTTGCTCAAATAAATCAGCTTGCTGAATGGCAATTCCAGCTTGAGTTGCTAGCTGTCGCATGAGTTCAATTTCTGATGGTTGCCATTCGCGAGGTTCTGTACACTGATGAGCAATCAATAATCCCCAAAGTTCTTCTCCCTTAAGGATAGGAATAACCAGGCTAGCTGTAACGTGAAAATTTGGCCGGAATTCCCGGTGACAAGTATCAATTCCAGCAGTATAAATATCACATTTAGAGGTGAATAAGCCTTGTTTGAAGGGTTCGATATAGCTTTCAGCAAAGCAAGGCTCCTGTATCTGAGTGGATAAGATTGATCTCCATTCTGAACCAACTGACTCTACCACCACCTTTCCGCTCCAGTCTGGAGCAAATTGGAAGATAATTACGCGATCGCATTGCAGAGTGTTTCTGAGGTCAGTTACCGTAGTGTTGAGAATGTCTTCGAGTTTGAGGGATTCGGAGATAGAAAGTGCTGTTTTAGCAAGGATTTGTTGTTGCTGTTGTTGCAATTTCCCATAATTATCATCAGTATGTTCTATCATGAGTCTACTTAATTAATTACATTTTTTACATTGAGGCAGAAACCGGGTTTTTAGCCCTCGTGCGTAAGTTCTATTGGGAGCATCTCACTTTTGCAGCCAAGCTAGAAATTGGGGTTAGGAGTCAGGAGCCAGGAGCCAGGAGAAAAGAGTCAGAAGGAAGAAGGAAGGAGCCAGAAGAACTGTTTTTACAAATATGAGATGCTCCCAGTTCTATTTAAGTATTTCCAGGCTTAAGTAAAGGACGAGCGCGCCTGATTCGGCTGAGTACCCGCGTCACTAATTCAGGCCCTAGTACCGGCTTGGTAATAAAATCATCGGCTCCCGCTGCAAAGGCTTGTTGCAGAGATTCTGGATCGGTATGGGCTGTCACCACTAAAATCGGTAAATTTTCCCATTGGATATCCTGTCGGACGACCTGACACAATTCTAAGCCGCTGACGATCGGCATTTCTAGATCCAGCACTACTAAATCGGGCTCAGTGTTAATTAACACCTCCCAAAATTGCTGTGGTTCTTTGAGATTTGTCACCTCAAGTCCCCAAGGAGTCAGTAACGCTGATAATTTAACCAGCATCACAGGGTCATCATCTACGATTAAGACTTTGGCTTCAGAAGTTTTGGGACTGGGTAGAACACGGGCGATCGCTCGAAAAATTTGCTCGGTGGTTGCAGGTTTGTGGAGAAATTGCTTAGCACCTAAACGCGATACAGCCAAGCGATCGGCAAGACTATCTCGTCCGGTAAAAACGATTATAGGAAGAGTAGGCGATCGCTCGGTCAGTTCTCGCAGTAGCGTCAATCCACCTTCCTCTGTCTCTGCAAAGCTTAAATCTAGTAACATCACATCGGGCATTGACAAGGCAAGACACGATCGGGCATCAGTAATATTCGGCGCAATTTTCATCTGAAATCCCCAAGCTTCGGATTCTACTTTCAATCGCTCCGTTAATGCAGCATCATCATCAACTACCAAAACCCGATAGTTGTTGAAAATTGAAATAGTAGAAATTGGTACAGCCGTTGATGTAATCGGTGTTTTGGCTAATTCCTGCTGTAATCCTGTCACCACTTCCGAGAAGTCTGTAATTTCCTCAGCAGTCAAAGAGCGATCTTTTATTAGCAAATGCTCTGCAGAGCGTGCCAATTTCGAGCCTTCGGGATAACCAAAAGATCCCAGAGAGCCTGACAATTTATGAGCTTCATGTTTTGCAGATTGCTGTAATTCGGTTTCTAAATTTCCTGCTAATAGAGCAGTTTTTGCCCGATCCAATACAGTAATTTGTTGGTTGAAGGCTCCCCGAAACCGCTCTAACACTTTGTCGCTCTCGGACTTATCTACCCCGCGAGATTGATGTTTTTGGGTACTTTTTGTGACTAACTTGTTGAAGTTAAAGGGCGCAGATTGGGGGTAGGGTTTCAGTCGATAGCCCATGCCATAAACTGTTTCGATGATTTCTTCAGTTAAGCCACCTGCCTTCAGTTTCTTTCTGACATCCTTAATATGAGTGATAATGGCGCGATCGGTTGGTGCGTCATCAAATCCCCACAGACGATCCAAAATAACACTGCGGCTAAAGATGCGATCGGGATTTCGCAGCAATAATTCCAGCAGGTTATATTCTGTCGCTGTCAGTGAAATTATTTGTTCGCCAAATGTCACTCTACCAGAATCTAAATCTAAACAAAGCTCTCCCCAAGTCAATGTATTAGCCGCTGAATTCTGAGTAGAACCTCCTGGGGAAAGTGCTTTACTGCGTCGCAATAAAGTTCGGATTCTTGCCAGTAATACTTCCGTAGCAAAAGGCTTGCTGATGTAATCATCGGCTCCCGCATCGAAAAGAGCCACCACCTCCGCATCTGAATCATTTGCAGTCATTAACAGGATCGGTTTGCAATAGCCTTGCGATCGCAGTTGCCGACATAGACTAATTCCATCTAGTTTGGGAACCTGCACGTCTAACAAAATCAGGTCATACTCAATTGCTGCTGCCAAGTCTAGGCTCACTTGTCCATCATTTGCCCGATCAAACCCGTAATGATTTGCTTCCAACACCTTTGCCAGTGTTGCACTCAGCCCTCCCTCGTCCTCTACGAGCAGAATTTTTATCGGAGACTTCTTCATTTTGGCTGTGCGGTTCAATTCCCCTGCGATCGACGCGCATTAATGTCAGGCCGAAGCGTGGCTTCTAACTAAATCAGTGGTAGTCGTTAATACTGCTTTTATCTTACCCTTTTTGCAGTCCCATAATCTAAAAATAGCTGTCACTTCCGCAGGTTACATAAGACGGATCCCCCATCAATCTGCGTCCATCCCCGTTTATCCGCCTGCATCGGCGGTTAAAAAAGAGCGTGAAGCGAAGCTATCCCGAAGGGAATCGCCCCCACAAAGAGCGATCGCCCTCCCAAACAAATTATCCTTCATCCTCCGACTTTACAGGAGGACGCCCAGAAATCACAATAAATCCCACAGACTCAAGAGTCATGTGCGGGCGGCGAATACCAGCTAAAACTGCTTGACTCAACAAACTTTCGGTATTGATTTCATCCGCTAAAACCGATTCTAAAAGTTGTTCGGATTTAGAAAGTCGATTCAAGCGCAATTGCAATTGATTCACCCGGTTTTCGAGTTGGATTGCAGCGCTGACAGCAGATCGATCGCACATTTCCACAAAAGCCGATCGCCCGCGCAGCAATTCCTCCGATACCACCCGTCCCTTTTGACAAAAATCATCCCATTCTAGCGGATCGACAAAACTGTCAATCAGCGACGTGCGATTTTTCGACAAATTGTAATCCCGATTCGGCCCGCCTTTCCCCTTATAAGCCCGCTGCAAAATCGCTAGAATTTCCGCATCTTCCACCAGAGACATTTCTTCGCTGCGAGCATCTACAAACACAGTTTCAAAAGTTGGGAGAAACAGAGCATCAGCGCGGCGCTGCAAAGCTTTCAAGTTGTAATTTTCGATGTTTTGTGCTTGCAAAACTTGCTCGGCCGGCTGCACATCAGTCTGGATTGAATAATTAAACTGAAAGCCGAACCACTCTTTCCCAGGCTCCGCATCCCAACTTTCATCATGCCGCCACATGGCAAAAGCTTGACCGCGATCGTCCCAGCGAATATAAGAACCCAGTGCATCGATCAATCCCTCACCAATTCGGTAAAGAGCGACATCCGCATTCTGATAAGCAATACGGCGATTGTAACTACCATATTGCTGGCAATAAGGAATCAATCTGGTTGTCAAATCGTTTGAGGGAATCAACGTTTTTTGAGTAGGTTGATAGCGCAGCAGCCCCGATATACTCGGATGTTCGATTTGTTTGAAGTGAAGAGCTTGACACAACCAACCTTCAGTAGCCCGCTGCATTTCTTTATGCTTAGCATCGCAGTTGTCAAGAGATTCAAAATACTGAGATGCGCTGTCATCAAGAGTATCAATTTCATCGAGAACGTACTGTTCGTCAATTTTGATTTTCTCTTGTTCGATTTCAGTTTTAATCGCTTCAATTTCGCTGGATAAGCCCTTGCCTCCCTCAGCAAACAACTTTTCTTCAAGTTTGATAATTTTTTCCTCAGCATAAAACTGAAGGCTGGCAATAGATTTGTTGAAGATATCAAACCCATCTTTTAAAACTTGAAACCAAGCTTCGTGGGGACTCTCCGGCAAATCCGGGCCTGCAAACAAACAAAATTGCACTCCCATTTTGCTGCCAATGCGATCGACTCTGCCGAGTCTTTGTTCTAACTGGTTGGGAAACCACGGCAAATCGAAGTGAACTAACCAATCTGTCAATTGCAGATTTACCCCTACTTCCGCCGATCGATCGCACACTAAGATAAAACAATGCGGCTGTGTCTTAAACCGCTTGAGACTAGCCTCAACATCATTAGCCGATTTGCTCGTGTCATGGCTGGCGATCGCATTTTTACCAAAGATTTTAGCTAAATTTTCTGCAATCTCTTTACAAGTTGCAGTAAAACTGGTAAAAATCACAATTTTCGGGAAACGCTCGCCCGGAATCGGCCGTTTAATTTGCTGTTGAATTCTCGACAGCAAATCACGAGGTTTGCTGTGATACTCGCGCGGAACCTTCAAAGCAACTGCCAGAAATCGGAGAATCGCGATTCGTAACAAACTCAGTCGATCGAGTCCTTCCTGGGGCTTTTCCAGGGTATTGAGCAAGGTTTCCAGTATTTCCTTTTCTTCGGGAAACAGCTCCGTTTTGGTCAAAATTGCCGTGTCATTTTGTCCAAATTCGCGATCGAGTTCTGGAGTCGATTTTTTCTGCAAGCGAGCTTTGACAACCCGTTCTAAAACATTCAGCCAAGTACCAGAAGCGCGGAAAAATAGCAGAAAAATTCTCTGATATTCGCTCGACTTGGGAGCGACTGTGCGCCATTTATCGAGTACGGTTTGAATTTCCGACCACTGTTCATCATTCAGATCGTACTCAGTTTTGGGGACAGCCTCTCGCTCGAAAATCACATCTTCAACCGCATCCCGGCGGTTGCGAAGGATGCGACGATGCAGGCGGTAGGTATCGCTAACGTGAGTGCGAATAGTTCGGACAAGCCGAGCCTGTTCTGCGGTTTCTTGCGTTTTTAAACAACTTTCTAACTCAGTTGCTAATCCGATTAAATAATCATCTTTGGCAAAAATAGTGCGGAGTTGAGCGAGTTTTGTTTGCAAAACAGCAGGCTTGGCATTTTCTCGGAAATCCAGCAAAGCGCGGCCGATTTCTTGACGGTTTTGCACCTGTTCTTTGAAGCTTTCCAGGTCATCAAGACGGTAAGTTGTGGGTTCTAGCAAGTGCAGCATTGTTAGAAAATCTTGCTCGCGGCCGATAACTGGCGTTGCAGATAATAACAATACATTTTTGCTTTTCTGAGCTAGTTTTTGACAGAGTTCAAACGACTGCTGCTGAGCGCGATCGCTCGAATTGGCCATTGCCGCCACATCATGCGCTTCATCAACAATCAGAAAATCTAGGTTGGCGTTGCGGCTAATTTGATTGATGTCGCTAACAGCAACAAGCTGCACTCGGTCAGCAAAATGAGACAAATAGAATTTATTTTCCAACTCCTGCCGCCACTGTTCGAGCAAGTATTTCGGAACCAGAACCACAGCGCGTCCCGTGGGGTCATCTAGCAGGAATTGGCGGAGAATTGTTCCGGCTTCTACTGTTTTTCCGAGTCCTGGTTCGTCTGCCAATAAATAGCGCACGATTGGGTCTTCTAGGACGCGCCGGACGACTTCAACTTGGTGCGGATAGAGGTCTATGTTTGCAGAAATTAAACCGGTCATGCCACGGCTGACGGCCCGCTGTTCGATCGCAGATTGAACGAATGCCAATCGCCGATCGTGAAAATACGGCGTTTCTTGGCCTTTGACTGCTAAAATGTCGATCGGATCGGCGATCGGGATATTGCAGCGAACGTAAAGTTCGGTTTCAACAGCTTGCAAACTTTGGCTGTCGGGCAGGTCAATTTCGTACTCTAATTTATCTTCATCCCAGTCATAAACTCGCCCAATTATCCATCTTTCCTGAGTGGTACTCCAGAGGTAGCAGCGGGTTTGACGCTGAAGTCTAGCTTCTTGCAGCAAACCCAAGGCTACAGTTTTGCGGATGCGCTTTTTAACTGAGCAAAAATATTCAACTACGGCATCAGTACGCGATACCTCGACAACTTTTCCGACTCCCAAATCGTTTCTGGGCGATCGCACTAACGAACCAACATCAATCATAATTACAACCTGACAATACTTACTAGATTACAATAAATCCTTTCCAGTTAAAAATTCTAGCAAAATGCGATTTTTGCCTGCGTCACTTTTCTAGTCAAATGACACAATCTTGTATTCTGAAAAAAATCAGTTTAGCATGATAACTAACATTTTGGGCATTGAATAAATATGCTGACAGCGAATAAGAATAATAGGACTTACGCACGTACTACCATTTTCTGTCCGAATAAAACGTAGTGAAACAATCTCAAACCCTTGATTCAACGCCCTTGAGTGCGTAAATCCTGAATCACTAATTACGAGGAAGGAAAAATAACGCCTAGATTACCGGATTCCCATTTCGGATATTTCTGCATCACACTGCTATAAATTTCCGAGTCTGTGAACGCTGCTAACCAAGCTTGTAGCGGCGGCCAAGGCTGTTCGTTGAACCAAGTTGGATCTGTATGAGCGAATTGACGAACAAAAGGTGCGATCGCCATATCAGCCAATGCTACATTGTTACCAAATAAATATTGAGTGGCACTTAACTGTGAGTTGAGTTTTTCCAGGAATAAAGAACCTTCATAACGATGTACTTGGGCATCCACACCGGGATAACGATCGGGGTACTTATAACGGTCAAGATGATATTTAAACTTATCATCAAATAGAGCGATTAGTTCCAGCATTTCTGTAAGAGAACCTTGCTGTGGCATCAACCATTTTTCAGGATCGTGTTGTCTCAATGCCCACAACATGATATCGATACTTTGATCCAGTACACGCCCATCAACATCAATCAATATTGGTACTGTACCTTTGGCAGATACTTCCAACATCTCTGGTGGTTTGTCTCGCAAAACAACTTCCCGCAACTCACACACCCGATTGCTAACCATTAAGGCCAAGCGCGCGCGCATAGCATAGGGACAGCGGCGGAAGGAATACAAAATCGGGTATGTTGCTGACATATAATATCAATTCCGGTTGCACCGGAATTATTGTTGACTGTTGACTGTTGACTGTTGACTGTTGGCTGTTGACTGTTGACTGTTGACTGTTGGCTGTTGACTGTTGACTGTTGACTGTTGACTGTTGGTCAAAGAAATGAAAATTGCGCGAATTATTTGTTGACCGCAGGATTAGACTTTACGCCCGACGAGGAAGCGCGGATTTGATATCATTCCGGCCTGCGCCGGAATTGATATAATTAGTCGATCGCACGATCGCGTTTTTCGGGTCAGAAACCCGGTTGCTTTCGATATTTCTCGTCGCCAAACAAGATTTTTCGTAGAAACCGGGTTTCTTTGAGCTTAGTGAATAATAATATTAGTCGATCGCACCATCTACTTTTTCCTTCGCATCGTAGCGCGCGCCTATATGTACTTGGTTGCGACGCTTAGCAAGCTCAATCTGACGTTGACGTTCAGATAAGGCTTGTTTTTTGGTTTCAGTTTTGGAGTCATGACAATGAGGACAACTCACACCCACTACAAAGAATTCCGAAGCCTTATCTTCCTGACTAATCGGGTGACGACAACCGCGACAAAGTTCATAGTTTCCCGGCTTTAAGTCCTGACCAACAGAAACCCGCTCATCAAACACAAAACATTCACCTTCCCAACGACTTTCGGCTTCCGGCACCGTTTCCAAATATTTTAAGATTCCGCCTTCTAGATGATAGACTTCCTCAAAACCTTGACTACGCAAAAAAGCAGTAGATTTCTCGCAGCGAATACCACCGGTGCAAAACATTGCCACCTTCGGTTTATTGCGTAAAGCAGTTTCCCGCAGCACCCATTCAGGTAACTCGGAAAAGCTTTTTGTTTTTGGATTAATAGCGCCTTCAAAAGTACCCATAGATACCTCGAAGTCGTTACGCACATCAACCACCACAACATCGGGATCGTCAAGCAGCTTATTCCACTCATCAGGCTTAACATATTTGCCAGCCATGAGGCGGGGATTAATGTGCGGTACCCCCATCGTGACTATTTCGCGCTTCAAGCGTATTTTCAGGCGGTAAAAAGGTGCTTTTTCCGAGAAAGATTCCTTGTGTACCAGATCCGCAAAACGCGGGTCACTACGCAAGAATGCCAGCACTGCGTGTACGCCCTCGGACGAGCCGGCAATAGTGCCATTAATGCCTTCTTCGGCCAGCAAGATAGTGCCTTTAACGTTGTTGTTGTTGCAACAATCGATTAGGGGTGCTTTCAGGTCAGCAAAATCCGGTAGTTCAACGAACTTATATAAAGCAGCGGTTAAGAAATAAGCCATATATCGAATGGATAAGAGTAATTAATTTTCATAATTAAATTATATGAAAATTCAGTCAAAGCGGACGGTGGGACTCGGACCCACTAGGTTCAGCGGAAGAGGTAAGCATCACTCATGGAACCCGATACTGGCAAATGGTTACATCCTCCGAGCTGATTTTTGTATCCCGTGTGGTCTCGAAATTGTCTCCAAAGTGCTAACCTTGTCCTGTCGCTTTTGAAATTTTACCATGAGCCATACGTCTAGTAGAGGTGCGGAATGTGGGTTAAAAGCACCACGCAAAAAGTCGAGGGCTGATTTGGCGGATATGGAAACTGTGCTGGACGTATTGGCAGAGCTAGGCGCTTAACCCAAGCCATATTTAGAGACACTCCAAATACTCTCCACATTGTCTCCAAATTGTCTCCAAACAGCCATCAAAAACCCTGTGTTTGTCTCCAAAAACATCCTGTGCAACCACAGAGATCCAGCCCTAGAAACGCCAAAACCCTTGATTCCTCAAGAGTTTTAAAGAGTTTTTTCGCAAGCGGACGGTGGGACTCGAACCCACGACGTTCAGCATGGGAAGCTGACATTCTACCACTGAATTACGCCCGCGCTTACTGTTTTTTACCTGCTTTCACCTGCTTTCACCTTGGAGGCGCAGCGGTAAAAAACGACTAGAAGAACATTGTACAACGATTTTCTGATTTTGAGTATAGCATTTTGACAATCAATTTTGGACGACAGCGATCGTACACCGGAGCCATGAACTGCGGCGGACGAGCAAATTGTCATCGCCACGAAAAGCTGCCCCGAACATTGACAAAGAGTTAGCGGCTTCTGCGCCCACATTCCGATCGCGATCGAACTGCATCATTTTTAACAGCGCCGCCAAAGCTTCCGCAATTTGAGTCTGTCGCCATCCCATCGCCACGAACATCGCACCATAAACTCCCCATCCTTCACTTTCCTCAGCAACATCGGTAGCGCCACCGCAGAATCGCACTTTCTCACAGCCGTTACCCCCGGCAGCCTGTCTTGAGAATCCGAACTTTGCAGCGCTGCTTGGATTTCCCTAATTTCCCTCGCCCCATTAAAATATATTTTTGTTACTTTTATTTAAGATATTAGCAAAAAGTGCCGGATTGTGGGAAAATAAAAAGTTGACTTATTAGATTGTGTCTGCAAATTAACAGCATCAAACTTCAACACCAGAGGAAGTTCAGAAAGTAATTGCGGAATTTGATCGATATTGGCAACCGCTAATCAACGATACTCTGGAAATGACTCAAAAGGTAAAAATGCCCCAGCAAGAAGTTATGAAGCAGTTAAAAAAATAATCCAGAGAGAGTTTATATCGACGCGACGGTAGCGAATTTGCGTGAAGCGAAGCTATCCCGCAGGGAATCGCCACAACCTGCATAAAAACGAGATTAATTACGGTTCTGTATGGTGTTCTGTTGCTTGAGAAGGGTGGACAAGATTCCGGTTGGAATTTTATTGAGAAGTAGGAGCATTTAGGGAACTCCACTCGATCGCAAACATTCATTGAATTGCTAGGATCGCAGAATCTGGAAAGTTCACTGATTCTCCACTCTTAACAGTACAATTAGTGTAATTTTTAAGGAATTTCCCGTTTCAATCTTGTCCCCCACTAGGAAAGGGGGAACTCCAAAATAAGAATTTTAAAATCCCTTGAGCACACCGACCGAGTTCGCGTAGAGATTATCTCGGCAGGTAGATGACTTATTATTCATTTTGATATATATATATATATATATCAAAAACAAATGCAATATAACTATAATACGCCGACAGCAAGAGCTGTGGTAGAAAAAATGAGTCGTAATAAGTTTTCCAAGAAATCTCAACCTAAAGCTGATCAAAAGCAGCAGAACAATCAAAACGACTTATTTCCTGTAGTCGCAATAGGAGCATCTGCAGGTGGATTGGAAGCCTTTATGCAATTACTGAGCCATTTGCCGATCGATACCGGCATGGCGTTTGTAATAATTCAGCATATGTTGGCGAATCAGGAAAGTGTGTTGAGTGTGATTCTGGCTCGATCGACCCTGATGCCCGTGCATGAGGTGACAGATGGGATGCTGATAGCACCGAATCAGGTCTACGTCATCCCCCCGAATGTCAGCATGACCATCGATCGATCACTGCTGAAGCTAACGCCTCGCGGCAGAGGACGCGGGGTATTTATGTCGGTCGATAGTTTTCTGTTGTCCCTGGCCCAAGAACGTGGGAACAAAGCCATCGGCGTCATTTTGTCCGGGGGCGACGGCGATGGTGCCCAAGGGTTAAAAGCGATTAAGGCCGCAGGCGGTATTACTTTTGCCCAATGTGAAGATTCGGCACAAGTCAGCAGTATGCCGAATACTGCGGTGGCTACGGGTCAGGTAGACTTTATCTTGCCACCTGAAAAAATTGCCCAGAAAATAGCAGAGATCGGCCGTCATCCCTACATTGCAGATCGGCCTTCGACAGAATCGACAACCAGCGAAGATGCGATCGAAAGTGAAGATGCGATCGAAAATAAAGATGCGATCGCCATTATCTACAGTTTGCTCCGGGTGGCTACAGGAGTTGACTTTACTCACTACAAGCAAACCACCTTGAAGCGGCGCATACATCGCCGGATGCTGCTATACAAGCTGCAACGCATCGAAGATTATGCCGAATATCTCCAAAACACCCCGGCAGAAGTAACGGCGCTGTATCACGATGTCTTAATTCATGTCACCAGCTTTTTCCGCGACCCCGAAACCTTTGATGCCTTAACCAGCAATGTTTTTCCCGCAATCGTCAAAGATAAATCGGCAAAAAAACCGATCCGAATTTGGATTGCCGGCTGTTCAACGGGTGAAGAAGCTTACTCGATGGCCATCTGCTTGCTAGAGTTTTTAGCAGCTCGCTCTACTAACCTGCCGATTCAGATTTATGCCACAGACATCAGCGAAAGTGCGATCGCGATCGCCCGCACTGGCTTTTATACCCATGTCCAAGTCGCCAATATTTCAGCCGAACGCCTACATCGGTTCTTTGTCCAAGTCGAGGGCGGATACCAAATCACTAAGGCCGTGCGGGAAGTCTGCGTTTTTGCTAGACAAAACCTGATCGCCGATCCGCCATTTTCCCAGATGGATTTGATTACCTGTCGGAACGTGCTGATCTATCTGGGCCCCCAGTTGCAGAAAAAACTGCTGCCACTGTTCCACTATGGGCTTGGGCCCGCGGGCTTTTTGGTGTTAGGCACTTCGGAAACGGTTGGTGAGTTTTCAGAATTGTTTGCGCTATTCGATAAAAAGAATAAAATTTATACTAAAAAGCTGCTATCGCATTGGCTCAGTATGGATTTAAATGCTAGCAACTATTCTCTGACACCCCCCAACCCTGCACCGCTGCAGACGGAAAGATTGGACGAAATCGAAATGGAGAAAGAGGCCGATCGCATTGTTTTGAATCACTATGCCCCTGTCGGGGTCGTGATTAACACAGCCAGCGAGATTCTGCAATTTCGAGGAAAGACGAATGGCTACCTAGAACCGGCTCCCGGTAGAGCGAGCTTTAACTTGCTGAGAATGGCAAAAGAAGGATTGCGCGTGGAACTGCAAACTGCAATTCAAGAAGCCTCACAGCAGAAGCAATCGATCGCACGGGCAGGCTTGCAAGTTAAAGAGGGCGAGATCATCCGTCAGGTCGGAATTAATGTGATTCCATTCCAAGCCGGCGCTGTGGCAAAAAACTATTTTTTAGTGTTGTTTCAAGAAGAGTGCCCGATGATCTCTGCAATGCCTGCTGCTGACGATGGTAGAGTCAACTCCGATCCTTCACAGGCTGAAAGTCGGGAGATTGCAAGGCTGCTAGAGGAACTGAAAACAACAAAAGAACATCTCGGAGCGATCGTCCAAGAACATCAAGCCGCTAATCAAGATTTGAGAGCCGCCAACGAAGAGATTTTGTCGAGCAACGAAGAGTTGCAAAGCATGAATGAGGAACTCGAAACGGCGAAAGAAGAGATTCAGGCAACCAATGAAGAACTCAACACGATTAATGACGAATTGCAGCGGCGCAATCTTGAATCGACTCAGGTGAGCAACGATTTAGAGAATCTGCTGGCCAGCATCAATATTCCGATCCTGATGCTGGGAGGCGACCTGCGAATCCGCCGATTTACTCCCGCAATCGAAGGTATCTTCAACTTGATTTCTACCGATGTCGGGCGGTCTTTGAGCGACATCACTCACAAGTTGATGGTACCGGACTTAGAGCAACTGATTTTAGAGGTGATCCGCACGCTCAATTTGAAAGTTCAGGAGGTTCAAGATCGAGACGGTCGTTGGTACGATCTGCACATTCGAGCCTACCGGACGATCGATCACAAGATTGATGGGGCTGTGGTGATATTGGTGGATATCAACGAGCTAAAAGTGAGCGCCCAGCATTTGATGGAAGCGAAAAATTACGCCGAAACGATCGTGGAAACGGTGGTGCAACCGTTGCTAGTGCTAGATCTCGACCTGCGGGCGCTCACTGCCAATCGTTCTTTCTACGAGACGTTTCAGGTGACGCCGTGCCAAACAGAGCACCGCTCATTGTTCGATCTGGGTAATGGACAGTGGAATATTCCCAAGTTGCGATCGCTCCTAAAAGAAATTCTGGCAGGAAATGCCGGGTTTAAAGATTTTGAGGTCGAGGATGACTTTGAGAAGATCGGGCATAAAATAATGCTGCTAAATGCCCGCAAAATGCCTCCTAGTGGCGATACACAGATGATTCTGCTGGCGATCGAGGATATCACGGATCAAAAACAGTTCGAGACTGAACGCAGCCTTCGGATTCAAGAACAATCGGCTCGTGCGGCTGCTGAGGAGGCCAACCGCGTCAAAGATGAGTTTTTGTCCGTCCTCTCTCACGAATTGCGGACGCCGCTCAATGCGATGATTGGCTGGGCACAGTTGCTGCGCCTGAAAAAATTTGACGCGGCTAAAACCGAGGAGGCGCTAAAAACAATCGAGCGCGCCGCCAAAGCACAAAACCAGCTCATCGATGACATCTTAGACGTTTCGCGGATTACCACAGGCCAATTTCGGCTCAATGCTGCTCAAATTGAGATCAATCCACTGGTTGAAAATGCGATCGCGGTGATTCGTTTCGCAGCAGAAGCCAAAAATATTCAACTTGAATCGAGGCTAAGTCCTTTAAAACCAAAGATTTTGGGCGATCCAAGTCGCTTACAACAGGTGCTGTGGAATCTACTTTCAAACGCGATTAAATTCACCCCAGCCGGAGGAAAAATTGACATCGCATTAGACTACATGGATGGAATCGCTCAAATCCAAGTTAGCGATACTGGTAAAGGGATTCCCCCTGATTTTCTCCCCTATGTGTTCGATCGCTTCCGTCAGGCGGATAGTAGCTACTCTCGCAGAGACTCTGGATTGGGGCTAGGACTGTCGATCGTCCGTCATTTAGTAGAACTCCACGGCGGTACAGTTATTGCAACAAGTGCGGGTGAGGGACAAGGGGCAACGTTTACCGTGAGGTTGCCGCTACGAACAGAGATCCCATGATTGTTGACTGTTGACGGTTGACTGTTGATTGTTGACTGTTGACTGTTGACTGTTGACGGTTGATTGTGAGTCAAAAAAATGAAAATTGCGCGACTTATTTGTTGGCAGCTTGATTCGACTTTATCAGGACGATAAGCGCGGATTTGATATCATTCCGCCGCCACCGCCATTGATATTATTTCTAATCTTATCTTCTCATCTGATATCGTTTCCGGTTGCATCACAATAATAAAATCGAGTCAACATTTAACACTCAACCATTGAGTTTTTCCACCCCTCCTTCAACAGTCAACAGTCAACAGTCAACAGTCAACAATCATTCGGGTTGCATCACAATAATAAAATCGAGTCAACAGTCAACAGTCAACATTAATTGATATTATTTCTAATCTTATCTCCTATCTGATATCGTTTCCGGTTGCATCACAATAATAAAATCGAGTCAACAGTCAACAGTCAACAGTCAACAGTCAACAGTCAACCGTCAACAGTCAACCGTCAACAGTCAACCGTCAACAATGATAAGGAGTGCAACCGCAATCGATATAACTATTTACCAACCTTAACCTGAGCGCCATCCTTAAGAAAACCAGCCCCAGTAACAACCACCCGATCGCCCGCCTTCAAACCCTTTTTAACCACCACCTTAGCAGCAGTCAAATCGCCCACAGCACCCCCGGAAATTTCCCCGACTTCCACTGGTTGAGCCTGCACCTTGTTTTCGCCCACAAGTTTATAAACAAGAGAACTGCCATCAGATTGCGGTACAATAGCTTTAGCAGGGACTTTCAAACCTTGAGCCGTTGCCGTCGAAATGGATGCGCGCAAAAACATTCCCGATCGCAAAAACTCGCTTGTCGGCAAATCAATCTTCACCGTAGCTTGTCGATTTTGCGGGTCAACTACCGGCGAAATCTCTCGCACAGTTCCTGACAACTTAATCCGCTTGTCAGAATCCGAAGTAATTTGCACTGCTGTTCCCGGCTGCACTTGCGAAACCTGAGTTTCTGGCACTTTCAATTGCAGTTCCAGCTTGTTGCCGCGAATAATCGAAAAGAGTTTTTGACTTCCCGAAGAAACATCGCCAACTCGACCAATTCTTTCAGCCACAGTGCCACTATCCGGCGCTCGAACAATTGTTTGTTCTAGTTGAGTTTGTAACTGTTTGACTTGTGCATCATTGCTGCGGACACTTGCTGCGTTATTTCCGACATTTGCTCTCGCACTGCTGACACTCGCTCCTGCCGTATTCACTTTAGCACGAGCGCTGGCAAGGGCAGCTCTCGCCGTACTGATATTAGCTTCAGCAGTAGCTACTTTAGCAAGAGAAGATTGCACTTCTTCCGCTGCTTTATTCTGTTCTTGCAAAGCTGTATTCAAGTCAGCTTTAGCTTTGTTCAAGTCTTGAACAGCAGTCTGCCGCTCTGTCTTGCGTCTTTCCAAATCTTGCTGACTAATTACTCCCTGAGAAGCCAAATCTTGGGTGCGATTTACTTCTCTTTGAGCTTGATCTAATTTAGCCTGAGCGGAGGCAATGCCTGCTTTAGCTTGGGTGACACCGGCTTTAGCTTGTTCCACACCGGCTCTTGCCTGCCCGACACCTGTTTTGGCTTGCGCTGCGTCAGCGATGGCTTTTTCAACACCAGCTTGGGCTTGAGCAACGCCGGCTTGGGCTTCTTGTTGGGCTGACTGAGCTTGCTCTACTTGAGCTTGGGCTTGTTCTACCGTAGAATTGGCCGATTGTACTCCCGCCAGCGCTTCGGCAATTTGCGATCGTAGCACCGAATCGTCCAAAACCGCCATCGTCTGACCTTTTTCTACCACATCCCCTTCATTCACCAACACCTGCTTGATTTGCAAACCGTTGGCTTGTGGCAGCACCGGCAGCAAGTCATAGGCTGCCACCGTGCCCGTCGCTTCCAGAGTTTCACCCACCTGGGCAGATTCCACAGGCGCCACTGTCACCGTCGGAGCCGTCGCCTGCTGGTTTACCGATGGAATTGGAGCTGCCGGAGGTGAACTCTGCTTGCCCCCAGTCAAGTTTACTGCTAGCAGCGTTGCAGCCACGCCAACCCCTGCGCCCGCCAACAAGGCCGGCCACCTGATTTCTTTGCGGGACCCAACTTCAGTTGCTTCTGGTTCCCAAACTTGTTCCTCCTCGATTTCTGGAACTTCCAGCGCAACTTCTCGTTCATCTTCCTCACCGGAGAATTGCCAGCGAGAGTTGTCTGAGACTTCACTTTCAGCTACATCCACTGCTGAGTTCCTGTCGCGCCCGCTCTGCACGGGGGGAACGGGTTGCTTTTCTTCGGCTTCTGAAAAAACTTGATTAGTCACGGTAGTTCCTCTCGCCAGTATGAGCCTTTCCTTTTTTTTATATTGTAAAGAAAGATTACGATATTATTTAGTTCATTGTAGCGGAGGGCATCTGGAGTAGCGCTTCCTCCTTTTGGGTGAGTGTTGCGCCGTTTCACCCTACAATGGCGATTTTGATTAAATATTGATCAAAGTTTGTGCGATCGACATTTAATTTGATCGGTCTGTGGGGCATACTGAATATTAGCGGGATTGGCGATCGTGGAGTCGATCGGGCTGGCATTGTGTCTCCCCAAGTGGCTTAGCCGTCACCTATCTATCAATGCTGAGAAAAGTCAGTCTAATCTTGAACTGATTATTCCTAATCTATACTTTCATGTGTTTATTGTATAATACGGCACATCTGCTGAAAAAATTGTGCCACTTTATTTAAAAAAAATCAAAATGAATAGTCTCTTTTCTCCTCTCCAACAGTTTCTAATTACTTGGCTGCTAGTGCTAGTAACGGGATGGTTTACCCTGAGTGCGGTCAGTTATGTTGGGGAACTGGTCAGCATTTTAGTAACAGCGGGACTGATTGCATTTTTATTAAATTATGCAGTAAAAAGACTGCAAGTATTTTTGCCCCGGGGAGTAGCTGCGGGGCTGGTTTATTTAACTGCGGGTGTGATAGTAGTAGTAATCGGTGTAACTATTGTGCCGCCGGTGTTCAGCCAAGCGAGGCAGTTGGGGGTGAGGTTCCCGGAATTGCTGGAGTCGGGGCGGCTGCAGCTCGCTGAATTTCAAGCCTGGAGTGCCGAGCGCAATTTACCGTTTGACGTGCAAATATTGGAGCAGCAACTGTCAGCTAGAGTCCAGGGACAAGTCCAAGCGATCGCCGGTACGGGTTTAGGCTTAGTTGTAGGTACTTTTAACTGGTTTTTGGACTTAATTTTTATTGTCGTGATTTCCTTTTATATGCTCCTAGATGGGCAAAGAGTGTGGCAGGGTTTGACCAGCATTTTTTCCCCAGACATTCGCTATGTTTTAACAGAGACTTTGCAGCGAAACCTCCAGCGATTTGTATCGGGACAGTTATTGCTGGGACTATTTATGGCCATCTCGCTGACTCTGGCTTTTTGGTGGCTGCAAGTTCCGTTTTTTCTGTTATTTGCGGTATTTATAGGATTGACGGAAATAATTCCGTTTATTGGAGCCACTTTGGGAATAGGCACTGTTAGTATAATTGTAGCGTTTATTGATTGGTGGCTGGCGCTGCAAGTGTTGGTAGTGGCGATCGGTCTCCAGCAAATCAAGGATAATTTAGTAGCTCCCCGAATCATGGGCAATCTCACCGGATTGAGTCCGGTAATTATTTTCACAGCTTTGCTTTTAGGAGGTAGAGTGGGAGGATTGTTGGGAGTTATCCTGGCAATTCCGCTCACTGGGGTTGTAAAAAGTATAGTAGAAATTGTACTCAATCCCAAATTGCCACCCCAAACAGGCTCGTTTTTCTACAATCCTTTTAGCGGCGAGGAATTGGGTAAAATACCAGAAGAGGAAACTAGAATAATCTTGGTCGCAGATGAACAAAAGTAGTCTAATTTTTGTAGTAAGTAATTCAGTTATGAAAATTTTTATAACTCAGGAATTAACTTTTGGCTGCTGAGTCCATTAAGAAAAAACTAAAGTCTCTACAAAGAACTTTAAGAACTTTAGTCTTGATTACTAACCCACTGAAAATCTCAAACCTAAAAACTTATGAAATGGTGGCAAAATCTTAGAAAAAATCCTCTAGCCCGGTTGGGAGCCGTGCTACTGTTAATTTTTTATACAGTCGCACTTTTGGCCGAATTTGTGGCCCCTTACGACCCCTACGACTCTCAATTAAACGGTTCCTTGCTGCCGCCGACTCAAATTTATTTAAGCACCCCAGACGGGCGATTTATCGGGCCCCACGTTTATCCGACTACTCAGGGCCCAGTGGATGCGGATACCGGCGCTCGCGAGGTAATTGTAGACTGGCAAAAACCCTCTGTTGTCGGTTTGTTTGTCAAAGGTTCTCCGTATAAGTTTTTAGGAGTTTTGCCATTAGACAGGCACTTGTTTGGTACTACAGGAGAAGGTCAAATTAACATTTTAGGCACGGATGAACAAGCTCGCGATCAATTCAGTCGCCTAGTACACGGCAGCAGAATTAGCCTCAGCATCGGTTTAGTAGGAATAGCAATTTCTTTTCCCTTGGGATTGTTAATCGGAGGCATATCGGGTTATTTTGGCAGTTGGATTGACAGTATCTTAATGCGCTTTGCCGAAGTATTGATGACGATTCCCGGTCTTTATTTATTAGTAGCGCTAGCAGCAGTGCTGCCCCCAGGATTGACAAGTGCTCAGCGATTTATATTGATTGTGCTGATTACTTCATTTATCAATTGGGCGGGTTTAGCGCGGGTGATTCGCGGTCAGGTACTGTCAATTAAACAACTAGAGTTTGTGCAAGCGGCGCGGGCAATGGGCGCCAATCCAATTTATATTATTATCCGCCACGTTTTGCCACAAACTGCAACTTATGTAATTATTTCTGCTACTTTGGCTGTTCCGGGTTTTATTGTGGCGGAGTCGGTTTTGAGTTTAATTGGCTTGGGAATTCAACAGCCCGATCCTTCTTGGGGAAATTTACTATCTCTGTCTACTAATGCTTCAATTTTAGTGTTGCAGCCTTGGTTGGTTTGGCCTCCGGCGATACTGATTATTTTGACTGTTTTGGCGTTTAATTTATTGGGGGATGGGTTGCGGGATGCTCTCGATCCGCGCAGCATTCAAAGGTAATATCATTTCCGGTTACACTCATACATGATGTTGACTGTTGACTGTTGACGGTTGACTGTTCACGGCGTCAACAGTCAACAGTCAACATTGAACTCGAATTTACTATTCCGATGCTAACGGATTTGATATAATTGGGAGTTAGTAATTTATAGTTTCCAGGCAGATCCGGTGTAACAGTTACGCCCCCTAATTTTGCAGATTAACCGGCAAGCCGATAGTAAAAGTAGAACCAACACCCTCCTGACTTTTTACTGAAATATTGCCACCCATCATGAGGCAAAAACGCTGGCTGATTGCTAGTCCCAAACCGGTGCCGCCGTACTTGCGGGTGGTAGAAGCGTCTGCTTGGGTAAAGGGTTGAAAAATGTGCTGCAACTGGTCGGGAGTCATCCCAATTCCTGTATCTGTACAATTAACAACTAAAAATTCTTTACTAGCAATTGAATATTCTGAATTCGCCGCAGGTTCAGAAGAGTTTTCTTGTTTTGCTTCGCTGCTGTCGCCCGCAATTTTTTCTCGGCTGGCTGTGAGGGTTATTGTACCGTTTTGAGTGAATTTAGCGGCATTGCTTAGCAAATTTAATAAAATCTGCTGCACTTTGGTAATGTCACCGTGCATAGTGCCGATATTGCTAATTTGGTGCAACTTGAGAGTGTTGCCGTTCTTTTCAATTAGCGGCGCGGCGGTGGATGCGACTTCTTCAATCAAGGCGGCGATGTCGAAGGTTTCTAAGTAAAGATCCATGCGGCCGGCTTCGATTTTAGAAATGTCGAGAATGTCGTTAATTAGCGATAGCAAGTGTCTGCCGGAAGTGCGAATTTTGTCTAAATCTGGGGTGAGTTCATCGTAACCCAATTCTGCGGTTTCTTCTTGGAGCATTTCGCTGTAGCCGATGATGGCATTCAGAGGTGTTCGCAGTTCGTGGCTCATGTTTGCCAAAAATGCGCTTTTTGCGGTGGAAGCGGCTTCGGCTGCTTCTAGGGCGAGTTGCAAGGCGGATTCAAAGACTTTTCGATCGCTAATATCCTCGACGCTGCCTTCATAGTAAAGTACCTCGCCGTTGGCGTCGCACACTGCACGCGCGCTTTCGGAAATCCAAATTACCTTGCCGTCAACGCGGTAAACTTGTGACTCAAACCCCGAAACTTCTCCGAATTGTTCCATCACCCGCATAAACTTTTCGCCCTGCTGAGGATTGACGTAAGCTTGCTGCCGGATGTTGGTGAGATTGGATGTCAATTCTTCGGGAGTGGCGTAGCCATAGATGCGGGCTAAAGCTGGATTTACGCTCAAGAAGTGGCCTTCGGGGGTTCTTTGAAAAATGCCTTCGACGGCATTTTCAAAGATGCTACGATATTTTTGTTCTGCTTGACGCAAAGCGCTTTGTGTACGATCGCGCTCGCTGGCTTCGATCGCCAATGATACCAAATCTGCGAGGGAAGCAGCAAAATTTTGTTCTTCTAATGTCCAGTGGCGAGTTGTTCCCACTTGTTCGATACAGATGACTCCGACTGTTTGTCCTCCCAGCCGCACCGGCGCATCTAAGGTTGATGTAGTACCCATTTGTGCAAAGTAAGATTCCACAAATTCTCTGGTTATAACATCTGAGAGAGCGTCCTCGGCTGCGATCGTCCGGTATTCTTCCAAAGCTTTACAATAAGCTGGATAGTCTGCTGCTGCGAGTTCGGCGCATCCTTCATGCTGTTGGCTGCTGCGGTGAAATTGGTCGAGACATTGCAGTTTCGATCGGCTTTCATCGTACAACCACGCTCCGGCTCCTTCTGCATCTAGGGTATGAGCGGCCGCTTCGGTAATTTGCCTCAAAGCTACTTGCAAATCGCCTCGATACAGCGCTTTATTTCTTGCCAATTCTACCAAAACCGTATTTTGTTTGAGCAATTGTTTTTGCCTTTGGCGTCGCACGGATTCGGCTCGTTTCTGTTCGGTAATATCGCGGGCCACCCAAATTACGGATTCTTCGGAAAGTGGCGAAATGCTGGCGGCAAAACAAACTTCGCGGTCGTTAATGGTTAAATCGTACTCGATGCTGACAGTTTGCTGAGTATCTAAAGCAGTTCGGATGTGGTTGAGAAAATTGTCTGCTGTAGCTTGCGGAAACATCTCTCCGACTGTTTTGCCCATTAATTCTTGGGCTGGTTTGTATAGCAGAGAAAGATTTGTGGGCGCAATTTTTAAATAGCGACCGCTGGCGTCCACAACTATAATTAATTCACTCATGGCTGCAAACAAAGCCCGCAATTCTGCTTCTGCGGCTTTGAGTTCGGCAGTCCGCTCTGCTACTCGCTGTTCTAAACTAGAGTTGGTTTGTTCTAGGGCAACAAAAGACGATCGCAATTGTCGGGCCATTTGATTGAAAGACTGAGCTAGGAGACCGAGTTCGTTGACACCTTTAACTTCGACTTCGCCGTCTAATTCTGCGGAGGTGAAGTCGGATGACTCAGACATTTTGGTTAAAGCTTTGGAAGCTTCCAGCAATCGGGTAATCGGTTGGACAACCCAGCGAGAGGTAAATATTCCGAGTGCGATCGCCAGTACGAAGGCAAAAAAGCACAATAAGATAGTTGTGCGAGTGTTGGCGTTAATTTGCTCCATAAAGTCTGCCTCCGGGATTGCGACTACAATCAGCCAATCGAGGCCGCGGCCGTCTTGCAGGGGAACAACGGTAATGAATTGACGTTTGCCGTCTATCTCGAAGGTAAACTGTCCTTGGCTGTCAATTTGTTCAAAACTACCAAATCGTTGTTGCAAGTATGTGGAAGACGATCGAATTAGCAAATTTTTGCTCCTAGTCGCCAACAGTCGTTTTTGTCCGTCTTTGTCGGTGACAAAGGGCAATTCGTCTGTGGAACTGGCGACTATTTCCCCGCTGCGTTCGATCGCGAAAACTTGTCCAGACGGGCTAATTTTGATACTTTTGAGAAAATCGCTGATTTGAGAAAGAGTCAGGTCAATTGCCAATACCCCCCGCAGGTTTCCTGTTTCATTGTAAATAGGCATCACCGGCGTAATCCCCAGAACTGGCGGGGCTGCGAAGACGTAGATGGGAGACCAAGTGGCTTTTCCTGACTGTTTGGCAGCTTGGTACCACGGTCTAGTACGGGGGTCATAAGGGACGGTTTTGATTAGCTCAGTGCGATTTCCTTGGCTATCTAGGCGATAAATTTGGCGGTTTGGAGCGGTTGATTCGTCTCTGATGTATACTAAGTGTTCTGCTTCTCGCTTGAGCAAGACGAATCTGCCCTGTTCGTCGCCGTAGTAGATGGTTGTAGTTCGATCGCTCAGCTTGGTCTGGTTCCACAAATAGCGCTCTAAGTTGGGGAAGTCTTCCGGGTCTAAGTTTCCAGAGGCGATCGCAGCAGTATTCATTTGCAGGAATAAATGAGACACATCCCCAAAACTGCGGAAATTTTCTTTCGTCCTCGCTGCAACTTCCAAGCTTAACCTCGTAGCAAGGTCATTGACAGCTTTCTGGCCGTTGCGAAACGAAAGCCATCCAGTCACGCCGACTGCTACGGAGATTTGCACCACCAGCGGTATCAACAAAACTAGGCTTAGTGACATCTTGGGCGAGCTTTTCATCACACAACTGCTCAGACTTTTCAATAACATCAATATTTTGACACCTACCAGGTTTGCGTATCGTTTGTCGCTTAAAAGAGATCCTCGATATAAGTTACAATGTTGTACACAAATAGTGAAGTGCAGTGGTCGGCAACTCAAAACGGGGCTGAGGTTTCCACCGCTACTGTAAAAACTTGCAATATTAATCATGCCACTACTTGCCTGAATGTGGCGATCGCTCTGGGGACTCGCTGTCAAAACGTCACACTCCATAAAAAAAGCAACTTTAGGCCTGTGATCCACACCCTGCTTGTCATCAGTCATTGCCAATTATTCAATTTTTTAATCTAAACTTTTTAATCTCAAATAAGCTCACTTTTTCCGGGTGGGGATTGTCTTCCTTACGCCTGGTTAATAAAAATTTAATTTTAATTTTTTCTACCGTGCCAGGACAAATGTAAATTCTGTGACAATCTGGTGTTGAAAAATTTGCTATTAATAAGATAAGCCGCCAAAATCCCGCTCGACTACAAAGAGGATAATTGAAGCATCTGCATTTCATCAACGCCAGCCAAGTAAAGCGTTTTTGGCTTTTTTGGACGAGCGACATTTTGGCAAAATAATACTTCTGGAGGATGACATGAACTATACATTTGAAATCCTGGGCGTATCTCCAACTTTAACATTTTTTAACCAGCAGCAGGAATTGCTGAAACAACAGCAGCCGTCCGGTGTAGAATACTTGGGAAACTGGAAGTGTACTCTCGATGCGTTTGTGGCATCCGTGGAGACAGTTTCTCCTTACCGGGGCTGGGATGTCGATCGAGTTGTAGACACCGTGATTAGTTTCTGGATGAACAACTCCGATAGCATCCAGTATTGGAGACACAGGCTGCAGGATGCCGGCAGCGAAAACTTGTTAGTAGCCAGAGTAGGCGATATCAAGTCTTTGCAAGCTGCATTTGAATCGCTGCTGGGGGAATAAGAAAATCGCCAATTGCGAAAAAGTCGATCGACTTTTTCGCTCAAACTGAGATCTTGCGTCATTCTCAATCATCCTTTCAGGGCTGGCTAGGAGCAACGGTTCAAAATAAAATTTATCTGTTGTGGAACAGGCATCTTTCCTGTTCTTGAGAATAGTGCAAGATGTAAGTAAAATCCACTCAACTCTCTATTTTCAATTTCCAATTCCCAATTCCCAAATATTATGTCTCGTTCCAAAGCCCTGCAATCTTATATTTTTGTCCGCTTGCTCCTGGCACCGCTAATGTTGTGGACAATCACCACAGCAGTATTTTTATTGTTGCGGGCCACTCCGGGCGACCCCATAGATGCCATTCTCGGCTCACGAGCTCCCGCAGGCGCCAAAGAAGCAATGCGAACTCAACTCGGCCTCGACGCACCCCTGTGGCAGCAATATCTCAAATACATGAAAGACTTGTTGAGCTTCGACTTGGGAACCTCCATCACCACTCGCGGACAAACCGTGTGGCAAATTATCGGAGATTATTTCCCCGCTACAGTGGAATTAGCAGTTTGTAGCATGGCCATAGCTTTAATTGTCGGCATCAGTATCGGTTCCCTGGCAGCATCTCGCCCCAACACTATTTTCGATGCAGTCGGCCGTTTGTTTGGCATTATCACTTACTCGCTGCCCGCTTTTTGGGCCGGCATGGTTTTGCAATTGATTTTCGCAGTGCAGTTGGGATGGTTTCCTTTGGGAACTCGCTTTCCCGTCACATTCCCCGCCCCCGAAGGCTACACAGGACTCTACACGATTGACAGTCTCCTGAGCGCTAACCCTGGTCAGTTTCTCACATCTTTGCATTATTTGGCACTTCCGAGTTTGACGCTGGGCATTCTTTTGAGCGGCATTTTCGAGCGCATTGTCAGAGTGAATCTCAAGCAAACTTTGCAAGCAGATTATGTGGAAGCAGCTAGAGCTAGAGGCATTCCAGAATTCCAGATTTTATGGGCTCACGCTCTGAAAAATGCACTAATTCCGGTGATTACTGTCTTAGGATTGACTTTTGCTGCACTGTTGGGGGGTGCTATTTTAACAGAGGTTACTTTTTCTTGGCCGGGGTTGGCAAATCGCCTTTACGAAGCGATTAGCTTGCGGGATTATCCAACTGTTCAAGGTATTGTGGTGTTTTTTGCGGCAATTGTCGTAATTGCCAGCATTGTAATTGATATTTTGAATGCTTACGTTGACCCACGAATTCGGTATTAAAGGAAGTTAGTTGTTATTATATGATGTCCGGTCAATTACCCGTAAGAAAAAGGGTAATTGACCGGACATCATACAGCGTATCCTGCTCTTCCTTACTTACTGTGCCCAACTATTGGTTTAAGTAGTTGAAAATCAACCTATGTCTGAATAAAAAAAACGGCTAAAATCAAATAAAACAAGACCATAAATCTTTGCTATATAAGAATTTGTGCCATTATTTTAAGATAAATTAGCACAGTAACTAAGGAAGAGCCAGTATGGTGTACAGTCCGCGCCTTACCACTACAGATGGTGTCAAAATAGATTCCTGGCGTCCAAGACTGTATCCGTTGTACCGCAGAATTCAAAACATCTGTGGCTTGACAACCTAAAACTCGTGTAATATACTGTAATTTATTGTACTTTTGTCAATTCTTACTGCCATGAAGCTAACTGCTGGTTGCTAACCCATCCCGATCGATTTCCAAAGCTCTGTGCTTTAAAAACTACGAAATCCAGAGATTTGAATTGGGTAGCGACCTCTCGATCGTACTGCGATCGAGCGTCCAGCACTACGAGGACGGCTCAGCAAACCAAGATGGAGTAGAAATATGCAAAAGAAAGCAATTCTCAACGCAGCTAATTTGACCTGCGAAGTCGCACCCACACGGACTTTGTTCGCAGATATCACTGTTGCGATTCATGAAGGCTCGCGCATTGGCTTAGTCGGTCGCAACGGTAGTGGTAAATCGACCTTGCTCAAGCTACTTGCCGGACAACTAATCCCGCAGATTGGCACAGTCGCGAGGACAGGTAGTGTTTACTATCTGCCTCAAGTCAGTACCCTGAATCTGTCTGCATCCAATGAATTGGTACTGGACTGGATCGCTTCTCATTCGGATGAATGGTGGAGGGTGACGACGTTGCTAGAGGAGAAGTTTGCCTCGGAAGTCTCGCTATCTCAGGCTCTGGGCACACTGAGCGGTGGAGAACTGACGAAACTTTGGTTGGCGATCGCTCTATCGAAGCAGCCTGATATTCTGTTGTTAGATGAGCCAACAAATCATTTAGACCTGTTAACCCTGGAACAGTTGCAGACAGCACTGCAAGAATTTTCTGGTGCTTTCGTTATTGTCTCGCACAAGTCGTTTTTTCTCGATCGCACCGTCGATACGATTTGGGAATTAACGCCAGCGGAGTTAAAGGTTTACGGTGGGAACTACTCCTTCTATCGATCGCAAAAAGAAATCGAACATCAAGCCGCATTACGCGCCCACGAAGTAGCGCGAAAAGAGCTAAAGCGAGCGAAAACATCAGCATCTCACGAACAACAACGAGCCGCCCAATCTCGCCAACAAGGTCGCAAACGTGCCGACAGCATTCCGAAAATTCTCGCTGGTGCGTTGAAGCGACAAGCTGAAGTAATGGCAGGAAGTGCTAAGAAAAAACATGAACTAGCCGTAGAAAAAGCAACTAATCAAGTTACCGAAACCAAAATCAGAACGACGAAAACAACCCGGGTTAAATTAGAAGAATGCAGTCAAAAACACAAAAATTTAATTGATATCCAAGGTGCTGATTTGATATTAGAAGAGCGCCGATTACTCAAAAATATTCAGCTTCATGTATCGTCAGACTCGCGCATTGCTATTGCTGGAAAGAACGGCTCAGGAAAATCCTGTTTAGCTCAAGCCCTTCTAGAAATGGAGCGAACTCAAGCAATTTTACAATCCGGTGAAATTGCCATAAAATCTGCCCTAAAATGGGTATATCTCGATCAAAGCTATGAAATGGTCGATCGCTCTCGGACAGTCCTAGAAAATATGCAAATGGCAAACCCAAAGTTAGACTATCAATTGCTGCGACAGCAATTAGGAAATTTTCTATTTTTTAATGAGGAGGTGAACAAGCCTGCATCTGCCTTAAGCGGCGGTGAGTTAGCGAGATTAGGGCTGGCTGCGATCGGCATTTCTCAAATTGATTTGCTCATTTTAGATGAACCAACAAATAATTTGGATTTGGAAACAGTGAATCAGATTGTTGATGGAGTCAATGAGTTTCAGAGCGCCCTCTGGGTGATTTCCCACGACCTCGACTTTCTCAGCCGCATTGGAATCACACAAGCCTACCAACTCCACAATGGCCAACTTCAGCCGCTGATCCATCAACCGCATGAGTTGGAACGTTATCATCAGGAATTACTTGAGATGCAAATGTCTTAATTCTGAAGCTCAGTGGCGCAGCCTACATCAGCAGGAGTAGCAAAAGCTCCTATTTTGGGAAGAAGACAATTTCTAGTTTCTGGGCAATACTGGATCAAACACAGTTCAACATTTGAGGAAACGCTGATGAGATTATTGCGAACAATCGCCGCTCTATCGGCGGCCTTGACCCCACTGATGGCTGAAGCTGCCTTTAGCCGTCCCATGCCGGGAACAGCCGATTTTCCCAGAGCCTCAAACCCCGATGTAAATGTGCCGGTTTGCTTCATCGAAACCCGAGGCGGCACAACTTTTGATTTAGTCAGCTTGTGCGGCAGCAATGCTGCTCCCCAAAACCCTGCTCCGGTTGCGGGCAACCCCGCCAATGCTCCTGCAAATAACCCCAATGGAGGTGCTCCGCCTGCTCCCCCCAACCCCAACGCCATCACCAGAGATGGTACCGGCACCCCGATAACTACTCCTGCAGGCACGGCAAATCCCAACAATCCGAATAATGCCAATCCGGGAACGGCGTCCAATACCAATCCGAATAATGCCAATCCGGGAACTGCGCCCAATACCAATCCGAATAATGCCAATCCGGGAACTGCGCCCAATACCAATCCGAATAATCTCAATCCGGGAACTGCGCCGAATACTAATCCGAATAATCTCAATCCGGGAAGTGCGCCCTATATCACTCCCAATAATCCCAATCTGGGAACTTCGCCGAATACCAATCAGAATAATCTCAATCCGGGAACTTCACCGAGTACCGGCCCCAATAACAGTGCGTCTCCCACGGGTGGAACTGCTGGCGACAGCAACAGCGATTTAGTTCCCAATCGCAATCTCAATCTTCCCAGAGTGCCGCCGAGTTCCTTTGGCCCCGGAGGTGTTGCACCGACTAGAGATGCGATTGATGGCCCCCGCCAGTAATAGGCGAAGTGTCAGAACTTTCATCACAGAAACCGGGTTTCTCGGAAACGTTCTCTTTTTCAGGGATATTTCACCCGCGAGAAAGCCGGAATATTTATTTGCCTGCTTAATATTGATGTCAGGTGCGATCGGCATATTTTGTAGCAGAGTAGCCAAATAAAAGTTAAGCTAAGAACTTGTAGACGCTATCAGCCAAGCACTCTTTTAAAACTGGCCAACCAGGTAGAAGCAGTGATAGATAGCTAGCTTTAATCCGTAACAGGATTAGTTATCAGCACAGGTTAAAATTATTACCAGGCGGGTGCTCGCCAGCTCCAAGTTCTCAAGCTAAACCATTCAACAGGCATATTTTTGTTAAGCCAGTGTGGTTGGGAAAGTACCGGCTGATAACATTAGCAAGACAAAATTAACCCGATTATTCGGAGGCTCTTCATGAGCAAAATATTTGTTTTAATAAATTGGAACAAAATTGCTCTAGACCCGATCCTCTGCGAGGGCTTCGCTAACGCACTTGAGGAGGAAATCTAGTGTCAAACTTAGTTCAACGCTTAGAAATAACCGCTCATCCGCAACTAGAAAAATCCCTCGGCTATCGAGGAGATAGTCGCTGGGTAGCTTGGCGCTGGGAGCCCGACATCGACCAACTTATTTCCAGCGACGGCAAAACTGTCGGCACTGGCAATAATATGGCTTGGCTGGTGTTTTTGCAGCACGATTTAGTCGATCCTGCCCTACAAGAGTACAACCTCGGCGAGGGCGATCGCTACTGGCTGCTTTTAGACACCGAAACTAGAAATCTCTACGTCGGCGAAGGGAAAACTGTTCAAAGTCTGCTCGAACAGCCGGAAAGTTTAGGTTTATTGGCCTGTCTCGATGGCGGGAATGCCGATCGACAAACTGGTGAAAATTGGCAGCAAACGCTATCTCAACTAACAGCCAAACCAGTTGTTCGCCACCTCACAAATGCCCTTCCTTTCGGTATCGCGGCTGCTTTGATAGGTGCTTTAGGCATCGGAACCGGATTGTGGGTAGTGCCCGCCGTGCAGCAGAAACTAGCCGAAAAAACAGCTTTTATTGCCCCAATTAGTTCTGGCGCCAACTGCGGGCTTGGCGGTTCCGACGATTTTTCAGCTTATATCGGTTCGTCAAGCGGAAACAAAGAACTTCATTTAATAGGCGTTTACGAAGCCAATGCGGATCACAAGAACCGAGATTTATCTAAAAGTGCGATCGAAGTCAAAGTAGAACGCCGAAACAAGCCCATAATTCTCGCACTTTCAGCCTACGAACCGGTACAATGGAACATTACCGCAGAACCGGGCGCCGTTATCGAAAAAATCATTGTTAACGGATACCACAACCAAACTGTTTCAGGAGTTTCTGGAATTCCAATTGAAGAGCACAGCTACGAAGAAACCGGAGACAATCTCGGCGACTTTATCTACAACTGGGGTGCTACCGCTGAAACTAGCAATACTTCTTCCCTCGTGACTAAATTGGAACAGAGAAACAGCACCAGTTTAACTTCCTTTCAAGGATGCTACAGAGGTAAGAACTTTAGTATTAATTGAGCTCACTGAGAGAGGGCAACAAGTTAGACAATTTTCGATTTTCGATTTTCGATTTTCGATTCAAAAATTGGGAATAACTGATTGGATATGGTTTTAGTAGTTGTTACAGTTCCGTTCTTTTTTTAACTGGTGTTAAAACCTATCCCCCTAAAATCACAAAACCCGCGTCGGCGGGTTTTTTATTAAGAGCTAAACTTATTGGCATCTCTATGGTATGATATCAAATCCGTTAGCATCGGAATAGTAAATTCGAGTTCAGTGTTGACTGTTGACTGTTGACTGTGAACAGTCAACAGTCAACAGTCAACATCATTCCGGTGTAACCGGAAATGATATGATATGCGGTGGCGTCATTACCAATTCCCAATTCTAACAATACTAATAGATTTCTTATGAAATACTGGTACGAAACGCTCGCAGTAGCACAGCGGATTTTAATAGAATTGGGGAGACGCCGACGCAGCTTAGTCTTGTGGAGTATTTTTCCAGTTTCTATCTTGCTAATTAACGGTTTAATTTTAAAAGAACGCGCTAATCTCAGCACAGCAAAAGCCTTTGAAGTTGCTGCACCTGCAAGCTTAGTAGGAGCGGCTTTATTTTTTAGCTGTCTCGGTGGTAGCGTAGCAACAGTAGTAGCAGAGCGAGAACAGCATACCCTCAAACGCTTGTTTATTTCCCCCCTGAGCGGCACTTCCTACTTTTTAGGAATTTTCCTGGCCCACAGTTGCATCGGCATCGGTCAGGTAATTTTAGTATACACGATCGCCTCTTGTTTAGGAGCGCAATTTCAAGGCTCTATCCTGTTAGGATGTGCGATTATTCTGCTCAGTATTGTATCTTATGTAGGTGTAGGCTTTATTCTTGGTACCCAGTTTGCGAGGCGCACTGAAGATGTCAACTCGCTAGTAGCCGCTTTCGGCGTTCCTTTGTTGATTTTAGGAGGCGCATTTTTGCCAACTTCGCTGTTTCCCAAAAGCCTGCTGGAACTCGCCCAGTACAATCCTATTTATCACATGAACGAAGCGCTGATGGGGGTGTGGGCTGACGGCCAAGATTTGGCTGATATTTCCGAACACTTCTGGTATTTATTCATATTTTCTATTGCCATGATTGCAGGTGGATGGCTTTCTTACCGCAGGATGCTGAGAGTAGAAAGAAGACTTTAAAACTATCTCATTATGTCCTAATTATTCATCTCTCACTTCTCTGACTCTGCGCCCTCTGCGCTCTCTGCGGTTTAATCGTTCAGAAACAACCGTAAATATATAAAATAATACGGAGAATTAAAGCAGTGCTGCAAATAGAAAAGCTAAATAAGTTTTACGGCGAGCGTTCAGTGCTTAAAGATTTAACACTGCACATTCAAGCTGGAGAAATTTACGGTTTACTGGGGCCAAACGGGGCGGGCAAAACTACAACTATCAATATTTTATGTAATTTGCTAAATGCGGACAGCGGTCAAGTTTCTATTAATGGCGAACCTGTTTCTGACTCTACAAAATCCTTAATCGGTGTAGCGCCTCAAGAAAATTTGCTTTACAAAAGCCTTAGCTGCGAAGAAAACCTCAATTTTTTTGCTCAAATTTACGGCTTAGAGCGCAAACAGCGGCGCTATCAAGTAAGACACTGTTTGAAAGCAGTAAATTTGACAGATAGAGCTACAAGCCCCGTGGAAACTTTGAGCGGAGGAATGCAGCGCCGCTTGAATATTGCGGTGGCTTTGGTGCACCAGCCTAAATTAGTAATTTTAGATGAACCGACAACGGGTTTAGATATTGAGGCTCGCTATGAAATTTGGGAGTTAATTCAGCGCTTGCAATCGGAAGGAATTACAATTTTGCTGACAACTCACTTGTTGGATGAAGCTGAGCGGCTGTGTCAGAGAATTGGGATTTTGAAAAATGGCAGTATTGTGGCTGAAGGCAGTTTAGAAGAGTTGCAAAAACTGATTCCTGCTCAAGAAATTATCGTGGTAAAAACCGACGAAGAAGCTGAAGTTATCGCCCGCGCTAAACAATACAGTTTCATTCCCCGCCGCTACGGTAGCGATTTAGCTTTTTGGCTGCCGGAACGTTTAGAATTAAAAGAGATTATTTTGCTGTTCGACGGGATTTCTATTGATTCAATCGCTCGGTATCCGGTGCGGCTAGAACATATTTATGTCGAAGTCACCAAACAAACTGCATCTTAATCTGCGTCCATCTGCCTACATCCGCCCACATCTGCGGTTAAAGTTCCAAAGTAATTAACTGAGCAATTTCATCCGTTTGAAAACCCAACGCCATAGGCTTTTGAACTTGGGGAATCACTTGCACATCATAGAGTTCTGTGACAATTCCTTCAAACCGCAACCAGTGAACGATCGCCCCATTCGTCAAATCAATCACCATCATACCACAGCGAGCCTCAGCATCCTTAGCTGCCAACAACTCATCCAATTCTAAACCGCTAAAAGTGTTGTCACCTCCCCGAGGTTTCGAGAGTCCAACAATTGCCCAATTTTGCCAAAAAGCTAGTCCTCGCACGTATCCCGGACAAAACGTAATCGCCTCAAATTTCCCTGTGTCTAAATCCACATAACCCAATTCCCCTCTCCCCGAATTCAGCAACCACAATTTGTCTTGATACCAGCGGGGTGAGTGTGGCATTGACAATCCTGTGACGATAATATCATTAGATTCGATATCAATAACTATACCGCCGTTTTGTCTGCGATCGCGCCAGCCATCCACTACATCCGACTGACTCGACGCTGTGACATATTTCGCCTCCCCAGCTACCATTGCTAAACCGTTGAGATGACAGCGGTCTTCATTTATATATTGTGAGATAAAACCTGGTTTCCAGAGAGGTTTGCAACTGTGGCGATCGCTCACTGTAGCGATACAATTAAACAAAGTGCTAATAAAAATGATTTGATTATTTTTATCGACAGCGATATCGTGAATGTCGATATCTCCTGTAGTATAACCGATTCTTGGTATATATAATTTATCGTATCCTTGGTAGAATTTGCCGGATTCTAAGACATTATCTAATTGCCAGAGTTGATATTTTGAACTTAAATAAAGGCGTTCCCCTGTGCAGAAAAGCCCCATTGCGCGATCGAATATTCGCCAAAAAGCCGAGATTCTGTTCGTTTCTGGCACAGCACCGATTAACATTAACCTGCTGGTTTGATAGGTAGTGCAGGCGAGGCTGATTTGTTGTTGGGTTAACCAAGAGGGAAAATCGCGATCGCCAAAAATTTCGTGTTCTTGGACTGTATTGAAATTTGTGCGATCGTTATTCATAGAATCACTGAGCGTAATTGCCTAAAATCAATAATCTCATAAACCCGTCGCCGCGCCACGGTAAATCGCTTCGACTTTTGATAATTCCTGTAAAAGTACCTAGAAGTATATAAAGATTTGTACAGGAGGGAACTAAAGCACTGACAGTGCGCTCCCATCCTACTAAGTAGTAGTTAAAAATCTAGCGTGTTATTAGCCACCAGGTAGAAAGCCCGCATCTTAACTCAAATCAGGTGACAGAGCCTTTGCTGCTCAACAAAGCATTCTACTGGAGGTAAAAACATATGAAAACTCTCGTTCAAATTAAGTTTCAAAAAAAAGTTTTTCCCACCGCTTGTGGCATTAGCAACCAAGCAACGGAAATAGTCATCCTTGACCCCACAATACCCGAGGGCCACCACATAGCCTCTGGCATCAAACCCGGCACAGCAACCTACCTCCTCGAAAGCCAGCCGGATGCCCTAGAGCAAATCACTACACTGTTAGCTCAGCATACAAGCATCGAAGCCCTACACATCATCACCCACGGCGGCCCCGGCAGCCTGTACTTAGGCACAACAGAACTAAGTAGCAGCAACATCCAAAACTACAGCCAACAGTTGCAACAGTGGCGCAACAGCCTCACGGCCAACGCCACCATCATCTTATATGGATGTAACGTAGCAGCCGGAGACAGAGGCCACCAATTCCTGAATCAACTCCACCAACTCACAGGCGCAAACATCGCCGCCAACCCCACTACCACGGGTAACAGCAAACTAGGCGGCAACTGGGAGATCCTCCAACTCATCCCCCCATCCCCCCAAAGGTTCAAACTTGCCCTCACAGAAACCACCATCAAAACATACAGCGGCGTACTAGGCTTCGCCCCCAAAGTTGACTTCCCTATTGGCTCTAGCCCCTTCGGCGTCAGCATCGGCGACTTCAACGGTGACGGCCTCCCTGACTTAGCTTTGGCGAACTACGCTAGCAGCACCGCCTCCATCCTGCTCAACACCACCGCCACAGGAGCCACCACTCCCACTTTCACCACCAAAGTTGACTTCCCTATTGGCGCTCGCTCCAGCTACCTCAGCATCAGCGACATCAACGGCGACGGGAAACCTGACTTAGCTGTGGAGAACCGGGAAGAGAACAGCGTCTCCGTCCTGCTCAACACCACCGCCACCGGAGCCGGCATCCCCACTTTCGCCACCAAAGTAGACTTCCCTACTGGCACTCTCCCCATCTCCGTCAGCATAGGCGACATCAATGACGACGGGAAACCTGACTTAGCTGTGGCGAACCGGGAAGAGAACACCGTCTCCATCCTGCTCAACACTACTGCCACCGGGGCCCCCACCCCCACCTTCGCCACCCAAGTTACCTTCCCTACTGGCAGTTACCCCTACTCTGTCGGCATCGGCGACTTCAACGTCGACGGAAAACCTGACTTAGCTGTGGCGAACTCCTCCAGCAACACCGGCTCCATCCTGCTCAACACTACCGCCACCGGAGCCGGCACCCCCACTTTCGCCACCCAAGTTACCTTCCCTACTGGCAGTTTCCCCGACTCCGTCAGCATCGGCGACTTCAACGGCGACGGGAAACCTGACTTAGCTGTGACGAACTTCAACAGGAACAACGCCCCCATCCTGCTCAACACCACCACAGGAGCCGCCACCCCCACTTTTGCCACCCAAGCCCTCTTCCCTACTCGCACTGTCGCCAACTCCGTCAGCATCGGCGACTTCAACGGCGACGGGAAACCTGACTTAGCAACGGCGGAGTGGAGCCCCGACACCGCTTCCATCCTCCTCAACACTACCGCCACCGGAGCCGGCACCCTCACTTTTGCCACCCCAGTTGAGTTCCCAACTACCAGTACCCCATCCTCCGTCAGCATCGGCGACTTCAACGGCGACGACAAACCTGACTTAGCTGTCGGGAGCGTCTTCGGCGACAGCGCCTCCATCCTGCTCAACACTACCCCCAAAGTTACTGCTGTCACCGCCACCACTGCTGACGGCAGCTACGGTGTCGGTTCTACTATCAATATCACCGTCACCTTCGATGCTGCTGTCAACGTCACGGGCATACCTCAACTGCAACTAGAAACCGGCACAACTGACTCTTTTGCCACTTATGCTAGCGGTAGCGGCTCTACAGCCCTCACCTTCAACTATGTAGTGCAAGCAGGAGACGCCTCCGGCGACTTAGAATACCTCGCCACAAATGCCTTAACTCTCAACGGTGGCACAATTAAAGAGACTGCTGCTACCGCCTTTGATGCTTTCTTAACCCTACCCCCCTTAGCCTCAGCCAACTCCCTCGGCGGTAGCAAAGCCATAGTTATTGGCACAGTGCCGACGCCAACACCAACGCCAACACCAACGCCCATAACTAATAACATCCCCAACGATGACTGCATCTGCGACAAAATTGCCTACCCCAACTTAAACCAACCTAACTCAGTGGAAAACACCATAGTCGGTGTATCCGGCCTTCAAATAGGTACTGCCAGAAATGACCAATTTATAGGCAGCAACAACGGCAACATATTCGATGCTATATCTGGTAATGACAACTTATATGGTGGCGACAGCGGCGACATCCTCAGCGGCAACGTAGGCAATGATTTTATCAGCGGTGGTAGTGGCTCTGACATCCTATTTGGAGATGCAGGAAACGATATCATTGTTGGTGAGTTCGGCAATGATTTTATCAGCGGTGGCAAAGGCAATGACTCCCTAAATGGCAGCGAAGGTAATGACATCGTTTATGGGAATAAAAATGATGACTTCATCGATGGTGGCCAGGATAATGACACCTTATATGGAGGCAGAGGTAACGACATCATGCTTGGTAGTCAAGGTGATGACTACCTGTTTGGAAACCAGGGCTCGGATACCATCTGTGGCGGTGAAGGTAATGATTTAATCAGTGGTGACGAAGCAGCAGATATTCTGGGAGGGTGTGAAGGAAATGATACTCTTTACGGAGGCATAGATAACGATACTCTCACGGCTGGGGAAGGCGACGATATTCTTTACGGAGACTTGGGAAATGATAGTTTGATTGGCGGTAGTGGGAATGATATCTTTGCCTTAAAAGCTGGTCAAGGATTTGATATCATCGCTGATTTTACCATCGGTCAAGATTTGATTGGATTAAGCGGAGGTTTGAGTTTTGGTCAGTTAGAAATAACTCAAAATTCTCAGGGAAGTATTATTAAGAACCTCTTGACAGGAGAGGAATTAGGTGTGATGATTGGAGTGAGTGCCAATGCAATTACATCCGCTAATTTCCGGGTGATTTAGGAAAAAATGAAAAGTGCGATCGCCCCTTGAGTAAAAAAGGGATCTCGCATCAAAACCAAAGAAACCGGGTTTTTTACCGAATCTGCAGGCTGTAACGCAGTATTTTCGCAAAAACCCGGTTTCTGACCACCCTAACGAATTTACACTGTCTTAGCCCACTCGATCCAAGTTTCCATCGGGCGGAAACCGACTGATTTGTAAAGCTTTGTCGCGCCTGTCAAACTGTCAGCATCGACGCTGAGTTTAGCTGTGTTTGCGCCCGCCGCTTTTAAGGAGTGCAAACCGGCCAGCAGCATCGCTTTTCCTAAACCCATTTTCCGAAAGTCGCGCCGCGTACCCAACAATTCAATCCAACCGTCTTTTGTGCCGCTGCGGGCGTTTTTTTGGGGTTTGATTTGACAGTCGCAGAAAGCAGCAAATTTGCGATCGCCCGAAACAGCAATTAAATCTAATTCCGGCTGATAATTGGCGTCTTGCATCCAGTAGCGCACCGTTTCCGCAGTTAAATCGTGGTGATTCCAGTGATCGATAAATGACTGGTTGAACATTTCTACCCAGGGTTGGATGTCTTGTTCTCCTGATACGTGTGTCAGCGCAAAATCTGCGGGAAATTCGGGTGTTGGTATAGGTTCGGCGAGGGATCGGGCCATTGTGAGAAAATAGCGATCGACCTCAAAGCCCTGTTTTTTTAACAGCAGGATTTCATCTGTTTTATCCTCCCGGCTGTAGGTACGCAATTTCGCGGGCAAATTCCGTTCTTTCGCGACTTCGCGCAGCCGCTTTTCTCCCCACTTAATTATGTCTTTTTCTAAACTTTCGCCACGGACATTTGGATGCACGTAAAACCAGAGAGAAGCGTCTATTTCATTCTGGGAATCGGGCATATCTAGGAGTGACAAACCGATTAGTTTGTAATTACCATCTTCCCACAACTGCACGTCGCGGGCTTGGTCGAGTTTGGGTGCATCAAGTATTAGCTTGAGTTCAGTTGCTGAGACTTCTTCGCCGAGTCTATCCACTGCTTCGCAAGCGTCGATCAAATTTGCGATCGCGCACCAGTCAGTTTCGCCCTTGTAGGAGCGTGTTGTCAAGATATTCATAAAAAACTTGCAATCCGTAATTTCGGACTGTTCCTCTTAATTGGTATTGGCAAACAAGTACAGTAACTCAGACATTTTGGACAAACGTCTGTAACAGGCAAGAGGCCTGTTCCACAAGAAATAAATACTCTTGTGCGGCGGGCAAGCGAACCCGCATCTAAACTGTTTTTAGTATTTGAAAATGGTGTCGATAAAACTCAGAAACCTGTTTATATCACCCAGGCTTTCAGGTTTTATCTCATAGCGCAATCATAAAAATTGGTTGGCCTTTTTGGGCTAGTTTTGTATGTGAGTCTCAGACTGGAGGAGCGCCCAATGTTCGCAAGCAGCTTCCTCAAAGTTATCAAGGCTGGTGCTTGACTAACTGTTGTTTAAATAAATTTGATGAAGCTAAGTAAAGAAGTTGTCACCCCCACTGGGTAGTTGGTTTTTACTTTTGCTCTGTCTTACAATAAATCCTGTTTCAGGGATTTGTTGCTCCTCCTGTTAACTCGCCCGCTTTGGGGGAGGGGAGAAGTTGAACCTATTAAAAAGTTGCCTAGTTCAACTATAACCGCTACGTTTCTTTTTTGCAAGTTTGATGTAATAGAAGTTCTGTTACTATTAACGGAAGCCTGTAGTCGGCAGAAGCACCGAGCTTTTAACCGGCCGTAACTGTAGTTTTTATAACCTTTTTTCCGGGCTTTAGGATTTAATTTTATCCAAACGTTAAACTAACGTTAAACTGTTTTTTACAGATTAATATGAGGTAAATATGCTCGACAACCTCGATTTAGATATTTCCCTGGATAAAGAAACCTATGATGCCAAGATAGAAATTTTAATGCAACAGTTGCGATCGCTCCAACTGGCCTGCAGGGAAAAAAAATTGCCCGCAATCATCGTCCTCGAAGGCTGGGCCGCCGCCGGTAAAGGCGCGCTGGTCAAAAAAATGGTGGGGTACATGGACCCGCGGGGGTTTGCCGTTCACCCGATTTGGCCGCCGTCAGATGCAGAAATGGGCTATCCTTTCCTATGGCGGTTTTGGCAGAAACTCCCCGCCCGCGGCAAAATTGGTTTTTTCTACCACAGTTGGTACACTCACATTTTAGAAGACCGATTGTTCGATCGAGTCTCCGACGCAGAAGTACCAACAGCCATCAGGCAAATCAACGCCTTCGAGCGGCAGATGGTGGATGATGGGGCCGCAATTGCCAAATTTTGGATTCACTTAAGCAAAAAAGAGCTCAAGCATCGGCTCAAAAAACTAGAAGACGATTCCTTACAAGCTTGGCGAGTGCGGCCCGAAGATTGGAAACAAGCCAAAAAATACGAAGAATACACAACTTTTGCCGAAGAAATGGTAGCCCAAACCGGCACGGGCCCCGCACCTTGGACGCTAGTAGAAGGCGATTGTCAACGGTGGGCGAGAGTCAAAGTTTTGACCCAAATGGCAGCGACAATTACAGAAGCATTGGACAGACTGCCGATGCAATCTGCACCCGTGGAATTGCCCCCTCAAGAAAGCTTGCAACCCACCGAACCCGACTTGCTGGCCCAAGTAGATTTAACTCAATCGCTGTCGCCCGACGAATACAAACAGCAACTTCGTGAGGAACAAACCCGTTTTGGCAAACTGCAACAAAGCATCTACGAAGAGGAAATCCCCGTATTAGTGCTGTTTGAAGGTTGGGACGCCGCCGGTAAAGGAGGAGCAATCAAACGCTTAACCGACATATTAGACCCCCGCAGTTACATCGTTAATGCCTTTGGGGCGCCGACAGACGAAGAAAAAGTGCATCACTACCTCTGGCGGTTCTGGCAGCGGCTGCCAACGGCTGGTAAAATCAGCATTTGCGATCGTAGTTGGTATGGTAGAGTGCTGGTCGAGCGAGTCGAAGGATTTGCCACCGAGCCCGAATGGCGCCGAGCTTATCAGGAAATCAACGAATTTGAGGAGCAACTCACCAGTTTCGGTTGTGTCTTAGTTAAATTCTGGCTGCACATCAGTCCTGACGAGCAACTAAAGCGGTTTACAGAGCGGCAAAACAATCCCTTTAAACAATACAAACTCACCGAGGAAGATTGGCGAAATCGGGAAAAGTGGAATTATTATGAAGTGGCGGTGAATCAAATGATTCAGCGCACCAGCACGCCGCTTGCTCCCTGGACGCTAATTGCGGCCGATAACAAGTATTATGCTCGTGTTAAAGTAATTCAAACGGTAACGCAGGCAATTCGGAATCAACTGAAGCGCCGATAAATTGGGATTGGTGAATGGGTAACAGGTAATGGGAAAAAAAAGCAGGCGACAGAAAGCAGACTTAAATTGCCAATTTCACCTGCGGCGTGCTCGATTCATTACCAATTATCAATCAACCATTACCAGTTATCAATTACCAATTAACTGTCAGCAATCTGTGACTGGAAGTAGCGGGCTTGCAGCCTGCAACCAATGGTTGATAGCTGACCGGAAGCGAGCATTAGGGTAAATGCGATCGGACTGCGTTATTCGCGAAAGTTAAAAACCCACCGATGCCCGTATTTCCTACCGCAGTTAAATTAGCGCTCGTTTCCAAAACTTCTGTACTAATTTATGAAGACACAGAATATTGCAAGATGCCAGAACTGTTAGCTCGCATTCTATTTCTATTCCTCCTGTTCTCACTGATCAAATCGTGGTGGGATCAATCAGGGGGCAAAGACAATCCTTTATTAGATCGGCTGCGCGTTTTGCTGCTGATCAGCCTTTTGATTCTAGCTTTTTTTGCACCAGACACCCCGGTCGGAGCAGCGATTTTCGGGCTCATAGCCTTCTTCTTTAAGCCACTGGGTTTTTCCATCACGCTGCTGGTGATTGCATCGGCGCTGATCACGAACGGGGGCATCCGCAACCCGGCGCCGAGAATGATCCTGGCAGCGCTGCTAGTTTTGATCCTTTCGAGTATGCCAGTTGTCGCTTACTGGTTCGCCGAACAAGCAGAACGGGACGCCGCTGCCGCCGTCCGCACAGCTTGCTGCGATGAAACTGCCGCGGCGATAGTTCTCCTGGGCAAGGGAACCACTCAGCCCCACATCCCCAACCGAGTAGCGATTCAACTGACAGATACAGGCAATCGCCTGCCCTATGCTGCCGTTTTGTACCGCCAAAAAGTGGCACCGATGGTCATCGTTACCGCTGGCCCCAGACCAGAGTTGGAGGGTTATGTTGGGGAAGCGAAGGATATCGAGACTTTGCTGGCAAACAACATGGGCGTGCCGCGCAGCAGTATCGTGCTCGACGATAACGGCAGCAACATACGCACCAGCGCCCAAGAAGTGAGAAAGATACTCGACAGCCGTGGCGCCCCGCGCAAAGTAATCCTGGTAACATCTGCGATTCAGATGCGCCGTGCCAGCCTCGCTTTTGCGAATATGGGAATCCAGGTGATTCCTAGGGCTACCGACTTCTACACTTTTCAACCCACATCAGGAGGGAGATCCAGTAGACTCCGCTTAGACGCGGGAGATTTTCTCCCCAGTGCAGAAGCTTTGGTAACTACGACGCGAGTATTCGATGAATATTTCGGGTCTTTCTATTACTATTTGCGCGGCTGGCAGGCTCCCAGAGCCTAAAGTGGCAAGTTGCTGGTGTTTTTCTTAGGCAACAGCGACTGCTCCCCAGATTGGTTTAAAATCTGATGAGAAGAAGACCTTTGTGGGGAGCTGTATTTTCTCATTCCGGCGGGGTCGCCGGCTGCCAAGTTGGCAACTAATAAAAACAGCACCCAAAATACAGTCGTATCCCACCCGGCTTTTGGTTTGGGTTGTGCTGGTGGGTTTGTGACTGATTCAACGTTGACTTTGATATCTAGTTTGCCTTCAATTTCTTTGCCCTTGAGAACCCCGTCGTTGCACACACCCTTAAAAATCATGGGAGCGGGCTTTGGTGCTTCTGCTTTCGCTTCTGTCATTTTTTTATCCTAATTTTGGTAGATCCGGTTGGATAGTACATTCTTAAAGGTTCGGGGGTTTTCCGGACAGGATTTTGCGAACTCTGAAAGAATTAAGTTAAATATGCACCCCGCCCCTTGCTGCGGCTTAGACATCAGAATCTGAAGGCATTTCAAGCTAGTGCTTGTTTGTTTTGGCTAGCAGCGTTGCCTTGAAGCTGCTACTTATCTATCTGGGTGAAGGGGAGAGTTTTATGCAAAGTACAGGTTTTTTTATGAAAAATTTGTCAATAACTTTATTGCCTCCCGGCGGGCCGAAACGTCAATAGCCTGAAGTTCGAGCTTGGTTGAGCTCCCCGAAGAAACCCAGTTTCTTCCCGCAGCGGGCCCAAGTGAGGCAATTCGGTTAATAAACGGGGTTTCTGGCACAATATCGCGCCAGGAATGCCAATCTAGAATTTAAAATAATCGAAATAATCGAGAGTGCAAATATCCACCAGCAAACTATCGTCCTTGCAACCGGAACAACTGGCAGCTTGGGCAAAAGAGGCAATTAATCGCAGTAAATCCGGTCAAATTCCCGCGTACATCCCTCTCCTTGCACAAGCAGACAGACAAAGGTTTGCCGTGCAAATTCGGGCAACAGACGGTCAAATTGTGAGCTGGGGTAGCATTGCTCAAACATTCCCGCTGATGAGTGTAGTCAAACCCTTTGTGCTGCTTTATTTGCTGTGCGAATTGGGCGAAAAAAGGGTATTTGACTGCGTTGGCTGCGAGCCTTCGGAACTGCCTTTCAATTCCTTAACTCAACTCGAAATAGACGAAGGGAAGCCGAGAAATCCGATGATTAATAGCGGAGCGATCGCCCTAGCGTCTTTGATTCCCGGTCAAAATGCTGTGTCGCGCTGTCAAAACTTGCTTGATTGGTTAAATCAACAGGCAAACAGTCAGTTATTGGTTGACGAGTTAATGTTCGATTCAGTGAAGACAAATCCGAATCAAAACAATTGGAATCTCGCCTTAAAAATGGTAGAATCGGGTTATATTCAAAATGCAGAAATTGCTTTAAAAACCTACAATCGCGTTTGCTGTTTGGCGGGAACTGTGGAGGATTTAGCTAAGCTGGGGATGGTTTTGGTAAATAGTGGCGATCGAGCAATGCGCGAAAATTGCCGTACTGTCAAAGCACTGATGGCAACTTGCGGTTTGTATGAAGCATCGGGCCGCTTTGCACTGCGGGTGGGACTGCCGGCCAAGTCGGGAGTTAGCGGGGCTTTGCTGTCGGTAATTCCGGGTCAAGGTGCGATCGGCTTTTACAGTCCGCCCTTGGATAAAGACGGAAATTCTATCGGTGGCTTATTTTTGTTAGAACAAATAGCTAAAACTTTGCGGCTGAGCGTGTTTGATTAGATTAGGAATTACGCACCGGGGATCAGGGTTTCGACTTCGCTCAACCACCGGGGGTTTTTGCAAGAATATTTCGTGAATGCTGGCATAAACTGCCAAAAACCCGGTTTCCTTGGTTTTGATACGTAAGTCCTGAACCAATGCCCTGTTTGGCCAATACCCAATGCCCAATGCCCAATAACTAATGCTTTTCGCCCAAAATAGCATAAACCACAGTCTCTTCTTTTTTACCGCGCAATTGAATCGAGCCTACTTTTTGGCCTTCGTAGCGATCGCGCACATAAGCAAAAGTCCTCGCCGTCACCAATAAATTAAAAGGACTGTCAGAAACAATTTCCTTATTCATCGCCTCCAATCTAGCAGCAACATTGACAGCATCGCCGATCACAGAATAATTCAAACGCCGGGAACCGCCCACGCTGCCAGCAACTAACTGTCCGGTATGCAAACCGATGCCAAACTTAATTAAAGGTTTGCGTTCAATTCTAAGCTGCTGGTTAAGTTGGTGCAGCCGTTCGTGCATCGCAATACAAGCCGCAACTGCATTCACAGCATCTTGTTGAATTTGTCGATATTCGGTATGGCAAAAAGGCACCCCAAAAACTGCCATAATTGCATCACCGATGTATTTATCTACAACGCCGCCGTGATCCATAATACAGTTAGTCATCGCTTCCAAATAATTGTTCAACCAGGTGAGTAAATCTCGCGGTCGCATTTTTTCTGAAATCGAAGTAAAACTACGAATATCCATAAACAGCACCGTTGCTGTAAGTTCTTGAGGTTCGAGTTCTCCCTGTTCAAATATCTCTGCTTTGCGTTGCCAAATAAGCTGAGCAGTCTCTGGATCGACGTGCTTTTCAAATAACCTCATCAACTGCTGCTTTTCGTACTGTTCCCGCAGTTGCAAAGCAGTGCCAGATAAAATGAGAGTGCCGATAGGTGCGGCAATCGGAACCCACCAAAAAAAGAAGCCAAATAGCAAAGCAGCAGCCGCAATCCAAATTATAGGCAAACCGAGAGCGATCGCAATTCTCTCTTTAACACCTCGCTTGCCCAGAACCAAAGCGGTAAGCGGGCCAATCCCCAACAATAACAAAATTTCTACCAGTACCGGCAGCCGCTGCAGCAGGCGTTGATTGAGCACATTGTCAACCAATGCTGCATATAAATAAACCCCAGCCGTAGTCTTGTTGAGAGGTGAAGATATGGGGTCGAAACCGGTAGCAACTATGCCCACTAAAACTAACTTATTGGTCAGAGCGTCTGCGGGAATTCTACCTTCTACGACATCAACAAAAGCATAGGTAGATAGATTTTCTGTTTTCCCCGGCCAGTTAATCCAAACTTTTTTTTCCTGCTTATTATTTTTTGAATGTGGAAGCAATACAGGATCTTGGGGATTAGCAGCATTGTACCTGTGAGTCATTGCTAAACCGAAATTAGGAATCCCGTTGAGAAAGATTTTTGACTCGCGGGTAATACCGTCGCTATCGGCTTCTTGGCTGATGTGGCCGACACCTGCGGCGGCTGCTTTTAAAGAGGCTACGGGTTCTTCTTTGGGGGTTCTAGGGAGTACAACTTTGCCGTTGGCGGCGATTGCCGCAGCTAAAATATCATCTTTCGGACTTGGATCGAGGAAAAGAATGTCAAAACCAACTGCTGTAGGGGGAGATTGTTTCAGTGCTTCTAGCAGTTCGGCGTAGCGGTTGCGGGGCCAAGGAAATTGACCGTATTCTTGCAGGGAATGCCGTTCGATCGCAATTACCACAATTCTCTCATCCCATCCGGGATTGGGCAAAATTCCCGATTCTCGAATTTGAAAGAGAGTTTTGTATCCCAAATATTCAAGGGGTTTCCACATTCCCACTTGCAGCATGATGACAGACATTATACCTACTACTGTCCCTGTCATCCAGGGAGGGTTTGTGGCTATATATTGCCGCAGGCCTAGCAGTTGATTTTGTTTGAGATAATCGATCCATTCTTTGAACTTCATGCAATTAATTTGACGCAATCATTGACATTTGAGTCCGACCTTCGAGAGGAGTTATATCAATCCTCCATGAGTAGTAATTTTTTTACCCCACCCCAACCCTCCCCTTATCAAGGGGAGGGAGTAATAAATTCATAAATGATGCGAGGATTGCTATATATCCATTCCGGTTGCACTCCTGTTGATTGTTAACTGTTGACTGTTGGCTGTTGACTCTTGACTCGGTATCTAAAAACTGAATGGTTGAGTGTTAACTGTTGACTCGATTTGATTATTTCGATGCAACCGGAACCCCTAGTATAGTCATGAAGTTTTACAATACCGTAATGGCGAAAGTTAACGCCAAGTTTCTTTATTTTGACTAATCTGTGGGGCATCTAAATTATATTTGTAGGCGGGCGGGACACCTCACAATAATTGCATTAAACTTGACTTTAAGATTTAGACGCGGCTGGGCTTAGGAAGTTTCACCGCGAAATGCTTCGCCCCTACAGGAAATAATCAACTCCAATAAGACTTACGATTTAACTCACGTCCTCAGAGATGGGCCGCGCAATTTGCTCTGAGAGAGGTTGTTTAGGGAACGGCGAGGCTGTAGTGCCGTTCGGTGACTGACGGGCCTCGCACTACGATTTGGAGGCGGCGACTTGGAGGTAAAATTCCTTGGATTTTGAAGTTGCCATTTTGATCGCTCTTAATCTCTTCGTTGTTGACATAAAGTGTGTCGATCGGGTTAATTTGACCGCTGAGGCGATAGATATTGCCGCTGAATCTCAACAACCTGCGGACGTTGAGTTTAGCTAGGCGAGGGCTGGCTGAGGGGGTCACGGGCGAGGTTTGAGGGAAAATAGTCGTGGCGTTGCCGCTGTTGACAACTACTTCCGAGTCGGTGTTGCCGGATACTACCACTGCACCTTCAATTGTTTCGACTGCGGTTTTACCCCCGCCGACGCTGACGCCAAAGGAGGTGCCGCGAACTCCAGCAACGCCTTCTGGGGTTTCAACTCTGACTGGGGCGGTTTTGGCAGAACTTTTTTGTTGGGCAATTTGACTCGATTTGCCGAGTCCGCTGAAGGTATTGAGGGCGACTATTTGGTTTGGGGGGATAATTGTTGAGGTGTTGGCTGCGGGAGTTGTCGCAGCAGTTTTGCCGATCGACAACCTGACTCGCCCCCTGCTGACAAAAATGGCTGTGTTTTTTTCGCCGCCTGCACTGCTTGATAAATCGGATATTCTGACTGTGGTTTTTTCGGCAACTTCCACGATGCCGAGGTCGTTGTCGATGCCTAAACGGGCTGTGGAATTGGGGCCGGTGATGATTTCGTCTCCTGGAGCGAGAAGCCGATCGCCCACGACCGCCGGCCGCCCTTTAAAGCTGACTGTACCGCGAATTTCTTCTATTTCGAGCGATCGCCCGGTCGCTGTTCCCTGAGCCTTTATCGTCTCTGCTGGGGATAAATTCGCCGCCACTGTTGCCGGATTTGTTGGAGATTTTGAGTCGGTTGGCAATGCTGGCGGTCGATCGACCGAGACAATTTTAGTAGCGTTCGACGGCTGTTTGGGGGAGGGAGAGAGCGGACTGGCGATCGTCCCACGAAAGGGCAACAGACTCGCCAGCACAGCCAAGGACAAACTTAGGAGCGGAATTTTGGTCGATCGCCCACAGGTAAAAATTTTATTCATAATTTCAATTTTGTCATATTGAAGTTTCTAGACTTCCTTTCCTGTATCAGACACCCTAAATCCGGCAATCGTTCCACTTTTTATGCCCTAACACAGCAGCACAAATAAACTTTCTCAGCCTGAAATTTTAGCATTAAATCTTTTTTTTATTGTCCGATTGTAGTAAACCGTTACAACATGACCGTTTCCTACAATCTGACATTCGGAAAATTTTGCAAGCTAGACTCCAAGTGCTTTACAGCATTAATTTTAGCCGATGTCAACGTTAGAAATACAAGATTTATATATAGCAAACCTAAAATTAATTACTGCTTCTGAATGTCTTTTGGCTTCTGTCGGAAGGATGACTAATTGGAAATAAATCCTGTAGTTGTGGGAATTAATAAAAAGATTGTTTTTGCGAAGGGATAAAAAATAATTATCTCCGTGGTGGGCGAGGCTCTGGAAGTTGAGCTTGCCGCTGTGGAACCTGATGAGGCAAACCCAAGCGAATCCGGGTAGACGATCGACAAACTCCGACTAGAATAGCGTTTTTTCGGGAAAGTTGGTGGAAATTTCGATGGAAAATCATAGGGAGCGATCGCCTGCTGGTGTTGCTGTTCCGAAGTAGACGCCAAACTGTAAAATAAACGGTTGTATATAGGTTAGATAGAGCAGGAGAACAATTTCAGTGGCAATAGAAGTAGGTCAGAGAGTGAAAGTGCGCCGTCTCAGAGATCGGATACCTCCGAATATGGTGGGCAAGATAAAGGAGAATCCAGTAGGCACTGTTGACGGATTCAAAATGGTTGACGGTAGCGGAGTAGGCGTGGTTGTCAAGTTTGACGGTTTTGCGACTTGGTTCTTTGAAGATGAGCTAGAACCCGTTTAACAGATGTAGAAGGAAGAAGGAAGAAGGAAGTTCGGCAACGGATTCTGTAACGGATGTAACGGATGTAACGGATGTAACGGATGTCAGTCCGATGGAAGAAGGAAGAGGAAAAATTTTCCTAATTCTTCCCCTCTCCCACTCTCCCACTCTCCCACTCTCCTCTTCCTCCACTCTCCCCCCTCCCCCACTCTGGCTGAAGGTTGCGCTTAAATGTTAAAGAGTAAGCTTTGGCAGTGAGAACAGAAAATGGCTTTGATTTTGACATTTTTGGGCAAAGGCGGCACTGGCCGCAGTACGATCGCGATCGCAACAGCTAAAAAATATGCCGCTCAAGGCAAGCGAGTTCTGCTGCTCGGCCAAGATCCGGGCCCTGCATTGGGTATTCTGCTAGGGGTTCCCCTGACTCTCAGCCCCCAGGAAATCGCCCCCAACCTCAAAGCCGTTCAGGTGCAAAGCGCGCCGCTGGTAGAACGCAGGTGGGACGAAATTAAACAACTAGAAGCTCAATATGTCCGTACTCCCTTTTTCAAGCAGATTTACGGCCAAGAATTAGGGGTGTTGCCGGGAATGGACAGCGCGCTGGCGTTGAACGAACTTCGGGAATACGAGGACAGCAAACAATACGATGTAATTGTTTATGACGGCAATGGCGGCATGGATACGCTGCGGATGCTGGGAATGCCGGAAATTCTGAGTTGGTATATCCGTCGCTTCCGTCAAGCTTTGGTAGATTCGGATTTGGGGAAAGCGCTTTCACCTTTTATTCAACCGGTTGTCAGTACGGTGTTGACTGTGGATTTGTCGGGAGACAATGCTTTTCAATCTACTAAGCAAGTCGATAATCTTTTGGATAAGGGTAAGGAAGCGCTGGCAGATCCGAACCGCACGGCAGCTTTTTTGGTGACGACTGGGGATGCAAGCGCGATCGCAACTGCTCGCTATCTTTGGGGAAGTTCTCAACAAGTTAGTTTGACTGTGGGCGGTGTCATTGTTAATCAAGCACCGGTTACAGAAGCTATTACTGCCGAGTTTGATCCTTTGACGGCTGTTTCGGTTCCGGCGCACAGTGACAATAATTGGCAGCCGCTAATTGATGCTTTGCCAGATTTTTCGGAGGCCGCAAAAGCTCCTAAACCCATTAACATAAACATTGCACAGCGTCAAGTTAGTTTGTTTTTGCCTGGGTTTGACAAGAAAGAAATTAAATTGATTCAATCCGGGCCGGAAGTGACGATCGAAGCGGGCGATCAGCGGCGCAATATTTTGCTGCCTCCGGCGCTAACTGGGAAATCGGTTACTGGTGCTAAGTTCCTGAATGGTTACTTGATTATTTCTTTTTAGGGTAAGGAAGAAGGCACGACACGGATTTTGACACGGATACACTGACGAATTCCCTGGTTCCCCGGCTCTGCCTGGGAACCGATGTCTAGAGGCTCTGCCTCGATTGCGGAGGAAAATTGGAGGCAGAGCCTCCGGATCTGCTTTACCAGGCAGAGCCTGGTAACAAGTGGAACAAGTGGATCTGTTAGTCTGCGGAGGCAGACTTGGTTTGTTTAGAGGCGGTTTCAACCGCCAAGTCCTTATGATATTTATATAGCCAGACACGATCTAAAGTCACCATCAAATTTTGGGAAACAGCAATGGTTACACACCTGCAATCTCCCGACAAATCAAATATTATCTACCCCGATGACAACGGCCAACCAATGTCAGAAAATACTGAGCAATTCCGATTAATCGTTTGGATTAAGGAAAATTCCGAACTATTATTTGCGAATGACCCGAATGTTTTCGTGGCCGGCGACTTGCTTTGGTATCCTGTGGAAGGAAATAATAAACTTTGCCAAGCTCCAGATGTGATGGTAGTTTTTGGTAGACCAAAAGGTTATCGTGGTTCCTATCAACAGTGGAATGAAGATAATATTGGGCCACAAGTTGTGTTTGAAATTTGGTCGCCGGGAAATCGGCCCGCTGCAATGATTCAAAAGTTCAAATTTTACGAACGTTACGGTGTGGAAGAATACTATTTGTACGACCCGCAAATATTAGAATTGACAGGATGGCAGCGGGTTGAGGAAGAGTTAGAGGCGATCGAACAAATAGACGGTTGGATTAGTCCCAGACTGGGGGTGCGCTTTGGATTCTCTGAAACTGGACTCGAAATGTTCGCACCGTCGGGAGAACCGTTTGTGAGTTTTGTGGAACTCGCTCAATTGCGGCAGCAGGCGGAAGCACGGGCTCAGGAAGCAGAAACTTTGCTGGAACAAGAACGATCGCGATCGCAAGCTTTAGAATTAAGACTTCGAGAAATGGGAATCGACCCCAATGAATTGTAATTGCAACTCGTACAAAAACCCGGTTTCTTCAAGAAACCGGGTTTTTTAAGACAATTACCTAACTTTTACCGTTACCGTTTCCATTGCCGCCAGTTGTTAGCAAAACCCGCTTAGCTAAAGGTTCGGGCACTTCTTGCAATCGATCGAACTCCCAATTAAAAAATCCGACTCCCATTGTCTGCGATCGCAATTCTACGATCAAATTCTGCATTTCTGCGATCGGCAAATAAGCAGAAACTGCATCCCATCCCTTCCAGTCTTTTTTACCTTCGTAGCCGAGAATTTGGCCGCGGTGTCCGCTGACCAACTGCAACACCTTTGAGGTACACTCGTTCGGAGCGCAAATTTCAACTTTGGCGATCGGCTCCAGCAATGCCGGTTCGCACTTCGCCATTCCCTCCTGCATCGCCAAACGCCCCGCTTGCTTGAAAGCTTGTTCGGAACTGTCCACAGAATGGTAGGAACCGTTCGTCAGCGTCACCGCTACGTCTACCACCGGGAAACCCAGCGGGCCGCGGTCCAAATACTCGCGCACACCCACTTCCACGCCGGGAATGTACTGTTTTGGGACGACGCCGCCGACTATTTTGTCGCTAAAGGTGAAACCTTCTCCGCGAGGCTGCGGTTGAATGTCGAGGTACACGTCGCCGAATTGTCCGTGCCCGCCGCTTTGGTGTTTGTAGCGGCCGTGGATGGAAGATGCTGGTTTGCGGATGGTTTCTTTGTACGGCACTTGCGGTAAGTGAGTTACCATCGGCAAGTTATACTTGCGGCGCAACCTGTCTAAGGCTACTTTCAGGTGGATTTCGCCTTGACCCCAAAGTATAATTTCGTGAGTGTCGCCGTGCTGTTCCCAGACTAAAGATGGGTCTTCTTCTAGCAATTTAGCTAAAGCGGAGCTCAGCTTAACTTCATCGTTGCGCTTTTCTGGGACGATCGCCAGTGCGTAGACAGGCGGGATGATTTCGGCTTTTGGCAATTCGGACGATCGGTCTAGGGTCAGCGTATCGCCTGTTTTCACGCCTTCTAGCCTTCCCAAAGCCACAATTTCCCCGGCGCTGACGGATTGCAAACTTTGCGTTTGCTGGCCGGTCAAGCGGTACAAACCGTTAACTCGAACGCCGTTCAAAATTGCTCCGTCTGCCAGCGTCCCCCGCCACATTCTCACTAAGGATAGTTTGCCTCCCTGCGGCGTGTAATAGGTTTTGAGGATTTGAGCCAGAACTTTGTTTTCACTTTGTATAATGCCGCGGCGATCGGCTGTAGTTTCCGGTGTCGGCGCTTCCCTCAGCAAAGCTTCCAGCAGAGGCCGCACGCCGAAATCTTGTTCGGCGATGCCGATGAATACTGGCACAATTAAATCTGCGCCTAATTCCATCTTTAAATCGCGGGTAATTTCTTCGGCGTCGGGATTGATTTCTTCGAGCAATTCTTCGAGTAAATGGTCGTCAAAATTCGCCAATTCTTCGAGCATTTGCTGCCGCGCTGCGCTTTCTTGTGCTTTGAGGTGTTCTGGAAGCGGAACGGGATCGGCGGCGGCGCCCGGATGGTAGTGGTAAGCTTGTTCGGTTACTAAGTCGATAAAACCGATGATTTGTTCGTTTTTGCCGATCGGATATTGGTGAGGTACGATCGGTCTACTGGAAACGGATTTGAGCGCGTCGATCACGTCGGTGAAGTTGCTGCCGCAAGTAGTTTCGTCTGTGTAAGCTCGATCGATCTTGTTGATGAAAACTAGGTGGGGAATTTCCCAATCGTCGAGGAATTTAAACAGGGGTGCGAGGGTTAAAGTGCGATCGGCAACGGGTTCGCAAACAATTATCGCCGCATCCACACCAATCAGCGCATTGTAAGTTTCTTGGACAAATTCTACCGAGCCCGGACAGTCGAGAAATGTGAAGCGGACGCCTTCATATTCAGCGGTGGCGGCGTTTACTTCTACGCTCATTTGGCGATCGCGCGCTTCGGGCGAACTATCACCTATTGTGTTGCTATCTTTGACATTTCCTTTGCGGGTAATTGCCCCTGTCACCGATAGCAAACTTTCGAGGAGTGCGGTTTTACCGCTTAAATAAGGGCCAACAATTGCAACGTTCCGCGTGGCCCCAATGACTTTTTCGTTCATATTGCCTCCAACAGAAAACTTGTTTTCTATTGCTCTTGGTGCAATCAGTTCTATACCATTTTCTAGACTTTTTCTAGGTTAATTTTTATTGCAGTTTCGAGCAATTTCAGATTTTGGTATGAGTTAATACTTTTGACGGTAGCGTGTTTTGAGTGACACAAACACAATTGTATTTTTTCTTAATATTTTGAAGTCTTAACCGCCGATGAACGCAGATCGGATTCTCGTTCCCAGGCTCTGCCCATTGCTAACAGCTTAAGACTGAAGCTCATAATAAATGTCGCTTGTTGTTGAGTCTCGATCCCCCTAAATCCCCCTTAAGAAGGGGGACTTTGAGAAGAATCTTGTCCCCCCCTTGTTAAGGGGGGTTAGGGGGGATCTAGGCTTCGATATAAACAAGAGAGACGGTTAGTTTAACGTTAAATTGTCACCAATGGGTTCTGCCTGAGAACGCATTTCACTCTTGCTCTGCCTCGATTTTAGCGGTTTTTCGTGCCTAATTTCTCAGCAGTCGCAAACCGCTTAAGGTTACTATTACTGTAGAGCCTTCGTGACCGATGACGCCCAAAGGCATGGTGATGTTTCCGAAAAAATTAGCCGCCAATAACAGGACAATGCAACTGAGTGCAAAAACAATGTTTTGTTTGACTACATTTTGAGCGCGGCGGCCTAAACTAATTGCTTTAGCTAGTTGCTCTAACTTATCTGCCATTAATACGATATCAGCAGTTTCTAAAGCAACATCGCTGCCGGAAATTCCCATCGCAATGCCCACGGAAGCTTGAGCGAGGGCGGGGGCGTCGTTGATGCCGTCTCCTACCATTGCTACAGTTTGATACTGGGTTTGCAGTTGTTTAATTGCCTGCACTTTGTCTTCTGGCAAAAGTTCGGCGTACACTTCTTTGATGCCTAATTGACGGGCGATGTGTTGAGCTGTTTTCTCGTTGTCGCCGCTTAGCATAATTATATGTTCTACGCCTAATTTTTGCAAGCGTTTTACTGTTGCTGCTGCTTCGGGGCGGATGGTATCTGCTACTGCAATGATTCCCAAAAGTTCCTCGCCTTTTGCCACCCAAACAACTGTTTTACCTTCGGCTTGCAACTGCTGGCTGATTTGAGTCAATTCGGAAGTTGCTTGGACAAATTCGGCTTTACCAATGGCAATGATTTGATTGTTGACTTGGCCGACAATTCCTTGACCGATTTTTGCTTGTACGTCGGTAGCGGTTGATAATTGTAACTGTTGCTGCTGGGCGGCGCTGACAATTGAAGAGGCGATCGCGTGTTCGGAATGAGCTTCTAGGGCTGCTGCCAATTGCAGAACTTCTGTTTCAGTATATCCGGCTGCTGGTACAATTTGGATAACTTCGGGTTTTCCCGTGGTGAGAGTTCCGGTTTTGTCAAAGGCGATCGCCCTGACTTTACCAATCATCTCTAATTGCGCGCCACTTTTAAACAAAATCCCCTGTCTCGCCCCATTAGCAATTCCCGAAAGCAGCGCCGGCATAATCGAAGCCATCAGCGCGCAGGGGGATGCGACTACTAGGAAAATCAGCGCCCGATAGATTGTTTCTTCCCAATTCCAGCCCAAAACAAAGGGCGGCAAAGTTGCGAGAAGCAAGCCTAAACCGACAATTAATTTAGCATAACCGCGCTCGAATTTTTCCACAAACATTTGAGAAGGTGGCGCTGCTGTTTGCGCTTCTTGGACTAGCCGAATCACTCGCTGAATCAAGCTGCTTTCTGGAGTTTTATGAACTTCTAGTTTCAGGGCGCCGACACCGTTAATTGTACCTGCATAGACTTCATCGCCCCTGGTTTTTTCCACGGGCATCGATTCGCCGGTGATCGAGGCTTGATCGATCGCACTGTAGCCTTCAATAATTATCGCATCTGTGGGGATGATTTCTCCGGGCTTGACTAAAATGCAATCGCCAATTTCCAATTTGTCGATCGCAACCAACTGTTCCCCGCCGTACCTTACCACCCTAGCAGTATCCGCAGTCAAACTCATCAAACTGCGGATGCTGCGTTCAGTCCGCTGCATAGCATAACCTTCCAGCGCGCCGCTAATTGCAAAGATTAAAATCAACACCGCACCGTCAACAATTAAATGATATTCTTGCCGCCACAGCCCCAAACCGGCCGCGCCCAAAGCAGCGACAATCATTAACAAATCTACATCTAATTCGCGTTCTTGAAAAAGCGTAGTTAAGCCTTCGCGGGTACTGGAATAGCCGCCGATAACATAAGCTGCGGGTAAGATTAACACGGCTACACCCAGCCAGCCGAATTGCAGCGCTAGCGAACCCAAGATTACTAGAATTCCGCACAGGGCGGCAGTCACAGCATCTGGATGTTCTTCGGCGAGGCGCCAGATGCGAGAAATGGGGAGGGAATTGGGAGTCATTGGGGAAATTGATGGGGTAGATGACTCCTTTACCCTAAACCTTGACATTAGTGTCAATGTCAAGCTTTTGGCCCGGACTCCTTTCGGGTAGGGAAACGGCACTGCCGTTTCCTGTATTTCCTAGAATTGAAAACCCCTATCAAGTGTCGGTAAAGTCGATCGCACTCAAAACAAGCTCTACCCTGATATCTGTCCCAATCGAGTTCTCAAGTCATCAGCCGATAACTGAGGCAATTGTTCTAACAACAATGTCAATTCTTCGACAGGTAAAGCCAGTAAATTAGTAACGAGTGCAGGCAAACTCTCGCCCGATTCATTTAACCGCACTGCCAAGACATTTTCTGCTAACAATCTCACGGCTTCTTGCCTTCCTGCTGCATCCACTGTGAGCATAGATATTCCGAGTAACATCACCGTAAACTCGGCAGCAGGTATCGTGGATACTGGAGAGAGAAACGCTATCATCAGCGAGTCTAATTCTCCAAATCTCACTCGCAGAAAATTCTCTAAAATTAAGCGCTGTTGTTCTTCTCTACCTTGTTGTTGTGCCGCTTGTAACTGTTCTTGAAAAAGAGGTCTGATTGTCATAATTAACTCCCGGTCTTCTGTTTCTATTTCTTGTTCTAAATCTGCTACTAAGTTTGATTGCAGTCTGTACAGCAATTCTAACGCATTAATTCGCAGGGGATTATCTGTACTCAAAGCGCTCAACTGGGTAACTGCTCTTTGCTGGACTTTTCCTTTACCCAAAATCCTTAGCCACAAGGTTTCGGGAATTTCTGGCAACTGATGGATGACCACAATTGCCGATCGCAAATATTCCCCCAAAAAATAGATTCCCGGCATCCAATTGGGTTCGTCTGGTTGTGCGCGAAACCCGTTCACCAGCGATTCTGAGGCTGTCGGAGTCAGAATCCACAATTTAGGCAATTCACTTTCGTTAAATGCAGTATTTTCTCTTCGGGATTGTCGCTCTAGTTTACCGCGAACGTCCCACAATTTGCTGAGGCAACTGATAACTTCGCTGACACTTACCGGGTTGCGGAACGCTTCAAAGAGTGCGGCCGAATTTGCCAGTCTTCCCAACAATCCCAAGCTTTCGATGTATTCTGGGACTGCGGCGTTCGGAGTAAAGTAAACATCGATTTCGCGCACTTCGGAAGTGACATCGCGGCCGATATCAACTATTCCTGCTGGAGAGAGCAGTTCTTCTAGGTATTCTTTGGCAAAGCGATCGTGAATGAATCGCGTCATTCGATTTTAAATGGTAGATTTTAGATGGATTTACTCAAATAAATATTATCACACGTTAAAGATTGATGGCTGTTTTCAATTATATGCAATACCCTAGGGACACGGCAGTGCCTTGTCCGGGCGGCAAGATGTCAAATAAAAACCCTTAGATTGAAAAAATAGGTAACTTGTTTAAAATTTTGCTACAATCATAAGTCTTATACTAATTCTTAAAAGTCGCAGATACCCGCGCGGGACAGGGCAATGCCGTTTCCCTACATATCGCGTACAATCTATATTTATCTCTACTTTTTATAATTGGTATTATGCAACAAGAATACCTGACAATCAAACAACTTACAGAAGCGGTAAAAGGCACAATTACCCCTCGGATGGTGCGACATTATCACGCTTTGGGGCTGCTATCTCCGGCCGTACGATCGACCTCTAACTATAGATTGTACACCCGCAGCGATGTGCAAAGACTGCAAAGAATAGTCGCACTCAAGCAGCAAGGCTTTCAACTGTCTCACATCCGCAAACTGTTAGAAACAGACGCGGATGCTTCTCCTGACGCGCTGAGGGCGACTCTGCAACGGCAATATCTGTCGGTTATTCAGCAAATTGTTCGCCTCAGAGAAACGGCTTCGGCGCTGGAAGGATTGCTGGGGCGGGATATTTCCTGTCAAGCGGTGCAAGCGGACGCATTGGCGCAATTAAGGCTGTTGCAGGCGGAAAGTGATGGGGGGTGGGATGAGTTGGAACAACTTTGGGAGGGTTGGGATGCGGCGGCGCACACTCACCCGGAGGATTTTGGGGAGTCGTTGCAGCATTTGTTGCCGGATTTGCCCGATCGCTCGGAAATTGAGGTAGACTTGCTTTCAAAACTGGTGTTAGCTTGCGGAGATTGTTCGCTGCTGCCGTTTGTGAAGTTGAGCGAAACGGCGATTAAATCGGCGCGGGAAGCTTTGAAAAATCAGTGTCAAATTGTGGCTGATGTGCCGCCTGTTTTTGCGGCTTTGGATGGGACTAGATTGGCGCATTTGGGAACAAGTATTGAAACTTTAATTGATGATCCGCACATCAATGCGGCGGCGGAAGCGGAACAGGAATTCTGGCAGCAGCGTGAGTGGTTTGATAAGTTGTTGAAACTGGAAAAAGGATGTATATTGGTGATAGGATATGCGCCGTCTGTGCTGATGGCGGTTTGCGAGGCGATCGAATGTGGGCAATTGCAACCGGCTTTGGTAGTTGGAATGCCGATCGGTTTTAGTCATTCTCCGGTGGCGAAACGGCGGTTAGTGCGATCGGGCGTTGCTTATATTACGACTGTGGGAACTTTTGGCGGCGGGTTGTTGGCGGCGGTTGCTTTGAATGCTTTGGTTGAGTCTTTGATTGAAAAGCCGAATTGTCACTGTCATCTTAAGTGAAGATGGGATTTAGGTTGGTGGTGGCGAAGAAGGAGTCAGGAGTCAGGAGTCAGGAGAAGAATACTCTCTTTCCTCCTGTCTCCTCCTCTCCTGAATACTTCCGAAAGTTTCAATCCCTGATAGGGAGTTAGGTTAATTGCGGCGTCAGCCGTGTTCATTAATTTGGCTTTGTATCTTGCGTTTCAATCCCTGATAGGGAGTTAGGTTAATTGCGGCGAGCGAGCGCCAGCTTGCTGGAATGGCTGCATACGTTTCAATCCCTGATAGGGAGTTAGGTTAATTGCGGCGAGCTAGCCACAGCGTCAGCCCCGAAACAGACAGGTTTCAATCCCTGATAGGGAGTTAGGTTAATTGCGGCGTAATAGACCATCTAGGATTGTTGCTTGAAATTGGTTTCAATCCCTGATAGGGAGTTAGGTTAATTGCGGCGCGTCAATCATTCTACCGCCAGAGTAAGAATGAAGTTTCAATCCCTGATAGGGAGTTAGGTTAATTGCGGCTCGGCCAATTGAAGCAGAGCAAGATACGGGCAGCAATATGTTTCAATCCCTGATAGGGAGTTAGGTTAATTGCGGCGTGATGGCGGCCGCTGTTATGCGGTCTGCCGGCTGACTGTCGAGGTTTCAATCCCTGATAGGGAGTTAGGTTAATTGCGGCAGAAGTTCCAACCTTTCTGCAAATCATCGGAGCTGTGTTTCAATCCCTGATAGGGAGTTAGGTTAATTGCGGCCAGTTATCCCCCAATAAATCTATTCAAGGTAAAGTTTCAATCCCTGATAGGGAGTTAGGTTAATTGCGGCACAATTAAAAATATGGACAACAAAAAAATAATTGGTTTCAATCCCTGATAGGGAGTTAGGTTAATTGCGGCCCAAGGAAGCGCATTGATTAATTGCAACAACAGCGTTTCAATCCCTGATAGGGAGTTAGGTTAATTGCGGCCCTACGTGTCCGAACAGGAACGGAGAACGGAGGCAGGTTTCAATCCCTGATAGGGAGTTAGGTTAATTGCGGCTTCCCCGGTTCGAGTGAGCCATTCTGCCGGACGCTCTTGTTTCAATCCCTGATAGGGAGTTAGGTTAATTGCGGCATCGAGCGCGCACCTATACGCATCTTCAATAAAGGTTTCAATCCCTGATAGGGAGTTAGGTTAATTGCGGCGCAACTTTTCGTTATACCACTTTACCCAGTCGGTATTGGTTTCAATCCCTGATAGGGAGTTAGGTTAATTGCGGCTTACAACTGGCTCATCTAACGGTTTAAAATGTCGCTTGCGTGTTTCAATCCCTGATAGGGAGTTAGGTTAATTGCGGCGTTTTTTGTACATAGAGGACGGGGACGGCTGCGTTTCAATCCCTGATAGGGAGTTAGGTTAATTGCGGCTTCATAAAATATTCACCTTAGATTTTAGGATTTTTGTTTCAATCCCTGATAGGGAGTTAGGTTAATTGCGGCATAATAGTATTGTGGAAATGAGGAAAGCCGAGGTTTCAATCCCTGATAGGGAGTTAGGTTAATTGCGGCATGACTACATTTTCGATCGGGGCAAATAATTTTGTTTCAATCCCTGATAGGGAGTTAGGTTAATTGCGGCTTCTTTCTTGAGTTGCCAGTGTTCCACCACGCTTGCGTTTCAATCCCTGATAGGGAGTTAGGTTAATTGCGGCATTAATTAGAAGGCTGAAAAGGTGGAGTAAAACGTTTCAATCCCTGATAGGGAGTTAGGTTAATTGCGGCCAATGACTATCTAGAATTAACCTCTGTGCAGTGGGAAAGTTTCAATCCCTGATAGGGAGTTAGGTTAATTGCGGCGAGTCTCAAGCGCCGATATCCGAGTCTCGTATGTGTTTCAATCCCTGATAGGGAGTTAGGTTAATTGCGGCTAGCGAGAAACTGGGAAAGGCGGGGAGAAAAGTTTCAATCCCTGATAGGGAGTTAGGTTAATTGCGGCATTGCTCACACTCCCAGCTTTCTGTACCTGTAAATGTTTCAATCCCTGATAGGGAGTTAGGTTAATTGCGGCCTTGTTTTATTTTGCTGGTCGTTGGGGTGGTACTGGTTTCAATCCCTGATAGGGAGTTAGGTTAATTGCGGCCAAATATCGGCAACAAGAATTAATACAGAAGTAGGGCGTTTCAATCCCTGATAGGGAGTTAGGTTAATTGCGGCTCAATCTCAATCCCCGCCGTAGTTTGGAGCAATACGTTTCAATCCCTGATAGGGAGTTAGGTTAATTGCGGCTTAACTTTCAAGGCTCGATTGATGAGGTAAAAAGTTTCAATCCCTGATAGGGAGTTAGGTTAATTGCGGCCGCCCGTTCCAGAAGCTTTGCTGTATTTGGTTTTCAAGGTTCATTTGCGTCTGCATAAAACAAAAGTACCATTTCAGCCTTCGACTTGTCAATACCCAAATTTTCATACAGCCCTCAAACCCTTATCCTGCATAGATTTCAGCGATTGCGTCTACCATTTATAAGCTTGAAGTGCCTCTAACCCTTAGAGCATATACATTATAGCCCCCAAAATTAACCCCTCGATTTTTACACCTACGCATAGACGCATTTTCCACCCAAAAACAGCCACCAACCGATCACCACTTCCCCAAAGCCCCCCAAACAGTACCCGAAACCACCCCCCAAATCGCCCCCAAACCAGCCCCCACGATCGCCCCCGCCACAGGCCCCAACTCCACCGGCACCCCAGCGCTAACAGCGGGAAACATCGCAGACACCCCCGCCCCCAACACAGCACCCGCAAAAGTCCCCAAAAAACTGCCCCAAATCGCCCCCAAACTCCCACCACTTACACCCGAAGGCTGAAACGAAATCGGCAACTTCGGCGCAAACCCGCAAAAACCCAACAAACCCCCAGAAACCACACCCCCAACAGAACCCACACCAGCCGCCACGATCGCCACACCCAGCAGCAAACGCGCAAACTCATCCACCGGCCGCATCTGGACACCGTATTGCTGCCAAACCACCAGCCCAGCCCCCAAAAAAACACCAGCCAGAGTCCCCACAAACGAGCCCCAGACGGCCCCCAAATACCCTCCCCGCCGGCCCCACACCCTCCCCATCGGCAGCGCCAGAGGAGGCTGAAAAGTTGCCCAAACACAGCCCCAGAGAGCACCAACCCCCGCCCCAGCCAAAATCCTCTCCCCGATCCCCGGAGTGCTATTAATCGCCCCAAACACCGCACCGCCGATCGCCGCCAACAAAAAAGCCCCCCAAGACGCCCCCACCAAAACACCGCCCCACTTCCGCCACATCTGATTCGGCGGCAAAGTAAAAACGCCCCACATCACCCCAAAAAAACAGCCCCAAATCGAACCAACAAAAATCGCCCCCAAAATAGCACCGCCGCCCTCAGCTATTGCCGAATAAATCCCCCCGATCGCCGCCAAACACAAACTGCCCCAAACACCTCCCCAAGCAGCATCCTGAAAAATGCGCTCAAACTTGCCCACCGGAAGCTGAGGCGCAGGAGTCCGACTCCGAGAAGACATCGGCATCGGTAGCAACGGCACTGCGTACTGGCCGAGGGGGCGCGACAGCCCCGTGGAGGGCTGTTGCCGGCGCATTGCGGGCTGGGCCACGACGGGCGGTGGTTGGGGCTTCTTACGCTTGATTTTCGCCGGCTGCAAGTGCAATCCGTTGTTGACTGCTTGCCGCGAAGGAAACGGATCGCGCCCTTTGAGGAGTTTTGCCCGATCGCACCAAGGGCAGCGACTGAGATGATTTCCGTATTTATGCTGACTATTTCTGCTGCAAGTAACTAAAGCATCTTCCGCTTCCCGAATCGCATTCACCCAAGTTTTCGCATCCGGGCGCGCCGCAGGATTGCCGTGCCCTTCCTCAAAACAGCGGATAAACATCTGCCGCAGTCGCGGATGCAGCATCTCAAAAGGAGGCGCAGCCGGCATCGGGCGGTAGGGAATCCGCTTCGTACCTGTAGGGAAATGGCCCGATCGAATTCTCGCTTCCAAAGACGGCGGTTCATCGCTACCGAGATAAACTCCCGCAAACGGATGCGTACCTTCCATCAGCAATTGAAAAATTAATACAGCTAAACCGAACAAATCGTGCTCTGGAACTCGATCGATATCGCGGAAAGTCTGGCCCTGCAACTCCGGAGGCGTAAACTCCGGTTTCCCCACGGGACACCGATAAACGTAACCCGTATAAGGATCGCGGACTTGAAACGAATCCGTGTCTACCAGCGTTACCAACGCCGTATCCGTCACGAGAATGTTCGACTCGTTTACGTCGCCGATGACGTAACCCCTGACGTGGAGGGCGTTTACAGCCGAGGCGAGATTTCGGGCGGTACGGTGGAGGTAAAGATAGCTAAATAGCGGTTTTTGTTCGCGCCTCGTTTTGGGAGTGTAGAAAGTGTGTACCGGCATCACTTTGTTGACGCGCGGCATCACAAAACCGACAATTTTTTCTCGCCCGCCGACAGTATGCAGCAAATCGATCGGCCAAGCAATAGAAGCGTGCCCCGGTTCCGCGATCGGCGCATCCGGCGGCATACTGAACATGACTGTGAGTTTGTCGCCGTCTTCGTCTGTCGGTTTGTGGTAGATTTTTGCTACAAGGGACGAGTCTTGGGCGATCGGGTAGATGCGACCTTCACCCCCACTGGCGATCGCGGTTTTGGTGTCGATCGCAATCAGTTGTCCGCTAAATTGGCGCTGCAACTGCATAGAATTCGGTTATGGGATACAGGATTTGGAAGCCAGGACTCAATAAATTTGACTTGCCCATTAAATCTTACCCTTCTTATGACTTAGGCACCGGTGAGGAGAGACGGGGTTTTTCACCAAAAGACGTGTTGCAGCCCGCAGATTCGGTAAAAAACCCGATTTCTTGGGTAGGAGTGGGTAAGCCCTGTTGCTGTTAGTGGGATGGGCATCCTGCCCCTCCATCCATTAGTGGGATGGGCATCCCGCCCCTCCGCCCTATCAAAATTAAATATGAACCAGCTTCAAATCCACCGACAATAACAACATTTTATCCTCAATTTTTTGTCTGACGGCCGGTGTCACCTGACAATTATCGCTGTTGAGGCATTCCACCAGCAAGTTGTGGGCATAGTAATACTGTTTCAGCAAAGTTTTCTGTTGGGGGCGAAAGTCTCGATTATAGCCGATCGCAGTTTTGAATTTTGCCAGCCAACAGCCACCGCACTCTTTGCGCCACTTTTTCCAGTTTTGCAAATCCGGCATCTCAGTCTGAAATTGTGCCAGCAGTTGTTTAAGTTCTGGTTCAATATCCAGCGCCAAAATGCCAACCAAAATACCCGCCACATCATTATCAAAAGCCAATTTCAGAGACTCGTTAGCATCTGCAAATTCTACATTTTTGCCAGCCTTTGCCAAACAACTTCGCAACTTACAAACTTTCGATCTATCAAACTTCAGACTCGGATCGAGGACGCGAGTCAAAGCCAAATCGAGCACGCAAACTAAGGCTACATAAAAAGCGCGAATTTCGACTGGTTTAAAATTCCTTTGCACTAACTGAGACTTGTGGTTTGCCCAGATTAGCAACTGCTGCAAGGTTTCATCTTTAGCCGCCATACTGTCAAGTTTTTCTTGCATCAGCAGCAAAAGTTCGTCAGCCGGTTGCAAAATGCTGACAACTCTCACAAATTCATTTTTCCACTTTTTGTCTGTAATCCGGCTGACCAATTCTGGCAGCGATTCCGGGTTCGCACTGTCAATCACATATTCTGGTTGAGTTTCGCTTTCCTCTAACAGTTCGTCAACTGCGCTTTTGATAAAGTTATCCACCAACCAGTCGCGGGTACGCGAGAAATTGCTTTCCAACTCTAGGTAATGACTGCCTAATTTGGCCTTAAAGTCTTTGGGAAAAATCTTTTTAGCCACTAACATATTTTTCCAGCGAGTTAGCTGGCTGGCGTTGCGTTCGGGAAAGCGGTTGTACAAATAGTCGATCGCGATCGCATCTAGAATATCCGCACCCAGGATTTCCCGCCGTTTCACCTCGTTTTCGGGTCCTATTTGTCGTCGCTGAGTTAGATCCACATGCTGGCCAACATTTGCTTCAATCAAGTGTTGAATCAGCCAGTTTCCCCCACGGAAAAAATCGCGATCAAACTCCAAGTAAATCGCGCCAAACAAAGCTTCAAAAGTATCCGAAAAAACTCTATTGTACTCGTTTTTATCTGTTTCTTTCCCATTCCAGACGCGCCAACTGAGTTCGTTTAATTTCAAACTTTGTGCAAATTCCGCCAGTTTTTTCGGGTCGGCTAAACGAGTTTTTAAGGTTGAGATAGCATCTGGATCGAGTTCTGGATATTCGCGGTACAGGTAATCGGTAACAACAGCACCCAAAATCGCTCCGCCTAAGAGTGACAGCCGTTTGTACTTAACCTCTTGCCAAGCGGGAGACTCCTCGGGGCGATCGGGGTAATAGCTGGTAGAGTAACGGCAATTCAAGGCAATTTCCAGCAGTTTTGTCTGCTGAAAGCTGGGAAGGTCGATCGCTGCTTTGACTGCTTCAATATCTACCTTTTTATGTTTAATTCGCTCTAATTCTTCTTCACATTTTCCCCACTTTTCCAACCAATCACCGCCCGCATCTTCCACATACAAATCTACAAAATCTACCCCGTAATTCATCCATTCATCCTGCATTTTTCTGGCTGCTTCCAGTTCTTCCCAGACTTTTTGCAAGTTATTTTCAACGGTGTGTGTACCTTGTACTGTCATAGTATTTGATTTTGATGTAATTAGATTTTATTTCCCAGAATTTCACCGCACTTCAATCAAATCTCATCTCAATTCAATTTAGGCCGAGTTGCTCGTTATTTCACCCGATTGATTGCTGCGGTAAATGTTCCCATTGCTTAGCCTTCGTCTCAAGCACCTGTTGCCAGCGTCTGGCAGACTCCTCCCGGAAACAGAAAAGGGGAGGGAAAATCTTGGTCTGTTTTACCTTTTCCAGAAGCCGGCTGGGGGTTATGTTTTTGGCATTGTCGAAAATTGTGCAATATGTGAGTTAGTCAAAAAATTTTTTTTTCACAGAGTTTGGAGCAGTCGAACTATTCTCAGCAGCAGATATGCTTGATTTACGGGAACTTGAGGTAACGACCTGCGGGCAAATTATCACTATTATATAATGCTATATTAACTAACTGGTTCAGGAAATTTGCATCGTTTTTATCATAACTTAAAAATAATCCTCTGTCAATCCCCCAATCTTGAAGAGTTTGTTGCCAATTCTGATATTTTTGTTCAGAGAATTCATCCGAAAGAGTTGTGACTTGAATGCAGAGGGGCTGCTGTTGGCGGCTGCTAACGATCGAATCGGTTGCCATAGAAAGATCGGCAACATATCGATACAAAACAGTGCCTTGGCGATCGACAATTCGGGCTGCGATCGCACGAATCACGATATCATCACCCGGATCGAATTTACCGGCCTTGAGTTTTTGTTTCCAGATATAAAATTTGCGATCGTTTTCGCTCAGCCATTTAGGAAATAGATAGCTGTACCAATACCTTTCCCCCGGAGTCATTAACTCAAAAGCGGCTTGCTGTTCTCTTTCCGAAGGTAGAGATTGAACTGCCAGCCAAACCTGAGAATCTCGGATAAGCTGCAGCAAAAAAGCCATCACAAATTTTTTAGCCGTTAGCGAACCGGGTTTAACATCTTTCACCCAGCGATTGATTTCATCCAATCTTCTCGCTAAACTCGGATCTATTGGATCTGCTGCGCTAATTAGGGAGTTGAGCTTATCCTTAATCTCTTGTGCTTGCAAACGACGACCTACTGTACAAACTAAAGCAGAATTGTTGACACCTCGATTTTATTATAGAACCGCACCAAATGTTCACCGCTGATGAGGTTGAACGCATTAGACTTGTTGCAAGATTCAGAATCGGAAATTTTTAACCGCAGATCCACGCCAATTCACACAGATGGGTGTTGGCTTTGGCAAACTGTCTATTTTTAATTGTCCTGTGCCTCGGAACTCGAAAAAGTTGCTAACAATAATGTTAAGTCATCATCGGTGCGTTCGGAAACGCGGGGCGATCGCAAAAATGACTCTAACTGCTGTTTCGCATCTTCCTCTTCTTTCCACTCGCCAGAAAACCGAAACAAAGGCGCAAAAAACGGCCCGTGTGGCGTGCCTTCCGGGATTTTGAGCGCTAGCATTTGCAAGCCGTCGGAAAAAACGGCCAAGTGTCGCAATTTTTCCCGCAGTACCTGAAATTGCGCTGTTTCTATCGCATTCGGCGAAATCAAAAAAATAGTTTCGTTGATGTATTCGCCGCAGGGAGGTACAGTCAGGGCGATCGCATTTCCTGCACTATCACCCGCTACCGCCGCACCGTCGCCGATTTGAGCAACTGCGATTAATTCTGGCGTAGCAACAACCGCAATTAAAGTGCAGGCTAAATCTCTCGCAGCCACTTGCCGCACTGCCGCTTCTGCTTCCACCTGCGCCCGCGCAACTTGCAGTGATGCTGTCAAGAATACCTGCCATTCGTCGTCATTTTCAGGCAGCCTTTCCTGTTGCTGGCAAATCGTTTCAACAACCGCTTCCACAGCAATTTTTGCCCCAACTTCCGCGAGTGCTGCCGATCCCGCGCCATCGGCAACCGCTGCCGCTAAAACACCGTTTGGCAAGAGACGCCAGCAGTGGGCATCTTGACAAGGCTGCGATCTTTTTTCGTGGCTGGTACCTATCACCGATGCCGCTACAACTTGCCAATTGAAGGATGAATTCTCCATTAATAACTCTTTAATTCAAAACTTTGTAAATTCAAAACTATGCAAATTCAGGACGGGTTTATTTATCCCTAATTAGGTAGGGCGATGCACACAACACCTTACTTATTATGTAGGGTTCCATGCACACCGCACTTACCGCTGGTCACTTACTAATGACCAAGGGCTTCCCACTAATGACTAAACAGTTCCCCATCCGGGTGGCGGCAGTGCTACTTGTTCATCAATTTTTGAGTGAGAAACTCTCTGCATACTAGCCGATAGCCAGATGAACATCTCTCTAAAGTCTAATCCTCTCAATTTTACAGGCGTGCGCTCGACAATTTGCGCCAAACGGGTGATATTAGCACCTTCCACTCCGACTGCAAAAAATGCCACGCGCTTGTTAGTTTCTTCCTCTTTAATCCGCTGTGCTGCTATTTCCACAACATCGTCGGATTCACCTTGAGGTTCGCCGTCAGTAATCATAAATACCCACGGGCGGTAGTAGGTAATGCCGTTGTTGCGGTATTCGGATTTGCGGGCCGCAATGGTATCTAATGCTAGCTGAATGCCTGCGCCCATGTGGGTTTGTCCTTGAGCTGTCAGCAGTGGCGTCTCGAACTGGTCGGCGGTCACGAAGTCTTGCACGACTTTGATATTATTGTCAAATGAAATAATCGCGACTTCGACTCGCTTTTTAGCTAGTTCGTCTTTAATTAGGTCATTCCTAAAAATTTCCAGCCCCTCATTCAAGGCATCTATGGGTGCGCCTTGCATGGAGCCGGAGGTGTCCAGCAGGAGGACGCAGGGACAGCGCGGCTCTGGGTTTTCGGCAAATTCTACGGCTTCGTCTAGTCTCATGGTTCGGGGTTGACCTGGGAGTGGCTCGATTTCTAGGTTTATTACTTTACTGTATCAAGTCAGTAACAAATTTAAGTGCAAATTGCTAGGGCGATCGCATTTTACCATTTACGTGAATCGATTTTTTATTTTTGATTGTATATTTTAGATTTGAGAATTGGATGTCTGCAGTCAAAAAAACAAATTTCTTCCTGCCTGTGGTAATATAGACTAATAGTATTAGTGCAAAATAAGGATAAATCTTATGATTGCAACAGTCACACAGAAATTAACCTTTGACCAATTCCTTGTAGAATGTCCCGAAGATGGACTATATGAACTGGTAAATGGAGAAATTGTAGAGAGGAATTCCACAAGAAATTATGCTGATGTTGCTAATTTCATGTTATTTGGCTTCAATGATGAAATCCGGCGACTGAATTTGAATTATGTAGTCAACAATACCGCCGTTATCAGAACTGTAACTAAAGCCGGAATCGAACAAGGGCGGAGACCGGATGTCAGCGTAATAGATCGCGACTTGTGGCGCTCGAACCGTTCTGCTTATTCTGCATTGCGGGAACCAATTCAACTGGCAGTGGAAGTAACATCGACGAATTGGGAGGACGATTATATAGACAAATTGGACGAATATCGGCGTTTGGGAATTGTAGAATATTGGATAGTCGATTATTTAGCAATTGGTAGCAGAGAATTTCTGGGAAATCCCAAAGTTCCAACTGTATTTGTCCACCTTTTGGATGCAGAGGGCAACTATCAAAGAAGCGCGTTTAAAGGCAGCGAACGAATTGTATCGCGGACTTTTCCCGAATTAACGCTGACAGCAGAAGAGGTGATGAATGTTTAACCTACGTTAATCCAGCTAGCCAGACTATTATCCCTAAAAAATTACTAAAAATATGAAATCTATTTCTGATAAAAAACTTTCCGATCAAAAATCTATTAGTCCTTGGAGTTACAAACCTTGGTGGTGTCAGCCTTGGTCGATTCTTTTAACTGGTACTAGCCTGATTAGCGGTAGTTGGTTTTTATTAAAAACTGTTTGGATAACTGTTTTAGTCGCAATTCCTTTATTAGCTTGGATGGGTTTTTTCTTGTTAGTTTGGCCGAGGTTGATGATGTCTAGCGGAGTTTTGGATTCCGATGCAGATTAGGTTTTGATGGTGCACACCCTATGTTTAGGTTTTGGTGGTGTGCACCCTATGTTGTGGGTAAGGTGCGCGGTGCACACCCTACCTTTGAGTGTTTCGCAGTCTAGGTTTGCGGGTAATAGTCTTGGATTGCTTTTACTTCCATCGGGTGGGATTTGAGCGATCGAATTCCCGCTGCTGTCGCTTTGGCACCGGCTATTGTCGTAATAATCGGGATTTTGTAAGTCAAAGCTGTGCGGCGGATAAAGATTCCGTCGGCCCGGGATTCTTCGCCGGAAGGTGTGGTGATAATTAGTTGAATTTTCTCATTCTTGATCGAATCCAACAAATTTGGTCGCCCTTCGTGCAGTTTCAATTCTAAATCTACCTCTAAACCTTGCTCTTGCAAAACTTTGCGTGTCCCGTGAGTTGCGACTACTTTGAAACCCAATTCTAAGAATTCCTTGACAACGGGTACAACTGCTAGTTTGTCGCGCTCGCGCATCGAAACCAGCACAGTTCCAAACAGCGGCATCATTTGTCCGGCACCTAATTGAGCTTTGGCAAAGGCTTTGCCAAAATCGGTGTCAATTCCCATGACTTCGCCGGTCGATCGCATTTCTGGCCCTAACAAGGTATCAGTTCCGGGGAACTTAGCAAAGGGCAATACAGCTTCTTTTACCGAAACATGAGTGGGTATAATCTCTTCAGTAAAACCCAAAGCTTTTAGAGTTTTGCCAGACATGACTCGCGAAGCCATTTTTGCTAAGGGAACTCCGATCGCCTTGGACACAAAAGGCACTGTTCGAGAAGCGCGCGGGTTAGCTTCCAAAATGAAAACTTCTTCCCCTTGAACAGCAAATTGAATATTCATCAACCCGATTACTTTCAAGGATTTTGCTAATTCTACAGTCCAGCGGCGGATTGTTGCCAAAGCTGCATCCGAAAGCGTTTGGTAAGGGATAGAACAAGCAGAGTCGCCAGAGTGGATTCCCGCTTCCTCGATGTGCTCCATAATACCGCCGATCGTCACATTGCCCGTCACATCGGCGATCGCATCGACATCCACCTCGATCGCATTCTCCAAGAACTTATCAATTAAAATCGGATGATCGGGTTCTACTAGCACGGCATAGGTCATGTAACGTTCCAATTCCGTATCGGAATAAACAATTTCCATGGCTCGCCCGCCCAATACGTAACTCGGTCGCACCACTACCGGATAACCAATCCGTTGAGCTACTATTAAAGCATCCTCAAAACTGCGGGCTAAACCGTTAGCAGCTTGCTGAATATCCAATTCCCGCAGAATCTTTTCAAATCGCTCCCTGTCTTCAGCAGTATCAATGGAATCCGGCGAAGTTCCCCAGATTTTTGTTTGTACATCGGGATGATTTTCCAGAGATTTTTGTAAAGGAACCGCTAATTTCAGCGGCGTTTGCCCGCCAAACTGAATAATTACTCCCTCGGGATTTTCGGCTTCGATGATGTTGAGAACATCTTCTTTGGTTAACGGTTCAAAATACAGGCGATCGCTCGTATCATAATCCGTCGAAACCGTCTCCGGGTTCGAGTTGACCATAATTGTCTCAAAGCCGTCTTCTCCTAGGGAATAGGAAGCGTGACAGCAGCAGTAATCAAACTCAATTCCCTGTCCGATGCGGTTCGGCCCGCCACCTAAAATCATCACTTTTCGTTTGGTAGAAGGCAAAACTTCCGACTCCGGCGCGAGACTGTGGCCTACAGGCGAAACTTTCTTTTCTTCATCGCCCAATTCCCAAATTGCAGCTCCCGCTTCGTAGGTGGAATAATAATACGGTGTAAACGCTTCAAATTCAGCGGCACAGGTATCGACTGTTTTGTAAACCGGAATTACGCCTAACTCTTTGCGGTAAGCGCGGACTTGATCTTCCGAGGTTTTGGTGGCGTAAGCAATTTGGCGATCGCTAAAACCCAACTGCTTTACTTCAAACATTGTCTCTTTTGTCAACTGATCCAACCGCGTTCGTTTCAAGAACTTCTCAGTTTCCAGCAATTCCTGCATTTTATCCAAAAACCAAGGATCAATTCCTGTAAACTCGAAGATATCTTCCACCGACATTCCCATCATCATCGCGTGGCGAACTGTAAAAATGCGATCGGGATTTGGTGTCCGCAATCCGGCGCGAATTTGTTCCAAACTCGGCAACTTTTCCGGTTTGTCGCACCCGAAACCCGCGCGGCCTGTTTCCAATCCCCGCAGTGCTTTTTGGAAGGATTCGTTGAAGCTTCGCCCGATCGCCATTACCTCTCCTACTGACTTCATTTGCGTTGTCAAAGTCGGTTCGGAACCAGGGAACTTTTCAAAGGCAAATCGGGGAATTTTCGTCACCACGTAGTCAATTGTCGGCTCAAAAGACGCCGGAGTTTTCTTGGTAATATCGTTGGAAATTTCGTCTAGGCTGTAACCTACCGCTAATTTTGCCGCCATTTTTGCAATGGGGAAACCAGTTGCTTTCGAGGCCAAGGCGGAGGAACGGGAAACCCGAGGGTTCATTTCAATAACGATGAAATCTCCGTTGACAGGATTGACGGCAAATTGAATATTAGAACCACCAGTTTCTACTCCGATTTCGCGAATAATTTTCACCGAAGCATCCCGCAGGCGCTGATATTCTTTGTCTGTAAGAGTTTGCGCCGGAGCGACGGTGATAGAATCGCCGGTGTGGACGCCCATCGGGTCGAGATTCTCGATCGAACAAATAATCACTACATTATCTGCCAAATCCCGCATTACTTCGAGTTCGTACTCTTTCCAGCCAATCAAAGATTGTTCGATCAAAATTTGCGATACCGGACTGGCGTCAATCCCGCTTTGTGCCATTTCTTCAAACTCTTCTTGATTGTAAGAAATGCCGCCTCCCGTGCCTCCCATTGTAAAAGCAGGACGAATAATTAACGGATAACTACCGATTTGGTGGCCAATTGCTTTGGCTTCGTCGAGAGTGTTGGCAATTCCAGAAGGGCAAACTGCGACCCCAATTCGCGCCATCGCTTCCTTAAATAATAGCCGATCTTCTGCCATTTCAATTGCTGGCAACTTAGCACCAATCAACTCGACGTTGTATTTATCTAAAACGCCATTTTTAGCGACTGCCACTGCTAAATTTAGCGCTGTTTGACCGCCCATAGTCGGTAAAATTGCTTGAGGTCTTTCTTTAGCGATGATTTGTTCGAGGATGGCTGGCGTTAGAGGTTCGATGTAAATGCGATCGGCAGTTTCCGGATCGGTCATAATCGTTGCAGGGTTGGAATTCACCAACACTACTTCAAAACCTTCTTCTCGCAAAGCTTTGCAAGCTTGTGTCCCTGAATAGTCAAATTCGCACGCTTGACCGATAACAATTGGACCGGAACCAATGAGAAGAATTTTTTTTAAGTCTTGACGACGGGGCATAGGTTCGTAATTGGTAATTGGACAAGGTTAAGGATTAATTTGACATTTTGCACCAATTTTCACAAGTCGGAGGCTGAAACCTCTCAACTTTCGCAGCTAGGGGAAGCCCCCCCGCGAAGAGTTCGATCGAAAAATGGTGAAAGATATCATCAAGTCCAAACTATTTTAATTGTTGTTGGTAAGATGGTGTTGTATAATACAAATCCTCTGGTAAAATGCTCTCAGCGTTCCGTTGCTGCTGGCTTAACCCGATGTACAAGGCTTCTGAGTCGATCGTACAGCCTGTTCTACCCCAGATAAATCTTTTTATGGGGAAACGCGCAGAATGTCTGTTCCACCACAGCAGGAATTACGCAGAAACCAGGTTTTTTCACCAAAATACTTCGGAAACAGGCATCCTGCCTGTTCCACCAAAGATGAATGTGCTTGAGAGGCATCAGTCGTTGCCCCTCAAGCAATGATCGGGAAATAGGCATCCTGCCTTAAGTTACACCAGTTTCAAAAAATAATGCAACGGCAGGCCCGCGATCCAAACCCCGATAGTCATTAGTTATCAGTCTTTCCGAATTTTTAAATCTCAAAATCTCAAAATCTCAAATCTCAAATCTCAAATCTCAAAAGGTATTACCTTTGTTTATTTTTGAGATAGCTCTTAATTTTTGTGATCGGTTCCCTCACCCACGGCTCCCATCGTTTGTATTTTACATTTAGCCTCACAAGCCAATCGGAATTATTTTTAATTGGGCGCAGGTCGTCCTTAAACGGTGTCTGAGACAACATCTCCAACCATAATTTATTAGGTTGGGGGCTTTCCCAAGGTTTCGGACTGGATATAAAGTGCATCACTCTAGTTGACATATCCTCCGTATTGGGGTTGTTCCATATCTGCTCTAATCGCTTCCACCTTCCCCCTAAAACCGAATTTGATGTCCCTTGGTCGCAATCGCACCAAAGGTTGATACGAGCGTTTTCGAGCATTTTTTCAGACAGTTTTTCCTCCTCCCAAAGCTTCATATTAAAAACTAAGAGACCTGCATTGAAATAAGGTTTTTTATCAGCCGGGTTGTTTGGATTTCCCCAAACATTGAGCGCTGCAGCTACGGGCATTCCTTCAAAGTCTAAGTTCCACAGAGGATCTAAGCTGCCCAAAACTATCATGTCGCTGTCGAGCCAAATCAGTCTGTCTTTTGCCTTGGTGTATTTGTCCGGTTCCAATCTCGCGTAAGTCAGCTTAGAACCCGATATGGACAGCAATCCCCCGTAATTCGGCTTAACTTCTTCCCATTCAATCTCGTATTTGCAGCACTTCTGCAACTTTTCCTTTTGCTGTGTATTTATACCTGTTGATACCACAGTAACGTTGACAGGCAAATTCGGATCTTCGGTAACATTGAGTTCTATGGATTTCAGCAGGGCTGCTATCCCCAAAATGTAATTTTGATCACCAATAATGGATATGTTCATTTCACTGATTGATGAAGGTTTATAGAAAATATAAATAGCATAATTTTTTTTTTAATCAAGGCCGATCGCCCGTTGATAGAACTTGGCAGAAACCGAGTTTCTGCACAAGCCCTACAAATTAAGGTTCCCACGGATCAAAGTGCCTTCCGTGCCCGCCCGACGTGGATGTAACAGGCGAATTCTTAAGCTTTTCGGTGACGGCGAATGAGTACGCTAATCACTTGTCCCGGCTGTGCGCCTCGCTGTGGCGGACTCCAATCCCCGACGGCGGCAAATCCCAGTCGGTACAAGGTGTCGATGGTTTCTAACACGGCTGCGCGGGAACCGACAACCGTTATCCGCACGACTTCCTGTTCCGATACTGCTGAGTCGGAATTTGGACGCGCGGACAAGTTATCGTCAGGTACGAATTCCTGTGACATAATATGGTCTCCTGGTTTTTGGTTTTCTAGGAAAACCCAAAAACCCAGCCGCCCCGCACGTTAACACAGAGCAGGGCGGCTACAGAGAGTGTTAAAATTCTCCATTAGCCTCCATACTGGCGTAATCAGTTTGGCGGTTAGCTGTCCATTGCTGTTGGTAGCAGCTTTGGGCAGTGCAACTAGATTTTTGAGCGACGCGGGCTGCTTCCTCTTTGAGTAAAGCAGCCTTAATTTCACAGCGTAGCCGCAGATGGGGGCCGCCGTCAATCGATTTAAGATTTTGGATTTTAGATTTTAGATTGAGATTTTTCTCCAACAACTCTCGCACTCTCCCCTTCTCCCACTCTCCCCCTCTCCCTGAACCCAACCTACTAGATGAGGGAATGCGCCGAGGAAGAGGTAAAATATGGAATCGTTCCAAAAGTTTAAAATCAAAAATCAAAAATAAAGATATGCCTAGAACACAAGTGCGAATATTCCCTGCACCTGCTGCTTGAGGGCAACCACATCAATTTTAGATTTTAGATTTTAGATTGTCCTCCAACAACTCTCCCTATCTCCTATGCCTAGAACTCCCAGCGAATATTCCGTACACCTGCTGCTTGAAGGCGGCCACCGCGAAGAAATCCGTTTTTCAACGCTGCAAGATTTTCAACAGTGGTATAAAACTCTGGTTCCCAAACAAGATTCGTCAGAATTTGTTAATGTCCCGATCAAAAATATTCAAGGCGAATACATGGTAGTTCGGCCTACCAGCGTTCTCGCAATTCGCGTAGAACCGGTATTTACTTCTAGCGTCGAACGATACGATGAATAAGGAAAAGTATCAATTGAGTAGGAAAGATTGGAAATTGAGCAAGATTTTTCGCTATCAGCTATTAGCCATCGCCTGTTGCGTTTTGGCGATCGCTTTTTCGGTGCCCGCCGTTGCAGTTCCGTCGCTGCAACCAATTAGTATAAATCAATTGCAAGCGAGTGAATTGGAGTCGATCGCCTTTGACGCTCAAATCTGGGGCGAAAATGGCAAACCGGGCGATAAAGAATTGCTGTTAAAGTCGATCGACAACAGCCTCCGCTATCTCAATACATCGGCCGCCGCCACTGCTTACAGCCGCTATCCAGTCGCAGGAGTTACGCGCGATCGAGTTCGGCGTTCTCTCGATCGATTCCGCCAATTAGTTGTCAGTTCCACAACCCCCGCACAACTTCAGGAATCGGTCAAGCGCGAATTTGTATTTTACAAATCCACGGGCAAAGATGGCAAAGGAACAGTCGCATTTACGGGTTATTTCGAGCCGACTTACGCAGCATCTCGTACGCCTAATTCCGAATACCGTTATCCCCTGTACCGGGTGCCGCCAAACATGGCATCTTGGCCGAAACCTCACCCGACAAGATTGCAATTAGAAGGCGAAGATGCTTTGCAGGCAAGTAAAGGATTGCTGCGGGGATTAGAATTAGTTTGGTTGCGCGATCGATTCCAAGCATTTCTCGTGCACGTCCAAGGTTCTGCGAGATTGCAGCTAACAGATGGTAGCGTGATGACCGTCGGTTTTGCAGGCAAAACCAGTCACAGTTATACAGGAGTTGGGCGAGAATTAGTTAAAGACGGAAAGTTTACTTTAGAAGAGTTAAATTTGCCGAAACTAAGGGAATATTTCACTAACTTTCCCGCAGATATGAACAAATATTTGCCGAAAAATGAAAGCTTTGTATTCTTCCGGGATACTAATGGAGTTCCAGCCACAGGAAGCATTGGAGTGCCAGTAACTGCCGAAAGGTCGATCGCCACCGATAAAGCTTTGATGCCCCCTGGTGCACTAGCATTAATTAGTACAAAACTCCCTTACCCGAATGCGGCGGGACAACTCGAACAAAATGCCGTGAATCGGTACGTTTTGGATCAGGATACTGGCGGTGCAATCAAAGGCGCGGGGAGAGTTGACGTATTTATGGGAACGGGGGATTTAGCGGGCGATAGGGCCGGTTATATCAACTCAACAGGAGAACTGTATTATCCGCTTTTAAAGTAGATTAATTCTACTTCATCAGGACTTACGCACAGCCTCAATATATAGTGTTTTGTAGGGGCAAAACCCACGCCCGGTTGCCCCCATACCTGGGATGATTGCGTAAGTCCTATTCATGTGATTGTTCGTTGTGCGTCGCAATCCCGGACAGGGCAGTGCCGTCTCCCTACAGATATCGCGGGCAATCTATATGTAATCCTACTTTTGATAATTGCTATAAAATAGAAAATACCCCACCCTCCCAACCTCACAAATGCTCAACAAAATTCTGCAATTCTTCAAACGACTAATTCAGCGACTGTTGGGAACCCCAAGCCAACCCTCCCCGCCTTCGGAAAATACCGCCATCCGCCCAACCTTAACTGACGCTGAATACGAGTCGAAATTCATGGAAATCCTCGAAGGGGTGAATGTCGGCTGGAGTCGAGGGGATGTAGCGGGATTCTTAATCGCAAAACGCCTTAAAGATGGTGAATTGGCTGCTTGGCTGCGACGGTTTGGGGAAAGATTGTTAGAGGGCGAACATGATGAGACCGCTGCTACGGATGCGGTGGCATCACTTCAGGAATTGGCGCAACGGCTGGTATTGTTAGGTAGAATTGGCAGCGGGGAATTGTCAGAGGTTGCGAGGCAAATTGGGCGGGAGATATTGACACGGTTTCCGCTGCAGGAGGTTGAGGAGGAGGATACAAAGGGGAGGGTAATTGAGGCGGTTTTTGTTGGGAATGGTTTGGGTTTTTCTGGGGCAGTGAACCGCAGAGGCGCAGAGGCTGGGGAGGCAGAATCGGAAGTTAATGTAGATGCTGAGGCGTGGTGTGATCGAGGTAATGAGCAGTATAATTTAGGAAGATTTGAGGAGGCGATCGCATCTTATACCCAGGCAATTGCTCTCCAACCAGACTATCACGATGCTTTGCACAACCGAGAGGTAGCGCAACGTAAGTTAGGCGAAATTCAATAGGCGAACTCGCTTGTATCCATAATTTTTGCTAGGTATTGGGATCGTTAGGATACTATTAAGAATTAAGCCTATTTTGCCTCGCTAATTATTATACACTAAAATAGGAGTAAGAGGATTTAAATCCTCACTACCAACTTAATTGGTAAGGTGCACAATCCGCACCCTAAAATATGTTTATCCTATGAGGATTAATCCCAAATCCTTGCATCCCAAACTCAAATCGAATGATACAAGTAATCGGCATTGACTTAGGCGGAAGCGCCATTAAACTCGGCAGATTTAGCGAAAATGGTCTTTGTAACCAATCCTTAACTGTCCCAACCCCTCAACCCGCAACGCCAGAAGCCGTTTTAGCCGCGATGACGGATGCTATTTTACAACTGAATCCGGTCGAAAATGCTGTAAGTGCGATCGGCATCGGCACTCCAGGTCCCGCAGACGCCGCCGGCCGCATAGCCAGAGTTGCAATTAACCTCAAAAACTGGCATAACGTCCCCCTCGCTGACTGGGTAGAAGCTAAAACCGGACTGCCGACTATGTTAGCAAATGATGCCAACTGTGCCGGATTGGGAGAAGCTTGGTTGGGCGCAGGAAGGCACTTTAAAGACCTAATTTTAATAACTTTAGGTACAGGAGTCGGCGGTGCAGTTATCCTAGACGATAAACTATTTGTAGGTCATCAAGGCGCGGCTGGAGAACTAGGATTGATTACTATAAATCCCGACGGCCCGGAATGCAACAGCGGCAATCGCGGTTCTTTGGAACAGTACGTTTCGGTGCAAGCAATTCGCCGAGAAACGGGTTTGGAACCTATAGAATTAGCAAATTTAGCTAAGTCTGGAGATTCCCAAGCTTTAGAATTTTGGCAAAATTACGGGCGCTATCTGGGTATCGGTTTGGCAAGTCTCATTTATATTTTGACGCCGGAAGCTATTATTATCGGTGGTGGAATTAGTGCAGGTGCAGAATTTTTCTTGCCGCAGGTTCGAGAAGAAATTGAGCGGCGGGTTCTGCCGACTTCTCGCGAAGATTTGCAGTTATTGGTTGCTGAATTGGGCAATCAAGCAGGCATGGTAGGCGCGGCAAAACTAGCTTGGCAGCTTGTTCAATAGTTAAAATTTAAAAAATCAGCGCATTTTTTTGCGCTTTTTTCATATCTAAAATTAGGGTGCAACCTAAGCACTTTAGCTCAAAAAAAATAAAATGAATGTGAGGAGTTACTAAACATAGTCTCCCTTCATTGTTCATGCTTCTAACTAATGACTAATGACTAATGACTGCTTTATGGCAGAGATTGTCCAGTCGTATTTTTAATGTATTCCTGAATTTCTTGATAAGTTTCCGGGTTGCTTTGGCGGAGGATAATAATATTAGTTGCACTGTCAGGCAAGCAAAAGCTTAGCCGACCGTTCTGTTCGCAAGCAAAAGAGCTAATTCGACTCATATCTATCGCAAATTCTTTGCGGTCATAATGAATTTTAATCCACGAACCTCTAGAATTGCGATCAATAGTTTTTTTGAGGTAATCGAGAACTTGCTTGTAAGCCTCATAATTGCCTTGGGGATTGAGGATAATCGGCTGACTGCTATTAGGCAGCCAAAAGGTGAGACGCTTGTTATCCAGTTCGCTAGAAAAAGCACTAATAGTGTCAAGGTCAATTATGTATGTACTTTTCTCATAAGTAATTTTGCTCCAATAAGCCACAAAGCCTCCTCAAACCTGTGTTTCCTGGTATTTTAGGATAGTTTGACAACTCATACCATTTTAGATTTTAGATTGTAGATTTTAGATTGGGCATGACAGATGACTATCGGGGTTGGGAAGTTGCCTAAAGTTACATTTTTTTTTGGAAAGTGGTATCACCCTTGAAATCCGTAAAAAGTTAAGTAAAAATATCAGCATTTTTACCTTCTGCCTTCTGCCTTCTGCCTTGTGGTACTAGCCCCCCAGCCCTAGCACAGGGGTTGGGGGGAAGGTTTTTCACTCGTTGAGAATACTGCCCGATATCTAGTCCGGTAAGTGCGACCCCTATCAAATCCTATTGGTCTGTTGGGTGGGTTTTGTAATGTCCCTTGTCTGGGCGATTTGAATATTGTCTACTCTGAACCGCCCCTACAGACATCTAATATATCAGAACTAATCGATCGGACATGATATGAGATCAGTTTGCGACAACTTTCCCAGCCACCAAGTCGCGACCCTCATCTTCTAAAACATCCTGCTTTCCCTGGATGCTAGCGGCCTGGATAAACCCTTGAAACAAGGGGTGGGGGGCGCTAGGTCGAGATTGGAATTCGGGGTGAAATTGGCAGGCGATGAAAAAGGGATGGTTGGGAAATTCGATCATTTCTACCAATCGGCCGTCTGGAGATGTACCGGAGACTGCATAACCTGATTCTAAGAAAAGATTGCGGTAGGCGTTGTTAAATTCGTACCGATGGCGATGCCGCTCGTAAATCACTTCTTTCTGATAAAGTTTGAAAGCTAGCGTGTCTGGGTTGACACGGCACGGATACAAACCCAGTCGCATTGTACCGCCCAAATCGACTACATCTTGCTGTTCTGGCAATAAATTAATTACCGGATTTGCTGTATCTGGGTCAAATTCAGCGCTGTTGGCATCCTTTAGTTGGGCGATGTGGCGCGCCCATTCAATCACAGCACACTGCATCCCCAAACACAATCCCAAAAAGGGTATTTTATGGTGTTTGGCATATTCGATCGCCGCTATTTTGCCGTCAACTCCCCGAACCCCAAAACCTCCCGGTACAAGAATGCCGTTGATATCTTTGAGATAATTATCGAGGTTTCCCGATTCTAAATCTTCTGAGTTAATCCAGTGCAAATTCAGGTCGCCGCCGATCGCAATTGCCGCGTGCCGCAAAGCTTCGACCACCGAAAGATAAGCATCGTTCAACCGCACGTATTTGCCAACTAAAGCAATATCAATTTTGTGATTGGGACTGTAAAGCCTGTTGACTAAAGTTTGCCACTGATGCAAATCTGGCTGGCGATGTTCGAGTTGCAGCAAATTGATGGTTTGTTCCGCCAAACCTTCCTGTTCCATCATCAGCGGCACTTCGTAGATACTTTTGGCATCTTGAGCGGTGATGACACATTCTTCGGGTACGTTGCAGAATTCCGACAATTTCTGTTTCATGCCCAAAGACAGCGGGCGATCGCACCGACAGACTAAAATATCTGGTTGAATGCCGATCGACCGCAATTCCTTCACCGAATGCTGAGTCGGTTTAGTTTTCATCTCCCCAGCCGAAGGAATCCAAGGTATCAGCGTAACGTGCATATACACAACATTTTGCCGCCCCACATCCTTGCGAAACTGGCGAATTGCCTCCAAAAACGGCAAAGATTCAATATCTCCCACCGTTCCGCCGATTTCCGTAATCACCACATCGGGATTAGTATTTTTTGCTACCCGGTGAATTCGCTCTTTAATCTCGTTAGTGATGTGCGGAATCACCTGCACCGTGCTCCCCTGATACTCACCGCGGCGTTCTTTGTTGATCACCGCTTGATAAATGGAACCCGTGGTGACGCTATTGAGGCGAGACATGGAAGTATCGGTAAAACGCTCGTAGTGCCCCAAATCCAGGTCAGTTTCCGCACCGTCTTGCGTGACAAAGACTTCTCCGTGCTGAAACGGGCTGAGAGTGCCGGGGTCAACGTTAATATAGGGGTCTAGCTTCAAAATCGAGACTGAATAGTCCCGCGACTTTAATAGGCGGCCCAAGGAAGCACCGACAATTCCCTTGCCGATGCTGGAAACCACGCCGCCAGTCACAAACACAAATTTGCTCATAGGATTTTCGACTTTAGATGTTTCTGTTTCTAGTTAAGGTAACACTCAACTCTAAGAGTTAAAATCAAAAATTGTCCAGCAGTGTTTGACCATTTATCAAATACGGCTGGGGATAGGACGAGTAGCCCACGACCTCGATCGGGCGGTTTGCAGGGGTTTTGAGCTGGTGGGCAAATTTCCAAACGGTTGATTGTTCATCAGTGCGCTTTGGGCTGACACCAATCAAGGGCAATCTTCTGAGAAAACCACCTTCACCCAGGCTTTTTTCCCTTCCTCACAAATATGTCTGTAACCGATCTGTCACATCTGACACACTAGCCAACTCTAAAACTGCCTCTCCTAAATTCTCTAATTGTTCAGCGGATAACTGACTGATGCGAGTTTGAATCTCCGACGACAACGGGCCGACACGGCGCTCCAACAGCCGCACAACTAACTCCAACTTTCCTTGTTTGATACCTTGTTTGATGCCTTGTTCGATACCTTGTTCGATGCCTTGTTCTCTCCCAATTCTGGTAGCTTTGGTAATTGCACCGCGCTGGTCTTGAATAAAAATTTCTCGCCTTTCTAAATCTTCCAATTCATCAGGATCGAGATTCGCTTCATTCGCAATTGCAAAAGCCTGCCGGAGTTCCGGCACATTTCCCAACTCTTCGGGAACCGACCGTAAAATTTGAGCAGTTTTCATGAAATATATCCACTTATCTGTCAGCGTTTCTAACTCCTGTAATGTCTTGTCAAATTTTGGCAACTCAACAAACACAAGTTCAAATTCATCAGCTAGATAGTCGGTTAAAAAAGTTTTTTCTTTGAAAACAAAGCGCGAAATCACTGTTTCCAGATCCTCAAACATTTGAAAATCGGTAATCGTCAGAGCAATCACAGGGTTTAACAAGCTGTAACGGCTTCCTGTGGTTAGCTGCATTGAATAAGCTTTAGTGGCATTGTATAAAATCCGCTTCTCGAATGACTCTACATTCAATACTTGCATTTCAATAATTACCGTTTTGTTGCCATCAATCTTAGCTTTGACATCCAAGTAAGTATCTTTAACTCCTGTGATTTTGGGATCTAAATAGGGATCGATAATTTCTAAGTCTTCGATGACTGGCTGTGCTTCGTAGAGCATGGCATTCAAGAAACTAATCAAAATGTCCTTACTCTCAGCCGAGCCGAATATTTTTTTAAAGGCAAAGTCGGTTTTGGGGTTGATAAAATTCATGGCATTTTCAATTTATTAGAGCTTGATAGGTTGAGGTTAGAGTTATTTAATTATTTAACTATCATACAATTTTCTAGGTTGGGTTCGCGGACGATCGCCCCAACCGACATCACCCCAAGACGGATGGAAGCCCACAGCAGTCTAGACAAAAGTTCCAGTCCCCCTTTAGCGCCTGTGGAGTCAATCTAAAATCAGCCCTACGCGCTCAGTCATTTTTCCCAGAAAGCTAACTCAGGAACGTTTCGCGAAGCGTAAAGTCATGGTAAACAAAGCACCTCAAGTCTGCTAAAAAAAACAGCTATGAAGTTTGTCTGCGTTCTATCCCCTCAACGGTTGCTTTCTACTGGTATGGCATTGCTCGCTGCGATCCTCTTCGAGGGCTTCGCTAACGAGTGTGGCGCGTGGCTTGCTCCCAATGCAGCGCGGGCAAAAGATCCTGGGGAAATTTATTCGTCTGTGTCGCCGAAAATTCTCGCTAGTAACAATGTTAATTGCCAGGGCGGACGATCGCCCGAAACTCGCTGTCCAGTCGGCGGTTTGTTCGTCAAAACTCCCAATACGACATCAGAACAAGTCTTTCCTCTCAAGCAGACTGAAGTTAAAGCCAAAATAGCTGGCAATATCTCCCGCGTCGAAGTTGTTCAGAAGTTTGAAAATCCTTTTCCTGAATCTATAGAAGCTGTTTATGTATTTCCTTTGCCCGACGAAGCGGCGGTGGACGATATGGAAATTAAAATAGGCTCACGAATTATTAAAGCTGATATCAAACGCCGCGAGGAAGCTTTGGAAATTTACGAACAAGCCAGAAAGCAAGGCCGGACTGCGGGTTTGTTGGAACAAGAACGATCCAATATTTTTACTCAGTCTCTCGCTAATATCAAACCGGGAGAAAAAATTGAAGTTACGATTCGCTACACGGAAAGTCTCAAGTTTGCCGGCGGCGATTATGAATTTGTGTTTCCAATGGTGGTAGGGCCGCGCTATATTTCGGGAAATTCGACCCATCCCAACCCCCTGGGGGTTAATACCGATGCCGATCGCATTAACCCGCCTGTTTTGCCTCCGGGAACGCGATCTGGTCACAATATTGCTGTTTCGGTAGAAATAGATGCCGGAGTTGCGATCGGCGATGTGCGCTCTACTTCCCATCAAATTACAACTGACCGCAGCGGAAATATTGTGCAAGTCCAATTAGCCAATTCAGACACAATTCCCAATAAAGATTTAATTTTGCGCTATCGAGTGGCGGGCGAAAATACGCGCGCAACTGTCTTGACTCAATCCGACCAGCGGGGCGGTCATTTTGCTACTTATTTGATTCCGGCATTAAACTACCAAACTAATGAAATTGTACCTAAAGATGTCGTGTTTCTGATGGATACTTCCGGTTCTCAACAGGGCGAGCCACTAGCGAAATCTAAGGAGTTGATGCGCCGCTTCATTCAAGGGCTGAATACCAACGATACTTTTACTATTATTGATTTTGCCAATACTGCGACAGCGATTTCAACAACTCCTTTAGCAAATACTCCCGAAAATCGACAAAAAGCAATTAATTATATCGAAAAGTTGCAGGCTAACGGTGGCAGTGAATTGCTTAACGGCATTCAAGCAGTGATGAATTTTCCGGCGGCGGCAACGGGAAGGCTGCGGAGTATTGTACTAATTACAGACGGTTACATTGGTAATGAAAATGAAGTGCTAGCGCGGGTTCAGGAGAGTCTGAAACCAGGAAATCGACTTTATAGTTTTGGTGTTGGCGGTTCGGTGAATCGGTTTTTGATTAACCGTTTGGCGGAAGTGGGAAGAGGCACGTCTCAAGTAATTCGTCAAGATGAACCGTCAGCAGAAGCGACAGAAAAGTTTTTTCGGGAAATTAATAGTCCGGTATTGACTAATATTCAAATTAGTTGGGAAGGAATGGGGGAAAAACCGGAGATTTATCCGATCGCACCCCCAGACTTGTTTGCGAGTGGGCCGCTGGTTTTGTTTGGCAAAAAGACCGATCGAGCCTCCGGCCAACTTCGCATTCGCGGCACTCTTGCGGGCGGCAAAACTTACGAGCAAGTTTTACCTGTTAATTTTGCTCAATCCGGCGGGCGGCAGCGGGAGTCAACTTCAGTCGCAGCAACCGCTACGGATTTTGGCAATCCGGCGGTAGCTCAACTTTGGGGGCGATCGCGCATTAAAGATTTAATGAATCAAATGTTTGGTGGTGAGACTAAATCTCTGGTGGAAGCTGTGACTAATACTGCTCTGACTTATCGCTTGCTGTCGGAATACACGGCTTTTGTGGCTGTGAGCGAAGAAGTGCGAGTCGAACCTGATGGATCTCGTCGTAGGGTGCAAGTGCCTGTGGAATTGCCGCAGGGTGTCAGCTATGAAGGTATTTTCCAGTCGGAGGGGGCAGAGCAAACTAGAGGCGGCACTCGCAGCGTTACTTCGAATCGCAACTCGGCACCCGTGAGTCCAGCTCCTGCTATGCCGCGGCAGCCCGGTTACGGTGAGTTGCAACCCCAGAAGCCTTTGGCTTCTCGCCTTCAAGTAGTTAGCGCCGAAGGGTTGGATACCGGGGCACTGGCCGCTTTGACTCAATACCTACAATCGGTTAATCTCCCGGCGGGGGTTAGCGGTGAAACGGTGTGGGAGTTATCGGTGCAAGACGGCCGCGTTGCCCGAGTGGCGATAGATACTCAAACCTCGACGCTGCAAGCAACAGACGCCGTAGAGACTCTCAAGAAGGCTTTGAGTTCCTGGCAACCTCCTGCAGGATTCAAGGGCACGCTGCGCCTGAAGTTGCGAATTACCGTCGATCCTTAAGCAAGGAGTCTCTCTGTCAAGAAACATTAACTTTTAATTCAAAAATACCGAAAGGGCGATCGCTACCCCGTGGAAGATATAAAATCTTTATTAAGAGATTGCCTTTAAACAGAAAGTGATGTTAATGAAATTTATACCGTTTGAGGCAAACGCTAAAACAGTTTCCTTTCTGAAACAACCTTAACAGTAAAGATTTCTGGATCGAAACCCCACAATCATAGAAGGTATGATGCCCTATGGAAGTTAGTGAACTGCTCAACAATTACGAAAAAGGACAAAGAGATTTTACTGGAGCCGACCTCAGCGGAAAAAACCTCAGCGGAGCAATCTTAATAGGAGTCAACCTTTCGCAAGCTAATCTTTCCGGGGCGAACCTCAGCAGGGCGTTTCTCACCAAAGCCAAACTCAAAGATGCACAGATGCAAAGAACAAATCTGACTTTTGCCAAAATGGGCGAAACCCAACTTTCGGGTGCAGATTTGACAAAAGCTAATTTGAGTGGAGCTTTTTTGGTAAAGGCAAAATTGCCCAGAGTAAAGTTAAGCGGCGCAACTTTAACTAGCGCAAACCTGCGGGGTGCTGTGTTGTGGAATGCCAATTTGTGCAGCGCCGACTTGCAATTAGTTAACTTGCTGGGCGCGAATCTGACGGCAGCTAATTTTAAGTGGGCCAACCTTTACGGTGCAAGGCTCAACAGTGCAAAACTTTTTGGAGCTCAATTAACTGGAGTCAGTCTGCGGCGAGCGCAGTTGACAGGGGTGAATCTCTGCGGTGCAGATTTGAGCGGCGTTAACGTGAGTGAAGCTAAACTAATGGGAGCTAATTTGGAAGGCTCGAATTTGGCGGGGGCGAATTTCAGCGCGGCTCAGTTGCGTGGGGTAAAGTTGGCGGGTGCAAACTTAACCGGGGCTAAGTTGAGGGGAAGTTGTTTGAGAGGGGCAAATCTGAATTGGGCAAAGTTGTGTCAAGCAGATTTGATGGCAGCAGATTTGAGCGAGGCGACGTTAATAGGAGCTAATTTAGATAATGCTTTGTTGGCGGGAGCTATTTTGCCGGAATCTACTAGGCGCTATTTTTCCTTAGCTGGGGCTGGCAGAGTCAATTCTTGGGAAGTTACGGAAATTAAAAATGGGTAATGGGAAAGGGGGAATTTGGAAGTGGGGAATTGGTAATTGCGTATCTGAAGGGGATTTTTGGGCGGGATGCCCGCCCAACCCCTACTTCCCACAAGAATTTCATCCCACTTGACTGTAAAATTTAGATAGATGCGAAAAGATCGATTAAATCCGGTAACTAGAATTATTAGAAATGGTAGATATCCGCGCCTGACAAGGCATTGCCGTTTAGCTACAAAGGATTACGCTCAAGGTTTTCTGTTGAAATCCATTCTTTAATCTCAAATCTAAAATTGTTATGACTGTTAATTTTGGGGTGGTGCTGGTAACTGCTGCATCGGAGGCGGAGGCGGAAAATATTGCTAAATCTTTAGTTGAACACAAGCTGGCTGCTTGTGTGAGTTTGTCGCCGATTCGCTCTATTTATACTTGGCAAGGCGAGATTCATTCCGAGTCTGAGTGGCAGTTGGTAATTAAAACTGATCTGGCTAAATTTGAGGCTTTAAAAACAAAAGTTCAGGAACTCCATTCCTATGAAGTTCCCGAAATTATTGCTATTCCTATTATCGCTGGCAGCGATGCTTATCTCAATTGGCTGGGACAATCTTTAAGTTTGTAGTAAGGACTTTAGTCCTAAAGTGTCAAATGAAGAGGGACGGAAGTCCCTACTACAAATGCTCAGAAACCTACGAATTATGACTGGTAGGGCCGATGACGCCGATTTTATGGCGAAAACTTAGTTCGCCGCCGAACCAGCCTGTAATGCCCAGCAAGGCTGCCACGACGATCGATATTGCTAAACCTGTATATACGATCGGCTCAGCCGGATTTCCTTGTCGCAACACCAGGTTAATCAGGGTAAGTACCATAACCGCCACATTGCCACCCATGTGCAACCAACCGGCACTGCGATCGCGCACTCTTTTAACTTTGAAAAAATCTAAAAAGCCCGTGATTGCGGCCAAAATCCCCGCAGCAAAACCCACACCGATCAGCCAAAGCGAAGCTCTCGCCCAAAACGGATCGCTTGTCAGCCAATAACCGATGTCCGTGCCGGCAGCTCCTACTAAAAAGGCTACCGGAAACAGTACGAGCACGGGGTGAAGCGGATGACCTGCAATTGCAACTGAACTGGTTATGCCGGCGTCGCGATACTCTGAGTCGTCACTTTCGAGAATCGGCGGAATATTGGGATAAGGCGTACTATTTCTTTGATTTGTTTCCATGATTTCTACAGTAACTTTTTTACAACAAAGCCGTTTTTATTGGATTGAACCTAATCCCAAACCCGCTCGCCATTTTCGTCAACGCGGGCCTGCCGAATTACGTCAGAAATTTCGTCGGCGTCTTTGACGTGGTGCAAAGCTTTCTTTTCCCCGTCCGGTTCTTCTACGATCACATAAGTTGGAACTGTAACAACATCCCCCGTGATGTCTGGTACGTGGTCTACCGCCAGTTGCTTGGCTTTTTCTTCGATGGTTTGCGGTTCGTCGGCAATGCGATCGCCCGGATTGACAGTGCGCTCCATATCTTTGCCTGGTTTGTCGATACTCATAAAAACCTCTCTGGTATTTCTAATTTTTTGCTGACTCTAATTCCTACTATTGAACGAAAAATATCTCTACGCAAACATCTCCCGAGGGGTGGAAGTTTTAGTTATGCCGATCGCAGGCAGCCTCTTCCTGTAGGTAGAGGTTTTTCGATTGGTTCAGAAAAAACCTAAGCTAAAATCTAAGCATGATATTTTCCTTCCCTTTGAGTTGCCCATGAAAAGTTACGATTGGATTGTTGTCGGCGGTGGCATTACGGGTGCATCACTGAGTTACGAGCTGGCCAAAAAAGGTTGTGCTGTGCTGCTTTTGGAACGAGATGCTACCCTGCAAAATGCGACTCGTTTTAGTTACGGTGGCTTGGCTTATTGGTCGGGAACGACTGATTTAACTCGCCAATTGTGTCGGGAAGGTATCGAACGCCACCGCCATTTATCAGCGGAATTAGATGCTGATACTGAGTTTCGCGAGTTGGATTTGTTGCTGACAATTGATGCGGGTAATGATGCCGAAAAAGTGGCGGCTAATTACGCGCATTTTGCGAGGGTTCCGCAGCTTTTGAGTGTTGCAGAAGCTGGCGAGTTGGAACCTTTACTCAATAAAAGTGCGATCGCCGGAGCTCTGACTGTGCGTCACGGTCACATTTCGCCGACAGCCACAAATAAAGCTTATTGTCAAGGATTTCTACGGTTGGGAGGAACGATAGAATTTGCTGAAGTAATTGGGTTTATAGAAGAGGGAAATCGGATTTCGGGAGTTAAGACGGCGCAGGGAATTTATCGTTGTGAAAATGCTGTGGTTTGTGCTGGAGGTTGGAGTCGGAGTTTGCTGAAAGCCGCTGGTGTTTCTGTGGGAGTTTATTTTACTCGCACTGAGATTTTGGAAACTGCACCTGTGGATTTGAAACTCAAGACTTTGGTGATGCCTGCGGTATTAAAACGTTTTGAATTGGAAGCTGAATCGAGTAGAATTGAGGTGGATTTTCTTTGGGATGAACCGGGTAAAGAGTTACAGCCGCCGATTTTAGATTCGGGTGCAATTGGGTTTAAGGATGGGAGTTTGCGGATCGGGCAATTGTCGCGCACTTTGAGCGATTTGAATGCTAAAGTCGATCGCGAAACCAGCGAAACCGCAATTCGTGCAGGAATCGGCAAGGTTTTGCCTGATTTGGCAGGTTTACCTGCAACTTGGCACGAGTGTAGTGTGGCATTCAGCGCTGATAATTTGCCTGTAGTGGGGCCGATTGCCGATCGCCCTGGATTGCACGTTTTTTCTGGTCTCAGCAATCCTTTGGTTATTGTACCTGCTTTGGCTGAGCGATTTGCGAATGCGGCGGGGGGAGAAGAAGATAGGGCGATCGAGCTTTTATCTCCCAATAGATTTTGCTGACAATGACTAATTTTAACTGTTAACTGTTAGCTGTTATCGTCACCACAAAAAGGCAGCGCTACAATAAATGTAGTACCTTTGTCGATCGCACTTTCCACACTTATTGTACCGCCATGCAGGTCAACTATGTGTTTGACAATGCAGAGTCCCAAACCCGATCCTTTAATCTTGCCTACATTAGCACCCCGTTCAAACTGCTGAAATAGTTTTCCTTGATATTCCGGTGTCATCCCAATTCCCTCATCTCGAACGCACAAAATTATTTGTTGGTTTTCGCAGCTTAAGTCTAAACTTACCTTGCCGCCGTTGGGAGAATATTTAATAGCGTTTGAAAGCAAATTTGTCAGAAGGTGGTGCAGTAGTTTGGCATCAAGATTGGCGTGCAGCGGATTTGTGTGACTGCGGAAATGTACTAGGTGTTTGTCGGTGACGATAGGTTGCAGTTCTTCTAAAATAGAATTGCATAAATCCGTCGCATTGATCGGATTTAAGTTTAAGGAAATTTTCCCGGATTCTGCTTTGCTAAGCATTAAAATATCTTCCAGCAGCCCACTCATATTACTGACGGCTTTTTTAATCCGGTCAACATTTTTATTGCTAGTTCCGGGGTTTCTCTCCAAGTCGCTATCTTCTAGCATTTCCGCCGATAACTGTATGGTTGTTAAAGGAGTGTTTAAATCGTGGTAAGCCATAGAAATAAAGCGCGATCTGTTTTCGCTTTTTTCTGCTGCTAATGTCATTAATTTTTTCAGACCAACTGCTTCTTGATGTTTGCTCAGTGCTATCTTGATAGTGGCGTGCATTTCTCTTTCTTTAAAAGGTTTGAGCAGGTAGCCGTAAGAACCAGTATTTTCGGCTCGCTGCAAAGTTGCGTCGTCGGCATACGCAGTTGTATAGATAATTGGTATATCTAATTCTTGATTAATTATTGCTGCTGTTTCTATGCCGTCAATGTCGCCTTTGATAACTATATCCATTAAAATCAAATCGGGCCTTAGTTCGTGGGCGCGCTGGATGGCATCCGCTCCTGAAGAAACGATATCGGCGATTTGATATCCCAATTTTTCTAATTTTGGGGATAAATTTTTAGCAATTAATAGTTCGTCTTCGACAATCAAAATATTAATTGGTTTTTCGGCAAAACTCATATTGTTACAATCTTTGAAAGTAGTTTAACTCGTTAAATTTTAAGTGAAAGGAGGTACCCAATTCTCTGGAAATTTCGATGGTTCCTTCTAACTGCTCGGTTAAAGTGCAGACAACTTGAAACCCCATCGAGTGAGTTTTCCGAAAATCTAAGTTTTGAGGAAAGCCAATGCCGTTGTCCTTAACTAAGAGGTTAATTTCTTTATCGCCCGTTTGATAGCATTCTACACTAACTGTACCAGTTGTGCCATCAGGAAAAGCGTGTTTCAGGGTATTTGAAACCAATTCATTGGCAATTAAACCGCAGGGAGTAGCCGTTTCAAGATTTAGGGAAATTGGCTCAGCTAATACCTGCAACTGAATTTGGTTGTTGCTAATATTGTAAGAGTGAAACAAGTTACTTACCAAATCTTCGAGATATTCGCCAAAATTAATTTGCGCTAGGTTAGTCGAACGGTACAGTTTTTCGTGAATCAGAGCCATAGAATAAAGGCGATTCTGACTTTCTTCAAACATTTTGCTTACTTGCGGGTCGGCAACTGTGTTCGATTGCAATTCTAACAGACTGGCAACTACGCAGAGGTTGTTTTTGACGCGGTGGTGAATTTCTTTGAGCAAAATTTCTTTTTCTCTGAGGGAGTTTTTCAAATTTGCTTCCGCTTGTTTGCGATCGCTCAGTTCAGCTTGCAGTTGCTGGTAAAGTAGAGATTGCTGAATCGCGATCGCCAATTGATTCACCAACTGCTGAAATAAATTGATTTCCCATTCTTTCCAATCACGAGGACCATCGCATTGGTGGGCAATCAGCAATCCCCAAAGTTGGGTGTGCTGGATAATCGGCACTACTAACTTTGCCCTAACTTGAATTTGTTTCATAAACTCCACCACACAAGGTGTAATGCAGGGGTCATCTAGTTCCGAGATCGCAGAAATTCGCCCTTGCAAATAAAGCTGATAACTTTCAGGCGGAAAAACCTCTTCGCCAAAATATCTATCCACGAGTTGGCTGCATCCTTCTGCCACGGCTTCAGCAATGACTCGTCCGCCCCTTTTGGGTAAAATTTGATAAACCAAAACTCGATCGGCTAATAATACTTGCTGGAGTTCCGCAACCGTGGTGTTGAGAATTTCCTCTAATTGCAAAGACTGGCGGACACGACGGGCGATCGCCTCCACAAGCCGTTCTTGCTCGAACTGCTGCCCCCTAGCAAGTTCGGCGTATTTAGAATTGCTGATATCAGCGGCATAACCAATAATTTCGATCGGAATGCCCCTGCTGTCAACCAATAGTTTTAGTTCCGTCCTTAGCCAACGGTAAATTCCGTCTTGGTGCAGAAAACGATACTCGGAAATGCAATTTTTTTCTGCGGACAAATCCGAAAAATTTACTAGAAATTGTGGTCGATCTTCAGGGTGAATCCTGCTAGACCAAAATTTACAATCTGCTAACAATTCTTGGGGATCGTAACCAACGATTGTCTGAACGTTGTCGCTGATGTAAGTAGTACAAAAGTCCGCCATCGGTGCGGCTGTAAAAATTACCGCCGGATTAGAACCCAGTAAAAATTGCAGGCGTTCTTTTAACTGCTGAAATTCCATTTCTGCCCGCTTACGATAACTGATATCTTCGATCGCCCCCATGCTGTAGAGAGGAATGCCCTCGCGGTCGCGGATCAGCGTCACCGTCAAGTTTGCCCACATCAGCTCGCCATTCTTCTTAATCAAGCGTTTTTCGCTTTGGAAGCGAGAAATATTGCCACAGATCAACTGCTTGACTTCCTCTACATCTGCTTGTAAATCTTCTGGATGCGTGAGTTCACTAAAAGTCATGCTAGCCAACTCCGAATCGCTGTAGCCCAACATCTGGCGGTGAGCTTCATTCACTTTGATCGTGCGGAAGTCGCGCAGGCTTGCCAAACCCAGCGCGATCGGAGCATCGTCAAATAAGTTGCGAAACTTTTCCTCACTCTTTTGCAATGCAGCTTCTGCGTGTTTGCGAGCGGTAATGTCTCGGGCTACCCACATCACCCGATCACAATCCAGCGGCGAAATACTGGCATCAAACCAAAATAATTTGCAGCCAATTTCCATGCTGTATTCAACTCTGTGGGTTTGCCCAGATGCCAATGTTTGGCGAATGTGGGCTAGGGCAAAATTAGCTTCCGCTTCTGGGAAAATTTCGGCGAGGGTTTTGCCCAGCACTTCAGGAGCCGGTTTGTACAGCAGTTCGGGAGCAGTGGGGGCGATTTTGAGGTAGCGGCCGCTTGCGTCGAAAACCAGCACGATATCCGTCATGGCATTAAACAGCGCCAGCAGTTCGGCTTCGGAGTTTTGGAGTTTTTCTTCGGTCAATTTGCGATCGGTAATGTCGGTGTCAGTACCAGTCAGGCGGAAGGCCTTGCCAGAAGCCGATCGGATCGCGCTGCCGCGGGCAAGTATCCAGCAAATGCTGCCGTCTTTACGCAGCATCCGGTGTTCTATTTCATAAATTTCTGTCAAACCCTCTAGATAAGCATTTACTGCTTCGGCGACTGCAACTCGATCGTCGGGATGAACGTGAGACGCCCAATTTTCCATGCGGTTAGGAATCTCTGCGTCCTGATAGCCTAACAAAGCTTTCAAAGACGGAGCAATGTAAATTTCGTCGGTTTCCAAATTCCAGTCCCAAACCCCCACTTTGCCCGCCGATACTGCCATTTCGTACCATTGTGTCCGCTGCTGCACTCTCCGTTCTAACTCTCCATTGAGCTGCTGCAAAGCGATTTCTGCTTGTTTGCGATCCGTTACATCCCGGCCTGCAGCTTGATACTCGACGATTTGTCCGCTCTCGTCAAATATCGCCCGATCGATCCACTGCTGCCAGCGAATTTCCCCACTCGGCAAAATTACTCGGTGTTCGCAGGTAAAAATAGGGTTGTCGGGAGACACAGAAGTATATTGCTGTTGAAAAATTTCTCGGTCTGCTTCTGGCAGCAGGGACATGAAGCATTTGCCGAGTAAGTCGAACGGCTGCACGCCGAAATAACGGCAGTAAGCTTGATTGACAAAAGTTATTTTACCGTCTGGGAGGTAGCGGCAAATCAGTTCGGTTTGGTCTTCCACAATCGCCAGGTAGCGCGCCTCGCTCTGCCGCATGGCATTTTCGGCATTTTGGCGATCGCTGACTTTTTCTAGTTCACAATTGCCCTCTAACAGTTCGCATTGTTCCTGGAGTTTTGCCACTTCTTGATTCAGTGCCTCGATCCAGCTATACATTGCTGGACGAATCCTTTTTTCACTGACTATACCTACTGGCTGACCCCGTTCATCTACAATTGGCAAGCAATCGATCGAGTATTGACAAAATAGCTTGAATGCGGTACTAATATCTGTAAATTCTGATTCTTGTAAGACAATTAAATTCCGCGTCATTGCGTCGGCAACTTTCATGCCTTGCCATCCGTATTCGGCGGTGGCTAAGTTCAGCACATCTTCCGAGCTTAGCAGTCCGACTAGCTGATTTTCATCGACAACTAAGACGCAATTAATCGATGCTTTTACAGTTTCGTTTGAGTCGGGAAATGCAGGTGAATTAGGCAGTGGGCAAGGGTTGCTCGTCTGACGCATCAGGGCGATCGCCTCTGCGAGGGAAGTTGAGGGCGCAACCGTGGCAAATCTACGATCGACAGCTTCGTCGGGCGATCGTAAATTTGCCGACAAATTAGCTAGTTCCATTAGTCTTGGTCAAAAAGTATTGCTAATTAACTTTAGCAATACTTTTAGTCATCAGCCAGATGACTGATGACTGATGAGCTGCCTGATTTTCTACCAATGAGAATATAAGTTTTCATTCGCCCTTTGCCTTTAACTTCAATCATTCCTCGCTCCTGAAACAAATATTTATTTTCCAACAAGTTATAAGTAGTTTCGCTCACTTGAATCCGCCAAGGCAAACCCTGAGATTCCATGCGGGAAGCAATATTTACCGTGTCGCCCCATAGATCGTAAATAAACTTCTTTATACCAATTACTCCGGCAACAACCGGGCCGCTGTGAATGCCGATGCGGATGCTAAAATATTTATTATGACTAGCATTAAATCGGGCTATTTCTGCTTGCATATCTAGGGCCATTTGAGCGATCGCCTCTGCGTGGTCTGCCCTGGGTTCAGGCAGTCCTCCAACCGCCATGTATGCGTCGCCGATGGTCTTGATTTTCTCTAAACCGTGCTGTTCGCACAAAAGGTCGAATCCTGAGAAAATCTTATTTAGGAGATCCACAAGTTCGATCGGATTCATGACGGCAGACAAAGCAGTAAACCCCACAATGTCGGCGAACAAAACAGTCACTTCCGGAAAGTATTCGGCAATAGTAGTTTCGTTTTGCTTGAGTCGTTCTGCTATTGCCTTGGGCAAGATATTTAACAGCAGCTTTTCTGATTTTTCTTGTTCTTCCCGCAGGGCATCTTCTGCTTGCTTGCGTTCCGTAATGTCGTGGTAACTCCAGACTCTCCCGATAATTGTATCTCCCAGTCGCTGCGGTTGCGAATAGCGTTCAAAAAATCTGCCATCTTTAAATTCCAACAAGTCGTAACTTTCGGCTTCTGGCTGCTCGTAAAGCGATTGTATTCTCTCTTGAAATGCTTGGGGGTCTTTGAGTTGGTTCAGGACAAAGGCGATCGTTGTGGGGTCGTCTCGCACTGCCATCACTTCATTAGGTATGCCCCACATTTCCACAAATTGTCGATTGAAAGTGACGATTTTTCCGCTTCTGTCAATCGCTAAAATACCGTCCGCAGTAGAATCAAAAGTTGCTAGCAGCAGAGACACAGATTTTGCTAGGGCGTCTTCGGCCATTTTTCGAGCAGTAATGTCTCGCAAAATAGCGCGAATCGCTACTAGCGAACCTGCCGCAAATTTACAGCTTATGCTCCCTTCAAGCAAAATTTTTTCCTGATATTTAGTAATAAATGTGAGTTCAATAGAGTCTGGATACAATGTATTTTCATTGACCGTTTTTTGGGTAATAGCTTGATACAATATATCCAGAGACTCTGGGGAACTGTTCGGATGAATGATATCAAAAACAGTCATTTGAGCAATTTCTGCTTCAGTGTAGCCCAGAGTTTCCCGCCAAGCCCGATTTACATACAAAAAATGACCGTCTGCTCCAATACTTTGAATTAAGTCAGTAGCGTTTTCAAATAAGTCTCGGAGTTGTTCTTCGCTTTCCCGCAAAGCTATTTCCGCTTGTTTGCGCTTGATAAATTGACCGAGTTGGCTGCCGATGGTTGCCATTATCTGGAGCAATTCTTCATCAAAACACTGCACTTCGCGGCTGAATAAAATCATCACCCCCAACACAGATTTTGCAGAATTTTCCGGGTCGTAGTCGCCCACAATTGGAAAACCAAAAGCTCCGTGCAGTCCTTCTTCAGCAGCGATTTCGCGGCGTATACAACTGTCGCTTTTTGTGACATCGGCAATCCAGTGAGAGGAACCGCTGGCCCAAACGACACCGGGTAATCCTTCGCCAAACGCACAAGTCATTTGTTCGGTAAATTCTGCAAATTTGGGGATAGAAACTGACCGTTTTGTCCAACTGGCGACGCAGCGAAGCAAATTGGGGTCGGAAACCGCAGTTATTCTCTTAGTTTCTGACAGCAGTTTTTCCCCAGCTTCTGGCATCCAAAGTTCGGCAGTATCCCATCCCAAGCTGTCACAAATTATGGGGAGAATTGCTGCTATAGCTTTTTTGATTGTTTCGGATGCCGACAGGATGCGAGTGGTGACGTACTGAGTTATTTGTCGCTTGCGGGCCCGCTGTCTATCTGTGACATCGCGGCCGATGTACACGAAATCTTGAAGAGCGGGCCCAGAGCCAGAAATACCTTTAATATCAGTTGAAATCGCCGTACAGGAAAACGAAACTGTTAGCTTTTCTCCGGTTTTTGCCGTGCAAATTACTTCAGTGTTAGTTTGAGATTGCTGAGGCTCCTCTTGGCTGACTGCTTGCAAAGAGCAGCCAAATGCAGCAAGAGCGTCTATTTGCTGGCCTACTAATTCTGATTCGCTGTAACCGAACAAATCTTGAGCCGCTTGATTGACTTTTTTAATCTTTCCCGAAGCTGTTGTTACCAACAAAACTTCGGCCATTGAAGTAATAATTTTTTCAACATAATTATTAGTAGCCGCTAAGGTACTCAATAAAATATCCATTTCATTGGTAGCTTGCACTAGAGTTTGTTCTAAAGCCATCCTGTCGCTCACGTCTTGAAAAAATATAATTAATCTCTTATAATTCTCGTCATTGGTGAACTCCACGATATACATATCAAAATAAAGCCGCGAACCATTTTCTAATAGTCGCGTCATCGCTTTTAATTCAAAATTGGGCAAACGTTTTTCAAAAATATCGATTAAAATTTCTTCAGTTCCTACTAATTCGGGAAAGGGAATGCGGACATCGTTGCCGGCGACTACTTCCTCGGGACAGTCGCCAAACCGCTGCACTTTGATAGAGGTTTCTTGGATTAAAAAGTCTTTATCCAGTGCTAGGTACTCCAAGTGGGGGGGGACTAACAGCTTTTTTAACAGGGTTTCCATGTTGAATTTTTAGTAGTGAATGCGCCCTCTATAGCGCACTATCTAAAATTAATCTATTTATCTGTGTTGGTAAAATGGAATTTTGACTATAAAAGTAGTGCCTAACCCTGTCTCGCTGGAAAATTCGATTTGACCTCGGTGCAATTCTACGCACTGCTTGACTATGGATAAACCCAGTCCTGTACCGGGTATTTTTCCGACATTTTTGGCTCGATAATAAGATTCAAACAGTTGTTCTTGGTCTTCTATAGGAATGCCAATGCCTGCGTCTTTAATTTTAAATATAGCTTCTTCATTATTCTCACAATTTAATTCAAAATAAATATGGCTGTCCATCGGCGAATATTTAACAGCATTTGACAGCAAATTTGTCAAGATGTGCCGCAGCAATTTTGCATCTAGTGCGGGCAAGTTTTGCGTTTCCTGCGAGTCGGTATCATTTTGTTTCGCGGGCGTAACTAATTCTTGATAAATAAAGTTAATTGTATGATTTTTTCCATAACTAATTTTAATTGATTCTACTAACTCGCTGCAAAAGTTTTTTAAGTCAACTGGTGCGGGATAGAATTCGAGTTTTCCTGCTTCGGCGCTGCTAAGCAACCGCACGTCCTCTAATAGCTGAGCCATTTGTTGAGATGCTGATTTAACGTGTTGCAGGTATTGTTGTTTTTCCGCGTGGGTGATTTCGTCGCCGTAGTCTTGGAGGATTTTAGTAGCAAATAATACGGTACTTAAAGGATTGCCGAATTCGTGAGCAATCATTGAGAAAAAACGAGATTTTACCTGTCTGAGTTCTTGCTCTTTTGCCAAAGAGCCGCGAATTTCTATTTCTTGTTGTTTGCGTTCTGTGATGTCCCTGCCTATATAAATAAAATCGTAAAGTCCCTCTAATTCTGTCTGAATTGCCGAACAGGAAAATTCTACCCAAATTTCTTCTCCTGCTTTAGTAGTGCAGACTATTTCTAGTTCTCTACGTAGCTCTTTCTGAGACAAAATATAGCGGTGGCGAGCTTGGTAAATTAATGTGTCTTCAAGTAATATTAAAGATAGGGGGTTGCCGATCAATTCTGCTTCGCTATACCCAAATAACCATTGGGCTGATTGATTGATTGTTTTGATAGTTCCTAATGTTGTTGTCACCAACAAAGCATCGCCCATCGAACGAATAACTTTATCTATATAATCTTTAGAAGCCGCTAAGGCGCTAACCAAAAGATTAGCTTCATTCGCGCTCTGAATCAACGATTGCTTCATCACCATCTTTTCGGTAGTATCTTCAATCAAAATTAGCAATTTATTTGGCACATCTTCTTCTTCTTCTTCTTCATATTTGATTGCCAACATATCAAAGTATAAAGGACGGTTCGGGTCGGCAAACCGGGCGATACCTTTGATTTCAAAACCCGGCAGCCGTCCCATAATGATAGACATGAGGATATTTTCAATGCCAATCAGTTCGGGAAAACTGATGCGAGCATCTGCACCGGGTATTGCATCGCCCGGAGTATCGGCATAGTGCTGCACTTGGGCGGAGGTTGCCTGAATGATAAAATGGTGATTGACTACAAAATACTGTGTTTGTCGCGGCCCTAACAGCTTTCTTAACAGGGGGTTCATACTTGTTCTACCATTGTGTAAGCTAGTTTGTAGAAAATTTCGTCAACGTCTTTGCCTGTTTTAGCAGATGTTGTGTAAACTCCTATTACTTTGTCTTGACTTATCGAATGGGATATTTCCACTAGCAGCGCCAATTTTTCCTCGTCAATCAAGTCTACTTTGTTCAAAGCGACGATAATTGACCCTTTAGGATTGACTGAAGAAAAAAGCTGAATGTGTTCGGAGATTCGCTCAACTGTTTCGGAGCGGCTGACATCGGCAACGATTAAAACGCCGCTAGCTCCCTGCAAGTAAGTCGGTGCTATTCCTTTGAATTTTGTATGCCCTTCTAAGTCCCAAATCAGCAACTTTGCAGTCACGTTTTCCCGCTGTTTTACCCCTTCTAATTCTACGATTTTGCTGGAAATTTTTACTCCTACTGTGGAGAGGTATTGGTCGCTGAATTGCCGATCGACAAAACGGCGGATCAGGCTGGTTTTGCCCACGCCAAAATCGCCGATCATACACATTTTTTTAGCTATAGTAACTGACATAATTATTTACTGTTTATGGTCTTAGTTATTGGTTCAAATACCACGCATCTGCTTAAAAGTCGTGGTTGATTGGGTTCCACGTCGGCAGGAGGATGCGCGACGCCAACCGTTTGGAGGCGCTTTGGGTCTGTACCCTGCCGCACTAAAGCATCTCGCACTGCTGCGGCACGCTTGAGCGACAACTGTTGATTTGTAGCAAGTTCCCCGGTTCGATCGCTGTGCCCAATTATCTTAATCTGTTTTTGAGGATATTGATCCATGAAATTTTTGACACGGGCGATGATTTCTCCATGTGTAGAGTCTAATGTTGCCGTTCCTTGCTGGAAGTAGATGCGGGTTGTAATTTTCAGCGGCTCTAATTTAACTGTGCTAATCACCGATTGAACACCGGGAATTTGCTTCAGCGACTGAGCTATTTTCTGTCCGTCTGCACCCTCTCTAACTGTCCCCTCTACAGTCACTTTACGATCGCCATACCGCGTAGAAATAGAAACGCCCTCTTTCTGATTCAAAACGGCGGTAATCCGCTGCACCTCAGCCGCCGTCAAAACTGGATCGGGGGGGACATCTACAGCTATAATTCTATTATCTAATTGCAATTTCGGTGCAGTTGATGCGGCTATTTTTTCGGCTTGTGCCCGCAATTGTTGATTGGGCAACTTACCGGCTAGCTTTAAAGTTTTGCCATCAACTGCAACATCTAAGCGGTAAACTGCTAATTCGGGAGTCGATGCTAAAGCGGCGATGGCATTTGCTTCGAGCCGGCGCTCAACGCTGCTGCGGTACTGATAAATTCCCCAAGGTACTAAGATTAAGCTCAAGGCTGCTAAACTGATAGCCACTAGGGCGAGCGGGGGTTTTGTTGATTTTTCCGTTTGTAGCGGGTCGAATAAAGTTTTTATCCACGGGTGCAGCGACTCCGGTATAGTACCGGGGTCGCCGTTAAACTCGTGAATTACTTGAGCATAATTAAGGATGAGATTACTAACGGTTTGTCGTATTTTTTGGATGAACAAGTTTGGCGGTTCTCCTTTAATCACGACGGCTATGTAGCAATATCCCGCTACTTCTAGCAGAATTTTTGAGTCGCCGTATTCAATTTGATTTAGTTCAGAAGATTCTCCCGGCTGCACGAAGCACTCGTTAACAAAGCTGCGAATAGCTGTGAGCATTCCTGCTACCATTTCTGATTCTAACTGGTAGCTTTCTGAGTTTTGAACTTCGGAAATAATCAAGCCTGATGCTTTGTGAATTAAGAATGCTGCTTGGACGGTGAAGGGTACTGATTCTTGGAGGATTAATTCAGCTTCGGAGACTCCTTTTACTTTGGAGCGAATTTTTCTTTTGAATCCTTCGACGCTGATGGCCGTTGACACTTTTTCATTGATTGTCTTGATAGCTTCTGCCATGTATCGGGAAATTGTACTGCCAATTACGGGATAGAGCGCATCCACCATAGAGTCGCGTTCGAGTTTTATTTGGGCTGTAATCGCTTTGCCCATTTCCGGTGCGAGGGCTTGGGCGATCGACTCTTGGTCGAGGCGAATTTGCTCTTTAATTGCTAGACCCATTTCTGGGGCGATCGCCTTAGCAATATCCGCTGGCGAATTCACTATTTGTTGAGCAAGTGCCTCGGGAAGCAGCTCAGCTATTGCCGCACTCATTGCCGACTTGTTTTCGTGAGTTTTTGCCCTAATCACTTCGTCAATAATTGGGACGATCGCGTTGACAACTTCTTCTCTCGAATCAGCAATTTTGCGGCTGAGAATTTCTGCGATCCAAGGCAACATCAACTCAATCAACTCTTGGGGCTCGTAGATTTGGTGCTCCAATTTTCCTAATTTATCGTCGATTGTTGCCATCAGGTGGCGCACCCCCGGCAAATCGTTTTCTGCCAGCAGACTTTTCACTTGCTCGATATCCGAGATTTGCGAGCCGAACATCAGATTTTGCAGCCTTTCCATCGCGCTGTCGGCTTCATTTAAGTCCTGTTTAATTTGTCCTAATATTTCTGTCGGCTGTTCTAGTAAGTTTGGGATTTCTAGATCCGAAGCCCCCGCAGCATCTAAATATCCAGTTTCTGGTGGAGCTGAGACTGTGGAAACTCTGGGGTCATCGGGAATTTCCGAGGATTTTGACTCGGTTTCGGGAGGGGAAACATCCTGTAAATGCCGATCGAACCCGTGGGATTTTTGAGCCTGTACGTACTGTAGAGAATCTTTCATTGTCAAGTTAGACAATTCCTCGACAGGCTCTAATTTTTCCTCCAAATCCGGCTGGGCGATCGCCGAAACATCTATAGTTTTAGCTGAGGAATAGTCTTTTTCCAGTTCTGAAGTGTTGAGTTTGTGAGTAGCCCACAGCAAACTTTTGAACTCGTCTGCAACAGGCGGGGAATCGCCAGACTCCGGTTGGCGAGATCCAGTTTCGGGTACACTCGCTGCAACTTCCTCTGGCGCTTGATCAGAGATACCTAACAAATCCATCAACCCGCCGAGGGCCCCAGCTTGATTTTTTTCGTTGCTGCTGTCATCTTCAGGCTCTGCATTCTGCTGGTTTGAACCTGCAATAATTTTGAGATCGACTAACAGATTCAGCAAGGGTTCTAGCTGGGTTGCTGCATCGGCAGCAGACTCGTCAGATTGAGAAACAAAACCCTCTAACTCATTTTCGTCAGCCGGATTTTCTTTCGGTAAAGCCATGCGTTATTATCCGTTATGGTGGCGCTCCGGCAACAGAAATTCGGTATTTAACTTATTATCCGCAACGCCTTTAAGTTCGGGTACAAATTCTGTTCCTTTGAGCCTCATGCCGAGTTCAAACAGAATTTCTGCCATGTCGTCTCTAGAAACTTTAACATCTCTGAGCATGGAAAAGCGACGATCGAGCTCTTCAAAAACCTGTGTTTTCAAAGTGCGGCTTTCTTCAGATAGTCGATCTCTGGTTTTGGAGAGTTCGTCGCGAAGCGAACTGGTTTGATTGTCGATCGCCTCGTCGAGGGCTTCCATGCTGCTGGAGAATTTGCGGTTAACGCGATCGATTTGCTGCCGGATATCGGCGCTTTCTTCTTGGGTGTTTGAGGTGAGCGATTTAACTTTCTTTTCTAACGAATCAACTGCCACCTTCATTTCTGAGGACAGAACTGTTTTCACTTGTTCGATGCGAGCTTGCATATCTTGCTGCATCATCGACAAGTCGGAATCTATTTTATCGAAGCGGTTGTCGTATTCTCTAAGCTGCGCTCCAAAAATTATATCGCGAATCTGGTCGATATTTCCCAGCCGTTCGCGCATTTCTTCTTTAGTTATTTCGGCCATGCTTGTACCTGCAATCTGCGGACATTGTGAGTTTAAGAACTGTGCTAGTGATTTACGAAATTTGTTGGTGGCACTAGCTTTTTTGACGGGGCGGGCTTTTATTGTTTGAACTCTCACCCCTGCGTCGGGGATGGGATTTTTTAGAGTTTTGACTCTAAATATCCTGAGATTCAAATTTTTGAGCCGGGTCTTGTCACCAAAAATGGCGGTTTGCTATCCTTGCCTTGCACCAAGCTCAGAGAAGCGTAGACTTTGCTGCTATACAGCACAGCGCGGTAGGTTTTAATGTCTTGACTGACATCCTCAATGATATAGCATCTTGACAGTGCCTGATACCATAGCGCTTGATCCCCGGCAAAAAGCGGGGCGCGCGCTCCACGTCTAATTATATATAAGATATAACTCAAAAGCTGCACCGATCGCTCGCCGATCGGCTCCGAGGGATGTTGCGTTTGAGCAGAAAGCACTTATACAACCGAACTCTGCCCCTCGAAGCCTCTCCTCCTGCGATCGCCCTATAAAAATTCATAGGGCCCGATCGACAGCGATCAGACCCAATAATATGAGAACTTTGTTTTTTCTAACAAACGAGATGTTTCCGGTTGAGAACTGTTACTTACTAGGGTTTACAACTTGTGCAGCTTTACTTTTAATCCGCAACGACAACTAAGTCTGACTTGACTGCGGTTTGGCTTGACTGCTCGATCGGCAGTTCGCCACTATTCCAAGTTGTGTTCGGTTAATTTCTGCTGCGCCTGGGAATCTAGACCGGAGACACCATGCCTATATCCTCGAACTTTCTTTCTAAATATAGCGACCTCCTTTCTCTTTCTGTCCCGGTGTCTATTATTAAGTTAGCATGGCCTTTCCCAGGAGTAAAGCACAATTTGCAAAACTTGATAGGTCTTTACATTACTAAGTATAATGATATGAATATCCAAATAGATGTAAGTTAGCACTCACGCACTCCAAACCAAGAAACCGGGTTTTTCTACGGAAATTGAGGATTTTAAGCAAGTATTTTGGTAGAAAAACCGGGTTTCTGGACACCCGTGCGTAAGTCCTATAAATTCTATTGTTGCTACATCTTTACATACTTAAGTGTTTTTGTCATGTCTATTTCTCCTAAGTTTCTCAGTGGCAGCCAAATCCGCCAAACCTTCCTCGACTTTTATGCTCAGCGGGGACATAAAATCTTGCCGAGTGCTTCTTTGGTGCCCGAAGATCCGACGGTGTTGCTGACGATCGCCGGAATGCTACAATTCAAGCCGATATTTCTCGGACAGCGCACGGCCGAATCACCGCGCGCCACGACTTCTCAAAAGTGTATCCGCACCAACGACATCGAAAACGTCGGTCGCACCGCCCGCCACCACACGTTTTTTGAAATGTTGGGCAACTTCAGTTTCGGGGATTATTTCAAGAAACAGGCGATCGCCTGGGCGTGGGAACTTTCCACGGAAGTTTTCGGTTTACCAGCGTCCAATTTGGTTGTTAGCGTTTTCCGAGAAGATGACGAAGCTTTTGCGATTTGGCGCGATGAAATTGGCATTCCGGGCGATCGGATTCAGCGCATGGGAGAAGATGACAATTTCTGGCAATCCGGCCCGACTGGCCCCTGCGGCCCGTGTTCGGAGATTTACTATGATTTCCACCCAGAGAGAGGCGACAATATTGACCTCGAAGATGATACCAGGTTTATTGAATTCTACAACCTGGTTTTCATGCAGTACAATAAAGATGCAGAGGGCAATTTAACACCGCTGCAAAATCAAAATATTGATACTGGCTTGGGACTGGAACGGATGGCGCAAATCCTCCAGAAAGTCCCCAATAATTACGAAACAGATTTGATTTTTCCGATCATTCAATCGGCGGCGGAAATTGCCGGGATTGATTACCACAATAGCGATGAAAAAGTCAAGGTTTCGCTGAAAGTAATTGGCGATCACATTCGGGCTGTGGTGCACATGATTGCGGACGAAATTCGCGCGTCGAATGTTGGTCGGGGTTACATTTTGCGCCGGTTGATTCGCCGGGTGGTGCGCCACGGGCGACTGATTGGAATTCATGGCGAATTTACGGTGCGGGTGGCTGAAAGCGCGATCGCCCTTTCGGAAGCTGCTTATCCGAACGTGCGGCGGCGGGAAGCTCAAATTAAGGCGGAATTGGCAAGGGAAGAGGCGCAGTTTCTCAAGACTTTGGAACGCGGAGAGAAGCTGCTGGAGGAAATTGTCGATCGCACAAAACAGCAAACCAACCAACAAATCAGCGGTCAAGATGCTTTCACTCTTTACGATACCTACGGTTTCCCCTTAGAACTGACTCAAGAAATTGCTGAGGAACAGGGAATTTCTGTGGATTTGGACGGCTTTGAAGCGGCGATGAAGGAACAGCAAACTCGCGCTAAAGATGCTCGCCAAACAATCGATTTGACTGTGCAGGGTTCTTTGGATAAGTTGGCTGAAACAATCCAGGGAACTGAGTTTGTCGGTTATGCTGAATTGTCGAGTTTAGCTGAGGTAGAAGTTATCTTGGTTGACGGCAAATCTGTCGAGGAAGCAGCCGCCGATACCGAGGTACAAGTTGTGTTGAACCAAACGCCGTTTTATGCAGAATCAGGCGGACAAATTGGGGATAAAGGTTATTTAAAAAGCGGAGATAATGGTGATGGCTTGTTAGTAAGAGTTGATGATGTGAAGAAGGAATCGGATTTCTTCGTGCATTTCGGCTTTGTGGAACGGGGAACGCTGAGAGTGGGCGATAGTATTACTGCGAAGATTGACAATAGCGGTCGCCGCCGAATTCAGGCTAACCACACAGCAACTCACTTATTACAATCAGCTTTGCGGAAAATTGTGGACGATTCGATTTCGCAAGCTGGTTCGCTGGTATCGTCTGAGAGATTGCGGTTTGATTTCAATTCTCCGCGCGCTGTCACAGCAGAAGAGTTGCAGAAAATTGAGGATTTAGTTAATAGTTGGATTGCTGAGGCGCACGCTGCGGTCGTTGCAGAAATGCCGATCGCCCTTGCGAGAGAAAAAGGCGCGACTGCGATGTTTGGCGAGAAGTACGGCGACGTGGTGCGGGTTATCGATTTTCCCGGCGTTTCGATGGAATTGTGCGGCGGGACTCACGTCAGCAATACGGCAGAAATCGGGCTGTTTAAGATTGTTTCCGAAGCGGGGGTAGCGGCGGGAACTCGCAGGATTGAAGCGGTTTCTGGTCAAGCTGTTTTGGACTATTTGAATGTGCGCGATAAGGTGGTGCGCGATTTGGGCGATCGATTTAAGGCGAAGCCTGAAGAATTGCCGAACCGAATTACTAATTTGCAGAATGAGTTGAAGGATACTCAGAAACATTTGGCTGCTGTGAAGTCGGAATTGGCGATCGCGAAATCCGACCAGTTGCTGAGTGCGGCTGAGGATCTCGGCGAATTCAAAATCATTGTAGCTCAATTGGGTGATGTGGATACGGAAGCGCTGAAAATTGCGGCGGAAAGATTGCAGCAAAAGTTAGGAAATGCTGCGGTTGTTTTGGCATCAATTCCTGAACCGGACAAGGTAAGTTTGGTGGCTGCTTTTAGTCCCGAAGTTAATAAGAAAGGATTGCAAGCTGGCAAGTTTATCGGGGGAATTGCTCAAATTTGCGGCGGAAAAGGCGGCGGGCGACCTAATTTGGCGCAAGCTGGGGGACGCGATGCAAGTAAGTTGCAGTCAGCGCTGGAAAGTGCTCGCAATCTGTTAGTTGAAGGGTTGGGTTAATTCATCCCCGCGCCGAGCCCAGAAACCGGGTTTTTTCGACAATCATCGGCCAACACCCGAAAACTCCCAAAAACCCGGTTTCTTCATCCCCGCGCCAAGCCCACAAAAAATGTACAATATCCCAAACATGGGTAGTGCAATGAAAAGCAAAAAACACACCTATTTCGACCTGATCGAATCCCTGATCAACTCCCCCAACGAAGAAGCACAAATCGCCATCCTGAAAGCCAAGAGAAAACGGATCGATGATGACTTTGCGGGATTTTTACGGAAGTGGGTAACTAAAATCCTAGCAGAAAAAAATTTCCGCCAAGCTAGAGACATTATTATTAATATTGTCAACTTCAGTAACTTGATTCAAGAGTTTCCACTGGGTAGCAAAAGCAGCAATAGGGAAATTGCCATTGCAGGCTACGAGGTGGCACTGAAATTTTTTAACCGATATGATGATCCCGAAAAATGGGGAGAGATTCAAAATAATTTAGCAACTGCTTACAGCGACAGAATCAAGGAAGATAGAGGAGAGAATATCGAAAAGGCAATCGCATTTTATGAAGCAGCTAGTGAAATTTACACCCGCCCTGCTTTCCCGCAAAATTGGGCGATGACTCAAAATAATTTGGGAGAAGCTTACCGTAACAGAATCAAAGGAGAACGGGGTGAGAATATCGAAAGGGCGATCGCCTTTTATGAAGCAGCTTTACAAGTTTACACGCGCCCTGCTTTCCCGCAACAATGGGCGATTATTCAAAATAATTTGGGAGAAGCTTACCGTAACAGAATCAAAGGAGAACGGGGTGAGAATATCGAAAAGGCAATCGCATTTTATGAAGCTGCTTTACAAGTTCGCACCCGCGATGCTTTTCCCCAAGATTGGGCACAGACTCAAAATAATTTCGCACTTGCTTACAGTAACAGAATCAAGGGAGAACGGGGTGAGAATATCGAAAAGGCGATCGCATTTTTTGAAGCAGCTTTACAAGTTTACACCAGCGATGCTTTTCCCCTAGATTGGGCGACAACTCAAAATAATTTGGCTGCTGCTTACTCTCGCAGAATCAAGGGAGAACGGGGTGAGAATATCGAAAGGGCGATCGCATTTTATGAAGCAGTTTTACAAGTTCGCACCCGCGATGCTGTTCCCCAAGAGTGGGCGATGACTCAAAATAATTTGGCAATTGCTTACAGTTACAGAATCAAGGGAGAACGGGGTGAGAATATCGAAAGGGCGATCGCATTTTATGAAGCAGCTTTACAAGTTCGCACCCGCGATGCTGTTCCCCAAGATTGGGCGATGACTCAAAATAATTTAGGAGAAGCTTACAGAAACAGAATCAAGGAAGACAGAGGTGAGAATATAGAAAGAGCGATCCGACTTTGGGAAGCAGCTTTACAAGTTTACACTCCCACAGCTTTGCCAATTGACTGTCTGCAAACAGGTAGAAATCTAGGCAATTTAGGATTTGCAGAAAGTGTGTGGGAAACAGCCATATTCGGCTACGAAAAAGCCATCGAAGCAGTCGAACAAAGCCGCGAGTGGATAACATCCGACAAACGCAAACGAGAAATCATCGAAGAAAATCTCGATGTCTACGAAAAAATGATGCAATCCTGCATCAATCACCAACAATATGACAAAGCCCTGCAAACAATCGAACGCAGCAAATCCCGCTACCTAGTCGAACTCTTCACCAACAGCGAAATCTACCCCAAAACAGCCACCGAAACCGAGAAACAGCAACTCCAAAACCTGCGCCGCCAAATCGCCGCCTCCCAACAATTCCTAGAAACAGAAACCCCATCTCCTCCCCCTCTTTCCCCCCCCTTGGTAAGGGGGGGGCCGGGGGGGGGTCCCGAAGACTCTCCCTCACAACGCACAACCCAAACCCGCAGTCTCAGTCCCGAATCTTTCCAACAACAAAAAGCCAAATTAGAAACAACCTTACAGCAACTAGCACAACTGCTGGAACAGATAAAACAGCGAGAACCAGAATTCACCCTAACTCAAAAAGTCGAACCCATCGACATCACCAAATTCCAACAAACCTTAGACACCGAAACAGCAATCATAGAATGGTACATCGGCAATAACTCCAACTCCGACGATAGCTGGGGAGGATCAGCCTTCATCATCACCCGCGACTGCATAAAACCAGTCACATATACCACAACCGAAATAGCCGAATTAGAAACCTGGAAAAACAACTATCTCGACGAATACCGCAACAAAAATACCAACACAACCTGGCAAAAAACCCTATCCCAAAAACTCGAAAAACTCTCAGAAATCCTGCGACTAAACGAGATAATCGCCCACATCTCCCCCAACTGCAAACAACTAATCCTAGTACCCCACCGCTACCTGCACCTATTCCCCCTCCACGCCCTACAATTCACCTCAGAAACCCGATTTCAAGAAAAAACCAACTTTCGCGGCTACCTCCTCGACAGCTTCCCCGCAGGCGTGAAATACGCCCCCAGCTTGCAACTGCTGCAACTCGTAAAAAATCGCATCACCACCAGAAACTCCCCCCCACCAAATCAGCAACAACTCTTCGCCCTCCAGAATCCCACCGAAGATTTATTCAACGCCGACATGGAAGTAGAAACCATCAAAACCCGATTCAATCCCCATCAAGTTTTACTCAAAAAACAAGCCACAAAAATCGCCCTCAACGAAAACCGAGAAAACCTCTCAAATGCCAACTACCTGCACTTTTCCTGTCACGGCATTTTCAACTTTGAGTATCCGCTGCTGTCATCCCTAGTCTTAGCCGATTCCCTGGAACCGCAAACCTCACCCCCGCCCCCAGAGTCAAATCAGCCCGATGAAAAACAGCGCTATGTCACCCTACGCAGCGGCAGAAAAGCCATCCCAGAAAAATGCCTCACCCTGCGAGAAATCTTTGCCGATTTGCAGTTACCAGAGTGCAGTCTCGTCACACTTTCGGCCTGCGAAACCGGGTTAACCGACTCAACCGCAATGACCGATGAATACATTGGTTTACCCAGCGGTTTTTTGTATGCGGGTAGCATAAATGTTGTCAGCAGTCTGTGGGCTGTCGATGATTTTGCCACGGCAATTTTGATGATTAAATTTTATCAGGAATTGCCGGATGCAGATTCAGTAGCAGTCGCTTTGAATGCGGCGCAAAATTGGATGCGCGGTGTTAGTAAGGAGGATGTTAGAGTTTTGGTAAAATTGTTAAATTTAGATGAAAAATGGCAACAAGGTACGGAATTGTGGTTAATTAACTCGAATGAAGAACAGCCTTTCAGCGATCCGAAATATTGGGCGGCCTTCTGTGCAACGGGATATTAAGTTAGGTGTGGCATCAGGATTTTGTAGGGGCGGGTTTTACAAACCATATATAACGATGACCAACAATCTAGATAAACCCGCCCCCACCCCACCAATAACCCACATCAACCTGAAATTTGCATCGAATGTTAAAATGTAGATGATGATTTTTCGCTGGGTGGGGGCGGGTTTTTGAGATTGTTTGTTTCAGGCAATTATGGTTGGTGAAACCCGCCCCTTGTATCTTAAAAGAGTGAGGACGGTCGATCGCCACGTCATTGATTCGATCATACCGACAATCAGGCGATTGAGCCGACAATCAGTCGCTCGTACCGACAATCAGTCGCTCGTACCGACAATCAGTCGCTCGTACCGACAATCAGTCGCTCGTACCGATCATCGGTCGCTCGTACCGATCATCGGTCGCTCGTAGCGACAAATGGGT
>NZ_JAMPLN010000016.1:0-142592 GCF_040004035.1 Microcoleus vaginatus FACHB-2002 | reverse complement strand
TTGTTGGTCTGAGGGTGTCATTTTATTTACCTCATCTTTATTTATTTGAAGATTTTACTAGCTTTTTCATTTTAACTCTTTTTAGACACATTCGCAAAAGTGAGATGCACCCAGGGGCAACAGTCAGCAGATTAACTATTTTGCAACACTTTCCCAATAAATCTGATGCTCTCAATTTACTTCTGCAACGCGAATGGATTGAGGAAGTTAGTGAGGGCTACCGTTTCCAAGTAGAATTAATTCGCCACTGGTTTGCATAATCTCTGTCTGTCCTGTAGTCTACGGGGAGATAAAGATATTGCCTGTAGGGACACAACAGTGTTGTGTCCTTCATAACTTTAACTACTTTAGCTTTAACCCTGCGGCCGCTGAATAATTGTTTCAGCTACCCGCCGCTTGACTTTTGGATCGATACCAATCAGCCGCACGTATTCGCCGCCGTGTTCCGCCAAACAAGTTTCTAAAGATGCAACCACCTCTTTTTCCTGTGCATTGTTAATCGTCGCGCAACTTTGCCAAGAACCAGTCTTAAATCGGCGATTATCTGCATATTCCATCCCAATTTTGCAGCCTCTTGCTAATAACTGCTTTACTTGTTCCAACACCTCGGAACTCAGCCGCGCCGCATGACCGTTACCCGCTTCAGAACTTGGCTCCACGTAAGCCTTATAATATTTGGATGACGGGTCGTTTAATTCACTTTGCGTGGGCGCAGCAGCAGCAGGGGCATTGGGGGTTCCTTGAACGTTAAAAAGCCGCGATTGGTTGTATTCATCTACTAAGCGCATTTCCTTAATCCGCTTTTGTTGGCCCACCATCAAACTGCCCATTTCTAATAAATGAGCGAGAGTGAAATTCGGGTTATGGAAATCGGGCGCTGCTTCCAAAGTATTTACCAAACGCTTGGAAACTCGCTCGATTCCTATTTTGTGAATAAATTCGCGGATTTGTTCGTCATAAATGCGCGATCGCAAAGCACTAAAAAAGTCGATCGCCTGATCGGCAAAATTATCCACTAACGCCACAATATCGGTTTTTGACAATTTGTCCGACTCAAAAATTCCCCCAACAATCCCAATTTTATCATCCCGGCTGGGTTCCCAATAAAACTTTTCCATCCGCCCGTCGCGAATCAGTGGCGCGTACAGCGTAGAAAAATCATTTCCGGTGACAATAATCGGCACTCGGTGCAGCGGCGTACTGTCATAACTTCCCGGTAACTGCACGTTAGTTGGATTGTCAGCAATATTCATCAGAGTGGCATTGACCATCTGAGTATTGACAGTATATTGAGTAGTAGTATCGAACCTGCCAGCACCAGCATCCAAATCGTTAATAAAGATGGCGCACATCTCGCCGCGCACGCGAATTTGCTCCGCAGCTTCCCGGTAGCGCAAGCGAATTAAACGCGCCGGATCTCCTGCATCCGGGCTTTCTAATTCCCCACCAGATATCATCACCGGTTCAAAGCCCATTCGCCGAAAAACCAGTTCGGTTTGAAAAGTTTTGCCTTCTCCTTTGCGGCCGTGAATTCCCAAAATTAGGGGAACTCTTACCCCGGGTAAATTTAAAAAGTTCTTAGTGACGTGCACCGCAACTTTATCGAGAAAGTTAGGAGAAATGTAATAACTCATCAGTAGATTTGTGAGGGATTAATTGTTGTTACTGTTATGATTTTATGACAAAACTAACAGCCTGCACCGCTAACCTGGATTTTTACCGTACAATCGAGGTCTGCATATTATGTGTTAAGGAGCGATTCGTGAGTCCAGAAACCTTACTAAAAGAACCAAGCGTGCAAGCCGAAGCCAGTCCCTTCAGTTCTGAGAGCTTCGACAGCTATGTAATGACGACTTACGGGCGTTTTGCGATCGCCCTAGAACGGGGCCTGGGCTGCCGCGTTTGGGATACCGAGGGCCGCGAATATCTCGATTTTGTGGCTGGTATTGCTACCTGCACTCTCGGACACGCCCACCCGGCAATGATTGCAGCGGTAACTCAGCAAATTCAGACCCTGCACCACGTTTCTAACCTTTATTACATCCCCGTACAGGGCGAGCTGGCGAAGTGGCTTGTAGACCATTCTTGCGCGGACAGAGCCTTCTTTTGCAACTCCGGCGCGGAAGCTAATGAAGCGGCAATTAAACTCGCCCGCAAGTACGCCCACGAAAAATTAAATATCTCGAATCCGACAATCATTACCGCCGTTGCGAGTTTCCACGGGCGGACTTTGGCGACAATTACGGCAACGGGACAGCCTAAATACCAGAAGGGTTTTAGTCCCTTGGTGGCGGGATTTCACTATGTGCCCTACAACGATATTAGTGCGATCGAAAGTGCGATCGAGCAACTCGACAAAGACGAACGCCAAGTAGCTGCAATTATGCTGGAAGCGCTGCAAGGCGAAGGCGGAGTTCGCCCCGGAGATCTCGCCTACTTCCAGCGAATTCGGGAAATTTGCGACGAAAAAGGCATTTTGCTCATTCTCGACGAAGTGCAAGTCGGGATGGGACGCAGCGGCAAATACTGGGGCTACGAAAACCTCGGCATTGAACCGGATATCTTTACATCTGCCAAAGGATTGGGCGGCGGTATCCCGATCGGCGCTATGCTGTGCAAATCTTTCTGCGATGTATTTGAACCGGGAAGTCACGCCAGCACTTTCGGCGGCAATCCTTTTGCTTGCGCTGTAGCTTTGTGCGTTTGCCAAACTTTAGAACGGGAAAACCTTCTAGAAAACGTGCAGCAGCGCGGGGAACAGTTGAAAGCAGGGCTCAACAAGTTGGCGGCCGAATATCCCCATTTAATTGCCGAAGTGCGCGGCTGGGGTTTGATTGTCGGGATGGAATTGCAAGCTGACATCGAACTTACATCCGCTGATATCGTCAAATCTGCCATCGCCGCTGGAGTGCTCTTGGTTCCCGCAGGGCCGAAAGTGCTGAGATTTGTCCCGCCGCTGATTGTCACCTCCGCTGAAGTCGATCGAGCTCTGCTGGCAGTGGAATCAGCGCTGCGCTCTCAAGCGGTACAGTAAAATCTACGGAGTTGATTTTTGTTAGGTGTAGCGCTGAAACTCGCGATCATAGATAAGTCACTTAGTCCAGGACACACTCTTCCTCAGAAACCCGGTTTCTTTCGAGATTTCTCGTTACTAAACCCAATAGTTTCCCAGAAACCGGGTTTCTTAGCCTAAGTCCGATCGGGGTAAAAGTAAACCCGTCCCGCTGCAAGTCTGTGGGGGCGGGTTTGTCAATTTTAGAAAGGCCTGTGAAACCCGCCGCCACAGGGTGACGGCGCCTTTAACCGCGATTTTACTAACGAGCAACGCGCAAAATAATACTATTAGCGATCGTAGGTGCTAGTTTCGCCATAGCGTGTCTGTTGGGACTTGTCAATCCTGGTTTAACTATTTCGGGCCCTTGCCACTAAACCGAGTACCGTTATAGTGGGAAGGGCGGGTGACGACGATTGCATCCTCAAGTAATTTTGGGGAGCGCTTTCAAGAGAGAAAATATGTAATCCTCGTCACAAAATTTTTTCGTAATGCTTTGATCATCAACTGTATATTGTGAGAGAATAGAAGAACCAAGGAGGTGATGTTGATTGCTACACAAGGCTATCCAAGTTCGTTTGTATCCTACCCAAAATCAACAAATACAAGTAGCTTCAACTTGTGGGGGTGCGCGTTGGTGGTCTAATTATGGTCAAAATAAATCAATTCAAGTTTATAAAAAAACTGGTAAAGGACTTTGCTGCTCTGGGTTCAACACACTTTTACCTGCTCTCAAAAAATCAGATATAAGTGTATGCTTAGGTGAGTGTTACAGCAAATTTTTGCAATTGACTACGAGCCAGTTAACCACTGCATACAATTTTTTTTTGGAGGGAGGTGCAGGGTTTTATAAGTGCCAATTTCTAGATAAAAAACAGTCATTTCAGTATCCTCAAAACGTGAAATTGGTAGCGGATACTAGGATTTTCCGCTATATGGAAATAACTAACCCCAAAATAAATAGATATAGATTAAGTGAGGGTAAAATTCCTAATTCAATTATTAATAAAAAATATTCAGGGAAATATCTGGCATCTATACTGAGTGAAATCAAAGCTGAGAACCAGAAAACAAAAAAAGGTAGGATTGCGGGCAGTGATTTAGGATGGAAATACTTTGCTATTGTCCCCGATGATGAAAAAGTATCTAAATATGACTTTAATGCTAACAATTTGGCCAAGCACGAGAAGAAATTGAAGCGCAAGCAGCAAAAGTTAACAGACCAGCCGAAAAAAAGTAATTCTGAATACAAATATAGAAAAGCTGTGACCAAGGTATGCGAGCGGTTTAGGAATTCGTGGCAAGATTTGCTACATAAACTTAGTTATAAGTTGGTCAGCGATCGCCTCGCGGTCATAGTAGAAAAATTTTATTTCGGGGACATGATTCGCAAGTCTAATTTGGCTAAAGCGATATCAGATGAGGATTTGGGAAGTTTTACCAACTTTTTAGCCTACAAGTTGGAACGCAAAGGCGGGAAGTTAGTTGAGATTGATAGAGGGTTTTTCAGTTCCAAACTCTGTTTTAATTGTTTCCATCAAATGGCCGAGATGCCATTAGATATGAGGGAATGGACTTGTCCTCACTGTGCTACCGATCGCGATCGGGAGGGGAACGCAGGGATAAAGATGAAAGCAGAAGGTATCAAAATACTAAAGGCGGAAGGTTCAGCCCTTTCTGCTTTAGGAGGCAAGGTAAGACCAAAGTTGGGACGAAAGTCTCCGCTAAGGCACTCGCCTATGAGTACAGAAGCCCCTACTATATTCGGTACTACGATTTAGCGGTGGGTAGTTCACTTGGTTGCACGGAAGCAGCGCTCCTATGATTAATAGTTTGGCGGAATGCACGATGGACGAACAGCGTCGCAAAACTGATGTTAATATGCTCCAAGCGCTGCTGGAAAATCCTGGGGACTCAGGAATAGATTTGATTTTGAGGACGAACCCAAAGTCGATCGACTTTGGGTTCGTGCAAACGCTTTATGTGGAAGAAGTGGCACTGACGCGAGAAAGCTTGCTGAAAGCTGCAAAATTTTTCCAAAGGGCGATCGCACCCTTAGAATCTGCAAAAGGGAATTATAAATTGCCCGCAACCGGGGCAGCCTATCTGGCTTTTTTAGCAGAAGTATTGCAGGCAGTCGCGCGCAGCGCTGATTCGCAGCACCTGTACTCGCTGCTGAGAAACAATTTAGATAAACTCGACCAGAATTTTGCACAACTGCTGCGCTGCTGGGCAAATTTGGTGTTTTCTGCTGCCAAAGAATCCGAGAGAAGGCGGATTGCAGCCATGATCGGCAATCTGAGCAACAAAATTGGGCGGTTTCCCCTCGGCAGCAAGGCTAATAACTTGGAAATCGAAATCGCCGGTTACGAAACAGTTGCTAAGGTGTTTACCCGCAAAGACTTTCCCCAAGAATGGGCGGTGATGCAAAACAATCTGGGCAACGCTTACAGCGATCGTCCCAAAGGTGATAAGGCTCAAAATATCGAACAGGCGATCGCTTGCTTTGAAAATGCCCTACAAGTACGCACGCCCGAACAGTACCCGGAACAGTGGGCGACGCTGCAAAACAATCTGGGCAACGCTTACAGCGAGCGTCTCAGAGGAGATCCGGCAGACAATCTAGAACACGCGATCGCCTGCTATCAAAACGCGCTGCTAGTTCGCAGCCGCGAGGCTTTCGGGCAAGAGTGGGCGAGCACTCAAAACAATCTCGGCCGTGCTTACAGTCGGCGACTGCGGGGCAACCGATCCCAAAATCTGGAACTGGCAGTCGCTTGCTACCACAATGCTTTGCAAGTCTACAACCGCAAGGTGTTTCCCCGGCGTTGGGCTACAACTCAAAATAATTTGGCAAATGCTTACTGCGAGTTGCTGCAGGGCAACCGAGCTGAAAATCTCGAATACGCGGTTACGTGCTATCAAAGAGCTTTGCAGGTGCGGACTCGGGAAGCTTTTCCGCAGCAGTGGGCGACGACTCAAAGGAATTTGGGCCGGGTGTTTGTCGATCGCATCAAAGGCGATCCGGTGGAAAATTTGGAAATGGCGATCGTCTGCTATCAAAATGCTTTACAAGTCTACACCCGCATCAAATTTCCCGAAGCCTGGGCTTCGATCCAAACTTACCTCGGTAGGATCTACAGTCGGCGGGTGAAAGGCGAAAAAGCCGAAAATATGGAAATGGCGATCGTCTGCTATCAAAATGCTTTGCTGTTTTGCAACCGCCAAAAATCTCCTGAACGCTGGGCAATGCTATGTGCCTACCTCGGCCGCGCTTTCTGCGAACACGTCAAAGGGGAAAAAAACCGCAACCTCAAAAGCGCGATCGCCTGCTATCAAAATGCGGCCGAAGTCTACACCAGGCAGGCCTATCCCAACCGCTGGGCAATGCTACAAATTTATCTCGGCAGGGCTTATTCGCAACTGACCGAGGCGGAAAACTTGTCCCACATGGAAAGCGCGATCGGTTGCTATCACAGCGCCTGTCAAGTCTACACTCGCGAAACCTATCCCCACCGCTGGGCTGAAATTTTATTTTATTTGGGTCAAGCTTACCGAGTTCGAGGCGACTGGCTTCGCGCCTACGGGGTTTTTACTGCTGCGGTCGATACTGTGGAATTTTTGCGTTGCGAAGTTGGGGTTGATACAGTCGATTTTGGCGATCAGACGACTACCGCAAAAGTCAAATTAACCCGCACCTGGGCTGGACTCTATAAATGCCTGGTGCAAGTTTGCTTGGAACTCGGCGCCAGCCAACCTGAATATTACGCTAAGGCTCTGGAATACGCCGAACGCCACAAAAATCGGAATTTGGTACAACTGCTGGTTAAATGCCACTTGACTCCGAAAGCCGAAATTCCTGCAGCGGTGCGAAGCGAGTTGGAGTCGCTGCGACTGGAAATAGCGGGGGAACAGCGGCACCAAGAACAGGGAGAACCTGAGCCGAACACGACCTTGATTTCTGAGGGCGATAGCCAAGGTTTGAACAGCGGTTCTCTGCTGCCGAACTCGGACTTCATGCACTTAAATCAATTGTGGAAGCAGTTTGATAGGTTGATTGCGCGGGAGGTGCAGGCAAACGATCCTTTCTTCAGCCTAGCTCACAAAGTTGAACCGATCGCTTTTGAGCAAATTCGCCAATTGTTGCCTGATGACAATTGCGCTGCTGTGGTGTGGGCGAGTTTGGGGGAGTTGCTGATCGCTTTTGTGGTGGTGAAGAGTGAACAATATCCCGCCGTTCACCTGTGTTCGCCGGAAAATGCTTTGGCTGCCGAAAGTTGGGCCCAGGAGTACCTCACCGCTTATTCTGAACAAAAAGGTCGCTGGATCAATCATCTCCCGGCTCGCCTCAAACGCTTGGCTACGATGCTGGAAATCGATCGAGTGGTGGCGCTGATTCCCGATAATTGCGATCGGCTGATTTTTGTGCCGCACCGATTTTTGCACGCTTTGCCACTCCACGCTTTGCCTCTGGCGGGGAGAGACGGGTTTGATGACGGTGGGGGAATTTTTAGGTCTGGGTGGAGCGATCGCAGCGGTTTTGATGTGGAAACCTACAGTCTTTCGGATTTTTCTCAAAGTTCGTCTTTTGGCGACGTTGCAGCGCCTGGTGCTTATTTGATCGATCGATTTGCTGGAGGAATTCGCTATGCTCCTAGCTGTCAGCTATTGCTGTTGAGACAAAGTGCACACGGAGCGGCTCTTGGTCGGTACAGACCCGGTTTGCAGCAGCTTTTGGCAATTCCAACTTTCACCAGAGATGCGTTCTACAGCAACATTGAAATCGGCAAAATTTCCCAGTATTTTGCCAGTACAGAAGTTATGCGCCATAAGCCGGCAATTAAAGAGGCTTTTTCCCAAGAAATGTCTGCTAATAATGGGAATTTGCCCCAGCAAATAGGGCAGTTGCAGCAGAAAAAATGCGCTCACTTTGCTTGTTTGAGTTTGCTTAATTTGGCTTGGCCTCTGAAATCCGCAGTGTTTTTGAGGAATGATTCTCTGAGTTTGGAGGAAATTTTTAATCTGGATTTTCGGCAATATTTTTTAGTTACTTTATCGGGTTGCGAAATTGCCGCTGGCGGAGTTAGCGGTGCTGGAGGAGATTTTGTGGGTTTGTCGGCGGGTTTGTTGTATGCTGGCACGTCTAGTGTGGTGAGCAGTCTTTGGAAGGTGAACGATGTTTCTACGCTGCTGCTGACGAGCAAGTTTTATGAAAATCTGGGACGGTTTTCTCGGTTGCAGGTGGGAGATGTGGCGATCGCGCTGGGGGACGCTCAAAGGTGGCTGCGGGATTTGACTAGCGAGGAATTGGAGGTGTTGCTGGCGGATTTTCAACCTCAAATTTCGCAAATGTTCGATCGGCTTTCTCAAAGTTCTCGCTTGATTGCGGAGGCTTCTTTGCAGCAAATTCGCAACCGCAAACCCTATCCTTTTGCCAATCCTTATTATTGGGCGGCTTTTACTGCGACTGGGGTTTAGTGATTAGTCATTAGTCATTAGTCATTAGTCATCAGTCAACAGTCAACAGTCAACAGTCAACAGTCATTAGTTATTAGTCATTTAAAAACCCGACACTAACAACTTATTTAAAGTTATCAGTGGCGGGCACAAATTCAACAAATTACCAGCAAAAGTTTAGGATTTTTTGCCGAAAATTTGTTCTTTCAAGGCTTGAATTTCTTGACCTAATTGTTGCCGGTTGGACGATCGCAGCAAATAGCGGTAGACAAACCACCCGGTGTATCCGATACCAATTAGCTCGAATGTCGGTGCTAGCAGGGGGATGTCGTTGAGTTCATCTATTATCCCCAAAAGCACTTTCAAAGAGATAATCGAGGCTACAATTACACCGATAACAGTCAGGGGACTTTTGTACTGTTCGTAAAAGCTGCCGATGTAAGCGGGAAACTCGGACAAAATTGAGATAATTTGTTCTTTGATCTGCTGGGCCTGACTTGGCGGTTCGTCAGTAATTATGACTTGTGTTGTACCGCTTGAACTGTCTGCTTCATTTCCGGCAGGAATTTCGGTGATGATAACGGTTGTTTCTGGTTCGTTTGATGAAGTCATTTCTCCACTCGCAATAGTTTTTTGCTGGTTGGCGGCAGGTATTTCAACTGCTGCTGCGACTGTTTCAAGAGCCGGTATTTCGACTGCTGCAACCTCCCCGTCGGTTGGTTCAAGAGCCGACACTTCGCCTGTTTCTGAAGTCGGTATTTCGACTGCTGTAACTTCCACTGCTTGTTCCACAGTCGGCGTTTCGACTGTTTCGATCGCAAGTTTTTCCACTTCTGAAACCTCTGCTGCTGATGGTTCAACAACCGGGGTTTCGACTGTTTCAAGAGTCGGTGTTTCGACTTTTGAAACCTCCACTGCTGACTGTTCTGTAGCAGAACTTTCGGCGACTGTTTCTGCGTGTGGTTGTTCTGGGGTTGGAGTTTCGTCCGCGACACCAACAGCAGGCCCATTCAAGTTGCTAATGGCATCAAGCAAACGGGTTTTAGCCGTTCCTCGCTGGTGAAGGATTACCCAAGATTCTATCAGGTCGGGGCCGTGCATTGCACCTGTCAGAGCGGCTCTGAGCGATCGCATAATTAGCCCTTTGTTAAGATTTTTCTCTTTACTGAGCTTTTTAGTGATTTTCTGAGCTTCTGCTGATGTCAGGGACGAATGACTTTCCATCGCTTCTACAACTGCTTGTAAAGCCTGTGCAGCCCCTGTTTGCTGCAATTGTGCGAGTGCTTCTTCTTCGTATTCCACCGTGGTGGAGAAGAAAACCTTACACATATCCACAGCATCGGTTAAGCGAACGAGACTCGGGCCGATTAAAGCAGCTATTTGTTCGAGCCAGGGGCGATCGGCCTCCAAGTCAAACTCATAACCGCCTTTCTGCCACCAATAAGGTATCAGCAAATCTGTCAATTGCGGCACTGGCATTTTGTGCAGATATTGACTGTTCAGCCAATTGAGTTTATCCCAATCAAATTTTGCACCGGCTTTGTTGACTCGATAGAATGTAAATAATTCTGCTGCTTCCGACAGTGTAAATATTTCCTGCGTTGAATCCGGCGGAGTCCAACCGAGCAAAGTCATGTAATTAACTAAAGCTTCGGGCAGGTAGCCCATATCTTTGAAGTCAGAAATCGAGGTTACGCCGTCGCGTTTAGAAAGCTTTTGTCCTTGGGAGTTTAAAATCAGCGGCGTGTGGCCAAATTCTGGGATTGTCGCGCCCAAAGCTTCGTAGAGCAATATTTGTTTCGGAGTATTGCCGATGTGATCTTCGCCCCGGATGACGTGGGTGATGCCCATGTCGATGTCATCGACAACTACTGCGAGGTTGTAGAGGGGTTGGCCGATAACGCCGCCGCTGGATGCACGGGCAATTACCATATCGCCGCCGAGGTCGCTACCTTTCCAGGTTACGGTGTCGCGTACCATGTCGTTCCACGCGATCGTGCGATCGTCGTCGATGATAAACCGAATCACAGCTTGTCGCCCTTCGCCTTCAAAAGCTGCGCGCTCTTTGCTTGTCAAGTTGCGGTGCCGGTTGTCGTAGCGGGGGGCTTGTTTGTTGGCTTTTTGTGCTTCCCGCATTTCGTCGAGTTCTTCCGACGTGGTGTAGCAGCGGTAGGCGAGTCCATTGTCTAGAAGGGTTTGGACTGCTCGGCGGTATATTTCCAGACGCTGTGACTGAAAACTCGGGCCTTCGTCCCAGTTCATACCCAGCCAGGTGAGGCCTTCGAGGATGTTATCGGTGTATTCGCTTTTAGAACGTTCTACGTCTGTGTCTTCTACCCGCAGGATGAATTGGCCGCCTTGGTTGCGGGCAAACAGCCAGTTGAATACGGCGGTTCTGGCGGTACCGATGTGTAGGTTTCCGGTGGGACTGGGGGCTAGACGGACTCTGACATTCATGTAGATTTTTGCTTTTAGATTGGGCGATTTGCTGGTTGGGCGAATGGCTGATGTTTAAGACTTCAAATTTTATTATATTTTGTTGCCGAATTAACAGTTGTGCTTGGCAGGTGCTTTGCCTCGAATTGCTTGATAATAGGCGATCCTCTTCGAGGGCTTTCCTTCGGCTCGCGAAATCTAACGGGCGATCGGGCGAAAGTCTCCGGCAAGGCACTAGAAGGCATCTTGATGATATTAGCTTGCGGGTGGCCAAGACTGGATTGACCTTTGGGACTATTTTTCACAGCACAAATAACTGCTTTAGGAGTACCCAAGGCCCACCTGATAAATATTTATCCTTGTAAAATGTTTGTGTGCGATCGACGACATTAAAATATATTTCCCTATGTCTGCTGCTAAAACCGAGTTTTCCGAATCTGTTGCGCCCTCACCCGAATCTGCTGCGCCTGCTTGGCAGATTGAGTTACTGTACGACGGTGAATGTCCTCTGTGCGTCCGGGAGGTTAATTTCTTGAAACAACGCGACGCGGGGCGAGGTTTAGTGTCGTTTGTGGATATCGCGGATGATGGCTACAACCCGAAGGCCCACGGCGGAATCGACTACGAAACGGCGATGGGTCGGATTCACGCGATATTACCCGACGGTACGGCAATTAAAAATGTGGAGGTTTTTCGTCGCACCTACGAGATTTTAGGGATGGGATGGATTTATGCAGTTACTAAGTTACCAGTGATCGGGGCGATCGCCAATTGGCTGTACGGAATTTGGGCCGACTGGCGGCTGATGCTGACAGGAAGGCCGGATTTAGCAACAATTATGAGCGATCGAACTCAGCGGATCGAGTGCGAAAGTCAGGGCCGCTGCCAACCCAACTCAAAATGAGTCATATTTAATAAGTTCGATCGACCTATCAGAAGATGTCAGCAGAAACAGACTGCAACTAACATTAAAGATGGACTACTATTAAAGGTCAAAAAAAATGCAAGATGCAGGCTATACAGTCTTCATGGGCTTCGGTGGTCTCTGGATACTTATGGGAATTGCCGCTGTGATTTTCCTGTTAAAATCCGACGGTCAAAAACTTAGGTTTGGCAAATGGGGACTGCTAGTGGCGATTCCGATTCTCGTCCCCATCGTCCTGGTTTTGACATATCAGATCGCCCGACCCTTTATTTCCTCGCACCTTTGAACGCTGCTGGGAGTCGATCTTTAAATTTAATTATAGGCCAAGAGTTTGCGGAACTTGTGAGGAGAATTCTAGGAAAGGGCAAGGAATATTAGGAGTCGTTGATGGGGGTGGAGTGGGTGCCATCACTTCGCGCTGGACTAGGCGGAAACTAGAGACCACCCAAAAATTTACTAACAAGCACTATAGCTCCAGGCAGATCGCGTATTTCAGTCAATGCTAAATCCTTCAACACATCTTTAGCTTGTTTATGGTAGCTTCTAAATTTTGAACGTAGAAGCTCTTCCTGCTCAAGCTTAGCACCACTAGAAAGGATATAATTAACGGTTGCCAATAGTGCAAGAGTGATAACAACTGCGACCCCAGCCGCCGCCACATCAAAAACACCTGTAGGTGGAAGAAATGATTTAACAAACAAAAAGAGGCTGGAACCCGCTGTTTCAGCTAAAAATGTTGGCAGGATAGCGAGCGCAGCTTGAGAAGACAAAACTTGGCCAGCGTATAAGTAATACAAAGACCCTATGGCAACTGCCTGTGTTGCGGTAATAAATGCTGCGCTACCCGGAATAAATGCTTGACCTGTCACTGCTATCAAAGCTACCGCAATTATTTTGACTGCATAAGACTGCTTTTCAGCCATGTGTCTTGCTAGCAGCAGGTCTTTTCCCTTTTTTTCAAGAAATTCCTCAATGTCACTGCGTAGCGGAAAAACTCCTCTAATATCCATCTTGGGATTACGGCTTTTAGGATCGTAACCCTTCGTACAAGTTGGATAAATCTTGTCTACGTTTAAATCGTTTTTCCACTGATTGACTACATCATCTACAACCGTTGGATCTAGATCATCCCACTCATCAATTTTGTTAAGAACGACAAATAATAATTCACAATGCTGCCTCAAGTCATCTAGGTTTTTCTTTTGTGAAGCATCAGATGAACCAGTTACTACAAATATGCCAACATCAATATGCCTCAAAAAATTCTTGGTGACTTCACTATTCTCTGCACGCACATCGTCAAGACCCGGTGAGTCAATTAAATAAACCTTTTCATCAAGCTTTAGAATCGTTAAATCTTTAGTAACGCCCGAAACTGCTCCTACCTTGGCAATTTCTACAGCTTTTCTTCGGCTCAGTTTCAACAAAGCATTAATGAGTGAACTTTTGCCTGAACTTACCTTGCCGATAATCGCAATGTTGAGGGATTGGGATAAGTCCGGTGCTTGTTCAACAAAGAGGGCTTGTACCCGGTCAAAAAAACTCTTTTCGTCTGACCCTTCGAAGGCTGAGTCACCCATGTTCCCTACTCCTCTAATATCGTTTACGCAAATGATTGCTATAAATGGGTATTGGTAAGCCTTCCCCTCATCAACCCGTTATGTAGCTAAAATTTAGGTAATTCATATACCAACAACTAAAATATAACATCAAGTTTCCGCAACTCTTTCTTAGTAGTGGACTCCCGGGCGGCCAGAAACCGGGTTTTTTTGCGAGAATAATTAGTTACAGCCCGCCTCAACGGCCAAAAACCCCGTTGCTTTAGTTTTGATGCGTCCAAGGCTGTTTCTGTAAGCGGATGACATACGGAAAGTCTCCAGATGTCACCTGATTTGAGATGATATCCAGAGACTTGCGTATTTCTACCCATTTATTGAGTAGTGAAATGTTCAACTACCCATCGATTTATAATCAATAAGAAATTGCGATAGCTTTTTTCAGCAATCTGAACATTTTCTATTTTGAACGGGACAGACGGGGCTCGAACCCGCAACTTCCGCCGTGACAGGGCGGTGCTCTAACCAATTGAACTACTGTCCCTCGTTTTGCCGTTTTTTCAGGCACAATTTCTATTATGCCTATAACTTCACCTTTTGTCAAGAGGTTTTTTGAACTTTTATTTGGAAGCCCAAAATTTGAGTCTCTTGCAGCGGACTGAAGTTGTTGTCGCTCACCAAAATCAGACCTCTGCTAGCATCCGCCAGGGCGGGGCCAAATGTCAACCCCTCAATGTTGTCTAGGGGAATTTTCAGCGTTTCCAAATCCAGCAGCAGGCGTTTTTGAGCGGGAGAAACCTCGCTGAGACGGCTTTTGAGGCTTTCGAGTGCTTCAATACGATCGCCCTTTTCCAGAGAAATCTCAAAAATTCTGATAGTTGTGCCGGTTTCCAGGGAGAAAGCACGCTCTAAACTCAGCAAGCGGTTATCGTCGATCGCCAACAAATCCACTAAACCGTTGCTAGTTAATTTTCCCACAGGATTGGCACCAGCGGGTAGCGGTTCGGTGATGTAGAGAAACGATGCTTCTGGATTGCCGCTCACCGCATCGTAGCGCACAATCCGGCACGGACTCCCGGTTTCCAGGGAAGGTACAGCGCCATCTTGAACCAAGGCGTTTTCGGTAGCGGTGAATAGATATTTGCGATCGGGCGTTAAAGTTAAACTTTCAAAAGCGAGATTGTTGCGGATGCCTTTAGTGCCCTTGTCGTCGGGCAAAAATAGTTCAGGAATTGCCAGCGTTTTCAGGAGTTTACCATCGAGGGAGAACTCTTTGATAAAAGGATTTATTTGGCGATCGACATCTCCCTCAGAAGAAACAAACACGCTGTTGCCCGTAAAAGCTATCCCTTCCGGATCTAAACTTAATTCAGGAAAACCTTTGCCGTTTTCATCTAATAAAGTAGTGACACCAGTAAAAGTAATTTGCTCTTTTTCCAGTTTACCAGATTGCAAGTTAATTTTGAGAGTATAGAAGCGCGCCGGAGCCTTGCTGCTGCGGTCATCAGAAATGGCATAATAAACTTGTTTTTCGGCATCATAAGTAATCCCCGAAAGCCCGCCAATTTCCGTCCCCTGAAACGGAGAACCTGTAGGAAATATTGCTCTGCCAATAAAATCAATTTTCGTAACAGCGAAAGATTGAGCTGACTGGTTTACCCAAATAGCAACACTTGCTGCCATCAAAAAACAGACAATAAATATAGTTGCTTTTGCTAGCTTTCGCATTTTACCAATAAATACATTATTACCTATCTTCCTCTTCCCTTTCTTCCTTCGCGCCCTACCCTTCGGGAACGGCTTCGCCGAACGCGCCTTCGCGGTTCATTAAATCTAAAAATCACGGCTCATGATTTAGCAAAAAATTGGTCAACCAATCTTTAACCACATAAGTAGCACGACAGTCGTCCTCATTGTAGCGGACGATCGCCTCCAAGAGCGATCGATCGCCAGTTTTGAGCCAATCGTCGTACCAGCAGACGCACTGAGCACCATTAGCCTTAGCATCTCGCCAGTCAAAACCCAGCCAGCGGGCAATGGGTTTGAGTGCGTAACTCTCCACGGGCATAATCGCTTTTTGTGTCACTTGTTTGTGAATATCTACAAACCGTTTCAGCACGGGTTTCCACAAATAAGCTGGAGTATTGTAAAGTTTAGCCAGTCGCTTAAAAGTCTTGACTTCGTAGTCGCAAAAGTGGAAAATCGGAGCAATGGGATAAGTCCACATTAATTCTAAAAACTGCTCCCAGATTGCACCTTCCTCTGCTGCTGATTCTGCTAAAAAACTGTGGAATTTTTCCGTATTGTTGTACCTGTCAACAACTAAGACTCCGTGGAGGTAATCCAAGTTTAACTCGGGTTCCGCTTCAATGTCAAAGTAGAGTTCGATTGGGGCGATCGGCAAAAAGACAGATTGAGAATAGGGAATTGGTTTCTTGCGGAGAATTGGCGCAGGTATAGAAGATGTCGCAGGTTTATTTTCTGTAGTCTTTCCCAGAACAAGATTAACTGTTGCTAAACTCTTCTCAGCCACTTCTGGTATGGTTATAAATTGATTAACTTCTGCCTCTTCCCTTATTCCTTCTTTCCTCACACCTACATCCGTTAAGTTTGTTAAATCCCGTACAGTGTTAGCTGCCGAACTTCTATCCGTTACATCCGTTACACAATCCGTTGCCGAACTTCTATCCGTTACATCCGTTACGCAATCCGTTGCCGAACTTCCTTCTTGCCGCAACAGCGGTTGATTTAGCAAGTGCGATTTAGCTTGCTGCACCACATCAAAAGCAACTCTGTCAGGGAATTCTGGATACTCAGCCAGCAGTTCGGAACTAGCATTAGCGAGAGCTTCAACATCAGTAATTTCGAGAGTTTTTAGTCTCGCATAGCGGCTGGCAGTAACTCCCGGCAATAAGGAAAGATGTTTAATAGATTCGGCTTCGGCGTGACAGATAGTATACCAACCGCAAAGATTGCACTTTTGCCGGGAAATGAACACCTCTGGTTTATCCCGATTTTCTATCATCTGAATGCAGTTGTCTAAAATCTCGAACATCTGAGGAGTTCGCTGGTCGAGATTCACCTGCCACCACCCTTTTTTTCGCAGCATCAGCCACGCAGTCTCTGGCATTGTTTCCTGTACGGAAGCTAAAACTTGGGCGTGAAAAGCTGCGATAATTTGATACTCTTGTTTTGGTCGCTTGCTAAGCCAAATATCCGCAGTAATATAACTCCAATTGCCAAATTTTGATTGTCCCGGCTGTTTGATTAATAAATGGGGGCGGCTGATCAGGGTAATGTTTGAAGAGGGAAGATTGGAGGATGAAAGATGAACGGGAGTTTCGGGGATTTCGCCAAATTCTGGGAAATATTGACTGTCAATTCCTACCAGAGAAGTGGTTGCGCCGTTGGTTTTGCCGAATTCGCCCTGGATCAGAACTCCTCGGTAAATGCGATCGACCCCTTGCTGCATTAAACTCAATGTAGCGGCCGCGCCGGCTTCCCAATCCCCTCTAGGATAATATGGTTGTTGGTAAGTCTCGTGTTCCAAAGCTTGCTGCTGGTATGCGGCGCTGTCGCGCATCAGTTTCAGCAGAAAGTCGCTGGGGGGATCTAGTTGTTTCCAGTCTCCGCAGGTATCTAAAAATGCTCGGAGATGGCATCGCTGATAGGAAAGTAGTAGTTTGTCAGTTATTAACATTTAGTATTCGCAAGGCATAGAGTATCAGGCAAAAGGTATAAAATTCACAGCATTAGTTATTCAATATTAACGCTATCAATAATTCCCCAAAAAAAATGACAAAGGACAATCACCGGCAACAATTCCCAGCTTTGGCCAATAAAGCTTATTTTAACTACGGCGGACAAGGGCCGCTGCCTGAGCCTGCTTTAGAGGCGATTTATGAGGCTTACAAACGGGTGCAGCTTGGGGGGCCGTTTTCGGCGGAGGTGGGGGCTTGGGTGGTTCAGGAGGCGATGCTGACGCGACGTGCGATCACATCTGAGTTGACGGTACCTCCTGAAACAATCGCCCTGACTGAAGATGTCACCGTCGGCTGCAATATTGCGCTGTGGGGCATTGACTGGAAAGCAGGCGACCATTTGCTGATTTCTGACTGCGAACACCCCGGCGTTGTAGCTAGTGTAATGGAACTTCAGCGCCGTTTCAAGATTGAGGTTTCGATTTGTCCGTTGGCGGCAACTTTGAATGAAGGCGATCCGGTGGCGGTGATTGCTGATAGTTTGCGGCCAAATACTCGCTTGTTGGTTATCAGTCACATTTTGTGGAATACTGGCCAAGTTTTGCCTCTGGCTGAGATTGTGAAAGTATGTCATCCAACCGGAGTCAAAGTGTTAGTTGATGCGGCTCAATCAGTGGGGGTTTTGCCTTTAAATTTGATTGAATCTGGGGTTGACTTTTATGCTTTTACTGGTCACAAATGGTGGTGCGGCCCGGAGGGTTTGGGGGGGCTTTATGTGAGTGCTGAAGCTTTGGCAGATTTGCATCCGGTGTTTATCGGTTGGCGGGGAATTGTGACGGATGCTAATGCTAAAGTCCTTGGCTGGAAGTCTGGATCGCAGCGTTATGAAATTGCGACTTCGGCTTATCCTTTGTATGCAGGTTTGCGGAGTGCGATCGGCCTGCAACATGAATGGGGTACGATCGAGGAAAGGTATGCAGAAATTTGCCGTTTGAGTAAGTATCTCTGGCAGCGTTTGTCGGAACTTCCCGATGTGGAATGTTTGCGGACATCTGCGCCGGAAGCGGGTTTAGTTTCGTTTCGATTAACTAATGGGATGCCGCACAAAAAGCTGGTCGATTTGTTGGAGAAACAGGGAATTATGGTAAGGACTATTCTTAATCCTGATTGTGTGCGGGCTTGTGTTCACTATTTTACAACGGAGGCGGAGATTGATAAGTTGGTTGGGGCGATCGCTATAGTGTAAAGTGCGTCGCCTTGAGCTATTTCAAATAGCTGGAAAATCTCATAGCGACGCACCTACAAAATTAGGGGCGATTGCACTCCACTGCGAAAAATATTATTTCAAACTAGGATGCAAGAGGCGTTAGTTTTTTGTGGGATTTACCTTATAATATGGTAAGTATGTTGCAAGCACATTTTTTGAATTTGGTAAGTAAAAGCGTGAAGATAATTTTAGAGTAATTACGGAGGGCAATAAACGATGAATTTAGAGCAAGCAGTTTTAGATAAGTTGCGGGCATTGCCCCTAGAGCGACAGCAAGAACTTTTAGATTTTGCTGAATTTCTTCAACAAAAAACTATGGCTAAACGACCGCTAAAGAGTGCCAAAGGGTTGTGTGCTGACTTAAAAGTAGATATTACGGAAGAAGACATCGCCCAAGCCCGACAAGAAATGTGGGGAAATTTTCCCAGGGAGATTGTTTGATGCCCTCAGTCGTAGCAGATACCCATACCCTAATTTGGTACATTTTTGAACTACCAAGATTGTCGCCAGCAGCCTTAACAGCATTAGAACAAGCGGTTAATGAGGGAAATTTTATCTACTTTTCCGCAATTACAATTGTAGAAATTTCTTACTTGATTGAGCGAGGGCGTTTGGCAGGCGAGGTGCTGACACGAGTTTTAAATGCTGCGGACGATCCAAATGTGGGGATTATGCTAGCACCTTTAGATCGCAATATCTCGGCAACTATTCAACAAATTGACAGGGCAACGGTTCCTGATATGCCAGACAGGATTATTGCCGCCACTGCTTTATCTTTGAGTCTTCCGTTAGTCACCCGCGACGCAAAAATTCAAGCGTTAACTACTATTCAAACAATTTGGTGAGTATGACAGGAAACTTTCTTCATTCCCTACAGTAATACCTTCGGGTGCGTCGCTCCCCGTAGCTATTTCAACTAGCAGGAAAATCTCACAGCGACGCACCATACAAATAGCAATATTGTGTCACCACACTTCGTTCCCCACAGCAACTCCACTGTCAATCTCATTATGAAGATTCTCAGGCGCGATCGCCTCAACCAACTCCTCAAGGGAATACCGCCGACGAGTTACGGGTTCGATAATTTTCTCAGCGTCAATAGAGGCATCTATTTCCTGAGAGTGGGCTGCATAAAAAGCGAGAACATCGTTCACTTGAGCTTCACTTAAATCATACTCAGCGGCAATTTGGTTTGGCGAAAAATCCCATTTATGAGCTGCAATGACTACTGTTTGCACCCGCAACCGAGTGCCGCGCAAAACGGGAACGATTTCGCCACTAACGCCGCGCACATAGGTGCTTTCAGAAAAAGCGCGATCGTCTGATTTATGCAGCCCCGTGAACTTCATGCTTTTACAATAACAACGGCTCTATTTTAGCTTGTACCTCTTCAATTACATCTTGAGATACCGACTCAACCAATCGAATACCGCGAGCTTTCCAGTCTAAACACTTAATTTGATCTGCAAGAATTACTCCCTGAACTTTTAATCCAGTGGGTAGGATAACTTCAAAAGGATACCCTTTTTGTTGTTTTGTAATCGGCATAAATAGAGCTAAGGAGCTTTTCTCGTTGTAGGAGCGAGGCGACAGCACAAAAGCAGGTCTAAGTCCTTTTTGCTCGTGTCCCTTAGTTGGGTCAAAGTCTAAATAAACGATATCGCCTCGACTCGGAATGTAGGGATTTGATTCTGTCACCAAACTTCGTTCCCCACAGCAACTCCAGTATCAATCTCAGTATGAACATTCTCTGGCGTCATTGCCTCGATCAGCTCCTCAAGCGAATACCGCCGACGAACGATAGGCTCGATCGTCAGCTTGCCATCTATCAAGACAAGCTTCACTTCGGAACCCTCAGCCAAGTTAATCTCTTTAGCTAAATTCTGTGGAATCCGAATAGCAAGACTGTTTCCCCATTTTGCGATCGTCGCAACCATAGCCTGAACCTCTAGTTAGTGATATCACTCTGAGGAATTTACCCTTTCTAAGAGAAAGTATATACAGAGTATCTACAGTGTAGCGACTAAGCGGATGTTTGACAAGCACATAAAATTTGATAAAAAAGGAAATCGCCCCTTCTCTAAAAAAAGCAAGGGGCGATCGACTTTTTAACTCAATCGACTTTTTAACTCAATTAATTAATGACTGTGCCCGTGCCCGTGAGAATGGCCGTGCCCGCCATGAGAATGCCCGTGCTCACCATGAGAATGACCGTGCCCGTGAGAATGCCCGTGCTCCCCATGAGAATGCCCGTGCCCTTCATGAGAATGCCCGTGCTCGCGCTGCGCCGAAGCTAAACTCGGATTAACAGCAACCGCAGTCTCACTCAACAACGCTTCAATCTGCGGATTTGCCCACTCAGCAGCCATTTTCAGAAACTCTGGATGGTCGTTAACGCAAGGCAATTTGCGGTAAGTGACTCCTTTACGCTGTTTCTGCAAAGACTCAATAATGTGGTCTACATCTAACAAAGTTTCGTGATTTTCTGTCGCAAATCCGATCGGCATAAAGATGATCGCAGTTGCACCCAAATCAATCAAATTCTTCGCAGCCAACGTCGCATCCGGCTGTGTCCATTCAATCAGCGGTGTGTCGTGGTTCAGCCAACCCACCGAAATCAAAGGATAGCGATACATCAAACGTTCACGCACGCGATCGTACAAAGCTTGACTTTCCACAATTCCCGAAGTAAAGCCCTTCGCCTTGTGCGGACAACCGTGATTCATCAGCACAATCCCAATCTGAGAAGGCAAATGCGCTACAGCTAAATCGTTCTTAATTTCCTCTTCAACCAAATCCGCCATTAGCTGGATGTAAGCAGGTTCATCGTAAAAAGAAGGAATGTAGCGCTGTCCTTTTACCCAATGTTCCTTACCATCAAAGGTTTGTGCTAAAGCTTTATTCACCTGTTCGACTGCAATGCCGCTGGTGAAAACCGAATCAACTACCAACAGCGGATAAATCAGAATTTTGTCAAATCCTTCTGCTTGAATTTGAGGGATTACTTGTTCCGGCAAAAACGGCGCGCAAAAGTTAAAAGCTTTGAACACTTTTACTTTCTCGCCCCATTTCTCCTGTAAATTCTTTTCAATCCCGGCGCGCTGCTGTTCAAAAATTGCATTGTGCGGCGAAACGAATTGACCGTGTTGGTGACTCCACTCGTGCAAGTCAAAGATTGCTAAAATCTTCGCCAGCGGCGGATAAATCCAAAGCGGTACTGGCGCAAACTTTGCCGTAAGCAAATTTAAAGCTTGTTCGTTGTAGTTGGCAAAATCGTCGTAGCTTTCGACTTCGCCGTAACCCATCAGCAATACAGCAACCCGATCGTTACTTGCGGGTGCTGCAGATGTTTTGAAATCGATTTTTTCTGGAGAAGCAACCACTTTGTATTCCTCAATTTTATTTATTCTAAGAGATCCAGGCAGGATGAAGGGGGAATCGGAGATTTTTCATTGTGTGCGATCGCACGACTGACGTGCGCGGGGCTGATTCCCGGTTTCTTGGCCCATACTTCCCGGTCAAACCTCTTATTTATCCTAGAAACCGGATTGATGAGCATCAGTCCTAAGTCGGTTTTTTGACCTTGACCCGAAATTCGTAGGGCCGCTAAGCTGGCAGGCCTCTTAATTTTCACAATCCTGTTTGTTTAAGCTTTTGTGGGGTCAGCTTCGACGCCGCCGGAAAAGTTAAATCTAAATACAGAACAGCTTAAAACTAGAATCAGCCTTTGCTAAGCTTGACAGGAGATGGGGCAGGGGGGGATAAGTTTCATGTTTTCTTAAGACTCCCTGACCTTGCCTCAGATTAATGCGGTTTGGAGCGTTCCCAGCTTTTAACTTGGGGGGATACTCTTCAAACTTGACTCTATTATAACTTTAACACCCTATCCCCTGGGGTAGTATATGATATAATAGCTATATGATAAAGTTATGTTGCGAACTATATTAACTTTCTTGACGAACTATGAGACTGGTAATTTGCCCCGGAGTCCACGAACCAAAGCTAACCGACTGTTTCCTGACGGGACTTTCGGGGCTTTGGGGACTGGCCGCCGATCGCCAAAACCAGCAAATAGTCGAGCCTGTCAAGATTTTTCCCGCTCATAAATATCCGCCTTTCTCAGCTATTGACATATTGCACTTTTTGTGTAGGGAAGAGTTAGCAGGAGAAAGTCTAGTATTTGTCAGCTTTTCGGCAGGAGTAGCCGGGGCGATCGGGGCGGCTTGGATGTGGCAGCAACTCGGTGGCAAAGTCGGGGCTTTTTTTGCCTTAGACGGTTGGGGAGTTCCTCTGGTGGGCAATTTTCCCATCCACCGAATCAGCCACGATCGGTTTACGCACTGGAGTTCGGCAATTCTCGGTGGCGGTGGAGAAAGCTTTTATGCAGATCCCGCGATCGAACATTTGGATTTATGGCGAGCTCCCCAAACGGCAAAAGGCTGGCACGTCAGCCAAACCGCCGCCGGGATTGAGACTCTCGCACCCACAACCGCAGCGAAATTTTTAGTCCACCTATTGAAACAATACGGAGTCCAATCAGTTGTTTAATCTTAATTTAGAATCCTCAGCGATCGCACCTATGGCCACCATCGCCCGCCTCGACAATTCTCTCACTTCAGCCACAACAAACAGCATCAAACAGTGGTTAATATTTAGTGCCTCAGCATTTTTAGTCTCAATTCCAGTATTCGTGCAAGCACCGTTAGTGCGCTTATATCCAACCATCAGTTTGCTATCAACTATCCCCTGGTTCGTTCTGAGTTTAATTCTAATTTTCCGCCCCAAAACACAACTTTGGGGAGATTTATTATTAGGATTTGCCGGATGCTGGCTGGCAGGTTCTATCTATTGGGGCTGGTTTAGATGGGAACCAATTTTACATCTACCTATAGAATCAATTGGGTTGCCTTTTGCTATTTGGTGCTTGGGCAAATCTTGGGGAAAAGTTGGTGGCTATTTTTACTTGGGTTCGCTATTTGGCACTGCTATTACCGATTTATATTTTTACTTAACAGGCTTGATGCCCTACTGGCGGCAAGTGATGCACGCGGAACCGGAATTAGCTATGCCGATTTTTCAAAGTGCGATCGGTCAAATCGAAACTCCTTGGGGCATAGGCTGTGCTTTAGTTTTAATCGCTGTGTTGCTAACAGTCGGTTTGCTGAGTTTGCGCGATCGAGAACTGCACTGGCGCGCTTTCAGCGGAGCAGTTTTGAGCACTCTTTTAGTAGACGGCTTATTTTGGCTAGCAGCCTCCGCAGCTTAAGATTTATGATTGGTTCCTATGTTGGTAATTTTTGACCGCAGGTGTGGGCGGATTGACGCAGATTAACGCAGATTTTTTGATAGATGTAGTCTTGAGATTCCTGACTTCTTTAAGAAGTCGGGAATTTTGGTATTCAGTGAACAATTATGAGTTAAAATCTAAAATCTAAAATCTAAGAATCCCAAATCAATATCATGTCTTTCATTTCAATTCGCGGTGTAGAACATTATTACGAGTGGATAACGGCAGATAACAGTGCCCAACCCAGCGGCAAACCCGTGATGGTATTTATGCACGGCTGGGCGGGTTCAGCGCGCTACTGGGAAAGCACGGCACGGGCTATTGCTGATGATTTTGATTGTTTGCTTTACGATATGAGAGGTTTTGGTCGATCGCCCTTGCCAAAAGAGCCTGCTGAGTCCAGCTACGAACTCGAAACCTACGCCCGCGACTTAGCTGAATTATTAGAATCTCTGAATTTAAGCCGCGTCTTTCTCAATGCTCACTCCACAGGTGCCTCAATTGCTACTTTATTTCTCAACCTTTACCCCGAAAAAGTAGAAAAAGCAATTCTCACTTGCAGCGGGATTTTTGAATACGATGAAAAAGCATTTACAACTTTTCACAAATTCGGTGGCTATGTGGTAAAATTTAGACCCTCGTGGCTGGCATCCATCCCGTTTGCCGATCGGCTATTTATGGCCCGGTTTTTGCGCCGTTCCCTGCCCACAGAGGTCAGTCTGGCGTTTCTCAAGGATTTTTTAATGGCAGACGAGCAAGCTGCTATAGGTACAATGGTGACAGCCGTCAGCAAAAGAGCCGCCGAGGAAATGCCCCAAGAATTTGCGCGGCTGAGTGTTCCCACACTGCTTGTGGCCGGAGAATTCGACCAAATTATCCCCGCCGTCATGGGAGAGCAAGCAGCCTCCCTCAGCAAAAAAGTAGAATTTGTTATAATTCCGAATACGGCTCACTTTCCGATGCTGGAGGATGCCGCAACATACTTGCAGCGAATTCGAGAATTTTTGCCAGCAGCGGCTTAGCTGAGTTATTGTTCATCTAATGTACGATCGGACAAGCAAGCTTTGAGAACGGCTTTTGCTCCGATCTTAATTTTTAATTCCTAATTTCTTAAAGCGAAAGGTGGTACAATGAACGACCTCGACCAATACTATAAAGTGCTGGGACTGTTGCCGGGAGCTTCCAGAGAAGAAATTAGCCAAGCCTACAAGGATTTAGCGTTCATTTGGCACCCCGATCGCATCCCCAAAGACAATCCCAGACTACTACAGAAAGCTGAAGAAAAGATTAAGGAAATTAATCAAGCTCGCGAACAATTGCGATCGATTCAACCAAGAGGTCAGAATCAGAACGTTCAGCACAAACATACTCAGCACAAACACACCCAGCACCAAAACACCCAGCACAAACACACCCAGCACCAAAACACCCAGCAACAAAACGCTCAGTACAGAAATACTCAGCAACAAACTACTCAGCAACAAAACGCTCAGTACAGAAACACTCAGCAACAAACTACTCAGCAACAAAACGCTCAGTACAGAAATACTCAGCAACAAACTACTCAGCAACAAAACGCTCAGTACAGAAACACTCAGCAACAAACTACCCAGCAACAAAACGCTCAGCAACAAAATACTCAGTACAGAAACACTCAGCAACCCAATACTCAGTACCAAAACACTCAGCAACCCAATACTCAGTACCAAAACGCTCAGCAACCCAATACTCAGTACCAAAACACTCAGCAACCCAATACTCAGCAACCCAATACTCAGTACCAAAACACTCAGTACCAAAACAATCAGTACAGAAATACTCAGTATCCAAACACCCAGCACCAAAACACCCAGCCACCACCGGCCACCCCAAAAGAACCCCGCTACTCTTCTGAACCCTCTTCAGGGAAATATCCTGCAAATTATGCGGGAAACTATGGGGGAAACCCTGCAGGGCCCTATTCAGAGGCGTCCCGCTACCAATCGCAGCCACCGCCATCTCAGTCTTACCGCCAAGCGGGGCCGCAAGCTCCCGATTTGAGCGGTTCCAACTTCAAAGGAGCTTCGTTAAAAGAAAAGGATTTTTCAGGAAGAAACTTGAGCAATGCAAACCTGAGTGAAGCCGACTTAAGTGATGCTTTTCTACACAACGTCAACCTCACAGGCGCGAATTTGCACCAAGCAAACTTGTTCAGGGCTAATTTGTTAGGAGCTTGTTTGATCAATGCCAACTTGAGAGAAACCAACTTAATCGGAGCCGATTTGAGCGGTGCTGACTTGAGCGGTGCTGACTTAACAGGAGCGAAAATCGGTTACGGCGATCGAGTTATGGTCAAACTTACCCGGACTACATTAACAGGTACAATCTTACCCGACGGTACTGTTCATAGCTAAATTATTTAGTTTTTAGTCAGTGGTTGTAGACGCGGGTTTTACCCGCAATATTTGCTGCAACTCCAAACACAAAAAAATCCGCCCTTTGCGAATTTGGGATGAAAACTTATATTCTTTCCGCTAGAACAACCGCAATAAAATTGGTTCGTAGTGAGGGCATTCGTCGTCAGAATTGTATGAGGGCTTGCATTCCTCGCTGCGTACCCATAATGCTTAAATTACTTGACATGATATTACGCGATCGCGATCGCACAAACCGAGTTTTTTTACCCGGTTCAACAACTGCAACGAGGTCTTTTCTTTCATCAAACCCCGTTTCTGTCTCCAACACGGCTAATCGAGATTCATATTACAGCAACTGCCAAAATGGTTCCTGTTCTGTTTTTTTCTTCTTCCTTCTTCCTTCTTACCGACATCCGTTACATCCGTTACATCCTCCGAAAGCGAATCCGTTGCCGAACTTCCTTCCGTTATTAATTACTTCCGCCACGGCGATTGCGTAACTTTCGTCCAGCAGCCAGCATTGCGCCTCCCGCCATCAAACCCCCCACAGTCATCGGTTCGGGAACCGGCTCAGGTTGAACCGTCCCCACAGAACCGCCTTTAATAAATACAGCAGAATCTAACTTCCCATCGCCCACATCTTTAATGCGGATACTGAGAACATTCGTCTGATTTTTCTTGAGCAAACCCTCAAAACCTAAAACTTTAGTAAAACCGTCCAGCTTAATGATGTTAGCAGCAATACCTGTGAAACTTGGGTTGTCAATATAGTCGGGGTGATCTTTAGAGCGATTATATGGATCGGGAACAAGATTATTAATCGTAACTGTTTTTCCGTCGCTCAATTTTGCCAAATTAATGCCGTTCAGCAGCAGTTCAAAATCGTCATTATATTTAGAACCGCCGAACTCAGGAAACTCCTCAGAAGCAAATACATATTGAAAGAACAACTTTTCAACCGTGCTATTAGCAAAAAAGCTGAGGTTTAGCTGAGTCAGATCGCCCTGTTCACCCTTAGGACCAAAGTCCGTGCTTAAATCGCTGTCCTGTGTCGTGAAGTTATCTTTCCGATTCTGACCTGGTATATCGGCGACTCTACCAGTGCTCAGAACAACACCTGATTTCAAACCGAAGGGGTCATTAGTGAAAGTACCAAAAGCAGCCGAATTACCCGTAATTGAAACAGAGAAATTACTCAACCCGACTGTATTAGCCCCCAATAAATTATTTTTTAAAATCTCAGTGTTATTAGTTGCCCCTACCGAAAATGCCATTGCTGGTGCTGCCAACAAACTCAGAGCAGTAGTTAAGGTAGCTGTTAAGCCAGCAATTTTGTGAGTAATTATCATAAATTTTTCCTGGAAGATACAAACCTGATCCAATGCACAACTTCATTTTTACATTATATAAGTATCAATGTCGAGGGCCTTTACAATAACTTTACACATAAGTGTATATACGCTTTTTGGGGCTAATTTTTTTGGTAGTTCTTGGCAATTAGTCAGCCTTTAAACCTCAGCGCAAAAATACGGATGCAAAAATACAGTTGCACAGACTAATAATTTCAGGACTTACGCACTGGAGACAAAAGAAACCGGGTTTTAATACCGTTTGCGCTCTCCAACATGACTAATGACTAATGACTAATGACTAATGACTAATAGCTAATAACTCATGAAAGATGACCTCGCCCAAAAAACCCATACAAGCCCCCGATTCCTGTCGTAGAGAGATCAAAATTTTTGATCCGAGTTCAACATCCCAGATTCATCTGTGGAGTAAATCTAAAATCGTCGAGTCGCCAAAGTCTCGCCCCCCTCTAAAATCTCTAATCGACTGACTGATGACTAAAACCCCCTTGCTTCTCCTTCCCCGCGCCGATCGGCAGCCCCTTCCAACCAACCGTCTGCAGTCAGGACGATCGCATTGGCATTGCCCCAGCCGTCACCTTCGACAATCTGGTGTCCCCGCCGCCGCAACTCCGAAAGCGTCGCAGCCTCAAAACCTCCCCGTTCCACCCTCAGGCGATCCGGTTGCCATTGGTGGTGAATTCTAGGTGCAGAGACAGCCTCACCAACATTCATGTCGTAAACCAACACATTCAACACAATTTGCAACACCGTGGTAATAATCGTGCTGCCTCCGGGAGCTCCCGCAGCGAGGCGAAATTTGCCATTTTCTGTCACGATAATCGGCGTCATGCTCGATAAAGGAGTTTTGCCCGGGGCGATCGAATTTGCCTCCCCGCCCACCAAACCAAACAAATTCGGCACTCCCGGCGCGGCGGCAAAATCATCCATCTCGTTGTTGAGCAAAATTCCCGTACCTGCAGCCACGACTCCTGCCCCAAAACCCCCATTCACCGTAAACGTTAAGCTTACTACGTTGCGCTCTTTGTCAACTACCGTCAGGTGGGTAGTTTCGGGAGACTCCCACAGCAGACGGTTCAAAGTTTCAGCGTCAACAGCCTTTACCTCGCTAGAGGGTCTGGCTTTTGACATTGGGATTTGCGATCGTCTCAATTTGGCATAATTGCTGCTAGTCAAAGCTTTGACCGGTACACTCACAAAATCCGGGTCGCCCAGATACTCAGCCCGGTCAGCATAAGCAATCCTCATGCTCTCCGCCAGCAAGTGCAAAGTATCTGGACTTTGCCTCCCCAACCTCTTGAGATCCGAATCTCCCAGAATATTTAAGATTTGCAACAAATGAACGCCGCCGGAAGAAGGAGGCGACAGGGCGCAAATTTCGTAACTGCGAAAGTTGCCACAAACCGGATTTCGCCAAATCGGCGTATAGTTTTTCAAATCTTCGAGAGTGATAAGGCCGCCGTTTTTAGCCATATCGGCGGCGATCGCCCGCGCAATGTCCCCGGTATAAAAACTCTGCGGATTTTGTGCAATCCGCCGCAAAGTCCGCGCCAAATCCCGCTGCACCAAAAGCTCACCCGGCTGGTATAAAATGCCACCACGAGTAAAAACCTCCCGCGCCACCCGGTTTTTTTTGAACACATCCTGTCGTCGCTCGGTAGCCGTGGTAAACCGCGAACTTACCGGAAAGCCTTTTTCAGCCAGGGCGATCGCCGGGGCCACCACCTGGGCCCAAGGCAACTTACCATACTCGCGGTGCACCGTATAAAGTCCAGCAACAGTACCCGGAATACCCGCCGCCAAATGCCCGTCCCGACTTGCCCTTGGGCGCACCTTACCTTGCTTGTCGAGGTACATATCCCGCGCCGCCCGTTTCGGAGCTCGTTCCCGGAAATCCAGCGCTTGCACAGTCCCCGTTTCGCCCCGCCGCAGGAGCAAAAAACCCCCGCCGCCGATACCCGCCGAAAAAGGCTCCACCACCGAAATAGCCAAAGCCGTAGCAGCCGCCGCATCCACTGCATTGCCGCCCTGTTGCAGCAGGGCCAGCCCCGCAGCGCTCGCCAGAGGGTGAGCTGAAACTGCCATTCCTTGTTTGCTACGCTGTTGCTGCAAGGTTGCCTGTAGCTGCTGCTGGCAGCCACCCAACACCAAGACTGTTAGGCAACAAGTATAAATTTGCACTTTTCTCAAGAAATTGGGCAACATTTTTTACGGGTGAGGCGAGGATTTTTTATAGTATACTTTTAGGAGTATCTTTCTTAAAACCTAGCGGTACTGAGTTCAACCGCAAATAAATTACCTGTTATGGCAGATGGGGAGACGATTTGACCCTGGGAACCTGTCGGGGTACAAGAGGAAGAGAAAAAGCAGAGACAGCTTATGGCAATTTAATAATTAAACAAGTTAGAAAAAGCATCTTTTTTCAGAAAATACTGATTAAAAAAAAATGATGCACGAAGAAAAACGGCGTTGCTGATTTACTGTAGGAAAAACTAAAGATGCAAATCATATAAACATTATTCACAAAAATTCGGAATTTTCAATTGATTTTTTTACATTATTTTTTTACCTAGCCTCATTAAGCAAAGGCCAGCAAAACAATCAGTATTGTAGGTAATTGCTATGGCAATGCAATAAATAGCAGACTTAGCCTAGCAGTTTTTGGGGAGTTGTTCGACTGGTGAGTAAATCAATAAAACAGGATTTACCCAATCTTGCTCTCACGTTGGATTTAATAATTATAATTAGGTTGGTAGTGAGAAATCTAACGTCCTCACTCGCCAGCCCCTGGGGGACGAAAAACCAATTTATGATTAGCGATTAACCGGAATCGAACTGAGTGAATCGATTTGAGATTTGAGACTTCGGCGTGACCCTTCGACAGGCTCAGGGCCCAGACGCTCAGTCGAACGATTTTAGATTAAAGAATTGAAGCATTGACCCCACGGATAAATGCGGGGGCTTGTATTCTGGGTGCTTTCGGTCAGAAACGAGTTTTTTTTGTAGCTGTATAGTTATCAAAAGAATCATTCTGCATGATGCCGGATTTTTCTGGGTAAGTCCTATTTAAGCAAAAAGATGCGATCGAATTTATGACAACTCCAGTCCCCGGAAAAAACCCTCAATCCCTCGCAGCAGTCGCCTTTGTGTCAGACAAATTGCCCGCCAAATAATAGTCTGCACTCCGGGTGCTAAGGGCTGTCCCCTCCTTATGGTAGATAACACTGACCTCGGTAAACCTGTTATATTGGTAGTATGTAGGCAAGTTTCCTGGCTACAGGTACTTGCACGTAAATGAGTTAGAGTGTCTGCTGAGAGACTATACTTCGGCCAAAAACTACCAAACCACACCTTAATGCAAGTTATGAACAGCCAAAAAGTTAGTGTAATCATTCCTGCATTCAATGCTGCCGACACTCTGGCCGAGACAGTTGCCTCCGTACTCAATGGCACCCACAAGAATCTAGAAATTTTAATTGTTGATGACTGCTCTACTGATGCTACTGACAAAGTTGCTGCTAAGCTGGTCGAGCAAGATTCGAGAATTCAATACTTCAGGAATCCCCAAAATTACGGGGTTTCTAAGTCGAGAAATTTAATGATATATCGCGCTACAGGCGAGTATGTAGCGTTTATCGATAGCGACGATACCTGGGAACCCAATAAGTTAGAAGTTTGCTTGAAGATGCTCGCAGACAATCCCGAAGTCAAAGCTGTGGCTCACGCTTTGCGATATTTAGACAAGCACGGTAAGAAGTTGAGTTATATTCCCACCTATCCTACAACTAAAGCAGAAATGCAGGCGATTAAGGAGACAGGCGAAAGTCCTTGGGTTTTCCCGTCTTCTGTTGTAGTCGATCGCTCCATTCTTGTCCAAGAAGGCGGGTTTGCAGAAGATTGGGAGGTAGGAGAAGATACAGAGTTATTTACCAAACTTGCTCAAAAGTACGGCTTGCTAGCGGCGACAGAACCTTTGGGAAATTATAGAATTAGAGGGAAATCTCTCACAGATAAGCACTGGCTGAAAAAGCGCATAGCTTCTGATTGTGTCAAGGAAAACCAACTGCGGCGCTTGCGGGGAGAAAAAGAGTTATCACTCCACGAGTACGAACAGTTATGTTTTAAGAATTTGCCGCTTTGGCAAAGGCTTAACAAATTTAGAGAAGTTTTGGCACTGCACTACATGAGAAAGCTGGGACAAAGTTGGTTAAATCGGGAGGTTTTGCCTACTATTGTTTACGGCGTCGCTACCACCGTGCTCAATCCGCAAGCTACTGTTCACAAGTGGAAATGGATGAAGACTCACGAAAAGTTGAGTCATCAAACCGCAGAAGGTATCAGTCATTCCCCACAATTAAACCCCCAGCGGTCGTCTGAAATCGGGGGGTTCTCCTAAAGGATGTTATAGTTGTATGCGGGTTGAGTCAAGAAATTTGGTGCTGCCAATCAAGCCGAATCGAAGCCGATCGCCCAGAGACTGGTTAATAGGCGATATTGGGGTTTTGAGCCGTATTTGACTCTTAATATCCTGTCGGGTCAATTACCCGCAATACCAGCTACCGCCCCTTGCAGCCGTGCGCTGGGAGACAATATAAAAATTTTTGAAAGTCGCGGATGTCAGCCTTGATTTGTTCGGCCGCCAGGTTCAACCCTCTACAGGGCGCTAATAGCAGCGTTACCCCGCCGTGCTATTTGCTGCGAAAACAGTTACACTAAATATCATAATATAAGTAAAGAGCCAAGTTTTTTGAATGAAAAAATGGGTAGCCCACCCCTTTTTTAGGCAGAAAATAAAAGCAAAAATTTAGCAAAAATTCTGCTTTCTACCTTCAGAGAACGATCGCCTTTTTATTGGGAATTAGATTGAATTTATGGACTGGCAAGAAATTTCGGGCAACTGGGTATTAATTCCTTCAAGACCGATCGCGATCGTACATTTTCTCGGCGGTGCATTTGTGGCGACTGCACCGCAACTCACCTATCGCTGGCTGTTAGAAGCTTTGGGCAACCAAGGATATCTTGTAGTAGCAACGCCGTTTGTCAATACTTTAGATCATATTGCGATCGCCCGCGATGTCCTTAACAAATTTGAAAATGCCCTCGATCGCCTGCGCGGCACTAAATTGCTCAAATCTTCCTATCTCCCCATTTACGGTATGGGACACAGCATGGGATGCAAACTGCACTTGCTGATCGGTTCTGTGTTTGACGTAGAAAGGGCAGGCAATATTCTGATTTCTTTCAACAATTATGCGGCATCAGAAGCAATCCCGATCGTCGAGCAAATTTCCCCTGTCTTTAACGTCGAGTTTACCCCGTCCCCGCAAGAGACTAATCGCCTCGTCCAAGATAGCTATCAAATCCGGCGCAATCTTTTAGTTAAATTTAACGGCGACAACATCGACCAAACCCTGTTGTTGACCAAACTGCTAAAAGCACGATTTCCCGACATGATTACAGTTCAGACTCTGACTGGCAACCATCAAACGCCCTTGGGGCAAGATGTTAGCTGGCCTGTAGGTCAAATTTTTACACCCTTCGATGCGATCGGGCAATGGGTCAAACAAGAAGTGTATCGGGAATTAAATGAATTAAAACGGACAATTCTGCTGTGGCTGAATCCTTTGTCCCGTGTTTAAAACCCGATGAACCCATTAATCAGAAATTTCCTCTACCACTTCCAAAATATCATCTTGATTGTTCGGCCTTGAGACAGGAGTATAATTTTTCACGATCGACAAACAGTTCCGTCCATCAGCCGTTCTCTCGTAACTAATACTGTCTGCGATGTCTTTAATCAATTTTAGACCCCGCCCGCCCGGAGAGTGAATATCGACTTTTTCCGAAATATCTTTGATTTTTTTCTCTAAATCAAACGGATCGCCCCAATCCCAAATTTTAATCTCTAAAGATTCAGCGAACACCGCCACCTGAATGTCAACAGGCAAATCCGCTGGTTTGCCCTTGTGGGCGTGACGCACCGCATTCGTAAAGCCCTCAGCCAAAGCCAACTGACACCGTATCCACACACTTGTAGGAATTCGCGAGTCGTACAATTGTGCAAACCACGACAAAACCCAGCTTAATCCGTTCAGACCTGTATTGACTTGAAGATCCGCTTTTTTTAGCATCGGCAACTTTTCGGAACCCTTTAATTCAATCACGCTCACGACAGAAGTTCTTCATCGGCCGGTGGGCAAAATACAACTCGAAAAAATACGATGAGACAAAATACAACGGCGGCAAAATTGAATGGTAGTTTGAGGATACTAGCTCTGGTGGGCCGTCGATCCCTGTCTAATCCACTAATCGGTTAGTCACTATACTATAAATAGCATTTCCCTGTCAACCAGCGCCTGTGGCAAATAAAAGTCTATAAAAATTTATATTCTGAGTATAAACTGAGTGAAGTTCGATCGCGCCAAATTTAAATCAAATTTTAACGTAAATTGAACTCAACGACCCGCCCTCAAAAGCAATTACCTCGAAAGCGATGCCAATAAACTATACTCAATCTCAGACAAGGGCGCTGACAGGATATATTTTAAATGACCCCCAGACCTTGAAAAACTTGTAGTACCTAAGTGCCCATGTTTCAAATTCTGGTTATTGACGATGATACGGCTGTTCAAGAACTGCTGAGAAGAACCCTGAAAAAACAGGGTTACGAAGTAACAGTAGCAAGCAATGGCGAAGACGGTGTAGCCCAAGCGCAAAAATTGCGTCCGGCGCTGATAATTTGCGATTGGATCATGCCGCGCTTGACCGGCATCGATGTCTGCCGTCGAGTTAAGGCAGATCCGGATCTGTCAACTACACAATTCTTTTTGTTGACTTCTTTGGGTTCGATCGCCGATCGAGTCAAAGGCCTCGACGCCGGTGCCGACGATTTTATCTCAAAGCCGATCGAACTCAACGAATTACAGGCGAGAGTAAGGGCGGGATTGAGGCTGCACCAACTCAGCCGAGATTTGAAAATTGCCAAGCAAAGTCTGGAAGCAGAGTTAGCCGAGGCGGCCGAGTACGTGCAATCGCTGTTGCCAGATCCGATGACGGAACCTTTCAGCATCGAAGCAAAATTCATTCCCTCGCGGCAGTTGGGGGGAGATTGCTTCGACTACAACTGGCTAGATGCCGATTATTTGGCGATTTACTTGCTCGACGTAGCCGGTCACGGTTTGCGGGCGGCGCTGCCTTCTGTGGCAGTGCTGAATTTGCTGCGATCGCGCACGCTCCCCAACATAGACTACTACAAACCCAGCGACGTTTTGCGCGCCCTCAACACCACCTTCCAGATGAGCTACCAAAATGACAAGTATTTCACCATCTGGTACGGCGTTTACAACCGCATTTCTCGCCAGCTAGTTTATGCCAGCGCCGGCCATCCACCAGCCGTGTTGATTTCCCAGTCCCCTGCGAGCACCGCTAAAATCCAGCGATTAAAAACCCCCGGAATGCCGGTTGGAATGTTCCCCGACGCCCCCTATGTCGATAATTGCTGCGATGTCGAGGATTTGAGCACTCTCTACATCTTTAGCGACGGGGTATACGAGATCCACCAACCTGACGGCAATATCTGGGGGCTTGACCCTTTTGTAGATTTGTTAGCAGCTTACAACGGTGCAAGTGCCGACCAGTTAGAGCTGGTTTTGAACTACATTCAAAAGTTGAACGCTAAAGCAGTTTTTGATGATGATTGGTCTTTACTCAAGGTAAACTTTGGCTAGCTGACTTCTTGCATTGCATCTGCGACCAAATAGCAAGAAGGCAGCAGCCAAAAGATTTAGTTAGCTGAGGGAATTTTGCTATTAAAAGCATCGCGGGTCTGAAATATCTCGAAAACTCGATCCATGCTGGTGAGTTCAAATAAGATGCGGATTTGCTCGTTGATAGAACAGACAACTAATTGACTCCCAGCGGCCCGGACTGTTTTGAGCGCCAAGACTAAAGCGCCTAAACCAGAACTATCCATAAATGTCACATCAGTGAAGTCTATCAATACCACATCGGCTCCCGCTTCCACTAGGTCGCTAATCTCTTGGCGGAATTGACTTGCCTTGGTGCCGTCTAAAATGCCAGAGGGCTGAATAATTTTAACTACAGGACTCATATTTTGCGGTGGGAATGTCAGAATTTCTAGCCAGACTAGGCTAGTATAGCTGCGAGATGGACTCCGATCCAAATAAGAGAGGAGGAAAGCCCCAGAGCCTGAGAGCGGGAGAATAGTTTTGAGTACAAAAGATGGTGATCGTCGCGGATCGCAACGCTGATCAGAGTCGCCGCGCTTCGCCGGGAGTGAATTTTGAGAGAGAGACAATCTTGGTTCTGCCGAATGCCCTTCTGCTATTAATCAAACTGGGCTAACTTTGGCGCGGTAGAGCAGTTTGTCGCCTTGTCTGTAGCCGGTGTAGCGGACTTTGACGGGTTCTCCGGGTTCGGCTGTTCCTTCCATGAGCTGGTGCTGTTGGGGGTTGTAGGGAATCTGGGTTCCGACTGGGGCGATCGACTCCACTCCCCAATGCTCCAATAACTGCTCGACGGGCCGCAGCAAGGGCAGTAGTTTCTGAGCCCGCAAGTTGTGATTTTCCTGAGCTTTGCTCGCAGCAGTCGGCCACTGCAACATCCAAGATTCTAAAATTTGCACGCTAGATAGCTGGAATTCCTGCATCAAAGATTCTCGCTGCTGTTCGATCGAAGCTTGCAGGCGCTGATATTCTTGTTCTAGGGCAGTCGGTGGTGCCTGTTCTAACTCTACATAGTCTGGCGTCAAGGTTGCCAGCAGTTCGGGTAAGGAAATTTGCAAAGCTTGACTGATTTTGAGCAGGATGTCGGCTCGGGTTTGCAGGGCTAAGCCGCGACGCAAGCGACTTAGCTGGATCTCGGAAACTCCTGCTTTTTTGCTGAGTTCTCGATCGCTCGAAAGCCCCGCCTGTTCCATCAGGCGTTGCATTTGAGGAGCATAATCTGGAATATTGGCAGTCACGAAAAACTCATCCAAATTAATAAATGGACATATTCTCGATCGTAAACTGTCACGAGCCTTAACGAAATACATTTTTGGGGCGGGCTGTTGGGCCCGCCCCACAAGAGTTTCGCAATTTATTCCGATGCAAGTTCAATTATTGAAAGCTGGCTATTTGACGGCTACTTTTTCGCGGGCGGTGGCTGTTGCAGTTGTCGCAGAACCTTGCAAATGCGCTTCTAGGAACCACAAACGCTTGTCAATTGTCCGCGAAATTTCCGTGTAGAGATCCGCTGTATCGGCGTCGCCGAGTTCGTCTGCTTTGTCGATGGCGACTCGCAGGTGTTGGGCGTAGGGCGCGTAGCGATCTGCCAATGCCGTCACGTATTCTTTGCCGTCTAAAATGTCGAAAGGAAATTCTGGCAGGATTGAATCTGCAGCGGCTGTGCGGGCTGTTCCTACAGCCAAACCGCCCAAAGCTGTGACCCGTTCGGCCACCAAATCGATGTATTCTTCGAGTTCTGTTGCCATTTCGTCAAACAGCAAGTGCAACTGGTAGAAGTCCATGCCTTTAACGTTCCAGTGAGCTTGCTTGACTTGAGTTTTTAAATCCAGAGTCGTTGCCAGCGTGGCGTTTAGCAGCCCGACTACTTGAGAGCGGGTGGCGGCTGACATATCGATGCGGGTGGGGTAAAGATGTTGTTTGTGATTGTTGGTAGTCATAGGTTTTTAGCTTGTTATTAGTGATTGTCGATCGAATATTTGCCTGTTGTGAAATTTCTGTTGAGAGGCTCAGGCCAGGTGCATCTGCAACACGGCACGGGTAGCTCGGCGTACTTTACAGCGGATAGTTTCTAAACCGAGACGCTGGCAAGCTTCGTAGCGGTGGCAACCGGAAAATCCGTAATACTGACCATCTACTTCTAGCACATCGATGGGTTCGTTTAAACCTACCTCGCGGATTGATTCCATGAGGGCGGCGACTTTGGTTTGGTCGTTGACTCGTGGCAGGGGGCGGCGAATCTGGTTGAGGGGTATTTCTTCGATCCTCATGGCGGCTGTCTGTTTTGCTTCTTGTTAAATCATACTCGTTATGACTTCGTTTTGTCAATAAATCTTGGGACTTACGCAAAACCTGGTTTCTGCTGGGAGGGGGTTAGAAAATCCCAACTACTGATATCTGGCCCGGAAGTCCCATACAAATAGCTATGAATGAGTAACACCCAGCACAGGCAGGATTGTTCATGCCTTTCGATAGATCGATCGACCTCAACCTTCTAGGTACAGTAGGAGAAAAGATAAATTGTGGCTTGAAATTATGGCATCCTCCCAACCCCTCAAAGGCATTGAATTGATCGACTGCGCCAAAGCTAACGCCCAACAAGGAATCGCCACAGCCGCGAAGCTTTGTGGCTACGGAGGCGACCTCAACACCTTCGAGCGGGAATTGAAAAAGGCTTGCCAAGACATCGGCGTCGAAGTCAAGGAGTTAAGCGACTTGATTACGGCTCAGCAGATGATGAAACAAGGAATGGGTATTGAAGTCGCTCCAGATACTCCCTCAGAACTCTAGGCTCAATCTCCACCGCACCAGTTTTAGAGCTAAGATTGCCCCGACACCAGTATTTTGAGTCTGCTAGCTGAGGCAGGCTAGAATGTTTTGCATGGGAGCTTCCGACTTTAGCAAGGAGTCGCGTTTTCTCCCGCGAAGAGGGTGCTTTCTGGAGGGTGCTGAGATTGTTAGGAGGACTGTCGTGTCAGATCAGCAAGACCGAATTATGCGTTTGTTTATAGAGGAGGCTAAGGAGCACCTCGATACTCTAGAAAATGGTTTAGTGGATTTAAAGTCCACGATGAAAGACCCCGAAAGCGTCCAAGAGATGTTTCGAGCCGCCCATTCCGTCAAAGGAGGGGCGGCTATGCTCGGCTTAGATAGTATTAAAACAACCGCTCACCGCTTGGAAGATTGTTTTAAGGTGCTCAAGGACGGGCCCGTCAAGCAGGTTGACCAAACGGCAGAATCCCTATTTTTAAAGGGAGTTGATACGCTTAAGGACTTGCTGGGGCGACTGGAGGGGCCTTTCGGCTTGAGGAATGAGGAGGGAGAAAAACTCGTGCAGCAAGTGATGCCTGTTTTTGCTCAACTGGAAACTCACCTCGATAAATTGGCGTCGGGCAAAGTGCAGGCTGCTGCTGGGTCTGGTACGCCCGCCGCTCCAACAGCGGGCGCTGTGCCGGCGAATTTTGCTGTTGAAGTGATGACTTTACTCAAAGAAATGTTGCAGGTGTTCAAGCAGAAAGAATCGGCTGCTAGTCGCTCTGAGTTGACGGCTGTGTGCGTTCGCCTCTATAAGTTGGGAGGTAAAATTGAGACTTGGCAAAATTTAGTTAAAACAGCTAGAGCGGCGATCGTTAATCCCAAAAACTCTTATAAAGTCTTAGCTCCGCTGATTATCAAAGAACTCAAGGAAGCTGGCGATTTGGTACAAGTGGGGAAAGTCAAGACGATCGTTCCGAGTAAAAATTTGCTACTTTTGGCAGCAAGCCCAAAACCAGCAGAGGCAAGTGCCGCCGCAGCCCCAGCCGCAGCGTCGAAGCAAGTAGCACTTCCAGCCGAACCGAAGGCGGTAGTCAAGCTTTTGCTCAAAACTTTCAACAAAAAGCAACTCTCGGAAATCGCCAAGTTACTGGTTAACGCCATCAAATCCTCGAACTAGGAGGTGTTGCAGTAGAAGATAGATTGACACTCCTGGGCCTAAAGGCGTGAGGATTCTTCGTTCATTGACTCAACTTGCCCAGACAAGATTTCTCCAGCCTGAGTAGAGGTCGAATCTCCCGAAGCGTTCGGATTTAAGATCCAGGTTCCTACATGACCTGTAGTACCCAAGGCTAGATTCAGGATATTTCTAGCCGCATTCCAATCTCTATCTAATTCAAGTCCACATTCGCAAATGTGGGTTCTAGTAGATAGAGATTTTTTTACGACCGTGCCACAGTTAGAGCAGTTTTGAGTAGTGTACGCAGGGTTAACAGCTACCGTTATTTTCCTAAGTTTAATTCCAAAATGCTCTAACCATTTCCTGAATTGATACCAACCTGCATCATTAATCGACTTGGCAAGACAATGGTTTTTAACCAGGTTTCTAATCCTCAAGTCTTCATAGGCGACCAAATCGTTAGATTGGATTACGCAACGCGCTATTTTCTTAGCGTGTTCTTGACGCTGCCTACTTATTTTGAGGTGTGCTCGCCCTAATCGATTAATGGCTTTCTTTCGATTGGTAGAACCTTTCTTTTTGCGAGAAACCCGGCGCTGTCGAGACTTCAACCGCTTCTCACTTTTTCTGTAAAATCTAGGGTTCGGTTCGCTATGACCGTTGCTATCAGTATAGAATTCTTTGAGTCCAACATCTAAACCGATTGTTCTACCTGTGGAATTTGTATCGACCTGGAGATCGAGCCTTATTACAAATTGGACGTAGTAACCGTCAGCACGGCGAACTAATCTCACCCTCTTGATTTGGTCTATTTGGTAGAAGTTTAAATCCCAAGTCCCTTTCAGTTTCAACTTGCCAATACCCTTTTTGTCGGTAAAGGTAATTTGCTTGCGCGTCTGGGAAAGCGCCCACCCCGAAGTTTTGTACTCAACTGAACGAAAGTTTTTCTTAAACTTTGGATAGCCTTTTTGACCGGGAACCTGGCGCTTGCAATTGTCGTAAAACCGAGCAATTGAATTATAAGCCCGCTCAACCGAGGCTTGACAAGCATGGGAATTCAAAGTTTTGACAAACGGAAATTCCGCCCTCAGCGCTGTATTGTAGCGATAAAGCTCTTTCTGCCCAATGCCTCTGTTGTCCATCCAGTAACGGATGCACTTGTTGCGGACAAACTGAGCCGTTCTAATCGCCTCATCTATTGCAGCGTATTGAGTTGTTTTTCCTTTGACTTTAAATTCCAGAACGATCATTTGACGTGGAAAAACTCTACGGCAATAGTCTAGCACGAAAAAGTCGCCCGCTTATGGGCGAGGCTTGAAACCCATTTTTTGGTCAAAGCAATATTTCTGAGGGGAATAATTTTCAGGAGGGTGCTGGCAGCCTGAGTTGAGCAGCAACTCGAAAAAATTCACTCTTTCGAGATTTTTGCGCTCTACCTTCTACTGTTGGGCAACCCTGCGTTAGAATGAGTGGATATGTAGGCGTGCAATATTGTACCAGAATTAAAAATCGAGCAGGCTTTATAAGGCGGTAGCTGTGAAACCAATTCGTTCATTAGAAGATGCTTTAAACCGCTGTCAGGCGATGGGAATGCGCTTGAGCCGCCAGCGTCGATTTATTCTAGAACTTTTGTGGGAGGCAAAAGAACACCTCTCGGCTCGCGAAATTTACGATCGCCTCAACCAACAAGCGCATTCGATCGGGCATACTTCTGTTTATCAAAATCTAGAAGCTTTGTCGAGAGCAGGGATTATTGAGTGCATAGAACGCTCGGAGGGACGCTTGTACGGCAATGTCAGCGATTCTCACTCTCACGTCAATTGTCTTGATACGGCTCAGATTCTAGACGTTCATGTGGAATTGCCGATCGACTTGATCGAGTTAATCCAACAGCAAACGGGTGTCAAAATTGTAGACTACCGGATAGATTTCTACGGATATCGCTCGGCAGAGTCCGCCACGGAAGCATCGAGTGTCAGCGATACGCCAAAGGCTTCGTAACGGATCAAGCAGCGGCTGTTGGAAGCAAAACCGATCTTTGTGATCGGCCAGTCGGTCGTATAAAATAATTTAAGTATTTTGCTGGGTTCTATCGGTTTTTTTGAGCGTCGCCCGCCGGAATTCGGCACAGTAGAAAAAAAATTAAAACAGAAAAATGAAACTCGATCGGCAAGTTTGGCGATCGGGAAGAAAATTTACGACTAAACCCAAAAAATCACTCCTACCCCCTACAGGTAAAAGTGTAGACAAAATCCGGTTTAACACCCCTTTTATTTTTTAATCGGCTTGGAGGGGAGCAAAATTTGTGCATTATTGGTTTCAACCGCTGAGTCCGATAGTGGAATTTCTGACCCGGATTTAATATGAGAGCTTAGTTGAATCCCTCCCACAATTCATGTGCAGAGTCAATTCAAAAATCAAAAATCAAAAATCAAAAATCAAAAATTGATAGACTGACGGGGCTTTATACTGTTTTTTCTGCTAAACGCCCCCCGGATCTGTCAATAACTGTGTGATAACTGGTATGATTTACGTGCTTCGAGAGCCTAAAATACTCGGAAGCAACCAGTGGGGCTGGACACAAACCTCACTATAAAACGCCGTAGAGGGAAAGATTGCCAGTACCTTGAAGGAAGTTCTCGATCTCCTTAACAGGACTCAGAAGCCGACATCACAATCTATAGATTTGATGTGGGAGTGTCACATGAAGAGTGCGCATTACAGGACAGGCTGAAGTAATGGCGAGACGACAATCTGACCAATTCCACACACCACCGCAATACAACCCATCCCCTAAACCAACGGCACAGTTCAGTGCAGAGGCGACAGGCGATGCGAGTTCCTCATTAACGGCGCTGCCGACCGAGGGAAAAAGAACTTTTTGGCAGTGGCAGCTAATCTGGCTGAGTCTCCTGGTGGGATTTGGAGTAACGGGTGCCGCTGCATTTCTGTGGTTGCTGACGATGCCGCCACCGCCGAATTGCCAGCAACTGTCGCCGCTGGCGGCGGACGGAGAGCGACTTTACTGCGCTCAACAAGCTGCTAAGTCGGGGAAGCTAGAACAGCTAGAATCGGCAATGGCATTGGTGCAGGCTTGGCCGAAAGAACATCCGCTATACTCGCAAGGTCAACATTTGATAGGGGAATGGTCCAAGGCCATTCTGGGATTTGCCAGGGCAAAAATTGAGAGGGGCGATTTAAAAGGTGCTCTGGAGATTGTGGCGAAAATTCCGAAAACCAGTCGGTCTTACCCCGAAGTAGAAGAGGCTGTGACTGCTTGGGAAAAAAATTGGCAGGAGGGCCAAAAACTCTACGATACAGCCCTAGCAGCTTTGAAAAGTGAGGATTTAAGGAAGGCTTGGGATTATGCTCAAGCTTTGTTCAAGCTGGAAAATATTTTCTGGAGTCAGAAGCGTTACAACGAGCTGATCCAGCAGATTTCTTTGGAAAGAAACGGCTGGCAGCGCTTGCAAGAAGCTAGAGATTTGGCGAAGGACGAGACTCCGCAAAAGTTCGCTGAGGCGATAGTCCTGGCTCGCAAAATAGACTCGCAGCTTTTTGCCCGCGCTAAAGCTGAAAAGGAAATTGAGGGATGGAGCCGGACTTTGCTGGCAATGGCTACTAAGCGGTTGGGGGCGAAAGACCTGCCGGGGGCGATCGAGGCTGCTTCTGTTGTGCCGCAGGATTCCCCGCTGTTTGCGGAAGCTCAAGATTTGATGCAGTTGGGTAGGGCTCAGGCAGTGACGTGGAACCAGTCGATATCAACTCCGCTGCCGCAACACATTTTTAGCTTGCTGGAAGGGCAGGGGGCTGCTAGCCAAATTGCTCCGGGTCGCCCTCTGTATAAGCAAGCTCAAGTTCAAATTGAAAATTTGCAGGTGCAGTTTCAAGATTTGCTGCGTCTGCAAGTGGCCAGCACGATCGCTAGTTTCGGTCAGATAGGGACGTTTGGACTCGCGATCGAGCAAGCGCAAACCATCGGAATCAAGCAGCCGCGGCGGATTCACGCTCAAACTTTGGTGGCTGCTTGGCGCCGCGAAATTCAGCGGATCGAAGACCAATCTTTTCTGACTCTGGCGAAGCAGTTGGCCGAACCGCAAACGGTTGAAGGACTCAAGGGCGGCATGGCTCAGCTACTCCTGATCGCTCAAAACCGCCCCCGCAGGATAGAGGCGCAAACTCTCTTGGCTCAGTGGACGAAACGCATAGAAGTTATTCAAGATCAGCCTTTTTTGGATGAAGCGATCGCCCTGGCGAAGCAAGGAAAACTTAGTGCTGCTATTGAAAAAGCTTCGGCAATTAAGAGCGGTAGGACTTTGTACGCGAAAGCTCAGGATAATGTCTATCAGTGGGTGAGCGAACTGCAAGTTGCTCAAGACAGACCGATTCTCGATCGAGCTGCGGAATTGGCATCTCAAGGCAGTCTAGGAGCGGCGATCGATACGGCTTCCCAAATCGGTTACGGTAGGGCGCTGTATTCAGAGGCTGCTGGTGCGATCGGGCGCTGGAGTGCTGAACTCAGAGCCAACAGTGCGCCGCCGGAACCCGCTCGCGATTACGCGCCGGAACCCGCTCGCGATTACGCGCCAGCTCCGCGACAGGAGGAGTACGCGCCAGCTCCGCGACAGGAGGAGTACGCGCCAGCTCCGCGACAGGAGGAGTACGCGCCAGAGCCAGAGCCTTACTATCCGCCTGCCAGACAAGAGGCGCCGGCTCCCGAACCTTACTATCCACCTGCTAGGGAACCAGAACCTTACTATCCGCCCGCGAGAGAGCCGGAACCGGAACCTTACTATCCGCCCGCTAGGGAGCCGGAACCTTACTATCCGCCCGCGAGAGAAGAGGCCCCGGCTCCGGCTCCGGAACCTGCTCCTCCGGCTCCGGCTCCGGAACCTGCGCCGCCCTCGATTCCTGAATCGGCTGGGCCTCCTGATGCTAATTTGCTGCCCGAGTAATTGGGTGTTCGCGCGATCGGTCTCTAAAATCTCAAATCTAAAATCAAGTGAGTAATTTCCAAGTGCTGACGATCGAGGGCGACCCCATTTTCCGGCTGGGGCTGCGAGTCGCTTGCGAGCAGTATCCAGACTTGCAAGTTGTTGCAGAGGTTTCCACCGCAACCGAGGCTTTGCGAGTTCTAGAAGCTCGCTCGATCGACTCGGTAGCAGCCAAGAAGCCCGCAGATTTGGTAATTTTGGCTGTTGAGACCCTAAATTTGCGATCGGGTCAAACAGAGGCCCTGGCATTTTGTTGCGAACTCAAAAGTTTGTACCCCAACCTGCCCCTGTTGCTGCTAGGCGGGCCGCTGACACCGGAGCTGTTGGCGGAATTACAGGCTACGGGCGCGAATGGCTATTCTCCTAAAGGTAGAGATATTTCCTTGACAATCGAAGCTATTCGCGCGGTGGCATCTGGTCGCACTTATTGGGCGACGGATGCGACCGCTAACTCGGAAATAGAACTAAATGCAGCGGTGGTTCAAACAGTAGAAAAGTCCGCAGTAATTGCCGATAACAATGCAGATAATTCGACCGTTGATACGCCAGTGCACAAAAAAATGCTGGCTTATTTTTGTCAGTCGGGACTACGGGAAATAGATGCAACTTTGGCGGTTGTCCAAGCTGATTTGCAAGAGATTAAAGCGGCAAATCCGACAGATTTGCCCTCTATTTTAGATGGGGTTGTACTCAGCGGGCGCCGCAGAGAATTGCTGGCCGCTCGCTGGATTGTCAGTCAGTTATTATTTGAAGGGAAAGGGGAGAAGGCAGAAGGCAGAAGGCAGAAGGCAGAAGGCATAAAGCAGAGGAGAGAAGGCAAAAGGCAGAAAGAAGAAATCAGAGGCGAGGATTTGTTAAATAATTCTCAATTGCAATTAGCGAATTCACAGGTTTCGGCTCAATCTTTGGTGGTTGCAACTAATTGGCAAGGTAGCTTGTTTGACTCAGTGGCAGCTAAATTGCAGTTTGATTTAGTGAATTTGACTGGTTTGCCTTTGGAAATCGATATTTTGCGATCGCCCAAAAAGCGTGAATTGATGAGTTCCATCCTGCGGAAGTTAAAGGATTTGCTGGAAGAATTGCGCTTTTCGCAAGTGCAGCAAACTCAATTGTCGCAAAAAATGCCTGCTATTTTACGGAATTTGTGGGAGGCGACAATCATAGATTTTTTTGGCAGATACTATACACTGCAAACCGAAGAAAATCTGGTTTTTGATGGCAGTCAAGCCAACTTAAAACTGGAAGAAAGCCAAGGGGGAAGCGCTGCTTATCTATTGGCAGGCAGCGGCGTAGAAGTTGTGCCGATGCTGCTGGCAGATGCTGATGTAGTTGCAGCAGAAATCCTTGACAAAATACCGATGACCGTTGATTTTTTTGCACATTTGCTATTTGAAATTCCTCTAACAGTTGACAATATTTCTTGTGTTTCTGGCAGCCCGCAAGCAATGCAGCGAGCTGAAGCTTTGTTGGAAAATTTGGCAATTCAAGTGGCTAGCGGAGTGGTACAGCCTCTACTAAATAATTTGGCAAATATTGAAGAAATCAAGCAAATTTTTTACGATGGTAAGTTGATTTCGACGCGAGAAATTGAGAGATTTCGGAATGATTTGTCGTGGAGATATAGCTGGGATAGATATTTTGTGGAACCGAAAGCTATTTTTGAAAGCAGGTTTTGGCTGTTTGTTTTGGGCGATTCTGGAATTAAGAAAATTTCTATTTATGCTCCGAGAAATCTGGAGTTAGCACAGTTGTCTGGGTGGCAGTTAGCCTTGACTTTGGTGCTGGAAACCAGGGATGCGATCGCACCTAGAGTTCGCGCGGTTATTTCGCTGTTGGGTGCTGGGGTTGTTTACGTTTTGACTCAGGTTATAGGGCGGGGAATTGGTTTAATCGGGCGGGGAATTATCCAGGGGATTGGTAATTCTTTGCAAGATAGCAAGTTTGGGAAAAATGGGTAATTGGGAATTGGGCATCGGGAATTGGGCATCGGGCATTGCTAATTGATAATATTGATAATTGGGCATTGGTAGTGATATTATAGGTGGGATAGAGATGAGATGTGACACCATTGTCAATAACCTGTAGGGGCGGGTTTTTCCAACAATATTTGGTTGAGATCGATAGTCTCATAAACCCGCACCTGCCCAACGGTAAATCGCGGTCGAACGACCGGATTTGATATAAATTACTGCTATAGGGTTGACTTTTTATGAGTATTATGATAGCGATAGATGCCGATCGCATAAACAGTTTAGATTTGTCTCCCGTGCGGACTGTGATTGAAAAGTGGCTGGCCGAAGGAGCGATCGCCCAAAATGAACAACAGCTACAATTTGAAATTGAGTATCCGCGCGAAGAGTTAGATCCGCGAGAAATTTCAGAAATTCCCGAAGTGCGGCTGTGGTTTATTCGCTTGGATGCTTGTTACCCTTGGCTGCCATTTTTGCTGGATTGGAAAGCGGGAGAATTGGCGCGCTATGCCGCGATGTTGGTGCCGCACCAGTTTCACCGCACTCAAGGTATTCAGTACAATCCTGAAGCTTTGGAAATGTTTTTGATGAACAAAATTTTTGTGTTGACTGATTGGTTGAATCAGCAGGGAATCCCCAGTAAATCGAAGTTGATGGCGATGTCGCAGATGTTTGGTTATGATTTGGAGGATGCTTTTTTTGATGTGATTGTGCCGCACAAATAAGCGATCGCGCATCTAATTAAAATCGTCCTAATTAGGTAGGCTACTTTATGCCTTAAAAGTTACGAACACAGGTATAAACCCGGTTTGTTCCCTTGTGGGGCGGGCTTTCGAGTCCGCCTCCGCAGCTATAAGTTCTATCCACAACAGCTTGCTTAAGCTTAACAGCAACCGTACTCAGACTTTAATACAATCCTTAAACCAGCGCGCCTCAAAAAATTGTTGCTGGACTTCAGAATTTTCTCAGAATTGATAGTTAGTTTAAATAGACAACGATCACCCCATTCAATCGATCGAGGAAATTTACCATGAAAACAGATTACCTCATCGTCGGCAGTGGTTTATCAGCACTGGTTTTCGGAGCTTTGATGGCAAACTCCGGCAAAACCGTACACATCCTCGAAGCTCACGAGCATCCCGGAGGTTTTGGTCACACCTTTACGATGGCCAAAAAATACACCTTTAATGCCCAATTCCACTACGTTTGGGACTGCGGCGAAGGACATACAGTCAATCGAGTTCTCAAAAAACTCGGTCTCGATCGAGACGTCACCTTTGAGCGGTACGATCCGAATGGCTACGACCACATGAGAATGCCTGGGTATGCGCTCGATATTCCCTCGGAACCAGAGGAACTGAGCCGCAGATTGTCCGCGCTGTTTCCCGAAGCGGGCGAGAGAATTCGCCAATTCGTCAACGAAGTCGAGAAAACCGGCGAAGGACTCAGAAAACTCGCTCCTCCCGTCAAACCAATTGAATTGCTCAAAAATTTCGGTGACGTATTCTGTGCCGTCCAACACCTCAACAGTACACTTCAGGATGTTTTCGACAAGTTCCAACTCCCGCAAGCCGCCCAAACCCTATTAGCCCTGCAATGGCCGGACTTTTTGCTGCCTCCAAATCAGCTTTCTTTCTATGCTTGGATTGCCTTGTTTAGAGGCTATCAAGAAGGCGCATTTTACCCAACGCAGCATTTTGAAGATGTCATCAATTCTTTAGTTAAAGTCATTGAATCCAACGGGGGGAAAGTTCTATTAAACCATGAAGTCACGAATTTTAGGGTGACAAACAGAACAGTAACTGGAGTTGAAGCGATGGATTTGACCACCCATCAAACCCATGAATTCACGGGCGACACGGTGATTTGCAACCTTGACCCGAAAAGAGCGGCCAAGATGATTGGAGAGGAACAGTTCTCTAAAACAGTGCGGCGGAAACTCAACTATGAGTATTCTGCATCTAACTACATGGTGTACTGCGTTGTCAAAGATATCGATCTCCGAGACTATGGATTTGGCAAGTGGAATACGTTTCATACGGAACACTTGGATCTAAATGAAGCTTTTGCTCAAATGTATGAGCAAAATGATTTTTCTCGTCCGAGCTTTGCAATTACAACGCCAACTCTACTGACGGAAGCGCGGGGGGATTGTCCAGAAGATTGTCAAATTGTAGAATTTCTGACTGTTGCTAATTACAGCTATTTTAAACAGCTTTGGGAGAGCGATCGCAAAGCTTACAGACAGAAGAAACAAGAGATTCTGGACTCGATTTTAGATGTAGTTGAAAAACACTATGTTCCGAATTTCCGCAAACACATGGTCTTTCATATTACCGGAAGTCCGACGACTAACGAGCGCTTCTGTTGGTGTCCTAACGGTAATTCCTACGGTTCCAGCCTGACGCCACGCAACATGGGGGTCGATCGGCTAAATCATGAAACATCCCTCAACAATTTCTATTTCTGCAACGCCTCATCGGGCTATCCAGGCTTTGCACCGACATTTTGGACGGGGGCGCTGCTTTATCAACGTTTATCCGGCGATGCGATTTTAGGCTAAGGAAAATTGGCAATTGGTTATTTTCCTGTTTCTCTCGTTCCTTGGCAAAGCCAAGGAATGAATTTCTCTCTTGCTCTGCTTCCTCTTAAAACTCTCTCGTTTCTGCTCTCGTTATCTTGTTCCTTAGCTCTGCCAAGGAATGAATTTCTGGAGGCTCTGCCTCCTCTTAAAAATGACGAGGCACAGCAACAGTGAAATGCGTTTCTAGGTTCTACCTGGGAACTAAAATTTATTCCTTCTTCCTTCTTCCTTCTTCCTTCTTCCTTCTTCCTTCTTTCTTCTTTCTTTCTTATTCCTTCTATCAATCTAGGAGTGAACTATGAGAATTGCAATTGTTGGGGGCGGAGCGAGCGGTATGGCAGCAGCCTACTGGCTCGATAAACAGGGGCATCACGTCACTGTGTTGGAAAAGCAGCCGATTTTAGGCGGACACATTCGGACGCTCAACAAAAATGTTGCGCCAAATCAATCGGAGTGCAATGAAATATTAGAAAATGGGGTGCTGGAATTTCCCACGGTGTTTTACAATTTCGTGGCTTTTATGCAGGAGCTAGGCGTTGAATTAGAACCCGTGCAGATTGGTTCCGCACTGTTTCTTAAAGAGGGCGATCACTTTTTGTCTAAGGTTTCTATCCGGAAAAATTTTACCGGAATCCAACGCCTGATCGAGTATTTGCGGCTCGATAGTATCTACGCTCGTTCGGCTGGATTTATTTTAAAAATGCGGTTTGCTAAACAGCATGATTTCTACGATGTGCCGCTTTCGGAGTCTTTGAAAAGCTCGTGCGTCCGCAATTATTGGCTGAAGTTGCTGACGATGTACAGCTACTCGATACCGTTTGAATTGCTCGACAATTTTCCGGCAGAATTAGCGATGCCTGTTCTACGCGAATATGCCTCGGTCAACTGGGTGAGGATTAAAGGCGGGGTGTATTCTTACATTGAAAAGATTTTGGAGCGATTTAAGGGCGATATACGGCTAAATGTGGAGATTGCCAATATTTTTAGAAGTGCGGATGCTGTAAAAGTTGTGCTTTCTGATGGGGAAATCCAGGAATTTGATAAGGTGGTTTTTGCGATGCCACCAGATCAAGTTATGAGGCTATTGTCTGATCCGACGGAGGCGGAAACGAAGCGGTTTTCGGCGTGGAAAGCCAATTATGCCACCACTGTACTGCATTCGGATACATCAATGTACGATCGCTACGGTATCCGCAAGCTATCAGAATTTGATTTTTTCGAGACGGACAAGGGATGGGGATATAATGCGAGCTTGAATCAGCTTTGCGGCATTTCATCCCCACGAGAGTACAGTTTAGCTTTTCAACTGCAGGAGTCGATCGCCAAAAAAGACATTATTCACATTCAGAAACATCACACGCCGCTGTACACTGTCGAGTCTTTTCGATATCGAGATGAAGTTATCGAGACTAATGGCGAGAACAACACCTATCATGCGGGAGCTTATTTGGGGGATGGTTTGCACGAGGGAGCCATTACCTCTGCTTTGCGAGTCGCGAAATTAATCGGGTGAGCTCAATTGTGAAGCTACAAACTCTCGCAAATATTAGTAAATTTCTTGCCGGTGCCACACTCTCACAAAAGTAATGATGTCTGCATCAAAAGTTAAACTAATGCGAGAGTCGTCCACTCGGATGAGAAATTAATTTTGGGCCTTGCCTAAGCTGCTACACCACGTGCTGCAGTTAAGTAGACATCATTGCTCAAAGATGGGGGCATTGTTGAGCCGGCTAACTGAGTACCCTCAAAGTTGGTTCCCGTGAACGTTGCCCCGCTCAAGTCGGCTTCGCTCAAGTCTGCATAGCACAGCCTAGCCCAATCGAGGTTTGCCTGCACCAAAGAAACTCCCACCAGATTTGCCCTGGTTAAATCTGCTCCCATCAACTGGACGCCCCGCAACTGAGCCCCGCTGAGATTGGCAGCTAACAAGTTCGAGCCTTCCAAGTTTACCCCGTTCAGTTTGGCTCCGCTCAGGTTGACGCCATTGAGATCCGTCCTGCTCAGGTCGATCCCATTGATGTAAGCTTTGCTGAGATAGATGCCTGTTAGTTGAGCGCCAAAAAGCTTTGCACCGCTGAGTTTTGCCCCTCCGCAGTTGGCCCAGTTGAGGTTGGCTCCCGTGAGGTTGGCACCCCGCAGATTGATGAATTGCAGGTCGGCTGTACACAAATTGGCGTTCCATAGGATGGCGCTCCGCAGGTTGCTACCGATGAGTTGGGCGCCACTCAACTTTGCCCTGGGCAGTTTTGCTTTGACGAGGAAAGCTCCGCTGAGATTGGCTTTGGTAAGCTCTGCGTCCGCTAGTCTGGCTTGGCCCATTTTGGCAAAACTCAGATTTGCCCTGTAAAGGTTTGCCTCGTTGAGTTCTGCTTTGGTCAGATGTGCCCGACTCAGGTTAGCTCCCGACAGGTTAGCCCTCGAAAGGTTTACGCCAACTAACATAGCTCCGCTGAGGTTTGCTCCGCTAAGGTTTGCGTCAGCAAAGTCTCTGTTTCCATTTTCGTACTCTTTGAGCAGCTCGGTTACTTCCATACGGGTCACATTCCTAATAGCAGAAATTTATTTAGAAATAAACACTCTTTATAAGTATTTTATCTCAAAGGGAGCGGAGTGGATCGCACTTTCAAGAAAGCTGACAATTAACTTTATATTTATACATATATAGCAATCCTTGCAGGAGTCGTAAATTTTTACCCTACCCCAACCCTCCCCGAACCTGCAGGGAGGGAGTAAGAAATTCACAAATGATGCGAGGATTGCTACACTTTGTGCTTTTTCCAGAGTCCCGACCGTTTTGAGGTCATAGTCTGAAACCCTTGATTTATCGTGGGTCTCTAGTGTGATTCGGCAAGCGTTGCGCGATCGTACTGAGATCCGTGAAACCGTTATTCTCAGTAGGTAAGCCATCAAACACTGTCCGAAGAGTTAATCAATAGTTAAAATCAATTTTCTTGTTGTCCACTGTGACTAACAGCTTTTTTAAACGGAGACTGCAAATTTGTTAGTTGTGTTTGCTTTAGGTGTCGCGAAGGCGGGCAGGGTCATAGATACATATTTTATCTACTGTCATTTTACAGGAAAATTAGATGGGGAACAACAGCTTAATTAGGGATAATTTTTCTCTGTTGTCTCGCAGCATTTATACGATCGCGCTTTTCAATATTTCCTTGAGTCGATCCGGGTTAAAAATAATTTCAGACCTTGTACTTCTGAGGAATTTATCGATATGCCTAACGGTAGAGGGTATTCGTTCAAAACCTAGCAGATAATATACTGCAGATAGTACAAAACTAATAGCGAGTAAGATCTTTATAGGCTCACCCCCTATACTGGCAGTTAGGCAAATGTGTCAATCTATGTTATGCTGAGTCAAAATTGAGGAATAATCATGTCAAAAGAAAGAAAAAGCAACAAAGAAGTCAAAAAGCCAAAGAAACAACCTGATGGTGTTGCTAAGCCGAAGGATGACAAAAAAAATTATGGTAGCAGCGAGGGCCGCAAGTAGAGATAGCTCCCACTCTTTGAACTGTGATTAATGGTGTTTAAGTTTTATTAGTATCAATTCTGAATAAATTACAATATCCTATTTTGGGATAATCCGAAAACAGGTTTATTATACCTAGGGTATATGCAGTGCTAAACCCAAAGTATAATGAAATCTGTTTTTAGCCATGAATATGAAACCTTCGGTAGCCGATCGAATTTTAGACCGTCTATTTAGACTTTGTGGAAAAATAAATATAGTTCGATCGCCCAAATCTATCACAGCGATATCTCAGTAACTGCAATATTACCCTCAAAACACACGTCAACATCAGTCCCCGCCGCCCGATCGCGCGATCCATATTCTCCGGCATAATAAAAGTATTCTCCCTCCATCCGGTAAACCACTGGCAGTGGCTGCGTCGAAGGCTGGCAAAACACAATTTCCGGTTCCGCACTTCCCGGCGCTAGATGCGGCAAATTTACATTCCAGAAACACCCAGACTTTAGTTCCCGGTTCAGCAAATCCGCCAACACCCGCGATGTCCAGCGAGTAGCGACATCCCAGTCTATTTCGAGCGGCCTTTTAATCCGGTGGGAAATTGCGATGCCCGGAATACCGTGCATGGCTGCTTCGCGCACAGCCGCCACCGTACCCGAAATATACACGTCAACCCCCAAATTGCCACCCGCGTTAATACCCGAAAGCACCAAATCCGGCTTCGCACAAACGTGATGAAGAGCAATACGCACGCAATCGGCCGGTGTTCCCCCTACAGCATATTCACATTCCGATCGCCGATCGACATGAATCGGACTGTGAGCCGTCACCTGATGCCCGCAGCCGGACAATTGCCCCTGCGGAGCCACCATAATTGTTTTGCCATCTACAGCCTGCAAAAGTGCTTGAATCCCTGGAGCGTCTATTCCGTCGTCGTTGGTTAAAATTATTGTCATTAAAAATGTGTCGGTTTGATAGAACCGATTTGAGAGCGCAGAGGCTGGCAACCTTCTGGTAGTTCTAGCCCAAATTGGTTGTTGGTTGGTGGCGATCGTCAGTATGAGCATTGCCACACATTTATATCATGGCATTAATTGAACAGTTGCCCCAGAAATGTGGCGCGCCACATTTTAGGTCAGCCGCATCTTGATGTGTCAGTTAAAGCGACTTGTTACGCTTGCCCCAGTGCAGCATTCATGACATCAGTGTCGATGCAAACATCTAATCACATAATTTTTTCCTCGGCTCTCCCCGATGCTTGGTGTTAAAAGTAGCAGATGATACTAAGTATCTGAGTCTGAACGTTGAAACCCTCGATCGTGCTAAATTATTAGCTTGCGTTATCACCATAAGTACGAGAAAGCCGATAATAAGTTAATGTCGATTGCAATTGGGCTTTGACGCAGGGGAGGGGAGAAGAGGAAATCCTTACCAAGCAGAGTATCTAAGTTCCCATCCTCAGCCCCCATTCATAAATCAAATACTGATCTACACTGTTACCATTATTACATCTCACCCAGGAGAGCCACATGAGCGAATCCCCTCAAAGCAATGCCAAAACAGGCTGTCCCCCAGTTCCTCAGTCGATTATGACCGCAAGCAGGGACGAACTAGATAACATCCAACTGGAAATTGAAGGGGACTTACCAGAAGAGGTACAGGGTTATATCTTCATTGTTGCGCCAGTAGGAACCGTTGAATCAGGAGGTCTTCCTTTTCCCGATGGAGACTCATTTTTGAATGGCGATGGCATGATTTACCGACTTGATTTTAATCAAAAGGGTCAAGTAATTTTGAAAACGCGGATTGCCAAGCCTCTAGATTACCATTTTGACGAGGCAACTAAGGGTACTAAGTTGGGATTTCGCAATCATGGGATCTTAAGGTTTTCCTTACTTCTGGGCGCTCGCAACGAGTTAAATACAGCTTTTCTGCCCGTAAAATTCTCTCAAGACGAACCTGAGCGCTTGCTAGTAACTTATGACGCGGGTCGTCCTTATGAAATTGATACCGATACCCTCCATCTGGTGACGCCAGTTGGGTCAAATAAAGAGTGGCGTCCTGAAGCTCCTCTGCCCTATCTTTTTCCACCCATTTTTAGTACCGCCCATCCTACTTTTGATACCTACACGGGCGAGATGTTCGCAGTTAATTATGGTAGATCGTTAGAGAATTTTCTTGATACTATACCTTTCATTGAGAAGATAGACGAACGCTTTCCAGGAGTTCGTCACTTTTGGGAAAAATTTAAGGGTTTAGAAGATTTTGTCTATCTGATTCGCTGGGATGGAGTGACTCACTTGGAGCGGTGGACGCTGGTAAATCCTGATGGTTCGCCAGTCAGCATCAAGCAAACTATCCATCAGATTGGAGTAACGGAAAATTATGTAATTTTGATGGACACAGCCTTTAGCACTGGACTGGAGCAGTTGCTCACCAATCCTTTTCCAGAAAACAAAGAGCTAGAAAGAATTTTAAGGGAATTATTAGAAAGTCCACCGTCACCCGATTCTATTATTTATATCGTTAGCCGCAGCGATCTGCAAAAGGGGAAGGGGCAGCGTCCAGCCTTGAACGAACCTGAAGTTAAAGTTGTCGCGCGAAAAGTGGTAATTCCCCTCGAAGCGGCTCACTTTTTGGTGGACTATGAAAATCCTAACGAGAAAATTACGCTCCACGTAGCTCATATTTGTGCTTGGGACGTTGCTGAATGGCTGCGTCAATACGATATTTCCCCTTATCAACCTCACAATCCCGTGCCTAAAAACTTGCCTGGGATGGAACTGAATGAGATGGACATCAGCCGTTTGGGACGCTACGTAATTGACCTAAACAACCAAGATCAAACCATCGAGCCAAAAGTTATCTGGGATACCGAATATACATGGGGGCTGGGATTATACGCCTACCTTGACCGATTACCGTCAGGTAAAACTCCCAGAAAGCTAGATAATATCTACTGGATTTCTTTCGGACTGTGGAAGGATTTAACGACCGATTACTTGTGCCAATTATACCGGCATTATAAGTACCAGAAAGTACCGCAGTCAGATGTTTTGGCTCTTGCTGAAAAGGGCATACCAGCTTGCTTGCTGCGGCTGGACACGCAGTCGATGGAAATTGCCGATCGCTATCAGTTTGATCCTGGCTACATCGTGAGTTCACCGCAGTTTATGCCGCGTCGCGGTAATCAAGGTAGTTCAACCAACGGTTATATAGTTTGCACCGTTTTCACTCCCCAAAGAAATGAAATTTGGATTTTCGAGGCTGACAATTTGTCTGGCGGGCCGAAATGCAAACTCAGCCATAAATCCCTTGACTTTACATTCACATTGCATACAGCTTGGTTACAACAAATAGGGCCTCGTTCAGCTAAATACAAAATCTCGTTGCCGGAAGATTACGAGGAATTAGCAAAGAACTTCCAATCTCCGCCGGAATTCGAGAAAGAGATTCAGGAGTTGTTTGCTAAAGAGTTGTACCCGCGCTTTGAAAGCGAGTAAAAATTTACTAACAGGCAGATAATCCATGAATCTGCCTGTGATTTAGAATAGTTAATGAAAAGGGTAAGGTGAAAACAATGATAGTTCTTTCGGGATACGAAATGATAGAAAAAATTTACGAAGGAGTAAGGACTGTTGTATATAGAGCTAAAAAACATGGTTACAGACAACCAGTTATCATTAAAATTATTAAATATGATTATCCTAGCCTTGAACAAATCACTAATTTAAGGCAAGAATTTATAATTACTCAAAATTTAGAGTGTGAAGGAATTGTCAAAACTTACAACTTAGAAAATTATCAGAATAGTTTAGCGCTAATATTAGAAGATTTTGGGGGTCTATCCCTTTATTATTTTATGGCAGCCAATCACCTGTCAATAACCGAGTTTCTGAGGCTAGCGATCGCTCTATCCGAAACTTTGATCTATCTCCATCAAGTACCGATCATTCACAAAGACATTAAGCCCTCAAATATCATTATCAATCCAGAGACAGGGAAAGTAAAACTGACTGACTTTAGTATTTCATCGCGCTTGGAATTGAAAAACCAAAGCATTAGCAATCCCAACTTGCTAGAAGGGACTCTCGCTTATATGTCACCCGAACAAACGGGGAGGATGAATCGAGCAATTGACTACCGCACCGACTTCTATTCTTTAGGAGTGACTTTCTATGAAATGCTGACCAACCAGTTGCCATTTACTACCACCGATCCGATGGAGTTGGTTTACTGTCATATTGCCAAACAACCCGTCCCACCTAAAGAGGTAGCAGAAATTCCTCAAGCGGTTTCAGATATTGTGATGAAACTGTTAGCAAAAAATGCGGAAGACCGATATCAAAGTGCGGCGGGATTAAAATTTGACCTGGAAACTTGTTTGCAGCAATTGCAGACAACTGGAAAGATTGAAAATTTTCCCATCGGTCAACGCGATCGCGGCAACCAATTACTCATTCCCCAGAAGCTTTATGGTAGAGAAACCGAAGTCCAAATTCTTCTAGATGCCTTTGGACGAGTCAGCCTCGGTGCCACCGAGATGATGTTAGTTTCCGGTTATTCCGGGATTGGTAAAACTTCAATCGTCAATGAAGTTCATAAACCAATTGTAGCAGCTAGGGGATATTTTATTGCGGGTAAGTTTGACCAGTTTAAGCGCAATATTCCCTATGCGGCGTTAATCCAAGCATTTCAGGAATTAGTTCGTCAGCTATTAACCGAAAGTTCCGAACAGATTGCTATTTGGAAAGAAAACTTATTAAAGGCGCTAGATAATAACGGTCAAGTTATTATTGATGTTATCCCCGAAGTCGAACTAATTATCGGTAAACAGCTTGAAGTTCCTCAACTGGGTTCATCGGAATCCCAAAACAGATTTAATCGGGTATTTCAACAATTTAGTCGCGTTTTTTGTCAACCCGAACACCCGCTAGTCATATTCCTAGACGATTTACAGTGGGCAGATTCGGCATCTCTAAAGTTAATCCAACTCTTAGTCACTGACCCAGACAACAAATATTTGTTAACGATTGGAGCTTATCGAGATAACGAAGTCAGTCCCGTTCATCCTTTAATTCAGACAATAGAAAAAATTCAAGAAAATGAAACGGTGGTGAATAATATCACCATTCAGGCGCTGGCTTTGGATAGCGTCAACCAATTAATCGCCGACACTCTCGATGCCAGCGTAAATTCAGACGAAATAAAAGTTTTTTCCGAGTTACTTTTTAATAAAACCCAAGGCAATCCGTTTTTCTTAACCCAGCTACTCAAAACCCTGTACTCGGAAAATCTGCTGGTTTATCAGGTAGACACAGACCGCTGGGAGTGGGATATTCAACAAATCCAAGCAATTGGTATCGCAGATTTCAATATCGTTGAACTGGTTGCTCGCAATATTCGCAAACTCCCTGAAACAACCCAGAAATCATTAAAATTAGCGGCTTGTATCGGCAACCAATTTAACTTAGAAGTTTTATCAATTGTCAATGAAGAATCAAACATAGCGACGGCTGCTCATTTGTGGGAAGCACTGCAAGCGGGTTTGATTCTGCCGCTGTCTGAAAATTACAAAATTCCTCTAGTGTTTGCCCAGGAAGAGTTGGCATCTATACGCGATATCAAAGTTGACTACAAATTTTTGCACGACCGCGTGCAGCAAGCTGCTTATTCTTTGATTCCAGAGTCAGAGAAAAAAGCGACTCACTTGAAAATTGGTCAACTGTTGCTGAATAATACAACAGAGCAAGAGCGAAAAGATAATATTTTTGCTCTGGTTAACCAACTGAATTTTGGCACAGATTTGCTAACTAATCAGTCAGAAAAAGATGAGTTAGCCCAATTAAACCTGATCGCCGGACAGAAAGCAAAGGCAGCTACTGCATATGAAGCTGCTGTTAATTATTTGAATGTAGGTATAGAACTCCTGAGTCAAGATAGCTGGGAAAGTAGATACGATCTGACATTTACCTTCTATCTGGAAGCAGCGGAAGCCGAATATCTTAATGCTAATTTAGAACGAGCGGAATTTTTGTGCGATCGCACTCTCCAAAAAGCCAAAACAATCCTCGACCAAGTCAAGTTATATGTGCTGAAAATTAGGCTTGAACTCGCTAAAAACCAGATTAAATCTGCTTTAGATACTGGGCTACAAATCCTAGAAATACTGGGAGTGACAATATCTCAATTACCCCCGCAAGAACTTAATATTGAGGAGTTAGCTACGCTGCCAAAAATGACCGATCCCTACAAGCTGGCGGCTATGGAGCTTTTAGTTCTAATTTTCCCACCAGCTTGCTTCGCAGAAAGCCCGCTATCGCTACCAATTCTATATACTATGATCGAACTTTCTCGTCAGTATGGGAATTCGCCACAGTGTACTTTTGCCTATTCTATTTACGGAGCACTGGTGTGTTGGCTCATACCAGATATAGATTTTGCCTATCAACTTGGTAAACTTTCTTTACAAGTATTAGAGCAGTTAGATGCCAAAGAGTTTCGTTCTAAAATATTGGTTAATGTTTCCATCTGTATTACGCACTTCAAAAAGCATACTAGGGAAACTATAGAACCCCTTCGTCAAGCAATTAATAGCGGCTTAGAATTTGGAGATATAGAATATGCTTGTCATGCTGCTGATTACTACTGCGCTCATCTGTTTTTTAATGGCGAGCATCTAGACTACGTGCAAGAACAACAAAAACACTATATTGATTTTGCAGATAATTTTTCCCAAGAATATCAGTTTTATCTGCTCAAAATAATTGGTCAATTAGTCGCAAATTTACGAGGTATAACAGATAATAGCCTGATTTTAACTGGTGAATTTTTGAATGAGGGAGAAGCTATTGCTTATTTGACAAAAATTAATAATTTAATGTCTTTATTTAGAGTGCTTTTTGCAAAAACCCTACTTTGCTATTTATTTAAAGATTATAAAAATGCTATAATTTATGCTAAAACAGCGTTAAATAATTCAATGCTTGTTCAAGCTAACATTAGCTTTAATAACCACGTTTATTACTATTCTCTGGCTCTTTTAGCTCAGTATTTTCAGGAAACTGAGGAAAAGCAGCAACAATACCTGAAACAAGTAGAAGAAAATCAGGAAAAGATGAAGTATTGGGCTTTCCATTGCCCAGCCAATTACCAGCATAAGTATGACTTAGTAGAAGCAGAAAAAGCCCGCGTATTGGGGCAATCTTTCTCAGCAATGGAATATTACGACCGGGCGATAGATGGAGCCAAGGAAAATGGATACGTCCAGGATGAAGCCCTCGCCAATGAATTAGCTGGAGAATTCTATTTAGCATTAGGTCGTCAGAAAGTAGCGCGTACCTACATGATAGACGCTTACTATGCTTATATTCGCTGGGGAGCAAAGGCAAAAGTTAAAGATTTAGAAGAGCGCTATTCTGAATTACTCGCACCAGTCGTCGGTAGGAAAAACAGCCTGACGAGTGGAAGAGACGAAACGATTGTTCAGACCAGAACTACTGTCACTTCTACCAGTTCAGGTGCTGCAAACGAGCTGGATTTATCAACAATTATCAAAGCCTCCCAAGCGCTCTCAGGGGAAGTTCATTTAGATAAGTTACTCTCGAAGTTGATGCAAGTCTTGCTGGAAAACGCGGGAGCAGAAAAGTTTTATTTCCTCCTACCTGACCCAGCAGGTAAGTGGAAAATTGAAGCTCAATGTACGGGTGAACGATGTGAATTAATATCCAAGTCAGCGACTGAAAGTCAAGAGATTCCTATCTCGCTGGTTAATTATGTAGAACGCACGCAACAAACTCTTGCGATCGATGATGCAACGAATAAAAGCAGGTTTGCATCTGACCCGTATATTATTCAGCAGCGACCTAAATCTATCTTGTGTAGCCCCCTGAGCAATCAAGGTAAATTGGTGGGCATCTTATACCTAGAAAATAATTTAACAGCGGGGGCTTTTACGCGCGATCGCTTAGAAGTCCTCAACATCATTTCCGCCCAAGCTGCGATCTCCATCGAAAATGCCCGTCTCTATCAAACTTTAGAAGATAAAGTGCAACAACGCACCGCTCAACTCGCCCAAGCAAACCAGGAAATTAGCAGCCTCAATAACAAACTTAAAGCCGAAAACATCCGCCTCAGTGCTGAGTTAGAAGTCACCAAACGACTGCAACAAATGATCTTGCCCAAACAATCAGAACTAGATAAAATTAAAGGATTAGAAATATCTGGATATATGCAACCTGCCGATGAAGTTGGTGGCGACTACTACGACGTGCTAACCCAAAATGATCAGGTAAAAATTAGCATCGGCGATGTTACGGGACATGGTTTAGAAAGTGGCGTATTAATGATTATGGCGCAAACCGCCGTCCGCACTCTCCAACAAATGAACGAAACCGATCCGGTGAAGTTTCTTGATGTGTTAAACCGCACCCTTTATGCCAATATCGAGCGCATCGACTCGTCTAGAAACATGACCTTGGCTTTGTTAGATTATCAAGATAGTAACCTTACCCTCAGCGGTCAACATGAAGAAATAATTGTAGTCCGTACTGATGGTAACATCGAACGGATCGATACAATGGAACTCGGCTTTCCTCTGGGATTAGAGGAAGATATTGCTGATTTTGTTTCCCAAGTTCAAGTGCATCTTAATCCAGGGGATGTAGTAGTGCTTTACACAGATGGAATTACCGAAGCTGAAAATATAAATAAAGTGTATTACGGCATAGAAAGATTGTGCCAAGTGGCCAAAGAAAATCGCTACAAAACGGCTGAAGAAATTCGGGAAGCAGTAATTGATCATCTGCGGCAACATATTGACCAACATAAAGTTTTTGACGACATTACGTTGGTAGTCCTAAAACAGAAATAACGCAAGTTGGTAATTGGTAATTGGTAATTGGTAAATTGTTTGAGCGTCCGACGATCGAAACCGACTTCACGCCCAACAATTTTGGAAATGGTGCGCGGACTCAGAAGGTGCGATCGAAAGCTGAGCGCCAGGTCTGTGCTAAATTGGGCGATCGGGCGAATTGGTATAATTAAAGGCAACATCAGCGCTTTCACGGGCCAAACGCTGCTTTCGATCGCAGCCCCAATGCCGCGACTGCCTCCGGTAATCAGTGCGCGTTGATTCTTGAGTGTGTGGTTTATCTTCGATACCCTGTCAGTGCTAAGTTGGGCGTCGAATTTACTGCACACATCCACCTAAAATCCAAAATTCCTCAAACACATCAACCAACTTGTGGTAAAGTTTTGTGTCGATCGCCGATTAGCGGAGCCCTCCAAGAGGATCGGTCAAATATCAACACAAGTTCAGTTAAACGCGCTCACAGCAATGTTTTTGCCAATTTTCCCCCTAGCTCAAACAATTCCCGCACCTCCCGCCCAACAACAACTGATCATCGACCCAGAAGTCCCCGTACCCGAAAACGAACTGGATTTGCCGCCACAGCCAAGCAGCAGCCCGCTGAAAACCCTGACGGTGCCCCAACAAGTGCGCGTTTTACCAGGACAACTCGACAGCATCCCGGTTTTCAATAGCAACAGCCCCGAAGTTGTGCAAACCGAAGGCATTTTGCTCTCCACATTTCCCCCGGAAGGAAAACAACTACCTTCTGCACACTTAAACTTTCCCTTCAAAGGCCGATTTGACATCTTTGCCCACCACATCGCCAAAGCTAAAAATCGCGCCGAAACTCGCACCTTATTTCAAGGAATAATTGTCCACAATCCCAACTCCGAACCTGTTACTTTAAATGTCTTGCAAGGAGCAACTTATTTAACTCGGCCGGATGCCTTGTTTGTCGATTTGCCGTCGTATTTAGAAAATCGATTCGGCACTGTGTTTGCGGGGCCTGGAAGCCGCATCACCAGCGATGTGCTGCGGGGGTTCAGACAAGCCATTTTGCCGGCTGCGATCGAGATTCCGGCGAATCAGAGCCGAATGCTGATGAATTTGCCGATACCTGTGGGCAATGTCACGCCTTCTTCCAATGGTCGATCGACCTTAATGCGAATGTCGAGCAGCAATTCGGTTTATGTAGCATCATTAGCCATGTTTGCTCCCACAAATCCAGAAGGAGTGGAGCAATATCCGACTTTAGAAGAGTGGGAAAATATTTTAAATACCAAAGGTTTAGCGGGGCCAAGAGATTTAGCACCAACTCCGAGAGGCGAAAATCCGGTGCAAAAAATTTATGGCCGCGTGGCAGGAGTAGCGGAAGGTTCCCAGTGGCAAGCTAAAATTACGGACAATTCGAGAACCGATTATTTAACTATTCCCAAGCGCGGCGAGTCCTTTTCCTATGCTTTGAGCACTACTGATACGGGTACTTTTGGAACTGGTCAAATTCAAAGCGCTAAAATGTTAGCTCGCTATCCCGATACTGCTTATTTTGCTCACGGTAATTACGGGATTCAATACAACTTAACTTTTCCGCTTTACAACAAATCTCGCGAGTCTCAATCTGTTAGCATTAAAATGCAAACACCCGTCAAGGCAAATACAGAATCGGGGGGATTGATGTTTTACGATCCTCCTGAAAATCGGATATTTTTCCGAGGTACGGTGCGGGTGATGTTTAAGGATGATACGGGCAAGACTTTGACGCGCTACATTCACATTGTGCAGCGCAGGGGACAGCAGGGGGAACCTTTGGTGAATGTGAATATGAAGCCGGGGGAACGCCGTTTGGTGCAAGTGGATTTCTTGTATCCGCCCGATGCGACGCCGCCGCAAGTTTTGACTGTGCGATCGAGTAATTAGTTATTGGTTGACGGTTGACTGTTAACTGTTGACGGTTGGCTGTTGGCTGTTGACTGTTAACCTTTGGGTTTATGTGTTAATGAGTTAAGATAGGGATTAAGTTTTGGTGAAAGTTCATTTAATAACGGATGCAGTCGATCGCTCTGTTCTTGAGTCAAAAGATTGCGAGCTCCGTCAAGTCTCAACCAATGTCTTGTTTCGTTTAATGAACCCAAGAGCAATTTTCACAAAACGCTGATTATCTTGCTAGCTATAGCGTCCATGTCCTTCTGCAAGATTAGCACCAACACTATCAGCCGATCGCACTATTTGTTTGCCCATCGTATCCTTGGCAAAGTCGTCCCACTTTTTAACAATAAATCATATTTCATTTGATATTTTTTCCGCTAATTGATAAACTCTTAGCTGTTGGAAGCTTTCCATATTAGCTCCTTTAACATAGTTTATGGCAAACCATTGACTGTCAACTGCCAACTGTCAACTGTCAACTGTCAACTGTCAACTGTCAACTGTCAACTGTCAACTGCCAACAGTCAACAGTCAACAGTCAACAGTTAACTAATTAAAGCGTCAAAGATTGAGGATTTGTCTCAATCAATTTCGCTAAATCTTGCAAGAATGCCGCAGCATCAGCACCGTAAATAATCCGGTGATCGCAAGTAATATTCACCTGCATTTGGCGCTTCACTCCCATCAAACCATCCTCGTTTGCCACTACTTGCGGCCGCGAAGAGCCGATCGCCAAAATCGAGCCTTGATTCGGCGGCAAAATCGCGTCAAACTTGTCTACTCCAAACATTCCCAAATTGGAAAGAGTAAAAGTTCCCGTGCTGTATTCATCAGGCTTCAACTGCTTGGTGCGGGCGCGATCGACTAAATCCTTCCAAGCGCGGGAGAGCGAATAAATATCGAGGCGATCGGCATTTTGCAACACCGGCGTAATCAAACCGCCGCCATCCATCGCCACCGCTACCGCCACATTAATATCAGCGCGGTATTGAATTCCCGACTCCACATAACAAGCATTCAGCAGAGGATGTTTTTGTAAAGTTACTGCTACAGCCTTCGCCAGCATACCCGTCATCGTGACGCCCTTGGACTTAATTTGTTTGTAGAGTTTGTCGAGATTATCAGTAGTAATTGTGTAACCGACGCGGAAAGACGGCACGCTCAAACTTGCTTCCATATTCCGCACCACCGCATTTTGCAGCGCATTCATCGGTACTCTTTGACCGGAAAGTGCCACCGCCGGGACTGGTGCGGGTGCGGGTTTGGCTGCCGCGGGGGCGGGTGCTGCGGGGGCGGGGGCGGGTGCTGCGGGGACTGTTACCGCTTGCTGAACCGGAGCGGGTTGGGCTTTGCCGGCTGCTGCTTCCACATCCTCTGCGACAATGCGACCGTTGGGCCCGCTGCCTTTGATAGAATTCAAATCTACTTTAAACTCTTTGGCTAACTTGCGAGCGCGGGGAGAAACGACGCTGCGGCCGTTTTGGCGGCTGACATTTTGCTGCAAACCTGCTGACGATGTAGCTGCGCTCACAGGAGCGGGGCTGGGAGCGGGGGCTGCTGCTGCGCTTGGGGCGGCGGCTCCTTGCTGCTGAGCTGTGGCGATTTCGGCTTCTGTTTCTGCTACCAGGGCGATTGCCGCCCCCACCGGAGCAACTTCGCCCGCAGGTACGATAATTATTGCTAAATAGCCTTCGTAGAAAGACTCCACGTCCATGTCGGCTTTGTCGGATTCAACCACCACCACCGTTTCGCCTTTTTCTACTTTGTCTCCGGCGGATTTGACCCAGGAAACAATTTTGCCCTCTGTCATGGTAGAACTCAGGGCTGGCATGAAAACTTCGCGAATCATCTGTAAAAAGTCCTTTTGTGTTGGTAATAGGTAATCGGTATTTGGCAATTGAGCATTGGCGATCGGCCACCGGCAATACTTATTATTATGCCAGTGTCTCGCATTCTTGATGTGTGACTGTTGACTCAAAATCAATTGCCAATTACCGATCGCCAATTACCACTTACCAATTTCTAAATATCACCTCGAATTTCTTCGACTATGCCGTCGCGAAGGAGAATTTCTACTTGCATTTTTTGAATCAAGTTTTCTCCGAGCCCGACAGTGAATGTGCCGTCAATTTGACCTTGACTCACTTCTTGTTCCAGGTCTAGCACCTGCACTTGCTGAAGCTGTTGCAGGTTTTGGTTTTTCTGTTCTAGCAGTTCGCTTTTTCTTTGATTCACCTGCACTTGAATGTTTTCTATTTGCTGCATTACTTGCGGGCCTGGTGGCTGCAGATTTTGCTTTTGGATTTCTGAAATCATCCGCTGCCCTTGCATTTCTAACTGTTGTAGCTGAGAGTCTATTTGGTTGATTTGGGCTTGGAGTTGCTGTTGAGCTTCTTCTTTCCAGCGGGGAGTAACGATGACTTTAACGTTAATCGATCGTTTCAAGAGTAATTGTGGTTCCATAAAAAAGTTGTTGCTTGTCAATTAGGAATTAGGCATTAGTCATGAGTCATTAGTTGGTAAACATGAACTAATGGCCCAGGACTGAGGACTCGGACTCGGGACTCGGGTGTTGGGATAATTTTTTCTTTTCCATTCCCCAAGTCCTGCGAATATTTCAAAACATCCCGTCAATCATATCGCGGTAGTGTTGCGTCACAACCGGGCGCTTAATTTTCAGGGTCTGGGTCAACATTCCATTCTCGATCGAAAATGGCTCCTGAATCAACCGGAACGGGCCGATGCGATCGTCCGCGCGGTATCCAGGGCGATTTTGCACCTCTCGGTTCAATTCTTTGCGGAATAAATCTTGAATTGTCTTGCTATTCCAGTCAATTTCGTGTAATGGGGGAGTCTGAGTTTCTGCCCATTTCTGCACGGCTTCTGCATTGGGGACAATTAAGGCGCCAACGGATCTCTGGTCTTGACCTACTAGCATAATTTGGTCGATGTAGGGGCTGCGGACGCAGGCGTCTTCTATGGGCTGGGGTTCGATGTTTTCGCCGTTGCTGAGGACGATCGTATCTTTGGCCCGCCCGGTCAAGATTAAGTCGTTTCCCGGTGTCAGCCAGCCCAAATCGCCGGTGTCAAACCAGCCTTCGGAGTCTATGGCTTTGGCAGTCGCTTGGGGATTGAGATAGTAGCCCTGCATAATTTGCGGCCCCCGCGCCAATACTAAGCCGCGCTGGCCTGTTGGGAGTTGCTGTCTGGTTTCCGGGTCTACTATTTTAATTTCCGTTTGGGCGATCGGCTGTCCTGCGGAACCTTTAAGATTGTGCCAAGGGCGGCGCACAGTTAAAACCGGCGAAGTTTCGGTTAAACCGTATCCCACCAACAAGCCGATATTCGCTATTTCAAAGAAATTGTCTAAATGCGTTGCCAAAGAACCGCCGCCGCTAATTGCCCATTTTAAGCGTCCTCCTGTAGCTTCCCTGACTTTTTTGTAAACCAATTTTTCGGCGAGGGCGTGTACGGGCGACAACAGAATGCTTTTAGTGCGGGCGATTAGTTTTTCGGAAGCAGAAGCCGGTTTCAAACTAAGAGTTAATCCTTGGAAAATGCGGCGGACCTCGATATATTGCTGGCTGGAAGATAACAGGAAATTCACCAATTTTTGTTTGTTAGGTGGCTGTTCCCGAAATTGCTTTTGTACAGCCTCGTAAATCGATTCCCAGATGCGCGGAACGCTGACCATGTAATGGGGTTTGTAAGTTTTAAAGTCTTGTTTGAAATAGCGAATACTGGTGTAAATTTGCGTGCATCCTTGGGAAAGCAGGAAGTATTCGACGCTGCGTTCGTAGGCGTGCCAACTGGGCAGAATGCTGAGGGCAGATTCGCCGGCTTCGGGCTGGAGAATTGTGCCCAAGGTGTTGAGTTGGTGCAGCAGGTTCCCGTGAGTCAGCATGACGCCTTTGGGTTTGCCGGTGGTGCCGCTGGTGTAGAGGAGGGTGGCGAGGGTTTGAGGCTTGTGGTTGGTGGGTTTGAGGGGACGGTTTGCCCCTGTGGTCATCACTTGGGAAAATTTAACTGTGTTTAGGGTTTGGCTGGTTTCCGGTTCTTCGTCGGAGAGGAGGACGATGAGTTGAATGGGCAAATCAGGGAGGCGGTGTTGCAGTTTGTTCAGTAATGCCAGGTTTTCGACTACCAAGGCGGTGCTGCCGCTGTCTTGGATTATGTACAGGAGTTCTTGAGGGTCGGCGGTGGCGCCTCGAACAACGTTCGCGGCCCCGGCCATCATGATACCTTGGTCGGCTATCAGCCAGCGGGGGCTGTTGTCTGCGAAGAGGGCGACGCGGGGAGGGACTGCTTCTTCGGGATTTGGTTCGATGCCGAGGGCTTGGAGGCCAGCGGCGAATTGCTGGATTTGCTGGTAGAGGTCGGTGTAGGTGAGTTTGATTTCTGGCTGGGTGTGGGGATCGTGGAGGGCTACCGTTTGACCGAATTTTTGTTTGACGATCGCCCAAAATTCGGGTATCGATTGAATGGAAGTGTAATCGATCAGGCGGCTGAGGTTAGCGCGATCGCGATCGGTGATTTGAGATGATGCGTAAGATGCTGGGCCGTTCATAAGGTATTTTCCTGAGTTTGTGCAGATAAAGTTATTGGCTATTAGTTTAATATCACAGTTATTTTAGAACTATCTGGCAGTGCCGTGACAGTTTGCCAACCTGCCATTGCCTATTCAGAAAATTAGAGATGCAAGATGATGAAATTTATAGTTGCATAGAAACATATGAATTTATCAAGGTTGATAGTAGTTGCTTTGAGTGCGATCGTAGCATTATTTGGAAATGTACTTGGAGCGAAGGCCGAAGAAACGCGATCGGAAAACAGAACATTTGCGGATTGGTGTCGCCAAAAAGCTGATTTGAGTTCTGAAACTAAACATACTGTTGAAGTGCTGTTGGAGAAAGCAGGGACTACTGAGTGTGATGAGGCCGATCGAGAACTTTCGAGTGTCACAGAACTCACCCTCGACAACAATGAAATCAGCGACATCAAACCGCTAGCATCCTTGACTAACCTGACTACGCTCACCCTCATCAGCAATGAAATCAGCGACATCAAACCGCTAGCAGCCTTGACTAACCTGACTGCGCTCAGAATCGAAGCAGCTCAAATCAGCAACATCAAACCGCTAGCATCCTTGACTAACCTGACTTGGCTCGCCCTCGACAACAATGAAATCAGTGACATCAAACCGCTAGCATCCTTGACTAACCTGACTTGGCTCGCCCTCGGCGGCAATGAAATCAGTGACATCAAACCGCTAGCATCCTTGACTAACCTGACTGAGCTCACCCTCAAAGGAAATCAAATCAGCGACATCAAACCGCTAGCATCTTTGACTAACCTGACTGTGCTCGTCTTTGAAGGAAATCAAATCAGCGACATCAAACCGCTAGCATCTTTGACTAACCTGACTTCGCTCTCACTCATAGACAATCAAATCAGTGACATCAAACTGCTAGCATCCTTGACTAAACTGACTTTTCTCTGGCTCGACAACAATCAAATCAGCGACATCAAACCGCTAGCATCCTTGACTAACCTGACTTCGCTCGTCCTCGCCGGCAATCAAATCAGCGACATCCAACTGCTAGCATCCTTGACTAACCTGACTGCGCTCAGAATCGAAGCAGCTCAAATCAGTGACATCAAACCGCTAGCATCCTTGACTAACCTGACTGCGCTCACCCTTGACAATAATAAAATCAGCGACATCAAACCACTAGCATCTTTGACTAAACTGACTTGGCTTTCCCTTGACAATAATAAAATCAGCGACATCAAACCGCTAGCATCTTTGACTAAACTGACTGTTCTCTGGCTCGACAACAATCAAATCACCGACATCAAACCGCTAGCAGCCTTGACTAACCTGACTTTTCTTGGACTCGACAACAATCAAATCAGCGATATCAAACCGCTAGCATCCTTGACTAACCTGACCGATTTAGTCCTCAGCGGAAATCCGATCGCTCCCAAGACTTGTCCTCTTTCGCCAGAGTCTATCTGTAAGTGGGAACCACCACCCAAACCATAAAACTTGAAAATAATGCCCGATCGCACTTCAATATTTCAGTCATGAGCGCTGTGATGCCGATCGAGTCCGATCGCGAATTCGAGTCGCACATCGGCTTCAGTCAGGGGGAGATTGTCGGGAAGGGCGATCGTAATTTGCATGATTTATAGTACCTTTTAATTTCAATTGTCTCTTTAAGTCTAACAATTTGGCAACCCTACCAAATCGCAGGTATTAGCTATATCCACCAAATCTTGCCAAGTGTGAAAGGAAAAGAAGCGCTTGTCTGCTTCCTGATTCCATACAACTTGAAATTCGGTATCTGAATACCTCCCGCTGTTGAGTCGAGCTAATAAAGGCGGCCAATTGATAGTCAACTGAGCGGCTTCACCAACGAATAGTTTTTTGTGATTGAGATTGACAACAGCGTAGATTTTATGCTTCATAACTTCCAGCCTCCGCTCTGATTGCTAATACCAAATCCGGCTTAAATGCCCCTGATTTCTTAGTCCCTCTTTGCTGGGACGAAAGTTTATGTAGTAGGGGCAATCCCCCCGTGGTTGCCCTTGTTTCAACCGCCGAGCGAGGGGGTAACTTAGTTTAAGCGACCTTGCGCGGTGCATCAACCATCGGCGCAGTGCCAAACAAATGTCTGAGATAACTACGACTAAGTTCGCGGTTCCAGCGCCGCAGCCGCACCATCACTCGCGTGAATGTAAAAGTCAATTCCAACACCAAAGAAAGCTGTTTGAGACTGAGTGAAGTGTTAAACACATCGTTGCCGTGCGTGCGTTCAATCTGATGGTGTTTCAGCAAAGCAATCAGGTTTTTGGTAGAGCCTTTCAGTTGATTGAAATAACTCTGGGAGAATGCCCAGCGGCTGAAACCCCAAAACTTAGCCAAATGATTGATCTCATCCTGTAAAGGCTGGGAAATTGCCTGTTGCAACGCTCCTGTTGAGTGTACCATCAACCATAAATAAACAGAAGTAGCTCCCCACTCGGTACTCAGGCGACTAATCACGTGTTTGTAGGTATCTTGCCAAGCGTCACCTGTGGATTGACAGCCATTCACAGAGTTCGGTTTAACTTGCAGTTTTTCTGCTGTAAGTTGCTGGTAAATTTTCCTAAAGGTCGGGCAATGTTGGCGTTCTTCTTTTTCCCAGACACCTATCTCTAGAATGTTTCCGTTGTCATCAAAAATTCCTCCCATAAACCGCGCCATTTGCGGGTAAATATGCTGTAAGTAGCACCAACTTTCTCTACCGTAGCTGCGGATGGGAGCTTCAATTTCTGCCGCACTTGCCAAAATTTGTAAAAATATTTCGGGCTTGACACCAATAATTTGGTCGCGATTGATTCCTTGCCAATCTATGGGTTCCCAAGGGCGGGGATGCGGGGCGGAAAATTGCTGGGGGAGATCGGAAAGTCGATCGCTCAAAACTTCCAATGACATATAATGGTCGATGAGCGAGTTAATCCTCGCCCGACTTTGCAAGTAGCGAGGGCTTTGATACTGATTCCCAGCCAAATCAATTGTATACACCTTACCAGTAGCTTTCATTGTTTCTGCCTGTTCCTAACTTTTACAGCTATTGTGCAAAAGGCATTTGGGAAGTCGCAATGAGTAACGTGCAGGCTGCTCAATGACTAGCAGTTGCCTTGACTGAGCCGAACTCAGGTGAAACGGCATGAAGTAGGGTGAACTAAACAACAGATGATACGGCTAAGATGTCCCGAAAAGTACCCTTCCTCCCATAAATCGTCTATACTTCCGTCTTGACCAATTCCATAAGTAGAAAGTTGGTGGTGCTGGCATTGCAAAAATTTTTGGCGTTGCTGAATTGAGGTATGATTAGACAACCGTCCCGGGCAGTTCAGGTAGAATAGCGTTCACATCAGAGTATCGAAATGATTACTTGAATATGGAATGGGAACGTCCGAGAATTTGAGGATCGTGAATTAGTAAACGAATTGAATGTTTGAGCATTTCTTCGGATTTAGAATAACAAAGATTTTTTCTCTTTAATCCAGCCCAATAATGTCTGAGGCTTGTATTTTCACCTTCAACGGCAAGTCATATAAGTTTTAGAGATGATTTGGTCACCATCGGGAATAAACATGGGATAAATTTTCCAGCCATCTGTTACGTAAAAATAGCATTTCCATTTCTCAACGCTCTCCCATAAAGGTTTAAATGTTTGGGCACTATGATTCCCTAAAACCCATCCTAAAATACCTGCTTTGAAGTGGTCTACTGCTGTCCACAGCCAGCTTTTGTTTTTTTTAAGCCAATAAATATTTCTAATTCATTTAGTTCTCCGACATCGGGAATTGTGTCTGGTTCGTAAGCGTCTGGCAAAAGTTCTCCCACCTGTTTGACCAATTAATTATTGTTGTATGGTGAACACCTTTGATTCTTTCTATTCCTCGAAAACCCATACCATTAACATACATCTTTAGGCATTCCTACTTAACTTATTGAGAGTAACCTTTATGGGGTTGGTAGCATTCTATGAATTGCTTACCACACTCAAAACAAAAATGATTCTGTTTACCTTTTTTATGGCAATTTTTATTGAGATGACTTGATTTACATTCAGGACATTTCATAGGCTTTGACTTTTAGTTAATTGTTTTTGCCAATTTTTCTTTGAACTAATCATACCTTAGTTCATCAACGCCCACGTTCAGTTTTGGAGAGCAGTGGAGGAGGCGACTCCTTCACTGACTTTAATTATCCTGAAACAGGGAATGAAGATGCTAGGGATGGAAGGGCAAAACGGTATCTCTGGGCAAGAGGAATCCGCCTCGAAAGAGGGAAAGCGTGGGGAGAATACCCCCTCTACTATTGACGATACACCCTGAGATAGCAAGTAGACTGCGATGAACCATGAATTAGAATCTCCGTCCGCGACGGTCGGGGAGTATGTCAAGGATGTCGAAACAGCCTCATCTAACAAACGACAAAAGGTACTTATGGCGATCGCGCCGCAGAAAAATTCTCCCCCCTCCTCCCCTTTCCCAACTCCTTCACTGCCCGCGCCTTGCGACTCACCAAGCAATCTCACGCACTATTCCCCTTCACCTATCTCCTTTGGGGCTAATGGCAGTTTCCGTAATTTATCTTAACTATAAAACTCAAAACTCAAAACTCTTCACCAGCCCCTATCTCCCTTCAGACAGAGGGAAGTGTTCGTGATTTCCCTTATGATAAATATAAGGTTAACTTCTAAGTACCCTTGTTAAAAATAAATTTTGCAAACAATAGGGGAAAAACTAATGAATAGTCAAGAAAACGCGACCCAGACTGGCAGCGAAAACCAAGTCACGCTACCAAAATCTAGGGAAATATTGCTCGGTGAGGAAACAGAAAAAGCCCTGGGCCCGCAAAAACAAGAAGATGCTCAAACTATGCGCGCTGTCGAACAGTTGAAAGAAGAACTGCAGCACAAAATAGATGAAGAATGTCATCATAAGGTAGATTAAAACTAATACGGAATTTTTTCGGGTGTGGGTAAGATGCGGTCTTCCCCACACCCGCCTTTTTAAGGCAGAATTAAATAAAATTTAACAAGCATAAATTCTTTTGGGTTTAAAAAAATAGTCTGGGACGCACGGGCAACCCTCCAGCAGTTTTTTACAAAAATAGTTGATTGCAGCCAGCAGAAACGGTAAAAAAAGCCGGTAAGTATGAGAGTGGCAGTCCGTCTAAAATTGAAAAATAATTTTTCCATCTTTCATGTTCCCTCTTCATTTTTTCTTCATTGTTTCTTCCTAGAGGTAGAGTGCAACGCAGCTCCTAGTTACCTATGATGAGTTTATTAAGTAAAAAATGTCGGATTAGATACAGATAGGGAGAAAACCATGAGCACTGAAGATAGAGCAAAGGCAACTGGCAATAACATCGCAGGCGCTGCTCAAGAAGCCCTAGGTAATGTTACTGGCGACCCGAAGGATAAAGCAGAAGGCAAAGCCAAGCAGGCAAAAGCTGAAGCTGGTCATGCCATCGAAGATGTAAAAGATGAGCTCAAAAAGAAACTAGACTAAGCCTCATCCTAATTGAGAGGGTCGAACAACCTGACCCTTTCAAATATTCAACTTGTTTTCAGAACGGAGGAAAAAAGGTGAGTTTATTGCAGCAGAGTCGCAAAATAATTGCGGGCGTACTCTTGGTATTAATGCTGGCTGTTACGACTGCCTGCGCGCCCAGTATTTCAACGCAAAAACCGACTGATGTACCTGTAGCAATTGGTGGCAGTCAGGGTTATTACGCGCAGCTAGAACGTGGCAATACCGCCGCAGGTCAAGATTTTGGTCAATGGGTAACAAAGACCGCTAAGGGCTTGGTTCAGGATGCTTACGTCCGCGACAATAACAAATTGGGAGTTGTAATTACCCCGCAAGTCCGCCCGACTGAAGTAAAAGATTTGGCGAAATCTTTAGCACAAGGTTTTCACCGCAATTTCCCAAATCAGGATGTAAGTGTTTTGGTTTACGCTCCTGACAAGAAACTGATTTTGACTGCTAAGTACGACCAGCAATCAAATCAGATTGAATACAAGTCTTGACCGGGTTAGCAAGCTTAAATGATAGCCGCGTGGCGGTTTAATATTCCGCAGTTTTTTGAAGTCGAAATCATCTCAATTTAAGACTGAAATGTTGTGTAGATTGGAAGAGAGTTACCATGAGTAGCAGCGATAATTACAAGCGTCAAATCATGAACGATTTAGCCCAGGGCGATCGAGAAATGATGCCGGAGACAACTGGTGAAGATTACGAAAACTTTGACGATTTTGCTCAGAGAACTTCGCCGGCTCAGCGCAAACAATTATTCGGGCGTTCCCTGAATCACGACTCCCTCCCGCCGGCTCAGTTGGAACCGGAATTGCAAAAGGCGATCGCCCAAATTAAGCCCAACGAACGCGACGACGTGGCGCGGGAATTCTTCAAGCATTTGGGGAAGAGAGGATTGGACGATCGCAAATTGGAAAAGCAGCTAGGACTTTCTACCCACCACGCCAGCCGTATGAATGCTGACGATGTTACCAAGCTGGCTTCGTTTACCTATCACAATCACCCGGATATTTTCCAAGAAGTGCTGGCAGAACAGCCGAGTTTGATGAAGTTTTTGGGCAATCCCGTTGTGGCGGGTATTTTGGGAATAGTTGCGGCTAAATGGCTCAACAACCGCAAATAGTCTCGGATTCAGACCAGTTTAAAAGCTGATAATACGTGCAGTATATAAAAGGACGATCGCCGGGGCGATCGTCCTTTTATTTTTTATATCTAGTCCTGTAGTAAAATAACCGTGAGCGCGTTTGTAGTTAAGACTTTAGTGATCAGAATCTGCTCAGGACTAAAGTCTTAACTACAAACATTTTTTATTGGGTCGTTTGAGGGGAAATTATATTATAATAAATTCCAATAATTTAAATCTTAATTATTAGGTTAGTCGGTGTTCAGGTGATTAACACCCCTTGCAAATTACCGACTACGAATTACCGATTGCCAATGGCTAATTATTGCTGAAAGCTAAAAATAGCTCGACAGCAGTCAACAGCGGTATACCTGACACTCCGCAAAATTAAATGTAGGATTAAGTGTTGCTGTGAATCAGAAAAAAAGATGAACGTATCCACTATTTGGCGAAAACTCCGCAGCCAGCAAGCCTTCTGCTTGGCTGTACTCCTGGCAGGTTGCCTTGTATTTATCGGTTGTTCCCCCGCCCAGTCAGTGGCTGGCAATTCAGTCGATCCCAAGTTGAAAGAGCAAGTATTGCAGATTATCCGCGAAAACCCGCAAGCAATTATAGAGTCGGTACAAGCGTACCAGCAACAGCAGCAGCAGTCTCTCAAAGCAGCGCAGCAGTCATTTTTGCAGGAGATGAAAACTAATCCCAAATCTTCTATCGGGGATTCTCCCACCACGGGTTCAGCTTCGCAGCAAATTGTACTTTTAGAATTCTCTGACTTTCAATGTCCGTTTTGCGCGCGCGCTCACGATACTGTCAAGCAGTTTATGGCAAAGCACCAAGACAAAGTTACTTTAGCTTACAAGCATTTTCCCTTGACTTCAATTCACCCTCAAGCGCTGCCAGCAGCTAAAGCAGCTTGGGCTGCCCAACAGCAGGGCAAATTTTGGGAATACTACAGCGCTTTGTTTGAAGGACAGAAAGAGTTAGGCGAACCATTGTACGCATCGATCGCCCAAAAGCTCAATCTAAAATTAGATAAATTCAACACCGATCGCAACAGCCCTGCTGCCGAAGCCGCCATTCAGAAAGACGTGCAACTTGCTCAACAACTGGGGATTGAAGGCACTCCATTTTTTATTATGAACGGCCAAACATTCTCCGGGGCGATCGAGCTTGCTGAGATGGAAAGCATTCTCGCCTCTGTCTCGAAATAAATAATTGATGACTCTTGGAAACCGAGTCTAAAAATTCGTTCCCAGCCTGCTTGGGCTGGGAACGAGAAAAACCAGAAAAACTCGAAAAATCTTTGATTAAACCGCAGCCAACTCAGGAGTCGGACGCTTGCTGTGGCGGATACCCTCGATCGCCGCTGCGTAATCATTCGCCTTAAACACAGCAGAACCAGCGACGATCGCATTTGCGCCCGCTTCCAGAACCTGCCAAGTATTGTTCCCCTTCAAACCGCCATCTACCTCAATCCAAGGATCGAGGCCCTTGTCGTCGCACATTTTACGCAACTGGCGAATTTTCGGCAAAACAGCCGGGATAAAACTTTGACCACCAAAGCCTGGATTGACGCTCATAATCAGCACCAAATCGCAAAGTTCCAGCACGTACTCTATCAACTCCAGCGGCGTCGAAGGATTCAGAACCACACCAGCCATTTTGCCCAATTCCCGAATTTGGCCGAGGGTGCGGTGCAAGTGAGGCGAAGCATTATGCTCGGCGTGAACCGAAATAATGTCAGCACCAGCCTTAGCGAAGTCCTCGACGTACTTCTCCGGCTCCACAATCATCAAGTGGACATCGATCACCTTGGTAGTAACGGGGCGAATTGCCTCAACAATCAGCGGCCCGATAGTAATATTAGGAACAAAGCGACCGTCCATCACATCTACGTGAATCCAGTCAGCCCCAGCTCGATCGACAGCCTGAATCTCTTCTCCAAGACGGCTAAAATCGGCTGATAATATGGATGGAGCAATAACGATTGGTTTTTGGGATTGGGTCATGGCTAAGTCTGTTCTCCTGTCTGCTGTGCTGTATCCAGTTTATCAAAATACGGGTCTCCGGGTCGAAAAGTTGCCAATGATCGGTCGCGAGATTGGGAGGGCAGAAAAATTTTGCCTCTGACAGACAAGTTTGGCGATCGCGCACCAGCCCAGCTCTCCGAATTTTGGTTTAGGATATAAATTTTCCCTCTAACAAATAACTTGTGTGCAAAATCTGACCTTCTGCAAATTTTGAGTACCGAATTATGAAAAGAACAGATCCCTTAGAAAATCCTGAACTCGATCGTGCCAGTCTGTTTGTATTAATGATCCCCGTCATCGGCTTTTTCCCCGCCCTGTGGACTCTTTACCGCCGTCAGGGTAGTCCCGAACGCAAAGCCATCAGCCGATTGGCAATTGCCCTTGCTTTTAGTTGGCTCTTAGGACATATTCTTTTAGAAGCTGGAGCGATTTCTGCGGAATCTCCGACACTTCCCATGTTATTAATGAGTAGCCTGCTAACCACCAGCTATTTCATCGTTGCTCTGGGACTGATGGTTCGCCTCTGGAAGCGTCAACCGCTATGGTTGCCCGGAATTAGTCGCGTAGCCGAGCAAGTAGTAGGCAAACATTTATCATAATTTAGGGTTCTTTTAAGCCCCTACCCTATTGATTGAGTGCGTCTTCAGCTTGATACTACATATTGCCATTATCTTTTTTATTTTTGTTGTGTGTGAGGAAGCCAGTGCCAGCTCAAAAAATTCCTAATCAAGACCCTATCCAACAATCAACTGCTCAACCTGCAACCAAAAAAGCTTCCCAGCCCCATCGAGGCCGCTGGCTGGGTTTTGGTTTTGGTTTGGCGGGAGTAGCAATGCTCTCAGCGACAGCCGGAGCGTTGCTAGCGGTGTCCCTTTCCACAACGCCGCTTCAGCAACAAAAGTTGAGCCCTGAAGAAGCGGCGGTATTTTCTCAAGGCGACATGGCAAAGCTCAACATGAAAATGCCGGAGCTGACTCGCCCAGTTAATATTTTAGTTTTAGGACTTAAAGTTCTGACCTCTGACATCGAAGGAAGTGTCAACAAAAATGTCGGACACGAGGTTTGGGAAAACTCATTTAAGGGCTTAACCGATACCATGCTGTTGGTTAGGTTTGACCCTCAAAATAAAAAGTTAAGCGTGCTTTCCATTCCGCGAGACACCCGCACCTATGTTGAAGGTAGGGGCGAGGTGAAAATAAACGAAGCTAATTACTACGGGGGTCCAGCTTCGTCAGCGAAGTCAGTCAGCGGACTCCTAGGCGGTGTGGGAATTGACCGCTACGTCACAGTTAATATTCATGGCATAAAAAGTTTGGTAGATGCCCTTGGTGGCATTACTATTAATGTCCCGAAAGACATGAAGTATACCGATCACAGCCAGCATTTATATATAGATTTAAAGGCGGGCAAGCAGAAGCTCAACGGCGAACAAATCGTGCAATATTTGCTTTACCGGCACGACGATTTGGGCGACATTGGGCGGGTGCAGCGCCAACAATTGTTGATGCGGGCTTTTGTGGAACAGGAAGTAAATGTAGGTTTGCTGTCTAGACTACCGAAGATTTTATCGGTGATTCAGTCTCACCTTGACACCAATTTGAGTATAGAAGAATTGGTAGCTTTGGCTGGTTTTGCTACTCAAACCGATCGCGCTGGCGTGCAGATGTTGATGGTTCCCGGTAAATTTAGCGATTCTAAGGACTACAAGTCAAGTTTTTGGTTGCCCGACCAATATGCCATCGAAACTATGGTGGCGGAACATTTTGACTTCGGCCAAAATACTTGGCAAATTGAGAATGCTGATTCGACTTTTCTGAATGTGGCGATTCAAGATAGTACCGGAGATCCCTCGGCTGTTGAAGCTTTTGTCAATAATTTGACTCAAGCCGGTTATCGGAATGTTCAGGTTTATAAAGCTTGGCCCGAACCGCTGGAGGTAACTACCCTAGTAGCTCAACAGGGCGATATTAAAGGTGCTCAAGCGATTCGCCAGTTTTTGGGTTTTGGAGATGTGCTGGTTGAGAGTACCGGTTCTCTGCAGTCGGATGTGACAATCAGATTGGGTCAGGATTGGTTGGAGAAAAAGGCTCAGTCCGGCGGTGCGGCTAAGTCTTTTTAAACTGGATTATAACTGGGGTATTGGTAGGGACACAGCATTGCTGTGTCCTCTTCTTTTGTGTTTGTATGAGATGGAGGCGATCGCTTTTTCGTCGATTTACTGATACTATATTTTTTTGTGATGATGAATCACGATCGCAATAGCGATACTTCCCTCCGCCATCTCAACTGAAACAATAATCAACCAGGGAAAGCTTAAAATATTTTATAAAGGTAGGGTTGATGAACAAGGGTGATAAAATAGACCGACAGCGGGAACATCAGGCAAATGAACGCACCTTTCTTGCATGGTTACGAACTTCACTGGCTTTAGTTGGTTTTGGGTTTGCGATCAGTCGGTTCAGTTTATTTCTGCGTCAATTTCAAGCTACAGTGACTCAGCAAGAAGTTTCCTCCCCTCCCTTCTTCAACTCAGAAACTTTAGGGCTGAGTCTGGTCGTTTTTGGGATTGCGGTCATTGCCTTAGCAGCATGGCGTTATAATCGAGTATTCTGGCAAATTGAGCGAGGTGATTATCGCCCAAATCGTGTGCTAGTTTGGATTCTGACTGGAGTTGTAATGATTTTAGGAACGTTAAGCATTCCGTTGGTGCTATGGCGCGATCGCGCAAATATAGCTCCCACTTCAACTCCTAAAAACTCTCAATTCTAAGTTAACCCGATCGCTTAGCTAAAGTGCCTATTCCTTTGTTGATTAAAGGGGCGGATTTTCTGCAATTACCGATCGCTCTTTAATCCAATCGAGTAAAATAGGATTGACCAATTCCGGCGCTTCATCTTGCGGACAATGGCCCACTCCCTCCAAAGGAATAAACTTTTCAACAGCCGGAAACTTTGCCAATTCTCGTCCCAATGCGATCGGCTCCCAAGGGTCATCTGTCCCCCACAAAATCAAAGCCGGACAGCTTAAACGTGGCAACAAATCCTCCGGTAGCGGGCCTTGAGAATAACTGATAAATGCCACAAATACTTCAACTGCGCCGCTATCTTGGGCAGGTTTCAGCAGCATATTTACCAGTTCGTCGCTGACAGCTTCAGGACGGCGATATGCTTGCAAAAGCACTTTTTTTACTGTTTTTGGCGTTGCTAATTGTTTAAAAAATAATTGACTTATCCACTTGACATTTAAAACTTTTTGTGCGATAGGCGCTCCAAAACTGCGATACCAAGGCAATTCGCCGCGTTTGCGATCGTGCAGCAAGCGCAGGGAACAATTGAGTAAAATTACGCCCTCAGCAATATCGGGATAGTCCACTGCAGCTTGCATAATTGCCACACAGCCGATCGAATTTCCCACCAAAAAAGCCGGCCCGCCCGCAACTTCCCGACAAAAATCAGCAATTAGCTGTCCCCAAGTTTCAAAAGTATAGTCAATCTCAAGCTTGGGCGCGGGTTTAGCAGAACCGCCAAAACCGATGAGGTCGATCGCATAACAGCGACAATCAGCCGCCAGCGCCGGCAAATTCTTGCGCCAGTGGCCCCAAGACGCACCAAAACCGTGGACAAACACCACCGCAGGCCCCTGGGAACCCGCAGCCTGGTAGCAAATCGGAAAGCCTTTCCACAGCCAAGTTTGAGGTGCAACAGCAGTTGACGAAGTGGGAGTAGAAGATGTCATACGATTTTAGATTTTAGATTTTAGATTTTAGATTTTAGATGAATGCAAGACTGCAAAGAACTCAAGTCAATACTACAAACCGTATCGCAATTCGAGGCAACCGCTAGGACATAAATCCCAAACCTCCCTTCCCTCCTCCCTCTGCGCCCTCTGCGCCCTCTGCGGTTAATTCCTCTTCCTTCTTCCTTTGCAGTTAGAGCCGATATTATGTCACGATTAAACCTGCTGACTTCTTTGCTGTATTAAAATTTCCCTTATGCCAACGATCATTTCCACTGCTGTCGTACCGTTTCTGGGGTCAGAAATCGTACCAGACTACGACACCGCCAAAGTAGTAATCTTGCCAATTCCCTACGAAGCTACCACCACTTACCGCCGGGGGTGCGAAAACGGGCCCGCTAAACTTCTAGAAGCTTCTCATCAACTCGAGTGCTACGACGAAGAATTGGACTCCGAAGTTTGCTACGATGTCGGAATTTATACACAAGAGCCGATCGCCGATACCCGCAACAGGCAACCAGTTTCCTCCTCAGAAATGCTGCGAGTCACCCAAGCAGCAGTGCATCAGCTAGTTACCGAAAATAAATTTGTCATCTCTCTCGGAGGCGAACACAGCATCACTGCAGGCGTTGTCGAAGGTTATCGCCAAGCATACCCAAACGAACCTTTCACAGTCGTGCAAATCGACGCCCACGGCGACTTGCGGCACGAATACGAAGGCTCGATTCACAACCACGCCTGCGTGATGCGACGTGTTGTCGATATGGGCTTACCGACACTGCAAATCGGGATTCGCGCTATCTGCAAGGAAGAAGCCGACTTGATTAAAGCAAAACAGCTAAACGTGATTCGAGCCAGAGAAATCGCTACTCAACCGGATTGGGCCGATCGGGCAATTGCCAGCATAACAACTAAGCGAGTATTTTTGACGATCGACTTAGACGGCATCGATCCGACTTTAATTCCAGGGGTGGGAACACCCGAACCGGGCGGGTTAAATTGGTATTCCCTCACCGCATTTTTGCGCCGCATCTTCGAGTCCTACGAAGTAATCGGGTGTGACATTATGGAATTAGCACCTATTGTAGATTCTGTAGTCTCAGAATTTACCGCCGCCAAATTAGCATACAAACTTATTGGATATCAAGCTCTGGCTCAAGGTTGGCTAAAGCCAGACGAGGAATAAATCGCGAAGTACGAATCACTCATAGGCTGTTGGCAAGGCTAGAATTAAGCTAAAGCCAAACAACAGCCAATTTTATTCGTGCTGACAGTTTCATCTTTCATGCTGGCAAATACTGCTCTTCACCTCCTGAAAACATGAGTTTACTAATGGATACAACGGGTACTCCCATTAACGGCTACGCTCCCGATTTTGAACTGCCGGGAGTTGACGACGAAGTTCACCATTTAGCTCGCTATTTAGAAAAATTTCGGGCGATAGCGGTGATATTTATGTGCAATCATTGCCCTTACGTGCAGTTGTATCTCAATCGTATGAAAGAACTTCAAGCAGATTTTCAAGATCGAGATGTTACTTTAATCGGGATTAATGCTAATGATGCAAACCAGTATCCCGACGACAGTTTTGAGAACATGAAAATTTTTGCCGCCAACAATCAACTCAACTTCCCGTACATCCGAGATGTTGCTCAAGATGTGGCTGAAAGTTTTGGGGCTTCTAAAACGCCGGAGGTTTTTTTGTTAGACCAAGACGGCAAACTACGCTATAAAGGTTTAATTGACGACAACGCTGACGATCCGGCGGCGGTGCAGGTGTCTTATCTGCGGAGTGCGATCGACCAATTGCTCAATAACCAACCCGTTGAGCCTTCAACTACAGAGGCGATAGGCTGTTCCGTCAAATGGCGAGCATAGGCAGATTTAAAATTAACGTTCCGGCACTAATTATTAACTGGTTCCCTGGCTGTGCCTGGGAACCTATCTCCAGAGGCTCTGCCTCGTCAAAGACGGGATGAAAATTGGAGGTACAGCCTCCGAATCTGCTTTACTAGGCAGAGCCTGGTAAGGAGTAAAAAGATTCAAAACAATTTTCTGTGAACTTAAACAGTAGACGTATTCCCAACTTGATTCTCGCAGTCGCCGTTATGCTAGCACTGCTGATTAGTTGGAACCTATTTAAGAACTTTTCCTCAGTCGATACGCCGCAGCGCACCTCCTTAAACGTATCCGCTGCTATCAGTCTCTCGAAAGCTTTAGAGGAAATCAAAACTGTTTATCAAAACAGTAATCCGAATTTTACTATTACTTATAATTTCGGTGCTTCCGGCGCGATCGCACAGCAAATTCAACAAGGCGCCCCGGTAGATGTATTTTTCAGCGCCGCCACCAACCCAATGGATGCTTTGCAGCAATCTAACCTGCTAATTAACGACACGCGCCGCAATTTGCTAACAAATCGCTTAGTTTTGATTACTCCCAAAAACGGTGTTGCTTTGAGCGATTTCAAACAGTTGACAGATGCCAGAATCAAGAAAATTGCGATCGGCGAACCGAAAAGCGTACCTGTCGGACACTATGCTCAGGAAATGCTAAATAAACTTGGATTGTGGCGGCAAATACAGCCAAAATTAGTGCTAGGAAATAACGTCCGCCAAGTGCTGACATTCGTCGAAAGCGGTAACGTTGATGCTGGCATAGTTTATGCGAGTGACGCCACAGCCTCCGACAAAGTAACTGTGCTGCTAACGGCTGCCGAAAATTTGCACTCGCCCATTGTTTATCCGCTGGCAGTTATTAAAAACAGCCGCAATCCCGCTGCTGCGAAAGCGTTTGTTGAATTTTTGGCGGGCGATCGAGCTAAAATAGTATTTCAGAAATACGGATTTGGGATAGTTCGATAATTAGGCGTAAAAATTATAAATATTCAGAAACCCTTCTTCACTTTCTTCTCTTCCTTCGTGTTCTTCGCGTCTTCGCGGTTCGTTAAAAAAAAAATCCTTCACAAATCATTTAAGACTGCGATAGTTAATCCCAAATATGGAATTTGACTTATCTCCGCTTTGGATTTCTCTTAAATCATCTGCAATTGCGACATTTATCACCTTTTTCCTGGGAATAGCCGCCGCCCGGTGGATGCTTTCAACTCGCATCAGAGGTAAAGCTTTGATTGAAGGGATTTTCATTTCTCCCTTAGTTTTGCCGCCGACAGTCGTCGGATTTTTGCTGCTGCTGCTGTTTGGGAGAAATGGGGCGATCGGGCAATTTTTTCTACAATTCGACTTAACTATAATTTTCACTTGGCAAGCGGCCGCCATTACTGCCACAGTTGTATCATTTCCCCTCATGTACAAAACTGCTTTGGGAGCTTTTGAGCAAATTGATGCCAATCTTCTCAACGCAGCCCGCACTTTGGGAGCCTCGGAGTGGCAAGTTTTTTGGCGCATTATGTTGCCGCTAGCATGGCCGGGAATTTTAGCAGGAACTATTCTCGCATTTGCTCGCGCTTTGGGTGAATTCGGCGCGACGTTGATGTTAGCGGGGAATATTCCCGGACAAACTCAAACTATCCCGATGGCAATTTATTTTGCTGTGGAAGCTGGGGATATGGGGCAAGCTGCTATTTGGGTTTTGATTATTCTGAGTCTTTCTTTGAGCGTGCTAACTGCTGTTAATTTTTGGACTGATTTACAAAGGATATCGCCCAAACCGAATTCGAGCCAAAGACTGCAATCAAATCTTCCTAAAGTCGCGTCTACTTTTACCACAAAATCCCAACAACAACAACCGAAAAGCGGACTTTGTTTAAGCATTTTTAAACCTCTCTCCAGCTTTGCCTTGGATGTCGGCTTCGATATCGGCCCGGAAGTGCTGGGAATTTTGGGCGCGTCGGGTTCAGGCAAAAGCATGACTCTGCGCTGCATCGCCGGTTTGGAAACTCCTAGGAGCGGTCAAATTTCAGTCAATGGCAGGGTGTTATTTGACTCAGCACAGGGTGTTAATGTAGCTTCTAAAGACCGCCGCATCGGTTTTTTGTTTCAAAACTATGCTTTATTTCCTCACCTGACTGTTGCTCAAAATATTGCGTTTGGCTTGCAGCATTTATCTGAAAGCGAGCAAAAACTTCGGGTAAAACAACAGCTAATTTCGGTGCAAATGTCGGGACTGGAAAACCGCTACCCCCAGGAACTTTCGGGGGGCCAACAGCAGCGGGTGGCTTTGGCTAGGGCGATCGCCCCTTCTCCCGATTTGCTGCTGTTAGACGAACCGTTTTCTGCTTTGGATACTCACTTACGCAGTCAACTGGAACGCGAGTTAATGCTGACGCTGGCTAATTATCGGGGAATTACTTTGTTTGTCAGCCACAATTTAGAGGAAGTTTACCGGGTGTGCAAAAATCTGTTGGTGTTGGCTGAGGGAAAGCCGATCGCCTTTGATACCAAGGAGAACATTTTCGATCGCCCTGGCAATTTCACCGTCGCCCAGTTGACTGGCTGTAAGAACTTCTCTGCCGCTAAACCGATCGCAGAAACTCTCGTGGAGGCGATCGACTGGGGCTGTACTCTGACTGTAGTCGAACCAATTCCCAAATCTCTAGTTTCTGTGGGAATTCGGGCTCATCAACTGAGTTTTGTTAGCGGGTGCGATCGTGAAAATACTTTTGCTTGTTGGATCGCCTCGACTGTAGAAACTCCACACCGGGTGACATTATATCTCAAATTGCACTCGCCTCCCAATGATTCCCAAGATTATCACTTGCAAGCCGAAGTTTTCAAGGAAAAGTGGAGGGCTATTAAGGACAATCCTTTTCCCTGGTATGTTCATTTCGAGCCAATTAGGTTAATATTAATGGAAGCCTGAGTTAACTAGCAATATACCGTTAACCGTCAACACTCAACAGTTAACCGTCAACACTCAACAGCTAAATACATCTTAACCAAATATCAAATTATGACTCAAAAACTTCAAAAAACCGACGCAGAATGGCAACAACAACTCACGCCTGAACAGTTTAAAGTCACCCGCAAAAAAGGAACGGAAAGAGCTTTTAGCGGCGAATATCACGACAACAAAAAAACCGGAATTTATAAGTGTATTTGCTGTGGCACAGAGCTATTTAAATCAGAAACCAAGTACGATTCCGGTACCGGTTGGCCGAGTTTCTACGCTCCCGTTAGCGAAGAAAATGTCAAGTGCGAGTCGGATAACAGCTTGTTCATGCGCCGAACAGAGGTACTGTGCGCTGTTTGCGACGCTCATCTCGGTCACGTATTTAACGACGGGCCCAAACCTACCGGTCAGCGTTACTGCATGAATTCTGCTGCTCTTAATTTCGTCCCCAAGGATTGATTCTTTTAGGGGCTAGCTAGAAGCCCAACCCCTACTCCCCACAAAAAATCAATCCGGTTGTGGAACAGGTATCTTGCCTGTTCACCTAGCATTCACTGAGAAAAAATAAATCCGGTTGTGGAACAGGCATCTTGCCTGTTCACCTAGCAGCCCGCGCCACAAACAAATTCTCTTGCAACACAAGCAGGATGCGTGTTCTGGGTAATTGATGTTCAAAATGCACCCGTACTGCTATCTTATGGTGGAGGCAAAAAGAGTAAAAAAATAGTGGCGGCATGGGGATGGTATATCAGCGAGTTTTGCTGAAGCTCAGCGGTGAAGCGCTTATGGGCAGCTTGGGCTACGGTATCGATCCGGTAGTCGTTCAGTCGATCGCCCAGGAAGTTGCCAAAGTCGTGTCACAAGGCATTCAAATCGCGATTGTTGTCGGTGGCGGCAACATTTTTCGCGGGGTGAAAGCTGCTTCGGCAGGGATGGATCGGGCAACGGCTGATTATGTGGGCATGATTGCTACGGTGATGAATGCTATCACTTTGCAGGATGCCCTGGAACAAGCAGGAGTGCCAACGAGGGTGCAATCGGCGATCGCCATGCAAGAAGTAGCTGAACCCTACATCCGGCGGCGGGCAATTCGCCACCTCGAAAAAAAACGAGTAGTGATTTTTGGTGCCGGTTCTGGCAACCCTTTTTTTACTACTGATACAACAGCCGCTTTGCGGGCGGCTGAAATTGATGCAGAGGTGATTTTTAAAGCTACTAAGGTAGATGGGGTGTACGATTCCGACCCCCACCTCAACCCCAACGCGCGCAGGTATCAAACCCTCACCTATGCCCACGTCTTGAATCAAGATTTGCGGGTGATGGACAGTACGGCGATCGCCCTGTGCAAAGAAAATAATATTCCTATTATGGTATTTGACCTCTCGGTGTCGGGCAACATCTACCGAGCTGTAATGGGAGAATCTATTGGAACTCTTGTCGGAGGTTTTTGTGAAGTTAGCTGACGCAGAAGATCATATGCAAAAGGCAGTTGAGGCTACTCAACGGTCTTTTAATACTATTCGGACGGGACGGGCCAACGCCTCTCTCCTCGATCGAGTCATGGTAGACTACTACGGCTCTCCAACTCCGATCAAATCCCTTGCCAACATCGGCACCCCGGATGCGACTACGATCACCATTCAACCGTTCGATCGCACAGCACTCAACTCGATCGAAAAAGCAATTTCCCTGTCCGATGTAGGACTCGTTCCCAACAACGACGGTTCAGTTATTCGCTTGAACATTCCGCCGCTGACGAGCGACAGACGCCAAGAATTTGTCAAAATGGCTGGGAAGTTTGCTGAAGAAGGTAAAGTTGCAATTCGCAATATCCGCCGCGATGCCGTTGACTCGATTCGCAAGCAGGAAAAAAGCAGCGATATCTCTAAAGATGAATCCCGCGACTTGCAAGATAAAATTCAAAAGCTGACGGACAAGTACATTGCCAAAATAGAAGAAGTTCTGGCAGCGAAAGAGAAAGATATCACGACTGTTTAGGGAATGGGAAATTGGGCCGGGGGAATAGGAATAGTTTTGAGATTGCCGAGATCCGACCGCGAACAACGAGCAGACGCTTAATGATTTGTGAGTTGTGAGTTAAAAACTCAAGATTTAACACTCATTAACTTACCAATTCCTCCGGCCCCATGACCAATTACCCATTACCAGCTACCCATTACCCAAAATGTTTGATTGCATTATTGTCGGTGCAGGCCCGGCAGGTCGTACAGCAGCCGATGGCCTAGCAAAGCACAGACATTCTGTTTTGGTAGTAGAAAAAGCATCTTTGCCCTGTAATCAGCCTTGTAGTGGCGACGTTTCTGGGGCTATCGCCCAATGGCTCGATTTTGACCTGACGCCAGCTATTTGGATGAAAGCTAACAAAATTACCTACACATCGAAAATGGCATATCTGGTGCAGGTTCCGATAAATTCCCCAATGTGGATGGTACAGCAAGATGTATTGGACGACTTTTTAATTAAACAATCTCAAAAAATTGGTGCGGAACTTAGACGCTTTACACAAGTTAAAGGAATAAAGCTTAAACATTATGTTTGGGAAGTTAAAACAAACTCAGAACCTGTTTCTGGCCGCTATTTGATTGCTGCTGACGGTGCCGGCGGGCCGATGACTAAGTGGCTAGGATGGAAAGAACCAAAAGTTTTTTTGACCGCAAGTTTAGCAACTCGCTCAATCAAGGGCAACGCCATCAATTTCGATTTTGGTACTATAAAAAAAGGTTTTATCTGGAGCTTTCCCAAAGCTGACGGCTACTCTTTGAGTATTGCTGCAATGCGTTGTGACAAGCTAAAAGATATCAAGAAAATTTTGACCGACTACGCAACTAAGTGCGGTGCGGATGTTCGTGTCAGCAACCTGCGGGAACACCCCCTGAGTCTGTGGAATGGCGATCGGAAATTGCACTCGCAAAATGCGCGGCTCGCAGGAGACGCAGCCTGTCTCGCCGACCCCCTGTCCGGTGAGGTAATTCGACCTGCCATATTCAGCGGATTTAATGCCGCTCAGGCGATAGATCGAGTTCTGGGAGGTGCCGACAACGCTAAGGAGCAGTACACTGAATCGATCGCCCAAGAATGGGACACTGATATGGTTTGGGCCAGTCGGTTGGCTAAGGCATTCTATCAGTTTACAGGAGCTGCTTATAGAGCGGGCGTCAAATTGCCGATGACTACTCAGTTGATGAGCAAAATTTTGTGTGGCGAACTGCATTATGCCGATATCGCTAACCGCGCTTTTAACAAGCTGATGCCGTTTTAGAAGGAAGTCCGAGGGAAGAACGCATATTGTTAAATCCCCATTGCTTATTCTTCATTTCCAATTCTTAATCGTTAATTTAAAAATAGGAATTACACATTATTCCTCACAAAGCCAGTTGATTCCTAGATTTTTCCTTGCCGAACCCGCTTTTTTCCAATAAACTGGGTTTAAAAGCCTAACTGCTATTTTAAATAAAGTCTATGCGAGGTTTTTTTTATACAAGCCCCGCGCTGCTTATACAATCAATCTCAAATACTCCGGTGGGAGGGAAAAACTGGTTTGACACGTTACTAAGAGCGCGGTAAGGCGCTTCCGGGGCAGCTTAAATAATTACATTCTACCTAAATCCTGTAAAATATAAAGTCTCAAATCTAATGATAATTTATTTTTATAAAGTAGAGGAGCCTTACGGCTGCTTTTCTAATTTTTCACTACACGACATTTCTCTGCACGGCCAATATTGGTTGACTGTGGAACATTACTATCAAGCCCAAAAATTTTTCAGCACGGATAAAAGATTAGTGGCGGCGATTCAAGCCGTAGCAACTCCTCAAGAAGCCGCTAAATTAGGTCGCGATCCCAACCACCGGATTCGCGCTGATTGGGAAGCTGTGAAAATTCCCATTATGCGCGAAGCAGTTTTAACTAAGTTTCTCACTCATACAGACATTCAAGCGATTCTCCTCGCCACAGGGGATCGAGTGATTGTCGAGGATTCGCCAACGGATTACTACTGGGGGTGTGGCTGCGACCGAACCGGTCAAAATCATTTGGGTAAAATTCTGATGAGCGTGCGCCAAGAAATTAGTCAGCGCCTTGCGCGCTGATAGAAACTCAAATTCTTTCGTTAATTATCATTATATGAAGTTATACAACAAATGTCAAGTTATCCTAACAATGAATAATTCTCATAGGGAGAGTTTAAGATTGCGATAAATTTATAAGAGCATTAAAATAATAATAATTATTTGCTTAACTCGCTCTGCCTGTTGAAGGCAAGGATTAAACTGGTGCGATCGCAGATTTTCCTTACGCCAGTGCGCCAGAGGCGATACACCGTCGTCTCTCAACGGTGCGCTAGCCATTAATTGTACAGATCGGTTGAGTCAAAAACTCAGGGTGAGGCATTGGAGTAGGCTCGCGACCACAGCACCTCAAAACTTCTTATTATCATTGTATTAAGTACAAAAGGAGATTTATGCAACTCAGAGAAAATACGCAAGAATTACATTATAAACTAGACAGAGAAGTTTTGATACGGCGGATAACAGAACGCATCCGCCAATCTCTAGAATTAGAAGATATTTTAACCAGTACGGTAGCAGAAGTGCGGTCTTTTTTGAAAACAGATCGCATTATGATTTACAGGTTTAGTGCTGACGGCAGTGGAGAAGTTGTTGCTGAGTCAATTAATAACAACCATCTCCCTTCCTTGAAAGGCCTGCACTTTCCAGCAGACGACATTCCCGCCAGCGCCAGGGAGATGTATGTCGCTTTGCGCCAGCGGACAATAATAGATGTTAACTCAGGGACGATCGTCCTGAGTCCCCTCGATGCTGCAGACACCGGTCAACCTTTAGTAAAGGAAGAGATGCACTACCGAGCGCTCGATCCTTGCCACACAGCTTACCTGATGGCAATGGGAGTGCAATCTTCCTTAGTCGTACCGATTTTGCACCGCAGAATAGCGTCGGAAAACAGCAAAACAGATATCTGCGAGGCGGCCACGTGTCTGACTCGATACGAACCAGGAAATAATCAAAAAATTCACATCGAACTGTGGGGACTTTTAGTGTCTCACAACTCCGCGCCCCTCAATATTTCACCAGCAGATTTAGAAGTAGTTCAGCTCGTATCAGATCAATTGTCTAGCGCTATAGCCCACGCGCTCCTCCTGCAGCAAACCCGCTCTCAAGCCGCCCGCGAAGCTACCGTGAGCCGCATAGCAGCCCTGTTGTATGGTCACGTCAACATTCAACTGCAGCAAGGTTTAGAAGCTACCGTCACCGCTTTGGGCGGCAGCGGTGGCAGACTCTATCTCAACCCGCCGAAAATCAACGGTGAAAATTTATCCGCTCCCAAGATTGAGGGAGGATTGCCAACTGCCCCGGCCCACAGTGATGCTACCTTTGAACTGTTCACCACAGGAGAACAACCGACACTTCCCAACTGGGAAAAAGTTAAGGCGCTCGAAGCTCATCCCCTCTGGCAGGAATGGCTAACCAAAGGATTTAAGAATACTGAAGAAATTCCCAAAATTTCAATTTTTACTAACTGTCAATTCCCAGTTTTGATAATTACCGACTTATACAAAGAACCTCTATTTAGAGTTTTAGTTCCCGCTTTCCAATTTACTAAAATTAGGGGTTTGCTGGTAATTCCCCTCCACTACAAACAACAAGTAGTTGGCTGTTTGACCATTTTTCGCAATGCAATAGATACCGAAAAAATGTGGGCGGGGCGCTTTGACACCAGCGCTGCACAAACCCTTCCCAGACAATCCTTTGAAGTCTGGCGAGAAATAAAAAAAGGTCAGTCGCCGGAGTGGAAGTACGAGGAAATTGAGCAAGCTTTAGCTATAGGCAGCCAATTTTGTTCTGCCATTGGGCAGTACGTTCTTTATAAAGAAGTGCAAACCCTGAATGCCAACTTGGAGCGCCAAGTTCAAGAACGCACCGCCCAATTGCAAAAATCCTTGGACTTTGCCAAAGTATTGACGCGAGTTAGAGACCAGATTCGCAGCACCTTAGATTTAAAAATCATACTGCAAACTATTGTGCGAGAAGTCAGAGTTTTGTTGGATACCGATCGCACGGTAATCTACCAATTTGCAGCCGACAAACAGGGCGAGGTAGTTGTCGAAGCTGTTTGCGGCCAGTGGCGGTCAATTTTAGGTGTCACATCTCCACAAAGATGCTTTCCCGAAGGCTCAGAGTGCTTTTATCGATCCGGAGGGGTGCGAGCAATTAATGATATTTATACTGAGGATTTAACACCCTGTCACCGCGAATTTTTGGAAGAGTTGGAGGTGAGAGGAAGTTTAATTGTGCCGATGAGAGGCAAAGATTCCCAATTGTGGGGGTTGCTGATTGCCCATGAGTGTTCGGGGCCGAGAGTTTGGCAAACAGCAGAACAGGAATTGGTGCAACATTTAGCTGCTCAAGCTGCGATCGCCATTCACCAAGCAGAACTTTATCAAGAAAGTCTCAATGCAGCAATTGCCGATCGATTAAAAGCCGAACAGCTAGCTAAAACAGTCACAGAACTGCACAATACCCAAGCCCAACTGATTCAAACCGAAAAAATGTCCAGTCTCGGACAACTCCTGGCCGGAGTCGCCCACGAAATCAATAACCCCGTTAACTTTATCTACGGCAATCTGTCCCACGCCAGCGAATACACCAAAGATTTGCTCTGCTTGGTGGAACTTTACCGCCAGCACTACCCCAATCCCAACCCAGAAATTAGCGAGTGTTCCGAAGCAATCGACATCGAATTTCTTGCCGAAGATTTGCCAAAAATTTTGGGTTCCATGACAGTCGGAGTTGAACGCATCCGCCAGTTAGTTGTATCTTTGCGTAATTTTTCCCGGACGGATCAAGCCGAGAAAAAAGCCGTTGACATTCACGATGGCATAGACAGTACCCTGTTGATTTTGCAGCACCGGATCAAAGCCAATTCCGATCACAACACCGTAGAAATTATTAAAGAATACGCCAATTTGCCCTTAGTAGAATGCTATGCCAGCTCGCTCAATCAAGTATTTATGAATCTGATCGGTAATGCCCTTGACGCCCTAGAAATGGGAAAAAAAGAGCCAGGTATGAATCTTCCATTTAAAGCGGCAAGTGCAGCGGCGACACATTTAAGCTCCCAAATACTGCCTATCGAGTCAGGAGATATAAATGCCACCACCGAGTGTTTGATTCCTGATTTCCCATCCCCTTGCATTCGGATTCGCACTGAATTAATCAATGAAAAAACGGTAGGAATTTGCATTGCCGACAACGGTCACGGCATCCCCAAAGAGTTAATCTCTCACATCTTTAATCCGTTTTTTACTACTAAACCCGTAGGTCGGGGCACGGGTTTAGGACTGTCTATCAGTTACCAAATTGTAGTTGAGAAACACCAAGGGGTACTAAAGTGTGTTTCTGTACCCGGTCATGGTACAGAGTTCTGGATCGAGATTCCCCTGAATTAGGCAACCGTCAAGGCAAGATTAGCTTCACCAGCACAGAACCGATCGAGCCCAGAAGACTCATAAAGTTGCCACCGCCGCCCGTGCGGGGTTCCGTAGGCTTTTGACGTGCAACAATGGCTTCGGCTAACTGCTTTGACAAATCCTGACCTTGGGGATTTCCTTGAGCTGCAAAGAGTTGGTTTGCTCGCTCGGCGTCTTGAGTCGCGCCGGCGAAGTCTCCCAAGTCAGCGCGAGACATACTGCGCGCAAAATAAACGGCTGCTAAATCCGATTTCAGATTCAGCGCTTGATTGTAATAATCAATGGCGTTTCTGTAGTTTCCTGCTTGAGCTTCCAGCACTCCCAACCGGTAGAAGTCTTCAGCGGTGCCGATATTGGTTGGCATTCCTCTAACTCCGAGCAGTTGCGCGTTATTTAAATTAGCGCCTTGCAAATTGGCGTCGCTGAGATAGGCACTTCTCAAGTCAGCACCGCTGAGGTTCGCACCGCTGAGGTTTGCCCCTGTCAGGTTGACGCCAAACAGGCTGGTGCCGCTGAGGTTGGCACCGCTGAGGTCAGCCCCGGTGAGGTTGGCTCGACTGAGGTTAGCCAACCTCAAGTCAGCACCTTTGAGATTGGCTCCTGTTAAATTGGCTAAAACCAAGCCCGCACTGCTGAGGTCGCAGTTGGGGCACTGTCGGGTGGCTAGTAATTGTTGCGTGTGTTGGATGTTCTCGGCGGCGGCAGGAGCAATCGGGGCGATCGCGCTTAGCAGCGTTGCAGCAGCGAGGATTCTGAGTTTCATTTTAACCGTCCAAAATCCAAAATATTAAATCTAAAATAGCTTTTATCGAAGCAATTGAAAATCACCATAACACAAGTTCACCCAACAAATCTTTTGACCTGCCGTATGTAGGAGTTCTGGGCGCCATCAGCACCCTAAATTGAAGTTATCCGCCTTTCCGGAGTGTCAAATAAAGATTTCGCTGCCAATAAATTAGGGTATTGACCCTCCCCTGGCTAAAGCCGAGGGGATTCTAAGAGGATGTTACGAAACGGGATAAATCCGCGCTTCTTCACATTTTCTCTCTAGTTTCAGAAGATTAATCCTTCTTGGGGCAGTCAATGACCCCCTAGACACTCCGGCAAAGCCATTGTGCTTACTTTTTCTTCCGATATTTGCTGAACCATTCAAGTCACTGTTAACCAGATGTTCCTCTTTTGTCCGATACAATCCTCGCTTAATTCGTTTACCAGAGAACTGGTAATTCTTAGGATTGTCGGCATTGTAAACAGGTACTTCATCACCATCGATAGCACTTGCCTTGCTGGTATACGACTCTTCCTGTTCGGTGTAAACCAATCCGTATCGCTCACACAGCGCTCTCAACTTAGAACGCAAAGAATGAAACGGGATTTGTACAAAGTTCTGGTTGTTGCACTTTCCGATGTTGATTTCCTGTTTGATTCCAGGATTATAACCAACAATCAGTTGTGCAATCTGGTTATCAATGCAGTGGTTGACTATAAACCGTGCTGCCTTGTTCAGGTAATCTCTAACCTGATTATTGCGCCTTGCCACCAGCTTTACTTGCTGGTTGGTAATACCTTTAATTCCCTGCTTATCCTTGATGGATTGCAGACAAGCATTGCGTTTGTTGTACCACTGGTTAATCGATTTCATTGGTTTGCCATCCACAAGGAAGGATGCCCCATTGGTATCAACACAAGCAGCAAGGTTGTCTACTCCCAAATCAATGCTAATCGCACTACTGGGATTGACTTCTACGGGTTCTGGTTCTACTTCGTTGATAAATTCAACCTCGAAGTATCGACCGTTGTATTTGGGGTGAATGCGAATCTCTTTGAGGGATTCGTAGTCAATGCGGTCGGGAAAGTTGAGCCAGACTTCCCCAAACTGTTTCTTGAACTGATTGGACATGGGTATCCGAAACTTGCCGTCTTTGATGACCAGTCTCGGTACTTTTGTCTTGTCCTTACGGCTAGACCACCCACAAGGAATTATCAGCAAGAAGTAGCCGTCTTTTGGCAAGTAGTGAGGAAGCTTAACTCGCTGTTGGTAGCTTCCCTCCCTAAGTGCACTAATCAATCCGTAGAAGCTTTTGAATGTTCGGTCTACTACCTTGAGTGTCTGTTGAGCAATATCAGTGTTCAGCAATTGGTAGTTCTCGTTAACTTTACACTGGTAGTAGTTCGACTCGTAGCGCAGGTGCTTACGTTCCTCAAAGAAGTATTGTCGAACTGTGTAAAGCCCAAGGTTGTAGAGGTTCTTACTCAGTCGGCACAATTCCTTGAGAGCCAAAAACTCGGACTTATTGAGTTCTCGCACTTGGTTCTTCTGGGCCAGGTACATAACCATCTTTTCGCTACTGTTATAAGTATATAGCGAAATGGCAGGATGAATCCTGCCTATCCGTTTTCCTCCCTGGTCTAAAGACGCAGGGTTTCCAACGAGGATTTTCTATGAAAAGCTCATTACCCTTTAGCCGCTGTTCTCGGCAACCATAAAAATTAACAAATAAATTAGTCGTGAATCGTGCCGTCGGGCATCGTTGTACCCTTAAGATATACTCCGCTCAGGTTAACTTTTGTAAGGTTTGCTCCCAACAGGTTTGCTCCGCTTAAGTCTGACGCACTTAAAATCGCTTCAGTCAAGTCTGCCCTAATTAGACTCGCCCCCATTAAGTCGGCTCCGCTAAGGTCTACTTTGCTCAAGTTTGCGCCAATTAAATCGCATTCTGTGAGCACCGCCCTACGCAAGTTTACTCCGTAAAGATTTACTCCGTGCAAGTCTGCACGGCTGAGTGTGGCCCGAGATATGTTGGCTCCAATTAAAGTTGCTTGGATCAGGGAAGCTCCGCTCAAGTCTGCTTTGCTGAGGTTCGCTCCCATCAACTCAGCTCGATGCAGGTTAGCTTCAACTAAAAGTGCTTCTGTAAGGTCCGCTCCACCTAAGTCTGCTTTGCTCAAATTAATCTTGCACAAATTGGCTTTGCCAAAGTTGACTCTGTTGAGTTTCGCTTTGCTGAGATTGGCTCCAATCAGGTCGGCTTCATACAGATTGGCTCCAATCAATTCTGCTTCGTAGAGGTAGACCTCGTGCAGGTAGACCCCGCTAAAATTTCTTTCTCCTATTGCGTATAGCTTGAGCAGTTCGTCAACGTTCATTGTGGCTTCTCTACACCTTTTAAATGAAGAATACTGTTAGCACGCTGGTTGCACCGGATGTTCTGCAATTTTAGATTCGGAAATATTCACACCCAGCCTGAAACTTCCCTCAATCTGCAAGGTTTGAGTATAAATTAGATGATTTGGTGAGGGTGAAGGACAAAGCTGCTTTCTATTTTACCTGTGGATAAAAATTAATATTTAAAAATTTTAACAACAAGTTTGCTCGCACTTCCTAACTAAATCCGCAAGATTCTACGTGGAAACACCGATCGAACCCATAACTTTTTGTGGGTAGTTGAGCTTACTGAGTAAAACTGTGACCAAGATCACAAGCCTATGTTAGTAGGATCACATAGAAACCCCCCTTTCGATCACAGCAGGCGGGCAAAAATAGCCGATACTTATACTGTAAGGCTGAGAAATTGACAATGCCACCCTCGTCGTGTTTTACTCAATTGGCGATAAAGCCAGTAGTTTCACCGATACTTGCCCGCAGCAAGAAAGTCGGTTGCAACGTCACTCGGCGCTACCCGCTCTGACCGATGAGAGTGCTGATATCTAAGGATTTTTCGCACAGCGAAAGCCAAAAATGCAGTTCGGGGACTAGGGGAATGTCTGTATAAAAATGCGATCGCTGGTGTACAGACATTCGCTTGTTTGCTAGCACCTAATGACTAAACATCGCCCATACGTTCACAAAAAATACCAATAAATACCAGGAAAACCATGATTGATGTTTAACAAAAAGAGAATAAATGGTATTCCTTAAGAGTCACCTATTGCCACTAATGTTACAGTCGATCCGTTAACGGCTATCACTATTAGCAATGACGCTTGTGCATCAAATACAAAACTGACCCAGAAAGCTGGTTTTTTACCAAAAAAATCGTTGCAACCTTGCTCCAGGTTAAAATAATCCGGTTTCTGAGCGTCCGAGTGCCTCCAGGAAGGAAAAAGTTTAATGAGAACGATCGCTTTTGTATTGCTTCAGGGCAAACAAAAGGTCAGCATTTAGGATAGGAGCAGCTTTCGCTCCCTTGTCAAAAAAAGGTATTGTAGAACGCGAATCGTGAGGTAATTGATATGGCTGGAGTATGTAAACTTAGCATCACAGAGACAAGTGAAGAGCTAAAAAACCTGTTAACTGAACAAAAAACGGCAAGCGGCTTTCAAAAAATTCAAGCACTTTACCTGTTCAAAATTTGTCATGTTAAGACAGTTAAAGAATTGGCAATGACGATCGGGGTCAATCGAATTACAGTGCAGCGGTGGCTGAGAAAGTACCGTTCTGAGGGACTCGAAGGACTCCTCGAAACAAAGCACAGCGGCGGCCGTAAGCCGGCCATTCCTCCTCTGGCCCGCGCTAGTTTGGCAATGCGCCTCAGCGACCCCCAGGAAGGTTTTAAAAGCTATGGAGAGATTCAAGAGTGGTTGCAGCAGGAATACAGCATTGAGGCTTCCTATAAAGCCGTTTACGCAACAGTCAGATATCACCTAAAAGCCAAGCTGACGAAAGTCTAGACTGTTCATACCGCGTCGGATTAAGCACGGATTATCTAATTGTTTGCCGTCAGGTTTTGAAGATTTTGAGGATTTGCGTCATCACGACAAACCTGACAAATTCTTTTTTAACAAAACTCGCTCTCATAAACTGCGGAGCATATAAATTATATGTTGTGGCAATTGGGGTGAAGGGGAGAATATGTGATGCTTTTCCCCTGTTTGTGAAAGATGCTTAAAAAATGAGCCATAAATCATCGCTTGCAAGTTTTGTCTAATTTGCAGGTTTTGTTATATGGAGGTAAAAATTGGCAGCGGCTAAGGCAAAAACCGATCCAAAGCCGCTTTCAACTCTTCGATTTCCGTATCGATATTACCTTCTTTAGCGGCTCTGGCAATGCACTCAGTTAAATGTTCGTCAAGAATGATTCTCGCCACGCGATCGAGCGCGCCTCGAACCGCAGCAACTTGCACGAGAACTTCGGGACAGGGACGGTTTTCTTGCACCATTGTTTTAATACCTCGGACGTGTCCCTCAATCCGAGACAAGCGATTTACCAGCCGCCGCATCGATTCTTCATCGTGATGGTGAGGGTGGGCTGATTTATCGTCGTGATGGTGGTGGGAATTGGAGGGCAAGGATTTGTCAGTAGAAGTATCAGATAGAATCATTGGGGTTACGAAGGAAATTTAAAAGTTAGAATTCAGAATATGTTGAGTGGGTGCGGGCTGGTGACTCATGTATTGTAACTGTCAAAATATATTTAGGATCTTCATAGCGGCAGATTATTGAGCCCGCACGATCGCACACCTTTACCAGACTAACCCAGACTAACAAAGATTGACGCTATGCGACTATTTAAGTTTTTTCGCCCCGCACCTCGCATCGGTGCTCGTTGGTTCGCCCTAATTTTAGGAATGACGATCGCCCTGAGTGCGTTCGGTATCAATGCTGCACCCGCTGCCGCTGCTGATGGCACAAATCCGCCCAACTTAAAGTTCCAGAGTTCCCCCGTCACCCCCCCGAATCCGCAACTTTTAGCGCTGCGGGGCGGGGAACTCCCGGCGGATACGGCCAGTTTTGTGACGGCTGCAGTCGATCGAGTCGGGCCGGCAGTTGTCCGCATTGATACCGAGCGCACTGTCAGCCGCAACATCGACCCCTTAATGGAAGACCCCTTCTTCCGCAGATTTTTGGGAGAAGATTTGCGGAGCCTGACCCCCAGACAAGAACGCTTGCGGGGTCAAGGTTCCGGCTTCATCATTGACAAAAGCGGAATTGTTTTAACCAACGCTCACGTAGTTGACAACGCCGATCGAGTGACTGTCACCTTAAACGACGGCAGGACATTTCCAGGAGAAGTCCAAGGTACTGACGAAGTAACAGATTTGGCTGTTGTCAAAATTAATACCAAGCAATTAAACCTGCCGACGGCCACCTTGGGAGATTCCGACGCGGTGAAAGTGGGAGATTGGGCGATCGCTGTGGGCAACCCCCTGGGATTTGACAACACCGTCACCTTGGGCATTATCAGCACCCTCAAACGCTCCAGTGCAGCCGTCGGCATTCCCGACAAGCGGCTCGATTTCATTCAAACCGACGCCGCCATCAATCCCGGCAATTCCGGCGGCCCGCTGTTAAACAGCAGAGGAGAAGTGATTGGCATCAACACGGCGATTCGAGCCGATGCAATGGGTATTGGGTTTGCGATTCCGATCGACAAAGCCAAGGCCATCTACGCGCAGTTAGCCAAGGGAGAACAAGTCAGCCATCCGTTTTTGGGGATTCAGATGATTGCTTTGACTCCTGAAATGGCCAGAGAGAATAATTCTGACCCCAATGCTCCTTTGATTGTGCCGGAAGTCCAAGGGGTGTTAGTGATGCGAGTTGTGCCAAATACGCCTGCTGAGGAAGCAGGAGTTCGCAAGGGGGATGTCATCGTTCAAATTGACGGCGAGGCAGTAACTGAACCCGAACAGTTGCAAAATTTGGTGGAAAACAGCAAAATCGGTCAAATTCTGCAACTGAAGGTGCGCCGCGGTGCCCAGATTAAAGAAGTTCCGGTTCAAACTGCTCAACTGAGGGATTTTTAACTATAAGGGGAAGGGGGGAAATCGTTAAAACCCCCTCCTCCACTCGATCGCGTGCAGGGCATAAAAATTGTTCACAAATGAAATGGGATTGCTAAGTAGAAGGAAGAAGGAAGAAGGAAGAAGGAAGAAGGAAGAAGAGATACACAGCAAGCCTTTGCGCGATCAGTATTTTACGTTTAATTAGGTGGATTTACTTATCATAGATGATTTAAATTCACTCAACTATGACGGAATATTGCGTCTACTTTTAACTCACATCCTGATGCAAAAGGATTTCGCCCTTCAGTCTAGATCGCACTCTAACCGCTTCAGCTCAAATCCGTGCTTCATGGCAATTACAAAGTTGAGTCAAGTGGCAACTATATGTATTTTCGATATATCAGCGCTAATTTGAGTTTATCGACTCACAGTCAACTGTCAAAGGTTAACAATAAAAACTCTTGATTGACTTAAATACAGATGGCTTTCTCACTATTTAATTTACCCACTAAAACGCCCAACCATTGCGATGACGCTGGCAACTATGGATAGTTATAGTATCGTTTGTAACAGTTATGTAAGTTATCAGGAATTAAAATAAGTGGGTTTAAATAAACATTACAGGGTAGACCAGCTTTTGCACTAATAACATCTCTCTTAGTATAGATACTAGGCGAAACCAGCCCCGGCAAGACCTTACAAAAGATTATTGTTTTTTGGCGCTTGCCTACTTATATTAGCCATAATTAATATACATAAAATAAAAGAATCAGGGAAAATTTAGTATGACATCTGTGGATATTGAAAAAAAAGTCATGACAGAAGAAGAGGAGGCAAAGTTATGGGAAGTGTTCAAAGTATTGGACGCGGACGGGAGCGGTGCTATTTCATCTGAAGAACTCGGTCAAGTGATGCGATCGCTAGGACAGAGTGCTAACGAAACCGAGCTGCGCGAAATGATCGAGGAAGTGGACTTAGACTCGTCGGGCAGTATCGATTTTGAGGAATTCAAAATCCTGATGGTGTCCGAGCAAGGCGATCGCCAGAGTCGTCTCAAAATGTCATTTAGTGTATTTGATGAAAACGGTACCGGTCAAATCAGTAAAAACGAGATGCAGGATGTGATGAGCCCGTTTGGGCTGACAGAGCCAGAGCTCGATGAGATCATCAAAGAGGCAGACCATGACGGCAATGCCTTAATTGACTTTGAGGAATTCTGCACACTGGTACCCGATGAGTCAGATATCACAACAGAATCTCAAGACTTGCCGGTTCCGGTTGTCAGTGCACAGACAACCGAGATTTCAGATAGTACAGTGGCTGCGCTCGAAAGTATAACCACTGCTGTCAACGAGGCAGCTTCTGCCACTATTGAACCTAATCTAGAAGATCTACAAGAACCACCTACCGCTTGCAATCGAGAAATAGCGCGGCTAAAAGAACTACTCGCCCAACACCCACAAGCTGAGAAGAAGCGCGGTACATCCCGCTTGGAGATGCAGATTGGTTTGTTTCGTCTGATCCAGGGAGCAGCCTACCGGAGCTTCCGCGAGAGTTTCTGTGCCAACCACGAGACTCACCTGTGCGTGAGAGACTTGCCATACAAAATTGCTGATTTTGTGCGATTTGTCAGGAGTACGATCGCGCTTTATAAAGGATTGGGTGTAGTAGAGTCGGCGTGCAACCCTCTACTGGATGCTGTAGTTAAATCGCTCGAAGATGAATATGCCCGACTAGAGCATCGCATCAAGAACTGGAAAACCATAGAAAAAACTCCTGAAATGTTGGCCCAAGAACAAGCCATGTTCCAGGCGCGGGATAAGTCTGCCACCGCCAAGGAGAAGTTTGGGGCGGCAGTCGAGTTGGCAATGACCATCAAAAAGGATAGTCTCAACTTGCGTGACATTGCCGAGGGTGTGCTAGCCATCAACGAACTCAACCGACTGCGAAACCTGGAGCTGAGTGAGAGCATGGCAGCGCCACCAGCCAAATCCGAGGGAGATCCCACAGAGTACCTGAAGAAGTGGAACCGCGTCATCCTGTCGGAGGCATTAGAGCAAATAGATGGTGCGATGATGCCACTAGCATATTGGTATGAAGACTTTATGCCGAAGTTGCTGGCTGCCTTCAGCGTCATTACCGAAGCAGACATTCCCTTCAACACGGTGCCTGATGAAGCAGCTTTAAACCAGTGGTACGAAGCGACTAAAACGTCAGGGGAATTTGGGCGCTATGGGGCGGATGTTGCAGAAGGCTTTCCCAAATGCGCTCCTAAACAGAAGCTGATGCTTCAACAGGCATGGCGCTTGACGCACCACTACCTCAATGGGATACAGAAACGGCGCGAACGCTTGGAGTCGGGGCGGGAGTCTGGGGAACTCTCGCAATATGTGGCGTTCATCGATGTGTATATCGATCGCACTGAAGTAAAGAATTCACAAATGCGGGTCAGCTTCCCTTACTATATTGGCCCTGCGGTGTGGCGTTTCTTGCACACTACGGCTGAGATAGTCTCTACCAAGACCCCAGAACAGCAAAAAACTCTGGTGACCATCTTCAAGCACTTCTTCAACCTGTTTGCCAATATGTATCCCTGCCCCTACTGCCGCCACCACCTCAACGCCTACGTCGTGCAGAATAAAGAGGTGGAAATTTACCCTGTGGAGTACCTCGTGCTTGGGCGCGACCCGCGTCTGAATAGCTTTGAGGTATCAATGGAGGCAAAGCTGTCCACTGTAGTAGATGGCCCGTCCCTGCGCTTATTCTTCTGGAAGTTGCACAACACTGTCTCTTCATCAATTGCGCGATCCGAGGAGTGGTATCAAAAGGATGAGGAAGCATTCTACACCACCCGTTATTGGCCCAGCATTGAGTCTGAGCTAGCACAAGCCAAAGCCCTCAAACAAATCAGCATTGCCACCGATCGGATGTACCGCCTCTACGGTATCCTCAAGCCCGCAGCACGACTGACAGGGGTGAGACCAATATTGCATAAGCTGTTGGATAAGAGGGACTCAGAAGGCATCAAGGAGGTATGCTTAGTTGCTCAAGATTACATCCAGGAGTTGGACGAGGCGATCGTCACGGGACAATTCCTACAAGAGACATATTACTTTGACCCTGACCTTGTGGATGAAGCTCCAGTCTTCACTCCTGAAGAAGAGGAGTTTGCTCGAAGCGGTTTGTTCGTCGAGGCTACTTGAATATCAGTTATAAAGTTAAGTTTTTAAGCTTAACTTTTTACCCCTCCATATATATAGATAGCAATACTCCAGTTTGGAGAAAATGGCGATCGCAAAAATCCCCCTAGCAAATTGGTGGATATTGTGAATCACTGCGCTAAAATTACTGTGGGAGAAGAGTTATCACGTACAAGCCCATGACCTCAACAAAAGATAACTTAAACAATTGGATTATTCCTGATGGTGGTCACGCTGGAGAGGCTGAGGCGGCTGAAAAGTTTGCTCAACCTAATAACGTTACTTCTTCAGACGCCCAAATTTCTGTGTATTTCCGCAATATAGAAAATGAATTGATTTGTAAAATTAACGAGTATCCTGTTGTAGTTGGATGCGTTGCTTGGTTAACCCATGAAGGAATCCTTAATGCTCTATCCAGTAGAAAACGGGTTTCTATCATTATTCAAAAAGAAGACTTTTTACGCCCTGATACTGGCAACTGGTCAAGTAATAATTTAAGAAAAATGTATGCTTCTTTACCTCTAGGCCCATCTGGTTTGACAGATACGGGTGAACGGTGGGGGAGTTTATTGGCATCACTGAACTCCCACAGCAGTTGGGAATCTGAGCCTGTTAGATGGGTCGGAAACTTTAATAGGGAAAAGAAACCTGCTTTCCCCAGGATGCACAATAAGTTCTTAATTTTCTGTGATATTGACGCAGTAACTGGAAATGAGCCTGATTTTGACGAGGGACATATTGAGATCGTACCCAGAGCAGTTTGGACTGGCTCATTTAACCTTACTAATAATGCTACGCGATCTTTAGAAAATGCTACATATATCAAAGACGTGGACATCGTAAATGCTTACTATGCAGAATGGCAGTATATTTTTGCATTATCTGAAATCATTCCAAATGAATTTTGGGATTATGCTTGGAGTCCACCGGACTATTTCAGAATAGGAAGTTGACAATTGCTCACAAAAAGAGGCAACGTAAGTCTTGACGATCACTCCTAAAGCCAAAAAGTATTGACAGGAGGCTTAGGAGGCTAACAACCTGGTTGCAGCGAACGGAATAGATATCTTGGTGGTAAAGTGAGCATTCCATCTCTGTTGACATAGATACTTTCATAAAAAATACTCGATAGTGTTGGAAACTCTGTTTTTTTGGCTTGTTCGGCTAGGAGCACTACCTTACTTATTGGCTCACCTTACGGAACAAAAAGACGACCAACGCCCATCCAGGTTTCGATATCCAGCAAGATTTCCAGAATACGGTCAACACAACGATTTCGATAGACTCGATCGGCTAAAAATCGATCGGCATCTCCAATTGTAATTACAGGAAGGGAATCCACTGTATTTTCTTCTCGGATCACCTGTTCCAGGGAGTCTTCACCCTTCATGCTGCGGTTTGCAGTAAGCAAAATCATCTGATTTGCCTGAGCAAGTCGCCAAACAACTCGATCGTTACTGTCGATCGACAAATTCATCTGCTTGAAAGTGACAAAACGAATTGGGAGTAGATTTAACCAGCCTTGACTCGCAATATTTCCTAATAAAATCTCTGCATGACCTCCGAGATTGTGATCGATGAGAAAATTCATGCTTCTAGTTCGTGTTTGGCTTTCTGCTCTTGAAGTTTTGCCCAAAGAGCCTCTCGACCGGGTTTGGGTGGCATCGCTGCAACGCGGGCTGAATGTTCGCGATTGCGTTCTTCCCAGTAATGCTGAATTTCCTTAGCTTGCCTTAAAACAATTTGATATTCTGCTTCGACTTCTGCACGATTTGCCTCAATGTAGGATAAAGCAACGTTAATCTGATCGTCGGTTAAGTCAAACAAGGAACGGATAAACTTCGGGGGATACTCAGCCGTCAGGTAGTCCATCACATCATAGAGAGTGATGCGCGTACCTGAAATTGTCAGTCCGCGCTCTGTACGAATAATGATTGGTTGGTTGTTGGATACTGAAACCATACCCATAGCCTCTGAAACAGTCTAGGAAATAATCCGATCGTACCTTACAAATCTCTGATGTCGTGTTTGTAGAAACCTTTGAGCAAATCCACCAGACGCCCCCTACACAAAATTAGCCGGATCTTGATCTCGCCGATGCTTCAGCAGAATCGGAGAACCTTGGCCATCACCCACCAAAGCCGCCGTTTCCTCCAACGCTTCCCTCAATCGCTTGGCCGCGTAGATCGACATATCGCGGGGCACATTCACCCGATCGCGCAAATACCGCAAAGCCGCATCAGAACCACTCGGCGGCGTACAAACTTCGCCAGTCATCATCAAAGTTAAAGCACAACGCAAAGCCTCATCAAATAAGTTGTCATCAGCAGGATTGACTCGAACGATGTTGCGCCAGTGCTTAATGACGCGGTGAAGTGCTTCAGCGCGGGAGGTTTCCGGTTCTGGATACATCACATCCGGCAGTCCAGCCCAAGGCCCATTATCCACGCGGGCTTTATTGAGTAGCATCTGAGGTTCGCCGTTTTCATAACACCCGCCCATCTGAGGCGGTAAATCGTGGACGTGGGTGTGAAAATCGCTCTGAGTGCCGCGATAGGTAGGGCGGCTTTCCATCGCTGCAAACCAGTCAGCAAAGCGCGGGTTTTCTTCCCGCATTGAGTAGCCTTTGTAGTAGTAAAGACTGGCATTCATCCGTTCGACGTAGGGCGTAAAGATGACATCCGCAGTGCCAAATTCATCGAGGAAATAAGGCCCGGGGGTGCTGCCGAGAGCCTTTTCTACCTGGGCGATGACGCTGATAAATTGGTTGCGGTTGTGTTGTTCTACTTTGGCTGAACTTGCTGGGTAGCACAGCCAAGAGCACCAGGCTCTAAATAGCAGTCGCTCTAACCGTCGCATGGGTATTACTGCCGGGTTTTCCATGCCCAAACCCAAGGGGCCATAGACTCGTTCGAGGGCGATTAAGATATCGTCGCTTTCGGTGATGATGCGGCCGTCTAGTTCGATCGCCGGTAGCATTCCCGATGGCACTTTGCGCTTGTACCAACTTTCCTTTTCCCCATAGCAGAACATAGTAACTTTCTCAATGCGGTAGGGGATTTGTTTTTCTTCCAGCCACAGCCAGATTTTTTGGCAGTAGGGACACCAAGCATGGTTATCGCGGTACAGGGTGACTCGCACATCGGATTCGGTTTTACCAAAGAGGCGCAAGCAGGCTTGAGCGTTGGTTGGCCCGTTGACGCGATCGACTTCAAAGTCTGTGAGGGCTTCTAATTCTGTCCAGCTTAGGGGGGTCATGCGATTTTAGATTTTAGATTTTAGATTTTAGATTGGAGAATTGAAGACAGCGACTGCTTCGTGGCAATAATAGAACTTACGCACCAACTCTATCTGTAGGGTGCGCTGTACGCGCACCTTACCCCTACCCATAGCGTATTCAACTATTTTTTGGTCTTAGTCTTGAATAAGATAGTTGGTTCTCAGTTAAAAAAGGCTTTGAGGACTCAAGTCCTCACTACAAACTTAACTACAATTAAGGCGACAGTTGGGGAGGGGGTGGGGCGTCTTGAATTTTAGCCAGTGCTGCTTTCATTTCAGGAGTGGCTAGCAACTTTTGGGTATCTGCGATTAAACGATCGCCCCAGAGGTTTTCTTTGAGATATTCTACGGTAGCATAGCGTTTGTCGAGTTTCAGAGCTGCTTCTCCCATCGCTAAGCCTTTTTCTTTGTCACCTTTGGTGTACAATGCTACTGCTAAAGCTAGCATTGCTTCGGCTGCTTTGTCGTCGATCACGATCGCTTCTTGCCAGCGTTTGATGGCGCTATCAACATCCCCCATTTCGTATTTTACTAATCCGATATTGTTGACAGCAGGCCACAGATTTTTTTCTAAAGCAAAGGCTTTTTCGTATTGGGCGATCGCCTGATCAAACTGCTTCAGCTTATAAAAAGCATTGCCTAAATCAAATAATGCACCTGGAGTATCTGGTTTTAACTTTAACCCTGCTTGCAAATATTCGGCTGCTTTCTCGTAGTTCGCTTTGCGAAAGTGAGCTTCTCCCAAGACAAATTTAATTGAGGGATTTTCTGGCGACAGAGATTGAGCTTGCCCCAAAGCTTCAATGCCTTTGTCAAACTGCTCGACTTGAAGGTACAAGCTACCTAACAAAGTCCAAGTTTGAGCATTTTTGGGGGCTAACTGTGTGGCGAGTTCGGCTCTAGGTACGGCGAGTTGGTACTGCTGGAGTCTGGCTAGCTGGACGGCTTCTTCTGCAAGGCTCAAGGCCGTTTGTTCGAGTTGGGCCGAGTCGATTTGCAGGGTGTAAGGCAGGAGTGCCTGTGCAACAGCAGGCTCGGGCATTGCCCCCAAACCGAGTGCGAGTAGCAGAGATATTAAAGGAATGCGATTAGGCACTGTACAGCCCCAGAAAAAAATATAAGGGTTTCTCGATCGCCTATGATAACCCATAATTCTCTACATAAGCCTCGCAGGACTAGATTATATTAATGGCGATCGCGCTGGCTTGCACCCCTAAAATAGTTGCCAAACCTTCGCCACTGCTCAAACTAATAAAAGCCGCACCTTCTGCTTGAGTAATCCTCAGCATATCAAACGTCAATCCCGGTGCTAATGCCAACTTGTCCTCACCGACAGTGAAATCGCCAATTGTATCGAATCCCCCATTGGAAACTAACACAAATACATCGTTACCTGTGCCGCCCCAGAGGCGATCGTTCCCCAAGTCGCCGCTCAAAGTATCGTTACCGCTGCAACCGATCAGAGTGTCGCTATCTTCGCCACCGTAAATACAGTCATTTCCGGCACTGCCATCTAACAGATCGTTATTTTCATACCCCCTCAATAAATCGTTACCTTCTCCGCCGCAAACAGTATCGTCGCCCATGTTACCAAAAAGTGAATCTTCACCTTGACTGCCGAGAATTAGATCGCTATTTTTACCGCCAAACAAGCTGTCATTTCCCTTGCCACCATCGATAAAATCATCACCTTCGCAGCCATTAATTAAATCGTCTTCTTCTCCACCATTAAGTGAGTCGTTGCCGAGATTTCCATAGCTCGTATCTTGACCTTCATTGCCGATAATAATATCTCTATTTTTACCACCAAAAAGCAGATCATCTCCTTTATTCCCGTCGATAAAATCATTGTCTTCATTACCGTTTAAAGTGTCGTTGCTTTCACCGCCAATCAAATTGTCGTCGCCTGTTGTCGCTGCAAATAAATTCGGATTTAGGCTGCCGAAAAAAGCATCATTTCCCGCAGTGCCCAACTGAATTTCGGTGCCGCCGTTGCTGTTAATAATATTATCGGCAGAATTAGGTCGATCGAGATCGGGACGATCGATGTTATCGCAAATACAGTCAATTGAAGTGCGATCGGCTGGAGTCGGCGTTGGCGTCGGCGCGGGAAATTCCGCTGGTGTCGGCGTCTGCGTATCAGTCGGAGTTGGCGTATCAGTTGGTGTCGGAGTTGGTGTCGGAGTTGGTGTCGGAGTTGGTGTCGGAGTTGGCGTCGGAGTTTCCGTTGGCGTCGGAGTCGGAGTTGGAGTTTCCGTTGGAGTCGGAGTCGGAGTTTCCGTTGGAGTCGGAGTCGGAGTTTCCGTTGGAGTCGGAGTCGGAGTTTCCGTTGGAGTCGGAGTCGGAGTTTCCGTTGGAGTTTCCGTTGGCGTCGGAGTTTCCGTTGGAGTTGGAGTATCAGTTGGCGTCGGAGTGGGTGTCGGAGTCGGAGTTGGAGTTGGGGTTGGCGTCGGAGTGGGTGTCGGAGTTTCCGTTGGCGTCGGAGTCGGAGTTGGCGTCGGAGTCGGAGTTGGAGTTGGGGTTGGCGTCGGAGTGGGTGTCGGAGTTTCCGTTGGCGTCGGAGTTTCCGTTGGAGTTGGAGTTTCCGTTGGAGTCGGAGTTTCCGTTGGCGTCGGAGTTTCCGTTGGCGTCGGAGTTGGCGTCGGAGTTGGAGTTTCCGTTGGAGTCGGAGTTTCCGTTGGCGTCGGAGTTTCCGTTGGCGTCGGAGTTGGCGTCGGAGTTGGGGTTGGCGTCGGAGTTTCCGTTGGAGTTTCCGTTGGAGTCGGAGTTTCCGTTGGAGTCGGAGTTTCCGTTGGAGTCGGAGTTTCCGTTGGAGTCGGAGTCGGAGTCGGTGTTGGAGTTTCCGTTGGAGTCGGAGTCGGAGTCGGTGTTGGAGTTGGAGGTGCAACATTCACAGCGAAAGTTCCCAAAATGTTGCCCACCGCTAAATTGCCAACAGTATCGCTTACCTGGTTTGCTTGCAACTGCACGCTGTAAGTGCCGTTATCGGCGCTGTCCCAACTGCCGTCTGGGGGTAGAATTTGATAAATTGCAGTCCGAGGCGTACCATCCCCAGCAGGTGCGAAACTTACCAGTGTTCCCTGTTGACTGAAACCGCTGGTATTTGTGACGAGGATGTCGCTGCTGTCGAAAGTTGAGGAAGATATCGCACTTGTATCGCTGTATGTCACAGTTAAATTTTGACTGATACCGCCCGCCACAGAAATCGCAGCAATCGGAGTCAAACTGGCAGTCGGAGGAGTTTTGTCAATTGTGTAACTCTGTCCTGTAAAATTGCCATTTCCCGCACCCGTAGCGCCTAGCGGCAGGTTTGCAGCATTTTTGATGCTGTCGTCATCGACAAGATTTAATCCTAAAGTGCCGTCGCCAGTGCCTGTGTTGACTGTTACTGTGTAGGTATTGCCGCTGCCTGTTAAAGATGCGATCGCACTTCCAGTTACCCCCGTCCCCGTTACTGTAAAATCTGTGGCGTCAACTCCGGTAACGTTTTCGCTGAAAGTGACGGTATAGTTAACCGTAGCAGCATTTGTCGGGTTAGGTGTGGCAGGGGCGATCGAACTAACCGTCGGAATATTCCCCACACTACCGCTAATCGTAAAATCAAACGGATTTTGACCGCTAACATTGTTTGCAAACTGAAGCCTACTGCTGATATTGATTGCCCCGGGAAAGGTCAGTGCAAAGGTTGTCGATGCACCGGGGGCGAGAGTTGTCGCACCGAAATTGCTGGTCAAACTGAAGCCAACAGGGGCGATTAAAGGCGTCAGAATTGCATTAGCTGCACCCGTATTCGTAACAGTAAAAGTTTTAGTAATGGGAGTGCCGATCGGAGTCGCACCAAAATTAAAACTGCCAGTATTATCGGGAATATTGACACCGCTTTCTGATACAGAAATAATCGGCGGTGGCAATTCAAACGCACCGATATCGACAGTAGCATTTTGAATGCGCGGAAAACCAGTCCCGCGTTGGTCGGTAGTAATTCCTGCGGGAATGTTAGCATTATTTCCAGTGTCGATCGCAGGACTGCTGGGAATCAATGCGTGAGTTAAAGGCGAACCAGTTGGCGCGTTATTTAGAGCTAAAGTTGGATTGAGAACTTGACTGATATTGGTAATGCCGAGGGTAGCGAAAGATTTGTCAGTGCCTGCGGTATTGAAGCCTGTGCTGCCTGTAAGATTGCCAATTAAATTATTGTTATTGCCGATAAAATCTCCAGAAACATCTGGGTTTGTTGTAGCAGTATTACCCGCGATAATAGTGTTGCTGACATTGGTGGTAGAACCGAAATTAAAAACTCCGCCACCATCTGTACTTGTATTACCAGTAATAGTGCTGTTAATTAAACTTGCTGTATAGTTAAAAATTCCTCCAATCAACAAAACCCCACCTCCCCGACCATTTATTGGATTGCTAGTATTAGCAATTACCGTATTGCCAGAGACAGTGCTGTTAATCAGGGTGAGTCTCGCTGGACCATCAGTCACAATGCCACCCCCTCCATTAATAAATGTGTCCCCAGTAGGAGGAGCGCTAGCAGTGTTGCCGGAGATAGTGCTATTAGTTACGGTGGTAGTGCCACCAAAAGTAGAAATGCCACCACCTGAATTAGCCGTATTATTGAAAATATTGCTGTTGGTCAAGCTGAGGTTTCCCAAGACCAGAATGGCACCGCCAATACTATAACCATTGCCAGCTAAATTGTTGGCTGTATTGTTTGAAAAATTGCTATTAGTTACAATTGCATTAGCATCTCTCAACTCACCGCCGATATAATGATTGTGGATAGCGATCGCGCCTCCTGAACCGAGATTTGCTGAACCATTATTGCCAGCGGTGCCCATACCACCTGCGCCACCTGTAGCCACATTATTAGTGAATGTACTGTCGGCGATAGTAAGAGAGCCAGATGCAATAAAGATGGCACCTCCTATACCTCGACCACCGCCACCGCCAGAGCCAGCACCATCACCGCCGGCGCCTATTGGAAAGGAAAAACTAGGAAAACCACTGCCACCACCTTCTCCTCCTAAATTACCGTAGCCGCGCCTGCCAACAAAGCCACCGTTGGTACCACCAGCACCACCACCGCCCCCACCAAAGTTTAAGGACGGCCCAGTGGTGAACGAGCTGCCGCCGTCACCGTTGCGACCACCCCCACCGGTGCCACCGCCAAAACCACCAACCCCAGCAAACCCGAGGTTAATATAAGGGCCTTCGCCACCACCACCTCCACCTGCCCCGTTACCGCCGTCGCTACCTGGACTTAAGCCTGTGCTGCCTACACCCGCAAGTCCTCCAAGAAAACCGCCACTCCCGCCGTTACCGCCGTTGGCCGTACCGTTTGCACCGTTGCCTCCTAAACCGCCACCTCCCCCTCCACCAGTTGCACCGCCGTCACCGCCGTTGCCAAACATTCCCCCGCCGCCACCGCCAGCGTTGACGCCAGCAATGCCGTTGCCGCCGTTACCGCCGATCGCCCTATTGCCATCAAATGTTACTCGATTAAACGTGACACTTCCATTCAGAATAAAAACGCCGCCTCCTAATCCCGCACCTCCACCTCCACCCGTAAAACCGTTACCGCCATTTCCGCCTTGAGCTAATCCGTTGGTAATTCTCAGATTAGTAAAATTAACAGTAGGAGTTGTCAGAGTCGGAGGCTGAGCAATATCGTTTCCTATCCAAAAAACTCGCCTGGTATTGTTACCGCTAACTCCGAAACCGTTGCCGATAAAATCGAGATTTTTAGTAATAATTGGCAAGTCAGCATTGAGAGTAATGTTGTTGGCTAAAGTTACTGTATCGCCGTCAGCCGAAGTATTAATTGCATTAGCAAGAGTGGCTGTGTCTGTGGCATTAAAATTAGCCAAAACACTTTGGTAAGCTGCCATCACTCCTATTTGAAAAGCTAAAGGCGTTTCAATATTTCCGGTTGCTTTTTCTAATATCCAGTCGCCTCCTAATTTTGCATTCCCGGTTAAGTCGTCGGAAGCTGCAACATCTGCACCTGTGAGTTCGCTGAATTTTGAGAGAAAATTATTGCCTTTCTCTCCTTTGCCAACCTCGCAACCGTACAGGAGAATTTCGGGTGGCGAATTTGAAATGGGGACGCCAGACTCGGATAGTATGGATGAATTTTTCGCCGTTACATCGATCGCCCCTGTATCCGCGTTCAAAATCTGTGTCTGGCTGCCATTGTTATTTGTAACTGATGGCGAGAACCACTGTTCGAGAGATTTTTGATAGCTGTCGATATTGTCTGAATTTAATTTTGTTGAACCTAAGAACAAACTACCCGGTTCACCGTGGGAGATGATGTGAACGGCTTTGATATCGGTACGGTTTTTAAGTGCGGTGGCAATTTGTGCAATGCCGTCTGTTTCGGGGTTGAGTACAATTACTTCTGTTCCCGGTTTGAGGCTGGCGGTGAGAGTTGAGTAATCTTCTACCCTCGAATCTATGACGGCGAGTTCCGAAATTTTAGGCGTACTTGTCGTCATAGATTTCCCTCCAATTGTTTATTTAATCCTGGTTTGATGACAGCAGTAGTATGGGCGGGGCGGGTTTATGAGATACTTAGTTTTCAACATAGATAGTTGGTAAAACCCGCCCCTTCGATCGCACAAATTATACAATTAATATCATGTCCGTCTGATGCGTTATTGTATAATTTGCGATGTAGGAGCGGGCTTTACAAATCACAATTGCCTCAAACTTACATCTTGCACCATTCTCAAGAACGGGATCTCCGGCCCGTTCCACAAGAGATGAATTTTTTTGTGTAACAGGCAGGAAAGCCTTTTCATAAAAGGATTATTGAAAGTGGTGCAACATCTGAGCTAAAACCAATAATCTAGTAAACCCGCCCCCACCCAACAGTCAATCGCTTACAAACGACTTTTATGATGAATGAGTCATTTTAGGCGAGGTCATGAGTAATTGTAAATATAATGGGGTAAATTTTTGTTAACCGATGCTACCCTTGTATGCTCTGTTGAATTCGATCTAACAATTGTGCTGCCGATAAGGAAGAAGGCAAAATTTTGGCAGATACTTCTTGCAGGAGAAAGTCGATCGCCTCGGATTCCGAATTTACAGCAGACCGATAATCCCAGACTAAAATTGGCAGTTTTACTGCCATTTGACGCAGGTTCGATAGAGCCTGCAACATAGCGGGGGATTCTGAGGGGGCATCTCGCAAACATAGCAAAACTAAGTCAACGCTTTGATATTGCAACTGCTGCAAAACTTCTGTCCAGCAGAGAGCGATCGACCCTCGAAATCCTGCCGTGTGGATGTACTGAATCAAAGCTTGAAAGTTGGGAGTAGAAAACGGGGAATTGGGGAGGGGAATCTCGGCATTTGTCGATCGATCGCAATCTTCCAATTCTTCCGTCGGGTTTCCCCCAGAAGAGGAGTGCAAATCGGGTAAAGTCGAAATGTCGGCAAATAAAATGCTGGGCTTCCAACTCATGCCAGCAGCAACTTGAATCACTTGCCACAAAGCACTTGGCATTAACCCGGTTGGTGAAGTTTCACTGTCGTCGGGACTGCTAGTGGCTAAACAGGGAAATACCGACAATCCTTTGACTTGATTGGCCAGTTGGGTAGTTCGAGGGTCTAAAGTCACCAAGGGAAGAGAACCCAAATTTCTAGACCGACTTAACTGTTCGATAAAAGCTAAGGGGTTTTGCAGTTGACTTGTACCGTCTAAAACGATCGCATCGGGCCGCCAAATTCTGGCCACGAGTTCTGCTTGGCCGAGGTCGTCTGCTTCTAAAACCCGGCAGTAGTTGGGGTTAAGCAGTAAAGCGGAACCTTGAGAGGAACTGTTTTGCGGGCTGAGCCACAACACGGTTAAAGAACTCTTCACTTTGCCCGTACTGCCATTACTGTGGCCGATCAAGTCTGTCAGCAGCCGCCGCAAAGCGGGTTCTTCCACCGGCAAGCTCAAAAAGCCTTCGGCCCTGTTGACACTGGCCCGTTCTTTTTCGCCTCTGGTGGCCGTGACGATCGCCGGAATCGATCGGGTATCCGGGTCACTCTTGAGCAGCGTCAGCACGTCCCAACCCGACAGCAGTGGCAGCAGCGGGTTGAGGAAAATCGCTTCGGGACTGAACCTGCGAGCTTTTTCCAGCGCTTCGGTGCCGGAACGGGCGACTATTACTTGGTAGCCCAAACCTGAGATGACGTTGGTTAAATCTTCGATATATTTGGGAACTGCTTCGACTATTAATACTAAACGAGAGCGAGAATTGGCCGTCAGAGTCGGATATTGGGGTTTTAATAATTCTTCCTCAGCGGCTCCGGGTACCGGGACTTCTTCACTGCTGTTTCCCGGAGGATTTGGTGGCAGCAGCAGGGTAAATTGAGAGCCTTGGTTTTCGGAGGAAATAAATGAAACGTCTCCGCCGTGGAGCCGAGCTAGGCGTTGAGTCAGTACCAGTCCCAGTCCGGTTCCTTGAAAGCGCCTGGTGAGGGGGCTTTCTAGCTGTTGGAATTTCTGAAAGATCAGGTGCTGTTTGTCGGCGGGGATGCCTATGCCAGTGTCCCAAACTGTGAATGCGATCCAGCCTTGCCAAACATTTACTTTCAATCCGATTTTGCCGCCGAGTTCGGTGAATTTTAGGGCGTTGGAAAGGAGGTTAACCAGCATTTGCCGCAGCCGCAGTTCGTCGGCAATTAAGTGGCTCAGTCCCGGTTCTATTTCGAGTGTAAATTCTATTTGGGTCGAGGGTTCTGCGTTTTCTGTACCGTCCGTTTTGCTGGGGGCGGGAGGATTTTTTTCTTCTTGCTGTTGCAGTTGTTTTGCTTGTTCAAAGGCTCTTTGGCAGGTTGATGCTATTTCGACTGGTTCAGGAATTAGTTCTAGCTGCCCGGTTTCCATCCGGGTCAAGTCTAATATATCGTTAACAATTGTCATCAAATGCCGCCCGCTTTTATGGATTAGTTTGGCGTAGCGTGTTTGGCGATCGTTAAGTTCTCCGATCAATTTATCTTTGAGGAGGCTGGACAAACCGAGGACGGCGGTGAGCGGGGTTTTTAGTTCGTGGCTGATGCAGGATAAAAATTCGTCTTTTAGTCGGTTGAGGTGGATTAAATCTGCGTTTTTCGCTGCTAGTTCTTTGGCGACTAAATGTTCTTCGGTGACATCTTGTCCCATTACTAAAATTAGCTGGTCTGAGAGCGGTTGTTTGACAAATTGCCAGATCCGTTCTTGCCCTTTTTGTACGGGACACTCGCAAATGTAGGTGTCTGGTTTGCCGGCCATAGGACACCAAGCTGGAGCGGTTAATGTTGAGGGGGAGGCGGCAGCGTACAGGGGCAGCGGGCAACTGGTGGCTGCTGAATCACGCGCGGCGAAGCTATCCCGCAGGGAATCGCTCGATCTACTTGCTCCTACTAGGCTCCTGCATTCTTTGGTGATGCCCTCTAACTGCACGCTCTTGTATTCGCTTGTTAAATGGCTTGGTTTGCGGGCCGAGTGTTTACCCAAATTTGCTGCTGGTTCTGGAACTGGTTCTGGGCCTGCTCCTAGCAAAATCCGCCACGCTGCGTTTTGGCTGACTATTTGTGCGGTGGGGGTTTGCAATCTTAGGGGCAGGGGCAGTTTTTCCAGTAGTTCGACTAGGGAGTTCAGGTTTTCCGAAGGTTTCAATCCTGCTTCTAGAAAGCGCACTTGAGCGTCTAGGACCGTGGCGATTGCTTCGGAAATTGGTTTTTTTAATTCGATTTCTTTGACGGCTGTTGCCGGCTCTGTGAGGCTGCAGAGCGAGCTGCTGTTGAGTGCGGCGAATTGCAGCAGGCTCAGGCTGTCTAGCATTCCTAAGAATTGACCACTGGCATCTGTGAGGGCGATCGGGCTGTTTGAGGAAATGCCGGCGGTTTGGCGGTTTTGCCGGGTTGGGGTGTTCTGTTCCTCTGTTTGCAGGTACTGCCAGAATTCCCTGACGCTCATAGTGGCGGGTAATGCCGTGACTGGTTCGATCGCGATCGGGCTTTCTGACAAAGGTTGCTGCCCGTCGTTTGTGCGATCTGCTCCCCAAGCCCAAAGACTGCGGAGGTACACTAATCCCAGCGGCTGTAGCTGTTCGTTGACTACTGCGACTCGATCGCAGTTGCAGGAGCTGAAAATTGACTGCAGCGATTCTAGCGCAGCCGTTTGGAGGCACAGCGGCACTGGCTCGATAAAATTTTTGATACTGGGGGTGGTGAGTGGCATAACAAACCTGAGAGTCTGCTCGCGAGAGCAGTAATATTTTTGATGCTCAATGTAGCTGCGAATTTCTGTATCTTATTTGTTTTATATCAGTTCGCTATCAGGCTCGGTATCCGCACCGAGACCGGGGAGTTCGATGCCTACGCCTGATTTGAGGCGACTAGCAATTATTTTAAGGCTTAAGCTTAATTGCAGAAATCACGCTCAGGGTGCTTGACACAACAACCAAGGAGTACACTTTGATTCTTCCTCTGCTAGAAGCGCATCACTTATTTTGCGGTTAAGATTGGTTAAAATAAATGTTGAGATGATTGTTAAAATGTTAAGTTTTTTGTAAAGGAGATATCAACTCTGAGCGATCCAGCACTTTCAGGCAACTTAGGTGGTGCACCTACAGCTTTGCTTCCTCAACTTTCTATCGGTATTTTTGTCCGCTCTGAGGAAATCGCAGCCTCTGCGATCGAGCTTTTGAGAGGCGAACGCTATGCTTTAACGCACATTAAGTCGGCAGTGGAGCTTTTGGGGTTCCTTAAGCACAATTATCACCTTGATTGTTTGGTTTTGGAGATGGATGGGGATCTGCGATCGCTTCTGGGCAAGCTGCAAGAACGATCGCTCTTTTTGCCTGCTGTGATTTTTTCGCCTCACGCGCAACATGGCAGGCCCGAAGCACCATATTCAGATGGTTTTGAGGCCGCAGCCAGTACCGCCAACAAGAGTCAAGACGAAAGCTGTGCTTTTTTTTATCACCCTGGTGAGGTGCAACTGGCAATCGCTCGATCGAGCGAAATAGCTGCAGGTATCGATCGGGCGATCGCACAATTTCTGAAGCTTTCAACTCCGGTTCCTGTCAATTATCAATCCGTAACGGTCGATGCGACAGCCCAATTGACTGCTCAAAGTTTGCTCAGCCGACAGCAGCGGCGGCTGGCGGAAAAATTACGGGAGCGATTAGGATACTTAGGTGTGTATTATAAAAGAAATTCCCACATTTTTTTGAGAAATCTGTCGGGACCAGAGAAACAAAAGTTTTTGGAGCAACTCAAGTCGAGTTATCGCGACATCGTTTTGAATTATTTTTCTCAAGATACTGCGGTCAACAATCAAATAGATGAATTTGTGAATTTAGCTTTTTTTGCTGACGTTCCCGTGACTCAAATTGTAGAAATTCACATGGAATTGATGGACGAGTTTGCTAAACAGCTAAAAATAGAAGGGCGCAGCGAGGAAATATTGCTCGATTACCGCTTGACCCTGATTGACGCGATCGCTCATATGTGCGAGATGTATCGGCGATCGATTCCGAAAGAAACCTCTCAAGGTAGAATGTAGAAGGGATTCGGCATAATTTAAGAAAGAAAAGGTAGAAGGTAGAATCTAACAAAAAAGAAAGGAGCCGACAAACGGCCGCGCGAGGGCGAGGCGGAAATTATTATAAAATAACAAAGAACAGCGGATTTAAGACAAATAACAACTACAACTAACATCTGGCAACTAATACTCAACATTTAAAAAAGTTCATGAGTCCTCTGAAGAAAACCTACGTTCTGAAGCTGTACGTTGCGGGGAATACTCCCAACTCCGTGCGAGCTTTGAAAACCCTAAAGGACATCCTAGAACAAGAATTTCAAGGCGTCTACGCGCTGAAAGTCATAGATGTTCTCAAAAACCCTCAGCTAGCAGAAGAGGACAAAATATTGGCAACCCCAACGCTGGCCAAAATCCTGCCGCCGCCGGTACGAAAAATTATTGGCGATTTGTCCGATCGCGAGAAAGTTCTGATAGGATTAGACTTGCTCTATGAAGAACTTCGCGAAGAAGACCTGAATTCATAAGATAATCAGGTGAGAGTCAGTCGATTTTAGATTTGAGACTTCGGTTTGGCGTGAAACGTTCGGCGAGCGCGAGCGTCGAAGCGTCGAGTCGCGCTCAGTCGAACGATTTTATATTTTAGATTTACTCAACAGATGAATCTGGGAGGTTGAACAAAAGTCTAAAATTTTTATCTTTCCACGACAGGAGTACGTGGCACGGTATCGGTTTTTGGGCGGGGGTCATTAGTCAGCAGTCAGCAGTCATTAGTTATTGAGCAAGAGCCAAAACTAAAAGCTGGGTACAAAGACTCATGATCGGCGGTTAATGAGTGACAACTAAAGAATACTGAGAGTTGACAAAAATCGACATGAATGAAATTAGTCAAACGGTTCAACGAGAAGGATTGGGAACGGCAGGAGTTGAAAAAATTCGCACGATGATTGAGGGTTTTGATGACATCAGTCACGGCGGAATGCCGCTCGGCAGAACCACCCTAGTCAGCGGCACGTCAGGAACGGGAAAAACTTTATTTGCCGTACAATTTCTCTATAACGGAATTACCCATTTTGACGAAGCTGGAGTGTTCGTAACTTTTGAAGAATCTCCAGCAGATATTATTAAAAATGCTTGCAGTTTCGGTTGGGATCTGGCACAGTTAATCGAGGAAGGCAAGCTATTTATTTTGGACGCTTCCCCGGACCCGGAAGGTCAAGATATCGTAGGGAATTTTGATTTATCTGCCTTAATCGAGCGAATCCAGTACGCCATTCGCAAGTACAAAGCCAAGCGGGTTTCTATAGATTCAGTGACCGCCGTATTTCAGCAGTACGATGCTGCATCGGTGGTGCGCCGAGAAATTTTTCGCTTAGTTGCACGCCTCAAACAAGTCGGAGCAACTACAGTTATGACGACGGAACGGGTGGAAGAATACGGCCCGGTTGCTCGGTTTGGAGTGGAAGAGTTTGTGTCGGATAATGTGGTGATTGTTCGCAACGTATTGGAAGGAGAACGCCGCCGCCGCACCATCGAAATTTTGAAGTTGCGGGGTACAACTCACATGAAGGGCGAATATCCTTTTACTATGACTAATGACGGAATTAATATTTTCCCATTGGGGGCGATGCGATTAACTCAAAAGTCTTCCAACGTGCGGGTTTCTTCAGGCGATAAAACTCTCGACGAGATGTGCGGCGGCGGCTTTTTCAAAGACTCGATTATTTTGGCTACGGGTGCAACGGGAACCGGCAAAACGCTGTTGGTGAGCAAGTTCTTGCAGAATGCTTGTATGAACGGTAATCGGGCGCTGCTTTTTGCCTATGAAGAGTCGCGGGCTCAGTTGTTCCGCAATGCTTATTCTTGGGGCATTGATTTTGAGGAAATGGAACAGAAAGGAATGCTGAAGCTGCTGTGTACTTACCCGGAATCTGCCGGTTTGGAAGACCACTTGCAGACTATTAAATCAGAAATTGCTGAGTTCAAACCTTCTCGAATTGCTATAGACTCGCTGTCTGCCTTAGCTAGGGGTGTCAGCAATAATGCTTTCAGGCAATTTGTGATCGGAGTGACAGGTTTTGCGAAGCAGGAAGAAATAACCGGCTTTTTTACGAATACAAGCGACCAGTTTATGGGTTCTAATTCGATTACGGACTCCCATATCTCTACGATTACTGACACGATTATTATGCTGCAGTATGTAGAGATTCGAGGAGAAATGTCGCGGGCAATTAATGTGTTTAAGATGCGCGGTTCGTGGCATGACAAAGGAATTCGGGAATACACAATTACTGAAAGAGGCCCACAAATTAAAGATTCGTTCCGTGGTTACGAACGGATTATCAGCGGTTCTCCGACTCGGATTACGATTAATGAGAAGAGTGAGCTATCGCGGATTCTCCAGGGTGTGCAAGGTCCAGACGATGAGGATATTTGAGAGTTAACAGTAATTCATCGTTGTTAAAAGTAGGTTGGGTTGAGCTAGGAAACCCAACTTTTTTAATTTGAGGAGTTTGTGAATATTTATAGCAACCGCGACAATTTTTTGGAGGTTCTTAATTGCTGAAATATGAGCTTTTATTGCCTTCTGTATCAGCGCCTTATGCTATAGCAATCCCAGTAAATAGGTTGTGGTAAAAATCTAGGTGTAAGCTGTTGTGCATCTAAATTGTATATTTCAATGACGTATAAAAAATCAAAAAATCCTCTCTCCATCGAACCCTCGAAATAACAGAAAATCTTTCTAGCCTAGCAGCTTTGTGCCGGGCCGTGCCTATCCCTACTATTCCTGGATTAGGGGAACCAGGAGGGATTACCTCTACAAAAATATTATCACTAATTTTATTCTAAAAAATCATTCTTTACACATCACCACCAGTATTGGCATCTCCCTATATCCACAAGATGGAATGAATCTCGATAGATTGCTCAAAAATGCAGATATTTCCCTATATTACGTGAAGGAATTGGGCCCAATACCTATAGTTTTTACACAGCAACAATACCTTCGCCCAAATCTAATACCCTGGCGATCGCAAATCTCTTGAATTGTGCTTGGAAGGCGAATCCTTGCTGTATGATCAACCTCAGCTCGATTCGCAAACAGGTAGCCTTGCTGGTGTTAAAGTTATAGTAGGAGGGTATTCTCCTGAACTAGGTTGGATTCATTGCCATCTATGTATTGCCATCGCCGAAAAAACTGGATTGATTTGGCTATGGGGCAAATTGATTTTAGAGCAAGCTTGGTGGCAATATCAGCAGTGGCTAGCAGCAGGACTAATTCTGCCTAATATCACGGTGAATCTGTCAGCACGTCAACTCAGCCAACCGACTTTAATCGCTAAGAGCGATCGCATTGTTGAGCGCACCGAGATGAAGCCAAAATATCTAGGGCTAGAGATTACGGGAACGGCAATGAGGCTTAATGTTGACATTACCTACCATCTTTTGAGCCAATGATCCGAGCATGGTATTGGGATTTATGTCGATGATTTTGGGCCTGGCTATGCTGTTTTTAACAATCTGAAAAATTTTCTGGTGAAGTCGCTCAAAATTGATCCCTCACTTGTCCGCGATTTAGCCAGCGTTCCGAGCGAGCGATCGCGGAATTGCCCAACCCATAGTTGTAATCACACAGGGCTTAAATCTGAGCACAATTGCCGAAGAAATGGAAACCCCAGCGAAATGGGAATAGTTACAAGCGAGCACCTAGGAAATTGGGCAGTATATGTTGAGGAAGCCGGTCATTGCTGAGGTTGCCACTCAATTAATCCGACATCCTGAATTGTTGTCTACCACTATGTGGAATCAGCAATCCTCCCTCATCAAAGCGCGCAAAAGTCTTATAATTAATTTAATGCTCGTGTCGCTCAAATGACTCAAACAATTTTACGGCGGAATAATATAAAAGTGTTTGGACAAGGCACCCAGACCATGATGTTTGCTCATGGATTTGGGTGCGATCAAAATATGTGGCGTTTCGTAACATCGGCCTTCGAGAAGGACTACAAAATCCTCCTATTTGATTATGTAGGTTCGGGACAGTCTGATATTAGTGCCTACAGTTATGAACGGTACAGCGACCTCAATGGCTATGTTCAGGATGTCCTCGATATCTGTGAAGAATTGGCGTTGACGGATGTGATTTTTGTCGGTCATTCTGTCAGCAGTATGATCGGCCTTCTGTCCTCAATTCAAGCTCCTAATTACTTTAATCGCTTGATTTTGGTAGGGCCTTCACCCTGCTACATCAATGATTTACCAAATTATTACGGAGGGTTTGAGCGCAAAGATATTGAGGAGCTCCTCGATATCATGGAGAAAAATTACATTGGTTGGGCAAGCTTTCTGGCGCCAATGGTGATGCAGAATCAGGATCGTCCTGAGTTAAGTGAGGAACTTGAGGCAAGCTTTTGCTCCACCGATCCGGTGGTTGCAAGTCGCTTTGCCGAGGTGACTTTTTACTCTGACAATCGCAGTGATTTACCGAATGCGTCAGTACCTTCACTGATATTGCAATGTAGAGATGACATGGTAGCTCCCACCGAGGTAGGGCATTATCTCCACCGCCACCTGCCTAAAAGTAGGCTACGGCTGATGAAAGCTACGGGACATTGCCCGCACCTGAGTCATCCACAAGAGACGATCGACATGATTAAGGAGTATTTGAGTGCACCTCATACTACCTGATTTGTATGGCAAACATGACCTACCAGATAGACGAGCTACTCAACACCTCACCCTGTGGATTCCTCTCGTTTGCTGACGATGGTACGATCCTAATGGTCAACGCCACATTACTGCAATTACTCGGATACGAAACCGATGAACTGCGGGAACGGAAAATGGACTCCATTCTGCCAATGGCCAGCCGGATTTTTTTTCAAACCCATTTCTTCCCCCTGTTGAAGCTCGACGGTAAAGTAGAGGAAATTTACTTCTCATTAAGGTCAAAGCAGGGTAGTGATATACCTATGCTGATCAACGCTAGGCGTCGGGAGAAGGGGGGAAACTTCGTCAACGATTGCATCTTGCTCTGTATCCGCCAGCGTATCCTGTACGAAGGTGAAATTATTAAAGCAAAAAAAGCAGCAGAGGCAGCTATTCTCGCCCAAAAGCAAGCGGAAATAGCTCTGCGGAAACAGTACGACAAGGCGATATTACTTCAAGAAATTACTCTACACATTCGTCAATCTCTTGATTTGTCTACAATTTTTGAGATTGCTTCGCAGGAGATTCGCCTGTTTCTTGATGCCGAGCGCGTCGGCATATTTAAGTTCGATCCTGACAGTAAATTTGGATATGGTGAGTTTGTTTCAGAATCTGTAGGTGAAGGATGTAAATTGGTAAACAGAAATCAATTTAACGACCCATGTGGTGGTGAACAAGGTCTTGATTCATATAAAGAATGGAGAATGCAGGTAGTTGAAGATATCAAGAAGATTGACCTTCAACACTATTGCCGCGCTCTTTGGAAACAATTTCCGGTTCGGGCTAATTTAGTTGCGCCGTTGCTCAATGGACAAGATTTGTGGGGGTTGTTATGTATTCATCAATGTTCTGCTCCTCGGCAATGGGAAGAATTTGAAGTTGACCTTGTTAAACAAATTGCTAATCAGTTAGCGATCGCCATTAAGCAAGCGGATATTTTTCATAAGTTGCAGAAGGAATTGGCAGAAAGGCAGCAGGCCCAAGCGCGCATGAGAGAAATTAATCAACAACTGGCACTCTCTAACGAAGAGCTAGCCCGCGCTACTCACCTCTTAGAACAAGTGGTAAATATTGATGGGTTGACTCAAATTGCTAATCGCCGCTGTTTTAATGACCGCTTAGAGCATGAATGGCAGCGGCTATACCGAGAACAAAAACCTATTTCTCTTTTGTTGTTTGATGTGGATTATTTCAAACGTTATAATGATTGCTACGGTCATCAAATGGGGGATGATTGTCTGTTCAAACTTGCTCAGACTGTGCAAGAGGTGGTGTACCGTCCAGCGGATTTGGTGGCGCGTTACGGCGGAGAAGAATTTGCCATCATTTTGCCTAATACTGATCTTGAAGGAGCGAGTTCGGTGGCCCAACGGATTCACGCTGCTATTAAAGCTTTACATCTTCCTCACAAAACCTCTGATGTGAGCGATGTTGTTACTATTAGTATGGGTATCGCCAACTTGATTCCGACGTCGGAACTATCATCGGCTGACTTGATTGCGATCGCCGATCGTTCACTGTACCGTGCCAAGAAACAGGGGCGCAATCAGTCCGCGACCTGCGACTACAGCGGCGATTCGATTTTTGACACTGACGCTTAAATTACAGTAATTGAGACAGGGGGCAAAAATTTGTCCCCTGTCTCTCAAAATCCGTCATTTTATAAATTTAAATGAGCACGGAGGGATTTGAACCCCCGACCCTCAGGACCGGAACCTGATGCTCTATCCACTGAGCTACGTGCCCTCGACTGTTTACAGTATAACACGTCTTGCGGAAAATGGCGAGTGCCGATCGCAAATTTCCTGGTCTGCCTCCAAACCGCTTGACCCATGCGGGTTAAACTCGCCCCCGCGATCAAATATCAGGCTGTTCTCGAAGCCAGAGACTGCAACTTTTACCTAAATGGTAACAATAATACGACAATGGGTAAAATAATAGACTTTAATCGAGTAAACATTAGGTTCACATTCGAGCGGGGTCGAGCATCTACCACAGCTAAAATAGCCCGCATCAATTCCCCCTAGCTAAGCGGCAGTAAATAAATGGTGCTGCTATTAAGATCGGTTGTGCAAATACGGTTCTAGACTAAGTTCACCAAACCTCTCAATTTTATGGTTTCTAAAATTTTAGACAAATTACCGCTGCGAACTGTTCTCATAGTTCCATTTGTACTGCAAATCGTGGGAGCCGTGGGACTCGTAGGATATCTTTCTTTTAGAAACGGACAAAAAGCAGTTAATAACCTTGCCAGTCAGTTAATGAGCGAGGTCAGTTTGCGTGTGGAGCAAAATCTGCAAGTTTACCTGACAACTCCCCATCAAATCAATCAAACCAAGCTGGATGCTGTCAAGCTCGGCTTGTTAAAGATGGAAAACTTATCAGCTTGGGAGAAATATCTTTTGCGGCAAGTACAATTATATCCCTATATCAATTTTACCTCCGTTGGCAACAATAAGGGAGATTATAGATCCGGTGAACAACTGTCTAACGGCTCCCGAATGATTAATGTGATAGAAACATCTACTGGGTTAAATTTTTATTCTTACAATACGAACGAGCGAGGCGATCGCACTACAGTTGCCACTATTGTCGAAAACTTTGACAATAGGCAAAATATTGCGTATAAAAGTGCCGTAAAAGCTGGGAAACTTACTTGGAGTTCGGTTTATGTTTCCTTGCTAGAGCCGACCTTAATTATCAGCGCTCTCCAACCAGTATACAGCGAAAAAAATCAGCTACAAGGAGTCTTATTTACTGCCTTGCGTCTCGACCATCTTGGGAGATTTCTCCACAGTCTCAAAGTTGGCAAATCTGGTCAAACTTTTATTATAGATCGCCAGGGTACTTTGTTAGCAACTTCCACTAGAGAAAAACCGTTTCGCACTCAAGGTAATGAAAGACAATTGTTTAAAGTAGAAGAAAGCAGCAACCCTTTTACTCAAGCGACAGCTAAATATTTGACTGCAAATTTTAAAAAATTAGATCAAATTAAAAAATCCGAGTTATTGAGCTTTGAAATAGATGACAAGCGACAATTTTTAAAAGTCTTGCCCTTCCAAGACGGCAAAGGTTTAGACTGGCTGATTGTCGTAGTTGTTCCCGAAGCAGATTTCACCAAAGAAATCGATGCCAATACCCGCACAGCGGTTTTGCTTTGTTTCGCAGCTTTAGGAGTAGCTGTGGCGATCGGCATTCTGACTTCTCGGTGGGTAACAAACCCTATTTTGCGCTTAAATGCAGCAGCAAAAAATATTGCTAAAGGTGAATGGGACACAACCGTAGAAAGTGAACGCTCCGACGAATTGGGGGAATTAGCCAAGTCATTTAACAGCATGGCTCAACAACTGCAACACTCTTTTGAAACTTTAGAACAGCGAGTGCAAGAGCGGACAGCAGAATTGGCTGTAGCTAAAGACAAAGCGGAAGTAGCGAATCAAGCTAAAAGCACCTTTCTTGCTAACATGAGCCACGAATTGCGATCGCCTCTCAATGCAATTCTCGGCTTTTCCCAACTGATGACTCGCAGCCAAACTCTATGCCCAGAACATCAAGAAAACATTAGCATAATTAGCAGCAGCGGAGAACACCTGCTCACCCTGATTAATAACGTGCTCGATTTATCTAAAATTGAATCCGGGCGCACCACCCTCAATCCCAAAAAATTTGACCTCTATCGCCTGCTAAACGACTTGGAAGATATGTTTGAACTCAAAGCAGATGACAAGCAGTTGCAGTTAGTTTTTGACCGCAGTCCCGACGTGCCGCAATATGTAGAAGCCGACGAGGTAAAGTTGCGACAAATCTTAATTAATCTGCTCAATAACTCTCTTAAGTTTACCCATGAGGGGGGTGTAGCCGTCAGAGTTAGCAAGCAGCCATTAGGCAGAAATCAGCAGGTAGAAGAGGGAAAATTTGCTCACCCCGAACTATCACTAAATACAGAAACTCCAGCACTTAATGGTCTTAAAATATCTCAATTCAGTCACTCGAACAACCAGATTATTGCCACGCCAAATGACGATTCAGCTTCTACCTCTTCCTTCTTACTTCATTTTGAAGTCGAAGATACTGGTTCCGGTATTGCTACCAATGAATTAGACGCTCTTTTTGAACCTTTCGTGCAAACCAAGACAGGGAAAGATTCGCAAGAAGGTACAGGCTTGGGGTTGCCAATCAGCCGCAAATTTGTGGAATTAATGGGCGGGAAAATGAGCGTCTCTTCTGCTGTGGGCAAGGGAACTAATTTTAAGTTTGAAATTCAAGTTATTGCGGTCGATGCGGCTGATATTGAAAACCCAAAACCCAGCCGGAACGTTATTGGCCTAGTTCCCAACCAACACACCTATCGAATTTTGATAGTAGACGATAAACCGCTCAACCGTCAACTGTTAATTAAAATCCTCTATCCTCTGGGTTTTGAACTAAAAGAAGCTACTAACGGTCAAGAAGCTATTGAGATTTGGGACAGTTGGGAACCGCATCTAATTTGGATGGACATGAGAATGCCTGTGATGGACGGCTACGAAGCTACGCAATACATTAAAGGTACTATTAAAGGTCAAGCTACTGCGATTATTGCGCTGACAGCGAGCGTTTTGGAGGAAGAACGGGCAGTTATTTTGTCGGCGGGCTGCGATGCTTTTATGAGAAAGCCTTTCCGGGAAGCCGATATTTTTGATGCGATGCACAAACATATCGGAGTGCGCTATATTTATGAAGATCCGGGTCAAACTAATTTATCGGCAATCAAAGAGGGCGATCGCGCTATGAGTGCGGCTGATTTCGTAAAATTGCCTGATTCACTGGTAGCTAATTTAAAGCTAGCGATACTGAATGCAGATATGGATTTAATTGATACCTTGATAGAGCAAATTCGATTAAAGGATGCAGTAACGGCAGGTGCGATCGCAAATTGTATAGAAAATTTTGAGTACGACACAGTTTTAAAGTTAATATCTCAAGCAATATCACATGAATAACGACATTCTTAGCACCGAGCGCGGTAATATTTTAGTAGTTGACGACACCCCAGCTAATTTGCGGCTGCTAGCCGGAATTTTGAATGGCAAGGGCTATAAAGTGCGCCCAGTACCTAGCGGCGAGTTAGCGCTTTCGGCGGCAAAAGGTATGCCTCCCGATTTGATTTTGCTGGATATTATGATGCCCGAAATGAACGGGTATGAAGTTTGCGAAAAAATCAAAGCTGACGAACGCACTCGCAACATTCCGGTGATTTTTATTAGCGCGATCAATGACGTACTAGATAAGGTCAAAGCTTTTGCTGTGGGCGGGGTAGATTATATTACCAAGCCCTTTCAGGTGGAAGAGGTTCTAGTTAGGGTAGAAACCCATTTAGCAATGTGCCAGTTGCAAAAAAAACTCCAACAAAAAAACGATGAACTGACCCTCACTTTAGACCAACTGCAAGCTACTCAGAATCAATTAGTGCAATCAGAAAAAATGGCCGCTTTAGGGCAACTGATTGCGGGCATTGCTCACGAAATTAATACGCCGCTGGGGGCGATTAGATCGTCTATTGGAAATATTACCAGCTTTTTGGATAAAAATCTCGAAAGTTTGCCAGTTTTTTTTAAAGAACTATCAACCGAACGCCAGCAGGATTTCATGAGTTTGATGTACAGTTCCAGCAAACAAACTTACTCTTTATCTACGCGAGAAAAACGGGGATTTAAAAAAGGCGTGAAGCAGCAACTAGAGTCGGAAGGGATTGAAAATGCTGACAGCCTTGCTAGCATTTTAGTCAATATCGGATTGCAGGAAAATCTGCAAGAATTCTTGCCGTTGCTCAAAGACCCTGACAGCGAAAATATTATAAAAACGGCCTACGACTTTGCTAGCATTCACAGAAGCGCCCGAACTATCGCTACCGCTACTGAACGGGCGGCAAAAGTGGTATTTGCCCTGAAAAATTATGCGCGTTATGATGTAAAGGGGGAAAAAATACAGGTTAATATTACCGATGGAATTGAAACTGTATTAACTCTTTATCAAAACCAAATCAAGCAGGGTGTGGAAGTCGTCAGAAACTATCAAGCTCAATTGCCTGTGGTACTGTGTTATCCCGACGAACTCAATCAAGTTTGGACAAATTTAATTCACAATGCCTTACAAGCGATGGACAATCAAGGAACTTTAACAATTGACGCCGTACAGCAAGATACCAGCATTTTGGTAAAAATCATTGACAACGGTAAGGGAATTCAACCGGAGATTATTCCGAAAATTTTTGAGCCTTTTTTTACTACTAAACCTGCGGGAGAAGGCAGCGGGTTGGGATTGGATATTGTCAAAAAAATAATAGAAAAACATCAGGGTAAAATTGATGTTGAGTCGGTGCCCGGTAAAACAGAATTTACCGTGTCTTTGCCGATTAATTTAACTGAGTAGCTAAAGCGCCGGAGACTGAAGTATGGGGCGAAAATTTGCAGTCTACCCGCGCAGAATGTAGAATTTGGAAAACGGTGTACTGCCCATGGGGGTTCACCCTGCCACACTAAAGAAGGAAACTAGCGATGTCTAAATCAGCAATTTTGTGTGTGGACGATGAAGTAGGAGTGTTGGAAAGTCTGGAAATTGAACTGCAGCAGGCATTTAACGGTAAATATCTTTGCGAATTTGCTGAAAGTGCTGCCGAAGCCCTGGAAATTATTGAAGAGCTATGTGAAGCTGAGGTTAAGATTCTAGTGATTGTCTCTGATTGGTTGATGCCCGGAATGAAAGGAGATGAGTTGCTGATTCAAATCCATCAAAAATATCCGCAAATTGTGAAAGTGATGCTGACAGGACAAGCAGACCAAGAAGCAATCGAACGCACAAAAACTCAAGCAAATCTTCATGCTTTCATAGAAAAACCTTGGCGGAATCAAGAATTAATAGAAGCGATCAAGTCTGGTCTAGCAAATTTATGAAAAAACCAGTCATTATTTGTGTAGATGATGAGCAGACTATACTCGATAGTCTGGAAATAGACCTGCTCAAAGCCTTTGAAGATAAATATTTAATTGAAACGGCTCAAAGTGGCGAAGAAGCTTTAGAGTTACTGTCAGAACTTTTAGCAGAACAGTATGAAGTTCCTTTGGTTATTTCGGATCATATCATGCCTAGTATGAAAGGAGACGAACTATTAAGGAGCGTTCATGCTATCTCGCCGAACTGTCTCAAGATCATGCTGACGGGGCAGGCTGATTTGGAGGCGGTAGCCAATGCTATTAACTATGCTAAATTGTACCGATATATACCTAAACCTTGGCAATGTGATGACTTAAAATTAACTGTCACTGAGGCAATATATAAATATTTTCAAGATAAACAATTAGCTGAAAAACAAAGAGAACTTCAGGAAATGAATCAGGAGTTGGTAAAATTAAACCGCAAGCAGGCAATGCTGATTGCCAAACTCCATGAAAACGAAAGTCGCTTGACGCAATATCTAGAAGCTATGCCATTGGGCGTGTGTGTACTTGATGCAAACGGGCAATCTTTCTACGCTAACCAGAAAGCACGGGATATATTTGGCAAAGGCACTGTGCCGCATATTAATTCAGAGCAAAAAGCAGCAATTTATCAATTTTATAAAACCGGTACTAATCAGAGATGCCCCGTGGAAGAATTGCCAATTATGCGGGCGCTTCGGGGCGAAAATGTGCGGACTGAGGGTGTAGAAATTCGTACAGCTAATAAGATTATTCCTGTAGAGAGTTGGGCAACTCCAATTTATGATTCTACAGGCGAAATTTCCTATGCGATTATTGCTTTTAGTGACATAAGTGAACGAAAAGAAGCTGAAGCGGCGCTAATTCAAGCTGAAGAGAAGTATCGCGGGATATTTGAAAATGCTCTCGAAGGTATATTTCAGACGACGCCAGACGGACATTTTATCAGTGCGAATCCTGCTCTTGCAGAAATTTACGGCTACGATTCCGCATCAGAATTGATAGAAAGTATTAATGATATTCAGCAGCAATTGTACGTGAAACCGAACCGCCGTCAAGAGTTTCTGGCGCTGCTGAAACAGCACGGTACTCTGTGTGAGTTTGAGTCTCAGGTTTACTGTCGAGATGGCAGCATTATCTGGATCTCTGAGTATGCGCGCACAGTTTATGATGCTAACGGTGAAGTGCTTTACTATCAGGGTTTTGCTAAGGATATTAGTTTGCAAAGACAGGTGGAAGTGGAACGAATCAGGTTTACTAATGATTTAGAAAAAGCTTTGGCAGCTCAAGAAAAGTTAAATGAGGCACTGTCAGAAAGCGAAAGCCGATTGACTCAATTCCTGGAAGCGATGCCGGTGGGAATATTTGTAGTGGATGGTAAGGGTAAACCTTTTTACATGAATTCTTGGGGCGAAAGGATACTAGCCCAAGGTTTAATTTTTGATGGGGGTACTGACCAATTTCCTGAAGCTTATCATTTTTACGACGCTGGAACTAATCAATTGTATCCGAGAGATAGCCAACCGATTGTTCGGGCGTTGCGGGGAGAATTTGTGCGTATGGACGATCTAGAAGTTCATGGGTCGGATCGGATTGTGCCGATCGAGGTTTGGGCGACTCCAATCTACGACGAACGGAAAAACATAGTTTACGCCATAGCTGCTTTTCAAGACATCACAGAACGTCAAGAGGTAGAAACCGAGCGCCGCCAATTCACAGACGAATTACAAAAAGCTTTAGCAGCGGAAGAAAAATTAACAGATGCTTACGGGCGGTTTGTGCCGCACGAATTTCTCCACTTTCTGGGATATGAAAGTATTCTGGAAGTCAAATTAGGCGATCAGGTAGAGAAAGAAATGTCGGTGCTGTTTTCAGATATCCGCGATTTCACTTCTCTTTCGGAAAGGATGAATCCCGAAGAAAATTTTCAATTTATTAATGGTTATTTGTCGCGGATGGAACCGGCAATTACTGACAATTTTGGTTTTATTGATAAATACATTGGTGATGCGATTATGGCGCTGTTTGATGGCAGTGCGGACGATGCTGTGAAAGCAGGAATTGCAATGCTACAAGAGCTTAACGAGTATAATATTAGTCGTAATCAGGTCGGTTCCCCGCCGCTGCAAATTGGCATTGGCATCAATACGGGTTCTTTGATGTTAGGCACGGTGGGCGGCCAAAGTCGGATGGACAGCACGGTGATTAGCGATGCGGTAAACTTAGCCTCCCGCGTGGAAACTTTGACGAAAGAGTATGAAGTTTCGATGTTAATTACTCACAATACTTTTATACAGTTAAATGATATTTATGATTTGAGGTTGATCGATCGCGTAACAGTTAAAGGCAAATCGCGAATGGTAACACTTTATGAAGTATTTGCGGCCGATCCGCCAGAGTTACGACAGAAAAAGTTAGAGACAAAGACAATCTTTGAGCAAGCTTTGGTACTCTACAATAGTGACAAGTGTGGCGAAGCTATAAGATTGTTTTCGGCCTGCTTGGAAATCAACCCTAATGATAAGGTAGCTCAAATTTATATGCAGCGGTGTCTGAAAGGAGCGATCGCTCCTGCATAATACCATTTGAGAGTTGAGATTTGAGAATTGGGAATGAGTTATGCCATAAGGGTTGGGAGTTTGCCTACAGTTTTATTCTTTTTGGAAACTGGTATAATCATTGTTTAGACAGGCAGGGAAACGCAAACTATGGTTTCTTGCTGCGGCAAACTTTCTATTTTAAATTCTCCTCCGTGCAATTCTACAAGGCGTTGAACAATAGCCAGACCTAATCCCAAACCTGCTTGTTGATAAAGTTTGCGATCGAACTGCCTGTAAGCTTCTAGCTGTGCAATCTGATCGGTAGTCATACCGCGGCCTTGGTCTTTGACAGACAGAATAAAAGTCTTATCTTTCACTAAAGTGCTTAATAAAACTGGCGTTCCTTCTAAAGAAAATTTGAAGGCATTGTCCAATAGTTCTTCAACAATTTTTGCGAGTCGGACAGAATCAATCGCTACCGACGAATCTTGCAAGTTTAATTGTAAATCGTCTGTTCTATTCGCGTGTTTTGCTTGCTGCCGCGCTTTTTGACTAAGCAAAGATTTTACACAGCTAAATTCGCTGTTTCGCATCTCTTTTAGCAGTTCGGGATTTGTGGCTGCTATCTCCAGCTCTGCATACAGCAAAAAGTTCTGAATCAACCGATACAAGCGATGACCGGAAGTTTGAATTTGACCGATCATCTCTAAGATATCTGATTCCTCTAATACCTGATATTCTGACAGAATCAGCTCAGAAAAACCCAGAATTGCATTCAAAGGAGTCCGCAATTCATGGGGCAGCGACATACTAATATTAGTGCGTAATTCGTCTAGCGTCTTTTGAGATTGTCGGCTAATTGTTTTTTGTTTTTCAAGTCTAATAGCAATGGCATTTAGCAGTTCTTGCGGCGTACACGGCTTAGTAATGTAATCGTCTGCTCCCAGTTCCATGCCCCTGCGAATGTCAACTTTATCGGCTTTAGCTGTGAGGAAAATAAACGGAATTGTGGCCGTCAATGGTTCGGAGCGCAAAGCTTTGATGACGCCGTGACCGTCTACTTCCGGCATCATCATGTCGCACAAAATTAAATCGGGGATTTTTTCGATAGCCAATTTGATGCCGACTTTGCCGTTAATCGCTCCTATTCCTTCAAAATTCTCGGCTTCCAGCAACTCTAAAATATTCTCTCTAATCGCTTCTTCGTCTTCTATTACCAAAATCTTAGCCACGGTGATAGCTCCTTTTAGTTAGTAGTTTGTTGGAAAATTCTGGGTTCAGACACTTGATAAGTTTGTTTGTTAGGCGCTTAATTAATCGTTAAGTAGCGGATATGTATAGTTGATAATTCAGTTGTTATTGACTGGGAGGGCAAATTAGAGGCAAGGTAATAGTGAAAGTTGTGCCTTTTCCTTCTTGACTGTCGATCGCGAGGTGGCCGCCGTGAAGTTCCACAGCCCTCTTCACAATTGCTAAACCCAGACCTGTTCCCGAAATAGTGCCGACATTGGGAGATCGGTAAAAAGTTTCTAAGATCCGCTCTCGATCGGCTTGGGGAATGCCGATGCCCTGGTCTTGAACTTGGAACACAGCTTCGTTGTTTTGACAGTTGAGGTGCAAGGAAACTGTACTGCCGACGGGGGAATATTTGATGGCATTTGAGAGGACATTTCCCAAGATTTGCTGCAGCAGTTTTTCATCCATTTGAGCCTCGCAGTTGCCGCCTTCATATTGAAAGGCGATCGGGTGTTGGTTGCTGTCGTTGAGCTGCTGCTCTTCTACCAGTTGACGGCAAAATTTTTCAAGGTTTAAGGAAACCGGTTGAAACTGCAAGGTATTGGCTTCGATTTTGCCAATTACGAGAATATCTTCTAATAACTCTGTCATGCGTTTAATTGCTAATTGAATCCGCACAAAATGAGTAGATTTTTTATCTTGGGGCCACTGAGAACTGTAATCTTGCAGCAATCCAGCGGAAAATTGGATGGTTGTCAAAGGTGTGCGGAACTCATGGGAAACCATTGTGACAAATTTAGCTCGCAGTTCTGAAAGTTCCTTTTCTCGTGCGAGGGCTTTGAGAATTTCCGCTTCTGCTCGTTTGCGATCGCTAATGTCACGGGCTTCCGCAATCAGCAGCAAAACTTGTCCTGTCTCATTTTTAACAGGTTTCAGTGAGAAATCAACTGTCATAATTTGGCCACTTTTGCCTAACAAGTCGATTTCGCTGCGGAAAAACTCGCCGCGACTTGCTTTGCCGATCGCGCATTGCAATTGTTCGGAAACCTGTGGCGACTGGGCCCAAATCGCCATTTCCCAAATCGGGCGGCCCACAATACCCTCCGATCGCAATCCGGCAAAATCGAGGGCTGTCTCGTTCACTTCCAGCACAATTCCTTCGGGAGTCAGCAGCTTGGTTAGCTGAAATGATGAGTCAAAAATCGCCCGAAAGCGGCGCTCGCTTTCCCGCAGCATTTGAAAGGTTTGAGAACGTTCGATCGCATAGCGGATCGTCCGCACTAATAATTGAGTAGTAATTTGACCTTTAACAATATAGTCTTGAGCTCCCAAGCGAACTGATTCGAGGGCGATCGCCTCATCATCCAAGCCCGTCATTACCACCATTGGCACATCAGGAGCAACTTCTCGCAGGCGAGTTAGCGTTTCCAAACCGCGGCTGTCGGGCAAAGAAAGGTCGAGCAAAACTACATCAAAGGGTTCTTTACACAGTTGTGCGATCGCCTCATGCAGGAACTCAACAGACACCAATTCCCACTCGACGCCCACAGATACTTCTAACAGTTCTGCAAGCAAATCAGCATCAGCCGGATTGTCTTCTACTAACAGAATTTTAATCCACATAGCTTAGACGTTTTTGACTGTAAAAATTTTACTCTACCAATCTTAGGTTAAACTTTTCCGCTTTCCCATACCATTTTCAACTTGAAAATTATTATTTGGGAACTATCACCACCACCAGCCACCAATCCTTAATCGATCTCACCAGCTTAGCGACTTGACTAAAATCGATAAGCTTAGCAATGTAGCACCGGGCTGACAGGGCATAAAACTTGACCATCTCTTCATCGGCTGCTGAGGTTGTCATAATTACCACCGGAATCATTTTTAACTTGACGACTGAGTTAATTTATATCAATATTTACCACCATTTTTTTAGGCAAAATCAACTTAAGCAGAATTAAATTAGACCGAGAAGGCGAACAGAAAAGCCGGCTTTCTTCAATAAATTTATTGCTTGTACCATATTTTATACTATTTGCAAAGTGTTAAAGATTGGCTTGTCGCCAGCTTTTATAAAGTCCATTCAGCATCGCTAAGCGTATCATCCACCAGCCGAATTTCCATAGGTTGAAAACTTTTATAGCGTTCATAAGCAAAGCATCTGTTCGTTTAATTTAGAGGAAGTTTGACGACTGCCAGCCAGAATTCCTCAATTAACCTGACTACTTTAGTAAATTCTACGAAGTCTACTGGCTTGGTTATGTAACAGTTGGCGTGGAGCGAGTAGGACTTAAAAATATCTTCGGGAGCTGCTGAAGTGCTGAGAATCACTACAGGAATTAATTTTAACTTTGGGTCAGTTTTAATTTCTTCTAGCACTTCAATACCGCTTTTTTTTGGCAGATGCAAATCGAGCAAAATCAAATCGGGACGAGGTACCCTGAGATAGGGTTCTTTTCGGCGCAAAAACTTGATTGCTTCGACTCCATCCTCCACAAAATGCAAGTTATTCAATATTTTACCCTGACTGAGGACTTCTATTGCCAAATCGGCATCGCTGGGAGAATCCTCAATCAGCAGAATCTCTATAGGTCTAACAGTGCTTCGATCGCTCATAATCGGCGTATCCTTTAAAGTATAAAAACAAAATTGAATTTTGAGGCTTCAGGTACTAATTATAGGAATAGTGAAGTAAAAAGTCGCTCCTTTTCCCTCTTGAGATTCCACCCAGATGCGACCGCCGTGGCGTTCAACAATGCGCTTGCACATCGCCAAACCTATACCAGTACCGGAATATTGGCGGCGGGAGTGCAGGCGCGCAAAAATGATAAAAATGCGATCGGCATACTGCGGATCGATGCCAATGCCGTTATCGCGGACACTGAACACCCATTCGCTCTCTTGCCTGCGGGCAGCGATATGAATCAACGGGATATCTTGGCGACAAAATTTGATGCTGTTGGCGAGCAAATTTTGGAATAATTGCACCAGTTGAAATTCATCCGCCATCACGGTTGGCATCGCGTCGCAGGTGATTACAGCTTTTGTTTCGGCGATCGCAATTTGCAAATTACACAAACTTTGCTGCACAGCAGCGTTGCAGTCCGCCGGCTCAAACTCCTGACCCCTCGTTCCCAGGCGCGAATACGCCAACAAATCGTTAATTAACTGCTGCATTCGAGTGGCGCCATCGACAATATAATTAATATACTTATCTGCGCGATCGTCCAAATTTCCTTGATAGCGCTGGGCCAGCAATTGAGTGTAACTGGTAACGGCTCGGAGCGGTTCTTGCAAATCGTGGGAAGCCACATAAGCAAATTGTTCTAATTCCTCGTTGGAACGCTTCAAATCTTCTGTCAGTTGCAGCATTTGCTGCTCTGCTTCTTTGCGGCTTGTAATGTTGTAAACCAAGGCGCAACAAGACAGCAGATTACCCTGGGAGTCCATGACTGGACTGGTAGACATATCAGTCCAAATATCTTTGCCGTCCTTGCTTTTGAATTTAAATTCGTGTTGTTCACCAATACCTTGCTTGCGCCGCTCGACATTTTCAATAGCTTGTGGTTTTTCCCGTTCGTCCATAAAATCAAAAATCGACCGCCCGAACATTTCTAATTCACTATAGCCGAGCATTCGCGCCATTGCGTGGTTCACGTAAGTCGTGAGGCTATTTCTGTCAATTACCCAAATACCTTCTTCTGCTAATTCAACTATTTGCCTGTACTTGAATTCGCTTTCCTGCAAAGCTGTTTCAGTTAGTTTCCGCTCAGTGATATCTTTCATAAAACAGTGATGACCGTTAAAAATCCCTTGTGCGTCGCAAGCTTTTACCATCGTTAATTGCTTATAAAAAAACGAGCGATTTTTTCGGACTCCTCTAGCTTCAACTTCTACTTTGCCAGAAATTAGCATTTCCTGATAAGCTGAGAGCATCATCTCAACATCGCCCGGATGTACGGTGAGCTGCCATTCCATGCCAAGCATTTGTTCCGGTTCGTAACCGCATTTATGAGCGTAAGCTCGGTTAACCTTCACGTAGCGCCCCTCAATATCCAGCCGTGAAATGCCTTCCACCGCATTTTGCATGGCACTGGTTAGGTCACGCAGCTCTTTTTCAGCTTGTTTGCGATCGCTAATATCCTGACCGATACCCAAAAAACCGTTAATATTTCCGTTACTATCAAATAAGGCAGTCACCGACAGCAGTACTGGAAACCGCGAACCATCTTTGCGAATGTAAGTCCATTCATTTTCGTCAGCGATTTCCCGGCACGGCAAGGCAAAAAATACTTGAATTCCCGGCTCTATTTTCACTCCCAATTCTTGAGAAAGAACTTCAGCTCTTTGAGCGACCTCCAGAGGATCGTGAATTATTGCTAGCGTGACTTTCCCCACTACTTCTTCTAGCGAATAACCTAAAAGTTGTTCTGCCGCCCGATTAAATGTTTTAATTGTACCGTCGGGATCTGTAGAAATAATTGTGTAGTTAGCGCTATTAAGAATTGCATTTTGCAGTTGCGTCAATTCCAACAAAGTCAGCGCAATTTTTTCCCGGTAAGCTATTTCTTTTTGCAATTGTTGGTTAGAAATTTCGATTTGAGCAGTGCGCTCAGCAACTCGATGCTCCAGAGTTTCATTTAGCCGTCGATTTTCCTCTTCTACCTGCTTGCGTTCTGTAATATCAGTAATAGTACACACATAACTTTTAACCTCCCCATTTTCTCCGATTTGACCGACAGATTGACCGAATACCCAACTGATTTGAGTGTGATTAATGCCTTGAAAGCGGTACTCAGATTTAAACGGTAATTTCTCCTGCGCGGCGCTATACCATTCAGAAAAAACCCGATCGCGGTCGTCTGGATGAATGCCTTGCAACCACCCTTTCCCCAAAGCTTCATCACAGGTTATTCCCGAAATTTGACACCAGCGCTCGTTGACATACAAGCAGTCTCCTTCAGCATCTGCATAAAATATTCCTACCGGCGAAGCTTCCGTTAAAGTTTGATAGCGAGCTTCCGTTTCTCGGCGTTCAATTATTTCTTTTTGCAGTATTGAATCGATCATCCCTAATTGAGTGGGACTCAGCAGAGTTAATGCTTGGGGAACGAAAGGAATTAATGCAAAAGCGGTGTAAGCAGAAATCGCAGCGGTAATAATTTTCAGAGTGCCAGAAACCCAATAAACAGGATGCCAAAGCGTCCAAACTTCCATTATATGAGTAGTGCCGCCGGAGATAATAAAGGCTGCAAACAGCCAAAAGATATTGCGAAAGGGCAAGTCTTTTCGCTGAAATATAAAATAATAAATTAACGAGAGGGGTATTGAATAGTAAGCCAGGGCAATGATAGAATCTGAGACTATGTGGAGTGCGACTAGCTCTCGCTGCCAAAGGTAACAGTAGCCTTGAGGAATATAATTCCCGGTAAATAACAGGTGATTTAAAAATTTCCAAATCATCATAAATGGAATGGGTAATCGAGAATTGGTAATTGGTAATTGGTAAGCGGGAATTGGTAATTGGTAATTTAACCCAATGACTTATAACCTATCTCAAATTTTTGGAAGATACAGTCTTGAACGTACCGGAGGCTAAAAACCCGGTTTCTGGTTAGATGCCTTGTTGCCAAACCGAATATTGTCGTAGAAACTGGTTTTTCTTCCGTAACTCTTAATATAGCAATTCTCAATGATTCGCAAGCTGTAGCGAGCTCTAGGTTGGGTAGAACGAAGTGAAACCCAATATTCCGATTAGAGATTTTAGATTTTAGCTTTTCCTTCCTTCTTCCTTATCTTCTAGATAACTAAAGCCTTCTCTCCTAGATAACTAAAGCCTTCTTCCATCCATCTGTTACATCTGTTACATCCGTTACAGAATCCCTTGCCGAACTTCTTCCTTCTTCTATAAAAAATGGGGCGAGCTCAAAGCCCGCCCCACCAAAAATTATGCTGCTGCTATTAACCCAACAGCGCCTGAGCCTTAGCTACCACATTATCAACGGTGTAGCCAAACTTTTCTAAAGCAACTGGGCCCGGTGCAGAAGCGCCGAATGTGTCGATGCTGAGGCTGTCGCCTTCGGAACCCAAATAACGTCCCCAGCCGAAGCTACAAGCTGCTTCAACGGCCAACCGCTTAGTAACAGCTTTCGGCAGTACAGATTCGCGGTAAGCGGCATCTTGTAAGTCAAACAATTCCCAGCAAGGCATCGAAACTACGCGCACTTTATTGCCTGCGGCGCGCAATTTTTCAGCGGCATCAACGCAGAGGTATGTTTCGCCGCCGGTGCCGATTAAAATGATGTCGGGGGTGCCGCCGTCGTCAGACAAAATGTAAGCGCCTTTTGCGGTTCCTTCGATCGAACTTCCAGCCAAGTTAGGCAGATTTTGGCGCGACAAAGCCATTAAAGTTGGGCGAGTGCGGCTTTCAACGGCCACTTTGTAAGCGCCGGATGTTTCATTACCATCCGCAGGGCGCATTACCAACAAATCGGGAATTACTCGCAGAGAAGCTAAAGTTTCAACTGGTTGGTGAGTCGGGCCATCTTCGCCCAAGGCTACGGAGTCGTGAGTCATTACATAAATAACTCCAGCTTCCGAGAGTGCAGAGAGGCGAATTGCGCCCCGCATATAGTCAGCAAATACCAAGAAAGTAGCGCAGTAAGGAATTAAACCGCCGTGCAGAAGCATACCGTTGGCGATCGCACCCATGCCGTGTTCCCGCACACCAAACCGCAGGTTACGTCCTTCGTACTGACCTTTTTGGAAGTCTTTTTCACCCTTGAGCAAAGTCATGTTAGAAGATGCCAAGTCAGCGGAACCGCCGATCAATTCAGGTAGCACACCTGCCAAAGCATTCAAACATTTTCCAGAATGATTCCGAGTCGAATCTGCCTTATCTTCCGGCTTGTATGTCGGCAAAACTTTATCCCAACCTTCGGGAAGTTTGCCGGCAACCGTGCGCTCGTATTCTGCAGCTTCTGCTGGATATGCTGCTTTATAAGCATCAAAAGCTTTCTGCCATTCTTGCTCAGCTTGAGCACCGCGATCGACTGCTTTGCGGAAGTGTGACAAAGCATCATCAGGAATCTCAAACGGTGCGTGTTCCCACTTCAAGAAATCGCGAGTTGCTTTCACTTCATCGGTACCCAAAGCAGCACCGTGAGAACTGTAAGAATTGCGCTTGTTAGGAGAACCGTAACCAATGATGGTGCGGACTTTAATCATGGACGGTTTGTCCGTGACTTTTTTGGCTTCTTCAATAGCTTTGTGAACTGCTTCTAGGTTAGTATCTTCGTCTAGAGCGGTATTGTCTACTGTAATAACGTGCCAATTGTAAGCTTCAAAACGCTTGCCGACATCTTCAGTAAAGGCCAAGCTTGTGTCGCCTTCAATAGAAATGTGATTGTCATCGTACAAGGCAATTAATTTGCCGAGTCCGAGGTGTCCGGCCAAAGAACAAGCTTCGCCAGAAATGCCTTCCATGTGGCAGCCGTCACCCATGATCACATAGGTGTAGTGGTCAACAATTTTGTGGTCGGGCTTGTTAAACTTAGCAGCGAGGTGAGCTTCTGCCATTGCCAAACCGACGGCATTAGCAATTCCTTGTCCCAGGGGGCCAGTGGTAACTTCTACGCCTTCTGTCATGAAGTTTTCGGGGTGTCCGGGGGTTTTGGACTCCCACTGGCGAAATTGTTTGATGTCGTCGAGGGTGACGCTATCGTAGCCGGTCAAGTACATGAGGGCGTACTGTAGCATACAGCCGTGGCCGGCGGAGAGGACGAAGCGATCGCGATTAAACCACTTGGGGTTTTTGGGGTTGAACCGCATGAACCGATCCCACAGCACGAAGGCCATAGGGGCAGCGCCCATCGGCAGTCCCGGGTGTCCTGATTTTGCTTTTTCTACCGCATCGATGGCCAAAAAGCGGATAGAGTTGATGCAGAGTTCTTCGAGTGATTGGGTTGCAACAGCCATAATTCTGGTTTTTATATGTTAAGAGAGAGTGTGTGTGGTCGATTCTGACAGAGGTGCGATGAGCCGAGTTCGATCGCTCGCCTTTCTGCTGTTCAGTTTCTGTGGAACTGCCGTGAGGCTGCACTACATATCATCTCACCTGTTGCGATCGACAGACAACTTAATTTTTTAATGTTTCGGTCGCTTTGTGCAGTCGATCGCAAATTTTTATCGGAGATATTTCTGGGGCGAGTGCGGATCTGTGCGATCGAGCTACGAGAGGGTGTAACTTAATTATTTGGCAAATTGGCTCTCAAAACCACCCTGTTATGATAGAGTTTGGTGTTTCTGACATCTTGCAGCTTTGTCACGCACAGGCAAGATGCCTGTTCCACAAAGAGTGAATTTTATGGTGGGGCGTTGCTCAAAGCAACGCCCGATCGCACGATCGCCAGAATAGTGCAAGATGTCAGATATTTGTAATTTTAATCAGGCAATAACTAATGACTCTGAGTGAAGCCGAAGTCCGCAGTCAAAAAGTAGACGAACTGCGATCGCAAGGCATAGAACCGTATCCCAGTGAATCCTACGCGCGATCGCACACAGCCAAGCAAGTTCGCGAAATATTTAGTCAGCCGGGAAAAGAACTCGAAAACGGACAAAGTGACCCCGAAGAAATTTCCCTGCGATTAGCCGGCCGCATCACTTCCAAGCGAGACAGCGGCAAAATTGGTTTCATCGATTTAAAAGACGCCACAGACAAAATTCAACTCAAAATCGAGAAAGCAATCGTCACCGGCGAAGTTGGTTTGAGCTTTGAACAAATTAAAAAATTGCTCGATGTCGGCGATTTTGTCGGCGTCGAAGGTATCGGCTGCCGCACCCCCAGGGGAGAACTTTCTATTTTAGTCAGGGAATTAAAGCTTTTATCAAAAGCTACCATTCAATTTCCCGATTCTTATTATGGAATTAACGACCCCGAAGTTTGCCGCCGTCACCGCGAAATGGATTTGGCAAGCAACCAAGATGCGCTCAACCGTTTTATGCTTCGCAGCCGCATCGTCCAAAGCATCCGTTCCTATCTGTGGCAAGCCAATTTTTACGAAATAGAAACGCCGACACTGCAAGCTATTTACGGCGGTGCTGCTGCTAAGCCATTCATCACTCACCACAATGCTTTAGAGGTAGATTTGTATTTGCGAGTGGCTCCAGAATTATTCTTAAAAAGAGCAATTTGTGGGGGTTTCGAGCGAGTATTTGAACTAGGGAAAGCATTTAGAAATGAGGGAATTGACAGCACCCACAATCCAGAGTTTACCTCTTTAGAAGTTTACCAAGCTTATGCTGATGTTTTCGACATTTTAACAGTTGTCGAAGACGTGATATGTTTCGCAGCGGCGGCGGTATTTGGGGATGTCAAGGAAATTGAAAACCAGGGGGAAACGATTAGTTTAGAACGCAAGTTCGACTACAGCGAAAAGTATCCCGGTTTCAGCGGCAAACACTGGCAAGTGAAAACGATGGTAGAAGCTGTCAGAGACGAGTGTGGGCTGGATTTTGACAGTTTGGACTTGGAAAGTGCGATATCCTCTGCAAGCAAACTAGAATTGCACCTGTCTAAGTTAGAACAACAGAGTTTAGGCTACGTCCTCTATGCAGTTTTTGACAAATTAGTTGTTCCTAAACTAATTCAACCTACATTCATCATCGACTACCCTGTTGAAGTCAGTCCCTTAGCAAAAGGACATCGCAGCAAGCCGGGATTTGTAGAACGTTTCGAGCTGTTTATCAACGGTACAGAATACTCGAACGGATTTTCAGAATTGAACGATCCGAAAGAGCAAAGAAAGCGGTTTGAGGAACAGTTAGCACAGAAAAATGCCGGCGATGACGAAGCGCATCCAATGGATGAAGACTTTATTCAAGCGCTATCTTTGGGAATGCCTAACTGTGCGGGAATGGGCATCGGCGTAGACAGATTGGTGATGCTTTTAACTAATACTCAAAGCATCCGCGATGCGGTGATGTTCCCGACAATGCGGCCGATCAAAGATTCGTAAAATATTGTAGATACTGTCTTGAACTGTCAAGGGGTCGCGAGTAAATAATTTGGGTCGAAAGGCTTTTGGGATTTTAAAATCCCAAAAGCCAAATGCACCAGTTTCCTCATCAGCGCACC
>NZ_JAMPLN010000015.1:0-151941 GCF_040004035.1 Microcoleus vaginatus FACHB-2002 | reverse complement strand
GTTAGTTTTTGGATTTTCTCCCATAGCTCTACTATCAAGGCTTCTTTTGCCTCGTTCGATAGCTGTTTTAGGTCGGGGAGTTTTTCCATTCCTTGATCTAATGTCTATCTTGTCTTCTTGTCAAGGGGGTTGAGCAATTACGAGTTTTTATTACAATAGCGAGAAATCCCTGGCATCAGGGTGTTATTGAATCTTGCTATATCAGAAGTTTTGCCCGTATCTTTCCCGACAGATTGGTGTCGCTTGCGAGGGACAACTTTTTCATAGGCGGCCTAAAAAGTTGTATAGTACAGGGCATATTGCCTGTAAACTGCTGAGAGCAAATCCCACAAATCTGCTGGGTACAATAAAACATGGACTTCTACACCTTTATATAAAGCCCGTGTAGGCTTTGTTTGCGGTTAAAAGGCAGTTTGTGTCCCGCTAAGCCAGTGATGATATTACACTGCGGGTTTTGAAGGAATAGGTAGAAACTCCTAATAAGACCGAGCAACAACTGGAAGCGATGTTGAAAGGGTCAATTATTCTTAGTTAACCGCTATCCCCGTGAAATCTTTGAAAAATACTTCTCGTAAATTGCGTCTCCGTACAGCCCTCGTCGTTCCCTTCGTTTTGCAAATTGTAGCGGCTGTGGGGTTAGTTGGTTATCTCTCCTTCCACAATGGGCAAAAAGCCGTTAATGACTTGGCAACCTAACTCAGTAATCAGGTGAGTAGCCGCGTCACTAAGCAGTTAAGTAACTACCTAGCAACACCTCAACAAGTGAATGGAATTAATGCACAGGCGATCGACCTAGGGATGCTAAACTCACAGGATTTCGATACAACCAGACGATTTTTTTGGCAGCACATGAAGTTGTCTGAAAAGCTCACTTACATTTTGTTCTGTAGCCAGCAAGGAGAGTATGTCGGCATTGGACGAGAAGACGATGGTTCTCTATATACAGAAAGGATACAAGCACCCGATATAACGCCGATCAAACGCTATGCCATTGACCAAAGAGGCAATCCAACAAAACTTTTGTCAACGGCAGCCGGGTCACCCAGGGAAGATGTATGGTACAAAAATACGGTAGCTGGGGGTAAACCAACCTGAAATCCGGTCCAGCAATGGTCAGATCACCCTGACATTATTTCCATTGCTTCTACCTACCCGGTGTATGACTCATCGAATTGCCGAGCTGCGGCAGTTTATCGGCAAGCAAAAGGTATTTGATGATATTACATTACTGGTGCTAAAGCGGCAGGATGACGCTGCTGACGATAGGCAAAATCATGAAGTGATAGCATCCAGTAATTAACCTATGCACTCTGCATAGGAATCTATGCTAGTAGTTTCAACTGTCCTGACTTGCTTGCTAACAAGAGTTAACCAAAGCAAGGTGGAATTTGGCATACAATAAACAACGTATGAGAGCATTGGTTATGTCGTCACAAAAATTATCATAAAGGAGACATAAATCGTGATCAAGAAAAATCACCTTCCCAAGAAAGTTGTATGGGCAGTGATAGCCATCTGTGCGCTGCCATTCTTTCTTAATTTATTGGGTGTAGACTTTGACTCAACCCAGCAACCCTTTGAGGTGTCCATTTTCTCTGAAATGAGCAAATATGAAAAGCTGGATGCTTTGTATCATAGCTTATCGGGTAGCTTTATCCACACAATACTAGAGTGGAGTGCCTTCTGTACTGCGATTTTTACTGCGCTATTATCCTTTGTTTACTTCAAGATTAAAGGAGATATAGTGACACCCATCATTGGTATTGCTTTATTTTTCGCTGGTAGCATGGATGCTTTTCACATTCTAATTTCCGATCGCTTGATCGCAACTCATGCTGAGAGTTATAAGGTGATGATCTTTACTTGGACAGTTTGTCGGCTGTTCAATCCTCTAATCTTGATTGCAGGTGCTAGTATTTTTTTGGTCACTAAAGTTAAAAAGTACAGTGGAGACTTGGCTTTTGTTGCTACGATCGCCCTAGTTTTTAGCATGATCTCTTATGCTATTATCCACTACGCTCTTACCGGCACTTTTTTTCCACAAGCTATTTTCCCTGACTCCTTGATTATTCGTCCTTGGGATGCGTTGTCGTTACTGCTATTTATCTTTGCAGGTGTGTTTGTTCTACCGCGCTTTTATCAGCGTTATCCCAGCCTATTTTCCCATAGTCTGATTATCAGCATGATTCCGGCGATCGGTACTCAGCTACACATGAGTTTCGGTTCAAAAATCCTACTCGACAATGATTTCAACATTGCACATTTTTTAAAAATTATCTCCTATGTAGTTCCATTTATAGGATTGAGTGTGGATTACATTGACACTTATAGACAAGAGGAAATAGCTCTTAAAACCATCTCCCTCAACCAAAAACTCAAATCAGAAAACTTGCGTATGGGTGCAGAACTTAATGTTGCCCGTCAAATCCAGCAGATGATTCTGCCCAAACCTGAAGAGCTGAAAATTGAAGGACTCGATATTGCCGGATATATGGATGCTGCCGATGAAGTCGGCGGCGACTACTATGATGTCTTAAACACCGATGGCGTTGTCACTCTGGGCATCGGCGATGTCACTGGACATGGACTCGAAAGCGGTATCTTGATGTTGATGGCGCAAACAGCCGTTCGCACCCTCAAGGAAATCCGCGAAACTGATCCGGTTCGGTTCCTGGATGTGATCAACCGCACCCTTTACAAAAACGTGCAGCGTATGAATTCCGAGAAAAGTCTCACCCTAGCGATTTTAAACTACTCAAAAGGATGGGTCAGCATCAGCGGTCAGCATGAAGAAACAATCATTGTGCGAAACGGTGGAGAAATTGAGCGAGTAGACATGATGGATTTAGGATTCCCCATTGCTCTTGACGATGACATTTCTGAGTTCATCAGTCACATTTCAATTGAGCTACAGCTAGGAGATGGTATCGTGCTATATACCGATGGTATTCCCGAAGCAAAAGACATTAAGAAAAAACAGTATGGAATTGAACCGATGTGTGAAATCATTAGCCAAAACTGGCATTTATCGGCTGGGGAAATTAAGCAAGCGGTGATTGACGATGTACGGCGACATATCGGCACTCAAAAAGTATTTGATGACATCACATTGTTGGTTTTGAAGCGGACCCAATTAGGTGTTGTAGAAAAAAAGTCCCAGCCTCAAGCAGCCGCATTGGTTTAGAGCGAGCGCCCATACCTCAAAACAATAAAGTGATGACATGAAACGGGAAAATGGTCTGCGGGGCGATCGCGTTAGCAGTCAAATTTACGAGGAAGTGTTACGATACCTCAAACGCAGTGCCACGAAACAGGCTAAATATTAAGCAAACTTCAAAGCTGTAGTCACCCTCTAAATTTCTATTAGTCTCATCTATTAATGGTAATTAATACGATTTTTTGCTAGTCATTTTTTCCCTTATTTCGGCAATTTTTGCCTCCTATATTACCTTATAATTACCTGGAACGATGACTCTAAAAAACGGTGAAAATATTCGCTTAGGTGGGTTAATTGGTGGTTCGTTGACGGGAACGGGCATCTGGGCAATGCACTTTTTAGGAATGCTGGCTTATCACCTGCCAGTAGCGATCGCCTAGGATTTACCCATTGTGATTGTCTCTTGGCTTGCCGCCGTCATTGCATCTGGTATGGCCTTCTACAGCTTGCATTGAGGTTTTGCACACAGGTTCTCATTGTTAATCCCCGGTATTCTCATGGGCTCTGGCATTGAAAGTATGCTTTATATTGGCAGGGCGGCGATGCGAGTACCTGCCGAAATGCACCATAATTACTCGATTGCGGCACTGTCTTTCTTAGTTGCCGTTATTTCCAAATCTATAAGGAATCCCCAGAGATAAATGCTCTTATTTTGGTGGCTGGCAATAAGCTTGCGCTGTACAAGTCTTGCGGGATGTCAGCCTCCCAGCCGTGTAGCAGTTGCAACTTACCTAAAACCCTATCAGGGATTGAAAAAAGGGCAGTCTTACACGCTGGGCAATTACCCAAAACCCTATCAGGGATTAACACACTATATGTAGTGTTGATACAGCTTCATTTCAACCCTGCATATAGTGTTTTCAAGCTAATACTTCACCGTTAGCGGCAAGGATTTTATACCCAGTTCCGCGATCGACGCGAGCCGATCGCACAACCGTCGCCACCCAAATTTCCGCACCACCCCAATACAGCCAGCAGTACCGGGCATATTGGCATCAAAATGCACCCCCAGCTCGGCGCGCATACCGTGAATTGAAATTACGGGGTCGGGCGTAATGTGAAAAAACAGGCCCTCAACCCCGCGCGTATCCAGCCAGTAACCTTCGGTTGGTATTTCGTATTCCCCTGCTGGGATAGGACCCTTGCCGCGCACCCATTCGTCACCCGGCCGCTGGTAATCCGCGCAGCCGGAAGTAGCGAGATAGTTGATCGTTTCGCCGCTAGGATAAACGAGCTGTAAATTCCCATAAATTAGTTCTGATGATTGAGCCAACTGCATTGTAAAAATTAATTTGTGCATTTTATTTTCTGTTTAATTTGTTCAATTAAATTTTGAATTTCTGCAAGTGTTTTTCTTCCAGATACCAAATCCCGCAGATTGCCGATAGTCATACCCTGAATGTATCCATATTCTTTCGCCAAATCTTCTAAGCAATCTATTAATTGAGCCTGACTAGAATTGGGAGCTTCCAACAGTTGTTTAGCTTTGTCTATGGTCATGTCGCTGCTTGGGAGGCGAAACCAACAAACCGCCCAACAACGTTAAAATCGGCGCTAAGAAAGGAATAAGCGGCGTAGCATTTTCTTTTTGAAAAACTAGAATCAACCCCGCTCCGACCAACATAATTACAGATACATTTAAAGAAGCAACCGTAAATCGATACGAGTATTTGTCCATTTAAAACCCCGTATCATTATTATCGTATTGTCGCAGCAAATCTTCTTGCACGTCTTGAATATCTTCCCTGGTGTGATATCCGTGATTAATCTTTAAAAACTTTTGCAAAGCGCGAAGCTCGCCCCGCAAACTAATAAACAAACTGCGAAGGAGTGTAATTTTGCGTTGGATATTGGCTAAGCGTGTTAAAACGGCGCGCGTTGCATTCCACAGCACAACCAGGCTGACCAAGGATGTCAAAAGCGTTCCAATAAATGAAGCATTTTCTACTAAGCTTTTCACAATTTCAATCCGCTTAACTATTGTCCGGTGTAAATTTCAATCACTATTGCAATTTCCTTGAGCCACCGGACAGGCTCAAATTTTAAGCGGTATTCAGTGGTAAGTTGAGGTAATTCGATTAATGTACGGCGTTTTAGTGGTACAGGCCAACGAGAGGCTTCAAAATCAGGATTGCTATTGCCCAATAATTGTATCAATCTGCCCGCCATCCACCAATTAGGTTTTGCCTGTAAAGATATTGTGTAAATCCTAATAGTGTGCTGAGCAAAGCTGCCTGAAATTGCTATTGCATTTATGGGTGTTTCATCTGTTGTGGAATGGAAATCATTATAAACAACTTGCCAATCACTTTCATTATCAAGAGTCATTTTAATAATTAAAAAGGTTGGCGGCTTGCCATGCTGCTTCTTGAAGGTGAAAAAACGGATCTATTTCTGCGTAGTCTAAAATGTCTAAATAAGTGTCAATATCCAAAGTGCCGTTAAGCAAATCTTTAGCTGACTTGTTGACTAGACACATTTTTTCAAATTCTGTTTCTGCGCTGTTAACAGGAATTTGAATCTCCAAAAAATCCTCGATTGCATCAGGAACTATTAAGTATTCCTCTTTCATTCCTGGAAGCCAAAGTTCTTTCTGGAGACTCATTTTTATTCCTATTAAGAAGCTTTTATAACAATGTCGCCAATTTCACCTTGAGGGGTAAACCCTACAAACCGATTGTTAGCCGGAGGATTTCCAAGCAAAGCATCTCTTAAAGCTTTGCGCGCTGCTTGCTCTGATTTATCGGTTGCGGCTCCATTCACCCCGAAAGAACTGCTTACCGTATTTGTCCTGTATTTCATATAGGGCAGCCCTGTCATTCGAGAAAGCTTGCCGGGTTCGCCGTTACCGGTTCTTTCTGTAAGCTTGACTTTTGCAAATTGTACTTTTTTTGCTTCAGCCGACATATTGCCCGCGCCATCAGGAACCGCTGCCAGAACATAACCAGTAGTAGCGGTAGGGGAAACAACAGTAAGAAGGGCCGTAATTAAGGCTGCATCGTTTTCTTCTTTGGTGTTTGGTTCTGGCGTCGCCGAAGCTGGGGCCAAAACTTTTGTTTGATACCAGAATTTGTCTGGAGCGCCGAAAGGTTTAACGTAGCCAACGCGAGACGCTCTATTCAAGCGTTTGTGATCGCCGACTGCAGCTTGATAAGCCGCCCGTTTAGCCGCTCTATCTAATTTTTGCCAAGCTTCCAGTTTATCTTTCGCTGCTTTAAGCTCGTCAGCCCGTAAAATATCGCTAAATCTAGCCATTTGTTTTATTACAAGTATTGTTGTTAAGAAGGGATTTTTGGCAAGAGCAAGTCACATATCAAATATGTCTTATCCTCGCCTAAAAAGCCATTATTTTAGTCACTATTAAAAATTCAGACCTATAGGTATGTAAGATTATTAGGCTATACTAAAATTATTGCCTGACAAGGGTTTGAGAGTATTATGACTGTTGTTATTCCTGGAACAAATGGAACAATTAAAGGTACGACTGCCGAAACTCAATTTTTTCAATTGATAGAGTATTTTCAAGGATTAGAAGCAGCGGGGAATAATGTCACTAGCTTTGTTTCTGGAAATTATGACAGCGACGCGCTGCTGTTTACTGGCGACTTTACCGCGCCCGTTAAATTTACAGGAACGGGATTAAATTTTGTCGGTAAAACAGAAAGTTTTTTGACCGGAACTTTCACCCCCGGTACGGGTGGCAAATTTACTGCTGCAAATGCTTTAGATTATTTTTTAGAAGTCTTGAGCTTCATTCTTGCGACTCAAAACGATGATTCTAAAAATCCTAACAAAACTAAGAATATCAGCGCCAGTATTAATGCAACTAACGGAACTGTTAGCGGCAGTTTCACGTTGCCTTTTACCCGTGTAGTTACAGATACGGGTATTACTATCACGCCTAAAGAATATTTGTTGAGTTAAAAAATGCCCGAATATACCTTTTCTATTCTGTTTGAGCCGCTAAAAGCCAACAGCACAATTCAGACAATTTTTGATACAAATACTTTAGTTGCGCCGATTAAAACGGCGATTGCGGGCTACATTGCGACGTTGGGTTCGCCTGCCGCCGAAACCGCACATTTATCTTGGGAAAACTGCGGCGCTGCAGTTTATTTAGAGCAACTGATTGCCACCTACCATTTGCCCAGCTTAGGAATTCAGACACCCGCACCGGCTCTCAAGCGAAATTCTACGCTTGCCGACAAAGTGACAGAAATTTCGGCGCTCAACGGGCAATATCCAAAATGCCAATTGATGCTTTACGTGCGGAACTCTGCCGCCGACCCGTGGGTATGGAAAAATACCGAAGTTATTCAAAACTACGGAAACCGCGCAAACACGCTCGATCTAATTCCTTACTTAAGTCAAGGGACTTTAGATATTTTTGGCAAAGCAACTCAAGTCGGAATTCAGTTTATTTCCGATCCGACTTTCAAAACGACATTGCCAGCGGCGGGCGATCGCCTTTCAATCAAAGGAGCGCTGCGGGTCGAGGTTAGCCAATTCGATTCAAAAAAAAATGATGTAACCGAACAGTTGCTCGATCGCATGGCGATGCTAGAGCTAGCCGTTGACGGCCGATTGATAAATTTGCCGCCCGGTACTTTATTAGGGCGCAATGCTGGTACGGGCGTAGTCGAGCCTATTTTTCAATCAAATTTTGCTAAGCCTGCCGATATTGATACAGCAATCTCTAACTTGATAGCTGGAGCCCCAGAAACTCTCAATACTTTAGACGAATTGGCAGCAGCGCTTGCCGACAATGCCAGCTTTGCAGCTACTATTACCAATTTGTTAGCGCTAAAAGCTCCTTTGGCTAATCCCACATTTACAGGAATTATCAACAACAGCGAAGGTAGAATTCAATTCCCTTCGACTCAAGTACCAAGTACAGATCCCAATTGTTTGGACGATTACGAGGAAGGAACATTTACGCCTCTTGTGATTGGTGTGACAGCAGCAGGAACCGCGACTTATACATCACAAATAGGTAGCTATACAAAAATAGGTAAAAGAATCTTTTTTGATATTTCTGTGGAGTGGAGCAATCACACCGGAACGGGAGAGATGAGAATATCGGGACTGCCTTTTTTGTTTGCTAGCAGTCCTATTTCGGCTTGCAGTATTTGGCACAGGAATTACACTCTTACTGCTAACAATATTTTGATGGGTTATGTCGGGGGATTTTCTGGCGGGATAGGTCAAATTGTTTTTAGCCAAGTTCCAGTCGGTGGTGGCAGTTCTACTTCTGTTATTTTAGACTCGGCGGCCGGATTGATGGTAAATGGCAGCTATTTAGCGCTGGCTTAACAGTTAGCGCTAATTTTTTGAATGAAATCAAATAAAAATGGGACGTATAAGAAGTGGGATAACACAAGCTACTGCATCAGCCGAAGGAACTATTTCGGCAGAGGGGAATATTGGCAAAAACAAAGCTCAAGGCTCAATTGATAGTGAGGGAATTTGGGATTTAGGGATTGATTTTAAAGTAGGCGGATTAGGAATTACTAACGACTACGGCGGGGCGATTACGGTAAGCATTGCAGGGCAATCAATTACTTGGGGCCGAGAAGGCGGAAAAATTCACTACAACGTAGGAGGATTTGAGGTAATTGTTGAAGCTCGCGACTGCGTAGTTACCGAGCAAAAAATAATTATGGGAATTGTGGTAGCTTCGCATACTTATCCCGACCCCGGGTGTGAATTACCAAAAGAAGAAGAACCGGCACCGCCAGAATTACCACCGGGACCAAACGGAATTGAATTAAGCGATGGGCCTGAACTTGTTTATGTTGTGCTACAAGGTTATGTTTACGGTGTCGAAATAGATAAAAGATATAACCCGCCAATTTACGATACTTGGTTTTCTGATCATGTGGTGACTGTTACCGACATTCAATCTGGTGAAATACCCGCCCCCAGTTCTCCATCAAATGGGGCTTTGCCGTTTAAAGTTTCAGAGACTTATCAATGGGGAAGAGATAGAGCTGCCCAGAGATCACGCGGTACGGCATCGGGTACAACTAACGAGACGACCAGGCTGTATATGCCTACTTTTAATTATTTAATATATCAAGCAATTATTAACCCTTATACAGCCAATTTAATTTACACAGAAAACGAAATTGTAAAGCCTATGCCTAGCGGTTTTGCTAGTTCTGTTGCGACGTGCGTAATTTTATATGGGTCTAAAACTAATTGCAAAAGGCGATTAGGAGAAATAAGTGAAAACAACCCTTACAACGTCACGCATTCTGGCGCAGGATTTGACCTAACTAGGCTAGTCAGATACATTGTTGTTCGCGTAATTCCAACTGGAAAACAAAAAACAATTACCCCGTTCTTGCAACCTGGAGTACCCCCACACATGAACGACTGCTGTGAAGATATTCTCGACTCACTTGAAGACTTGAAAGACGTTTTGCACGTCGATTTCTTCAAGAGAAAAAAGTTTCCTATTCCTACTTATTTATTAGCTCCCGGTTGCGAACCGGGTAAAACGACAGACGCCGAAAACTATTACCACTTATTCCAAAAAATATTCCAAGCAATTGCCCACAATACAATTGTTAGCCCGCAAATAGATATTCAAGATGCGGACGCGGTGAAAGAGGGCGACCAGAAAATCAATGAGAGATACCTCTCAGCGACTGGATGGGCGGAAGCGGTGACAAAGATGCTCTACGAAATTGTGGACGATGGCAATATTGGCACAAATATGGACATCCGCACGGGCGTTACCGTAACGCAGTTGTTAGTAGCAGTTGCGGATTTGTCTCACAAAGTTGACTGCATAATCGACTGCATCGGCGTAACTACGAAACGCACTAAGGATGAAGTCGAAACATCTTACAACCTTGTTGTAGAAGGAGAAAACACTAAGGGTTTTGACCCCAAAAAATCTAACAAGCAATTGGATTTGAACGACGACATTAGTACCGAAAAGCTTTTATCGGGATTGTTGCGTACTCGAAAAAATCCAATCGTAAAAGAGGAAATACACCCCAAGTCACCAACATTGTTTGAAATGTTACAAGACTTAAAAAATAAATAACATGGCAATTAATTTAGCAAAACCTAACAAAGCGCTTATCAAGGTTTCCATAAGAGCCAAGGTATTAGAAACCGTGGAAAATATGCGAGTGGAGCGCGCACTCGAACGCGAAAATATTAACCGCGCTGTGGGAGTTGGTAATTTTAAAAATTTTGAGAAGGAGTACAACACCGAATACGAACAAAGCCGCAACAGTACTAAAGACCCCATTCCCAGCAAGCGCAAATTGAAAAAAGTTTCGAGCAATTTAAACCTTAAAAAGTTGATGTAATCATGGCAACGCAAAAACAAGAACAACCGGGCATTACTTTGAACAATACGAGTTTGGCAGTAAAACTCGGTTTGCCGCTGGGCAATTTTTTCAGCGATATTGGCTCAAGTATGAAGGCTTGGCTAGACAAGGGGCTTATCAACCTTAAAAATTTAGCCAAGAATATGGTTGAGGGTGCAAAGGAGTTAGGCAAGGCTATTTTGCGCGGTGATTGGAATTTATTTAAGAGCTGGCTGAAAGAAGATCCGATCGCCGTTGCCGCCGGGATAGGGGCGGTGATTTTAATCGGCGGCGTAGTTGTTGGGGGTGTTGTTGCGGGTATCGGTGCAATTGCCGGGGCGATCGGAGTTGGCGGCGCGACGCTAGCAGCGGTCGGAAGTACGGTTCTCGGCGCTGCCGTCAGTTTCGGTACCCAAGTTTGGAATTTTGACTTTAATAAAACGGACGCCGCCATTCTTGCTGAGATTAATGCAGCATTTGGCGGTCTAGCTAACGTTGCGGGGGAAGCATTAGGTCGCAGCTTGGCCGGGTTTATAATCAATCGCAAAGAGACGCCGAAGCTGAAAATCAACATCAAGGCAACGGCGACGATGTTTTTGGAGCTTGACGACAACGGCGATAACCAGATTGCCGAGGAAATTCTAGAGAACCTGTCCTCGCTAGGTTGGGCGTTCTACCGATTTGCTCAAAAAGCTCTGTTTGCTCAGGGGTACATGAACTTTCGGCAGTGGGCAAAAAAGAGCATTAAATCGGGGATTCCTTGGGTTGACAAGATGATTGCAAGCTGGGGAGAAGAAGGTGGGAAGCCGTGGGTTATCAGCCAGCAAGTTAACGAAGTTGTAGAGGCGATCGAGAAAGAAAACGATGCCCTCGGCAAGTTTTTAGAAGGCACTATCGAAGGATTTGGCGATGGATTCAAGGAATTTTTAGTTTACGAGTACAGATAAATGAGTGCAGAAACTAAGGTACGCAATCGCCTGAAGCGAGTAAATCCGCCAACTAGAATCGCCGGACAGTCAGAACAGAAAATTTCCGAGCACAGCTACTTTGCAGTTTACGATCTCGAATTCACCGAACCCAGCGAGGCCGAACTCAAAGCCGCTGCTGAGAAAGCCGACCAAACCAAGAAGAGAGACGGGAAGAAAACCCTTGAGACTCTGACACTGACAATTAGCGGCAATGATTTTGCGATCGCCCTTCAGGCATCTTTGCTTGATGCTATCCGCGATTTACTGCGGTACGAACTCAAGAAAATCAAGGGCGGCGACTCGGAGGAGGAAAGCGGCAAGCAAGGAGTGGAACGAACCGGCCATCCAGAGGTCAAACTGTGGTTCTTCGAGAAAGCTGCTGATGTGACTCCGGGCTATACTCGCTTGAAAGGGGAAATTAGTTTTGACTTGATGAACTTTGTAGATTCTTCAAATCTGGCAAAAAATGGCATTAGTCAGTTAATCAAAGAATCAGACATAAAGAAGCTTTCAGCCCAAATCAAAACTATTTTTACCGATAATTTCAAATGGGAGCGCGGTAAGAAAATAGTCGTTTATCACGATTGGGGTCGGGGGTACGCTTTTAAAATTGCTTGCAAAACAGAATCCGAAGGGGTGCGAATTGTTAAGGAAGTCTTAAAAATTCAAGGGCATGAACTTCGCTCAGAATTCCTGAAACTGAATCAACCTATTGGCACTCCTAAGCCTACAATTCCCTCGCCGAAAGATGAAGAGGTACTTGGGAAGAAGCGCAAACACAAGCGTTACCGCCCAGAATGCACGGTTTATTACTCCTATGCAACTTTGCACTTACCGAGTTACGGGCAAAAAATTGCACTGGCGTAGAAATGCCTATTGCCACTATGCCTGAAGGTATAGGTTAGAATGTGAGTAAGTTTATTGGTAACTTTAATGATTGATGATAATGCGACTATTACTGATGCTAGTGTTACTAACAGCGGTGTGAAACTTCAGACAGAAGTTAACGCAAATACCAAGAATTATCTAAGGCATGAAGCGATACGCAAGGGTTTGACGATGGGGCAATTGTTAGATGAAATTATAAAAATGTTTTGCCTCGACGTACCAGAAAGCACTTCCTAATTGATACGACGAATTATTTGAATTCAACCTCGATTTAATCAGGGTTCTGGAGCTCTGAAACGGGAGGGTTATTTGATACGGGCGATTATTTACTGTCGGGTATCGACCGACGATCAGAATTGCGATCGGCAAGAGCGGGATTTGAGGGAGTTTGCCGATCGCGCTGGGTATGAGGTGGTGGAAGTTGTCAGGGAGACTGCCAGCGGTGCAAAAGCCGATCGCCCGGAGCGTAAAAAAATTATGGCGGCGGCACAAGCTCGGAAAGTGTCGGCGGTGCTCGTGACTGAGGCGAGCCGATGGAGCCGCAGCACGATTGATTTGCTTGGCACGCTGCAAGACCTCAACGCCTGGGGGATTTCCTTAGTCACTCTGTCGGGCATCAGTTTGGACTTGAACACGCCACAAGGTAAATTGATGGCGGCGATACTTTCGGCGATTGCTGAATTTGAGCGCGATTTGATTCGCGAGCGAGTAAAGTCTGGAATTGCAGCGGCGCGAGCCAAAGGGCGCAAGTTTGGCCGGCCCCGACTGGCGGAGAGCGCGATCCAATTGGTACATCAATTGCGAGCCGAGGGCAAAAGTTACTCGCAAATTGCAGCGGCTAGCGGCGTTAGCAAAACGAAGGTAGCGGCCCTTTGTCAGAATCTCGCAGCATAGCGGCAATTTTTGCGGGGGGAGTTCCAGCCGCCAAGAGCGATCGCACTTCGGCCACTTTTGCCTGAGCGATTGGGGAATCGGTGTTGCCGCCCCTGATGTGCTGATGTCTTACTCGCCCGCCCAATTTGTAAGACAATCGGTAATACTCGCCGCTGCGAGCCGTTCCGCCCGGTCGGTAAGTTGAAACTGCATTAAGTGGCAAATAATCATCAACGGGTGGGGGCGATGATTCGCTAACCGCAGACTCAACAGAGGTTATCGAATCATCCGAAGGGGGTGGGGGTGATTCGATAACCGCAGGCTCAACAGGGGTTATCGAATCAATTTTATCGGCGGGGGCGAGGGCGAGTTTGACTTCAGCAGGAAAAAGGAAATCCCACTGACTCGAAAAAGGATTCCAGAATTGCAGCCGCCCGTTTGTCGGATCGACTTCGTGAATCTTATAGATGTGGCCGCACTTGACGTGTTTTGCGATCGCCGGCACCTTACGGATTTTCACCCAATCACCAGGTTTGTAAATACTTCCCGTTTCTGCAATTTCAAAAAGTGACAATTGGCTAATCATGGCCGCTTACTCCTTCTACTCTCAGCAGGCCTTGAAATATGCAATTTAGTTTTTCGTTGAAGTAATTGAGCTCATAGGGCTGCAATTCCATGCGCTGCGAGCGGTGGCCGTTTAACTCGCGAAAGTCTATCCCCCGCGCTAAGTTCTCGCGGCAGACTTTACAGTATTCACGCAGCAGACCGGTAAACTCAATGTAGGCGTGGCAGTCGGTGGCGGTGGCTAACATATAGAATTGATTCGCCGCTGCCTCCATCCGATCGAGGCTCTCTTCTGCTGTTAGTGTCATAAATTTCTTATCTCCAACGAATCCAATCGCCCGACAATTTTCCTGTAACTGTTTCTCAGTCTGTGAATCTCGATCGCCTGTTGGGTGAGAAACTCCATCAGCGCGGCGAGATGTTCTTCCATGTCGTACACTTCATCATTTTGAAGTTGGATAGAAACCTCGCCTGATTCTGGGTTTTGTACGATTCTCATAAGTCAAAACTTTCAGGGCGGAATGTCTCAGGGGGCGAATCTTCGGCAGAGAAATCTTCGCCTCTGCTGAACTGCCAGCCGTGCTCAATGGCTGAAAAAGTAGCAGGAGAATGAACAAATAATTTTTGCAGTTTGAGGGCGGCAATTTTAGCGCAGCACAACAGCGGGGCTAATTCTTCGCAATTTAGGCTAGAGCCGTGCAACGCTTGCACAGCTAGGATAAGAGCATTCGCCTCGTGACCGTCAAAAGAAATTTGCAGGTTCTCAAGGCTTTCTAGCTCGCGTGAAACTTCATCTATGTCGAAATCTTTCATGTCTATTTAGTGTCTAGTGTTTGTCTAGCCGCCGATCGCACTTCACAACAGATTCAACAAGCGCTTCGTTGGTGGGGTACTTCGTAACCCAAGTCTGATAATCCGGCGTCGGACTGTCTGGGATTTCCCACATCTCATCGCCAATGTTTCGGATGAATAATTTGACGCACCGGCCCGCCACGTAATCAAGGTTTAGGTTGCCGTCTTCGAGTTCGATATCTTCTATCCTTATGACCAAATCAGAGCGGTGGTATAAAAAGCCTAAGCCGATCGGACGTGAGTAATCAATTGCATTTGCTCCGATTTGTCGAATTTGCTCTTTTGTCGCTTTGAATTGAAAAGTCATAGTTTTAATGTTGTTGCAGCCGATCGCACTTCACGACGATCGGCATTTGTCTTACTGTCTTACAGTCGGCTCACCGTATTTTTAAGCTGAAGACGAATGGGGCAATCGTCGTCGGGGAATAAGTGTTTCAGCAAATTTTGCCGATCAACATCATCACTTATTGACCAAATATCATTCTCAACGACTCCCTGTTCATCCGTAGCGATACCAGTTGCAAGGTAAAGCTCCGTGCAGCGCCCGTCTTTCATCTGTTTGCGATTCCACTGAATCGCACAAACGAAGTTTAAATCTATGGTTGTCCCTAACGAAACGATGTGAAACCAGTTGGGCATGATGATTATAAGTGTCTACAAATTGTCTACAGCCGATCGCACTTCACGACGATCGGCATTTGTCTTACTGTCTTACTTACTGCCGGCCACAGCTTCCTTGAACTGCTTGCCTGCGGAAAATGCCGGAACTGTAGTTGCCGGAATCTCCATCTTGTCTCCGGTTTTGGGGTTGCGACCTTCACGAGCTTTCCGGTCTCTCGCTTCCCAAGAGCCGAATCCTACCAGCGTTACTTTTTCCCCGTCGGCAACTGCCTGAGTGACGCAATCAAGGAAAGCGTCTAGCAGTGCGTTAGCTGCCTTTGGGGTGGTTTCCGCTTTGACCGCCATCAATTCCACCAGTTCTCCTTTGTTCATAAGTGCGATCGCCTCTAACGACTAATATCTAATGACTAATTACTAACGCAAAACCAGCACCCGACGGCGATGCTGGTTTCTGATGCGATTATTCTGCGAGGTTTTCCCCGCCGTTACTATCGTTGGATGATTCTGTTTGCTGATCTTCTGTCATGTCTAGTCCGCTGTCTAGTTGCTTGCTCGCTTCTGCTTCGGCTGCCGCCATTTGCTGCTTATGCAACTGTTTGAGCCTGCGGAAATTGTTTAGCTTTTGTTCATATTCTTTTTCCTCCTCCCTGTACCAGACGATGCATTCCCTCGATTTGACCAGTTGTTTCTCAGCATCGTCTATGAGTTGGTCAAGCATTCCCCCAACGGCATGACTAAGGAAATTTCCCTCCTCGCTATCTTTTCGATCAGGTTGGAAGCGCTGAGTCCTAGTTCCCGTGCTAGCTCGTCCAGCAGTTTCGCTGCTGTCGGAGTCAGGCCGTATCCTTTCGTTACCTTCGTTTCCCCGTGGGGTTTGTGTTTCGCTTTGGGCATAGATTTCAGTCATAAGTACCTCTCTACAATAGCAACATCTATATATAGATGTTGACAAAATCTATCTATAGATGATAACTTAAATCTAACATCTCTAAATAGATGTTTTGTAGAGCATACCCAGAATCAATAGGGTGAGTCACGCTCACCCTTTCCCCTACCTATGTACACCCTAGAAAGTCTCCAACAGAAGAATTTAAAGGAATTGAAAGAAATTGGCTACCAGCTCAACGTGCTCCCAGAGGGCGATCGGCGGTATGCGCGAAACTGGGTTAAAGCACTGGTTGGCAAACAGCCCCCGCTGTTGCAATTACTGGAAGTTTCCCCCGCGGTGGAAGTCGAACCGATTGCCGAGGCGATCGAAGTTCAAGCCCAGGAGCCGATCGAGTCCAAATTTGGCCGCATCGTTTACCCGAAACCGGCCTCTAAGCCGATCGCTCAAACGGAAATTAATGGAACTATCCCCGATGCTGGAAGATTCGGAATTGCGAGTGATGATTTACATCATTCACGCCTTACGACCGCCCAATTGGATGGAAATAGCAGCAGCGCTCAAGCTGAAACACAAAGAAGTCAAGATAGCGATCGAGTATTGGAAGTGGAGAGGGATGCTCAAAGAGATAGAGGGCGAACTCTACCCCAGCAGCCAATTGAATTAGCAGCTTCCCCCGGTGTCGAAAATTTCACAGAGGGCGATCGTCCTCCCGGTCGCGGTGACGGCAAGCGCAAGTCAACAGCTCATCAGCTTTTGGAGTTGTTCAAGTCATCGGCGCACATCATCCCGGATTCCCCCGGTGATGAAATTAAGCCAGAAGTGAGCCAAAGTGCGATCGCACCAGCGGCCGAAAATATCCCCGGTGTCGGTTCTGATCCGAATCCGATCTTGACGGGGATTTTTCTATCAGATAGCTTCCTCGCCCGCTATTCCCCGCCACAGCCTGAGATTGTCCACTTTCAAGCCGATGAGGACGGACAACTGAGCTTGCTCGACTTCACGGTAGAAACCAGCGACGAACCGCCCGACCCCGACGATTTCCAAACCCTTGCAGAGTTCCGGCAGGCGATCGCAATTTGGGACGCTCAGCACCCCGCCGAACCGCTGGAAATTTCGCTCGATTCAATGTGCGAGTGGGCCCCGTGTCCCGATGAATGGTACGAACCGGCCGCCGAAAGTTCCAGCACTTGCAACTTTTCCATCCCGACTTTTGACGCTTGGTGCGATCGCGCAAACCGACAAACTGACGGCGACGAACCGCCTGACACATGGAATTATGCCCGACTGCCGGGGCCAAAGCCTCCGAAATTTCCACCAAGGGCGATCGGGCAAGTCAGGGTAAGTCAGGCTAAGTCGCAGAACAGTAGTAAAAGCACGGTTGCCCAAAACCATATCAAAATCAGTCCTGTCCCAGTCGAATCAAACATACGAACCAAGCCTCCCGAAGCTATCGCGATACTATTTCATAGCATCGCCGCTGGCAGCAACAGTCGGCTAGGGCGAGATCCTCCGGGGGGTGATGCGATGTAAAAACTGCTTGCGTAGTAAGGCGTTTGAACAACTTATCTCCCTTCTGAATCTGAACAATGCGATCGTCCATGCACCCGGGCGATCGCTTCCTCCCCACTCCCCGACCAATGGAACTCACATTAAATTCTTACTCCGACTTTCAACCGCTCCTGGACTTCGAGGAAGAAACCCTCGGAGCCGTTCCCTACAATGACTTAGCCGATTTAACTCGCGAGATTAAACTCTCGTTTGTGGACTATGTAAGACAGGGCGTAATGCTCGCCACCATCCGCCGCAACCGTCTCTATAAACGGCAATTTAAAGACTTCGCCGAATACTGCAAATCCGCCCTCGGCCGCTCGCCGATTTATTGTAAGCGCATCATTGAGGCCGCCCAAACAACGATCGAACTGATAAAAGCCGGGTTTAGAATCTTGCCCACTTCGGTGTCGCAAGCGTTGCCGTTAGTCAAATTCACCAAACCCGACGATGCTGGCAACCGCGAGCTCGAAACAAAATGGCAGACCGTGATAAACAGTCAGCCGGCAGACCGCATAACAGCGGCCGCCATCACCGAAGCTGTAGACGACAAAGAGCCGGAACAGCGAGCTAAGCAAGTCCGCATCGGCGGCAAAGCCTTCGAGATGCTGCAAAAGAAAGCACTGGCGGCGGGCCTGTCGGTGTCTAAGTATTTAGAATTGCTGATTGGTGGCGACGATTCCCCCACAGATGAACCGCCCGACGGCGAGCCAGAGACGGAACTGACGCCGGAAAAAGTCGAGGTTTGCGATCGGGCCGAAGCCTACGCAAAAACTAAGCCCGCTGGCGGTTTTACTATCAGAGCTACCAAAAAGCCATCAAAAAGCTATCAAAAAGCTATCAATCCCCTTAGATCCGACGAAGTGTCGGACTCATCCTAGTCTTAAAAAACCATGCACAATACTTTCACTTACCGGCATTCCGACTTGCCCGCGTTTCGTCCTGAAATTAAAGCCGAAATTGTAGCTCTAGGGCTTCACGCTGACGACTTGATTTTAAAGAGCTGCGGTAACTACCGCGAGCTTGAAGAACTCGCCGAAACCCTTGGCACCTCTCTAAACACTTGCGAACTAAACCTTAACTCGATCCGAATAATTCCCGACGATAGTCCACACCCCGGATCTGTCACTCTGACTGATTTGCCCATGTCAGAGCAGACGATGATTTTTAGCACCGCCTTATTCAATGCGATGGTGTTGTCGGCGCTTCAAAAAGTAACAAGAGCTGACATTAATTCACTGATTTTTGCAATATCAGAGCAAGTAAATACCGAAATGGCAGACATTAGCGACGACCAAATCACCGCCGCTCTTGCAAGCTATCTAGAGCAATATTCCCGATAGCCCACGCAACAAGGTTTCAAAATCGAAATCCCACCGACCAAACAATAAAAAACGGTCAAAAGTGCGATTTGACCGTTTAATAACAGGCTGTCTTGGCTAACTGTCCTCTATTACACATCTACTAACTTACCATGAACGCCAAAAATCCAAACAAGCACATTACCGAGTTAATCAAATCGGCAAAACAGCAATTTCACAATTTTAGCGACGCAGAGACACAAGAAGTTTTTCTCACTATCAAAGAGGCGAAAACGAGAGGACTGTTGCGAAAACAGCCTCCCGACAGATGTTTGAATCAGTATATCAACGCTGCAAACTACTTGTTGCGAACTTATTCAACGGATGAATTTGCAACAGCTCTAACACAAAATATTGACTACCTCTACGCTTACATTGCGTTGGTGGCAACAAACTCCATCGTAACAACCGCCTGACGAGTGCTGCGTGGAATCAGCAGCCGAAACTCCCCTTTTAACGGGGAGTAGCGGATCGATTCCAACCCGAACCGCCGATTAAACGGGATGTGACTTAGGGCTTTTATAAGGAAACAAGCTCTTGAGGCTTTTCGGACTTCATAAGCTCGGTCACAGCCTAATTAATTGTTAATATCTCGCGCACTTTGAAGCTTTAAGAGTGAAGTAGGCTCATGTGGCCTTTGGGTGATTCATAAGCTGTTGCTGCGAGATTTGGAAACCTCACCCTTAAAAATGGAATGACTCAAATTATCGGGCTAGATATCAGCAAGGCCTCAGTTTCGTGCTGCTTAATATCAGAAAAAGTTGATGAACCGCGCGAGTTTTACTACCGCTACAATTTCCACAAGTTCGCCGCGACAGCGCACGGGATTAGTGAATTACTTACACTAATTGGATCGGAATCAGACAAGCAAAACACGATCGCAGTGATGGAACCCACGGGCGTAAACTACCAAATTTTATGGGGAACTCAGCTCGCCAGGGCTGGCATAGAAGTGCGGCTAGTGGGGCATAAGGAGTTAAGGAGTTTTCGGGAACATCACTTGGGACTGCCTGACAAAGACGACGACGCCGATGCGTTGGCGTTGGCAATTTACGGCTGGGATTACCAAAACACGCCGCGCCGATTTGTCCAAACGCGCGATCGCACAATCGTACAAATTCGTCGGCTTGTTTTGCGGCTCGCGCATCTCAATCGGGTGCAAAGCCCCATCATTAATCGAGCGCGGCAGGATTTAGCATGGCAGTTCCCAGAAGCGGCGCTGATAAAATCGCTACGGTCTGGGGAGAAAGTTCCGCTGCTTTGGGGTTGGCTGTGCGGCGAGCGGCAGTCTGTAAAATACGATTTACTACTGGAGCGGTCGATCGGATTGGGGGTAACTGACGAACTGAGGAAACACGCCGCCCGCATCTGCGACTTGCAGCGGGAAGAAATGGTACTCGAATTTGAATTGTCTAAACTTGTGGGCGAGCCGCAGTTTTTGCCGTACCGTAAAGTGTTTGCCCGGTTTGGTTTTGGCCGCCGAGTCGAGGCGCTGCTGCTTTCCCAAATCTTCCCGATTGAAAATTACCTCGCCGCAGACGGCAAACCCGATATCAAAATTCGTAAGGGAAGGCGATCGGGCAAACCGACTAAGCGGCATTTATCACTTCGCCGATTCTGTAAGGCTCTCGGCTACGCGCCATCACAGGAAAGCAGCGGCGACTTACAAAAATCTAAAGTTGTGGGCGGTTCTGATTTATGTCGGCGCGCTCTCTGGCAATGGATTTTTACAAGAATTGAACCGACTCGCGCTCGCATGGCTAACGACATTGGTGATCGGCTCGGCGAGATTATGGATTCTGAAAAAGCCAGCGGGCGACCGGTGCGGTTGGTGCGATCGCGCGTAGCGGCCAAAGCTGTAAAGCTGTTATTCCGTGAATTGGTGCGCGAGCTCGTTCAGCCCATAATTTGATAGGTGAAACAAGGTGACACGCTGTAAAAAGTGCTGTACTGCAGAGAGACTTTAACGTTAAGAAATCACAAGGAGCAAGATTATGCAATTCAAAGGATTTGACAAGCAATCTAACAAACTAAAAAAACTTAACAAATTAGACAAGCGTTTTACGAGCGACGGAACTGAATTCACTATGACAGATATACCAGAAAACGGCGTTATGCTGTTTTTTGACGAAATTATGTTTTTCCCTAAAGGTCGATTAGCTGAAAAAGTTTATTATCCCACTGCTATAGAAGGCAAAGTGTTATATCCAAATGTACCCTATTCTAGATGGTCACAGATATGCACTCATTACAACGTTAAAATGCCTGCTACTGCGACAGAAGGGATTGACGGCAAAGCTAACAATTTTTGGGAATGGGTACATCAACAGCGTTTGCCAGTTTTTATATTAGACGATCACTGGGAAGTTTTGAGGTTACTTTCTAAAGATGTTCTCGCAGCATATTGTGTTCCGTTTACGAATAGACCTAGAGAAGATAGAGATTTCAGGAAATAAGTTAAATTGAAGTAAAGACGCGATTTATGGACAACGAATCAGAATTGACAAAACGGGCAGCAGTATTTTTGGACAGCTTCGAGATTGTCTTTGGGCATGATTGGTGGTTTACCAAAGACAACATTTGCGATCGGCACTTTATCGCTGAAGACGGAACATTTCTAGATCCTTACCCAGGAGAACATTTTACAGGAGGGAAAGGCGACAATTGGTGCAACCGCTCCAGCTTGCTTGCTGCCTATCGCGAGCTTAAAGCCTTTATGATAAGCGAAGGCATCCACAATCAAAATTACTAGAGTGAAGTCCGATGTACGACTTGACGAGATTCACTTTAAGGGACATGGCCGAATGCGGGTTGGCTCTACGCCAGTTCGGCTTGGGGGTTGAAAGTATGGAAGAGGCGAGTAACAGAATTGTTAGGTATCTTTACGAAAATTTCTGTACTAAGCCAACTGGTGAGAAATCCTGCGCCCTCGTCCGTTTGTTCAAAACTCACCCTTATGAAGACTTAGAAGTCGAACTTGCCGAGTATGCCCGTAGTATGTTGGACCACTATCCCCCTTTGCCTGGCATGAAGTGCATGACTCTACTGGCAACAGTAGGAGAACAAACGGAATGGAACTCAAGACACACATCCGTTGCACATAAGGCTATTCCGCTGGCAAGCGAATCTGTAGTCGCTCAGATGCCGATGATCTCACAACTCATCAGACAGCTCGGCTTAGATATAAAAACAGTTATCAACCCTGACCCGAATCTTTTGGTAGAAATCGAGCAGAGGAAATACAACGTCTTCTATGTACCTGAAGCGATTGGCAGCCCCTATATTCCCGCTCAGGACTCCTTTGTGATGCCCTTCGGAATCAAGTCTGTGTTGGGGTTTGGTGGTCTATTACCTTCAGGCAATATGTTTGCAATTATCATGTTCTTGAAAGTCCAGATTCCCCATAGCACGGCTCAGATGTTCAGCACTCTGGCGCTGAACGTCAAGACAGCACTGCTGCCCTTCTATCGAGGAGCTGTCTTCGCTCAAAAAGATGAATCTGCTACAGCCGAAGGGCAAATATTCACAAGAAATACTGAGCAGGAGCTAGCGCAGCTTAAATCCAAAGTAGCGACTTTGACGCAGTTGCTTGATGTTTTTGACCAATCGATCTTCGTACAATCCGATCGACTCGAACAAGCCATAGAGCAACTGGCGGACTCCGCGCAAAAGTTAGATACCCTCAACGAGAGACTCAAGGAAGAAAATCTCCGCATGGGTGCTGAATTGGATATCGTGCGTCAGATGCAGCAAATGATTCTGCCCAATGCTGAGGAACTGGAAATTGAAGGACTCGATATTGCTGCATACATGGAGGCTGCCGATGAAGTCGGCGGCGACTACTATGATGTCTTAAACACCGATGGCGTTGTCACTCTGGGCATCGGCGATGTCACTGGACATGGACTCGAAAGTGGCATCTTGATGCTGATGGCGCAAACCGCCGTTCGCACCCTCAAGGAAATCCCCGAAGTAGACCCGGTTCGCTTCCTAGATGCGCTCAACCGCACCCTCTACAAAAACGTGCAGCGCATGAAGTCCGAAAAAAGTCTCACCCTAGCAATTTTAAATTATTCTGAAGGACGGGTCAGCATTAGCGGTCAGCATGAAGAAACAATTATTGTGCGCCTTGGTGGACAGGTAGAACGTATCGACACGATGGATTTAGGTTTTCCGATTGCTCTTGACGATGACATTGTTAAGTTCATCAGTCATATTTCAATTGAGCTACACCCAGGAGATGGTATCGTGCTATATACCGATGGTATTCCCGAAGCAAAAGATATTAAGAAAAAACAGTATGGCGTGGAGGCGATGTGTGAAGTCATTAGCCAAAACTGGCATTTATCGGCTGGGGAAATTAAGCAAGCGGTGATTGACGATTTACGGCGACATATCGGCACTCAAAAAGTGTTTGATGATATTACGCTGTTGGTTTTGAAGCGGACCCAATTAGGCATAGAAAAAAAGTCACAGCCTCCAGCCACCGGATTGGTTTAGAGCGATCGCCCATACCTCGAAAAAATAAACTTATGACGTTAAACTGAAAAATAATCGTCGGGGCGATCGCCTTAGCAGTCAAATTTACGAATAGGTGGTGAGATGTTTCAAAGGCCACCTCCCAAAAGAGGCTGAATCTCCTGAGAACTCTAAAGCTGTAGTCAACGCCTAAATTTCTATGATTAAATCTATCTAATGATATATTGCATCAATGTAAAGAAAGCGATAGCGGGATGAGCGCTCCCTTTATTGACAGTAGTGCTTTCGGTCAATTAAAACTATTCACTCAAAGCCTTTCTACATAGCGTAAGGCGCGCCAAAGCGCACCCTACAAAAGAGATATGCAAGGGTAAGTCCTATTACTCTCAAAGCTTTTTCCGCTCTAAAACAGCTTTGTTCTATTTCTTCTTTGACTCAGAAACATCAGCAATCAAATCGTCTTTATCAACTTTCGGTACAAAATCAGGGCGTTCTTTGGCTTCCCAACCGGGTGGGCGCTTGGAGTTGTACCACGCGATCGAGCCGATCGTAGTTGCGGCAATAAAGCCAGCAACAAGAACTGCTATTGGAGCGTTCAAGCTGACACTTGATTCCGGCACTGGCTGCTGCATCAGCAGCTCAATCATTACTTGCTTGATGGGTGCAACAACAACTGCTATGGGAGTGGTCACGCTGATATCTATCATTAGGCTAAATCCTTATCTACTCTACTTTTACATTATCTTAAGTGCTAAGGACGTGTGGTTGATATATCGGAAGACAGAAAAATTGACATAATTGCCGTCATAATGTTTAGAGCTTGAAAATAGGAGAGCTGATTATATGCCGTTGGGGACAATAGCATTGCTGTTGGCTGCGAGTTTCAGCCTGGGTGCTTTACCGCTAACGGGATGGGCGGTTCGAGTGTTTAGCCGCCGAGATTTGAGGGCGCTGGGCACGGGGAATGTGGGTGTGTCTGCTGCTTTCATTCACGGGGGGAAATTAGCGGGAATTGCTGCGGTGTTGGCGGAAATTGCCAGGGGTATTGTACCGGTTTTGGCAGGGCGATTTTGCTTCCCGGATGCACCTGCGATCGCGATCGCCCTGTTAATTCCGCTAGTTGCGGGCAGATATGCGATCGCCAGAGGTGGAGGCGTGACAAACGCTGTTTGGGGTCTTTTGGTATTTTCGCCGCCGGTGGCTGTATCATCGGGCATTTGGGGGCTGCTGGTGTGGGGTTTGGCACAGCGGTGGTGGGGTGAGGGCGATCGGGCTAGACTCTTTGCTTCCCGTTGCGGGTGTCTGTGTACTCCTATCTGGGTTGGGGTGTGGCGACAATCAATGCCTGAATTTTTAGCAGCAACAGGGTTAGCTTTGTTGTTAGCAGCAATTAATTTCAGTCAGGGTGATGATATGGCTTTATCTAAATCAGAACAATTGTTTTCTCTTGATGACTCGTTAGATGCTGCAATCTGCGGCGATAAAGCTGCTAAATTGTCTCAACTGAAACGCGCCGGGTTTAATGTACCATCTGGTTGGATATTATCACAAGAAGCGGGCATCAGGCATCGGGCATCGGGCATCGGGCATCGAGGAAATAGTGATGAATTGTCAATTCCCAATGCTTTGATTCAAAATCTAAAATCCAAAATCCAAAATCGCATGATTGTCCGTTCTTCTGCTGCGGGAGAAGACGGGGATCTTAGTTCAGCGGCTGGACAGTATCAAACCATTGGGCCTGTTTCAACTCAAGCAGAATTGCTCGATGCAATTAATCGCTGCCGCCAGTCTTATTGGACTTCAGAAGCTGTGGCTTACCGCCGACAGCGACAACTCCCCGATACCCAAATGGCTGTATTAATTCAGCCTTATATTGATTGCCAATTTGCGGGAGTCATGTTTAGTCGCAATCCTTTAGATGGCGGTTCCCAGGTAATTATAGAAGCTTTACCGGGAGGAGCAGAAGCGGTTGTCGGCGGACAATCTACTCCGGTTCATTTAGAAATTGATTTTAGTACACCTGAATCATTAGAAAAAAAATTAACTGAAATTAAAAGTAATTCACTTATTGCTCAATCCATTTTAGCAGAATTGGTGAAACAAGCCCAAGCGATTGAAGCATTTTTTCACGGAATTCCCCAGGATATTGAATGGAGTTGGGATGGCGAAAAAGTTTGGATTTTGCAAAGTCGCCCGATTACTAATTTGCAGCCTTTTTGGACGCGCACTATTGCAGCCGAAGTGATTCCCGGTGCAATTCGTCCCCTAACTTGGTCGATTAATCGACCGCTGACTTGCGGGGTTTGGGGAGAGATTTTTAAGATAGTTTTGGGCGATCGTGCCAGTGGCTTAAACTTTAATGAAACGGCAACTTTGCTCGGTTCTCACGCCTATTTTAATGCGACTTTGTTGGGCGAAATCTTTCGGATGATGGGATTACCGGAGCAGGGTTTGGAATTTTTGCTGAGAGGGCAAAAAATGGGCAAGCCGCCTTTGGGGAAGATTTTGCCTTCTTTGCCTGGTTTGTGGCGTCTGGTGCAGCGGGAGAGGGCGCTGAATGCAGAATTTAAGGGCGATCGTACTTCTATTTTCCTCCCGGCACTGCAAAGTCTGGAGAAGGAAGAAGGAAGAGGGAAGAAGGAAGAAGGAAGAGGTTCGAGCGAAGAAGAAATATTAATGCCCAATGCCCAATGCCCAATGCCCGATTATCAATATTTAACGGAATTGTTGGAGAGAGCGGAGCAAATTCAGGAGTGGCTGAAACCGATTACTTACTACAATATATTAGGGCCGATCGGGCTGGCTATTCGCAAGGCCATTTTTCGCGTTAATGATGACTGGCTGGCTAATGACAGCGCTCCTGAAATTGTTTCTGTGCGAGCTTTGCAACAGTTGGCTCATAAATTGCTGCAAGCTGCTGTTTCGCAGTCTGACGAAACTGTTTCAGTAGCAGATTTAGCACATATATTTGCCGAAAATCGGGCTTTACAAGCAGAATTTAAAAGGTGGCTTGATACTTACGGATATTTGAGCGAAGTGGGAACGGATATCGCTGTTCCTACTTGGCGAGAACAACCGGAAGTTTACCAAAAACTGCTAATAAGTATGGCTCAAAAAGGCGAAACTAATTTAGTCGAAAAGCCGAAATTAAAATTGACTTTTGGGCAGAAGTGGCGGCTAGATAAATGTCAGGAAAGAGCGATGGTCAAAAACGAAATTAGCGAAATTTACGCGCGGTTGTTGGCTCATCTACGCTGGACTTTTTTGGAGATTGAAGCTTGCGGATTGGCAATGCAGGTGTTTGACGAAAGCGGGGATATTTTTTATCGGGAATTTGGGGAAATTCAGCAGTGGATTCGCAGCGGGGCAAGTGTTTCGTTTAAGGATACAATTAGGGAAAGGCGCGATCGCCTGTTAGCCGATCGCGATCGTCAGATTCCCCCTGTCGTCTACGGCAATTTGCTGCCAAATTCTCAGAAAAGGTCGATCGACCCAGCAACATCACAAACTAATATCATCCAGGGAATTCCGGCAAGTATCGGCCGTGTCGAAGGTTTTGTGAAGATTTGCCGCACCGCGAGCACAGATTTAGGAGAAAATGCGATCGCAGTAGTTCCTTACACCGATGCAGGTTGGGCACCGCTGCTATTAGGAGCAAAAGCAATTATATCTGAAGTTGGCGGACAATTATCTCACGGAGCGATCGTCGCTCGCGAGTACAAAATTCCCGCAGTCATGAATATTGCTGAAGCCACAACTCGCTTGCGAGACGGTCAAAAAGTCCGAGTAGATGGGTATCTCGGCACTGTGGAATTGCTGGAATAATTAGGAACAGGCAAGATGCCTGTTCCACAAGAAATCAACTCTTTGTGGAACAGGCATCTTGCCTGTTCCTAAAAAGATTATTGAAAATGGTGCAACATCTCAGCAATCTCGTAAACCCGCCCCCACTTTCCTAGGCTGTTAAGAAATTCTGGACAACATAGTTACCCACATTTCTACCAGCACTCAAGCCATTTACGTTAGCACTCATGAAATGGATGCCTCCGTAAATGCGACTCATGCCCGATTCATCGGCCGCTTCGCTGAAGTTTTGGTAGGTTCGCAAAGTGTTGACACTCCTGTCTCCCCGATCTCCAAAGCCGTAATCGGAACCAAATACAGAACTCATAACAGGATCAGCAGCACCGCTAAAGGTACTGTGGCCCGACGTGTACTCAGGGAACGGCGGAGTAGTTAGCAGCGGCGTCCACAGGGGGTCGGCTGTCGTGTCGGGGTTGTTGTCCGTATCAGCTTGGCGGATAGCTGTCACCGGCCGCCATAAATTGTACTGGTACTTAGCATCCCAGCAACTAATAGCTGCATCGGCGAGAGCAATATTCAGCAGGGCGAACAAGCGGGCGCTATCTTCTAAGGATTGACCAGTGAGAGTCGATGTTTCTTCGGCGATTTGGTTCCAGTGACCCGGAGGCGTAAACGTCCCGGCGCCGTTGGCCCAGAATTTGGCGATGACTGTTTGGTCTGGGGTGCGCGTGAGGCTGTCACTTTTGCCGATTTCTTTGACGTAGTTAAGTTCCTCTGCGTACTTGGCACTGTCAAGGGCGGGCGGGCCGGCCGGGCGGAACTGAGAACCGCTAGTCATGGCAAAGGGAGTAACTTCGGCCCACTGTGGCGCTAGCCCTCCGGAAAAAGCGGGGGGAGTAGGTATCCAACTGCCGGGGTCGGTTGAGGGGGTGTACTGCACTACTTTCGTGATGCCGTCTGTACTCCGCGAACTGATAATTTGGTCAGCAACTTGCTGTCCGAGGGCAATCCCGTCTTGTTTGGCTTTGCCATCGGTAATTTTAGCTAGAGACGATGCGTATGCTTCGTCAAATGTGGCTGCTTGTCCTGGGTAGAGGTTGACTAAGACGCGGTGGGCGGCCGCGGCGGTGGCTGCTTCTGCTGATGTACCTGCGGGTGGGTCTATTTCCACGAGGTAAGGGGTGTATTTTTTGCTGATCGAGTTAACAGCATCGTAAATGGCTGCGTGAACCATTGCCATGTTGCGGGAGGCGAGGGGAGGCGCGGTGCTGGCTGTCCGCACTGCATTCAGCATGACTCCGTTCCACTCGATGACAGGGTTTCCCGATAGGTGATTTGTGAATTGGTCGCGGTTGATTGTGTTGCTGTTGACTCCTTGCAAGACTGCTAAATACTCGCCCGTGAGTTTGTCTTGAATTACGGTGCTGTTGCTGTTGGCGCCGGTGCCTTGCTGGATGTTTAAATCTTCAAAGCTGAGGCCGTCTAACAATCGAATTTTGTCATTGCCGTTGCCGAAGTCGGCGATGTAGTCGGCTGTGGCTAAAGTTGGGCCGCCGCTGCCTTTAGCAATGGCAAATATATCATCGCCTGTGCCGCCGCTCATGGTATCGCTACCTGCGCCCGCATAGATGAGATCGTTGCCGGAATCGCCACCAATTAGGTCGCTGCCTTTGCCTCCCCAGAGGATGTCGTCGTCCCCACCGCCAACAATCGTATCGTTGCCTAGGTCGCCGCAGATTTTATCTTTGCCTGCATCGCCTTCGAGATAGTCGTCTCCGCTGTTGGCATAAATTATGTCGTTGCCATCCAAGGCCTTAAATATGTCTGGTTGGATGGTTCCTTCGAGATAGTCAAATTCAGGACTAGGGGTCAGGGATGCCATGTTTATTTATTGGATATTTTGATTAAAGCGCAAAGGTTTAGTACCATCTGTAGATGCTTAGGTCTGTTTACCCCTGATTTAATTATTATTAAACTTTCTGGTTTAGAAGTAAACGCCACTGTAAAGCTTTATTTAAGAGTTAACGGGTTTTTTAGGAAGTTTTGCGCTTTGAATCTGCGTAAAAATACAGACATTTAAACTGCACTAGATACTGCAAGGTTGTTAATTTTTTATAAAAAAACAGTTTTTTTTAATATTTAGAGCAAGATACTTTTACCAGCATCAAAGGCGCGGATTGTGTAAATGAATAAGTATATATTGATTAAGCACTTCTCAAAGCTGCGATCGGGTCTAGTTTGGCGGCTTGGCGGGCGGGGACAACGCCGAAAAAGAGGCCAACTGCACCGGATACACTGACAGCAAGGGCGATCGCCACGGGTGATATTCCAGCTTGCAATGGCGTGAAATTACCTACCAGCAAGATACCCCCGACACCTACGCCAGTACCGACGATCCCTCCGGCAGCGGATAAAATTACAGCTTCGACAATAAATTGAAACAAGATATCTTGTTGGGATGCGCCGATCGCCTTTCTGAGCCCAATTTCCTGAGTGCGCTCGCTAACGGACACAAGCATAATGTTCATAATGCCAATGCCGCCGACTAATAGGGAAATGCTGGCAACAGCAGTTAGCATCAGAGTCAAAGCGCCGGAAATTGCCCCCATTCTTGCCATTAAATCTTTCTGATTCCTGACACTAAAATCATCTTCGGTAGTAATTTTGTGCCGCAGTCTCAGCAGGTTTTCCACCTGAAATTGCGCCGCATCCATTTGCGATTCATCTTTAATCGAAATAAATATCGACGTGACAGCCAAACCGTAGGGAGATGTGCGCCCGACTATGCGATTGGCCATTGTGGCGATCGGCACAGCGGCGGAATTGTCAAAATTCGTACCAAAAGATGTGCCTTTGGGCGCCAATACTCCAATTACTTTGAGGCTGACATTTTGGATTCGCACCTGTTCGCCCAAGGGATTTGTATTCCCAAAAAGTTTCTCCGCTAATTCTGAACCGAGAACCACAACTTGGTTACTTTGCTTAACATCAAGTTCGGTCAAAAACCGCCCTTTTGCCATTTCAAAACTTCTGACTTCTAGAAATTCGGGAATCGTGCCAAAAATTAGAGCAGAAACATTTTTGTTGCTGTAGCGAACAATCTCTGAACTGTTAAGTTCTGCTGACACGCCTTGAACGGAGGGAACTTGAGTGGCGATCGCCTTTGCGTCTGGCAGTACGAGAGTTTGAGGCGCACTTGAGATGGTACTTCGCCTAGCGTTGGGAACTCCCGGCCTCACGATTAATACGTTTGTACCCAGGGATTGAACTTGTCCTGCTACAAATTTTTGAGCTCCTTCTCCAATTCCAATCATGGCAATTACTGAGGCGTTGCCGACAATCATGCCAATCATTGTTAAACTGCTGCGAGTTTTGTTGGCTAGTAGCGTTTGACCGGCCATTTTGACGCTTTCAATAAAATTCATATTTTCTTTAAATGAACAAGAAGGAAGAAGAAATACAGCCGTATTTCATAGTTTTCTGTGCGGCAAAATCCCAGGGCATTGGGATTGCGACGCACAGCGAAAATGACATACTTAATAACTAATTACTAGAGTCAGCAGTCAACCTTCAACAGCCAACCGTCAACAAACTAATTAAGCACTTCTCAATGCGACAATCGGGTCGAGTTTAGCAGCTTGTTTTGCAGGTACGATGCCGAAAAATAAGCCGATGCTGCCGGAAACACCGACTGCAAGTGCGATCGCCATTGGGGAAACACTAGCTTGCAGGGGAGTAAAAGCAGCTACTAAAAGCACGCCGCCGATACCGAATCCAGTGCCGATCGCCCCGCCTGCCGCTGACAAAATCACAGACTCTATCATAAACTGAATTAGAATATCTTGCTGAGAAGCTCCGATCGCCTTTCTCAATCCAATTTCCTTCGTGCGTTCGGTAACAGAAACCAGCATGATATTCATAATCCCGATGCCGCCGACAAACAGCGAAATTGCCGCCACGAAAGCCAACATCAACGTCAAACCGCCAGTAATGCTGCCCAAAGTTTTCATTAACTCTTTCTGATTTCGGACAGTAAAATCATCTTCCTTAGTAATTTTGTGACGCAACCTGAGCAGATTTTCTATTTGAAATTGGGCAGCTTGCATCATAGTTTCATCTTTGATGGCAACCGAAATAAATGTTACTTTTGTACCGTAGGGAGACGAGCGACCTACGATGCGATTTGCCATTGTTGTCAGCGGCAAATAAACATTCATATCTTGATTGTCGCCAAAGCTGGAACCTTTCGCCTGCATGACTCCAATCACTTGAAAACTCGAGTTTTTGATGCGGATGTATTGACCAATTGGCTGTGTATTTCCAAACAATTGTTCTGCTGCTTCCGATCCTAAAGCAACCACATTTTCTTGTCTTTCTAAATCTAATTTGCTTAAAAATCGCCCTTGACCGACATCAAAGCTTCTGACTGTCAGAAATTCTGGGGTAGTTCCGACAATGGAAGACGAAACGTTTTTATTGCGGTAGGTAACGAGTTGACTATCATTGATAGTTGGTGCCACGTCTTGGACAGAAGGAACTTGAGATGCGATCGCCTCTGCATCTTCCACTACTAAAGTCTGGGGCGGAATTACCGGGCGGCTTTGCGCTTCAGGACTTCCCGGAATGACAAATAGCAAGTTTGAACCCAGAGAGTTAACCTGTCCCTCGATAAATGTTTGAGCTCCTTCGCCGATACCGATCATCGAAATGACAGAAGCATTGCCGATGATAATTCCTAACATCGTCAAGGTGCTGCGAAGCTTGTTTGCCATCAAAGTTGTGACGGCCATTTTGACGCTTTCAACAATATCCATAATTTTTAGAAGGAAGAAGGAAGAAGGAAGAGGGAAGAAGGAAGAGGGAAGAGGGAAAAAGGAGCAATCATGAAATAACAAATAACAAACAACCAATTTGCCATTCACAATTCGTAATGCCCTCGGCCCTCTGCCCTATGCCCTATTTCTGATTCTTGATAATATCCTCCAGTTTTTTACCTTGAGGAAGTTCGGTAAAAACGCGATCGCCCGCTGCGGCACCCTCCAAAATCTGAATCTTGTTGCCAATAGTCGATCCAACCGTAACAGGCTTAAACTTCGGCTGTTGTTTCTCATCTGGAACCAGCACACCCGTTTGACCTTTATTAGTCACAATTGCCACCGTCGGCACAACTAAAGCATTGCTCAGCTTTTGACCTACAAATCTCAAATCTACATTCATCCCCGATTGCAGCGACTCTTTGCCCGTGTCGATCGCAACTCGCACTTGAAATAGCGTCACATCCCGTTCCTTAACAGCTTCCGGCGCAATTAATTTAACGCGGCCTTTAAACACTTTATCTGGATAAGCATCCGCCACGATTTCAACTTCTTGACCCGATTTAATTTGACTGATATCAGCCTCCGGGACTTTCGCCAAAACTTCCACATCTCTAGCTAGAGCGACAATCGATGTCGAAGTTGCCGAAGTAGCTTCCGATGCCGAAGTTGCCGGAGTTACAAAAGCTCCTTGAATGGCGTATCTTTGGGTAATAATTCCAGCAAAGGGAGCGCGAACTTTCGTATCTTCTAACTGCACTTCTTGAAAGCGGACTTGAGCTTGAGCTTCGGCTAATTCAGCTTGAGCTTGAGCTATTTCTTCCGGGCGAGAACCGTTTTCTTGTGCCGCCAATTGGCTTTTTGCTTCAGCAACTGCTGCTTCGGCTTTAGCGATTTCTTCTGGACGGTTGCCGTTTTCTACTTGCGCTAATTTGCTTTTAGCTTCGGCAACTTCTGCTTCGGCTCTCGCAATTTCTTCTGATCGCGTGCCGTTTTGCAATTGGTTCAATGCTTGCTGCTCGACTTGCACAGCAGCTTGCAGTTGCTGAATTTGCGACAGCCGATTTTCTTGTAGTTGTTGTAGGCGTCTTTGAGATTCTATTAATTTAGCTTGGGCTGTACGATTTTCTTTAATTAATTCATCGAGTTTATCTTTAGCAAGAGCACCTTCTTCCACTAACGGTCGGTTGCGTTCCACCCGTTGAGCGGTTAGTTCGGCTTGGGCTTTACTCGAGTCAATTTGCGTTTGTGCTTGAGCAATTTCTTGTTGGACACTGCCGGTTTGAGCATCTGCTAAACGAGCTTTAGCTTGGGCTAAACGAGCTCGCGCTTGGCTGACTTCTTCAACGCGGCTGCCGGCTCGCAGTCGCTGCAAGCCTGCTTGAGTTTGCTGCAAGCGAGCTCTGGCTCCTGCAACTTCTTCCACGCGACTACCGGCTTGGAGTTGCGCGAGACTGGCCTCGGCTTGATCTAAGCGCGCTCGGGCGCTGGCGATGTCTTCGGATCGATTTCCTGCTTCGATTTTGGCGAGTCTAGCTCGCGCGCTGGCTTCGCGGGCTTTAGCTTGAGCGAGTTGAGCTTCTACATCGCGGCTTTCCATGCGCGCAACAATCTGTCCTGCTTCGACTTTATCGCCCTGTTCGACAAATAATTCTGCGATCCGGCCGGAGCCTTTGGGGCTGAGATTCACGCGCTGTACGGGCTGCACGGTGCCGCTCGACGTGATCCGCACCGTGAGGTTTTGTGCTTCCACCGGCACTGTCATAGTGGCGATCGCATCTACTTTCGGCTGCGATCGACTTTTTGCTAAATATATAGTGGTCGGTACAGCTAGCAACCCGGCTGCAACCAACCCAATCGCCCACCGCTGCGGTTTGCGCGCGGGTTTCTTCGGAGACTGCTTTTGGGCGGTTTTTTTATCTGCTATTTTGGTCTCTGCGGCCTTGGTGTCTACAGTCTGAGTATCTTCCACCTTGACCTGAGCAGTTTCCTTTTTGGGGCTAACGATCATACCGACTCACCTAATTTAATCTCAGGATTACCTTTAAAGGTAAAATTTTTTCTGATGCTCGGCATCGTCTTTCAGACTCATCCGATCGGGTGATTTAAAAAAAGTTCCCCAACCAGCACCTGTAAACAATTATAGCTAATCGTTGCAATTTATTAAATAATGTTAAGTTTTTTCAGCCTAAAGAGGTGGTTCTAAACAAAATCGCTCCTGGCTGCTGGCCAATTAAAATATATTTTAGCAGATAATATTGTTTTTGGCATCTAGGAGCGCGCTTCTCACCAGCAACAAAGGCGGATATGGCAGGGGGCGATCGACCATCACTAGGTCATTGCGGACTCCTGCTAGCGATCATCGCAGCGGGATCTGCCAGTGCGAATCTCGCTACGACACAGTATGGACACACTTATTCTCATAAACCCGGTTTCACGGGTAGCGGTGCGTAAGTCCTGAATACATATCCGCCCTGTGTCCACAACAGGTTAAAATATTTTTCAAATCCGTTAAAAATGGAAAATCAAAACAATGAATCGTCCTCAAAGCGTTACAGTTTTGGCAATTTTGCAGCTCATTAGCGGCGTATTCAGCCTCCTTGATGGTTTGTTCATCTTACTTTTTGCAGGCATTTTTGGCGGTCTCGGTGCGGCTTTCGGCGGGGCAAAAGTTGGCGCTGTAATCGGCGGCTTCATTGGAATTTTTGCTGCGATTAGTTTCATCTTAGGCCTTCTCTCCTTACTCTTAACTTGGGGCTTGTTTCAACTCAAAAATTGGGCTTGGACGGGAACGTTAATTGTCCATATCATCGCCACCCTCGCGCAAATTGCCAAAATGTTGGGCAGCGGCGGTACAGCAGTCAATTTTTTAACTCTGGGTTTTGCAGTGGCTAGCATTTACTACCTGCTGCGGCCGGATGTTAAACAAGCATTTCGTGTCTGATTTCCTTTTCATTAACGGTACTGAATTCTCGGATCGAAAAAAGCATAGGAAATATCAACCGCCAGATTAATCAGTACAAAAGTTACAGCCACAAAAATTACTCCTCCTTGGACAATTGGGTAATCCCGCGTCAGAATACCGCTATAAATCCAAGAACCAATTCCCGGCCACGAAAAAATCGTTTCAGTCAGAATAGCGCCGCCTAAAAGAGTGCCGAACTGCAAACCTATAGTTGTGACGATCGGCAAAAACGCATTTTTCAAAGCGTGTTTCAAAATCACCCAATATTCCGGCAATCCCTTCGCCCTCGCAGTGCGGATGTAATCTTGAGAAAGCACTTCCAGCATCGCAGAACGAGTGATGCGAGCTATAATCGCCAGAGGAATAGTTCCTAAAGTCAAAGCTGGAAGGATTAAATGGGCGATCGCATCCCGCCAAGCCGCCAAATCCCACCTCAGCAACGCATCCAAAACATAAACACCCGTAATCGACTTAAAACCAAACCCCAAATCTACACTGATCCGCCCGCTAGGAGGCAGCCATTTCAGATAAACAGCAAACAAATAAATCAACATCAATCCCAACCAATACACAGGCAAAGATACGCCAATTAACGAACCGCTCATCGCGAGATTGTCCAGCCAGCTATTTTTCCGAACAGCAGCCAAAATCCCCGCCGGAATTCCGATAAAAAGTGCCACCAACATCGCCACCACAGACAGTTCAAAAGTAGCAGGCCAGCGGCTTGTAATTTCATCAATTATCGGAATACCGCTAATAATGCTATTTCCCAAATCCAAGCGCAGCAAACTCCCTAAAAAAGCCAAATATTGCAAAGGTAAAGGCTGATTCAGACCCAACCTGGCTCTCAAAATTTCCACCTGTTCGGGAGTTCCCCGTTCTCCCAAAAGCACTGTAGCTGGGTCTCCCGGTATCAAATGCAAAAATATAAATACTAGCAGAGTGATTCCGAAAAGGACTGGCAATAGTCCCAGCAAACGTTTAGCAATATATTGAAACATCAGTCGATCTCATTCACCTTGCAAATTTGCCAAAATCCGATCGACCGTTTCTTCTACCGTTAGATGGGTTGAATCCAGCCAGTAGCCAAGGCGAGGGGTTTCGTTACGGAGAATGCGATCGAAGGCATAAACCATTGTTTCGTTGGCATATCCGGTTTTCGTTCTTGCTGCATCCCGTGCAGCTACAACTTCTGCCTTCGGACACAGAACGATCGCCGACAACGGCACATCGTGGAAAGTGGCAAGTACCTCAGCCAGTGCCGAACCAATGATGATGTCTTGATAAACGACCGTAAAACCAGCCTGGAGATACTGTCGCGCTGCCATTGCTGCCAGGTGATACCGCAGTTGAAGCTGCTGATATGCCTCTGCTGACAAATTTAACGCCATTTGGGCCTGTCCATTCACAATCATGCGACGAAAGATATCGCCGCGAAGGTGGACACTTTTGGGCAAGCGTTCGGCAAGTGATTGGGCCACACTTGATTTTCCGGCAGCCATGTTCCCGGTAATCAAAATAATTTGTGGCTGATGATTTGCAGGTTGCTGATTGCTCTCCATAGTGTTTGTTAAGGTAAATTCATGTAAAGTATGAGAACCCAGGAGAGGTGTCTCGCTCTAAACTCTCAATTTTTGCTTATTTCCTCAAAAGACTCCGACCCCAAAGGACTCGGAATCCAACCTTGAATATTCTTGCGTTTCCCTAAAAGTGGCTGCGAATGTACGATCGGCAAACGCACAGCTTCCCCATGCAAAATCTCGCTTACTTCCGCATAAATTTTCGCCCTAGCTGCTTTATGGCCACTCGCCCTCCCCCGATCCAAAAGTTCCAGAACTTTCGGATTTTTCCAATTTCCCAAATCCCCCGTGGAACCCGGCCCGAAGTGAGGATAATAAAAATTGTCTGGATCGCCATAATCTCCACTCCAACCCATCATAAAAGCTTGAAACCCAGGAGGTTTGAGGCGATCGGCTAAATAAGCAGACCAATCCTTTGTCAGCAATTTTACCCGAATCCCGATCGCGCTCAAATCCGCCGCAAAAGCCTCAGCGATCGGCTTCGGCGTGGGAAAATAGGGACGGCTGACGGGCATATACCACAAATCCAAATCAAAACCGTTCGGATAACCGGCTTTCGCGAGCATTGCTTTAGCTTGCTGCGGGTTAAATTCATAATCTTTAACTTTATCAGACGCCGCCCAATTCAGCGCAGGGGGGATAAATTGCGAATCATGTTTTCCGAGTTCTCCCCAGAAAGCTTGGACTATTGCTGGCTTGTTAATTGTTTGGGCGATCGCCCGCCTGACTTCTGGTTTTGACAAAGGTTCGTAAGTCGGATTTAACCCTAAATAACCGACATTAAAAGAAGGTCGCACAACTGTTTCTAAATTAGGATCTCCCTGAACTTCTTTCAGTTGATCCGGCGTTAAATCTACAGTAAAATCAAGTTGTCCTGCTCGCAACTGAGCCAGTCTCGCCGCCGGGTCGTCAACAAAGCGAAATACCAATTGATTGACTTTTGGCGTGCCAGTTTTCCAATAATTCGGATTTTTCTCCAAAACAATGCGATCGCCCGATCGCCATTCCTGAAACACAAAAGGCCCCGTACCCACCGCCAGCGACCCCGGAGTGCCGTATTTAGCACCCGCTTTTTTCACCGCCGCCGGACTCGCCATCCCGAAATAAGCAGACCCAATCGCCGAGGGAAAAGCAGCAAAAGGTTGATTTAAAACAAACTTAATCGTAGACTTATCAACAACTGCCACATCTTTTACCAGGGAATTTTTATCTCCCTTAAAACCACCAAAAAAATTCTTCCAAATTGGATAAGTTTTGCCAGATTCTCGATAACCGTTAGGATTGTTCGTATCCCACCAGCGATCCACATTAAACTTTACAGCTTCCGCGTCAAAATCCGTACCGTCGTGAAACTTGACCCCCGAACGCAACTTAAAAGTCCAAGTTTTGCCATCTTTAGAACTTGACCATTCAGTAGCGAGACTCGGCTCAAGTTCCACAGTTCCCGGTTTAAAATCAGTCAAGCGATTGTAAATTTGGTCGATAACAATCACCGAATTGCCATCAGTAATATTTCCCGGTTCCAGATTGACAGGCGGCCCACCCGCACCGTAAACTAAAGCCCCAGCCGGAACCGCAGCAGGAGTTGTCGGAGTTGGAGAATTATTGCTAACCGTGTTTGAGGTGGTGCTGCAATTTGATAAAATTACAGCCATCCCAAAAACTAGACTTAATAAAACTAAACGCCAGTATTTTAACAATCTCATCTCAATAGCTCCGGTTTAATAGAAAATTGTACTCATATCAATAAATTTCTAATTGGCTCTTTCTCTCGCCTCTGTAGTTTCTGCCTTCTCGGCAGTTCATTTAGTAAATTCTATATTAAAAGCTAATCTCAACTAACAAACCCAATATAGCAGCCTGATGATATCATGCCGGAGGGAAAAATCTCAACCCACACCTTTACATTAGGCGACGCAACCAGCACGAAAGCTAACGTTGGCGCCCCAGCTAGAGGGGTCATTCGATTGTAGGTTTGAAATTTGAGATTTGAGATTTGAGATTTAGTCCATGAATCTGGGGGGAGCATCTCATATTGGTAAAAACACTTCTTATGGCTCCTTTCTTCTTTCTCTTTCCTTCTGCCTCCTGCCTCAAAACTCCAATTTCTAGCTTAGCTGCTTTCATTGAGATGCTCCCAATCTGGGAGCTTAAACTAATAAATCGCAGAGTGCGTAAGCACCCTGCGATTCACTCAAAACTACTCGTCAATTACTGCGGTTTTTGACCGTTTTGCATCCTGTTTTTAACAGTTTGCCGGCGCTGTTGCATCATTTGAGCTAATTGGCTCCGCTGTTCGGCAGTGAGCACTTCTCGCATTGCAAGTGTAATTTCAAATTGCACCTCTTCAAACTGCTGTCTCAATCCCATTATTTGACGGTGTTTTTCACGGATTTCGCTGGCATTTGCCGTGCCGGACATCATCGTGTCCAATTCTTGTCTGGCTTGGCGCACTGCTTGCATCCGCTGGGAAACTTGGTCTTTGTAGCGATCGCGCACTGCCTGCATTTGCTGCTTTTGGTCTGCGCTTAAATTAAGCTTCTCGAACATCCCACCTTCCCTGCCACCTGGTCGATTGGGACGCTGGTTTTGTGCAATTGTTTCCGGTTCTATGGGATTGGGAACTGCTATTGCTGCGGCTGTGCTGCCGAGAGTCAGCATTAAAATGGCTAGGGCAGAAATACGACGAATTGACATGAAAATTGCCTCTTTGATATTACTTATTTGTTGGCGGTTCACTGTCAGCACCCTGGCTGAAAGTCAACCAGTCTGTTGGTGAGCGATCGGTCATATTTTCTTGGGGAGAATCATGCAGTACGCCCTCCCAGTTAGTAACTAAAAATGATTCTAACTGAGCTGTTTCCTTATCTGGCAATTGTGCAGTCTCGAACGGACGGTAGCCCGACCAAAAAACTAGCAGGCTAGCAGCAATCGCAGACGATAAAGCCCACTTAGAAACAGAGGATATTTTTAACCTGTCATCAGACTTAGCTGAGGCACAGGCTTGCGTTTTTTGGCGGTGGGTTTCATGGAAAACACTCGCCTGATTACTTTCGATTGCTGTTAGAATTTTTTGCTCTAAATCTGGTACAGCTTCAGGAATATTGGGGCGATGTCGCTTCAAGAAATTAACTAACTCTTGGTCGCTGCTTGGGTTATTCATAGCTCGCTGACACCTTCTTTTTGCAAAAATTGCCGCACAGCATTTCGGGCATAAAACACGCGAGATTTGACGGTTCCTGCAGGCAGTCCCAAAATTTGGGCTACTTCTTTTTGCGGGATGTCTTCTAAGTCGTGCAGCACCAAAACGCTGCGGTGTTCAAAGCTCAATTGCTCCAGTCCCCGCTGCACTAAATCTTGATAGTGCAACTGCATCAAGTCCGATGTGTTATCTTTGAGAATAACCCCATTCATTACTTCTTGATTTTGGAGCTGGGAGTCAAAAGAATGCTGTTTAGCAAATGCTTGTCTTTGGTCGGAAGCCACATTCCAAGTGATTCGATAAAGCCAAGTAGAAAAGTTTTCCTGGTGCTTGAGTTTGGGCAATCCTTTCCATACTCGCAGGAATACTTCTTGTGCTAAATCGTCAAGAAGTGACGGGCCGCAGAGTTGGTAAAGGGTTGACCTGACTTTGTGTTGGTAGCGTTGGTAAAGGTAGCGAAAGCAAGTGCGATCGCCCTTTAGACACTCAGCAACTAAGTCCGAGTCGGAACAGTCATCGGTTAAAACATTGGCTGACACAGCTAACACCTGTGAAGTCTCCCCCACCAGTTCGTTATCTGAAGTGTTTAGACAGGGCGAGCGCAAAAAAGGTTCAAAGGATTTAAAATTTTTTTTCGACGAGGTGGCAGGTAGGGAAACGGCACTGCCGTGTCCTGATTTTTCCTGTAATTAACGGGTTCCGAGGTGTAAAGCCTGGGAACCCAGATCCAGAGTCCGAGCCTTGGTTGAGAAAATAGACCCTTTGACTCGCCCCAGAAGCGTTACTTTCCCTAAGCGCCTAGTAACAAGTAAAACCAGTAAAAATTTGCTCAGCGGGTAGGGACATGACAATGCCCATTGGTGTCAACTTAACCTCAAATGTAGTGCGAGTCTTCTGTCTAACGATTAAAACCCGCTCCCCGAATCGTTGCGGGGGGACAACAATCTTCTCTTTCGTCCCCCTTTTTAAGGCTACCGCATACACACAAGTGGATTATGAGTTAGTTTCCACTCTTGCTGTTCGACCAATGCCTTGGTCGGAGGGTAGATTAATTGTATAAGTACCCTGATAGGGCTGTTCTCTTAAGTAGGCATAAAGCAATTGTGACTTGTCTAATAACCGACGGTCTTGTACAAGTGATTTAGAAAAGGTATATATAGGGGTTCTCAATTAATAAACGTACAAGTTTAGATTAAATAATTAAATAGTTGGGGAATTTACGAAGCAATTAAAAAATCCTCAATCCCCCAATTTAAAATCTAAATCTGTACATTATCTACCTGAGAAAAGCTATAGTAGACTTACCGCTTTTATTAACCTGAGAGTTTGAGGCGATCGCCTGCCTGCGATATTGCTCGATCCAGGATTTAATTGCCAATTTCAATTCAGCTTTTTGGGCGTCTTTAATTCCTTCTGGATCGAAGCGGTCGCAATAATGAATCTCAATCAACAATGCTAACTCTTCGAGACAAGATAATTCCGGTTTTTCTTTTTTTAACCTCTCGATCCAATTTTTTAAAGACTCGGAAGGAGGGCGAATCAGTCCAGACTCATTTAACGCCTGTTCGATTAAATAAAATTCCGATTTCGGACTCAACGAATCTTTGTTATAAATAGCTTTTAGCCATCTTTGTTTCTTAGAGAAAAGGCGTACAGTTTTCTTAAAATTAGGATTACACCTCCAAAAAAATATTAATGCCAGCAGGATGACTCCCCCATACTTCAATCCATTGCTACCTGATAAATATCGCAACCCCAGCAAAATTTTGTAACTCAATAGCGACCATAAATCAGAGATAAATGCCCATCGGGGAGCAGCAGCATCCTCCATGCTTTCCCAATCAGAAGGCGTAGCATCAAAAGCTTGCCATTTTCCCGCGATATAAGCCAAAGTCCAAGCATGAGCATGGCGACTTCTTACAATATATTGGTTCTCCAAAGGACTAAATTCGTGAACCGAATATCCAACAGCATAACGGGCTGGAATACCGAGTTTTCTCAGGAGAAGTGTCGCAGCAGTAGCAAAATATTCACAATGTCCAGAGCGAGTGTTCAGTAAAAATGTTGATAGAGGCGTAGCATCATTATCTTTGCCCCTAAGCTTCAGTGAATACACGAAATTTTTCATGAAAAACCACTCTATTTTATCTAATATTTCTGGTGGCGACTTTCCTTGAGTATCCATTTGACCGAGGATTTTATTCAGTGCCGCCATTTCGGATTTTGGTATTTGCAGGTCGTCTTCTGTAGGCTGGCTATCTACAGAAAAATTATTATTAAAGTAGCTTCGATAAGCCAGCATATCAACTTTTCCCACCACTTTAGTTGTGCCATATTTATTCTTTTCCATCTGACTGACAGGCAATGCGTCAATTTTAAAAGTTCCATCTGGCAGCTTTAATAAACCTTGGTTGCCTGGGAGTGTAGCCGAAATAGTAATCGTTGAGGGATTCGGTAGTTGGTCGCCTAAATCCCAAGTTGTGCCATTAATCTTTGGTTGTACGGGAACAAAGTTAGGATTTAAGGCGAGCCAAAGTGAAGAGTTGTAGCGATTATAAGTGGCTTCTCTTAGCAGTCGAGGGGGAGGCTGTTTAGCTTCAGAAGCCACTCTAAAAATAATTTCATTTGACTGTTTTAATAATCCCACTGACCCGATGTTCGTTTGTTTTTTCAAAAAATCTGTTTCTTGAGAGTTCCCCTGACTAAGCCATGAGATTGCTTGCTGTTCTACTGCTAGGTGAAGTTGGTGCAGGCCCATCTGTCCTATAAATCCTATACTGCCAGCAATTAACATCAGACCAAGCCAGAGAATAAATGAAACATTTTTCGGTCTCACAGACCACAAAGCAATAGCGGTTAAGGCAAATATCCCAGCATAAAAAGAGATATCTCTACTGTTCGCCGTACTAGCGGATAGCAGACAACAGATAAAATATGGATAATTTAGATTCACCATCAAGGGGTTAAGTGGTGCTTTTTTTGTTGCTTTGTTTAGCCACAAAAACATTAGGCGTATATCCAGACTTTCCTTGACAGAATATACCTGAGCAGCTACCAGTGGAAAAAATACACCAGGAAGCCACTGCAACAAATTATATATCAAGTAAATAGATCGGTTGGCAACCAGGAGATAAACCAGCAAACCGCACAATAAAATCAGGCAAAAATTAGCAATGCGCCTAAAATCACTAGCTGAAAAATCCCACCGATAAGGCAACCAGTTAGCTGCCTCTAAAATCAGAGCAATTGGCAAAGCAAAAAACCAGAGTCCCGTCTGCCAGCCCCAAAAAATTACACTAACACCCAAAAGAAACACTGGCATTTTCATAATTTCATTAACTCCTCTTGTATTTGACCTAGCTTTAAAATATGACAGCTTGTTAAGTCATCTTTAATCAACTCTAAATTTAAGCTATCTAATTGAGCGTCTCGCGCTGTTAAAATTAAAGCTAATGTATGGATACCGCGACTTCTCAGATAATTTACTAATCTTTTTCGAGGTTCGTCCCAACACAAAAATATACAAATACAACCGCTTATGAGAGAGATTTTTTCCATCAAAACTGAGGTGAGCGAGTCAAAATCTTTATCCTGACAGGCACCTACGGAGGCGAGAATTTCTAGCATTTTATCAGTAGAGTTTAGCCCTCTGCCAAAGGTAAAACAATAAGCTTCTTGAACGACGAACATCAAATCCAATAAGGATTCTTGAGTCTGAACTTCATAGGATAATGAAGCAGCAATTGAAATTGCCTCTTCTAAAATTTCACTATATTTTACACTTTGAAATGTATCCAAAATTAGGGCGTGCCTCACAAAAAATTCATCCTGTTCTTCTTTGACCATTGGCTTACCTGCTTTTGCCCAACTTTTCCAGTGAATTTTGCGTAGCGGATCTCCCGGTCGATAATCCCGCAGAGACCTAAATTCCTCGGAATCTCCTACGGATGAAGCTAATGTTACGCCACCTGATTGATATCTTCTTGAGCCAGGAAGCTGAATAGGTGGTAAATGATATAGTTTGGGTAAAATTAACATAGATTGGGGCAAGGAAATTGTTTTACAAGCATTCCAAATCCCAAAAGGATCTGACCTAGTAACTGTTAGACCACTGAGGCGGATAACACCTCTGCAGGACGGCGTAATTTCACCTACCACTTCTGTTTTGCTATTGGGTGGAATAGGAGGCAATTCTATGGCTTTAGCTGTGGCGCATTGTTTTCTATCAATCAGCCACAGCCAACGATAATAGCCGAAGTATTTATCCAATGAAGTGCGCTGTTCTTCACCGGGTTCAGGTGTTTCTATAAATTCTTGAAAGCTTGGGTAGGTGTCGGCAAAATTTTCCCACAATTTCAGGTTATTTTGACTGTGGCTAGTTTTGTTATGAAGGAGTATACGGTATTTTAAAGTGACTCCAACAGTTGCAAACTTTGGTAAGAACCGTACTGCATTGAAGCGGAAGCGAAAAAATTTACTAAAAATTATGGCTATTCCTATAATTGACAACAGGAAAGTAAAAATTTGATAAGTCACAGTCTGATTAGTATCTAATCCTAAAATTCCCGCTAAAAGCGTGCAGCTAAGCACTGCTAACCCATTGTTGGTCAATCGCTTTTTTCGCGAGCGATTTACACGCGCACCGAAGCGAAAAATAGCGTAGAAAAAACGTTTCATTTGTTAGGCGGGTACAGGAATAGATTTGATAATTTCTTCCACCACACCTGGGGCCATTCTACCAGAAAAACGCGCTTGAGGTTCCATTACTAGGCGATGAGCGATGACTGATACCGCCTGTTCTTGAATATGTTCTGGGGTAACAAACTCATAGCCATCGAACAAAGCTAATGCTTGAGCAACTTTCATTAAAGCTATGGAAGCTCTGGGACTCGCCCCTAGTTGTACGCCTTCGGCTGAGCGAGTTGCATTCACGATATCTACGAGGTAACGTTTCAATTCTTCACTAATTCTAATTTGCTTTACCTGCTGTTTTAAGCTAATTAAATCCTCTAAATTAACGCAGGTTTGAAGTGTATCAATAGGATGTTGATGGATTTGGTCTCCGAGCAGGTTAACTTCGTCTTCTGGCGAGATGTATCCTAGACTAAATTGAACTGCAAAGCGATCCATTTGGGCTTCAGGAAGTGGATAAGTGCCACGAGATTCTACTGGATTTTGAGTAGCAATGACAAAAAATGGGTCTTTAAGTTTGCGTAAATTTCCGTCAATGCTGACTTGAAATTCTGCCATTGCTTCTAGGAGGGCTGATTGGGTTCGCGGTGATGAACGATTGATTTCGTCAGCCAAGACAATATTAGCAAAAATAGGCCCTTCGTGGAAATGGAACGTGCGTTGATTGGGGTCGAGCATGGATATGCCCAAGATATCGGATGGCAAAAGGTCAGGTGTAAATTGAATGCGTTTAAAGGTGACATCGACAGATAAGGCTAGGGCTTTAGCTAGGGTAGTTTTACCTGTACCGGGATAATCTTCTAGGAGGACGTGCCCGCCACTCACAAAGGCTGACAGCAATTTCCTGATTGCTGCTGATTGCCCTTTCACCACTTTTTGAATGTTGTTGGAAATCCTTTGATAAATTTCTCTGCCCGACTGAGCGTGATTTTCTGTAATTGCTTTATCCATTATTTATTGTGTTCGTAGCGTTCGGTTACTGTCCCGCTGATTGGCTTCGCTCGATTTAACTATTTACAGCATTTTGCCAATATGTATAAGTTTTTAAACCAATACTTTTTTGATTTTCATTATATATCTCATCCAAACACCTGAAAAGAGCCAAAGCATAATTCTTCAATCCCAACTCTGTCAAACTTGTGAGAATCCTAGTCAGCCGCAGGTAGTTGTGATTAAATTGTTCAATCCACTCTCTTTTTCTTGACAAATATTCCTCAGATTTTGCAATTACAATTTCTGCGTTTTCCCCTTCGCGGCATTCCAGCCCGTAAAATGCCAGCAGGACTTTTAGAGATTTGACTAAGCGACTTCTCAACTCTTCACTTGTTCTAAAAGCTTGAATCACCTCATCATTTAAAGTAGGAGCACTGGAATTAAAGCGACTCTTTTCTCTCAGCGGAAACAGCCATTGAATGTAATTGTGCACGGATTCCAGCTTCTGGTAATCCCACGACCAAATATCCTCGATCGCCCGACCTTGTGAATCAGGCTGCTGACCGAGATAGAATGCTAAAATTTTGTTTTGTTTGGTTGAGTTACTCATTAATCTGCTATACAAAACATCAAAAAGATTCTCTTGAGTCGGTTTTAACCGACTTTAGCTATTAGCCAGGGGTTTAAACCCCTGGCTGCTTCCCCGGCTTTACCGCAGAGTCACAAACTCTTCAGCAGTCGATGGGTGAATGCCAATAGTCGCGTCGAAGTCTTTCTTCGTAGCTCCCATATTAACCGCGATCGCCATTCCTTGAATAATCTCGCCCGCGTCTTTCCCAACCATGTGCACGCCCAAAACTCTGTCAGTATTAGTCTCAACGATTAACTTGACAAAAGTTTTCTCATCTGCACCTGTCAAGGCGTGAAACATCGGCCGAAACTTGGCTGTGTAGCACTTAATTGAATCGCCAAATTTAGCCCTAGCTTGGCTTTCTGTTAAGCCAACTGTACCCGCTTCCGGCTGGGAAAATACCGCTGACGGGACATTTTCGTAATTGATTGCTCTGGGATTGTGGCCAAATTCAGTATCTGCAAAAGCGCGTCCTTCGGCGATCGCAATTGGCGTTAAATTGATGCGGTTGGTGCAATCTCCGACAGCAAAAATGTGGGGCTGGCTGGTGCGGCTGTCTTTGGTAACAGCGATCGCACAGTTATCGATTTCTACTCCCGCATTTTCTAAAGCCAATTTTTCCAAATTCGGCAAGCGCCCGGTAGCGCACAACAGCGCGTCTACTATGATCGTTCCTTCGGATTTTCCCGACAAAGTTAATTGTAAGCCTTCTGGGGTTTTCTCTATGTGGTTGATCGAGCTTTCTGTCAAAATGTCTATTCCGTGCTTGATCATTCCTTCTTGCACGTTGGTGCGAATTTCTGTGTCGAACTCGTTCAAAATTAACTCGCTGCGGATGATTTGAGTTACTTTGCTTCCCAACCCGTTCATAATGCAAGCAAATTCGACGCCGATGTAGCCTCCTCCCCAAATGGCTAACCGTTTTGGCTGCTCTTTTTGCAGGAAGATTTCGCGGGAGGTTATCGCGTGTTCGATGCCGGGAATTGGCACTCTTCGAGCTTCTCCGCCGACTGCTATTAAGATTTTAGCTGCGGTAAATTTTTTGTCGCCAACTTCGACGGTGTGGGGGTCAACAAATTTGGCGTATCCTGAGATTAATTCGACTCCGGCTTTTTCGAGGAAGCTGATGTGCAATTTGCTCAGCCGCCGCACTTCTGCGTCTACCGTGGTGACGAGTTTTTCCCAATCAAAGCTGCTTTCTACTGGACTCCAACCGTAGCCCACCGCATCTTCGTAAAGGTGGGAAAATGTTGAGGCGTACACCATGAGTTTTTTGGGGACACAGCCGCGAATTACGCAGGTTCCGCCTACTAAGTCATTTTCGGCGATCGCCACTTTTGCGCCGTAGGATGCTGCTCGCTTGGAACTCGCCAATCCGCCGGAACCCGCACCTATCACAAACAAGTCGTAGTCGTATGTCATAATTGTCTGTACCTTTTTATCGCCAACTTACCAATTTTACGCTTTACTTTTCTTAATGATATCTCAAAAATTTTTTGTTTTTTTTGGGGTCAACTACTTTACTTTTTGCCCTGGACCAGGTATTATTAAATAATAGGAATCTGTGCGTTTATATAAAATTGCTCACACTCCCATTATTAGAGTATAACACAAGCGAACGACAAAAAAATATAAAAATTTTACTCTTTTGAGAGCGCTACCAAGAAGGAAAGACCTAATTGTCGATCGCTCGTTATAGCCGAGTCGAACTCCTGTAAATCCCTCTAAAAAAGCGCAACTTTGATGCTCTTCCCAATTTTCAAGGGTCAGTAGAGGGCAAGAAGCAGGGGTGATCGGGGCTAATCGCAGCGCCGCGACAGAAAACTGATACTACCCTAACCTATCGGGCCACTCACGGGAGATTACCCTACAGTTTTTGATAATTTCATAAATCCTTGATAATTGCTATATTATAAACATAAATTTATTCTAGGGCTAGCTGTATGATTGATTGGCTGGTACTCTGGGGAGTGACGCAAGGAGTCGGCATTCTCGTCAAACCCATCTTAGAAGAGTTGGCAGTAGATGGCGCGAAGGAGTTTGCTAAAGATGTTTTTTATTCCGTGAAAAACGTCATATTTAGCGAAAAAGACCCACGAAAAGTCGCAGCGGGCAAAGCGATCAAAAAGTTTTTGGAGTTGGTGGAACAGCAGTTGAAAATTGGCGGACTTTCCCCAGAGCAAAGAAAGCTGTATATTAAAGATGTTAAACAGTTTATCAATAACAAGTCTGTTAAGGAAATTGTGGGCAAGGCTTTTGAGAGCGATCGCAAATCTCTCGATGCAAAACTTCTCGAACAAACCTGGACTCAACTAAATTTAACTTCTTTGCCGCTAAGATTTAAGTGGCAAACCATCGCCAATCAGTATCTCGCAGAAGTTCAAGAAATTCTCTTTGACTCAAAAGACTTGCGCGATATCTTGAATGCTCAAAATCTGGATAGCATTCAGAAAAATACTCAAGAAACGGCCGGGATTATCCCCGAATTTGACTTGAGGCAATATCAAGAAGCTCTGTGCGAGCGTTACAGCAATCTCAATTTAAGCAGCGTCGATCCCAATACCTACGATTATCGCGAAAAGCTGAAGGTTTGGGAAATCTTTATTTTCCAAGATGTGCGATCAATTTACGAATCATTTCTGCCCCAAGCTTACGAAATTCCTAAAGAACATCAACGGCGGCTGCAAGACAGCAATCAATTAGAGGCGATCGATCTAGAAAACTTAGAGAAATATCGGCGCGGTTATTTTTCTCAGCCCATCGTATCCGTGCTAGATGTTATCAATGACAAGCAAAAGTATCCCTACATTGTGATTTTAGGCGATCCGGGTTCTGGCAAGTCTACTCTGTTACAATATTTAGCATTAAACTGGGCGCGCTCGCCCTTAAATAGCGTGACATCTCTGCCGATTCCGCTGCTAATAGAATTGCGGACTTACATTCGCAGCGTGGAATCAGGAGATTGCAAGAACTTCCTGGAATTTTTCCATCAAAGTCCGGGTTCAATTTGTCACTTGAATCAGCATCAATTGCAGGAACAGCTTAAAACAGGCGACGCTGTGGTGATGTTCGACGGGTTAGATGAAATTTTCGATCCGGGGAAACGAGAAGATGTAATTACGGCGATTCATCGGTTTACTAATGAGTATCCGCGCGTGCGAGTGATTGTCACGTCTCGGATTATTGGTTACAAACCTCAACGGTTGCAAGATGCAGGGTTTTATCACTTTATTCTCCAAGATTTGAACGCGGAACAAATTCAGGATTTTCTTCGCCGCTGGCACGAATTAACTTTTACTGATGCTGTGGGAAAAGTGCGAATTCGCGATCGCATGAAAAGAGCATTAGCGTATTCATCAACGATTCGAGATTTAGCGGGTAATCCCTTATTGTTGACGATTATGGCGATTTTAAATCGCGGACAAGAATTGCCGAGAGACAGGGCGGAACTTTACAATCAAGCTTCGCGGGTATTGCTGTATCAATGGGATGTGGAAAGGTCTTTAGTAGAGGATAGCAGGCTCGATCCGAAAACGATTCATGCTAAAGATAAGCAAGAAATGCTGCGGCGAGTCGCTTACAAAATGCAAGCAGCACCTGAAGGGTTGGCTGGCAATATTATTAGTGCGGAAGATTTGGAGGAGATCCTGACAGCATATCTGAAGAATAAAGATTTCGATCGACCGAAAGAGCGGGCAAAGTTGATAATTAACCAACTGCGAACTCGCAACTTTATTTTATGTTATTTGGGTGCGGATAGTTACGGATTTGTCCATCGAAGTTTTTTGGAATATTTCTGTGCGTCGGAGGTTGTATATCGATTTGAAAAAACGCGCCAACTTTGTTTAGATGAGTTGAAAACAGAAGTTTTTGGCAAGCACTGGGATGATGAATCTTGGCAGGAAGTTTTGTGCTTGATTGCGGGATTGATTGCTGGAAATTTTACAGGGAAATTGATTGAGTTTTTGATTGAACAGCATGGGGTAGCTCAAAAGTTCAGCAATCTGTTTTTGGCGGCGAAGTGTGTGAATGAGGTGAGGGATAGAAAAGAGATTGCTTCGGTGGAGAGTCAATTGCTTGAACGCTTAAAAGAGTTAACCAAGTACAACTTCAAGTACCATTATAAGCGCGATGGAGACAAGGCACGTCTAGTGAAGGAAATTCGCACTCAAGCAGTAAGTGCGATCGCCTTTACTTGGAAAGATGACCCGGAAACCTTACCTTGGCTCAAACAACGCACTCAATCAGACCATAATTGGGATGTGGGATATGCAGCAGTCCAAGAATTAGCACGGGGGTGGAAAGATGACCCCGAAACCTTACCTTGGCTCAAACAATGCGCTCAATCTGACCATAATTCGGCTGTGCGACGTGCAGCATTCCAAGAATTAGTACGGGGGTGGAAAGATGACCCCGAAACCTTACCTTGGCTCAAACAACGCGCTCAATCTGACCATAAATGGGATGTGCGACGTGCAGCAGTCCAAGAATTAGCACGGGGGTGGAAAGATGACCCCGAAACCTTACCTATCCTCAAACAACGCGCTCAATCTGACGATAATTGGGATGTGCGCTCTTCAGCAGTCCTAGAATTAGCCCGGGGGTGGAAAGATGACCCCAAAACCTTACCTTGGCTCAAACAATTGGCTCAATCAGGCCATAATTCGGTTGTGCGACGTGCAGCAGTCCTAGAATTAGCACGGGGGTGGAAAGATGACCCCAAAACCTTACCTTGGCTCAAACAACTGGCTCAATCAGACCATGATTCGGTTGTGCGACGTGCAGCAGTCCTAGAATTAGCACGGGGGTGGAAAGATGACCCGGAAACATTACCTATCCTCAAACAACGCGCTCAATCTGACCATAATTCGGATGTGCGACGTGCAGCATTCCAAGAATTAGTACGGGGGTGGAAAGATGACCCGGAAACATTACCTATCCTCAAAGAATGCGCTCAATCTGACCATAATTCGGATGTGCGACGTGCAGCATTCCAAGAATTAGTACGGGGGTGGAAAGATGACCCCGAAACATTACATATCCTCAGAGAATGCGCTCAATCAGATGATCCTCCAGGTGCACAACTCTCCCTGTTTTCATTGGAAAAGTTGACCGAATTAGAGAATCTGTAATCTAAACAAAAAAAGTATTCACAAATTATGCTAGTTCAAAAATAGTTGAATTAATATCAAATAGTTCTCGGAGACAACCACTATGCAAGTCACGACCGAAGAAATTATTTATCCATGCAGCGACGGTCAACCAATGGCAGATAGCACAATTCAATACAAATTAATTGTCAAAATCAAAGAAGGTTGCGAATCGCTGTTTAAAAACGACCCAAACGTGTTTGTAGCAGCCGATTTACTGTGGTATCCAGTTGAAGGTAGACCAGATATTTCTCAAGCACCGGATGTTATGGTAATATTTGGCAGACCAAAGGGCGATCGACGTTCCTACCTGCAATTTAACGAAGATAATATTGCTCCCCAAGTTGCGTTTGAGATTCGCTCTCACAACGACAGACAAACCAAAATGTACAAAAAACTTTCATTTTACAATCGCTATGGAGTCGATGAATATTACCTTTACGATCCCGAAAACAACGATTTGAGCGGTTGGCAAAGAATTGAAGGAAACTTAGAATTAATTGAGCCGATTGAGGGCTGGGTAAGTCCGAGATTGGGAGTACGATTTGAGTTGGGCGAAGCTGGATTAGAAATATATCGACCCGATGGACAAAGGTTTCTTTCCTATGCGGAATTGGAGGAACAGGGGGAATTAAACCGCCAGCGTGCCGAACAGGAAGCTCAAAGGGCCGAACAAGAAGCTCAAAGGGCTGAACAAGAAGCTCAAAGGGCCGAACGTTTGGCAGCAAAACTGCGCGAATTGAACATCGATCCTGAAAGCATTTAAGCGACAAATTGTTTAATTTAGGGCTTACGCATCAAGACCACAGAAACCGGGTTTTTTATGGTTTATGCGCGCTGTAGGGAATGATTTTCGTGAAAAAACCCGGTTTCTCACCACCCTTGTGTAAGTCCCATAATTACAACTTGTCCGACTTGTTTAAAGTCGCCAAGCAATCTCCATTCTTCGAGATTGGTTGACTCCAATCCGCTGCATTTGCAATGACGCCTGATACTGAAATTAGCGTCCAAACGATCGCCCTTCCAGCCGCCAAAACCGATAAGAAGTGTTAACTTAGTAGTTAGTTGTGTCGATCGCACAGAAAAAAAAATGCCTGAACTACAAACCGATACATACCAAGACCTCGACCCGCAAGTCCTCTCAAAGCCCGTTGTTGTGGGTCTGGAAGAGGTAACAAAAGTTTACGGGATTGGCGACCTGGAAGTTCGCGCCTTAAACGGCGTCAGCTTGACCGTAAGACAAGGAGAATATTGCTCGATTATGGGCGCATCGGGTTCCGGCAAATCTACAGCTATGAATATTATCGGCTGTCTCGATCGACCTACGAGCGGCAGTTACTACTTAGACGGCGTAGATGTCGCCCAAATGCCCGAAGGAGAATTAGCCGGAATTCGCAATTTAAAATTAGGTTTTGTCTTCCAACAATTTCACCTGTTGCCTCAATTGACAGCCTTAGAAAATGTCATGTTACCGATGGTTTATGCCGGCATTCCTGCAGCAGAAAGACGCGAACGGGGAGTAGATGCTTTAACAAAAGTAGGCCTGGAAAGTCGCCTGCAAAACAGACCGAATCAACTATCAGGAGGACAGCAGCAGCGGGTTGCGATCGCCAGGGCTATTGTCAACCGTCCCGTGTTGTTGCTGGCTGACGAACCTACAGGTGCATTGGATACAAAAACTACTCAAGAAGTAATGGATATTTTTACAGAATTCAATGAAAATGGCATGACTGTTGTTATGGTAACGCACGAACCCGAAGTAGCGCGTCAAACTCGCCGCGTTGTCTGGTTCCGCGACGGTAAAGTTATCCACAATAATCTCAACCCCGAAGAGCTTTCACACGCTGTATTTTAGTATAAGAGTCGGCGAAAAGCGAAAAGAAAATTGGGCGATTGAAATCGCTTCTAGACAAACGAAGTCCGCCTGCGCGGACTGAAGAATCAAGAGGGTATCAGTCCTATGCAAGAGGACTTTAGCTATTAGACAGGGGTTTTCAACCCCTGGCGGACTAATAGACAAAACACCCAATATCTGCTTAATGAAAAGCACTCGGAAAAGCTTCCCAAACTCGATCGACAAAATCTCTAAGTTGCCGAGATGCGATCGCACCATCCTTTTTCTCAGAGTCCAGAGAGTGCAACTCAGTCAACAGTGAAATTACCTCAGTATCTAAAGCCGCGCGAAACAAGCTCAGCGGCCAAAGCAAATCAGCACCATCCCGCAAATCGGATAAAGTGTATTCTGCCGGTGAATCCTTCGCCGACACCGATACAACTAACATCAAAGGGCGCACCCAACAAACTTGACGTGCCTCAACCACTTGGATTACCTCGGAATGCAGGCACGCATCTCCACATTCTAAACTGACAATTTGACCAGGCTTAAAGTTCAAAGCACAATCCATTAATGCTCACACTTAATACAGACATAACAAAGCAGCGAAATAAGTGCTCTATCTCTCGACAGCACCACTAAACATTATATCATAATTCCTTCTTCCTTCTTCCTGACATCCGTTACATCCGTTATAGAATCCGTTGCCGAACTTCCTTCTTCCTTCTTCCTTCTTCCTTCTTCCTTCTTCCTTCTTCTCAACTTTCATCAAGCTTTTTAAGAGCCATTTCGAGATCGGCTGTCAACAATCGTGCTTCTTTTTTACCACCGCCACCATTGGCATAATCCGCCACGGAAATCGGAGAACCGATCGCAATTTTTACCTGAGCACCCCATTGAGGAATGCGCGGGCGATAGCGGATACTCATCGGTACAATTTTTACCCCCAAACCCGGTTTGCTCAACTCTGCTTGAATTGCCAAACGCGCCAATCCCGGCTTAATCGGATGAACTTCGCCATCCTGAAAAATGCCGCCTTCGGGAAAAATCACCAACATTTCCTTGTCGAGGAGTAGTTCCACCCCATAACGGAGACTGCCAATTGCCGGATGCTTGAGATCCACAGCAAACCCCCCCAAATGTCTGATGAACCAACCTTGCAGTCCTTTGACCTCATCAGCAGTTACCATAAACCGCAAATCGCGTCCAGTCACCTTCTGTCCCGTTGAATAGGGCATCATCAGGGCATCCCACCGGGAGCGGTGCGTAGGGGCTAAGATGACAGGCCCGTCTTTGGGCAAGTGCTCCTGTCCGGTTATCTCAATCTTGCCAAAATGAAACGGTAGGACAACATAGTGACCTAGCGGATAGAGCAAGGAGGTTAACCAAGGAGAAACGCGAGAGGTATTAGATGCTACCTTGGCAGGCATTGGCTTCACTAGAGATGATTTACTGGACTCAACGGCGATCGTGGCGGTGTGGGGCATAGCAATTAAGCTGCTTTATCGAGATCTAAAGTCTAAAGTAAGGTCTTGGCCAAATCTTTAGTTTTTAGATCGGGACAGTTTTGCTATTGGCCTTGTGCCGATCGAGCGATCGCGCCCGCAAGAGATAATCTCTAACAGGTAAAACCTCAGCCAACCGGACAGCACTAATGCAGAGCAGTCGGCCGCCTCGAAAGCTTGAGCGGGCAATTACGGATCTATTATTCCAGCTAAAGGGTCAATTTTGATTAAACCTCGCCCCGAAGAAAGTAAAAAATTTTACCTGTTAATTTTTCCGGCGCGCTTCAAACCAAGAAAGCAACTGATCGCGGCAAACAGACTCCATAATACCGCCGAGCACCTCTAAGCGGTGACACGAATGCGCGCTATCGGGAATATTAGCAGCAGTCCGAATTGTGCCAGTTTTCGGGTCATCTGCTCCGTATACCAGCAGACGAATTCGAGCTTGGACGATCGCACCAGCGCACATCGGGCAAGGTTCCAGCGTTACGTAGAGCGTGCATTGGTTAAGATGCCAGTCTTGCAAAACTTGGCCGGCAGCCCGCAAAGCCAAGATTTCAGCGTGAGCAGTCGGATCGCAGTCTCGCTCTCGCCGATTTTGCGCTTCGGCAATCAATTTGCCAGTACCGTCAACAATTGCAGCACCCACGGGTACTTCACCGGCATCACCGGCTGCTTGTGCCAGTTCCACAGCCCTAGCCATCCAGCGTTTGTGAATAAAATAAGTAGTCTCACTAATAAACAACGGCTCAGCTTTACAATTCACGTCATACCTAAGTAACAGAAAAACTTAAGATCGATAAATAAAGTTACATTACAGCTTAATCGAGAGTCTTTAATTATGGACACCACTACGATTACCACTGAAATTGTTGAGCTGTTGTGCCGCATTAGCCGGCAAAAGCTGCGCGAACAAGATATCACTCCTTTGGTAGTGTTTCTGACTGCTCTGATTTGCATCCTGCGCGGAGTGATGATTATTGACAGGACGATCGCAGTTGAAGAAGAAGAACGGCTGCAAAAGACTCTCAAAGCCTTTGCCAGCGGCGACCGCGATCGGGTAGAACTAATTCAGCGCCTTGTCAAAGGAGTATCCAAACAGCAGGTTTACTTCAACCCCACGGAATTGCTAACCCTGACAGCTTTGTTCTCAGAATCTGAAAAACTGTTGCTCATCGGTTCCGGCTACGAAATGTCAGCGGCCGACGGACACATCGATATGCGGGAGCAAATGTACTTACAGTCGATCGCAAATCGGCTCGGTCTCGACTCCAGACACATTGCAGTCCTAGACACTTTATTTACTAAAGAAGGAACCCTCGACTCAGAAGCTTTTGCCGAAGTTCAAGCTTTACTCGATCCCAGCGAATTCGAGTCCCGCGATCCGGTATTTGGCAAAGCAGCAAAGCACTTGCTGAGTATTTTACTCCGCAAATAATCCAGCGCATATAAATTTTGGGACAGTAAAAGTAGTCAGAGAAGTTCGAGGATTTGACGCTGTGTCCATTTGACATGGGAATTGGGCGCTCTTACCCTCAAAAACCGGGTTGTTTAACCCCTACCCAGAGCGCTGCACGGCGTATGTTGTTGAAAAACCTGGTTTCTCCCTAAGTCCCGCTTTATTTTTTTTTGCAAGAGTCGATCGACCCTTGTATCCCATTGAACCGAATGCCTCTAAAATCTAAAAGCGACTTGTCGCTGCCTTGATTGACTCAGCTCAATCTCAAATCTCAAATTGATTGATTATGCAAATTGAATGGCAAACCGCCAAAACCTACGAAGACATTCTCTATCACAAAAGCGGCGGCACCGCCAAAATTACCATCAATCGACCTCACAAACGGAACGCTTTCCGTCCCAAAACCGTGCTGGAACTGTGCGATGCCTTTACTGATGCCCGCGAAGACACAAAAATCGGCGTTGTCCTGTTTACCGGTGCGGGACCTCATACAGACGGCAAATACGCCTTTTGCGCCGGCGGCGACCAAAGCGTGCGGGGTACGGCGGGATATGTAGACGAAGGTGGCATACCCCGGTTGAACGTGCTGGATTTGCAGAAGTTGATTCGATCGATGCCCAAAGTTGTAATTGCTTTAGTTGCAGGCTACGCAATTGGAGGCGGTCACGTTCTGCACTTAATTTGCGACTTGACGATCGCTGCTGACAATGCTATTTTCGGACAGACCGGCCCCAAAGTCGGCAGTTTCGACGGTGGTTTCGGAGCTAGCTATCTCGCCAGAGTTGTCGGCCAGAAAAAAGCCAGAGAAATTTGGTTTTTGTGTCGGCAGTACAGCGCGCAGCAAGCCCTAGAAATGGGTTTAGTCAACTGCGTCGTGCCCGTCGAACAACTAGAACTAGAAGGGATTCAGTGGGCTGCGGAAATTCTCGAAAAAAGTCCGATCGCGATTCGCTGCTTGAAATCCGCTTTTAATGCCGACTGCGACGGTCAAGCCGGTTTGCAAGAACTGGCGGGAAATGCCACTTTGCTGTACTATATGACGCAGGAAGGCGCCGAAGGCAAACAAGCCTTTTTGGAAAAACGGCAACCTGATTTTAGTCAATATCCTTGGCTGCCATAGCGGGATAGAAAAATCAGTTTTTTTTATGCGCTCATATTAAAGTAGATGCTGCTGATTTTTATGAGTTAGTAAAGCCAAATGCACCCGATCGTCCAAAAGTGTCAGTATTGATACCAGTTCCCAAAAAGAATGAAACTGCTTTGTCAGCTCCAAACCATGATAATGATCAGTGATTCCCCAATCGAAAATCGAAAATCGAAAATGGTATGACCTATCCTGCTGCCGACTAACTAAACCGAGACTGGTGCTGCCGATTTTTCGGTTAACGTTGTGCCTGTAAGCTGGCAGGCATTGCGCTCGGAAAGAGTGACGGTGGCATCCTGCAGCATCAGAGTCGATTCTGGCCACAGTCCAATTTCTTCTATGTTTTCCCAAGATGACCTAAAAGGCGAAACCGCTAAAGCACAAGCTTTCCAGTGACTTTGAACCGGTCCGCCTAGTAAAGCGCAAACACCCCCGCGTCTGCCCTCAGGGGTATAGTGACGGCAGTGACCACAAGCTGAAGTTAAGGAGGTTTGCATAAAAGTTCTTAGGGAAATCATTTTCATCTCTAATTCTCGCTTGCAGAGCTAGCCTGCCTTAGAGCCTCCCAGCCTTTATTCTGTCTGGCTTGTAGCGATCCCCGGAGCATAATTTAATTTTATAATTTATTTATAATCTCGTTATATATAGAAACAATTAGCTCTGTCGTTGCTCATTGTATAGGTGAAAACAAAGGTTAAAACTTTATAAAGCCGTCAGGGATCAAGAAAAAGTACAAATGTGCAACCAGTATGAGAGGTTACAAATAAGGGGTAGCTCAGGATACAAAAAGCTGCTGAAAGTTTCGGTAAGCTGCCTCCGGGACATACCAACAATTAAGTCTTAAAATGAAAATGAAAAGATAACCGCAGGCGATCGGGCCCCTGTTGCATTGACGCCAAAAGTAGCTAATCATAAAATAGGCAAGTTTTCAAGCTTCTTGTTTATCTCTACAATCAAAACATTAAAATTAATTCAGAGGCGGTAGGAGTTTTGCTAATGAGTAAGCGTTCTTCGGTTGAATCCCCAAATCATCAATCCTCTTCAACCCCAATCAAGCCTGCTTTGCAAGCAGTCCTGGGGAGTCTAGATGTAAACCTAGAAGCAGAACTGACAACATACAGAAGGCACAGGCGGCGCGCCGAACAGTGGGTGTCGCCCTCAGTTCGTACCGGCAAGCAAACAGCCACAACCGAGCAACAGCTAGCCCAAAATTTGGCGCAGTCTCCTGCGGAGGAAACCCAGCAGCCCCTATCGCTGCCGCTATCCCTTGCCGGCACTCAGGGCGATGCCCCGCTAGCAACTACCAGGGGTGGCACAAAATTATCTAGCAGTGCCTTGGCACCCAACAAGTATCTCGAATCAAGCGAAAAACTGATCGAAAGTTTGGACGAGTCAAAAGCTGAGCCTACTGTAGAACGGAGTTTAGCCGCCAGTTTGTTAACTCCGTTGGGACTGAGTTCGATGCTGCTGTTTTTGCTGTCGTGCACAGCTTTGGGCTACGCAGTCATGTACCCGTCAAATCTAGTTAAGATGGCCGGCCTGAACCGTTTGCTCCGCACCTCACCCTCTCCCGACAGTCCCGCCTCTACTTCCACCTCGGATACCAGCACCAAGGAACTACCGAAAGCTCCAAATCTGGTATCCAAAGAATTTGTCGAGCTAGATTTGAGCACTCTCAGCAATGTCCAGCCGACAGTCAGCCCGATTCCTTCCCCGTCACCAAAAGCATCAATCCCACCAACTCCGCCAGCGCCTCCGGGCCCTAGCGGGGCTGTGCCGATTCCTACAGAAGACGGCAACCCGCCCAGAGGCAGGGAACAAGGACTCAACAATTTGAGTACGGCTTTGCTTCCCACTCCCAGCCCCAGCGCCGCGCAGCCTGTGCCGTCACTGCCGACACTGCCTCCAACACCTTCCCCAGCCCAGCCTGCAGCCACATCGCCGGCGACAGTATCCCCAGCGGCCGCATCGCCAGCCGCCGCATCCCCGCTGGGAAGGCCTGCACGGGCCGCCGACGGTTTTTATTACGTTGTCACCGATTACACAGGCGAAAAATCGCTGCAGCAAGCCAGAACAGCAGTTCCCGATGCCTACGTGCGGAACTTCTCAAAGGGTGTCAAGATCCAAATGGGGGCTTTGAACGATCCTGCCTCAGCAGAACGTTTGGCGAAAGAACTCCAAGAAAAAGGGGTGAAGCCACAATACTATCAGCCATAAATTAGGTAAAGGGTGAAAAACTTTAACTAAATTGTTAGACAAAGCTAGACAATGAGGAATGTTTTGTCTAACACAAAATTGGTTTTGTAATTGTCAATTCCCAGTCCTAAATCTAAAATTTAATAAAATCGGGAGACGGGCAAAATGGGATTATTCGATCGCCTATGGCGAGTGATTCGAGCCAATATTAACAGTTTGGTCGGGGCTGCAGAAGACCCAGAAAAAATTCTGGAACAGGCTGTAATGGATATGCAGGAAGATTTAGTGCAGCTCAGACAAGCTGTGGCAGGAGCGATTGCAGCTCAAAAACGCACTGAACGCCAGTGCTCCCAAGCTGAGTCTACAGCAGCAGAATGGCATCAGCGGGCGCAGCTAGCTTTGCAAAAAGGCGAGGAAAATTTGGCGCGGGAAGCTCTGACACGCAAGAAATCTTATCAAGAAACGGCAACGGCGATGAAAGCCAGTCTGGATCAGCAATCGGCTGTTGTCACTAAACTTAAAGAAAATATGCGGACGCTCGAAAGTAAAATTTCCGAGGCAAAATCTAAAAAAGATATGTACATTGCCCGAGCTCGATCGGCCGCATCGTCGGAAAGGCTGCAAGAAATGATGGGAAATCTCAGTACCGGCAGCGCTTTGAGCGCGTTTGAACGGATGGAAGAGAAAGTCATGCAGCTAGAAGCTCGCTCCGAAGCAATCGCAGAACTCGGAACTAATGATTTAGAAAAGAAGTTTCTCTCTCTCGAAGGTGCCGACGATGTGGATACCGAGTTGGCGGCAATGAAAGCACAAATGCTTCCGGGCAACAATACACCCAAATTGCCGTCGAGCGAGCCACCCGCATCCTGAACCCCAGGCAACAGAACAAGAGTCGGGACGAGCAAAAACTTCTCAACAGCCTAGCTAGAGATGGCTCGAAGCCTGTTGGGGAATTCCCGGATCGACGTTAAACTCAATAGATAGGTGCATGAATAAGCTTGCCTGCATCACATTACTCGATCGCTTTAAACTGGATTTATCTGTCTGCAAAAATTGCCAAAAACTAAATCGCACTAAAAATCTGACAAGAGTGAATTTCACAACTGCGGGCTAGGGCTATCAAGCCTGCTTTCCGCCTACTTCGTACACCTCACCCAGGAAAAATAGCATTATGGGATTATTTGACCGCATTAGCCGAGTCGTCAAAGCCAATCTTAACGATCTGGTCAATAAAGCTGAAGACCCGGAAAAGATTTTAGAACAGTCTGTTACGGATATGCAGGAAGACTTGGTGCAGTTGCGTCAGGCCGTTGCCAGCGCGATCGCTACTCAAAAGCGCACCCAGACTCAGTACAATCAAGCTGAATCTCAGTCTAACCAGTGGCAGCAGCGCGCTCAGCTAGCCCTGCAAAAAGGAGACGAGACTTTGGCCCGGGAAGCGCTAGTTCGCAAAAAGTCTCACGCTGAAACGGCGGCTACGCTGAAAGCCAGTCTGGATCAGCAATCGGCTCAGGTGGAAAGTCTCAAGCGCAACTTGATCGGTTTGGAGAGCAAAATTTCCGAAGCTAAGACTAAGAAGGATATGCTCAAAGCGAGAATATCCGCTGCTAAAGCTCAGGAACAGCTCAACAATACCATTGGCACCTTGAATACTGGCAGTTCAATGGCAGCTTTCGATCGCATGGAAGAAAAAGTTTTGCAGATTGAAGCTCGCGCGGGGGCTTCGGCAGAATTGGCGGCCGGCGGCAGCAATTTAGAGGAACAGTTCCGCTTGCTCGAAAGCGGCGGTGATGTTGACGACGAGTTGGCTCAGATGAAAGCTCAACTGACCGGGGGTTCTGTGTCTCAAGGTCAATTGCCGGCAGCGGGTAAAACTGCAGCAGCTAGTAGCTCGGAGTCGAGCCCGGTGATTGACGCTGAGTTGGAAGAATTGCGATCGCAGCTCAATAAAATGTAGTAATCTCTATCAAAATTTACCTATTTCTCAGATCGCAGGTTTGATAGAATGCTCCGCCGACCTACAGGGCTAGCTTGGGAGGTCGGAGTTTTTTTAGTAATTTTTTATTACACAAAACATGAATTCTGTCAACCATCTTTATATTGACTTAAGGAATGAAGTGTTTAAAAAGTGATAGAGTAATTTTATTCCTTGGAAGAGGGCTAGCTTGAGAGGTAAGAGTTTTTTCAGTAATTGTTTTATGCACAAAATAAGTGTGCTGTCAACTATCTTTATATTGACTTAAGAAATTAACTCTTTCAAAAGTGATAGAGTAATTTTATTCCTTGCAATTGCGTCGGCTGCGCCCGATCGTAAGTGTAAATAACTATCAAATATCGCTAATCTGTCATGCCCGTGCAATTTTCGAGAGGCTTTTGTAAAATCAAGTTTTTCAAGGCATTAGCACTTGGTTTTTCAATTGCAGCTATTTGCCCCGCACTGCTATCCGCTCTAAGTGTTGGTGAGTCGATGGTTGATACCGACTCAGGGGTGCAAGCGCCAATTTTGCATGATAATTTACCGTCTCAATTCAAACTAAATCAAGAAACAGCAGACGATCGCGATCGGCTTCGTGATTTATACTCGGGTTCAGAATTAGATAGAGGCAGTAAAGAGATAGAAAATAGCATCCCGGAATTCGCTCAATCGACCCAAAGTGAGGCTCCAGAAACTCTCCCTCAATTGCCGAACAGAGGAGAAAATAGACACGAATTTCCGATTCCTAACCCGCGACTGCCAAATCCGGCTCCTCTCCCATAACCTGCGCCACCAAAGCCCTTGCCTTCAGCCGCACAGCTTTTGCCGCCTGCTGTTGCGGCGCCGGCACAGCCTGCAGAATTGCTAAGATTCCGGGTACGATAAAAGTCGATCGATTTGAAGTAGTTGGCAGTGATTTACCGCGAGCCGATCGTGCAAAATCCCAGAAGAGAAATCGCGCCCGATATCGGTACCTACAGTCGAGAAAGCGATACATCTTTGCGGGGAAAGGATTTTCCACTGTCGCCGGAAGCAGATAATCGGGGTAGAAATCCGGTTGCGGTGCTGAGGCTGTTTCAGGATTTTACTCAAAGGGGAGAGAGAGATGTCTTGGCGGCGCGATCGCACTTGTGTCAGGGAATGGCAGCATTTGGCGCTACGGTGAACAGCAGCAGCCCTGAGAGTCGATTTTTGACTGGGCTGGGTCAATTGCAGTATATGCGGTTGTTGGCTCCTGAGACGCTGCTGCAGGTGCGATCGGATGTGGCATTGGCTGGGACAGAGCTTTTGGCGATCGAACAATTCGGTATAGGAGGCTCAGATATCTTGCGGGGTTTCCGTCAGGATGCAATGCTTGCCGATAGCGGGATTTTTGATTCAGCCGAGTTGCGGTATCCGATGCAAGCGCAGCGACGACAAATAAGGAGTTTTGCAGGTGACGCCGTTTGTGGATTTTGGCAATGTTTGGAATCCCAGGGGAAGCGCGGTTTTGAAAGCGAATACATTGCTGTCAGCGGGATTGCGGCTGCGGTGACTGTACGGCGAAAGGTGGAATGCTCGCGGAGGCTGGGGAATTCCTTGGATTGATATTAAGTCGAGCAACAGGAGTTTACAAGAGCGCGGGCTGTATTTTTCTGTATAATTCAAACCTTTTTAGGAAAGCAGTCGTTTTGCCCTTGGCGGAACTGAGCAATTCCGCTATATAGTAATAAGTATCATTTGGCACTCCTCTGTAGCTGCCAAAAGTGTATTTTACTGATAATTTTTCAATAAAACTATGTCTAGGGTACGGTTGCTGCTTTTAAGTTCTTTTGCTGCCGGTTTTGGGCTTTGCTCAATCATTTTGGCGATGTTTACGATGACTTCCCGGCTGTCATTTACGTCTTTTTTTACATTTGTTTTAACTTTGGTGTTTTTTGGAATTAATCTGCTTTTTGCTTTGCATTATTATACATCACTTACTAAGCAATTGAGTGTTAAAAATAAAAGGAAAGCGAGAATTTAGCGGTTGTGAAGCACAAGCGGGAAAAGGCATGGAGACTTCTTTATGGAATTGGAATGGAATCAAGGAAAACGCCTCTGCGTTAGGAAAAATATCTAGCTGTAACCCATAATTATTTAAAGTCTAATTATTTAGGAGGTCTGTATGGAAACAAGACTAAAATGGTATGAATTTGCTAAGAGGCCGATCGCACTAAAATGACTGTACAGTCGCATCCACGCGCCACAGCTTCCGGGATGTTCCCGTGAATCACCTGCTTCAGCAGCCCTTCACGGCTCGCTCCCAGGACGATCGCATCGCACTGATCGTTCTGAGCCAAATCAATTAAAGCATCAGAAACCGATTTAGCGCAAACCGAAGTCGCTATTATCGAACAGCTAACCCTGCGCTTGATAAACTCCGCCGCTTGCTTTAATTCTCCCCGATCGGGTTCTGCAACAGAAGGCTGATGAACCTGACACAATTTAATCTCCGGTACAGCACTCGCAGCCACCAAAGCAGGTAGCAGCCGCAAAGCCGCAGCTTGCTTGTAACCGCCGCGAATAGGCACCAACCAACGGTGTAAACCCATCAGCGTGTGCAGTCCCAATTCTGGCCCTGGAATCTCTGAATTCGGCGGGGCCAATTCAGTCTCAGGAGTCGGTGAGGAATCTGAGGCGGCCAAGGTGGGATTATCTGCACCATCAACTCCTTCGGTATTGAATTCCCATTCTATAGACGCATATTTCCGCCCGCTAAAAACGGTGGAGAACTCATTTTTCTTACGTGTTGCTAATAGTTTTTCGCTCCATTTAACCAAAATCACCTCGCAGCCTGCTTGCCGAATTACGGTATCGACCACATCGCCAAAAATGCGTCCTTTTGTGGAAAATTCGCCTTGCCAGCCCATCAAAATCAAATCGATATGTCGCTCCTTTATTGTCTCTAAAATCGCGTGAGGAACGTCATGAGCTACCCGTATTTGGGTGTGTATCGGCAACTTCAAATTGCGAATTATTCGTTCGGCTTGTTGTAGCAGGCGGCGGCTTTTGGTTGTCCGCACTGCGCTTTCTGAAGGGGAACTGTTGCGCGGTACTAAGATGATTTGCAGGCATTCTAATTCGTAATTGCGATCGCGCGCGATCGCCGCCGCCAGCCGCAGCAAAGCGGGTGCTGTTTGGGGGTTTGAAAGCGGCACTAATAAGCGGCCGTTTCCGACTTGCGGAGCCCTGGTTTGATAGACAACATAGGAAGGTTCTGGATGCGGGCCCTGGGTTGTTTCTCCGCTGAGGCGATCGGATTCAACTCGGATAATGTCGCTGCGGGTAATAATTCCCACCAAACGCCGGCCTTCTACGACGGGCAAGCGGCTGATATTGTAGTTGTTGAGCCTGTACAATACCTCGCTTAAAGTATCGCTTGCTTTGACTGCGATCGGCTGTACAGTCATAAATTCTTTGAGCAGGGAGTTGCCGGAGAAATTGCGCTCTCTGGCATTTGCCAAATCGGTTTGACTGACAATTCCGACTAATTTGCCATCTTCAACTACTGGAAATCCTCGGTGGTGCGATCGCGAAAAAGCCTGCATCACTTCATCGAAAGTCAGCAGACTCGAAAGAGTTTCAACTCGGCGCTGCATCACGTCATCTGCGTGCAAGTCGCTCAAAGTATTGCTGGCAGCTTTTGCTTTTGTCAGTTGAATGCCGTTAAACTCCAAAAGGCGATCGTAAAAAGAGCCACTGTCCACCTTTTCCGCCACCAAATAAGCAACTACAGAACAAATCATCAAAGGCAGCACTAATTTGAAATCCGCCGTAATTTCAAACACAATCACTACCGCAGTAATCGGCGCCCTAGAAACCGCGCAAAAAAACGCTCCCATTCCCGCCAAAGCGTAAGTTACCGGCAAACCTACCCCCAGGGAATCTGCCTGCACAATTCCCACCATGTGACCGAGTGCAGAACCCATAACTAGGGCAGGGGAAAACAATCCTCCCGGAGCTCCAGAAGCAGCGGAAATAATTGTCAGAAAAAAGTGAGCTATAAAAGCAATTAAACTCGTTATGCCGCTTGCTTCACCGGTCAGCATAAACTCCCGTAAACCCGTATTATCGCGGAAAGTTGCTGGAAGAAAAGCTATTACTGAACCGCAGATTAAACCAGCTAGAGCCATTCGCACAGGCAAAGCTAATTTGAGCGATCGCCTGTTAAATTGCAAGCTAGCCATAATCCCTTTGGTGAACAAAGCTCCCAGCCATCCCGCTAAAACTCCTAATAGTATATAAAAGGGGATTTCCTGAGCATCAAAACTGGTTTGATACGCGCGAAGGTTCAAACTTAAACTATCGCCGCCCAAAAGCTGCGAGACAACTGCACCGATAAATGAAGCGATAATTGCAGTCCCTAAAGTCAATCCCGAAACGTCGTGCAGCAGTTCTTCAACTACAAACAAAACTCCTGCAATGGGAGCATTGAAACCCGCAGCCAATCCTGCAGCAGCACCGCAAGCAATCAATTGTCGGCGGTAGTCTGGGGAAGTGGGCATCAAGTGACCTATCCAGCCGGCCAAAGATGCTCCTATTTGGACAGTAGGGCCTTGCCTGCCTAAAGTTAAACCGGAACCAACTGCTAAAATAGTGGTCAGAAGTTTGGCGACGGCTACTCGCAAATCTAAGGAAAGATTGACTCCGCCGAGAGCAGCTTTGACGTGAGGAATGCCGCTGCCGGCAGTTTCGGGAGCAAAACGCTCAACCAAGAAACCTGTCAGCAACCCCCCGCATAAACCGACGCTGGGCAGTAATATCCAAGCTGGAATTACTGTCGAGGTAGCAACTCGCCAACTGCCGAGCCATCCGACTCCTGACTTTAGCAAAACACCGGCCAGTCCTGCCACCAAGCCGATCAGACAAGCTTCAAAAATGGCTAGGCGTTTCGGCCGTAAAAAAAGTTGAGATTTGATGACCCTGGAAGGTTCCCTAAATTGTTTAGGGATAGTTATGTAAGGCATAAATAGCGTAGATGACCTGATAATTGTCTGCTCGATCGCACTTTAGCGAAAAATCGTTCGACTTGGCAAAATATAACTAATTTTTAACCGGAGGTTCATGTAGATTAACGCTGATTAATTCTATATGTTTATAGAACCCATTTGAGATATTGCCAGCGATGGCTCATAGCAGTCGCTCGCTCATAGCAGTCGATTTACCATAACAAGTACGGAAGAACTACTTCCCTGCTTTGTTGAGACTCACTTTGCTGAGGATTCGAGCGCCCATTTGGCAAATTCAATTCCTGTCACACAACAATCCTCAAAAGTCAACCCTCAACCACCCTCATCGCAAAATATCCGACTTTTGCGAGTTGAAGATCAGACTTTTGCGAGTTGAAGATCCGACTTTTGCGACTTATATAAACAGCCGCCTGCAGAAATAATAGAGATAGCGAAAGTCAAGCCGCGCTCCCTTGGGTTCTATATGCAGTTGGATATTTGTGAACTGTAACAGGTAATTTTTAATTCCTGGGACTTAATTTAGCGAGGCCACCGATCTATGAAAAAATCTATCTCAGGGGGGATGCGGGGAGAAGGCGAGCTCATATGCTACCAGATGAGATCGCCTTCTCCTCAGACCCAATCGCTTTCAGAAGCAGTTAAGAAAATTATCAAGAGAGCCTTGTTATGACGACTCAATCCAAATTACCAGACGACTTAAAAGGTACGCTAGCCAAGGAGCAGTGGTGGCTGCTCAACAAAGGACAGGGAGTAGCCAATAAGAATGTCACCCCAGGCACTCCCGGTATTGACCTGAATGTAGTGCCTTTGTGGCCGTTCTATACGGGCAAGGGTGTCAAAGTAGGTGTCATTGATGACGGCATCGACGGGAACCACGAAGATTTTGCAGGCAACTTCGATCAATCGCTTTCCCTGCCAGACAGCTTAGGGGGCCCCTTTCCAGTAACGAAAGAAGACTCTCACGGTACGGCTGTAGCTGGCATTATCGCAGGTAGAAGAAACAATCTCGGTACAGTGGGTATTGCTTACGAAGCCACGATCGCGGGTTATAAATATAACGATACCAATGAAAGTCCCCTTCGGAGGTTAGAGGCACAAGCTAACTTCGACGTTTCCAACAATAGCTGGGGCCCCAAGGATAGGTTTGTCCCGGCGAAGAATGTGGTTGCACCCATCAAAAACGCCGTCATTAACGGCAGCGGGGGTTGGGCACAGTATTTGCCTTTGCCGGGGGAAACGACCGCGAAGATGTTAACCCAAATCTGACAGCAGCAGAACCACAACAGCGGGGGAGCAATGCCAACTTAAGCTGAAGTTCCCCCATTGACAAAGGCTCCTAAGTATGTACAGCTTACCTTTGAAAGATTTTGACTTTGATTTTACTGGGTACAAATCAGAGAAACGCCGAGTAAATCCAAAGCTTTTTGTTGCACGATTGTCGGTTGAGTAATCTTGTCAAAAACCCAACTAGCACCCTCAATGCTTCCGACAATTTCATTATGGGCGATCGTACCTAAATCCGCTAATAAAGTTTGGAAACTATGTACTGGTAAATTATTGGCTGTTCGCTTGGTTCTCGCCTTGGCTAAAGTTCGATCGCTCTTCGCCGCTTTAACCACTGATTTTTGCTGTTGGTGAGCCAACTCCCAATCCTCCTCATCAAACAGCATCGGAGCCAAAAGAGAACGCATCTGCCATTCTACGTAATAGGCTAACATACATAAAAATACGTGAGCCTTAACTCGATCGCTGTTGCGGTGGTAAATCGGTCGCACCTTTAAATCCACCGTCTTAAAACTCCGAAAAGCCGGCTAGACCTGAGATAAACTTTTATAAGCTATCACCGTTTCTGTTGGCGATAAAACGGCAGACTCAACTGAAGTCCGAATCACATATAACCCATCCAGGGCAGCTTCGCTGTTAATGCTTTGCGTGTTTCTTTCATAACTGAAGCTGTTCTCTTGAATATCCAGCGTGAAATGCTTGGCAACTTTGTAACGATTCACCACATTGCCCACTTTCAGGGCAATATTTGATGCCCCTGTTAAACGCTTCTTCTGTCTCGTTGTCGCAGCAACGATTTTGGATAGTTCTTTTTCTGTTGCTTGCAACAATTCTTCTCTCGTTTTGGCTCGCTCGGCTGCTAGCATGGGATTGCGGCAAGCAATTAACCGTTCTCCCGGATAGTCATCTGATGAGATTTCAGCGAGGTTTTTCTCGTCGAATAAAGAAAGTTGAATCGACTCTTGCTCGACCAGGCTGCGGATTTGGGTCGCACGCAGGGCACTAATCCAATCAAAACTGCGCTCTTCGTTGTTGTGAAAGTGTTTTTGAATAGTGCTTGAAGAGATGATACCCCGATCACCCACCCAAATTATTTTGGCAATGCCAAATCTTTCTTTGAGTTTGGCAATCTGATTGGTGAGGGTGGTCGGGTCTGCCGTATTGCCCTCAAATACTTCAATCGCGATCGGGCAACCTTCTGCATCGCAGATTAATCCAAATACTATTTGCAATTTACCTCTCTTGCCATCCCGATTGTAACCGTATCTGGCGACGGGGCAAGTTTTACCTTCATTGGGGCTGCTCGATACATCATAGAGTACCAAGGTTGATGATGCTAAATGCTTGGCTGCCCAATTATTCTCGATCGACTCTTGTCTGGCTAACAACCAATCCATTGCCAGATACAGCTCATCTTCATCGGCACCATCGATTCCCAAAATTTTTCCAATACTGGAGAAACAAGTTTCCTCGTTGAAACCTCTGGCGGTGGCTAATTTCGATCGCGGGTCAATTATTCTAGCAATTATCATCGCCAATACCAACCGAAGGTTGCGACTCTTTTCGGAGCTAATGAGATTGTGCAAGCCAGTATTTTTGAGGCTGCCCAATACTGCCGCTACATGACCGTGTGGGCGAGAACGAGTGATTTTAAAAGAGTCAGGTAAACTAGCGATCGTCACGCCACCTTTCAACAAGGCTTGCAGACCATTTACGGCATGGTCTGGTAGTTTTGATAAGTTTGCCAGGGTGCGTTTACGTACTTTTGAACCTTCGCGGTAGGACTCGCTTTCGCAGTACGGCTGGCGGAGAGTTTCTGTTGGGAACACGTTCGATATACATGGCTACTATTATGCCACACCTATAATTAACTCTTAAGACGAGCTTAAGATACATGGGTACAAGAAAGGGGGCAAAAAGCTGAATTTTACTTGCAGCGTAGGGGTTTGCTAGATTTGAACATCCCTTCTACGGGGTGAACTTCAGATAAATCATAAGATTTATCAAAAGTCAACATAAAACCTAAATCTTTACAAAAAGTGGCTAATTTTAAAGACTTGCTAAAACAATGAGGGGTTGTACCCCCCATAAGTTAGAGTCAGATACTATAGATGCACCCTGATGGCTTTCCCGTTCCACAAGAGCGGGATTTTTATTGTTGGAAAGCCGGAGCGTTAAGTTTCACCATACCTACTACAAAGAAAATGACGTGGGGATGCCAAGATAAAAGATATAGCAGAGCTAAAGCTCAAACTAGGACGCCGATCAATCCAACCTCACCCCTAACTCTGCGAAATAACCCAAAGGCGGTAGCATAGTTTGGGAAACGGCATCAACTAAAGATGAACTTAGCGCCAGCAACAGTCCTGCAACAGGGCAAATACAAAATTAACGCGACTTTAGGCATAGGAGGGTTCGGAATCACTTACCGAGCTATCCACACCCATTTAAACCAAACCGTCGTACTCAAAACCCTCAACGAAAGTCTGCGCCAACACCCAGACTCTGCCCAATTTCAGCAGCAGTTTATTGCCGAAGCCCAACGCCTGTCGCGGTGTCAGCATTCCAACATAGTCAGGGTAATCGACTTTTTTGAAGAAGCCGGACAGTCTTTTATTGCAATGGACTACATTCCGGGCAAAACTCTCGCCCAAATAGTCGAAACCGATCAGCCGCTGCCAGAAGCCCAGGCCCTGCACTATATTCGGCAAATAGCCTCAGCCGTAAGTACAGTTCACCACAGCGGATTGCTGCACGGAGATATCAAGCCAGAAAATATTATCCGGCGAGCCGATTCTCACGTAGTAATGTTAATAGATTTCGGAATTGCCCGCGGCTTTACCGCCGGCACCAAACAAACCCACACTAACTTGCTCTCCCCAGGGTACGCGCCGATCGAACAATACCTCTATGACGGTAAATGTACACCGGCCACTGACATCTACGCGATCGCAGCCACCCTCTACTACTTACTATCCGGCGTGGCCCCCGTAGCAGCACCCCTGCGCGATCGCATTCCCTTGACTGAGTTACGGCAATTTCAGCCCCACCTCAGCCCAGGAATCGAGCGAGCCATCCTTCAGGGACTCGAAATCGACCCCCACAACCGCCCTCAAACAGTGGAAAATTGGCTCACCATGCTGCAAGAAACAGAGCGAGTATCAGTAAAAAGAAAAGGCAAGCAAAGTCTAAAATTGCCCGCACCTCCCCCGCCACAGTTGACTTTTGTGGCGTTTGTGGTCACGGCTGCAATTGCAGGCTGGATGGGTTTTGACCTAGCATCGCACTACAACAGCACGACTCTCAGTAATCGGCCCAAAAGTGAGTCCTTCCCATCTCTCGAAGATTTGCTCAAATCCCGCGATTTGTCAGAGCCGATGTTCGGACAGCCGTCTGTCGAAAGCACCCCTCTCTACCCGATCGAACTCAACAAGCGTCCCAAACCCCCCTTAGAAAGCAGCAACATTCCCGAACAGATAGATCCCTCAGAAACTAGCGCAGAACCTTCTGAGTCTCTAGGCCAGGAAACTCCCGCCCCAGAACCCGAAGCGGAACCGGAGCCATCGCCGACGCCCGAACCCGCAGAGGAGCCTTCTGAGTCCCCCATTCCAGAGCCTCAAACCGAAATCGAGCCAGCTCCCCAACCAGAAGCCGCACCAGTACCAGAAGTTGCGCCCCTGCCTGCAGAACCGCCCGCCGCACCCGCTTCGCCTGCCCCTGGGAGTGCTAGCGCTGAAACCTGGCCGCCGTCGGAATCCCCGCCGTCAGTAATAGCCTCGCCCATCGAGCGATCGCCTGAGCCTGCGATACCCAGCCGCAGTGGCAACAATTCAGATAGTTCGATCGCACCTGATTCACCACCTCCGGTGGCCGATCCCACGATGCCTTTTCCCGAACCTGCGACAAATTAGTATGGTTTTTGTTGGTTCAAAGTGCGGACAAATACTTGGTTTTATGAATCAGCAAATATCCGCTCAGTAGTGGAGATAATAAGGCCCTACCTAGCCAACGACTATCTTCCAAAAACTTCCGTCGAATCTGAAAATCCCAACAGTCGCCGTCTGAGTTTATCGAATATTTCCTATTCCCTCTGCAATCCCAATGCCCGCAAAAAAAGTGCAGGACTGTTTTCTATTTTGATTTAAATTTTGATTTAAATTATGTTAGAATATGTGCGCGACGCTGAGGTGGTGTGATGTCGCGTATTAATACTGCCAAGCTGCAAACATTGTGGTACAAAGCAACCCCAACCTCGAATTTGAGCCAGTGTAAGCGAGGCTTTTGTGCGAAGCCGTGGCGCGTTAGACTCTTCTAACTCTCAACAATCCCATCCCCGACACTCGGGGTGCGAGTGTCAATTCCCCCAAACTTCCTTCCTTTGGGAGCAAGCATCATCGGGGACAAGCAAGTTATAATTTGTTGCGGAAGCGCACAGAGATTTTTTATGAGTAAACCCCCAGTTCATGCTTTTTTTGTAGGCAGAGCACTTGCCGAAGCACTGTACGAGCAATTAGAAAGCGCGGCAACCAACGCTTTCTCTGAACTCGGCAAATTTGACGCAGAACAAAGAGAACGCCTGCGGCAGTTCACAGATCGAGTTGTGGAACGGGCAAATCGAGCTTCGGATGAGGCGATGCAGACCAGAACTGGCACTGCAAGCACCACCACCATTCAAGACATCCATCCTGCAGATTTGCAAGCAACTATTGACGAGCTGCGCGCCGAAGTGGCTCTGGTGCGATCGGAATTGCAGCGCTACCGCAGCAGTTTGCCGTAGCGATCGATTCGACCACAACTATTATTTACTACGTGAGCGCATTGCTTTGCGCTCCTGCGCTCCTACTTCCAATCAAAGCAACAACATAAAATAAGCAATTTGGGAACCCAAGTGTCTGCTCTCCTTGATGACTCTGTTAATCGCCAGCGCTCCCCCAAGCACACTGGCGAAGCCGATGAGCCAAAAACTGCTAGTAAATCCTACAAAAGTAAAGCTTATCGCTGGAATCGCGAAAAATACTCCCGGAAGCGGCGCTTCTTCGACATTTGGGCCTTTGTCTTGCTCTGGCTGGCTTCCCTCTGGCTCGACAGCAAAAATTGGAGCTACTGGGGAGGCGTGACTGAAGAAAAAAAAGTTGCCCGACGCCGCTTTCAAGCTATCTGGGTTCGAGAAACACTCTTGGATTTGGGGCCAACTTTCATTAAAGTTGGGCAGTTATTTTCCACCCGCGCCGACTTGTTCCCCGCAGAGTTTGTGGAGGAACTTTCTAAGCTGCAAGATAAAGTCCCTGCTTTCAGCTACGAGCAGTTAGAGGTAATTGTTGAGCAAGATTTGGGCAAGACAGTTCAAGAACTCTACCGCAGCTTTGACCCAGTGCCCCTGGCTGCTGCCAGTCTGGGTCAGGTACACAAAGCTCAACTGCATTCGGGCCCGGAAGTGGTGGTCAAGGTGCAGCGACCGGGACTGCGGAAACTGTTCGAGATCGATTTGCAAATTCTTAAGGGAATTGCCCGCTACTTTCAAAACCATCCTAAGTGGGGCCGCGGCCGAGATTGGATGGGGATTTATGAGGAATGCTGTCGCATTCTGTGGCTGGAAATTGACTATCTCCATGAAGGCCGCAATGCTGATACTTTTCGCCGCAATTTTAGCAACTGTGACTGGGTGCGGGTGCCGAGGGTTTATTGGCGGTACGCGGCTCCGCGAGTGCTGACTTTGGAATACCTGCCAGGGATAAAAATCAGCCACTACGAAGCTTTGGAAGCGGCCGGTATCGATCGTAAATTAATCGCTCAGTTGGGGGCAAAAGCTTATTTGCGCCAGTTGCTCAACGACGGCTTTTTCCACGCTGACCCACACCCCGGCAACATCGCTGTTAGTGCTGACGGTTGTCTGATTTTCTACGATTTTGGCATGATGGGGCAAATCCAGTCGAACGTCCGCGAAGGACTGATGGAGACGCTCTACGGCATTGCTTCCAAGGATGGACAGCGGATTATGGATTCTCTGATCAATTTGGGAGCTTTGGTGCCTACGGGTGATATGAGTCCGGTGCGCCGCAGCATCCAGTATATGCTGGACAATTTCATGGACAAGCCTTTTGAAAATCAGTCTGTGAGCGCGATTACCGACGACCTTTACGATATTGCCTACAACCAACCTTTTCGCTTCCCAGCGACTTTTACTTTTGTAATGCGCGCTTTTTCCACCATCGAAGGGGTGGGCCGAGGCTTAGATCCCGAGTTCAACTTTATGGAGGTGGCACAACCTTTTGCCATGCAGCTTATGACTAATGGAAATGGCCATGATACAAGTAGCAGCATTTTTAACGAAATCGGCCGTCAGGCGGCTCAGGTGAGTTCGAGTGCTTTGGGTTTGCCCCGCCGGATTGAGGAGACTATTGATAAACTCGAACAGGGAGATTTGCGGATTCGCGTCCGTTCTGCAGAAACAGAGCGCTTGCTCCGTCGCATGAGCAGCGCTCAAATGGGCACGAATTATGCTTTGCTGATGAGTGCTTTTACTTTGTCGGCGACAATTTTGTTTGTCAGCAATCAAGTCTGGCCGGCTGTCGCTGTGGCCGTGCTGGCGGCGGGTGCAGGGTTTGCTATGCTGCGTTTGTTCAAGCGGATCGATCGTTTAGACAGGATGTCATAATTGTGCAATTTGCGATTTGAAATTTCAGGTTTGAGATTTCTCACCAGCCAAAATTTGACATCAAATGTTAAGTTTTGGCTGGCTGACCACAGATTGCTGAAATTTACAACATTTACGCCCTTTAAGGCTAAAAGCCCAGTTGCTGCCTAGATTTGTGGCCAGCGAAACCTCTAATTTTGGGTAGAAATCGAGTTTTTTTTGCACGTGCTGCTGAATTTACTGGATTTACCGAAATTTTAAGATGGGATTACCATCATACGATCTACAATATGAGGTCAAGGAAGTGCAATTTTTCCAAAACTCGCGATCGCGGGCTGCAGAATTTCAAGTCCGTTCGGGATTTAAGTTTTGGAATAAAAAATCGCACCCCATTAAATCAAGCTTTCAAGTTCGATGAGTCCAATCACCCAATCTATGAAACGCTCTTTCGCAGGTAAGACAGACACAGGGCTAGTTCGTTCCGTAAATCAGGATTCGTACTACATAGACTCTGACGGGCGATTTTTCATAGTGGCCGATGGAATGGGAGGACACGCCGGAGGTCAAGAAGCCAGCCGGATTGCGACTCAGGCGATTCAATCTTATTTGCTCGAACATTGGGAAGGGCCAGAGGATTCTCCGCTGTTGTTGGAAAAGGCTTTTTTAATTGCCAATCAAGCAATTTTGACGGATCAGCTCGACCACCCGGAGCGTGCTGATATGGGAACTACGGCGGTGGTTCTAATGTTTAGGGATGAGGGCCGACCCTGGTGCGCTAATATCGGGGACTCTCGCTTGTACCGACTGCACGGCTCTCGTTTGGAGCAGATTACTGAAGACCAGACTTGGGTGGCTCAGGCTGTGAAAAGAAAGGCTCTAACTCCTGACCAGGCTCGCACTCATCCTTGGCGTCACGTTTTGTCCCAGTGTTTGGGCCGCGATGATTTGCGGGAGATAGATATTTTGCCGGTGGACGTGCAGCCTGGGGATCGCTTGCTGCTCTGCAGCGATGGCTTGACTGAAGAACTTTCCGATCCATTGATTGCTTCGCCTCTGAAGTCGATTCGCGCCTGCGAGGGCGCTGCAACTGCTTTGATTCAAGCAGCTAAGGAGAAAGGGGGACGCGATAATATTACTGTGGTGATTGTGACGATTGACCTCAAATAATATTCGATCGCCCGATCGCACCCGGCTATCTAAAATCGAAAAATCTAAAATCTAAAATCTAAAATTGAATGACCCGCGTTATCGGTTTGATCAGCGGCACGTCGGTGGATGGCATTGATGCTGCTTTGGTGGATGTGGTCGGTTCCCAAACAGACTTGAAAGTGCAATTGGTGGCTGGCAAGACTTTCCCTTATCCTGCTAATTTGCGATCGCAAATTCTCTCGGTTTGCAGTGGCTCAGCTTTGTCAATGGCTGAACTAGCCCAATTAGATGATGCCATCGCCCAAGAATTTGCCACGGCAGCATTGACAATTCAAGCAGAATATGATAAAGCCGAATTAATCGGCTCTCACGGTCAAACCGTCTACCACCGACCTCCTGGGAAAGCCCAGAAAGACAGCGCCGATGCGTTAATGGGCTACAGCTTGCAACTCGGGCGGGGCGCGCTAATTGCGGAATTGACAGGAATTACTACTGTGAGTAACTTTCGCTCGGCAGACATTGCTGCAGGGGGTCAAGGAGCACCCTTAGTGTCCATAGTTGATGCCTGCCTGCTGGCGGAACCCAACATCAGCCTCTGCATCCAAAATCTGGGGGGAATTGGCAATGTTACCTATCTTCCGGCAAGAGGAAAAGGGGGAAACAATGACGAGTCGGAGATTTTCAGTCTTGGGGATGGCATATCGGGCTGGGATACAGGGCCGGCGAATTCCCTGTTAGATTTGGCAGTGCAGCACTTCTCAGGCGGCACTAAGACGATCGACGAAGGTGGAGCTTGGGCGGCATCGGGAACTCCCTGTCAAGCTTTAGTCGAGGATTGGCTCGCATCAGAGTTCTTCCGCCAAGCACCGCCGAAATCAACGGGGCGAGAGCTATTTGGTGTAGACTATTTTGACAGGTGTTTGGTCGAGGCCCAAGGTTACAACCTCAGTCCTGCTGACGTGCTGGCTACTCTGACAGAACTGACTGTTGCCTCGATCGTTCACAGTTACCAAACTTTTTTACCGGCTATGCCCGATCGAGTTTTACTATGCGGGGGCGGCAGCCACAATCTCTACTTAAAACGCCGATTGCAATCTCAATTGCATCCAGTGCAAGTGGTGACTACTTCTGAGGCAGGCTTGAATGTAGATTTTAAAGAGGCGATCGCATTCGCGGTTTTAGCCGCATGGCGGGTTCGGGGCATTCCCGGCAATCTGCCTCAAGTTACTGGTGCCCGGACATCGGTACTTTTAGGAGAAATTAACTCTTGTTGGCACAGTTGGGCGTGATAGCATAGAGTCTGAGGGACAACGGCTGTGCGTTGTTGCACCAGCATTGTAGCCAGCAGGAAAAGCATAGGAACAGCACTGTGGCTCACACGTTTTTAATGGAATCTGGCCAATGGACGCTCGAAGGAAGCTGGATTGAGCGCAATGGCGTGCCAATTACGGTTAAAGGCAAAACTTTAGTGAGCTGGAACCGAACAGATTGGTTCAGTATGGTGACAAAGCTCGTATTTCCTGGAGGCGATCGCGAAGAGATTATTTTGCAGTATCGAGGACACCTCAACAGCGATGAACGGCAGTATACTTTTGTACTCCAACACAGCGAACTCGCCCGCGTCGAGGGCGAAGGTTGGATTGCTCCCCAGTCGATCGTCCAGCGTTATTGGGTATTGGGAGACGAACGCCAGCGGCGGACGGGTTTTGATACCCTTCACCGGGTTGATGACAACCGCTACTACCAATCTAGCGGTATCATGTCTGGTCATTACTTGACGAGTACAATGGAAGCAACTCTCGAACGTCAAGGGGAATAACTCTTTCTAGAGTCCTGATTTGCGAGTTCTAGGGTTTGATGTGAAAATTGAAGGTTTAGCTAGTCGGAGGTCGCGCTCAGATGTCCGACTAGCGCCATTGTTGTCAAACCTCATCCGCTGCAAATAAAGACAAATATATTGAATTGTTAAAAATTTTAATGCGTTAAAAAATTAACACTTATTATTAAGAGTTATCCAATTTTCGAGTCTAGGCGCGATAAATTATATTTGCGGTGTGCGGTGATGTCGATCAACAAACTGCTTAGCTCGATTCCGCAATTCGAGTGAAATCCACAAAGGAATTGTCAAATTTTCCTCAAGTCTCTATACAGGTCTTCTACCTTCTGCCTTCGAGTGACGCCCCATCACCCCCAACTCCTTTCCGCTTGAGGGAAGAGAGTAAGAGACGGAGGTCGCCGACTGCGACTCTTGGTTACTCAACGCCTGGGTTAGGTTCTAAACCCCAGTGGTGTTTCAGAAAATGGCGGTACATGGTTTCTCGTAGCATCATTTGCTCGTAAAGCTTGACCAAAAACTCCTGAGCTTGTTCACGGCTCATGTCACTTACCTGTGTTTTGAAGGAACACAGGCTAAATTGCTGTTCCAAAGACAATTCTGCTGGTTGGCTCATGACTTTGACTCCTCTGTAAGTAAAGGTGACTTAAAAGTGAACACCTGGATTAACCAGATTTGTAAGTTGTTTCAGCGATCGACCGTTGGTTTCGGGATGCCCGATTGCCCATCTGGCTTTCGTCTATATTACAAAAGGTAACAATCATTTGACAAAGTTACCATCTGTCCTAAGAAATACCTTACTTAGGGATAGAGATGGCGAGATGTCTGCAAAAGTTCCTTCCGCAGGCATATACAAGTGTATCTACTTGTCAAGAGAAAAAAGGCTCAGTACGAACCAAAAGAATTGAAGCCGTTTATACCAAATCCGGCGGAGATTCTCTCCGCAATGAGGAGACGGGGAGAGGCGGAGATTAGAAGATGAGGAGAGGAGGAGAGTGGAAGATGGGGAGATTAGAAGATGAGGAGATTGGAAGATGAGGAGACCGGGAGATGGGGAGAGCCGGAGAATTTCTATTTCTCTGTTCTCCCTTCTTCCTTCTTCCTTCTTCCTTCTTCCTTCTAACTAATTCGAGGTCCCGCCATCCTGCGGTGGAGTGGCGATTCCGGGTCTGAAATTGGGAGCAGCCGGTGTCGGCGAAACAGGAGGAATGCCCTGATTTGCCCCAAAGTTACTAGGCTGCTGGGGAGCCGGGAGAGGAGATTGAAACTGATTGGGATTGAACTGCTGCTGGCCGGGAGCCGGGAGAGGAGATTGAAACTGATTGAACTGTTGCTGCCCAGGAGGCACAGGAGAAGGCAGAGGTTGACCGGAATTGCCGATCGCAGGTGCCACAGGAATGCCAGAATTGGGAACCGAGGGATTCGGCAGCGGCGAGGGAGCCGAACTAGGAAGAGTTGCCAGGGCAACTCGATCGCCCCCTACCTCTCTCAATTTGTCTAAAACCTCCACAACTTTGGCATATCTCGCATTTTGAGGAGCGTACAGCACCATCAAACCCGTAGGATTTTTACTTTGGAAACTCTTTAAAACTCGATCGAGCTGTTGGTAATTAACAGGCAATTGGTCGATATAAGTTTGCCCGAAATCGTCAATGCTGACAATCAGCATCTCTCGCATCTGCGTTTGTCCAGTCTTCGCTTTAGGCAAATCGACATTAATGGCTTGCTGGCGAGTCAGTTGCAAAGCCGCCAGCAGAAAAAACGTCAGAATGCAAAAGATCACGTCAATTAAAGGCACCAGTTCTATCCGAGCCTCTTCAGCAGGAGTATCTAAGTGAATCTTCATCAGTTCTCCTTGGTTCTAATTATTAGAAGGTGAATCTTCCGCCGGATCGGAACCTTTCAATTTTGGCTCCCGATTCCGTTCTCGCTCATCTTGAGAATTGAGAGAACGCCTGTTCAAACCATCTGCACCAAAAGAAGAATTGCTGTATTCTGCACCGGGCAATCGACCCTTAGCATTAGCTGCAGGCCAGTATTGCCTGTACAGCAATTCCAGTTCATTTCCAGCTTTGCGAAATATTTTTGCCTGGTTGAACAAAAAAGCTTGAAATATCCGATAAAACACCAAGGTAAAAATTGCTACTACCATCCCAGTAGCAGTCGTGATCAGCGCCTCGCTAATCCCCAAAGTTACGCCAGTTGTTGCCGCCGTGCCGATGTCGCCCAGACGGATAGAACTGAGCGAGTTAATCAAGCCCAGAACTGTTCCCAGCAAGCCCAGCAAAGGGGCTAGAGCGATCGTAGCTTCTAAGATTTTGTCACCGCGACGCATCGAAGCCAACTCTTCATCGGCTGCAGCTTCGAGTGCGAGTCGAAATAAATCTGGTTCGGGATTGTAGAGCCGCAGGGGTGCAGAAAGAAATCGCCCGATCGGCTGTCGGTTAGCTTGTCTGGCAATCTCGTTAGCCGCCCCCCAATCGCTGCGAGCCGCTTCCAGAATGCGGTTCACTATCTGCTTTTCTTTGCTCAGGAGGCTTGCCCAAAACCACAAGCGCTCGATAATTGTACTCAAAGATAAAATCGATAACAGCAACAGGGGCCACATGGCGGGGCCGCCTTTTTGAAACAGTTCTTGAATATTCACAATATTTTTGCTCCTGCAGTACCCGCTAACTTTTGCTTCTGTTCTACTTTTTTTAACAAATCTAAGGCCATTTAATTTTAGCTATTAATGTACTCAGGACTTACGCACTCGCCACTAAAGAAAGCCGGTTTTGCGAAGGGGGCATCGGGGTGCAACAAAGTATTTTCGTCGAGGAAACCCGGTTTCTGGGTAAGTCTTGGTACTGTTGTCTAGTGCTTACGGGCGATGGGCGGCGACTTCCTCACAATTCCTCTAAGTCTTGACACATATCTTGGAGAGACTGGTGTTGAAGGCGGCGGGAAGAGCGGCGATATTTTTTAGTTTGCAGCTTCGGTTCGTAATGCTGCGTACCATCCGACTTGGTTTGCTGCTTCAAACTCGCCTCGGCGCTGCTGGAGTTTTGCAGAGCTTGTTGGCGGACGATCGCCTCTTCGAGAAACTGCAAGTAATACTCATAGCGCTCCCAACCTCCCCGCACCACACAGTTAGGCTCGTCTCGGTGCGAACAGTCGCTAAACTGGCAGCTACCCAAAGCCAGCCTCTGGCGCGCTTCTGGGAAATATGCAGCTAACTCGGACGGATCGCATTCGAGAGCCGGCTGATTAAAGCCCGGAGTATCGGCCAAAAGTCCGCCGCCGGGGAGTTCAAATAGTTCGACGTGGCGAGTCGTATGGCGCCCGCGACCGAGTTTGCCGGAAACAGCGTTCACTCGTAGGTTCAGGGCCGGGATCAGTTGGTTGATCAAGCTGGACTTGCCAACCCCAGAAGGGCCACAAATTACCGTTATTTTCCCTTGCAGGTGGTCTAGAAGCAAGTTCGGCAACGGGCTATGTACGGGGTTTAACGGATGTAACGGCTTGACCAAATTTGGAACTTGGGGGTTATCCTCATAACTCATCAGAGATGGCTCTATTTTTTCCACTAAGTCATGGAAACAGGGTTCTGACCCAGAAATTTCATTTTGAGCATTAGCGGGGGCTTGCTGAACTCCTGCACCGCTGCGGACACTAATAAACATTGGTTCGTAGCCCCAGCCGGAAAGCCGATCGCGCCACTGTTCCAACTCATCGGGCGTGACCAAATCGCATTTGTTCAGGCACAAACTCACTTCTAAACCTGTAGATTCGGCCTTGACTAAAAACCGAGTTAATGATGCCGGATCTAAGTCTGGTTCAGCAAGGGCAAAAACAAGGAGAATGCGATCGGCATTAGCGACAGGCGGGCGGTTGAGTTCTGTTTGGCGCGGGAAGACTTCAGAAATTGCACCTCGGCGGTCAGTCCAGTCCGGTTCGTCTACCACCACGCGATCGCCCACCATCACCTGTTGACCAATTTTTTTCAGTCGAGTGCGGCGAGTACACAGGAGAATCGGAGAATCAGCGAGGGGAGCATTTTTCCCATCAATGGAGACTTCGGGATCTAACCTCACTTGGTAGAAGTTAGCCTGAACAGCAATTACAGTACCCACGATCGAGGGTGAATTGAGGCTCATCCTGCTTCCTTGTCTTCTGGGCGCTGCACTTTCATTGAAAAAAAGCCCGACTCCGGCTGATCCGCGACAAATTGCGTTTCCAGAATCTGGTACCCTTCCATTTTGAGACTATCAGGTACTTGTTCGATCGGCTCCCCAGCATCCAGCCACACCTCCAAAACAGCACCCGGTGCCATTTGTTCCAAGCGCAGTTTAGTGCGGACAAAATTCAGAGGACACGGAGTACCCCGCAGATCGATTTTGGCATCTGGGGATTTGGGATTTTCAATTTTCGATGTTGAATTCATAATGCTTTTTGCAATCTCAAATCCTGAAAGCCTTAGTTTTTAAAACAAGTTGCCTGGAAACTGGAGAATCTAAAATTTTGTGTCCAATTGGACACAGACTATTATTCTTTCTGAAAAAAGTGAGCGCAATTGCGCTCACTTTTTTGAGCGCTGCTGAGACGCAATGCCCAGGAAGCGTCCCACCTGAGATTTTTGTGAGCAATTGCACACAAATTTTTGACCGATACTGAAACAAATTGCCTGGGAATCCTGAAACAGGAAAATTTGACACCCATGGGTGTCAAAAATTGCTTATTTCTGAAACAAATTGCCCAGAAATCCTTCTATACCGCCTTTACCGGTACGATCGCCCTTCAGCTTAGCAAGCTGCATCAGCAATTCCCGTTCCTCAGCCGTCACCTTAGTAGGAATGTCAATAGACACCGTAATCAAATGATCGCCACGACTGACTGGATTTCCCAACCGAGGCACCCCTTTTTTCTCCAGAGTCAGAACAGTATTTGCCTGAGTTCCGCTAGGAATCAACAATTCCGTCGGCCCGTCTACAGTTTCCACTTCCAACCGGCATCCTAAAATTGCTTGCAAATAACTAATCTTAACTTCCGAGCTAACGTTAGTGCCGTCGCGCTTAAATAGCGGGTCTTCATTCACCGCCAAGAACACGTAAAGATCCCCGGGAGGCCCGCCCAGTTTGCCGGCATCCCCTTCATTGGAAACACGTAAGCGAGTACCGTTGTCAACCCCAGCCGGAATTGTGATTTTCAGCTTTTTCATCACTTCTTTCTGACCCCGGCCGCCGCAAGTTTCGCACTTATCCTCAATCACTTGCCCGGTGCCGTTGCAAGTGGGGCAAACTGAAACTTGAGTAAAGCTGCCGAAAGGAGTGCGGGTAGCGCGTCGGACTTGACCACTGCCGGTACAAGTCGAGCAGGTTTGTGGTCGGGTTCCCGGTTTCGCGCCAGTCCCGGTGCAAGTTTCGCAGGTTTCTAAATGCTTGATGCGAAGTTCTTTTTCGCCACCAAACACTGCTTCCCGAAAATCCAGTCGCAAATCCAGGCGCAAATCGTCTCCGCGCACCGGCCCGCTGCGCCTGCGACCTTGCTGTTGTTGGCCGACACCTCCCTGAAAACCCTGAAAGAAGCTTTCAAAAATATCGGCAAAGCTGTCACCAAAGTCTTGGAACCCAGGTGCGCCTGCACCGCTGACTCCTGCTTCGCCGAAACGGTCGAAACGGGCGCGAGTTTCTGGTTCTGAGAGTACCTCGTAGGCGCGGTTAATTTCTTTAAACCGCTCCTCAGCACCGGATTCTTTGTTGACATCTGGATGGTACTTGCGAGCTAGGCGGCGGTAAGCACGCTTAATTTCTTCTTTGTCTGCGCTGCGAGAAACGCCTAATATTTCATAGTAATCACCGGCCATAGAGCTGCTTGCCTGGAGGTAAATAACAAAAAGTGTACGAAAAAGAAACGGGCGACCTTTCCTGAAATTACAGATTAAAAATCAAAAATTCTCATTGTTAATTTTTAACTTTTAATTCTTAGCTTTTCAGTTTTAAAGGAAAGGATTCATATCATCAACTTCTGGTTCGGGAACCTTCTGTTTTTGTTTTGACTGTGGACTTGGCTGTGGACTTGGCTGTGGATTTGACTGTCGTTTTGACTGTCGTTCCGGCTTTGATTCCGGCTTTGATTCCAGCTTTGGTTCCGGCTTTGATTCCAGCTTTGGTTCCGGCTTTGGTTCCGGCTTTGGTTCCGGCTTTGGTTCCGGCTTTGGTTCCGGCGCCACCAGCAACTCTTCTTTCAGCAAAATGCTGTCGTCGTCCGCTTTAACCTCTTCTGGTTCTGATGATTCTACTTCTGACATCATCTCGCTTTCAACAACAGCTCCTGACGGGGCTACCCCGCTGCGGGCTTGGTCGTAGACTGCTGTCCCCAGCGAGTATAGCAGTTGCTTGAAAGATTCGATTGCGGGGGTGAGTTCCTCGATTGTGATGTCGGGGTTAGTCATCGCTGCCCGCAAGGCTGCTGCGGCTGTTTCCGCTTCGGCCTTGAGCTCGTCACTCAGCAGTTGCGCGTTGGTTTTTAAAGTTACACCACAATTATAGACGAGGGAGTCAGCTTGATTTTTGAGTTCGACGAGTAGAGCGCGCTTGATGTCCTCGTCGGCGTAAAGTTCGGCTTCTTGTCGCATCCGCTCGACTTCGGTTTCGCTCAATCCCCCTGTATTGGAAATTTGGATGCTTTGTTCTTTTCCGGTTCCCTTGTCTTCAGCGGCGACTTTGAGAATCCCGTTGGCATCGATTTCAAAGGTAACTTCGATTTGAGGTACGCCGCGGGGGGCTGGGGGAATGCCTTTGAGCAGGAACTTGCCGAGACTTTTATTGTCTTTAACCAATGCCCGCTCGCCTTGGAGCACGTGAATTTCTACCGACGTTTGCCCGTCTGCCGCCGTGCTGTACATTTGCGATCGACTGGTGGGAATAGTTGTATTGCGCTCGATTACTTTGGTGAACACCCCGCCCAAGGTTTCCAGTCCCAGGGAGAGCGGCGTCACATCGAGCAGCAGCAAGTCTTTGACTTCACCACCCAACACTCCGGCTTGAATTGCCGCGCCTACGGCTACAGCTTCGTCGGGATTGACCGATTTATCGGGAGAAACGCCCCCAAAATACTTGCTAATTGCCTTTTGAACTGCCGGAATCCGGGTTGAGCCTCCCACTAAAATAATTCTGTCTATGTCTTTGGGGGTCAAACTTGCGTCTTTGAGGGCTTGAGTCACCGGATCGATCGTCGCTTGCACCAAATGAGCCACCAGTTTTTCAAACTGAGCTTTGGAGAGTTCCATTTCCAAATGCTTCGGCCCTTTTTCGTCAGAAGAGATGAAGGGCAGATTGATTGAGGTGGATTCCCGGTTTGATAGTTCGATTTTCGCTTTTTCGGCAGCTTCTCGGAGGCGCTGCAAGGCCATTTTGTCTTGTGAGAGGTCACTGCCTTCTTGAGTCCGGAAAGCTTCTACGAGCCACTGGACTATGCAGTCGTCAAAGTCATCTCCTCCGAGATGGTTGTTACCGGAGGTAGCGTTGACTTCAAAAATTCCGTCTCCCAGTTGCAGGATCGAAACGTCGAAAGTACCGCCACCTAGGTCAAAGACCAAGATTTTCTGTTCTATATTTTGCTTGTCCAGCCCGTAGGAAAGGGCTGCCGCCGTCGGTTCGTTAACGATCCGCAGGACTTCTAGGCCCGCGATTGTACCTGCGTCTTTAGTAGCTTGCCGTTGGGCGTCTGTGAAGTAGGCTGGCACTGTAATCACGGCTTGGGTAACAGTTTGTCCCAAATAAGCTTCAGCATCTTGCTTGAGCTTTTGGAGTACCATTGCCGAGATTTCCTGGGGAGTGTGAACCTTGTTCCGAATTTGGACGTTAACGGTATCGTCTTTGCCTTTTATGCAGGTATAGGGAGTCCGCGCTCGTTCTTCTTCCGTGTCGTCCCACCGTCGTCCGATAAATCGTTTGATACTGTAGACAGTATTTACAGCATTAGTTACAGCTTGTCGCTTGGCTAGTTGACCTACTAAGCGATCGCCCGCCTTGCCGAATCCTACTATACTCGGAGTTGTGCGGCCGCCCTCGGAATTGGCGATCACGACGGGTTTACCGCCTTCTAACACAGCTACGCAACTGTTAGTTGTGCCTAAGTCAATTCCAATAATTTTTCCCATAGCGCCTCATAAAACTTTGTGGGATGTTTGGAAACCTCCAACTACAGGTTGGGGGAGGAAAAACGACTCAGCTTGTTTAAACAAGCATTACCAGACTAGATTTGTAGGAAATAAACTTGATGTCCTAAAGCAATATCAAAGACTGGTAAAAACATTTTTCAGAATTTTTGGAGAAAGCGCTGACGTGCTTTTAGTCATCTTTAATTAATAAGTTGGTGAGTCTGCCACCTTGGAACCCCCGAATTCTATTCGGGGGTCAGTGACTTTGAGGAATGCAGTAGCTTGTATCCCGATTAACCTTCCGAACTATCGGGATTTTCATCTGAGGCTACCACAGATAGCCCAGCCGCTGCAACTTTCACTTTGGCGTGCCGCAAGACGCGATCGCCCAGAATGTAGCCGCGTTCTAGTTCTTGGATAATTGTTCCTTCCTCGTGTTCGTCAGTTGGCTCGCTCAGCAGAGCTTCGTGGAGGTTGGGGTCAAACTGTTCACCTTCGGGGCGCATCGGAGAAACCCCGATTTGCTTGAGGCCGTCTACCATTTGCTTGTAAACGCTTTGGTAGCTTTTGTGAATGTTCATTTCGCCATCGGTTTGCGGCTTGATGTGCGATCGAGCGCGCTCGAAATTGTCAATTACCGGCAACAGGGGTTTAATCGTGAGACACCTTGCCTGTAAATCTAGCTCTTCTTTTTCCTTTTGGGTACGCCTGCGGAAGTTCTCAAAATCTGCTGCTAGGCGGAGATTTTGATTTTTCAGTTCTTCTAGTTGAGCGGATGCGACTTGCAACTGAGTTTTTAAAGCCTCTTTTTCCTCGGTTACCTGCGCCAGTTCCTTCTTCCAAGGCTCCGCCGCGTCTGCAGTCGGACTGTTGGTTGAACTGCCGGTGACGGTAGGCCCCGATGCGTTTGCTGGGGTGCGATCGCCCTGAGCACTTTGATAAGCTCGAGCAAGTTCGAGCTCCCAATCCGCCGATTCGTTCGAGTTTCCTGATGCCGCCGGAGTTTCGCTTGCCATTGGCGAACCCTCTGGGGTGGTTTCCCCAGTTGAGTTAGGATCTTGATCTTGCTGTTTTTCCTCGTCAATCATAAAAGCTGCGCGACAGAACCCTATCAATTCTAGCAGATACAGTTAACCCGGTAAATCTAGAGGACTCGAATTGACTGTGTATGGCACAATCTGAAAAGAGGGAATCTCGCCAGATATGGAGACATTGCTCAAAGCTTTCCATAAAATATTCAAAGGCCCGTTTAGGTATTTACGTATACTATTGCCATAATGGGGCCAACCCAACGTTTGTTGGTTTCTCATTTTTAATTACCGCGATCGCATTTACAACAATTTTTATAAGTATATTTTGCTGTTAAGTCTACTACAATATTTCCCACCTAGGAGGCTTGATGTTTCAAGGTTTACTTAAAACGATACTGACTTAAAGTTATCATCGGTCAGGCTGTTTTAGTTGCAAGCTGATGCTGGCATTTATTATCATTTGCTGAGTTTCCCAAGTAGGCAAAAAAAGGAATTTGTGTAAAGTGACTAAGTAGTTAGGTGTGTGCTTGTGTCACTCAGCTACTAGGTTGTTAATCTTGATGCGAATTTGGGCTGTGGTTTTTCGGATTCAACACCGCCGAAGTCGCTTGAAGGGGCGAATTTGTGGCAGCAAAATGATAGAGATTAGCTGGTCGGTTCGAGGTAATTATCTGTAGATTAGACTGATATCTAATTTGCTAATTTCCAACATTTCTGCTCCGTTAAGCTTACGTCACAAAGGCTCAGACAGCAAAGAAGAATTAAAGTAATATTTAATGATCCCAAACTAGAGTAGCTCAAAATTTGCCCTGGGGACTGATGTAACCGGCGATCGGGCAGTGACCGATCGCAGATAATTAATCAAAATATATTTCACAAGGGCGATCGAGGCTTTCATAAAAGCTATCATCACAGAACATAGGTCATCTTTAATTTAGTACAGCTAACCGCGCCACCACGGGCGGTGTAATTTGAGCAAACAATTTGGGAAAATAGAATTAGCCTAGGAAGGGGACACACCCCGCCCCGCTTTTCTCTCCCGGTACGGGGAATCCCCAAATGATTTGCCCTGACGCTATAACGAGAGTATCCCGCAAGTTAATCAGGTAAGTAAGCAACTTAGCACTCAACGAACAAGATTTGATTGCAAGCACCGGCAAATCCCTCCAACATCTCGTCAATTTGTGGACGAAGCTTAGAGGGGACTTCGAGCTTACACTTGAGAGATAGGGATTGAGCAAGAAAATGATAGCTGATCCATAAGCAAAGAATACGGGGGTTAAAACCCCGCCTTGGTTTTCCTCTCAGCACTCTTTGTGACTGAGTTTCCCACCTATTGAGTGTTTTTTATGACTAGCACATCCCCGCTTCGCTCCACATCCATAGTTTCTGTGAGCCAATTTCCTCCGGCTCTCACCAAGATGATTCTGTCGGGTTACGTCAACGGCGAGCAAGTCAAGCAAGCTCAAATTGAAAGCCAGAAGTCGGGCAAGCGTTTGACGGAGGTATTAGAAGCACTTACCGGGCAGCCGTTACCCCCAGAATTGCTGCGACTTTACAAGAAGCAGCAGATGTTTGAACGGAAGATAGTCTACGGGGTTGAAGCATTTGACCCGGAGATGAGCGAAATGTCTAACGAGCAACTGGGACTTATGCTCGAGACGTTGAAGATTTCGCTCGACATTTGTCACCAAGGTCGGTTTTTACCCGTAGCAAAGACTGAAACTGAGCCGGCGGCGGTTTTAGTGGCAATGGTAGATCCCGACAACCTCAACGCTATAGAAGATTTGCGGCGGATTTTACAGCCTCATGGCTTGGCTTTGCAGCGACGGGTGATTACGCCAGACGACTATCAGGACATAACTTCTGCCTATCAAGAGGACCAAGTTAAGGTAGCAGCCAAAATGGCAGCAGCCGAAAAGCAGAGAAAGATGGATTTAGGGGAGGGAGATTTTGGCGAACTCTCGCTAGAAGAGGAGAGTGCCGACCAAGAAGACCTAGCTAACACCTTGGACGATGCTGAGGCCGCTCCGGTAATTAAGGCGGTCAATATCATTTTGGCTAAAGCTCTGTCGGAAAAGGTGTCCGACATCCACGTAGAACCTCAAGAAGAGTTCATGCGGATTCGGATGCGGAAAGACGGGGTGCTGCAAGAGTATTTCCGGTTTCCCAAGCAGGTAGTCGCATCGATTACCGCTCGTTTCAAGATTATTGCCAACCTGGATATTGCCGAACGCCGACAAGCTCAAGACGGCCGCATCCGCCGGGTATTTGAGGGACGCACGGTCGATTTCCGGGTGAACAGCTTACCTTCGCGGTACGGCGAAAAAATCGTGCTGCGGATTTTGGACAGTTCCAGCACTCAGTTGGGCTTGGGTTTGTTAATCTCCGATCAGGAAACTCTGGCTTTAGTCCGAGAGAGTGCTAGCCGTCCCTTCGGACTGATTTTGGTGACGGGGCCGACGGGTTCGGGCAAGTCAACTACTCTCTACTCGATTCTGGCGGAACGGAACGATCCGGGGGTTAATATCAGTACAGCGGAAGACCCGATCGAATATGCTTTGCCAGGAATTACCCAATGTCAAGTAATTCGGGAAAAAGACTTGACTTTTTCCAACATTCTGCGGGCATTTTTGCGGCAAGACCCTGACGTGATGCTGGTGGGGGAAACGCGGGACAAGGAAACGGCAAAAACCGCTCTGGAAGCTGCTTTGACGGGACACTTGGTGCTGACGACGCTGCACACGAACGACGCGGCCGGGGCGGTCGCGCGTTTGGCCGAAATGGGCGTAGAACCGTTCATGGTTTCGGCAGCTCTGTTGGGCGTGTTGGCTCAGCGTCTGATGCGGCGCGTTTGCGACAAATGCTGCATTCCTTACCAGCCTACTGCCGCAGAACTCGGCAAGTACGGTCTGTCGGCTTCTCAAGAAATTGATCTAACTGTTTACAAAGCCAACACTGTACCGGTGGAGGAAAGGAAGGAACTGGCAGAACGCGAGCAACTTTGTACCAAGTGCGCCGGCCTAGGCTACAAAGGACGGGTAGGGGTTTACGAGTTCCTGAAAAATACTGAGCGGCTTCAAACTCTGATCACTCAAGGAGCTCCCACAGAGCAAATTAAGGAAGCAGCAGTAGAAGAAGGGATGAAAACGTTGTTGGCTTACAGCTTGCAGTTAGTGCGGGAAGGCGCGACTACTTTTGAAGAAGTCGAGCGGGTGACGTTTACTGACTCGGGCCTGGAGGCTGAACTGAAAGCCAAACGCAAGCAGGGACTTACCTGCAAAAGTTGTCGGGCGGAATTGAAGCCGGAGATGCTGGATTGTCCGTACTGCTTGACGCCACGCTTTGTGGATTGATTCAGCAGTTAACTGTTGACTGTTAACTGAGCTAGATTGGTCAATAACTATCAATTTGATCGAGGAGAGGTATCTATGGGTCTGATGATTGAAGACGTACTGGAGTCCCTGGTAGAGCAAGGGGGTTCGGACATACACATCCAAGCGGGCGCGCCTATATTCTTCCGAGTCAGCGGTAAACTAACTCCTCAGACTCAATACGGCGACATTCTGTCTGCTGAGGAAGTGCAGATCCTAATTTTCCAAATGCTCAACAATATGCAGCGCAAGCAGTTGGAAATGGAGTGGGAACTCGACTGCGCTTACGGCGTTCGGGGATTGGCTCGGTTTCGGGTCAATGTCTACCGGGAGCGGGGTGCTTGGGCTGCTTGTATGCGGGCTCTGGCTTCTAAGATCCCTAACGCAGATGCTTTAGGCGTGCCGCAAATTTTGCGGGATCTGACGGAAAGACCCAGGGGTATGCTGTTGGTGACGGGACAAACGGGTTCCGGGAAAACTACTACGATGGCGGCGTTGTTGGATCTGGTCAACCGGACGCGGGCGGAACATATTCTAACAGTTGAAGATCCGATCGAATATGTGTTTCCTAATATCAAGAGTTTGTTTCACCAGCGCCAAAAAGGCGAAGATACTAAGAGCTTTGCTAATGCGCTGAAAGCTGCTTTGCGCGAAGATCCTGATGTAATTCTTGTGGGGGAAATGCGGGACTTAGAAACGATCGGTCTGGCAATTTCGGCGGCAGAAACCGGTCACATGGTGATGGGAACGCTGCACACTAATTCGGCGGCTGCAACGATCGATCGGATTTTGGACGTGTTCCCGCCCATTCAACAACCCCAAGTTCGCGCCCAGGTGTCTAACTCTTTGGTGGGAATTTGCAGCCAAAATTTGGTAATAAAAGTTGGGGGCGGCCGCTGCTGCGCTATGGAAATCATGGTAAATACTCCAGCTATGGCTAACTTGATCCGGGAGGGCAAAACTCCCATGATTTACTCCCAAATCCAAATGGGGGCAAAATTGGGTATGAGGACGATGGAAATGGCCCTCGCTGAACTTTACAAGAGCGGTAAAGTCACTTGGGAATCGGCAATGGCAAAGGCTTCTAAGGCTGACGAACTCGAGCGCTTGATCGGCCCGGCACCTGTTGGTGGCGCCCCGGTAAAAGCTCATTAATTCAGTCTGCAGTCATTAGTCAGGAGTTCGCAGGCTGAATTAATGACTGATGACTGATGAGTCATAACTTTTAATAAATTTTCAGAGGTGAGCTGTGGCTACCAACGTTATCCGCGAAAAACCGAAAGGTGGCTTTGATTTCAGTAAGATTCAGGAGCAAATCGAGTATAACCTTACCAGTCTTACTGTTAAGGATATGGCTATTTTTGCTCGTCAGTTTGCGGCTATGTTTAATGCAGGGGTGGCGATCGTGAGATGCCTTTCCGTGCTGCACGAGCAGTGTTCTAATGCTAAGCTGAAACGAGCGCTCAGGAGCATGAATGCTGACGTGCAGGAGGGGATAAACTTGGCAGAGGCGATGGCTAAGTTTCCTGATGTTTTTGACCAACTGTTTATCAGCATGGTGGCGGCGGGAGAAGTCGGGGGGGTGCTAGATGAAACTCTAGACCGTCTAGCCGTGATGATGGAAAAAAATCACAAGACGGAAGCCGAAATTAATTCGGCGATGTCTTATCCGAAGACTGTGTTGGGCATCGCGGTCGCGGTTTTTTTCGCAATGACCATATTCTTGCTACCAGTTTTCGCTAAAATCTTTGAGGATATTGGTGCAGATTTGCCAACTTTTACGCTGATTATGTTGGGAATTAGTAAATTTTGTACGGCTTGGCCTCCGATCCAACAGATAACAGTTATTGGGGTAATTATAGCGCTCAAAATTGCCTTCGATATGTACTACAAAACTCCAGTAGGTCACCTACAAATTGATAAGATTGCGCTGAAATTGCCGGTGTTTGGAGATTTGATCGAAAAATCGGCGGTGGCTCGGTTTTGCGTGATATTTGGGTCGCTGACGCGATCGGGCGTGCCGATTCTCAATTCTTTGGAAATTGTGCGAGATGTGGCTGGGAATCAGGCGATATCTAATGCGATCGAATATGCCAGGCAGGAAATTCAAAGTGGCGGCATGATCAGTATTGCTTTGCAAGAACAAGCTGTTTTTCCGTCTTTGGCTATTCAAATGATGGCAATTGGCGAGGAGACAGGGGAACTTGACAAGATGCTGATGAAAGTGGGCGCTTTCTACGAAACGGAAGTGGAAGAAGCAGTAAAAGGACTTACCAGTATGCTAGAACCTCTGATGATTGTTTTCGTCGGTGGTATCGTAGGTTCGATTTTGCTGTCGATGTATCTGCCGATGTTCTCCGTGTTTGAGAAGCTGTAAAAAAGGGGTAATTAGTTATTAGTTATTAGTTAGTAAGCTGCTACGCATTTAAATTGCATATTCTCTGCCGGCGGAGGCCCACCCCACTCATTGTTTGATTGTTTTTTGACAGACAATTTAAATGCCGCAACAGCTTAGCAATTAACGCATGACCAATGACTATTCCAATCGTTCCCAGGCTCTGCCTGGGAATGCCTTTGGAGGAGGCACATCCTCGATTAAAAGGAGAAAACTATTGGGAGGCAGAGCTTCCCAATCTTCATCACCAGGATCTTCCCATGGTTGATAACTTACGAAAATGTCACAAAAGTCAAGTAGGGCAGACAGATTTAACTGCTGCCTAATCCTGGTCTTACGCTCCAGGGTAAACGCATCTTAATTTGAACCCAAAATATGCTAGAGTTAAATCCGAATAAATTTCAATGTAGTTATTGTAGTTTATGAGTGCTATCAAGGGCAAAAGGTTTTACTCAAACTTTAAATCACCAACAAAACAAACAGATTCATTGCCTTGGGTGAATATATTAAATGCCAGTTTTTTAGAATATCGTGCCAATTTGAACGACCCCAGAAGAGAAAAAATAAAAAAATACTCAGAGATATTACAGGGTAATCGCATTAATTAAGGTATAATGGCAAGGGAAATTTTTCAAATATTTGACAGCATCATTCAATGGCAGCTCCTAAACTAAGGAATGAAAATTTAGTGTGATACTGATAGCCAGCTAAGCACGCTCGCTGGGGTTCCACCTAGTTGACTTATCTCCATCACGTGATCTTGCCTAGGGCGTGTTTTCAAACTATAACCACGACAGAATGCAGGCGATCGTAATCATGGCTGTATAATTGGCAGCCAGCTTATCATATCGAATAGCGATCGGACTCCATTGTTTGAGTCGGTTGATAGCAAGTTCAACAATGTTCCGTTGCCGGTAGATTTCACGGCAGCCTTTTTCCATCTGCCTGAGTGAGGGATACCTGCCTTTGTTCATTCCCTGTTTAACTGCTGGTTGGTCGCCGATCGCGTCTCCGCCGCAGCCCTGCCTCTGGCGGGTGCATTTTCTGTCATTTGTCAAGTACAATTTATACCAAATTAGATGCGATTACCCTGACTAATAACCAATAAATATGGTTCACTTTAACGTTGGTTTTCAACACTTTAACTCCTTCGCTGATATTACGCTATCCCTGGCGAAAACTTTACACCAAATGGGAATTCCTATTTCGGTTGAACCTTCAACAATAGCATCTCATCTCAGCCGCAATTTGACAGCAGAAGAAAACGACCTGCTAGCGAAGTGGATGAACACTGCACCCTCAGATTTATTTCAGATCAAATGGTCTCATTATTGGAAACCTTATTTTTTAAAAGAACTCAACGGACATCTCAACTTAGAACTTTTTGCTATCAATTACGAATTCGCCCAAAACCATGATGATTATGATTACTGGATTTACGATGCTGTTAACACTTCATCCCACAAACTAGCCGTCAGCCAATACTCTAAAAACGTTTTAATAAAAGCGGGATGTCCGGCGGCCAACGTCTCAGTCATGCCTCTAGGTTTCAATCCTTTAATCTCGCAACTCTATTTTCCCAGATCCCCAAAACAACCAAAAGATGTAAAACATATTCTACACATGACCAATTCTTTTGATATGTATAGATTTGGCACGGATCTGGCAATTCAAGCTTTTTGGGAAGAGTTTAAAGATGATTCTAACGTAAAGTTAATAATAAAAGATGGAGGAAAAAATCCTGATGTTATAGTGAAACATCTCGCCCATATCGAAAAGCAGCTCGGCAAGTTAAAAGCCAAAATTCTGATAATCCCTAAATTTTGTAATAAAGCAGAACTAGCTGATTTATACTTGTCAGCCGATGCTTTTTTAGCTCCGTTTCGCGGGGAGGGTTTTGCGATTAAAATTTTGGATGCCTTTGCTGCAGGTTTGCCCGTTGCTATGACTATGTACGGCGGCCCGACTGAGTACGCCAATGCTGAAAACTGCTATCCCATTGCTTACGCTCTAATTCCCGTCGGAAAGTGTTACGATACTCAGTATCTAGAAATCAGAAATGCTCCTCATTGGGCAGAACCAAATGTTCAGTCTGTTCGCGAACAGTTGCGAAAAATTGTTGAAGACCCGATGCGTTTTCATGTAGCTCAAAAAGCTAGAGAGACGGCGGATTTATTTAATTGGGAAGCTGCCGCTCAAAAATTGCTAAAATTAATGCGAGAATTGTTTTAGGAGCCGAAATTATGGGACTCGAACGCAAAATGTTTAGGGGAATGTTTTCACCGGGGGAAATGGTACGATTGAAACAGCCTTGTTTTACTCCCGGGCGATTGTTTGAGCCAGGAAAATATAACGCTGATGAGTTGCCGGATATCGCTTTTGATATGGGTTTGGTAGACCATTTGCCACCAGTCAAAGGCAACTGTTCCGAAAATCTCAATGTTCAGAACCCGTCAGCTCAAAACCTTGAGGACTAAACTCCCGTTTGCAGTAAGGACTTCAGTCCTAAAAATCCCTGTTTGTAGTAAGGACTTTAGTGCTGAAAATTAAAATAAATAATCAAAGACTCAAGTCCTGACTGCAAAAAAGATAAAGCCAATTTAACCATTTTGCTCGATCTGGGCAATTAACTCTTTTAAAACTTGACTAGCTTTATCGTTCTCAATCTGACAAGTTCCGGCATTCTGGTGCCCACCGCCGCCATATCTTAACATTAACTCCCCAATATTAGTTTTAGAAGTTTTGTTAAAGATTGACTTGCCAACTGCGAAAACAGTATTTTGTTGTTTCAGTCCCCAAAGTACGTGAATCGATATATTGCAATCGGGGAACAAAGCATAAATTACAAAACGATTCCCCGCATAAATCACCTCTTCGTTACGCAAATCCAAAACAACTAAATTATTATAAACTTTGGCGCATCTCTGTATTTGCTCTTTAAATTTTTCTTCTTGCTCGAAGTAGAGGTCTACTCTTTCTTTTACATCAGGAAGCTGCAAAATTTCATCGATGGTATGATTTTTGCAGTAATCGATTAACTGCATCATTAACTGATAATTGGAGACCGTAAAGTCTTTAAACCTTCCTAAGCCTGTTCGGGCGTCCATTATGAAGTTTAATAACACCCATTCTTGCGGATGCAAAACCTCTTCTTGGGCAAATTGAGCGGAATCTGATTTGTCAACTGCCGCCATCATCGCCTCAGAAATATCAGGAAACTTTGCTTTGCCTCCATAATATTTGTACAGTACCCTAGCTGCAGAAGCTGCATAGGGATCGATGATGTGGTTAATTTTGATTTTCTCGTGTCTAAGAGTTTCGCTGAAATGGTGATCGAAAGCTAGATGAACTCCCTCAACATAGGGTAAATTGGTGCTAATATCGTTATTTGTTATTTCGATTTTCCCATCCTGCATATCTTTAGGATGCACGAATTTAATCTCGTCGATCATATCGAGTTCTTTGAGCAAAACGGCACAGACAAGACCGTCAAAATCGCTGCGGGTGACTAATCTGTATTTTTTAGTGAGTGGCATATGCTTCTGTGATAGGGAGGAACTGATCACCAGCTAATATAACGTATTACCCGATCGCTTTCCAATATGAACGCAGACCCTTACGCTTGGATAGAGAAGGCCCTGGACACAGTTCGCAGTGCCGATTGGTATCGATCGCCACGATCGATCGATAGTTGCCCCGGGCCTGTGGTAAAGTTATCAGGCCAGAGCCTGATTAACTTTGCCAGCAACGATTATCTCGGACTTGCCGGCGATGACAGGTTAATTCAAGCTGCTATGGCTGCCACTAAGGAATTTGGTACGGGTGCGACGGGTTCGAGGTTGGTCAGCGGACACCGCGATTTGCACCGACAGCTAGAACTGGGTATTGCTAATTTAAAACAAACTGAAGATGCTTTAGTATTTAGTTCGGGATATTTGGCGAATTTAGGGGCGATCGCATCCGTTGTCGGCAAGCGCGATTTGATATTATCTGACAAGTACAACCATTCGAGCCTGAAAAACGGTGCCACACTCAGCGGTGCAACTGCCCTAGAGTACAGTCACTGCAATCTTGAGGATTTAAAGGCAAAGCTAGAGCAAAATCGCGCCCGATACCGCAAGTGTTTAATTATTACCGATAGCGTCTTTAGCATGGATGGGGACTTGTGTCCGCTACCGCAGTTGTTGGCTGTGGCCGAAACCTTTAACTGCATGGTATTAGTAGATGAAGCTCACGCTACAGGAGTTTTCGGTGCTAGCGGTGCCGGTTGTGCAGAACATTTCGGGTGTACGGGAACACCACTGATTCAAGTGGGGACACTCAGCAAAGCTTTGGGAAGTTTAGGTGGTTACGTTGCGGGCTCTGCTGCTTTAATTGATTTTCTGCGTAATCGAGCTGCGACTTGGATTTATACTACAGCATTGACGCCTGCTGATGCGGCGGCTGCTTTGGAAGCTGTGAGGATTGTACAGCAAGAACCAGAACGCCGAGTTCGGTTGCGACAAAATATCGGAACTTTCAAATATTGCGCGATTACCAATCACCAATTACCAATTAGCAATTCCCTCTCCCCAATTTTCAGTCTTCCGTTAAAAAATGCAGCGGCAGCTTTAACAGTAGGGAGCAAACTCAAGGACATGGGTATTTTTGCTCCGGCGATTCGGCCTCCGACTGTAAGTGTCAGTCGAATTCGGATTTCGCTGATGGCAACTCACGAGCTCGCACACCTTCAGCAATTGGTAGAGGCGCTGAAGCAAGTTGTGAGTTTTGAGTAAATGTTGGGTACGTCATAAATACCTTACCCTGGGAGTAAATGTTGTGAGATGGGGAGAATTTCAACTTCTGCCTTCTGCCTTCTGCTGCTCTAGGCTTTTCCAGCTCTAGCTTTCGTCCTTTGGCAGCTCTAGCGTTCTGCCTTTTTTTTTTGATTGTCAAGATATCGCTATTGACTTATGACCAATCTTATACAGGAGTTTGGTCGAGCGGTCAACAACTGTAAATTTTTTGTAAATTTAGATACTTTTTGGAATTTAGCGCTATATTGGAAAAGTAGCAGGTACACCAAATTTTATATAAGGAACGTCCACCATGAACACAAATCGTCAAAACGTAAAAAAAGTAGCAGAAACCCACCGCGCTAACATTCACAAGCAACTGATGCACCGCATAGAAGTAGCGAGATCCAGTGGGAACCAAGATTTGGTTCGGGTGCTTGAAGAGGAAATGAGACAGCTTTAAAGAAGCTGCAACTAGAATTTGCCCGTAGTTTGGTTTAGAGGGTTGTGCGAGAAATGCAGAATTCCGGCAACCGCTACCTGTGAAGTTTTGACTCCTCTCTGAGTTGGTAGGAAAAACCCCGGTTTCTTCAAGAAACCGGGGTTTTTTATTGAGAAGGAAGAAGAAAGAAGGAGGAAGGAACAGTCTTGGTGGACGCACAAACTCTATCTGTAGAGTGCGCCTCGGCCCACAGATACTCTACCAATAGCCGATTCAACCATTTTTTGCGTAAGTTATGAAGTCAAAAGGAAGAGGGAAAAAGCAAGAACAGGACTTAAACTGCATTCCTTGTATTTTTAACACTTTCTATAGTAGTAAATTGCGCCGAGGCGCACCCTACTAATAACTATAGGGCTTACGAAACTGGCACATGGTGAGGCGTGATCACGCCGTCACCCATCACCTTAACCAGTTCGGAGCACTAAAAAGTTGACAGTCGCGACTAACCACCAAACTCAAGCCAGCATGAAGGACGTACAAAAACTGTGTGCTATTCGTTTGAAAAGTGAGCAATTTCCTAGGGAACTCAAGCAACTAACGGGAGAGAATATTGCCAGTGCCGTCAAGCTAGAATTCCCCGAAATCATATTGCTTGGCATGAAGTTGCGTGGGGTAGGCGCTCAAAAGTTTAGCTGATAAAACTCGTCAAACAATATATCAAATTAAACACGGCTGCTATCAAATTATTTAATTGAGCAACTAAAACTTGCCAAGGTTCCGATATTTATTGTCTAATATTTCGGTGCTGGTACACAAAGGTGTGACAGTTGCGTAAATCCTGCCCAATTTCTCTGTAATGCCTGAAGTCCCTAAATACCCAACGGGTTAGGCGAAGCCATCAACGGCATGGCTAAAAGAACACGAAATTAGCAACACTCAGAAGTTAGAAATAAAATGTAATAAGATAATATTGAAGATGGATTGAGATAGATTTTCCTGGTTGACTAGGAAAGGCAGCTTGGCCAAAATTTAAGACTAGGAACCATACTTAACAATAAAAATTTGAGAGCTATAAAGCTAAACATCGGGTAGCGACTGCAATATCCAAAAAATATATAGGTAAAATTGATGGCGACAGACATCCGACACCAGCCGGAAAACGGCTACTACTCAGAACCAACTCAGCCTTCCCCAACAGAAAATTTTAGTAGGCGATCGCCCATGCGTCTCCAGAGAACCCTGAGTTCTGTTGAAACCTGGGGCTTTGGCCTGAGCGGTCATATCGCATGGGTAACAATTGCACCACCAATGTACGCCGCTCTGGGCCCAAATGCAATTTTTGTCTGGCTGCCCGCCGTGCTGTTAGGAGTAATCCTGAACCTGCAAGTGAAACGCTTAGGGGAACATTGGCCAGAAATGTCCGGAGGAACACCCAACTATATCACCAGGCTACTGAGGAACTATCCCTCTCTGGGTCGCTATGCGGCCTTCGCTTACTTCCTGAGTTGGGTAGTATATCCATCAGTGAATGCGATCGTCATCACAGACCTCATCCAAGCTAACCTGGAACCCTTGGGCATTCCGTGTCCCAGAACAATTCTCATAGTGGGATTCACACTGATCGCTTATATAGTGGCATTTAGCGGCACTCGCGCTCTAGGAATACTGCACGCATTTTTCGTGTTCCCAGCAATTGGATTTCTACTGGTGTTTGGCATTCAAGGGATGGGATGGTTAGCTTTATCTCCAGAGAGTCCCGGACTTTTCCCCAGCAGTTGGCCAACCTTAACCTTTGTGGACTGGGCTAAGTGGTCGTGCTTCGCGCTCTACGCTACTTGCGCCTGCGAAACAGCTTCTTCCTTTGTCGCCGACAGCCGTCGTCCCAGTGAAACTTTGCGGTTTCTGAACTTAGCTGCTGCACTAATTGTTCCCATATTTCTAGCCAACTCCTGGGTACTGATGCGCTTAGCCACCGCTGAAGGACTGGGGGAAGACTCATTTAAGAATTTATTAGCAGCCGCCGTACCATTTTGGGGCCCGTCAGCTTCATTAATCGTGACACTGTTGCTGGCTTCAAGCTGTTTTCTAGCTTGCGCCACTGCGGTTTCTAACTCTCCACGAATGTTGTACCAACTCGCTTTAGATGGATATGTTGCACCCGTGTTTGCGATAGTTTCCCGACGAGGTGTTCTGCAACCGGGCTTGATATTTTGCGTTTTAATTAATTTGATCGCTTTACTTTGGATAGATCTAACTCGGCTATTGGTGATTGGTTCTGTTGGCTTCGTCGTAATGTTGATGTCACTCAATCTCGGACTCTGGCTGCGGCGAGGCTCTCCAGAAGTGCGATGGCCTTGGTTGGCATTAGGCTTCTTGATATTTGATGGTGTGGTGTTGCTGGTTGGAAGCTTAGCTTGGAGTCAGGAAGATGTGCTGATTGGGTTCCTGTTTCCTGCGGTTGTTTTCGTAGTGGATGCGGCTATCCGTCGCATTCCCCTTGCACCGTTTCATCCAGAATGGTGGATTCAGCGTTATCGGCAACAGCGCAAGAGCTTGATACCAGATTTTGTAGCGTTTCAGGTTGTAGTCGTGATTTTACTGATTTCTAGCGCCGCTACGGTCGGCTGGTTGTTTGGTATCCCCTTAGAGGCTAACTCAAGTCTTGCCTCTAATCTTTTGGTAGTGCTAGTGTTGAGTATCACCTTTGTCGGGGTAGCCGTTGCCTGTTGGACGAGCCTATCCCAGGTTGTCTTAATGGACGAGGCACGAGAGGGAGCAGAACAGCTTTTTACCATTGCCCTAGATGCTATTGTAGTGCTGGATGGAAAAGGTGTAATTCGTCAGACTAATCCCGCTGCTGAAAGCCTCTTCGGAATAGATATTACAAGGCTAATTGGGTCTTACCTGAACAAATTACTACCCGGATTAGCGGCTCAGCCAGAGCAGTGGCTCAGTCGCAGCGAACACACCCTCAACTTACCCGATGGAAACTCGCGCATCCTGGAAGTTGCTATCTCAAACCGATTCTCTCAACAAGCTTCTCTTTCCAATCAGGATCTCCAAGAATATGTGGCGATCGTGCGCGATATCACCGATCGCAAGCAAGCCCAAGAATCACTGCAAAAAGCTAATGAGGAACTAGAAATCAAAGTCGAGGAGCGTACATCTGAACTCACCCATACTGTACAGCAATTGCAAAATGAGATTGAAGAGCGCCAGCGGATAGAAGCAAATCTCAGAGCTATGCAAAATCAAATTGTTGTCCAAGAAAAACTAGCTTCTCTGGGCAGTTTAACCGCAGGCATTGCCCACGAAATCAGAAACCCCTTAAACTTTGTCAACAATTTCTCAGAACTTTCTGCTGAATTAACAGAAGAACTGTTTGAAAAAATTGAAAATCAAGCAGAACGTTTAGATCCCGAAACCAGTGAGGATATTGCCGAGCTATTAACCGATCTCACAGCTAATCTTAAAAAAATAAATCAACACGGTCAAAGAGCAGACAAAATCGTTGGCAATATGCTTTTGCATTCGAGGGGACAAAGCGGTCACTGGGAAGCTACAGATATAAATAGTTTATTAGCCGAATATATCAATCTAGCCTATCACGGGATGCGAGCGAAGGAAGCTGCTTTTAACATTACCATAGAAACCGACTATGACAATGACATAGGCGAAGTAGAGGTCGTGCCACAAGACATCGGCAGGGTTTTTCTTAACATTATTAGCAATGCTTGCTATGCAGCCTATAAAAAGCAGCAAGAAATGGGAGAAGAATTTTCACCGCTGCTTGACGTGAGAACTCGAAATCTTGGTGACGCGATTGAAATCCGCATTCGCGATAATGGCTCAGGTATAAAACCCGAGGTACTCGATAAAATTTTCAATCCCTTTTTTACTACAAAACCACCAGCCGAAGGTACTGGTCTAGGTCTGTCTATCAGTCAGGATGTTATCGTCCAGCAACATCGAGGAGAACTCAAAGTCGAAACAGAAGTAGGGAAATACACAGAGTTTATAATTACCTTGCACAAAAAAACAGCCGAAATTAAGGAGTAAAAAAATGAAAGTAATGGTGGTAGACGACGAGGAAGATATTCAGTCACTGTTCAAGCAGAAATTTAGGAAAGAAATCAAAGCAGGGCAAATTCAATTTCATTTTTGCCTGTCTGCAGAGTCAGCTTTGAAATACTTAGAAAACCAGGATGAAGCGTCTATTGTCTTGATTTTATCGGATATTAATATGCCAGGAATGAATGGGATCGAACTGCTTAGGGTTCTCAAAGAAAAGTTTCCCGCTTTGAAAGTTTTTATGATTACGGCTTATGGAGATGAGAGAAATTACCAAACCGCAATGGCTTATGGAGCTGATGACTATATTACTAAGCCTGTTAATTTTGATACACTCAAAAATAAAATACTCAACTTGGAGTAAATTTACAAGGAAACATATTTAGTAATTGGTAATGAGTAATTGGTAATTGAAAGCAGTACCTCAGTCGAGTTAAAATTGCTCGCTTGCATTTTCCTTATGTTCTTCTGGAACGCTAAATCTTTATGAGTTTTAAGAGTAACTGAAAAATTAATATGTCAGCAAAAATAATGTTTGTGGATGATGAACCAGATTTAGAATCTCTACTTTCCCAGCGATTTAGGAAAAGAATCCGCGCCGAAAAATGGCAGCTTTTTTTTGCCCACAATGGCGTACAAGCGCTGGAAAAATTGAAAGAATACCCGGATGTAGATATAGTAGTGACCGATCTTAATATGCCTGAAATGGATGGCCTGACTTTACTCTCTAAACTTAACCAGATAAACCTCCCTTTCAAAACAATAGTTATATCAGCCTATGGCGACCTGAAAAATATAAGAAATGCGATGAACTTCGGTGCTTTTGACTTTCTAACCAAGCCAATAGATTTTCAGGATTTAGAAATTACCCTCAACAAAACGCTGCGCGAGGTGCAACAGTTAAAAGAAAATCTGCGCTTGCGGGAGTCAGAAGCTCACGCTAGAGAAGAAGCTCAGCATTTACAGAACTGTATGCAAGACCTACAAAAGACCCAAGCTCAACTGATTCAGACCGCAAAAATGTCTTCTTTGGGTCAAGTGGTTGCGGGGATTGCCCATGAAATCAATAACCCCGTCAACTTTATCTACGGCAATATCAGCCACGTCAGTGATTATATCCAAGACCTACTGCATCTGCTGCATCTCTATCAGCAGCAGTACACTCCTCCCTGTTCGGAGATTCAAACTGAAATCGAAGCCATAGATTTGGAATTTCTGATAGCAGATTTACCCGCAATTCTGGCTTCAATGAAAGGGGGTGTTGACCGCATTCAGAAGGTTGTTTTGTCTTTGCGTAACTTCTCAAGGTTGGATGAAGCTCACATAAAGCCTGTTGACATTCACGAGGGGATAAAAAGCAGCCTGATGATTTTGCAGAATCGACTTCACACAAGGGCAGCGCGTCCAGAGATTCAAGTGATCGAGGACTACAGCGCTCTGCCTTTAGTCGAATGCTATGCTGCAGAAGTAAACCAGGTGTTTATCAACATCCTTTCTAATGCGATTGATGCTTTGAAGGAGTACAACAAACAACGGTCACTAGAGGACATCCGCGCTTGCCCGCTGGCCATTACTATTCGCACTTTTCTGCTAGAGGAACAATCCCGTGTCGTCATTCAAATTCTGGACAATGGGCCGGGAATGACCGCCGAGGTGAAAGACCGTATTTTTGAACCATTTTTTACTACTAAGCCTGTAGGTGAGGGTACTGGTTTGGGTCTCTATATCAGCTACCAAATTGTACAGGAGAAGCATGGGGGCGCATTGAAGTGTTTTTCAGAGGTGGGGCAGGGAACAGAGTTCTGGATTGAAATTCCAATCAGACAAACGAGGGCGACACTCAACCTTAGCTAATCTATCGACTTTTACCAAACTCAGAGCCTATTCTAGCCATCCGGTTTGCCATTGCAGAAACCAGTCTTTTCATTACTCCTGAAATAATCTATAATAGGACGTAAAGTAGATAAAAATTACTCGGCGGATAAGTTAATGAATCCCAGGAGTTCAAAAAATGTCACCTACGACCGCACTGGCTCGCAATATGCCAGCTAAAATATTATTTGTGGATGACGAGCCTGATTTAGAATCTTTAATTTGCCAGAAATTTAGACAAAAGATCCGCACAGGAGAATACCAAGTTTTTTTTGCACACAATGGCGTAGAAGCGCTTTCAACGTTGCGAGAGCAGCCGGATATAGATATTATCCTGACAGACATTAATATGCCAGTCATGGATGGTATGGCTTTGCTAGCGAAACTTAACGAGCTAGTTACTATGGTCAAAACAGTAGTTATATCTGCTTATGGCGACTTGGGGAATATCAGAAAGGCGATGAATGGCGGGGCCTTTGACTTTTTGATTAAGCCTTTAAATTTTCAGGATTTAGAAATTACCATTAACAAAACTTTATGCCATGTGCAGCAGCTAAAGGAAAACGAGCGCTTCCGCCAAGAAAGAGAGGAGAAATTGCGGCAATCGGAAGCGCGAGAGCGAGAAAAAGCCATCCAACTAGAACTGGCACTGCAAAATTTACAGCGCACCCAATCTCAGCTTATTCAGACTGAGAAAATGTCTAGCTTAGGACAACTAATTTCCGGTATTGCCCACGAAATTAATAATCCTGTTAACTTCATCTATGGCAACTTAAGTTATGTCAATGATTACACTCATCAGCTATTGAGTTTAATCACACTTTACCAGGAGCACGATGCCCATAACTACCCTGAAATCGAAGCTTTAATTGAGAAAATAGAGCTGGAATTTATCAAAGAGGATATGCCTAAAATGCTGTCTTCGATGAAATTGGGGGCAGAACGTATTCGTCAGATTGTGCTGACGTTGCGGAACTTCTCGCGCCTAGACGAAGCTGAGATGAAACCCGTTAATATTCACGAGGGAATCGACAGCTCTCTAGTAATTTTGCAGAGTCAGCTCAAGGCTAAGCCGAATTCTTCGTCTATTCAAGTTATTAAAGAATACGGAGATTTGCCACAAATAGAATGTTATGCCTGTCAGTTGAATCAGGTATTTATGAATTTGCTAAGCAATGCCATTTATGCCTTGAATCACTATGATAAAAAACTCAGCCCTGACCCAATTAAAAACGAGCCTAGGACGATTACGATTGCTACTTCTCTGCTGAATCGCGATTGGGTAAGAATCTGTTTTAAAGATAATGGCCCGGGAATGACAAGCGATGTAATAAATCGGCTGTTTAATCCTTTTTTTACAACTAAACCTCTGGGTGATGGCACGGGCTTGGGATTATCGATCAGCTATCAGATTGTGGTGGAGAAGCACGGCGGAGATTTGAAGTGTTTTTCGCAGCCAGATCGAGGTGCAGAATTTGTGATTGAGATTCCGATTAGGCAGAATAATCGGATAGAGATGAAGGCAACTTAAGGGGAATTAAAAAAAAATCAACAAAGTCTGGTAAAGTCTATAATCGCGATCGCACTTCCCCAATTTCTCTGTAATTTCTGAAGTCCCCCAAACACCGAACGACCTAGCTGAAGCCCTCAATAGTAGATTTTGAGTGGTTTGTCAACTTGTCAGTGTCCCGGACTGGTTAAGGTGAGGCGTGAGGGCGCGAGCACGCCTTCACCATGTGCCAGTTGCGTAAGTTTTGAACTAATAATTAACGACTAATGACTAATGATTATCTTCCTCCGACGACGACATTTTTAATCCGCAAATGGGGGCCGCCGACGCTTACGGGTAGACCGCTCTGACCGCCTTTACCGCAACCGCCGTAGGCATAAACCGAGTCGTTTCCTATAGACTCAATATCCTTTAACGTCTGAAATACATTGCCGCTTAAAGTGACATCGCTCACCGGTTCAGCCAATTTGCCGTCGCGAATCATGAACCCTTGAGCCGCCGCAAAGGTAAACATTTCGCCGTTGGTTTGTCCTCCCAACATCCGCACTGCATAAACTCCTTCGTCAATGTCGGCAACCATTTCGTCAAAAGAATGTTCGCCAGACTCGATCGCAGTATTAGTCATCCGCACCAAAGGCATAAAAGTAGCGCTCAGAGCCCGGGCATTTCCCGTCGGACTTTCGCCCATTTTGCCCGCAGTCTCGCGATTGTGCATCCGAGCCGCTAAAACTCCATTTTTAATTAAATGCTTGCACTGAGCCGGCACACCTTCGTCGTCGTATTTCAAAGTTCCCGGCAATCCCGGCACAGTTGCGTCGTCAATTACATTCAATTGTTCGATCGCCACAGGCTTGCCCAAAGTCAACAATTCCTGCATTTTCGGGTTTTCGTAAATGCCGTCTGCTTCCGACAAATGACCGAAAGCTTCGTGAATAAAAACCCCCGACAAATAAGGGTCTAAAATCACCGGATACTGGCCGCCTTTCACCGATTTTGCCTCTAGTTGGCCCACAGCTCGAACTGCCGCACTTTTAACACGATCTTCAATGTTTGTCAAGACATCGTAATCCGATCGCGAGTGAATAGACTCAAACCCTTGGCGGACGACACCGCCCTCCCCGCGGGCGATCGCTCCGAAACGCCCGGTCACGTCCAAGCGCTCTTGAGCGATGCAAGTACCTTGAGAATTCACAAAATAAGTAATACCGAATCTGTCGCTGTAACCTGCCATTGTCGTCTGAATTCGCGGGTCATGATCTAACAGCAACTGATTGTAAGATTCGAGCAATTTCCGCTTTTCGGCTAGAGTAATAGAGCGCGGGTCGCGGCCCAATTCCACCGCTACATAATCTTGAATCGGGGTGACATCTGCTAGTAGAGTTTTTTCGCTGCCAACCAAGCGAGACTGCACTACAGCTTCTTCAATGCGGTCTTTTAATTCATCTAAACCGTTAAAAGTTACAAAACTCCAGCCACCTTTGTGACAGGCGCGGATGCCGCCGGCGAGACTAAAACTGCGGTTGACAGCATCTAACTGAGGGCCGCGAAAACTAATCGCAGTTGACTCGCTTTGTTCGAGGCGAACTTCTAGATAATCTACGCGATCGCGGTAAGGTGCGATCGCTTCCATCAACTGTTCTTGCATCAAATTGCCCCTATGAATGATTCGGCGTAGCGCTGAAAAAAATTATTGCTAAACCTATTTTAGCTAATAACTCCCGTCTTTCGGGTGCGCGTTCCCCCACCGCTGTGGTGCGGGAGCATGGCGCGCCCTACCCGAGCAAAAACGAGTCAACCAATTTTAGATTTTAGATTTTAGATTTTAGATTGATCCGTCCTGAGCCTGCGAAAGAATGAATCCGGGGGCTTATGACCACATTTCTTTCGGTGAGTCGATTGTAGATTTAAAACTTTTTCCATAGAATTGATGATGAGAGGCTTGCCGATCGCCGACGCTCGGCGGGCGTCCTAGAACACAACAAACTCCCGCCCGCTTGGGACAAGCCCGGTATGCCGAAAATCTGGCATTGGCTTAGAGAAATCAAACTAAACTAAATCTATCTAAAGATCTAAAAAATATACCTTAACCGCCGACAGATGGAATACTTTAAGGTGAAAAAATTCCAAATTTCACCGTATTTAGCAGCAATTTCGGCATCAATAGCAATTTTGGTCGGAGTTGGACTTTTAGATCGCTCAGAACAGCGACGCTTTTTTCACTACAACCGCGCTAGCACCCTCGATCGCCTCAGCACAGTCCGTTCTAAGCTGGAAGGCGCTTTGAATTCCCGCGTATTTTTGACGCGGGGTTTGGGGGCTTACCTTTCCAACAACCCAAACATCACCGAAGCTGAGTTTACAGCGACGGCGAGAATTCTGGTGGCACAGCAACCGGGCATCCGCGCCATAACTTTAGTTAAAGGCACGACGATCGCTTACATTTACCCACGGGAGGGAAATGAAGCGCTGATCGGGGTTGACTTGACGGCGCTACCCGAACAGCGGCAAATGGTCAAAGAGGTTATCTACACCAGAAAAACTTTGCTAGCCGGGCCCGTGAAATTATTGGAGGGGGACGAGACGTTTATCAGCCGATCGCCGATTTTTCTCACACCCTCCGGCGCCGAGCCTGAAACAGGTGTTTACTGGGGCTTGACAGGTTTGATCATCGACAAAAATTCCCTGATTGAGGAAGCAGGACTCAATGACTCCTCAGCGAAGCTGCAATACGCTCTGCGGGGCAAAGACGGGAAGGGAGCATCCGGCCCTGTGTTTTTCGGTGACGGGTCAATTTTTCAGCACAATCCCGTGCTGCTGGAAGTGACTTTGCCGCACGGTTCCTGGCAGTTGGCAGCAATTCCGGCGGGAGGATGGCCTGCGAATTCGCCGTTTCGGGGGTGGCTGATCTTTGGAGGCGCCTTGCTGGCTGTTTTCAGCGGGGTTGTGGCGTTTAGCTGGGTGTATGGCCCTGTGAAGCTGCGATCGAGCGAAGTTAAGTACCGGCAATTAGTTGAGAATGCTAACAGCATGATTGTGCAGTTAGACAGTGAAGGCAAGATTACTTTTTTTAACGAGTTTGCTGAAACTTTTTTCGGGTATTCAGAAGCAGAAATTATCGGCAAAAGTGCGATCGGCACAATTATACCGAAAACAGATTTATCCGAAAGTGACCTGGTGGCAATGATCCGAGACTGTTTGGCACAGCCGGAAAAATCCTTCCAAAACGAAAATGAAAACATCCGCAGCAATGGAGAAAGAGTCTGGATAGCGTGGACAAATAAACCTTTACTAGATGCGAAGGGAAATTTGGCAGGACTGCTTTGTATCGGGACGGATATTAGCGATCGCGTCTTAGCAGAAGCCGCGCTGCTTAATAGCGAATCTCGCTATCGGGCAATTATTGAAGACCAAACCGAACTGATTTGCCGTTTCTTGCCGAGCGGAGTTTTGACTTTTGTCAACGATGCCTACTGCCGCTATTTCAATAAATCGCGATCGGATTTGGAGGGCCATACTTTTATGCCCTTAATGCCGGCCGAAGACCAAGAAATTCTCAGCCGCAGTTTCAGTTCTCTAAGCCTAGAAAACCCCGTCGTTACCTGTGAACACCGGGTCGTTCTAGAAACAGGGGAAACTCGCTGGCACCAGTGGACCAATCGGGGGATTTTTGACAGTACGGGCAGCTTGATTGAGTGTCAAGGAGTGGGGCGCGACATTAGCGATCGCAAACAGGCTGAAATTGCCCTGCAAGCTTCCGAAGCAGAACTCCGGACTTTGTTTGCGGCAATGAGCGATGTAATTTTTGTGATTGATATTGAAGGACGCTATCTGAAAATTGCCCCGACAAATCCCGGACTTTTATATAAACCACCTGCTGAACTTGTCGGTCAAAAAATTAGCGATTTATTCGCTCCAGAAATGGCAGATTTTTTTATGGAGCAAATTCGCACCGCCCTCGCTACAAATCAAACCTGTACTTTTGAATATAACCTGGAAATTGCCAGCGTACAAAAGTGGTTTGCTGCTACCATTTCGCCAATGAAAGAAAAAACGGTTCTGTGGGTGGCTCGCGACATTACGGAGCGCAAGCAAGCTGAAAATTGGTTAACCGGTCAGAAACAAATTTTAGAAATGATTGCTAAGGGCGCAACTCTTGGCGAGACTTTAAATACTTTAGTTAAAATTATCGAACAGCAATCTAGAGATGTCATGGGTTCGATATTGCTTCTAGCTCCAGATGGCGAACATTTACTGCACGGAGCCGCGCCCAATTTGCCCGACAGTTACAATGCTGCTATTCATGGCATAGCCATCGGCCCGGATGTCGGTTCCTGTGGCACTGCTGCCTTTAGCCGCCAACAGGTGCTCGTTACAGATATTGCCAGCGATCCTTTGTGGAAAAATTATCGAGATTTAGCCTTGAGTTTTGGACTTAGAGCTTGCTTGTCTACTCCTATTTTCTCATCTCAGGGTCAAGTTTTGGGAACTTTTGGAATGTATTATTCCCAACCGCGCCATCCCCATTTTTTTGAGCTGCAATTGATAGAAGCAATCATACACTTAGCAGGAATTGCGATCGAACGCAACCAGGCAGAAGAAAGTCTCAAACAACTCAATCAAGAACTAGAAAATAGAGTCAAACAGAGAACAGCTCAATTGATGCAAACTGAAGAACGCTGGCAGTTAGCACTCAAAGGCAACAACGACGGCATTTGGGACTGGAACTTGCAAACAGGGGAACTATTCCTGTCCGATAGATTTAAGGAAATCACCGGATACGACGAACACAGCCCGATTCTCGATTACTTTGACGAATTGAACAGGGGCACGCATCCCGACGATTTAGCCTTAGTAATGCAAGCTCTCCAAGACCATTTAAACAAGAAAACGCCACATTACATCGTCGAATACCGCTGCTGGTGCTACAACAGCGCTTACAAATGGATATTGAGTCGGGGACAAGCTTTGTGGGAGGCATCTGGAAAACCCGTCCGCATGGTGGGTTCAATTACTGACATTACGGAGCGCAAACAAGCAGAGGAAGCACTGCGGGAAAGCGAGGCAAGATTCCAAAAGCTGTCCGCTAATTTGCCGGGAATCATTTATCAATTTTTGTTGTGTCCAGATGGCTCTTTCTGTTTTCCTTACATAAGTGCTGCTTGCCGAGAACTTTTTGAGTTAGAACCAGAAGATGTTCTGAAAAATGCGGCTTTGGTAACAGATTTGATTCATCCCGAAGACAGCCAAAATTATGAGGAATCTGGTGCTATTTCAGCCCTAACTCTGCAACCTTGGCAGTGGGAAGGACGGATGGTGCTACCTTCCGGCAACATTCGTTGGTTTCAGATAAATTCGCGTCCTGAAGCTAAAGACAACGGCGATATTCTTTGGGACGGCATCGCCGTTGATGTTACCGATCGCAAACAAGCTGAATTAGCTTTGCAAGAAAGCCAGCAGTTCATTCAAAAAGTAGCATCAGCTACTCCCGGTATTTTGTATCTCTACGACTTGGAAGAACAGCGGAATATCTACACTAATACTTCAATGTTAGCGCTTTTGGGCTATACCAGCGACGAAATTACAGCGATGGATTCGTCACTCATGCCTCAGTTAATACACCCCGAAGATTTGCCTAAAATTCTGAAACATCACGCGAGCTTTGCAGGAATTGAAGATGGCGAAACTAGGGAAATTGAGTACCGGGTACAGGCAGCCGACGGTCAATTGTTGTGGCTGCAAAGTCGGGATACTATTTTTAGTAGGAATGCGGATGGTCAGACTAAGGTAATAATTGGAGTTTCCCAGGATATTACGACTCGCAAGCAAGCAGAGGAAGCACTGCGACAAAGCGAGGAACGAGAAAGAGAAAAAGCTCGAGATTTAGAGTCAGCGCTGCTGGACTTGCGCTCTACTCAAACTCAGCTCATTCAAACTGAAAAAATGTCTTCTTTGGGGCAATTAGTTGCCGGCATCGCTCACGAAATTAATAATCCCGTTAACTTCATTCACGCTAACATTGATTATCTCAACCAGTATACTAAAGAGTTGCTCGATCTGGTGACTCTTTACGAACACGAGTATCCCGAACCAAATTCAAAAATTGTCGATCGCATTCAAGAGATTGATTTGGACTTCATGGCAGAGGATTTAAGAAAACTTGTGGGTTCAATGCAGGTAGGAACCGAGCGCATCAGGCAAATTGTGTTGTCCCTCAGAAATTTCTCGCGGCTGGATGAATCCGCAATGAAGCCGGTCGATATTCACGTGGGGATTGAAAGCACTTTGTTAATTTTGCAGCACCGCTTGAAGAGTCGGGACAACCACCCGGAAATTGAAGTAATTAAGGAGTTTGGAAAACTGCCACTGGTGGAGTGCTATGCGAGCCAACTGAATCAGGTGTTTATGAATATTATTGCTAATGGAATTGATGCTATTGAAGAACGATATCACCAGTTATCGGTTCCACAATCAGAGACAAAGAGTGGACGGATTGCTATTTCCACGGGTGTAACCCCCCAGAACACTGTTAGAGTAGAAATTTCCGACAACGGTACGGGCATTCCCGAGGGGATAGTCGATCGCATTTTTAACCCGTTTTTTACTACAAAAGCTGTGGGGAAAGGTACGGGGTTGGGAATGTCTATCGCGCACTCGATTGTTGTGGAAAAGCACAAGGGCAAGATTGACTGTATTTCGTCCATAGGATGCGGAACAACTTTTAAGATTGAGATTCCGATCGACAAAGTGTATAAATAGTAGGGGCGTCAGTCGATTTTAGATTTTAGATTTTAGATTTTAGATTTTAGATTGACTCCGCAGTGGTATGGTGCGTCAGTCGATTTTAGATTTTAGATTTTAGATTGACTCCACAGTGGTACGGTGCATCAGCAGATCCTGATTTTCAGGCGCAGCGCCCGGAGCCAGAGGCTGACGCACCCTACAAGTTAACGACTAAAATAGACTGAAGCTGCTAACGAAGCGGTGCTGCATCAAACCTTTAATTGTATAAAAATTGACATGATGGGATTAATCCTGGAAGCCCTGCAAGCAATGGGACACAATGTCCGCTGGATGTCTTGGAATTTGTTTTTGGGTTTAGTACCGCTGGCCCTGAGTTTTTGGCTGTTCCGCAAACCTCGATCGCGCTGGCTGCTGTGGGGTACGGGCTTTCTCCTGGGCGCTACTTTTTTGTCCAGTACGCGCCCTGTTTTTGCCTATCTGAGGCACATAGTGCAAGATGTGGGCAAAACTTACGTTTTGGGGGCGATCGCGATTACACTGGCACTGATGGCTGTAGACATCTGGGTACTGCGGCAGCGCGGAGTTCGCTCTCTCCGGTGGTGGGGCGGTTTTTTCTGGTTTATCGCATTTTTACCCAATGCACCCTACGTTTTAACTGATATCATTCACCTGATCCGCCAGATTAAAGAGGGTAACTCGGTGTGGATTGTGACTCTAGCTTTGATCCCGCAGTATCTAGCGTTTATGCTAGCCGGGTTTGGGGCTTACGTGCTGTCGGTGATGAATTTGGGCTACTATTTGAAGCAACAGGGTTTGAGTAGATTTATCCTGGCAACGGAGATAACTATACACGCACTTTCGGCGATCGGAATTTATTTAGGGCGATTTATCCGCTTCAACACTTGGGACATTCTGACTAACCCCGATGCGCTGGTTAACAGCGTAATGAACGATTTGATTGGCAAGCGTCCGGTTTTAGTAATGGCTGTCACTTTTGTAGTAATTGCTGTTTTGTATTGGCTAATGAAACAAGTAATTTTAGGGATTAGCCAACGATTTTACAGCAGTAGATTGCAGTCGGACTTGACCCGCGATAGCGCAACTTCTTCCAGCTAGAGCGATTTGAGATTTGAGATTAAAGAATTGATTCAACAGATGAATCTAAGAGCTTGAACTAATCTCCTCAATTTTTTCTTCCCACCCGTTCACTCGGAAAACAAGTTTCCGTCTGTGGGTGAGACAAATTTTTTCGCCAAACTCCCAAATAAATTACTGCTGCATTTTGTCACAATACTTGATATGTTAGAACAGTCAAAGTAGTTTTGTAAACAGCAAAGATGAATCGATTTGACCGTCAGTTGTGGCAGAGATTTATTGCGATTGCTCAACCTTACTTTTATCCTGTAGAGCCTGGAGGAGGCAGAATCTTTTTAGGATTAGTAGCGCTGTTGTTGATATTTCTCTTCGCTGCGATGTTTGTGTTCGTCAGCGCTGTATGTTTGGGTACTCAAGTCTTATTTCCAGAGGCTTTTAATGGAGTTGCGGCTGGTTTAGCTACTTTAGTCAAAGGAATTATCTACTCACCGAAAATTGCGATCGTTGGTTTAATGCTAATCCTCCCGCTAGCTGCTTTTGTCTTTTTTAGAAGCAAGTTGATACCGCGCTGGAAACAGTGGAGCATGTTAGCTCTGCTGGTATTTTTGTCGCTGTCTGTTAGCGGAATTAACGTAATTATTAGCTATATTAGTAATTTTTTCACGACAGCGCTGGCTGAAAAAGATCAGATTACTTTTTGGCGGTTTATGTGGGTTTATGCTGGAGTTTTTATTATCGCTACCCCGATAGTTGTTATTTACGAGTATACCCAAGATAAACTGGGATTATACTGGCGAGAGTGGATGACTGATAGTTTCCTGGGGAGTTATTTTCAAAACCGCGCTTATTACGAAATCAATTCTCCGAAGAAAATCGACAATCCCGACCAGCGGATTGCTGAAGATATCAAATCTTTCACTAGGACAAGTTTAGAGTTTTTGCTGCTGATATTGGAGGCAGTTATCGATATTATTTCTTTTACAGGCATTCTGTGGTCTATTTCCAAAGGTCTTTCGATCGGACTAATTATTTACGCTGTCTTTGGCACGACAGTCATGATACTTTTTGGCAAAAGGTTGATATTTTTGAACTTCAATCAGCTCTCCACAGAGGCTGACTTTCGCTATGGATTGGTTCACATTCGGGATAATGCAGAATCAATTGCTTTTTACCGGGGAGAAGCACAGGAATCGGTTCAGGTAAAACACCGATTTTTAGCAGCAGTTCGGAACTTTAATTTCCTAATTGGTTGGCAGCGGAATCTGGGATATTTTAGAGTTAGCTATAGATATGCAACTTATATTATCCCCTCTTTATTCCTGGCTTCTCTATACTTTGCTGGTGAGATAAGATACGGCGATATCACTCAAGCTGAATTTGCTTTTCGTCAGGTTTCAGAAGCATTTTCTTTGGTTGTATATAGGATTGAAAGCTTGAGTTTTTTTGCAGCGGGGATTAATCGTTTAGCCACATTTAATGAGGCTCTAAGAGATGAAAAAAGTGCTGTAAAACTAGACTTCAGAACAATCGATACAGTTATAAGTTCGCAATTGACACTGGAACACGTTACTTTAGATACTCCCAAACATCAAAAGACTTTAATTAGCGATGTGTCGGTAGCCGTGTCGCCAGGGGAAGGACTGTTAATTGCGGGTCAAAGCGGTGCTGGGAAGAGTTCTTTGCTGCGGGCACTTGCGGGTTTGTGGGACGCGGGAACGGGGCGTTTGGCGCGGCCGGAATTAGGGGAAATGCTATTTTTGCCGCAGCGTCCTTATATGATTTTGGGTAGTTTGCGATCGCAACTTTTGTATCCCAATACCAGCAGCGAGGTTGATGAGGAAAAATTGCGCCAGGTTTTGGCATCAGTAAACTTAGCAGATTTGCCGGACAGATTGGGCGGTTTTGATGCGGATTTAGATTGGGCTGAAATTTTGTCGCTGGGAGAACAGCAGCGTTTAGCTTTTGCTAGATTGTTGTTAACGGAACCGCGATATGCTATTTTGGATGAGGCAACAAGTGCTTTGGATTTGAAAAACGAGCAACATTTATACGAGCAATTAAAAGCCACTAAAACTACTTTTGTGAGTGTAGGCCACAGAATGAGTTTGTTGCAATATCACCAGCAGGTTTTGGAACTTTTGGGCGATGGGGGTTGGCGGCTGGTTTCGACGGAAGATTACCGCGCTAGTATGAAGGTTTTTAGCTGATACAGCACTGCTTTCAGGAATTGTGAATTTACCCCGTTGTTGGTTCGCGGTGGGTTGTGGTGCGGTTGGAGCTTGATGGTTTGGTGCTATAAATTAATCGCCGTGTCTCTACCCATCCTACAATAGGTTATACGGGTAGGAAACAGCAACAATGTATGGCGATAAACTCCCCGTTCCTCATACCATTTTAGATTAAATAATTAAATAATTAAATAATAGATTAATTGAATAATTGGGAATGACTGATGGTGTATGGGTTTGGATCACTGACTGAGAGTTGCATTTTTTCCAACTTATATCACAATCGATAATTGGGTATAAATATCTAACAATGCCCAAAAAACAAAAAGCAAGCTGAACGTTTGTAGATGCGATTCAATTGCTCTCCCACGAGAACTCACACAATATAATAGAAGATAGATTTTTAGTATAGGCGAGATTCCTACCTTGACTACTCCGATTCCTCAAAACTTTGTGCAAACGATCGCCAAACAGCGCGGTGTCACAGATGCCGAATTAGAAACTGTGTTTATGGCTCTCGACGGCCAATCTACAGCGACGATCGCCACAAAGCTTGGCATTAGCGACATCGCCGTTCGCAAAAGACTCGGCGAAGTTTACAAAAAGTTTCAGATCGGGGGGAACGGCCCTGGAAAGCTTTCGGAATTGAGGCATCAGTTGCTGTTTTCATACCACACCGATCAGGGAACGAGCGATTTTAGTCGAGGTAAAGGCTCTCTATTGAAGGTGGCGATTGGACACCGACAGGAAGATTGGGGCCAAGCACCGGATGTTTCGGTTTTTTACGGACGGACTGAAGAATTAACTACTTTAAAGCAGTGGATTGTATCAGATAATTGTCGCCTGGTAGCGCTGCTGGGTTTGGCTGGTAGCGGCAAAACAACTCTGTCGGTGCAGTTGGCAAAACAGGTACAGAATGAGTTTGATGTTGTGATTTGGCGATCGCTGCGATCGACACCAGCACCATCCGACTTCCTAGGAAGCTTAATTCAACTTTTTTCTAACCAACAAAAACCCGATGTGCCCATCGACCTCAACAGCAAAATTTCGCGATTGGTCGAGTATCTGCGGAAACACCGCTGTCTGGTAATTTTAGACGATTTTGAAGCGATTCTCAGACCAGAAGAATTAGCGGGACACTACCGGGAAGGCTGCGAAGGATATCGAGATTTAATTGTGCGGCTGTGTGAGGTCAATCACAATAGCTGTTTACTGCTAGTTAGTTCGGAAGAACCTACAGAACTGGCTTTGCTGGCGGGAGAAAAAGTGCGGTCTTTAAAACCTGCTATTTCCGAGGAAATAGCGCGGGAAATTTTCCAAGAAAAAGGTTTGTCGCCTCAAGATCAAGAGTTGGAAATCTTGTTATCCAGGTACGGAGGCAATCTGTTAGCATTAAAGATTGTAGCGACAACAATTAACGAGTTTTTCGAGGGAAATGTTTTAAAGCTTTTGGAAGCAACGGCGTTATTTATTGAAGAACATATCAGCAATTTGCTGGCGCAGCAGTTCGATAGAATGTCGAGTTCAGAACAAGAGATTGCCTACTGGATTGCTATTGCTCAAAGCCCGATTGCCCTGGCGACTTTACGAGAGCAGATGTTGGTCAATTCATCGCTTTCAGATTTGCTGAAAAATCTCGATTCTCTGGGTCGTCGCTCGCTGATTGACAAAATTAGTGAGGGCGGGGAAACTGTTTTTATGCTTCAGCCTTTGATCGTGCAATATGTGACCGACAGATTAGTCGATCAGATTCGAGGGGAGGTTTTGGAGACGGTTAAGACCCAAGGAATAGAAAGAATGCGGCTGTTAAAAACTCACAAATTGAGTATCAACATTGCTAAACGGAAAGGGGATAAATGCGAGCCAATTAGCTCTATTTTAGCATTAGTAAAAAATCGGTTGCAAGTGTTGTTTGTGAAGACGACAGGCTTTGAAGAACCGCTAAATATCTTGAAGAAAGTTGCCTCTGATCTGGAGGATAAATCGATTCTTGAGGTGGGATATGCTAGGGAGAATCTGGCGCAGATTATTTCAGAAATTCAGCGATAAGAAAAAAGCGATCGCCCTTTGATAAAAGCGATCGCCGAATTTTCAACAAAAACAGAATTCGATAAAATTATTTGACAATGCCCAAAACCGATGCAGATTCAGATCCTGTAATTTTACCCAAAGCAGGCGATTTTTGAGCTTGGGCAATTTTGGGAACCAAAAGTTGATTCGCATAAATCCGAGGATTTTGTTGAGCAATTTGGATGTAAGATTGGCGGACTTCTGCGTTGACTGCGACAGTCTTGGCATCGTAGACTTGCATCGCCATGTTGGGATAAAAACCAATGCCGACAATCGGTATCAAAAAGCAAAATGCGATCGCCACTTCCCGAGGTTTAGCATCAATAAACGGTGCATCACCAGGCAAAACGCAACTATTACCAAAACAAACCGCTTCATCCAGATTGTTTCTCTGATTCTGCAAATTTAGATCCTCAAGGTCGCAAGCCGCTAGTCTCCCACAGTTGTAAAATAACTGCCGCAGCATCGAGAGCAAATAAATCGGCGTCAAAATCAGTCCCACTGCCGCCAGGAACACTGTCACCGCCCGGAAAGAACCGCTGTACATATCGCTAGTTGCGACGCCCACAAACACTGAGAGTTCGCTAGCAAAACCGCTCATTCCGGGGAGTGCCAAAGATGCCATCGCGCCTGCGGTAAACAAGGCAAACACTTTCGGCATGACTTTCCCAATCTCGCCCATCTCGTCCATGATCATTGTATGGGTGCGATCGTAAGTAACGCCAGCCAGGAAAAACAATACTGAGGCGATTAAACCGTGGGAAATCATTTGCAACAGCGCCCCGTTGATTCCCAAATCCGTGAAGGAAGCAATACCCAACAACACGAATCCCATGTGAGAAATCGACGAATTTGCTAGGCGGCGCTTCATGTTCGATTGGCCGAAGGAATTCAGCGCGCCGTAGATAATGTTGACCACGCCGAGCACCGCCATAATCGGTGCAAAGTAAACGTGTGCTTGGGGAAGAAGTTCCAAATTCAGACGAATCAGTCCGTATCCGCCCATTTTCAGCAATACGCCGGCCAGAATCATCGACACGGGAGAAGATGCTTCACCGTGGGCATCAGGTAGCCAAGTGTGGAAGGGGAAAATCGCCAGTTTCACACCGAAGGCAATTAACAATCCGGCATAAAGGAATAATTCTAAACCTAGGGGGTAGTCCTTCAAGCCTAGTTCTACCATGTCGAAGGTGGGGGTGCCTCCGCCGTAGAATGCCATTGCTAAGGCAGCTATCAATATAAAGATGGAAGCGCCCGCGGTGTAAATCAAGAATTTGGTAGCTGCGTAGCGGCGGTTTTGTCCGCCCCAAATCGAGATTAGCAGGTACACCGGAATTAGTTCTAGTTCCCAGACAATGAACAGCAGCATGATGTCTTGGGCGACGAACACTCCTATTTGTGCGGAGTACATCACCAGCATCAGGAAGTAAAAGAGTCGTGGCTTGCGATCGACTTCCCAGGCTGCAAAGATTGATAGTGTCGTCACCAATCCCGCCAAAAGTACCAACGGAACTGACAGTCCGTCCACGGAAACAGACCAGTTGAGGCCTAAAGAAGGTATCCAGGAATATTGCTCTACGATTTGGAAAGTAGAGATGCTTGGATCGTAATGAGTCCAAAACACCCAGCACATTAATACAAAATCTGCAATACCTACGCCTAGGGCATACCAGCGAATGGTTTTGCCGTCTGTATCGGGCAGAAAAGGGATGGCGAGGGAAGCTAGCAGGGGTAGGATGACAATTGCGGTCAGCCAAGGAAATTGATCCGCTACCATATTGAGAATAAATACTTAGTTGGAAGTTACCAAAATTATAATACTAAGTTTAATTAAAACTTAAGATTTATTCATAAATATTTTTTATATCGAGATAAATGCGGAGGATAATATCACGAATTGCTACACACGTCAATGGATTTTTGATTTTTGATTTTCGATTCAGGGCTTACGCACAAAAAAATATAGCGTTTTGTAGGCGCAATCTGCCTGTGGTTGCGCCTATTCTGGTAGAGGGTTGGATAAGTTCTGTGTATTAAGGGCGATCGTAAATTAGCTTTCAATCTGGATCAACTCCCAATTCGCGCAACTTAGCCGCCAATCGTTCAGCCCTTTGACTTTGTTGTTGAGCCCTTTGCCTTTGTTGCTCAGCCCTTTGCCTTTCTTGCTCAGCTTGTTCTGAACTCCACAGCAACAAATTACCTCGCTCATCCCACCAGGGCAGCCAGTTCATGGTTTGCTATGCTTCCGAGAGAAACTCCATCACGATCGCCACATTAGCACCATCAGTATTAGGAGTATAACTACGGCGAATTACCCCCTCTGCTAGAGGATGCACTTGCGGCACATAAAACCAGTCTGGAGCTTTGACAACAATCTTTTTATTGACTGTGGCGACTAGCCCTAAATTAGAGGCAATCAGCATTTCTGGCTGGATACATCCTGCGGTTCCCAGTGCATCGGTGAGACCAGCGGCGAGAGAAGGTTGTTAAATATTTTCGACAGGAGCGTCGGGTAATACGAAGTTAGCTGGTAGGGGTTCCCCGGTGACGGTTTGTTTGGCTTTGATAGACGGGGCTTCGAGTACCATTGTATTAACCCTCAACCAGAAATGTTTGTCTAAATTTATCTATATTAACTCAAGTTGCTAGTTATTGTAAAAACAAAGAAGGTGGAAAACTGATAAAAGTATTCAGAGTGATCTAGATAGAGTCAAAAGCCGATCGCCAAAAGATGCAATTAAAGTGCGATCGACTAATTGCGAGATCCATTTTTCCGGTATACCAGATTCTCCGTAAAAAGCCCCCGCCAATTGTCCGTAAACCGCACCAGTAGTATCCGCATCGTCGCCCAAATTCACAGCCAACAAACAGCCTTCAGCAAAAGAATCACTGTTGTAAAAAGCCCACAGCGCCGCCTCCAAAGACTTGACAACATAACCCGTACCCTTAATTTCAGGAGGTTGTCGCAGTTTAAAAGAACCCGCCGCAATCTCATCAATCTCTGCCACCAACGGATTTTCTGCCCAATATCCAGAAATCGGACAATATCTTTCCGAAAGCAACACATCTTTAGCAACTCCATTCACGGCCCCCGAAATTAAAGCACCAAAATAGCGGCAAGCATCCACACAAGTAGCAGCACCGTGAGTAGTTCTCGAACTTTGTCCAGATTTTTCTATTACTTCCAAAGGATTTTTAGCATAAAACAAAGGCACGGGAGCCAAGCGCATAATCGAACCATTTCCAGCAGTCCCAGCATCCGTAGAACCACAGAAAGGTTTTCCTGTATTTTTAAACTCCCAAAGTGCTTGTTGAACCGTATTGCCAATATCAAAACATTCACCAGTGCTGCTCAAATGTCCGTCTGTACTCCACCGCAAATATGTTTCTAACTGATGGACTGGATCGAAACCTTGTTTCTCAATCAAACTTTCAGCCAAACAAAGCGCCATCGAAGTATCGTCCGTCCACTCGCCCGGTTGCAGTCGAAACGGGCCGCCGCCAACCATATCGTTAATAGGCGCAAACGTTCCGGGGCGACAGAACTCTAAAGTTGTTCCGAGAGCATCGCCAACTGCTAAACCGAGAAGACTGCCGCGATAATGTTCTATTTGCTGCATAACGTAATTGAAAATTAATAATTAGTAAGCGCTAGTGAATTCAAAACCATTTCTCTCTGCATCTTACCTGCCTGTATAACAATCGATGCCAAACTTGTCAAATTCTCTCATTCTCTCTTCTCTTAATTCTCTTTCTCTGTGTTCTCTGCGCCCTCTGCGGTTCATTAAAACAAAATCTTGTTCACAAACGAAATAGAATTGCCCTAGCTGCCGTTAAAAATAAAAAAACAAGACTTTTTCCCCAAATGCTGAGGCAAAAGACGAGTCAGGCTAATATTGATGTTAACCTGTCCCTACCCGAGATCAAACTGTCCCATGACACCCGATGCCTCCGCCGCAGCCGCTGCTGCCGCCCCTCAATCAACACCCGAAGTCAGCTTAGAGTTGCAAGTCCGACTCAAGACAGAAGATGGACAGCTACTGTTGCTACTCCCCCCAGAAACCAACAGCGAACCCGCAACAGCCACGGCCTCGACTTGGACTGAACTTTGGCAGCAGCTAAAAGTCAGGCTGAATGCAGGAGAACGCTTTTGGCAGCCTAACGCAGAAGTACAATTGATGGGGAACGATCGACTTTTAGATATCCGCCAACTGCAAGAGATAGCCTCTGCCCTCTCGGAAGTGGAACTGCAACTCAAACGAGTCCACACCAGTCGCCGCCAAACCGCCGTTGCCGCAGCTACGGCAGGCTATTGTGTAGAACAGCAGCCTCCGGTTTCTTCCCTGAATAAAGCCGCCGCTGAAAAACCGCAATCGCTGGCGGAACCTTTATATTTGCAGATGACAGTGCGATCGGGCGTAGAAATTCGCCATCCGGGCACCGTCGTACTTTTGGGAGACGTAAATCCAGGCGGATCAGTCATAGCCGGAGGCGATATCCTAGTTTGGGGCCGTTTGCGGGGAGTCGTGCACGCCGGTGCCGGTGGCAACACCAAAAGCGTGATTATGACCTTGCAGATGGAGCCGATGGTGATTAGGATTGCTAAGTATGTTGCCAGAGGCCCTGAAACCTCACCCGCTCAGTTTTTCCCGGAAGTCGCCTACGTGACGCCTCAAGGGATTCGGATCGGTAGAGCCTCTGATTTTGACAAATCGCAGTTAGTTGGGGGTAATGAGTAATCAATAATTGGTAATTGGTAATTGGTCATTGTTAATGGGTAATTGTTAATACTATTTCTCTTTAAGCCTGCACTCGATCATTTTTGCCTTGGGTAAATCAGTCACTAAAAGACGATTTTTTAAATCAGTGCAAATTCATAGATAATTAGTAGAACAAGGAGAATATTGAGTGTTGAGTTAATTCACTGAATAACAGATTACTGCAAAATTCCCAAAGAATAATTGCCAATTATCAATTACCAATTCCCAATTACTAATTCCCAATTACTAATTCCCAATCACCAATTCCCAATAAATCTAAAATCGCTTATGGCTCGCATTATTGTTGTTACATCAGGGAAAGGCGGGGTAGGAAAAACGACCTCCACAGCCAATCTCGGCATGGCTTTAGCTAAGCGGGGACGAAACGTTGCCGTAATTGATGCCGATTTCGGTCTCAGAAATTTAGACTTGCTGCTGGGCTTAGAAAATCGGATTGTTTACACGGCATTAGAAGTTCTCGCTGGAGAGTGCAGATTAGAGCAAGCTTTGGTGAAAGACAAGCGGCAGCCGCGCTTGGTGCTGTTGCCGGCTGCCCAAACTCGGATGAAAGATGCCATCAGCGCTGAGCAAATGAAGCAGCTTGTGGGGATGTTGGGAGCAAAATACGACTATATTTTGATCGACTCTCCTGCTGGAATTGAACAAGGTTTTCAAAATGCGATCGCCCCGGCTCAAGAAGGGATAATTGTCACCACTCCCGAAATCGCTGCTGTCCGCGATGCCGATCGAGTCATCGGCCTGCTGGAAGCCAACAACGTCAAGAAAATCAACCTGATCGTCAACCGGATCAGACCCGCAATGGTGCTGGCAAATGATATGATGTCGGTGCAAGACGTGCGGGAAATCCTCGCCATTTCGCTGTTAGGCGTCGTTCCCGACGACGAGCGCGTCATCGTTTCCACCAACCGAGGCGAACCATTAGTATTGTCGGAAACGGCCTCTTTAGCTGGAACTGCCTTCGACAATATTGCCCGCCGCTTAGAAGGCGAAAAAGTTGATTTTCTAGATCTCAATCCCCGTCGGGAAAACTTCTTTACTCGCCTCCGCAAGTTCTTAAATACTAAAATTATGTGATGTGGTTATTGGCGATCGATCTTTAACAGCAGCGACCGCATCACAAAAACTAGCCCAAATTTTCCCCCAGTGACACCAGTTCCCAAAAAGAATGAAACTGTAAACCAGCTCCAAACCAGACGGGAATCAGTAATTCCCCAATCGAAAATCGAAAATCGAAAATCGAAAATGGTATGACCTTTTCTATGCCTAACCCTTGACAAACCAGCCCGACCCATGATACACACACTTCTCGAACGACTTTTCCCGCGCACCCCTGACAACAGCCGCGACGAGGTAAAACGGCGCCTCAAACTGGTTCTAGCCCACGACCGCTCAGAACTCAGCCCAGAAATGGTTGAGTCGATGCGCCGAGAAATTCTAGAGGTGGTGTCTCGCTACGTGGAAATCGATACCACCGGGTCTGAGTTCTCGCTGGAGAGTGACCAGCGGGCCACAGCACTGATTGCAAATCTCCCGATCCGGCGCGTCAGACTGGAACATCCACCGGAGAATTTGCCCCAGAATTTGCCCCCAAATAGATCCGAAAATCGACCAGAATATGTACCGGAGTATGTAGTCGAAACTCTGCCCGACACGAGAGAGTGATAGGGATTGAGATTTTATTGTCAGGCAAAGAGTTTGATCGCCATTTAAATTAAACTATCTCTCTAGAATTAAAATATTGTGGTGGGCACTCTTAGGCCGCCCAAAATATGTGATTTAAAAGAGAAAAAGTTTCTGATACCTAAAAACTCATGAAGTTAATCTTTATAACTAATCGCTCTTTCCAGAAAAGCTTGCGGGGACTATCTTAATAACTAATCGCTCTTTCCAGAGTATCTTGTAACTGAAGTTCTAACGGTCGGTCAGAGCGAATTTTCAAACCAGGTAAATCCTGTTTGACTAACATTTTTTCGCCTGTTTCAGCAGTCGCACTCGGCCAGAGTACCCAGCGGCTTCCTACGGAAAGAGTGCTTAAACTTGCAGAGTTTTGAGTCAGCCAAATTATCGGCAGTTTCGACCGACCCTCAACCGCATCTTCCCCAGCATTAACCGCCGCTAAAGTTTCCAAAACTACCCGGTTCCCCGATACGAGTCCAGTCCCGGCAGTCCAAAGTTTGACGTTTAACAGGCGCTTGCTAGCATAGAAGTAAAGAGACGCAGCTACTGTCACGGCTCGTTCAAATTCTTCTGGCTGCCACGTCGCAGCGCTGTCGAGAGCAATAATAATTTCTTGACCGCCGGCTGCAACTTCTAACTCTCTCACCCGCAGTTCTCCGTAGCGGGCGCTGGTGCGCCAGTGAATCAGGCGGGTGGGATCTCCGTGGCGGTAAGGTCTCAGGTTGCGGGTGAGGCCTTCGGTAGCAGCTTGCGATCGACTGCGATTGTAAAATTGCGGACTGTCTTCTTGACCGATGCGATCGATCAAAGGACAAGTGCTCAACGGCAAAACTTGTGGATACACAACCGCCACCGCTTTGACTGGGCGGCTGCGTCGGCACCAAAACAACCCTAAAGGTGCCGCCGTCCTCAAGTTTACCTCTTGCCACCGATAGACCCCGCGCTGCCGCACTTCTAAATAGTATGTATCCCTGTATATACTGTTAGGCTCTATGACTTCGATCGGGCGGACGACGGGTTCTCCCAATACAAATGGCAAGATGTCTACCACTTGCAACAGAGTCTTAGGTTCGCGGGCGCGATTTTCGATTTCTAGTTCAACGGTGATTTGATCGCCCGCACTGACCGGTTCGATCGGGCGGCGACGGACTTCCAAGGAACGGAGCGATTTTCCAGGCAAAACCGCCGCTACCCCCAACAGCGCCAAACCCCCACCGCTGAGCACGTACAGCCACCCAGACATTGTATTAGTCGCCGACCCAAAAAAGAAAACCGTCATCCCCAAGAGCAGCCAACCCGCGTAGGCAGGGGTAACAGCACGATTTTCGAGCCAGTCAGCGATTTTGTGACCGATGTTCATAGGAGTTTAAATTGTTAATTACTCGATCGCCCCATCAAGCCTAATTGTAAAATATTCTCAGCATTTAACACCGAATTAGCTGCGAGCGATAAGATTAGAAATCGGGCATTTTTTCGCAATAAATCTACATTGACCCCGCCCAAAAACGGACACAAGCCCCCGACACTCAGTCAGGGTCGATCCCCAAATTTTAGACTCTAGTTCCTGCTCCTAGATTAATCTGTGGAGTAAATCTAAAATCTAAAATCTAAAATCTAAAATCTAAAATAGACTGACTGGAGACAAAAAAATGAACCCATTAAACAATCCTACACCCGTTCAACCAGAGGCTCAAGCCCGCCGACGAACACCGCCGCCGCCGCCGCCCTTGGCAGCAACTCCCGCGCCACCTCCTGCACCTGCGCCGAGTGCGCCCCCCCCTGCCCAGCAGCAGCGGCCTGTCGAGACACCCGTCAGTACGATCGAACAAATGGTCAGAGATGCCCATAGCGTCTCGGCTTCCGACATTCACATTCGAGTCGGCCAAGTACCTCGATTTCGGATTCGTGGCGCGATGCAAGTAGCAACCGCCCACCCCAAAGTAACGCCAGAAATTTTTGAACAGTACCTAGCCGAAATTCTCACCCCCGAACAGCGAAAACAGTTTGCAACTACCAAGGAATTAGATTCAGCAATTTTTTACCCTGGCTTCGTGCGGTGTCGGCTAAACTGTTTTGATTCCCTCAGCGGCGGTGCGATGGTATTGCGGTTGATTAGTTTGGAAATACCTACTATCGATTCCTTGAGGTTGCCAGAAGTTTTCAAAAGTATCATTTTGCGATCGCAGGGATTAATATTGGTTACAGGGCCTACCGGTTCGGGGAAATCGACAACCGTAGCTGCGATGATCGACCACCTCAACCAGATGGAGCAAAAGCACGTAGTTACAATTGAAGACCCGATCGAATTCATTCACCCCTCTAAAAAATGCTTAGTCAGCCAGCGGGAAGTCGGCTTGCATACCCACGAGTTTCAGCAGGCTTTGCGGGCTGTTTTGCGGGAAGATCCCGATGTAATTCTGATTGGGGAAATGCGCGATCGCGTTACCATCAATACAGCGTTGCAAGCAGCTCAAACTGGTCACTTAGTATTGGGAACTCTCCACACTCGCAGCGCCATTAACGCTATTAATCGGTTGTTGAACCTCTACCCGCCCGAGGAACAACAGGCGATGCGGATTCAAATTTGCGATTCTTTAGTAGCGGTAATTGCCCAACTTTTGCTGCCAACAGTTGACAACCGTCGGGTAGCAGTTCACGATATTTTGGTGAATACACCTGCCATGCACGATTACTTGATGAAAGGTGCTGATGATGAAGCTGTCCGATTAATGGAACATGATACTTACGAAGGAATGCAGATTATCAACCAGGGTCTTTACAAACTGGTGCTTGAAGGCAGAGTGACGATCGAAGAAGCAGCAAAAATTTCTCCCGAAGCCAGCGATTTAGACCGCCGTTTGCGGACAGGAGGCTACGATGTTGCCGACGCTCGTGGCTTTGAAGGCAGCAAAAAAGAACGCACCGTTCGCGCCTAGTAGCAGCACACATACAGGGGTAGGCACTGCAGGACTACCCCACCCATCAAGTAACAAGATTTTTAGCAGGCGGAAATATTTGATTAAGGCTTTTGTGCGTATTTTTACTTAAAATTAAACTATATTTAGTAACCAAAAATACATTTTAATTAAAAAGTAAAATGCTATAATCAATAATGTCGAGTGTATTGTTAAGTTTTTTAAACGTAGAGCCTACTTTACATAAACTTTAAAATTGCGTGAAAACTCGTAGGTTATTGCAAAGAAATAGTAAAGATATGTTCGGAGTATTGCCAACACTCAGCCATTTAAGTATATAGTTGTAGTGACAAATTTTGGACAGAGAACATTCCGACTTTGCCGATATTTGCCGATCGCAGAAGTAAGCAGGTTACAAAAGCGCTTAATAAAACTACAAGCAGAGCCGATGCCGTGTTTTTCCAATTAAGTAGCTTTCCGTCGAAAAAATCCTAAAACCAAGCAGACTTTTAAAGATTCTGTCCCTCGAAAATTTGTTTAACAACGCGCTTATCAGCAACGGTATTTCTAGAATTTAAAGGAGCAAAAAAAGTGAAGAGTGCATATAACCAAAGAGAACTGTTTGAAGGTGCCAGCAAAGCGGAAATAATTGAGCGCATCCAGCAGCTAGTTCCGCCCGGTTCCCCGGAACCCCAAGATCCTGAAATCCTCGCGGCTCTCCAAACTCTCACCGCACAGCTAATCGCAGCCTATCAAGCCGACGGACAATTAGAAAGCGAACCTTTTAGCGACGTGCGCGGTCGCACTATTCACCTATACGCATCCGCAGTCAGCAGCCAAATCAAAGGAAAAACCATCTTCATCACCGGAGGAGAAGGATGTGTCGGTCGTTTCTTGATCGCAAAACTCCTCGAATTAGGCGCAACTAAAATCATTTCCGCAGACAACGCCCGATGTCACAACCCCGAAGAAAATCTCCCGCTTTTTACCAAAGAAGGTGCTGTAACTTTCTATGCCGTTGACATTCGCAACCTCGACGCGCTCAGACACATATTTGAGGTAGAAAAACCAGAAATTGTTTTTCACCTAGCAGCCCAGCGCCAACCCGGACTAGCTGAAATCAAAATCCGAGAAACAGTTACAACCAGCCTGTTAGGATGTAAACACGTCATCCAACTCTGCGAAGAATACGGCGTAGAACACTGCATCTTTTCTTCCACAGGCAAAACATCTCGATATTTTACAACCGAAGTTTACGCAGCCTCGAAGAAGTTTGCCGAATGGCAATTTGCCAAAGCAGCTCAAGAAGGAGATGTGACTTACGGGATGGTTCGCTTTACTCATATGTTGGAAAATAGCTTGTTCTGCGAGCAAATGTCCAAAAAAGTAGAGCAAGGTAAAACTGTCAACGTTCACGCTCCCCACCGCTACGTAACTGCTCAAAATCTTATTGAAGCCGTACATTTATTGCTGAATTCTCTGATTGTGTCCGTTCCCGGAAAACTGAAATTTGTTGCCGTGAGTAATCTCGGTTGGCCAACAGAAACCTTGGAAGTAGCTCTTTATAAAATTCTTGAATCAGGCAAAAATCTGCCGATTTATTTTCAAGGACTTTTGCCGGGATACGAAGAACCGTTTTTTCTTGGACAGTTTGACTGGAAAAAACCTACAGACATTCATCTCCTAATTAATGTGTTGGAAGATCCTTTTAGAAGTATTAACGATACTGGCGACATGGTGAGTGTAGAATTAGCTCCTTTTTCTTTGCCTGTGTTAGATAAACAAGTGTCGAAGCTGGAAAGCTTAATCATCGATCCAGATTTCCCCGAAGTGCAAATCAAGCACGCTCTTGTCGCAGCGGAAAAAGAAGTGATTGCTTCCTCTTTTGCGTGGAGTGCCCCTGAAGAGTTGTTGAAGATTTTGCAATGGGGAATCAATCCCAAGAAATTGCAAGGTTACGGAACGGAAATCACTGACTATAGCGAGATTATCCAACTCCTCCTGCAAGGAATCTGCGGGCGGCTTAACCAAGAAGTCTTGCACAGCGCTGGAGTTACGGCAGATGAGTTTGATGACTTAGTTGAGAGTCTTTCTACCCTGGAGTTGATTCAAGCAGAAGTGGGATATTTGCGATCGCTGTCGAGATATCTAAGAGAATTTGCACCCCCCGCACAGTTCACCAGCAAAAAATCTGAACCTGTTGCTATCCCCGATGCAGCGTAGCTTGAACATAAGTTTTGAGTTTGGAGATTGCTGGGTGACTGCCCACCCACAGGAGATGAGTTATATCAATTCCGGTTGCACGAGCGAAATGATTGTTGACTGTTGACGGTTGACTGTTCACTCGATTTTATTATTCCGATGGAACCGGATTAGATGTTAAACATCGGCTAAGTGTTTAGTTGATTAAAAACAGAACACCCCGAAACCTGGTTTCTTTTAGAAACCAGGTTTCTCCAATGTGGGCTTGTTTTAAATTTAATTAAATTGATAGACTTAACATTGTCAGAAGCGACATGATATAATATTATGTCGGCTCGAACAACCACCATCAAATTAATTTGTAGTGAGGACGATCGTCCTAGTAGTTTTAGGAGGAGTTAAGTCCTCACAAAAAAGGTGAAACTGGTGATTTTTTGCGGGCATGATATAATAATAATTGAGATAGAGTGGCGCTGTGAGTTAACAAAGGTGCAATTAGATTAAATAAACTCAATGAACGCAAACAATAAAATTAAATTAAGGTACTAGAATTGTGGAAATTAATCAGCTACTGTTCTTATTGATTGATGTTGTGCTATTGGCGATCGCCCTGATCCTTCTAATTCCCGTTGCAGTTCTATTTCTAGAATGCAGTGCAGCTTTCTTCTCCGGCTTCGACCCCACAGCGGAAACCAAAGCGCCCCGCCCCAAAGTAGCAGTTTTAATTCCCGCTTACAACGAAGCAGCAGGAATTGCCGCCACCATCTCCACCATATTGCCACAGCTAACACCTCAAGACCGCCTGTTAGTGATTGCTGACAACTGCACGGACGCCACGGCAGAAATCGCCCGGAACTGCGGTGCAAGTGCGATCGAGCGCCAAGACACACAACGCAAGGGCAAAGGATACGCACTGGATTTTGGCTTGCAGTCGATCGAATCCGACCCCCCCGAAGTAGTCATCATGGTTGACGCAGACTGCATCTGTCAGCCAGACTCTATAGAAAAATTAGCCAGGGTTGCAGTTGCTGAACAAAGACCAGTGCAAGCAACTTATCTCATGGAACAGCCACCAAATCCTACTCCGAAAGATTCCATTTCTGCTTTAGCCTTTCTTGTGAAAAACTTAGTCCGTCCCAGTGGATTAAAAAAGTTAGGATTCCCATCATTACTAACAGGTACTGGCATGGCTTTTCCCTGGTCGATAATTCGAGCGGTTTCCCTAGCTAGCAGCAATATTGTTGAAGATATGCAGATGAGTTTGGATTTGGCGATCGCCGGACACCCAACAGTATTCTGCCCCGAAGCCAACGTCACCGGGTGTTTGCCACAGCAGCAGCAAGCAGCTAAAAGTCAAAGAACCAGATGGGAACACGGTCACATACAGACATTGTTAACTCAAACTCCCCGCCTGACAGCAGCTTCAGTGGAGCAAAAACGTTTTGACTTATTGGCGATCGCCCTCGACTTATCCGTACCTCCCCTATCGCTTTTAGTCGCTATCTGGCTAGCTGCTTTTGCCGCCTCCTTACTAGCAGCAATTTTGGGAACATCCCCAATTCCAGCCGTCTTGTTAGCAGTACAAGGATTGCTGATTTTACTTTCAATTGTCGGCGCTTGGGCAAAATTCGGCCGTGCCAATATTTCTGGCTCAACTCTTTTATCTGTACCTTTTTACATCCTTTGGAAAATCCCTTTGTATCTAGGTTTTCTCCTGAAACGGCAAACCAAATGGGTGCGAACAGAACGCGATGTTTAATATTTAGATTGAGAAGTTTTAACCGCAGATATCAGCCGAGAAATACAGATGAACGCAGATAGAATTGGAGCTACGTTCATCGGCGTTCATCTGCGGTTAAAAAAATCTTATAAAAAAAACTTCACTGCTTCACGGGAATTTCAATCACAAACTCAGCCCCCTCACCGGGCGCGGAAAAGCACATTAACTTCCCGCCGTGTTTCTCTACTACAATCTGATAACTGATACTCAACCCTAAACCGGTACCTTGGCCCACCGCTTTTGTAGTAAAGAAAGGGTCAAATATTCGCGATCGTACTTCCTCCGTCATCCCCCGACCATTATCAGCAATATAAATTCTCACCAAGTTTTTGTCGCATACCTCAGTCCGAATCTTAATCTTTCGCTCAAAGATTGGAGATAAAGGATTTTCTAGTTTTGCAGTTGTCTCCGGTCGCCCAACTGCTAACTCCACTGCATCAATTGCATTGCTCAAAATATTCATAAACACCTGATTTAACCCAGAAGCATAACAATTTACCTTCGGCAGTTGACCGTACTCTTTAACTACCTCAACGCCATGTCCGAGTGCATCCTTTTTCAACCTGTGCTGCAAAATTAGCAGAGTCGAATCAATCCCGGAGTGAATATCCACTGGTTTCATCTCGGCTTCATCGAGGCGTGAGAAATTCCGCAGCGACAGCACAATATTGCGAACGCGATCGACCCCAACCTGCATTGATTTGAGAATTTTGGGTAAATCTTCTTGAATAAAAGCGAGGTCAATATCTTCTGTTTTAGCAACAATGTCAGGATTAGCATTCGGGTAAGACTCCTGATAAAGCTCAATCAATCCCAGCAAATCCGAGCTATAATCGTTAGCATGGAGAACATTGCCATAAATGAAATTAATCGGATTATTGATTTCGTGAGCAACCCCCGCCACTAACTGCCCCAAAGAAGACATTTTTTCCGTTTGAATTAGTTGAGTCTGCGTCGAGCGTAATTCGGACAAAGTAACTTCTAATTGTGTCGCTTTTTCTCTCAATTGCCCCTCAGACAGTCGCAAAGCATCCTCCGCTAACTTGCGATCCGTAATGTCCTGTATGGTCCCAAATAACTTAATCACCTTACCGCCATCCAAAATAGCTTGCGCCTTAACATAAATATATCTGACAGCTCCATTAGCGCGCAAAATTCTCATCTCATACTCGCAAGGATTTCCTAACCGACTAATCTGCTCTACTGCCTCTAACCACAACTTTAGGTCATCTGGATGAATTTGCTTCTTGTGTTCCAAAAGAGTGGGTTCTGGTAGTTTAGGGTCAAGGCCAAAAATTCGGAATACTTCCTCAGACCAAGTTAATTTATCCCCCTCCAAATCAAATTCCCAGTTGCCGAGGTGCGCCAGTTTTTGAGCTTCTTGCAGCTTAGCTTCTTTAGTCTTTAATTCCTGCGTGCGCTCTTCTACTCTCACCTCCAAGGTCCGCGAATAATCCTCCAACTGTTCCTTAGCCTCCGACAAATTAGCAACAAGTACCGCATTTTCTAGAGAAATAGCAGCTTGGGAAGAAAGAATTTTCAAAACCTCCAACCTAGTTGGAGAAAACGCTTCAGTAGCTAAATTATTTTCCAGATAAAGGAGACCTACGAGTTTGCTTTGATTCAGAATAGGAGTACAAAGCGCAGATTTCACTTGCTGCCTTTTAATATAGGGGTCGTCTGTAAATAGACCTTCTCTAGCAGCCTGACTTAAAACTACATCTAAGTGCGTTTTTTCAACATAATTAATCACCGTTATTGGCAAAACCTCTGCAGGAGATACTCTAGGGCATTGTTCAACTGCAACATCCGAATACTCCACGGATGCCGCTGCTTTAATCCGCAATTTTCCTTCCTGGGGCATCAGAAGAAAACCTTTTTGGGCACCAGCATTCTCGATCGCCATTTTCATTAACTTTTCTAACAACTTGTCCAACACAATTTCACTAGCTAGCGCTTGAGATGCTTTAACAACCGTTGTCAAATCTAATAAACTGCTGTGACTGCTGCTCGTGCTACAATTAGTATTAGTAATAGTTCGCTCGGCGCTGGCTTTTCCCATCGATGTAGGGGCTAAAGAGATCGGATACTGTGACTCCAAATGTTTTACCTTGGCGGTTGCTCCCCAGTGAATATAGCCGTAGTAAGCATCTATCAGATAAGTCTGAGCCACTTTATTTCGACCGTTAGCTAGATAAAATTCTGCAGCTAGTTCATTGGCTAGAGCTTCTTCGTGGATGTATTCATTCTTCGATGCTCCTTTCACCGCTCGGTCATAATACAGAGCAGCTTTTTCATATTCTCTCAATACTCGCGCTTTCTCCGCCTCTACTAAGTCATATTTATGCTGATAATTTCCCGGAGAACTCACAGCCCAATGCTTCATTTTTTTTTGCAGTGAAGTCACTTGTTTTAAATGTTTTTTCTGTTCATTTTTGGTAAGGGTGGGATACAACGCTAGCAGCGCTAGGGAATAGTAAAAATTGTGGAGCGGAATATACATCATGCTCATTGCAGCCTCAGAGTAACTTGAGGCTGTCCTGGCATTTTCTACGGCTTCTACATAATTTTTAAATACATAATTTAGCCATAATTTCGACAAATATATTACAAATATTACCAGGTTATTTTTACTCTCTCTTAAGGTTGGGAGCATCATCTCTTCATTAAATCTTTCGCCAACTAACAGGCAAGGATTAGCTGTTTTACCTTGTAAATTTAAAACAACTTGCGCCCCCACTCTGCTATGGTTCATCATGAATTTATTCTGATAATTCACCAACATTTGAATATATTGACTCTGCTTCGTCTCCACGGAGTTCAAAGGTTCGCCACTCAAAAATATATAATTGCTGTAAAAACTGGCACAGTAACAAGCATTGTTGATATCTCCGGTTTCTAGTCCGCTCTCAATACCCTCAATTAAACCTGTACAACTTGCTCTGCAACCCTCAGACCAGTGACGAATCATAGCATTAAAAGGTAGTGAAATTTGAGAGTGGCGCAACTTGGTGTGGAATCGCTCTAAAAGTGCCTGAGCCATTTGACCGTATCGGTATCCAGAATCCATATCACCTAACACTCCACAGTGGATCACACCATAGTTTGCATACCCAAAACTAGACAGTGGCGCATTCCCGTATTTAAGAGAAAGAGTAACCATTTTAAATATGATCAGCGGGAATATTTCGGGTGCTGCTACAAAAGCGGCCGGACTCATATTCGTTAAAATCCGTAGAGCCACAATTTTATTAGCGTCAGTCATTGGTGGCAGTTTTAATAAATCCTCAATCTGATGATTTCTTAAAGCTAGTTTTGTCCGTATCAACTCTAGAAAAATATTTAACTTAGTTGGTTTCTTAGGGATATAGACTCCCAGCATTTTTAAAGCTTCGATAGCTATATCTATGGAAGTTTGGGATTGATTTTGATTGAAGTAGAAAAAAACTTTTAGCTCGTAAACTTTTATTTTATTGAGCAAATTTTGGGCGCGTGCTATAATAATCTCTGAGAGCTGAAAAGCCCCATCAAAATCGGTATTTATATAGGAGGACTCCAGCGCTTCGGCATGGAGTTCCATGATTAAATCATAGTGACTATGCCAAGCTCGGTCGGGTAGAAGTTCTCGACCTACATTAAAATATTTGAACGCTGCTTCATAGGCGGCAGAACTCTTAGCTTTTTTGCCCGCTATAAGATTAAAGTTAGCTAGTTCATCTCGCTTTTCTTGATTGGTAATGAATTCCACCCCGATATTGAGTTGGTTGACAATATCAAATATATTTTCTGCTATATCCGATGCTGGAGTTGAATGCAGTAGCAGGGTGCCGACTTTTAAGTGGGTTTGTTTTTTATCACAGTCAGGGATCAGAGAATAGGCGGCTTGTTGTACGCGATCGTGCAAAAACCTGTAAGATATTGCGTATTGAGCGCGACTCGCAACTCCATCCCCATGCCCTGGCCACCCGGAGTCGATGTCCTCAACCAGGGGGATTTTGTAAGCATCGCTCATTGGCAAAATTAAACCAGCTTGAAGCGCATCCCATAAATCTGCCGCCGTTTCCGAGCCGGATTTTTCCGTAACACTTGCCAAATTGTCTAAATTAAAATGGTTGCCCATACAAGCAGCTAATTTTAATACTTGCTGCGTCGGCTCCGGCAATTGTTGAAGATTCCGAGCAACTAATTCAACGACATTGTAATCTGCAATGCCAGCCGCTTCAATTTCCGTTATATCCCACTGCCATGCACCAACAGTGAAATCAAAAACTAACAGTTGTTCTGAGTGAATAGTTGAGAGCAGTTGAGTTATAAAAAATGGATTTCCGCCCGTTTTATTAAAAATTAACTCTGTCAAACACTTTAAGTTTTCGGTTGGATTACCCAAAGTATCCCCAACTAGCTCACTGACGCTGCTCAACTCTAAACATGGGAGGATAATGTGATGCACAGCAGCAGCAGTCTCTTGAATTTTTTCTACAGTTTGAACTAAAGGATGAGTCGAATTTACTTCGTTATCTCGATAGGCCCCTATTAGTAAAAAATATCGGCTCTCCAAGTCTGTTACCAGTTCCTGAATCAATTTTAAGGAAGCTAAATCTGCCCATTGCAAATCATCCAGAAATAGAACTAAGGGGTGTTCTGCTTGGGCAAACACCTTCAAGAATTCTTTGAACAATCGATTAAAGCTATTTTGAGATTCTGTCGGCCCCAATTGTGGAACAGCCGGCTGCGAACCAATGATTAGTTCGAGAGAAGGAACAACATCAATAATAATTGCACCGTTATTACCCAGCCTTGACAAAAGCTTTTCTTTCCAAAGTCCCAAATCTTCTGAGCTTTTTGTGAATAACTGCTGCATCAATGACTCAAACGCTTGAGTTATTGCAGCATAAGGAATATCCCGCTTAAACTGGTCAAATTTGCCAGCAATAAAATAACCCCGCTGCCGTACAATTGGTTTTTTAATTTCACTGACAACTGAGGTTTTACCGATACCTGAGTAACCGCTTACCAACACCATCTCCGTTTGTCCCCAACTGACTCGCTCGAAAGATGCCATCAAATCAGCGACTTCTTGTGTGCGACCGTAGAGTTTTTGGGGAATCAAAAATTGACCTGATTTGTCAAGTGTCCCTGGAATAAAATTTACTATTTTGTCAGTAGTTTGTAGCTGGGTTAGACAATTTTCCAGGTCGGATTTTACTCCAAAGGCACTTTGATATCGGTCTTCGGCATTTTTAGCTAATAGTTTCATCACAATAGATGAAACTACCAGGGGGACTTCCTTTTTTAACTGATGGGGAGGAACTGGCGTCACAGCAATGTGGCTGTGAATTAATTCTAAGGGGTCGGTTGAATTAAAGGGTAACTCTCCTGTAAGCATTTCATAAAACGTGATGCCTAGAGAATAAAAGTCAGTTCGGTAGTCGAGGTCGCGGTTCATTCGACCAGTTTGCTCTGGCGATATATAGGCTAGAGTACCTTCTAGCGCGGTGGTATTGCTATTTTGGTGAATCTCTCTAGATAGGCGCGTTGCCATACTAAAATCAGTGATTTTTACTTTTTCCAAATCTGGTGTGATGATAATATTTGAGGGTTTTATATCTTTATGAATAATCTGGTTTTGATGCACTTCTCCGAGAGTCTGAACCAGTTGAATAGCCAGTGGCAAAAACTTCGGAAGTTTAATGCTTTTACCCGCTTGATGGTGCTTGAGAGATTGACCGCCACAATCTTCTAAGATCAGAGCGAAACTGTTGTTATATTTTTCTAAGCTATGGGGTTTGACAATCCCTTCAACTGGGAGATTCGAGCTAATTTTGTATTCATGTCTCAAACGAGTAATTTCTTCTCTTGTGGGGTACTCGGTATTGAGTGTTTTAATAATGACTGACGCTCTATCCGATTCCCGGACTCCGCGATAAATAATCGACTTGACACCAAGTTGAACAATTTCTGTGATTCTGTAACCGGGAATTGCATTCATGGGTTTTATTCTATCTATGACTAAATTTTGGGTAAACATTTTGCTTGATTTCGAGCGACTATCGGGCGTACGGTACTTAAGTGTTTTTATATATGGGGTATTTTTTAATACTGAATCTATTTTAAAATACCAGTAATTAGTCAGGGATTTTTTAGATAGGGAGATGCCTAAACTTTGAAATGGCATGGAGGGGCGGACAGCAGAACATCTGGTTGGAACTTTGACTTAATCATGTACGGTCGGACACATCACTGAGTTGATTACAATATTGTAACAAATTCTGTGATGTCGATCGCACACATGACAGACAAATCCTTATAACTTCAAAATTTAGCTAAATATTTGAGCCTTGTCACCAAGAAAAAATGGGACACCCGGGGCTGGAAAACGCTGGTTTAGGCGATCGATAATACAATCTAATATGACGTGCATCATAAACCAGCATGATTTAGATCACAAATGCAGAGTGATGAACTTGCTAGCATCTTTTCATCATTAGGTGCATCGCAATGGAAGAAGTCCTAGCATTGATTGAAAACAAGAAGCAAGAATTTGCTAAATCTGGGCTATTTGAGTTTATGCGAGACACAAGTATAGACCCCAGACAACGCCTCGCTTTTGCTCCCTGTGTTTCTCCTTTCGTGATGAGTTTTGGTGAATTTAACAAGTATGTGTTCCGAGAAGAACCAACCAACGATCCACTTCAGGCAATAGTCAACAATCATACTTATGAGGACGATCATCACTGGTTGTGGTTTTTGCAAGATTTGGAAACACTGGGTATTGACATATCTGTGAAGTTTAGCGATGCTTTGAATTTTCTGTGGAATGAAGAAACAAAGGGAGCGCGTTGGGTATCACATCAAATTTTTCGAGCCGCTTTTGGGGCTAGTCCTATTACTAAGCTAGCCATTCTGGAAGTGATAGAAGCAACTGGTAATGTGTTCTTCTCAACGGCGGCACCTATTGCTCAAGAATTACGAACAATTACTCAAAAGGAGTTTCTTTATTTTGGCTGTTTTCATTTAGCAGTGGAAACAGGTCATACTACAGGAACGCCGGAAGTAGATCAATTGATTAAAAACATACAACTGTCAGAGGAAACCCGTCAAGAGGCTGTTAAGATAGTTGATAACTTGTTTGAAGTTTTCACGGAACTGACGGATGAGCTTCTGGTTTATGCAAAAACCCATAGCTTTGAGCAACCTTTTGCCAAACCCCGCGATATTTTGCAACCTTTAAAAGCTGCGTAGCTTACGAGATGTAAAGTTTTCAAGTTTTAGAACCATATCCATCTTAGAATTAGATCAAATTTATTACTTAGAAGGAGAGAAATCATGTCAGAATTGAATAGCAATTCAAATCCAATCAATGAGCTAGAACCGACTCTTATTCATACTTGGACTGAGAATTTGGATATTGCTCATACTTGGACTGAGAATTTGGATATTGCTCATACTTGGACTGAGAATTTGGATATTGCTCATACTTGGACTGAGAATTTGGATATTGCTCATACTTGGACTGAGAATTTGGATATTGCTCATACTTGGACTGAGAATTTGGATATTGCTCATACTTGGACTGAGAATTTGGATATTGCTCATACTTGGACTGAGAATTTGGATATTTCCCACACTTCTCACATACCGGAAGAGGAAAAACTAGCAGTCGGATAAAACCTCTTGCAAACAAATTTCAGCCTCGCTGGTTCCGACGAGGCTGAACAGTCATACATTTGTCTCTTCAATGTCCAAAAGTAGCATCTACTATCTCTATTTGATATGAGCCATTACGACGTTGTTATTGTCGGCGGCGGCCCCGCTGGAACCACTGCTGGCACTCTGATCAAGAAATATAATCCCAATCTGAGTGTTCTAATCCTAGAAAAAGAAAAATTTCCTCGCGATCATGTTGGGGAAAGTCAATTACCTCAAATTAGTGATGTGCTTCAAGAAATGGGATGTTGGGACAAAGTAGAAGCAGCCGACTTTCCAATTAAAATCGGTGCTACCTATCGCTGGGGAACAGATCCGCATCCTTGGGATTTTAATTTTATCAAGCCTGAACAGTTTAAAGATGAGCAGCGTCCTGCTAAATTTGAGGGGCAGAGACGGCAAACTGCTTTCCAAGTCGATCGAGCAAAATATGATGAAATTTTGCTGCGTCACGCGGAAGAAGTGGGATGCTTAGTAAGAGAAGAAACGCCCGTTGTTAAAGTAGATACAGAGGGCGATCGCATTACCGCCCTGCACCTGCGGCAAGAACAAATAACTGCCCGCTACTACATCGACGCCTCCGGCCACATCGGCGTGTTGCGGCGAGTGTTAGGCATTGAAACACACTGCCCGACGCGGTTGCAAAATATCGCTATCTGGGATTACTGGACAAACGCTGAATGGGCAGATGAAATTGGCGTTGGTGGCACCCGCGTACAGGTAATGAGTTTGAGTCACGGCTGGATTTGGTTTATTCCCTTGGGCCCCACTCGCACCAGTATCGGCTTTATTTGCCCTGCGGAACATTACAAGCAGATGAAACAGCGGCCAGAGGATATATACTCTCAAGCACTCAACAGCGAACCCCGCATCAGCAAGTTAATCGCTAATGCTACCAGTACCGGAAAGATTGAAACTACAAAAGATTGGTCATTTTTGGCTGATAGAACAGTAGGAGAAAACTGGTTTTTGGTGGGAGAAGCGGCAGGTTTTGCTGATCCAATTTTAGCTGCTGGCATGACTTTAGCTCACACTGGTGCCCGTGAAGTGGCTTACACAATTTTGGAACTAGAGCAGCAGAAGCACGAGGCTAACTGGCTGAAAACTCAATACGATGGGAATCAACGACGCCGAGTGCAACAGCATATTCGCTTCGCCGATTACTGGTACGCTGCTAACGGTCAATTCACTGATTTACAAGAGCATTCTAGGGAAATCGCGCGGGATTCTGGGTTGAATTTAAGCCCGGAAAAAGCTTTTCAGTGGTTGGCTCAAGGCGGATTCACGAATGATATTTTGGGTCAAGCTGTGATTGCTGGATTTGATTTGGGTTCTATGAAACAGGTGATGCAACGCTTCTCACAGCAGGAGGTTCCCTGGCTACTTTCGGCCTACAATGTATTTCAGTTAGATTTATTGGATGCGGAAGTTGAGTTTGTAGCTGTTTATGATGCTGGTAAAATTAGCAAGATCAAGTGTTATGTGAAGAACGGTCAGCGCTTGCCTATTACAGGTTTATACGGTTTGCTGATTGACATTTTGAGCCGCACTCAGTACATTGAACAAATTTATCGGCAGTTGGTACTGGTGTTTGGAGAGCGTTTTTCTGTGCAACACGCTCGAGTAGCTCTTCATCAAGCCCTTGGTTGTTTGGAGGTGATGGTGAGTTCTGGTATTGTCAAGGCGGTATTAAACCCGGAGTTGTCTAAGTTGAATATTTCCATACCTATGGAAGGTGAGTTAATTCACACTCACAGCGATGTGAATTAAGGCGCTACCAGAAAGGTTGACTCCAAACAATCTCAAATCTTAAAAAACAAAAAGTCTGAAGCTGGAATTTTCCAGCTTCAGACTTTTACTAACTCCCCGGGTAGGATTTGAACCTACGACCAATCGGTTACACTTATCCCAACGTTTCCGAAGGGGGCGGACTATTTCATCATCCCTACAAATCATGTTTGTGATCTGTCGTCGGATGTCAGGCGCTATGAGATTTATTGGTTAGGCTCCTCATCTCTAGTCTCTGCACCTTTCCGGCTACTTGCGATCGTAACCGCTGCCTTTCGCCAGACTTGGCTCAAGATTGCCGCCACCCGAAGTGCTGCGGTTTCCTTGAATTCACCCGATTTTTCAGTATCCGTTACCGGATAGAGCTGCTATGTCACTAGGGCTTTTGGTTAATTCCAAAGGCTTGGATTCATTACAGCCGACCGCTCTGCCACTGAGCTACCGAGGATTGGGGGTTTTTGTTACCCACATTTACTAACAATAGCTGAACTTACTCGATTTGGCAAGGCCTTTGACAAACTTTTTTTTTGTCATACAGCAAGAGGGTTTCAGCAGCTAATGCAGCCCCATTCTCAACTTGGCGAGGCGCTGCTGGGATTCGGGATCGAGGGAATTGGCGAGAAAGCGACTGGAGTTGTGTTTGCGGGATTTGTGCTGGCGCTCGCTGCGGCGGGCAGTGGATTCTACGTCAGCCGCTAGTTGTTCGGCGGACATCCATTCGGCACCGTAGCCAACTACGGTCAATTGCTGCGCTCGGTCTGAGGTGGCGACAATCATGCGGCCTTTGCCTTTGACCCGCAACTCGTAGCGCAAACTAGCACAAGATTTTTCAATATAAGTATCTGCTGTCTGACCGAAGTCAGTGTAGTGCACCGATAAATTTTTAGTAATAATTTCTTTAACGCCGGGAGTATCTCGATAGTGCGCGTCAAACACCAGCCTGGCCTCAAAATCTTGAACGGCGCTGTAGTTAACTAAAACCTCAATCAACTCGCGGCGAGCTGTTTCGAGTTCGTCGCGATCGCGCTTCTCTCGAAGTCGAGGCCAAAGTCCAATTATGTTATAGCCGTCTACAAGTAAAACTGCTTGTGATACATAGGGTGACATGGTTCAAGGCTGAAGAGCTCCAGCACGTATAGGACATTATTTGCATTGTTCATCAAAGCTTTTGTTCAATAATATTACCTATTGATGTGTAATTGCTAGGTTACATCGCAATAATTAAACCCCCCAGACCCAGATTTACCTGAGTTTTGGGGGGTTAGATTAACGGATAAATTTTCCGGCTTATTCGGCAGATTCCAACGATACGGGCGATGGCTTACGCCCCGCTTCGCTACGTACAACTGTCGGCAGGGATATTTTCTCAACAGCAGGAGTACAACCGAGCCACTGCACCGACAACTCCGCAAACTGCTGCGGGGGCCCGCTCACGCAAAAACGAGTCGGTAGCGCAGTACCAGGATTCCGCAGCCCCAAAAGCTCCAATTCTCTGGCTGCAGCAGCCACCACCCGTACCGCAGGATCGATCAATGTCACCCCAGCAGGCAAAAGCGAGCGAAGCACAGGAGCCAACAGCGGATAATGAGTGCAGCCGTAAATCAGCGTATCGATGCGCTGCTGAATCAAAGGAGCCAAATATTCCCGAGCCACCTCACAAGTATAAGGGTCGTGAATCCGGTTTTGCTCCACCAGCGGCACAAAAGCCGGACAGCTAACCTGCCACACCAGGCAAGAATCGTCCATCTCCAAAATCGCATTTCGATAAGCATTGCTAGCAGCCGTAGCAGGAGTTGCGATGACCCCGATCCGCTTGCCTTGCTGCACCGCAGCCTGCGCCCCCGGCAGAATTACTCCCAGCACCGGGATATCAAATTCAGCCTGCACCATCTCCATCGCCAAAGCAGAACTGGTGTTGCAGGCCATAATGACCATTTTCACATCCTGTTCCACCAACCAGGCCATAATTTCGCGGACAAACTCCACAATTTCTGACGGCGTGCGAGTGCCGTAAGGCAGCCGCGCCGTATCTCCAAAATAAAGTATCGATTCGTTGGGCAATTGTCGGTACAACTGGGTCAAAACAGTCAAACCGCCCACGCCGCTGTCAAAAATACCGATTCTTTGTTGTCCAGAGTCTGTTGTCATTTGTTAATTGTCAATAGTCGGTTGTCAATAGTCAGCAGGCACCAGCCATCAGCCCTCAGTCATCAGTCATCAGGAAAAATTACCAATTACCAATTACCAATTACCAATGCCGAATTACCAATCCCTCCGGCAATATATTATCTTTGTTGAAGATAAAGCAAAATGCCGCGAGCGATCGAAGCCGCCATTTGACTGCGGTAAGCTGGGTCAGAAAGCCTAGCAGCATCTTCAGCACCCGTGACAAAACCCACCTCCAGCAAAACAGAAGGCATAGAAGTCTTTCTCAAAACATAAAATCTCGCCTGTCGCACCCGGCGGTCAGTCGCCCCCGTCCCCTCCAAAATACTGGCGTGAATCACCCTCGCCAAATCTTGACCGTTATTGAAATAATAAGTCTCAATCCCGCTAATATCCGGCCGACTCATATTAATCGCATTAGCGTGAATGCTTACAAACAAAGTAGCATTCACCCGTTCCGCCAAAGAAACTCTCGGTTCCAGGTCGATTTCGCTGTCGTCAGTCCGAGTCATCACCACCTGCACGCCCTGCTGTTCCAGCAGCCTCGCCACCTGAAACGAGATATCCAAAACAATTTCCTTCTCCTGAATGCCCTGAATCCCGACTGCCCCCGGATCGCGGCCGCCGTGACCAGGATCGATCGCTACTACGGCCCGGCGGTTAGAAGCTTGGGGCAAATCGTCGTTTCCGAAAGTCCTTCTCGGCAAAGGCGACAAATTGGGAGTGCGAGTCAAAGGTTGCTGCGCGCTAGCATTCGATCGCAACTGCAAAGAAAGCAACTGCGGACTCGGCCTCGTCACCCTGCCTACCTCTACCCCTGATCGCGGCTGCACCCAAATCACCACAGTCTCCGAGTCTTCTTGGCTGGCTGTAAACGATACAGGACTGTTGGCATCGAGCTGAGGAATTTCCCCCGTTAGGACACCAGAGGCGATCCTGATCCAGTAAGCTCTCGACCCCTGGTCCCAGCCGCTGGTATAGGAGACTTGGCGGTCAGTTCTCACCACCAGTTGCGTGCCGTTACTGGCTAAATCAATTGACTGAACTCTCGCTAAATTTCCTTGAGCTTGTCTAGCCGGAGGATCTACAGTCACGCGACGGGAAACCGAGGGCTGTCGTACTGCACCTCCAGGCAATAGCACAACCCCGCCCAAATTGCTCACAGAAGCCCGCCACTGAGTATTAGAATTCTTCATCCGCAAAGTCACGCGGGTAACGGGCGGGTCTGTTGGTAGTTGCCGGACTTCAATCTTGTCAACCCCGTGCTGACCGTTGGTTTGAGGCTGTTGGCTGCTTAGGCCAGGAGCTACACTAGCTCCTTCAATATCGAGGGTGGCGATGTCCCCAGCCCGACTTTGTTGAAAATTAATTTGGGGGCGACCGCCCACTGTGCGGACTAAAAAACCGTCCGCCGTCGCCTGAACGTTCTGAACTACAGTCGCCTCTGCCGACTGGGCTTGGGGTGCTGAAGATTCAACCGATAACCTTTCTCCCCCCGGATCTGAAATCGGATTTTGAGTTTCTCCCCGCACCGGCGTTGGCAAATCCACTGTCCACTCGCTCGGAGAAATCCCCCGGAATTTTACTTGCTGAGGGTCTATAGTAAACCCGTCTCTGATCTCGACCACAATTCTGGTCGTATCGTTGTCAAACTGCCCTACCCGCACCGATTCGATCGCCCCTGAGAGGGGTTTGCTGACCGAGGGACGACCCAGACTCGTCCCCGGTAAGTCGATTACCAACCGCATCGGGTTGAAAATCAGTTGAGCCTTGGGTTGTACTCCCCCGTCTGTTGTAATGTAAAGCCGGTTCTCTGAAGCATCAAACCGCCAAGATTGCAGTCTAGCTGCTTCGGCGGCTCCGGCGAGCAAAAATACACTTAAGAAACTCGGTAGTAGCCAGTGGAATTTCACGACAGTTTTTTCCTCGTTTGCGTTACTGCCAAAAGCTGGAAGGGCGCTGCTTGCCCGATCGGCTTTCAGCAGTTAGCCGCCAGCAGACCGGGGGCACGGGGGCCGTCAGTTGTTGGCTAAATTGACTTTTTTATGCGTTAAGAGGCTCCAAAATGCCAGATACCGGCATTTTTGAACTTTCCCCTATACTTGGGGGCGATCGGTTATAAGCAGACTGAAAGATTGTTGGCACAAGGGAAGGTATTGATTTTTAGGAGCAAGAAACAAGGTGTTTCTTGAAGCTAGAAGGTACAAGTTAGAAGGTAGCAATTTTACCGTTCTTCCAGGGAGGGGTTTCATAGCTCTTGAATGTTGGCGAAGCTCGTTACGGCAAGGGTTATAATCCGCTTTACACTTGCGTTTTGTTCTAACTTTTCCTAAACTACCTCAATAACTTAACAACTTACCTCGCGAACAATCCGGATTTTCAAGATTTAGGTAACTTTTCCAGGTGGCCAAATGTTACTCCCAGACAAACTGACATATTCTTTGGGAAAAGCTTTTTTGCTAACACATTGACAGTTAAATACAACTACATATCGCCCCTGCTATCTTTTTTTCTGAATTTTTTAATCAGGGATTTTCGTTGCTGCTTGAAACTTAGTGGGGCGATCGGGATCGCGCCCGCCAATTTGACACAATTTGACACTATGATAGCTAGTCCATGTTTTCAGCAGTAACGGGAGAGTTTTGTGTGTTTCTTGGGCGGGAAATGCTTTGTCCTTTAGACTCTTTTGGAGTGAACGATCGACACCCAGAGCATTGGTTGGTTGACCTGAGAAAAAGTTTTGACCGTAGATATAGTTATCGCAGTTGTAAAGTTTGTTGGACAGCAAGGACAATCGATCGGCTTCTGGGTAAAACCTGTGATTTGGTTTAATGACTTGCCTTTCGACTAACTGCATAACTTGGATGTGTACTACCAGTTAGAGAAGATACACTATCTTGGTGATTGTGTCAATCTCTGAGCTTCTAAAAAAAGGGGCCATCAATAACAGTAGATACATGACATCACAGAAAGACGGAGACTTACTTTCGAGCAGGAGTCGTTCACAGCAAACAAGTGGTTTAGGTTAGCTCAAGCCTCTAGATAGCGGCTGGAGAGTCAATCTTGAACCTCAAATCGACTGACTCTCAAGATAGGGAAGTTTTGTAATATAGCAACCGCCCTGACGGTAAGAACGTTCTTAATTTTTGAAATTTAAGCGGTTGATTGCGCCTTCTTGCAGGACTTCTTTTTACCAGATCCGCTTCGTCGCTATCGCCTTCAACATCTGCTATACCATACCACCAGGGGGATCGAGTTCTAGCAAATTTATTTTGGAGCGGGATCGATACCTGGAAGTTATTTTTTTACCTTAGTAATCCAGGGCCCCATGTCTAATCAACAGTGCTGCAATTTGCTTTCGCCCATAGGTACAAAATTCCGGCTCATCCAGTTCAAAATTGCTTGATTTACTTGTTCCGGGCATTCATCCTGGGGACAGTGACCCGCATTGTCTAATTCTACTAGCTCTACATATTTGGGATTGCATTCGACAAATTGGTGGGGTCGGGCGAACCGAGGGGGAATCATCCGGTCTTGTTTGCCCCAAATTAACAGCATGGGGATCGTTAAATTTCGCATCACAATCTTGACACTGGGGCAAAATTTTGAACTGCCTACAGCTTTAAATAAGGCGCAGAAGGCGCGGGCTGCTCCCCGATCGGCCGCTGGCCCTGCTAGAATTTCCACTAATTCGTCGGTAACAGCTTCGGGGTTGGAGTAGGCAAAGCCAACCCAGCGGCGGACAAAGGAAGGCTTGCGGGCTAAATAAAACAGAGGCCTGAGTACGATCGGAGAAACAAACAAACTTTCAACAGCTTCGATCGCCGGTAGCAGCCATCGGGGCACCGCCTCGGCTCGCACAGAGGGGTCTGGGAGGCTAATCATCACCGTGCCGGCCACCATATCCGGGTGAGCCGCGGCCACGGCCAGACAAATCAGGGAGCCGATCGAGTTTCCTGCCAAGACTACCGGCTCTCTGATAAAATTCACCCAAAAATCATAAACTTGATCGACCCACAAAGACACAGAGTAGTCGATCGGAGCTTTTTGGGAAGCGCCAAACCCTAACAAATCCAAGGCGTAAACGGTTTGGTTTTCGGCGAGTTGGGCGAGATTTTGTCGCCAGTGACCGATCGAAGCTCCAAACCCGTGGAGTAAAATAATCGGCGTTCCCGATGCGCGCGGGGCCTTTGGTTCGGCCGCAGAATCTTGAAATTCCAGCCCGCCTTGATTTCGTACCCCATCGGGCCGCAAATAAGTGTAGCGAGTTTGCCAACCCCGCCACATCCAGTCTCGTTGAGTTCCCACCCGTTGGTGCCACAGCAGAGAATTTGTCAATTTTGCCTCAGCTCGCAACATAAATTTACACTTGCTTATACCTATTCTACAAGGCAAATCAGACGACTTGGGGGACTTGCCAGACCGGGGGAGATGGGCTGAGAAAAGCCGTTTTACCTCATCCTTAAGCTTTTACCCTGAATTTTTGACGGTTTTGTCATCACTTTGACCTTCGGGCGGGCGATCGTGTGTGAAGTTAAAATAAAACTAGGCAGAAACTCAGCCAGACTGAGTAGAATAGCAAGTATTGTAAGAATTCATTTACGATCGTCCAAATATTCCCCAAGGCTTTAGCGGAGGGGAGACAGGGCGCGGTAGTACGTCCGGTAAGGGTAACACCTTATAAAACAGTTCGATCGTCAATCGTGAAATATTGACCGCTCAAACCTGTAACTATCAAGAAGCTTCGCTATTAAACTACTGCTTGTAAAACCATTCATGCCTGTGATTGAAAGAAGACAAAATCGCAACCTACCCCAGATCAACGAAAATATTCGATACCCCAAAATCCGGGTAATCGATACCGACGGCGCGCAACTAGGGATATTGACGCCTGCAGAAGCGCTGCGCCTGGCAGAAGAAAAAGAACTCGATCTCGTACTTGTCAGCGACAAAGCTGACCCGCCCGTATGCCGGGTAATGGACTATGGGAAGTACAAATTCGAGCAGGAAAAGAAAGCGCGAGAAGCAAAGCGGAAGCAGCACACTGCGGATGTTAAAGAAGTGAAGATGCGCTACAAAATTGAAGAACACGACTACCAAGTGCGCCTCAAACTAGCAGACCGCTTTATCAAATCTGGGGACAAAGTAAAAGCCACGATCATGTTCAGAGGTCGGGAAATCCAACACAGCAACCTAGCAGAGGACTTGCTTAAGCGCATGGCCACAGATTTGCAGGAAATCGCAGAAGTGCAGCAAGCCCCCAAAAAAGAAGGACGCAGTATGATGATGCTGCTATCGCCGAAGAAAGTATAAATAGATAGTCATTAGTAAGCAGTCATCAGTCATAAACTGGTGACTGATAGCTGATGACTTCCGAAGTTAGTCAGGAATAAGCTACCACACAGGGAAATCAACGCTGCATGGAAAATTTTCAAATCAGCGGTTCGGCGGGAGTAAGACAAGGAGTGCTACGATCGCTCAACCTGCGATCGGAAGAAGTAGAGCGAACCGTACTGATGTTCCTAGTCTACACTCTAACCTCCGTCGGGCTGATCTGGCTGGAACTCAGCACAGTAGGTCTTTTTCTAGATGAATTTGGTGCAGACAAAATGCCCTGGATTTACATAGCCAGCGCGTTTATCGGTTCTGGCTTGGGATTTGTCTACTCGTGGCTGCAAAAAATCCTGCCGCTAAGGCGCACCGTAGTGGTTGTTCTGGCAATGATGTCGATACCGCTATTTTTGTTTCGATTCGGCATCGGCTACGAAAATATTAAGATAGCTGGCGTCAGCATCGCTTTTATTACTATTTTTTTGATGTGGCTGTGGGTAGAAGCTTGCTATGTCCTCAACGACCTTAATACTTCTATCACTTCCAATCAACTGTTTAATATTAGAGAAATCAAGCGCACCTATCCGCTAGTCAGTAGCGGCTATTTAGTAGCTGGAGTAGTCAGCGGATTTTCTCTGCCTGTTTTGCTGTACGTAGTCGGACTCAAAAACGTTACCCTCATATCGGGGTTGATGGTGGCGACAGGCTCGGTGTTGCTCTACTACCTCACGGAAAAATACAGCCAAGCATTCCCGGAAACGGCTCACTGGACCGATGACGACGAAGACGACGACCAAGAAGAATTTACCGCCCGCAAAGTTACAGGCCCGCTCCAAAAATACGCCGTACCTCTAGTCAGTTTCTTTATCCTCGCAGAAGTCGTCTACGTGCTGGTAGATTTCCAATTCTACAGCCAGTTAGAATACCAAAACCCTGGGGACGGAGCTAGCTGGATCGCTAGCTTCCTGGGCATTTATGAAGGCATACAAGGTCTGTTTCAAGTGGCGACTCAGTGGTTCGCTTCGAGCAGGTTGGTGGAAAGAATCGGTGTATTTGTGACGGCGATGATTTTGCCGGCGGGCATCGCTATACTCGGGGTGCTGACCATAGGAGCATCTCTGGGCCAGCTAGTATCTGTGTTTATCGGGCTGATATTGCTGAGATTTTTAGACGAACTGCTTCACTACACGCTTTTGGAAACCGTTAGCCCGGTGTTATTTCAACCGATTCCCGACAATATTCGATCGGGAATTCAAACTTTGGTCAACGGTGTGGGCGAACCTTTGTCCTGCGGAGCTACAGGAGTAGGCATCCTGATTATGCTGTGGGTGACAGGCAAGATACTCCCCCAGGAAGACGAAAGTGTATTTCACGACCAGCAAAGCTTGATATTTATTGGCGCGATCGTAATATTGGCACTGTTGTGGGTGTTTGTCGTATGGCTGATCCGCTCTCAATACGTGGGCTTGTTGGTCAAAAGTGCGGAGCGGGGGCGCTTGGGCGTCACAGACGTTGACCTCAAAGCGCTCAAGCGCGCAGTGGTGGAAACTCTACAAAAGCCGGGGGGGGAAGATGAAAAGCGCTCTTGCATAGAACTCTTGACGCAAATAGACCCCAAAAATGTCGGAGAAGTTCTGGCTCCCCTCCTCGATACGCTGTCCCCTGGTTTGCAGCGCCAGAGCTTGGAAACGATGCTGCAACACCCGAACCCCGCATATTTAGAATCTGTCCGCACACTTTCGCAGCAATCATTGCCACCGGAGGTTCTGGCCTTGGCTTTGCGCTACATCTGGCTGACGGAAGCTGAACCGAATATTGAGAGCTTGCGGCCTTACTTGCAGCCGACGGTCGATCCGGTGGTGCGGGGTACGGCGGCTGCTTTAATTATGAGAAGGGGCGATCGCCAGCAAAAGGCAGAGGCTACTAATACGCTGCGGCAAATGCTGACACACAAGCAAGAGCGGGAACGTGTTATGGGGACTCGGGCTCTGGGAGAAGCTGATTATTTGCAAGGACTGCGGCTGCATATCCCCAATCTGTTGCAAGATGAATCTCTGCGAGTGCGCTGCGCGCTGCTAGACGTGATTTCATCTACTCATTCGGAAGAATATTATCCTTCGCTGCTGCGCGGACTTGGTTACAAATCGACTAGGGAAGCGGCTTTGCAAGCTATAGTCAAACTTCACAACGACGCCATTCCTTTGCTCGTGTATTTGGCTGAGGATATCCACAAGTCGGATTTGGTCAGGTTGCAAGCTTGGACGGCTCTGGGTCAAATTGGGACTGCGGAGGCGATCGACATTTTGGTGAGCAATTTGATGACGGCTTGGGGAACGACGAGGCGCAATATCCTCCGCATTCTGTTAAAAATGCCTTCGGAAGCGGGGATAGAAGGGGTTCTAGACCGCATCGGCCGTAGCGGCTTGGAAACTCTTATCGAACAGGAGTTGATGTTTATCGGTCAAATTTATGCAGGTCTGGTAGATTTGTCTGGGGTAACAAGCTACGGCAATTTCTCAGAGCGAGATGCCCACAGCGCCCGGGAACCGGGGAACGATACGGCTCAATTGTTGCAGCGGGCTCTGGCGGGGTTGGAAGCTGATGCTAGGGAGCGGTGTTTTTTGCTGATGAAGTTTCTTTATCCGCTGGACACGGTACAAGCCGCTGCTTTCAACATCGCTTCTGGCCAACCTTCTTTGGTTGCTAGGGGATTGGAAATTCTCGATAATACTGTGGATATAGCTAGGAAGCGATCGCTCATCAATTTGTTAGATCAACACTCGGAAAGAGAAAAATTGAGCAACCTCTCGGAATTGATGGTTTACAAACCTCTAGCCCCTAGCGATCGTTTGCGCCGCTTGCTAGAATTGCGCCACTTCCTTTCGGATTGGGCCTTGGCCTGCTGCTTTCACTTGGCGAGAGAAGCGCGCTGGAGTCTTACGGCTCAACAAACTCTCGTCTGTCTGCAGCACCCGACGGGTTTTGTCCGCGAAGCAGTGTTAGCCTATTTGAAAATAGCCTCGCCACGGGCTTTGGTCGAATTGTTGCCCAGGCTGCAAAATGACCCCGATAATTTGGTATCCGCTCAAGTTGAAGAGATGATGGCAGAGTTGGGTACTGGGGGAAAAAGGTAAAGAAGGAAGAAGGAAGAAGGAAGAGGGAAGAAGGAAGAGGGAAGAGGGAACAAAAAGAAACTATGCCCAATGCCCAATGCCCAATACCCAATGCCCAATGCCCAATGCCCAATGCCCAATGCCCAATTCCTCTTCCTTTGTTTAAGTTTAAATTAATCATTGCATCTCATTATGTTAACCAGCGTCGAACGCCTATTGTTTGTGAGGGAGGTTCCGATTTTTAAGGAACTGCGGGATGATTTTCTCGTGCGTCTAGCATCGGTAATGGATGAACTTTCGTTTCCTTCCAAGCACAGGATTTTTACGGAAGGACAAGAAGGTCGATCGCTCTATATTTTGGTATCGGGAACGGTGCGCGTGCATATAGGCGATCGGGATTTGGCACAGTTGAAAGCGGGGGCTTGTTTCGGGGAAATGTCGCTGTTTGATGCAGAACCTCGATCGGCTTCTATTTCTACTCTCGAACAATCCGAGTGTTTGATGCTGACTCAAATGCAGCTATACGATGCGATTGATGAAACGCCAGGAATTGCTGTGAATATTATTCGTTTGCTGTCGCGCCGGATTCGGGAGTTGAATCAAAAGTTGAATGCTAAAGAGGCAATTATGCCTCCTACAGAGACTGTGAGAGTTCCTGAAATGCGATGAAATTGGGGAAGTGGGAATTGTGTTTTTAGTTGATCGGTAATTCTGCACAATTTATATTCTGTAAACTATTTTCCACCGTCCAATGAGAACGAATCTCTTGGTTGTGTCGTTTAGCCGGAGCTTCTAAACTGCTCAGATAGAATTGAATTTCCGTAGTGGTTTCCTTCCAGGATTCTCTGTGCCGACTGACCATAACGACAGTGCTTAAGCCGACCCGCTTCCGGGGGCGACAACGAGGCTAAAGTTGTTGCTTTATCAGCTTTATAGCTCTGTACCCCCTCTGGTAAAATGACTGCTAATTGTTGCGAATGCGAACTAAATTCATCATAGATGCTAGCCACTCACGACAGCAGTCATGGGCAATTAACCAATTTTCACGCCTATAAACACATCCAAAACGTGCTATGTCTTCTCCTATTTCTACCTTTCTCTTGAGGACGATACACATATTTTTTCTGTCCTTGAAGCTGAGTTGTTTTTTCTCGTAGCCCGGCCTCCGTCATGGCCAAAGCTATTAAAATCATCAAGGAAATTAATTGGTTAGGTGATCCTTGACAACCGTATAGGTTATATCCTCGGGTTTTACAGTTCAGGGGGCGACAACGAAGCTAAAGCGGTTGCCCTATAAGCTTTATAGCTTTTAGTCCCCTCTGATAAAATGACTGCTTATTGCGAACTAAGCCCATCATGGATTCTACCCA